>CAWFYC010000021.1:0-982500 GCA_963819855.1 uncultured Alphaproteobacteria bacterium
AGCCCTTTGCTGCCTAGCGTGCAGTTTTGAACAGATCGTGTGGTGACCCCTTGTTCAACAGCCCCGCCGGCATGCTGGTCGAACGAAGCACACGCCACTTTCGCCTGTGGGTCGCGCTCGCATTGCTCGCCGTCGTGGGCGGGACACTGGCAACGTTGCCGGCGCGCAGCTTCGCCGCTGTCCTCGCGGCACAGTCGGCATCGGCGTTTGGCGGCGCGCTGATGGCACCGGCGGTGACCGCGCTCACACTCGGCATTGTGGGCAAGGGCCACTTCCCGCGCCAGCAAGGGCGCAACCAGGCATGGAACCATGCCGGCAACGTCGCTGCCGCAGGATTGGTGGCCGCTGCCACCGCCGCACTCGGCGCCGCGTCCGCGTTCTGGGTGCTTGCCGGAATGGCAGCCGCCAGCGCGACGATGCTGCTGTCCATTCCAGGCAGCGCCATCGACACGCAGCGCGCCAGCGGCCATGCCGACGCCGAACCGACCGTCTCATTCGCACAGATACTGGGTGATCGCCCGCTGCTCATACTCGGCCTGGCGTTGCTGCTGTTCCACCTCGGCAATGCCGCGATGCTGCCTTTACCCGGCCAACGCATGGCGGCTATCGGCCACGGCGATGCAAGCGCCGCTGGATGGCTGCCTGCGTGGTGGTCGCGCAGACTCACCATGGTGCCGGTGGCGATCGTAACCGGCCGCGCGGCCGGCCGGATCGACCGCGCGTGGTTGCTGCTTGCTGCGTGTAAGTGTGACGCCGATCCGCGGCGTGATGGCGGCGGTCGCACAGGACCCGACGTGGCTGATGCCGATCCAGGTCCTGGATGGATGCGGCGCTGGCACACTTGGCGTGGCCGTACCGATCATGGTGGCGGACTTCACCTGGGGAACTCGGACGAACCCAGTCTGCGCTCGGTTTCATCGCCGTGCTGCAAGGCATCGGCGCAGCGTTCTCCACCGCGCTCGGCGGCCTGCTGGCCGCGCATTCGGCTGGGGTGCCGCGTTCCTCGGCCTGACGGTTCCGGCCGTGTTCGCGCTCGGTCTGGCGATGCGCCTGCTCGGTCAGGCCTCGAGCGCGAACGCCGCCGTCATCAGGGTGCGCGTGTAGTCCTCACGCGGGTGGGCGAACACCACATCGGCGTCGCCCTCCTCCACCACGCGGCCATGGCGCAGCACCACCACGCGATGGGCCAGCGCGCGCACCACCTTCAGGTCGTGGCTGATGAACAGGTAGGCGAGGCGATGCACCTGTTGCAGGCGCCGCAGCAGTTCGACGATCTGTGCCTGCACCGACATGTCCAGCGCGCTGGTGGGCTCGTCCAGCACGACGAAGCGCGGCTTCAAAATCATGGCGCGCGCAATCGCGATGCGCTGCCGCTGCCCGCCGCTGAATTCATGCGGATAGCGCTCTGCCATGTCGGCGGGCAGTCCGACCTCCTCGAGTTCGGCGTGCAACTCGCTGCGGCGCGTTCGGCGCGTTTCAGTCCGGCTCATGCACCCGCAGCCCTTCGGCGACGACCTCGCCGCACCGTCATGCGCGGCGATAGGCTGCCGTACGGGTCCTGGAATACGATCTGCATGCTTGCGCGCAAAGCGGCGCATTGGCGCCGGTTGCAAGCGTCGCGATATCGTTTCCCGTCGAACGGATGCGCCCGTGCGCGTTCCAGCCGCAGTGCCGCCAGCCCATCGTCGTCTTGCCGGATCCCGATTCACCGACCAGCCCCAGCGTCTCGCCTTCGCGCATCGCGATCGAGACGCCATCCACCGCGCGGACATGGCCGACAGTGCGGCGCAGCACGCCACGTCGGATGGGAAAGTGCACCTTCACGTCATCCGCGCGCAGCAGACCGGGCATCGTTCGGCAGCGGGCAGGGCGGCGCCTTTCGGCACTGCCGCAAGCAGCATGCTGCGTGTACGGATGCTCAGGGGGCGTCGAATATTTCGGCGACGCGCCAGCCTCGACCACCGCGCCCTCCTTCATCACGCACACGCGATCGGCGTAGCGGCGCACGATGGTGCAGGTCGTGGGTGATCAGCAGCAGGGCCATGCCGGCGTTCCGTTCTGCAGTCGCGTCAGCAACTTCAGGATTTGCACCTGAATCGTGACGTCGAGCGCGGTGGTGGGTTCGTCGGCGATCAGCAGCGCGGGATCGTTGGCGAGCGCCATCGCGATCATGACGCGCTGCCGCTGACCGCCCGAAAGCTGGTGCGGAAACGCGTCGAGCCGGTTCTCGGCATCGGCGAAGCCGGCCTGGGACAGCACGTCGATCACCCGTTCGCGCAGGCTGTGTGCAGGAATGCGGCGATGCAGCGTGATCGCCTCGGCGATCTGGCGCCCGATGCGGTGCAGCGGGTTGAGGCTGTTCATCGGCTCCTGGAACACCATGCCGGCCAGCTCGCCGCGCGCGCGATGCAGCGTGTCGGCATCGGCGCCGATCATCTGCTCGTCGTTCAGCATGATGCTGCCGGTGGGTACTGCCGCCCGACGGCAGCAGCTGCAACAGCGACAGCGCGGTGACCGACTTGCCGGAGCCGGACTTCGCCGACCAGCGCCAGGGTTTCGCCGCGATTCAGGCTGAACGACACGCCGTCGACCACGCGCTTCGCGCCGAAGGCGACGGACAGGTTCGCGACCTCGACCAGGCTCATGCCGGCAGCCGCCGCGGGTCGAACGAGTCGCGCACCGCCTCGCCGACGAAGATCAGCAGCGTCAGCACGCCGCCGAGTACGAAGAACGCGGTGAACCCGAGCCACGGCGCCTGCAGGTTGCTCCTCGCCTGCGCGACCAGCTCGCCGAGCGATGGTGAGCCCGGCGGCAGACCGAAGCCGAGAAAATCCAGGGTCGACAACAAGTCACCGAGCCGGACAGGATGAATGGCAGATAGGTGAGCGTCGCCACCATCGCATTGGGCAGGATGTGCCGCCGCATCACGGTGATGTCGGAGACGCCGAGCGCCCTCGCCGCGCGGACGTATTCAAGATTGCGGCCGCGCAGGAATTCGGCACGCACCAGCCCGGTCAGGTTCATCCAGCGGAACAACAGCAGGAAGATCAACAATACCCAGAAGCTGGGCGTGATGATGCTGGCGAGAATGATCAGCAGATAAAGTTCAGGCATGCCGTTCCAGACCTCGATGAAGCGTTGAAACAACAAATCCATCAGCCCGCCATAGTAGCCTTGTACCGCGCCGGCGATGATGCCGACGACCGAAGTGACAGCCGTCAGCGAGAAACCGAACAGCACGGAAAGTCGCAGGCCGTAAATCACGCGGGCCAGCACATCGCGCGCCTGGTCGTCGGTGCCCAGCAGGTTCCGCATCGAGGGTGGCGAGGGGGCCGGGCTTGGCAGGTCCTTGACCGTGGTCGCGTAATTGTAAGGGACCACAGGCCAGAGCATCCAGCCATGTGCCTCGATCAGATTTTGCAGCACGGGATCGGTAAAATCGGCCTCTGTCGGCATGAATTCGTGTCCGAACGTGTCCTCGCTGTAGTCCTGCAGCACGGGAACATACCATTGGTGGTCGAAGCGGATCAGCAGCGGCCGGTCGTTGGCGATGAACTCGGCGAACAGGCTGGTGCCGAACACCGCCAGGAAGATCCAGAACGAGACGTAGCCACGCCGATGCTGACGGAAGATCGCTAGCCGGCGACGTGTGACCGGAGACAGCGTCACCGTCTCGACTCGAAGTCGATGCGCGGATCGACGATCGTGTACAGCGTGTCGCCGACGATCTGCATCAGCAGCCCGAGCAGGGTGAAAATATACAGAGTGCCGAACATCACCGGATAGTCGCGCTGGATCGCCGACTGATAGCCCAGCAGGCCAAGTCCATCGAGCGAGAACACGATCTCCACCAGCAAAGCCGAGGTGAACAGGATGCTGATGAAGGCCTGCGGGAAGCCGGCGACGACCAGCAGCATGGCGTTGCGGAACACATGGCCATACAGCACGCGTTGCTCGCTGGCGCCCTTGGCGCGGGCGGTCACGGTATATTGCTTGCCGATCTCCTCGAGGAAGCAGTTCTTGCTCAGCATCGTCAGGCTGGCGAAGCCGCCCGCCACCATGGCGACTGTCGGCAGCACCATATGCCAGGCGTAATCGGCGATGCGCGCGGGCAGGCTCCAGTCGGCGGATCCCCCGCTGGTGAGACCGCGCAACGGAAACCACTGAAAGAAGCTTCCGCCGGCGAACAGCACCACCAGCAGGATGGCGAACAGGAAACTTGGTATGGCGTAGCCAACCAGCACGACGGCGCTGGTCGCCAGGTCGAAGCGGCTGCCATTGCGCACCGCTTTGGCAATGCCAAGCGGGATCGAGACGAAATACACCAGCAGCGTCGACCACAGGCCAAGCGAGATCGATACCGGCATCTTCTGCAGGATGAGGTTCACCACGGACTGGTCACGGAAGAAGCTGCGGCCGAAGTCGAAGCGAAGGTAGCCACTGACCATCTCGACGAAGCGTGTCAGCGGCGGCTTGTCGAAGCCGAACAGCTTCTTGATGTCCGCGATCACGTGAGGATCAAGGCCACGGGCGCCGCGATAGGAGCCCGGACTGCCGAATTCCGATGCGGTCGCGCCGAGACGCGATGACAGGTCGCCCTTGCCGCGGAGTTCCGCGATCATCTGCTCGACCGGACCGCCGGGCGCGAACTGGATCACCACGAAGTTGATGGCGATGATGCCGAACAGCGTCGGGAACACCAGCAGCACACGGCGGAGGAGATAGCCGGTCATTCAGGTGACGCCGATTGCCCTCCCCTTCACTGATTCTTCGCCGCTTCGACCGCGGCCGCCTTCGCCGGATCGACCCACCAGGTGTCGAAGTTGAACCCCTCGCGGATCGGCTTGTCCGGGTACCCGAAGCGATCCCAGTAGGCGATGTGGAAGGTCCGGCTGTCCCAGTTCGGCACCAGGAACCACCGCCACAGCAGGATCCGGTCCAGCGCGCGGGCAGCGATTGCCAGTGTCTCACGGTCCTGCGCCGTGATCATCCGCTCGACCAGCGCATCGACCGCCGGATCGCAGATGCCGGGGACGTTGTAGCTGCCCTGCGCCTTTGCCGCCGCGCAGGTGAAGTAGTCGCGCAGCTCGTTGCCTGGAATATCGCTCTCCGGAAAGATCATCATGATCATGTCGAAGTCGAAGTCGTCGGTCAGGTGCTGATACTGCGCCGGATCGACCGTGCGCACCTGCGCATCGATGCCGAGCTTCTGCAGCAGTTGCACATAGGGCAGCGCCACGCGCTCCAGCGACGGTTCGTCCAGCAGGATGGTGAAGCTCATCTGCTCGCCGTTCTGATCGACCAGCTGGCGGTCCTTCACCGACCAGCCGGCCTGCTGCAGCAGATCCAGCGCGTGACGCAATTGCTCGCGGTTGTTGCCCGAGCCATCGGTCACCGGCAGCTTGAACGGCTCGGTGAACAGCGCCGGCGGCAGCTCCTTGCGGTACGGTTCCAGCAGCTTCAGCTCATCGCCCTGCGGGATGCCGGACGACGCCAGGTCGCTGTTGCTGAAGTAGCTCAGGGTGCGCGTGTAGTTGCCGTAGAACAGGTTCTTGTTCGCCCACTCGAAGTCGAACGTCTCGGCCATCGCCTGGCGCACCAGCGGATTGGCGAACACCGGGCGGCGCGTGTTCATCGCGTAGCCCTGCATCCCGGTCGGCAGGTGATGCTTGAAGTCGCGCTTGATCACCAGCCCGCGATCGACCGCCGGGAAGTCATAGGCGGTCGCCCAGTTCTTCGAGATGTTCTCGCTGCGCAGATCGATCTGGCCGGCCTTGAATGCCTCCATCGCCACGGTCGCGTCGCGGAAATACTCGATGTGCACGCGATCGAAATTGTTGGTCCCCTTGCCGGTGGGCATGTTGACCGCCCACCAGTCGGGCCGGCGCTCATAGGTGACGCTGCGACCAAGCTCGAAACTGTCGATGCGATACGGGCCGGAGCCGATCGGCGGATCGGTCAGCGGCTTGGTGAAGTCGCGGCCGTCGAAGAAGTGCTTCGGCAGCACCGGCAGGCCGCCAAGGATCAGCGGCAGTTCGCGGTTCTCGTTCGACTTGAAGTGGAACACCACGCGGCGCGGGCCCTCCACCAGCGACGTCCTTCACGTCCGCCATCTGGATGCGGAAGCTCGGCCGGCCCTGTTCCAGCAGCGTGCGGAAGGTCCAGGCGACGTCCTCGGCGGTGACCGGCGTGCCGTCGGAGAACTTCGCCTCCGGCCGCAGTTCGAAGGCGACCCACATCTTGTCGGCGGGCAGCTCGATGGTCTCGGCGAGGTGACCGTAGCCGGTCGAATCTCGTCGGCCGACGATGTGAGCAGGCTCTCCCACACGTGGCCGACGGTGGAGCCGGAGCCGGAGCCGCCTGGCAGGATCACCCAAGGGCTGACCATGCCGCGGGTCGAGGTGCCGCGAAGGATGAACGGGTTGAAGCTGTCGTAGGTGCCGACCGACGACAGCGTGACCTCGCCGCCCTTCGGCGCGTTCGGATTGACGTAGGGGAAATACGGGAAGTCGGGCGGCAGGGCGGGCTTCGCCAGGATGGCGATGGCGTTGCTGCGTGTCACGCTGCCGTCATCGGCCAGCGCGGGCAGGGAGGTCAGGCCGATCAGCAGCAGGAGGACTATGGAGCGCATGGGGAACGAAGATGTGACGTAAGGCAGGGTTCTGACAACTAAAGACTACTTAAGCCGAGCGACTATATCGGGCAGCAGCGCCGGATCGCCCACCGACAGCACCCGGCCGTCGCCGTCCGGCCGCAGCGTCTGACCCGACCAGTCGGTGACGCGGCCGCCGGCGCCCTCGACCACCGGCACCAGCGCCGCCCAGTCCCACAGGTTCATCGTCGTCTCGGCGATCACGTCGATCTGGCCGAGCGCCAGCAGGCCATGCGCGTAGCAGTCGCCGCCCCAGTAGTTGCGCCGCACACGCTCAGCCAGCCGCCGCCAGCGCGGCACGTCGGCGCCCAGCATCTCCGGGCTGGTGCAGGACAGTTCGGCGTCGGCCAAGGACGCGCAGGGCCGACAGCCCGCCCGCCCGCCATACGCGCCGCGGAACACGGTGGCGCGCCCGACGGCGCCGATCCAGCGCTCGCGCGACACCGGCTGGTCGATGATGCCGAGGATCGGCGTCTCGCCATCGAGCAGCGCGATCAGCGTGCCGAAGGTCGGCCGGCCGCTGACGAAGGCGCGCGTGCCGTCGATCGGATCGAGCACCCAGCGCAGCCGTGCCTCCGGGCGGTCCAGGCCGAACTCCTCGCCGAGCATGCCGTGATCGGGGAAGCGCTCGGCCAGCACCGCGCGCATCGCCTGTTCGGCGGTGCGGTCGGCGATCGTCACCGGGGAGCGGTCGGACTTCGTGTCGATTGCGAAGCCGGCGCGGAAGAACGGCCGGACCACCGCACCGGCAACGTCGGCGGCGGCTTCGGCGGCTGCGAGGAACCGATCGAGTTCGGGCGGGTCTGCCGATCCGGCCGTCAAGTGCGCGCCGCGACTAGGGCTTCGGCGCGGCCGGCGCCGCAGCGGCTGGTGCGCCGCCGCGGGGGCCTGGTCAGGTGACGGCAGCGGTCCGGGTTGTCCGACAGGGTCCGCAGCTAGGCGATCACGTCGGCGCGCTGCTTGTCGTTGGTGATGCCGGCGAACGACATCCGCGTGCCGGGCGCATAGGCGCTCGGCTTGTACAGCCACTCGTTCAGCGCGTCGAAGGTCCAGGGCCCCTGCTTGCTCTTCAGCGCGGTGGAATAGTTGAACCCCTCCATGTGTCCGTGCGGCGCGCCGACCACGCCATACAGGTTCGGCCCGACCCCGGTCTTGCCGCCCTTGTCGAAGGTGTGGCAGGCGACGCAGACCTTCTTGGCGATGGCCTCGCCGGCCGCCGGATCGGCCGTGGCCAGCAGGGTCGCGATCGGCGGCAATGGCGCCGGCTTGGCCTCGCCGCCGGCGGCCGCCGCCGGGGCCGCCGCGATCTCCAGCACCGTCTTCTCCGGCAGCCGTTCGCGCACCAGGAATCGCCGATCAGGCCAGTGAGAAAGAAGACGATGCCGGCGACCAGGATCGCGGCAATGCCCTTGTTGACCTCCATACTGTCCATGCGGCGTGACTTCCCCGAACCCGATCCACCATACGCGGAGGCCCGCCGGCCCGCCGTTGCGCGCGGCCGTTCGCCTCCATAAGGTGCGCGCACCATAGGGAAACGACCTTACCCCATCAACCCGTGAACCCGATCGTCGTCATTCCGTCGCGCATGGCCTCCACCCGGCTGCCGGGCAAGCCGCTCGCCGACATCCACGGCCGGCCGATGATCGTGCACGTGCTGGACCGGGCGCGGGAGGCGGATATCGGCCCGGTCGCGGTGGCCTGCGGCGATGCCGAGATCGCCGACGCGGTGCGCGCCAAGGGCGGCATCGCGGTGCTGACCGATCCGACGCTGCCGCGCGGCTCGGACCGCGTGCATGCGGCACTGGCGGAGCTGGATCCGCAGGGGCGGCACGACGTGGTGGTCAACCTGCAGGGCGACCTGCCGACCATTCCGCCGGTGTATCTGCGCACGGTGCTGACGCCGCTGGCGGATCCGGGCTTCGACATCGCGACCTTGGTGGCACCGATCGAAACGGAGGAGGAGGCGAACCTGACCTCGGTGGTGAAGGCGGCCTGCGCGTTCGACCGCGGGCGCGCGGTGTCGCCGGCGCTGTATTTCTCGCGCGCGCCGATCCCGTGGGGCGACGGTCCGCGCTGGCATCATATCGGCATCTACGCGTTCCGCCGCGCCGCCCTGGCGCATTTCGTCGCGTTGCCGGAGGCGCCGCTGGAGCGCCGGGAAAGTCTGGAGCAGCTTCGCGCCCTGGAGGCCGGCATGCGCATCGCCTGCGCCCGTGTCGAGCAGGCTCCGTATGGCGTCGATACGCCGGCCGATCTGGAACGCGCGCGGCGCGAGCTTGCCCCGGCCGGCCGCGCATGACCGGCAGGATCGCGTTCCAGGGCGTGCCGGGGGCGTATTCCGACCTGGCCTGCCGCGTCGCCTATCCGGACATGACGACGCTGCCGTGCGAGTCGTTCGAGACCGCGATGGACGCGGTGCGCGACGGGCTGGCGGAGCTTGCCATGCTGCCGTGCGAGAACAGCCTCGCCGGCCGGGTGCCCGACATCCATCACCTGCTGCCGGAATCCGGCCTGTTCGTGATCGGCGAGCATTTCCATCGGGTCGAGCACTGCCTGCTCGGGGTGAAGGGCGCCGCGATCGGCGATCTGAAGCGGGCGCATTCGCATACCGTGGCGCTGGGCCAGGTGCGCCACAGCCTGCGCCGGCTCGGGCTGACGCCGGTGGTGCAGGCGGACACCGCGGGCGCTGCGCAGCTGGTCGCGCAATGGAACCGTCGGGAGGAGGCAGCGATCGCCTCGGCGCTGGCGGCCGAGATCTACGGGCTCGAGATACTTGCGGCGAACGTCGAGGATGCTTCGCACAACACGACACGGTTCTACGTCATGGCGCGACAGCCGCGGACGCGCGAACCGGACGAGCCCGATCTGATGACGACATTCGTGTTCCGGGTACGGAACGTGCCGGCAGCGCTGTACAAGGCGCTCGGCGGGTTCGCCACCAACGGGGTGAACATGACCAAGCTGGAGAGCTACATGCTCGCCGGCCATTTCGTCGCCACGCAGTTCCTCTGCGACGCCGACGGTCACCCCGAGCAGCCGGGGCTGCGGCGGGCACTGGAGGAGCTGTCGTTCTTCTCCTCCGAGGTGCGGGTGCTGGGCGTGTATCCCGCAGCGTCGTTCCGGCTGGAGCAGGGGGTGAGCGAGTAATCGTCCCGGTGGCCTATGCGCCTGCTGATTGCCGGGCAGGACGGGTTCCTAGGGCATTTTCAGACTGGCCGGAACGATCCCTTGCCCCGATGGGTTTCGCTGCGCTCTACCCATCCTACACTACCAACGGAGTTCCGTGTGCGCGCCAACTGGTAGGATGGGTAGAGCGCAGCGAAACCCATCGCCCCGTCGCGATTCCACGTTGCCTGAAACCGCTCTAATGGAAAACCACGAGGTGCTGCGGGCGGGCCTGCAGATCGCCCGGACATACCGCTCCACATCAATGGCTCCGAGCGCGACATCCGTCTCCATGGCACCAAGCGCAAGGTCAGCGGCGGAACGCGCAGCGCCGACAGACGCGACTGCCGCGACGCATTCCTCCGAATCTGCCATCACGGTTGTGTGTCGTGTGACACGCCTCACAGAATGAGAATGCCCAGCAACCTACGCTAGCAATGGGCAGGTGGTCTTGCTGCCCATCACGGAGTAGGCGGAGCGGTGCGGGTCAGTCCGTTTCGTGCCGAGCCCCTCTCCCGGCCAAATCCACAACGGTAAGCGGAGAGCGAAATGCCTGCGAAGAAAGATACATTCAAAGCGGTTATGGAAGCCGCGGCCGACTACAAGAAGAGGTTGTGCGTGAGCGGCGACGAGACAGAACCGACCACAGGTTGGACAGTGACGCTTGAGCGCTCGAGCCCGCAGGGCATCAACCCCGAGATCCTCCTGTTGACCGTCAAGGCGACGCCGCCGACCGGTGAGGCAGGAAATATTGTCACCACGCACCCGGTGAAATTCGAGGAAGATCCGGCCAAGGTGAACTACAAGCAGGTCACGATTCAGGACGGCTCAGACAGCTTTACGGTCAATGTGATGAATGCCTGAAGGACATTTCGCGCAACGGAAGACGGTTTACGGCTGGTTTACGACGGATTGGCAAAGAGTCGATCCGCCGTAAATCGTATCGAGCCAATCGTACGGCCAGCCGAGATCGACCCGAGGACCCCGACGCGGCGGCATCGATGAGGGCGTTGCTCGGGGAGGCGAAGTGGGGCAGGGGCCGGGCGGGATGACGATGCGGCCCGCGGGACCGTTTGGCCTGGAGCGTTTCAGAAATGCCCAGTTGTGCCCGTCGGGGGCAAGACCAGTGGCCGCATCGAGAGTGTCGATTTGCAAGGAAGGCAAGACCGTATAGTTGTGGCACGCGCTTCATCGCGCTGAGTTGTGCCTCGATCTTCTGGTGCAGCGTTTCGCCGCGCCGCAGCGGTGCTCGCGCCACTCCTGTTCGTTTCGTGTGACTCCAGACCAGATCGCCAGGGTTCAGCTCAGGGGCATAGTCGGGAAGAAAATGCAACGTCAGCATCCCATGCGTGGACGCTACATAGGCCTTCACCGGCGCGGTCTTGTGCGTGCGCCGACCACCAAATGCACCGGCTTCGTACGGTGTCGCATCATCCACCGCAGCAGCCTTGGTGAACAGTTCAGCGTTCAGCCCGCCGGAATAGGCGCAATAACATAACGCGCCTGCTCTCGCCGAACCGCCCGCCTGTGACTTTCCGCCGAGGCCAAGCAGTACGCCTTCGCAAACCGAACGATGCCGCCCGGAATCCGCCACCTCGGCCGCCTGCCACAGGGGCATGCGCCGCTGGGGTCCGGACCGGCCCACGCGATCTCCACGGGCACCGGCCCCGCATTGCGTTGGACTGAGGATGGTATGCGGCGTTTTTTGCCAAGTGACGCATCGGGGTGCCTGTCCGGCGGACTCGATTCCATCACGAAGAAGCAGGAAGGATGATTCGGGCGCTTCGCCGGCCGTAATCCGGTTACGCGCGAAGCGTCAATGTCCTTCTGCGCTGTGCTTCGTGAAAACCTTCCTGCGTCTTCGTGAAAAGAATCATGAAATCGCCCGCGCGGAAAATCGCCAGTGGCCAACCCTGCATCGAGCACCGCCAGCAGGAAATTTCGTAGCAGATGAAAGTGGATTCAACACGCCGACGGCGCGGCGACGTGTCCGAGCGACCGTGATACTCGGTTGCCCTACTGCCATGGCATGGCTTGGCCACGCGTCTCTGCTGCTACCAGGACATAAAGACGTGGATGGGCGCGACGAGCCCGGCCATGACGACAGGAGCAAGCCTCGCGCCATGAGTGGTGCCGAGCACAAGCGCGAGAATGAGCGCGATTGCGGCTAATTAACAGTTCACGCCACAGTCGAACGGCGTCCTGAGACAAACTCACGAAGAACCCGAGCTTAAGGCCAGTCGTTGCCCCCTTCGCGCAGCCGCTCTTGTGTGAGTCCGGATGACCTCGTGCCCGACCGCCTCTTGCCAGGGCGACAGGTGCCCGTCATTTTTCGGATTGCCCGCGACTGCGAGGCCGATCACACCGCTGCGGCAATTGGGAAACGGCGCGGGGCTGACAACTCGGCTCCATGCAAAGGAGACCACATTCATGACGATCGATGTAGCGACCGGCATTGTCCGCATTCTCAAGCAGGAGGGTGTGGGTTGGGTTTCGACCTTCCCGGTCTGCCGGGTGAACAACGCGCTCGGCCGGGAAGGCGTGCCGATGCTGATGATGCGCGACGACCGCTACGCTGTCGCGGTCGCCGACGCGTTCTCGCGAATCACCGCGGGCTCACGGATCGGAGTGTGCACCTTCCAGGGCGGCGTCAATGCCGCCGGCATGCAGTACGCCTACGCCGGGATGGCGCAGGCCTATGAGGATGGCTCGCCGGTTCTGTGCATCACCGATGGCGTGCCGGCAGGCAGCTCAGGCAACAGCCAGTACGACGTCGCATCGGCCATGAAGACGGTGTCGAAGTGGTTCGGCTATCTCGACAAGCCCGAGCGGACGCCTGAGTTCATGCGCCGCGCCTTCACTATGCTGCGCAGCGGCAGGCCGGGCCCGGTGATCCTGGCGATCCCCAATGCGACGGCCACCTACGACGAAACCGCCGACCCCTATCGTCCCGTGAAGGGTTGGAAATCGGCGCCGGACCCGGCGGATGTGCGCGCGGCCGTTGACCAGCTCCTCGGAGCCCGTAACCCGCTGATCTACGCCGGCGAGGGGGTCATCTACGCGGGCGCCTCTGAAGACCTGAAGGCGCTGGCGGAGCTGGCGAATGTGCCGGTGATCACGACGCTCAAGGCCAAAGGCGCCTTCCCTGAGGACCATCCGCTGTTTGTCGGCGTGCGCGGCGATCAGATCGCACACTACCTGAACAAGAGCGACGTCATTCTCGCCGTGGGATCGAGCCTGTCGCCGGGCCGCTTCAGCCACGCCATTCCCGATGCGGCGAAGAAGACCATCATCCTCTGCAACGTCGACGAGTTGCACGTCAACAAGATGATTCCCACAGCGCATGCGGTGATCGGCGATGCGCGCTTCACCTTGCAGGCGCTGCGCCAGGAAGTGTCCGACCGCACGCGCGGCGCCGGACGGTCGGCGGGCAACGTAGCGGCGGAAGTGAGGGCGGCACGCGACGAGGCGCTCGCCAGATACCGGCAGGTCATGAACTCCGACGAGACGCCGATCAATCCCTACCGGGTGTACGGCGATCTCATGCAGGTGCTGGATCTGCGCAATTCGTTCGTGACGCACGAGTCCGGCAACACGCGCGACCAGCTCAGCACCGTGTTCGACACGCTCATCCCGCGCGGCTTCCTGGGGTGGGGCAATGTCTCCACGCTCGGCTTCAGCCTGGCTGCGGCCATTGCCGCCAAGAAGGCGTTTCCGGACCGGGCATCCGTGGCGGTGACCGGCGAGGCGGGCCTTGGCTACATGCTCGGCAACCTCGAGGTTCTGCTGCGCGAGAAACTCGGGGTCACGGTCGTGCACATCAGCAATGGCGGCTTTGCGGGTTATGGACCCGGCTTCTGGGGGGCAGGACATGATCCCTTCACCCACCAGGTGATGGGGCCCGACGATGTGGACATGTCGAAGGTGATAGGCGCGCTGGGCTTCCACACCGAGCGGGTGAGCGAGCCGGCCGAGGTCATCCCGGCCCTGCGGCGGGCGCTCGATGTCAATACCTCAGGTCGCCCGGCCTATATCGAGTTCATCTGCAGCCAGTATCCTGTTTACGGCCAGTGGGTTGGACGGGGCGAGGGGTGAAGCGATGCCGAAGCTGATCCCCGTTGCCGACGCGTTGAGCAAGCCGTTCTGGGACGCGGTCAATCAACGGCGGCTCGTGTTGCAGCACTGCGCTGCCTGCGACCGGCTGCAATACCCGCCGCAGCAGGCCTGCCAGGTCTGCAACTCGGCTGCCAGTCTGACGTGGCAAGAGGTCGAGGGAAAAGGCCATATCGCGGCCTACATCGTGATCGAGGATGGCCGCCTCAACCGGCGCATGCCCGATCAGCCGTACAACATGGCGATGGTGACGCTGGATGCGGACAAGCGGGTCAACTTCTATTCCAATCTGCCGGGCACCCCGCCCTACCAGGTGCCGGTGGGCGCCGCCGTCGAGGTGACGTTCGATGAGGTGGCCCCGGACCAGCTCATCCACGAGTGGCGGGTCGTCGCGTAGCAGAAGAAGAGACGCAGCATGGACCAATTTACCGGCGGTTGCCTGTGCGGCAACGTCCGAATTGTGGCCTCGGGACTCCCATACCGGGTCGGCCTTTGTCACTGTCTCGATTGCCGCAAGCATCATGGCGCCCTGTTTCACGCTGGCGCGGTGTTTCCTCAGGATGCGGTGACGATCGAGGGCGAAACACGCGACTACGCAGGGCGGTTTTTCTGTCCCCGCTGTGGCTCCACCGTCTTCGGCCGCAGCGCAGACGAAATCGAAGTGAATCTGGGATCGCTGGATGCCCCCGACCAACTGACGCCAAGCTACGAAAGCTGGATCATCCGTCGCGAGTCCTGGTTGCCGCCGTTTCCGCTCACGCGACGCTACGACCGCGATCGCGACGCCACGAGTCGGTTTGAGAAGTAGGTCGCACACACGGTGAGAGGAAAGGTGGAGCCATGAGCGCGCCAGACCGGTATCAGTGGCGGCGAGACAAGGACGGGCTCGGCGTATGGGAGCACCGTGGCAAGGTCGCAGTGGCCGGCGTGGGACATTCGCCGGTCGACCGTCGCTGGGACGGCGTCTCGATGGACAAGACACTCGGCGCCTACTCCATCCTGGCCTGCCAGAAGGCGATGGACGAGGCAGGCGTGACGCCGGATCAGATCGACGGCGTCATCTGCTGCGACAGCCATATCGCCGGCGGCAGCGGCGGCTCCGCGTCGCAGTGGGCGCCACGGCCGTACTTCGCCCCGCCGTATGATTCGGAGTGGGGGCTCACGCTGGTCAACGCGAAGTGGCTGACCGAGCAGATGGGGCTGCGCAACGTAAAGTTTGCTCCGACAGGACTGCCGACGATCAGCGAAATGGTGGGTATGGCGGCACAGGCCGTGGGCGACGGTGTTTGCAGCACCTGTCTCGTCATCTACCCGACAGGCAATCTCGAAGGCCGCTATCGTCGCGGTGGCGAGAACGCTGACGACTACGCGCGCGGCGCACGCCAGTGGACGGCACCGTGGGGCAACCATGGCGGCAATGATTTCATCAACATGTTCCCGCACGGGCAGTACTGCCGGAGATACGGCGGCAGGCACGACGACCTGGCGCCGTTCGTGGTCAACCAGCACCGCAACGGGCTGCTGACGCCGTGGGGGTTCAACGCCAGCCATGGGGTGCCGCAGCTTACCGTCGAGCAGTATGTTGCTTCGCGCTATATTTTGAATCCGCTGCGGCTGTGGGACTGCGACCGGCCGGTGAATGCATCGACCGCGTATCTCTTCACGACGGCCGAGCGTGCGCGCGATATGCGGCAGAAGCCGGTGTATGTGCTCAATCACTCACAGCACAATTTCAAGCAGCGCAGCACACAGGCCGATCTGGACGAGATCGAGGACTGGACCGACCGAGCCGCTCGGCGGATGTACGAGGGTGCCGGGTTGGGGCCTGGGGACGTTGATGTGTTCAATCCATACGACGGCTATGCACCGATGGCGCAGTTCTTCCTGGAGGCCTTCCAGTGGCACGGCGTCAAACGCGGCGATGCCTTCGCGTTCTACGCGGGCGATATCAGGGTCGAGGGACCGCACCCGCTGTGCTCGAGCGGCGGCAATCTAGGGAACGGGCGCACCCGGACGGCCATGTACACCGACTGCATCGAGCAGCTGCGCGGCACGGCTGGCGCACGGCAGGTCAAAGTTCGGGCGGAGACTGCGTTGGGGGCATTCACCACGCCGAGCAGCGGCGGCTGGATCATGTTCGGGAAATCCCCGAGCTGACGGGCTGGGACACTGGGGATCACCGGGTCGCGGCGATCACTCTCGGCCGTGTGTGGTGCTCTGTGTGACTGGGCGACAGAGGTTGACCCTTCATCGGCGTCGATCCACCAGGGGAATCGCTTGAACGTCACGCGGTCTGACGGATGACGGTTTCCAGATAGTCGACGTTCCAGCCTGCCCGTTTCCGGCGGTTCTTCAGGCTGGTGGTTGGTTTGGCGCGTGAGAGCAGATTGAGGGTTGTGTGGCGGATGATCGCCATGTTTTGCGGCCCGTCACCGGACCGAAAGCGTGCGAGGTCTTCGCGGAAGATCACGTCCAGCACCCAGTGCAGGCGGTTCTCCACCCCCCAGTGCGCCCGCACGACACGCGCGAAGGTCAGAGCACAGAGAGCGATCGAACACAGATAATAGCGTGTCTCGTGCTCGATCTTTCCGTTTCGCTCGACCTCGGTTTCGATCCGCCCGATCATGGCCAGGTCCGGGAACACCGGTTCGCCTGGGTAATGCCGGTCCGATGTCATCCAGTCGACCTTATGACAGACCGTGTGTCGGCGGGTTTCGATCCGCCCAGCCGTCAGGTCCACCGTCTCCGTTGTTTCGAACGTCACATCGTCTGGCGGATCGGCGAACAACTGCTCGACATCGGCATACACAACCGGCCAGTTCTTCTTCAGCGACATGCAGTAATCGCCACCCCCATCGCGGATCGCGCGGGCAATGTCGGTCTGCGTCCCCATGGCATCCATGGTGACCAAAGCACCCTTCAGGTCGAGATGCTTCAGCAGCAGCGGAATGGCGGTGATCTCGTTGGATTTCTCCTCGGTCGCCTGCTGCCCGAGCACGATCCGTTGACGCGCCGCCCAGGCGGAAACCAGGTGCAAGGGGTTGCGGCCCTTCCGCCTGTCGTGGCTGCGCCGCGAGGTCTTCCCGTCAACCGCGATGATGTCCGGGTCATCGTCGCGTAAGCCGTTGATCCAGGCCAGAAAGCAGGATTTGAACAGCTCCGGGTCCAGCGCCGCGAACACGTCGCACAGTGTATCGTGGCTAGGGATGCCGCTGTCGTAGCGGTAGAAGCGTCTGAGGAACGCCAGATGCTCGGTTCCCCACAGCGTCGTCTCGACGAAGTCGTCCGCCCCGGCAATGGTCGCAGCCAACACCAGCAGCAGGATTTCCGGCAACGGATACAGCACCTTGGCATGCTGACGCGGATCGGACAGTGCGGCGAAGTGATCCAACAGCGGGACGCTGACCGGCGCAGCCATGGCAAAGCCTCCATCGATGAGGCTCCCTATGAATTGAAATTTCAGCCGCGCCGGAAGCTACTCACTTCATTCAAGCGATTGGCCTGGTCGATCCACACGCGGCTATGGAAGATGCGAACGGAAACTGCTAACCTCGGCGATTGGTGACCCCAACCCGAGCGGCGCATGACCATCGAGATTTCTCATGAGATTGAAACCCGGCTTGCTGACGAAGCACGGCGGCGCGGCGTTTCCGTGGACACGCTGCTCAAGCGCTTCATCGATGAACGTGCCGCGCTGACGCACCCGACAACTGCGCGCCCTGATTTACCGGTTTGGCACCTTGGCAGCATCGGGGCCTTGCATCGTCGCGACATCTACGACGATGCCCGTTGAGCCGGGTCTAGCCGACACAAACGTTCTCATCTACGCGCTTGACGCCGACGCTCCGCATCACACGACAGCACGAGCCTTGTTGGAAGCGGCGCGCGACGGCTCTGCAACGCTCTATGTGACACCGCAGATACATCGAGAGCACACTTGAGACTCTCGCCGACCGCGAGAGAAGCGTGGACATCGTCATTCAAATGTAACCGATTCCGACCGCCGTCTGCTCGGTAGT
This sequence comes from uncultured Alphaproteobacteria bacterium, assembly GCA_963819855.1. Classification (GTDB taxonomy): domain Bacteria; phylum Pseudomonadota; class Alphaproteobacteria; order Acetobacterales; family Acetobacteraceae; genus JAMXLO01. The sequence goes on from CAWFYC010000021.1 coordinate 17,950, forward strand.
TGGCGATGTGCGATAGGCAGAGGTGTACCGGCCTGCTGTCCCTCCGTGAGCTGGTGAAGAACGGTGGTGCCCAGAGGCTATTTGTAGAGAAGCCTCATTCCGGCGCGCCACCGCGCGAACTATGAGCATGTTCACTCAACCGTTCCATCAACCTTAACACTTGGTGGGCATACACAGGCGACATTCGGCTATTTTCTCCCACCTCTTGCCGAAGCCTTATCCACCAAGCCTCCATAAGCTCCATTAGTTCGTAGCTGTCAGAAAGGACTTTGCCTCGTTGCCCTTCATTTTCGGTGTCTGAAAACATCTCTTCGATATCGGTTAAATCCCTAACGGGCAGTCCGAACTCAGTGCCATGTGTTAGATCGTGGACTCGATTCATTACCGTATTTAAGATCAACGGGAACTTCATCAACGCCGAAATCGCAGTGCCGTGGTCCATAAAATAGTGCGAGTAAGTTTTGTTGTCTTCTTCATAACCGTTGCCGTCTTCCCACGACAGGACGTCGACGAGCACCGACAATTCGGTCGCCACGGAATTGTAGCCGGTATTAAACTCCGATGCTCCTTTGAACGCTCCTGCAGTCAAACTGTTCAATTCCGGATCCTTGAGTATATTTTTTATTGCCAATGAAAAATCTCCGTCCCCCAATGTCGCCATTAAGTCCCTCTCAGCGCGCAGCACATTCAGGAAGCGCGTAAACGGGGCTGGATGGCTCTGCTTTTTAAGCCTGATCAACTGATGTTGTCGCGCCTTGTCGAATACAAACAATACCATTGAAATGCTGACATTGATTAGTCTGAACAAAACTAGCCTTGGATATTTATAGTAACTCGACAACGCTTCAACGATTGTCGGATCAAATAGGTATTCCACCAAAACGTCGCTCGTGGCATGGAAGTCCGCATCTAGCTCAAGGGCGCGTGAGATCGTCGTGTCCGCGTGTAAAGGGTCTAACTCTGAACCTCGACGAATATTGGAACCTGACTGCAAACGTCTAAGATAGTCGAAGTGACCTTGAGCAACATGATGTTCCTCATGCCGGTGAATCCAGGCAAATGCGATCTCTTTGAGCAACCCTGCTACAAATACCTGCCTTTCTGATCTCAGCGGGAACGCAGTGTAGAATATTGGTCCGCCCATAGTTCCGTCGGGACGGTCGGTAATTGCGTAGTTGACGTAGCGGAGTTGAGGAGCGCACAACCAGGGCTTTGGCGGATGTACTGGGAATGGACCGCGCTCATGGGGGTGCATCCCATGATTTGGCCCAAACTCCGTGGAAATGAAATCCTTGTGGGCCGCTAAGCGGCACGCCAAGTCGGTCAAGGCAAGATACGAGCCGAGTTGATGAGTAATTATAGCTTTGCCATCACCCGAATAAGCCACTTCAGCGTTAACCGTTAATTTAGTATTCAGGCGTGTTTCGGTGGGAACTGTTGATGTATAGAAAACCGTCGAGAACCGGTTGATGATATGCTGTAACAGCGTGTCTGAATGCTGCGTCGCGGCCTCACAAAATAAATCATAAAATCTGTGATTGGCTGAACGCCGCTCTCTCGGGCGTAGCGAGTTTATGAAGTCAACGCTTTGGTATACTAGCGCAAACTCGCGAAGCTCCGATTCCACTAAATTGCGTGATTGCATAGTATCACCATGACCAACATCGAGTGTCGTCGATCGCTATTGAATTTTGTTGAGCGAAAAAATCAGCTGTTTGCCATTCTTCCTAACCAGCAACTCAACTGTTCTGCTCGCCTTTTCAAATGTGACAGTGACCTTGCAAGAGCTTCTGCCGCCATCAATGATGGAAGCAAAATTGTCGATCGAATGGATTTTTCCATCGACTAAGCCCATCTTTGCAAGCTCCGTTTCTAACGACAATTTAAAAGACGCGATATCCGTTTTTCTGTCTTTAGAGTAATCATGCGCCTGTCTGAAAACGGTAAGCGCGAGATTGACTGTGGCCACTACCGCAGCCGCGACGGGCAATATCTGAAACAAATCGGCCTGTAAAACCGAAGTGGTAGCAGATGAAAGGACTTCCAGTCCTGAATATTGATCCGCGAGCAAGCTGCGTATCTGGTTCGCGTCGTCCGCGGCTAGCGTATTGTCAAGTACGATCTGAACTGGTTCGTCAGGCATGATGCAACCCTTCGCATGGGCACCTTGGGGAGAATGGCACGACGTCGAGACGTGACGAGTATCTCAAAAACGCTATGCGATCTGGTGAATGCGGGTAGGTGAAGCTGGCCTCAACCGCACACTGTCCAGAATCTTCGCGATTACCAGCTTGCTCCACTCGTCAAATGCGGTCAACGGGTCGCGCTTGCCGCCCCCTTGCCGCCCGCCCAAATCAACGAATGGGCACGCCGAATCCGGCTCTCCAAAAGGGTTGGTCGGACAGTTCTGATGTCGTTCTCGGAGCCGGCGATGAACAATATTTTCGCAAATCGGCTGAAGGAAGCGCAGGCGTGGCCCGGATCGCGCGCGCTGCTGTGCCGGACTTGCCCCGCCGTGTCAGCCGACCTGGTACCAAGCGTTAGGTTTTGATCACTATGTGCCGCGAAGCACGGCGAGGGCGTCCACCGCCTTCACTCCCTGACCTGACGGCAGCACCATGAGCGGATTGATGTCCAACTCCGCCAGGTGTCCTTCTAGGTGCATGGCAAGGTGTGACACGCGCACCAGGATATCCGCGAGCGCCTCGAGGTCCGCCGCTGGCCGTCCGCGAAAGCCCTGGAGCAACCGGGCTCCTTTGACCTCAGCGATCATCGCCAGTGCTTCGCGGCGGGTGATGGGGCAGCGTCGCAGGGCCACATCGTTGTAGACCTCGACCATCACACCGCCACTGCCGAACAGCAGCACCGGCCCCAATTGCTGGTCGCACGACACGCCAACGATAACTTCTACACCTTCTCCCACCATCTCCTGCACCGACACGCCGATGATTTGAGCCTGTGGAGCATAGGCCTTGGCACTGGCCAGGATCTCCGCGTAGGCCGTTCGCACCTGTGCCGCATCGCGCAGGTTCAGCCGAACCACCCCGGCCTCTGTCTTGTGCAGAATATCGGGCGAATCGACCTTGAGAACCACCGGAAACCCGAGCCGCCCCGCGGCCTCGACCGCGCCCTCGACAGACGTTGCCAGGTGCTCCCGCGCGCTCCCCACTCCCCACGCTGCCAAAAGCTGCTTGCTCTCGGACTCCGAGAGTGTCGGACGCCCCAGGCGAAGCACCTGGGCGATGGCCGCATCCTGCGCCGCCGTGCGCGAAGGGGCCGTGGCAAAGCCATCCGCCAGGCGACGCTCGCGCCATGTATGATACGCGAGCCGGCTCCGCAGGCCGCGGGCCAACGTGTCCGGCGTGTAGAAGATCGGTATCCGGGCGCTCTTGAGCTGTGCCAGGCCAGCCTTGGCGTCCCGGCTCCCTGTCCACAGGAACACGACGCCCTTGTCGGTCCGATCACGCTGACCGATGACCTGCTGCGCCTGGGCGTCCGCCCCCGAGCTCGCCACGACGAGCGTCCCCATCCTGGGATCGTTGATCATATGCTCCATGATCTGTGGGAATAATTCGCTGTTGGCAAAGCCTGTCACATCGGCAGGATTCGCAGCCCATCCGAAGCCCTTCAGGATCCCGTTGATGCCGTCACGCGCCGTGTCGCCAAGCGTCGGCAGATCGAGACCGGCCTGGCCGCACATGTCGGCGGTGAGCGAGCTGATGCCGCCCGAATGCGACACCACCGCGACGCCGGGCACGCCGGGCTTGGGCGTGTGCGCCAGGAGGTGCGCCACCTCCAAAAGTTCGTCGTAATCCTGGACCCGGATCACCCCGTATTGGGCGAAGATCGCATCGTAGCGGGCATCCGCGCCGGTCAGCGCCGCAGTATGCGATTGTGCAGCTCTCGCCCCGAGTTCCGAACGCCCGATCTTGATGAGGACGATCGGCTTGCCGCGCTCTGCCGCGAGCTTTGCCACTTCGAGAAACTTGTCGGCCCGCTTGAAGCCTTCGACAAAACCGGCGATCACCCGCGTATCCGGATCGTCCAGCAGGTAGCGGGCAAAGTCGGAAAAATCGAGGTCGGCCTCATTCCCGGTCGAGATGATGTAGCTGAAGCCGATGCCGTTCTCCACCGCGCGGACCAGGAACGGCCCAAACGCCGTCGCGCCGCTTTGGCACACCAGGCCGATCGGCCCGCTCAGACCATCCGCCGCGCGCGAGGACGAGGTGGCCCAGATGTCGTGCCTGACATTCGCAAGCCCCAGGCAGTTGGGGCCGCTGATCCGCATGCCCGAGGCGCGGGCAAATTCACCCAATTCCCCCTGCAGATCACGCCGGTCGTCCACGCCGCGCTCGGCAAATCCGGCAGAAATCACGATCGCCGATCCCGCCCCCTTGCGGTGGCTCTCCTGCAGCACATCGAGCACCTGGTCGTAGGGCACCACGATGCCCACCACGTCGGGGGCCTCCGGCAGGTCCGTCACACTCGGGTAGGACTTCACCCCCATGATTTCGTCATAACGCGGGTTCACGGCATAAACCCGCACCCGGTCCTTGGCCTTCAGGGCCGCGGCCAGCATTCGCCCGCCGTATTGCATCCGCGGCGTCGCGCCCACGATCGCAATGGAGCGCGGGTTGAGCATTTTGTGGATCGACGCCATCTGTGGTTCCGTCCAGAACTCCATGACACCCCCTAAAAGACGTGGCCCGTCGGGTCGGCAAGCCTACGCCCTACGAACGGGGCTGCCATCGGCCGATATTCCGCATCATTGGCTGAAGTAAAGCGCTTGCGGCAGAGCCTGCTGTTGCTCAGTCCACGCGATCGCCACCGGCACCAGCCCCGCATTGCGTTCGCTGGACCGCTCCAACGTTGCTGCGCTATTTGCGTGTTTCGCATGCACCCGCTTTCGTGTCGGAGCGACGAACGATCGTAACGAATTCATACCGTTCAGTGGAGCGCTCCGGTCCACCTGGGTGTTTGGCGTGCATCTGCTCCAATTTGCGTTTGGACTTTTCTTGTCTTCGAGCGCAGCGAGGCATCTCACTCAGCGCGCCGCGATCCGACACCTAACCCCTCAGCCGCGTCGCCCTCGATGACCAGCATCGGGGTATTACTTCCCCCCCGTCGGACGCAGCGCGCCCTCCAGCCGTCGCGCGGTATCGGCGGCAAGCGCCGCCGGTGTTCCAGCGAAGCCCATGACCAGCCCCACCATGCGCGGCGGTCCGGCGTAATAGCCACCCAGCGGCGACACCGCGAGACAGCGCGCACGGCAGGCCTGCACCGTGACCGCTTCGTCGGTGCCATCCGGTAGCCGCCCCACCATGTGCAGTCCGCCGGGCGCCGGGATTGGCGCGATCGAAGGCGCGTAGCGCGCAATCGCTGTCAGCAGCGCGACCCGGCGGCGGGCGTATTCGGTGCGCATGCGACGGACATGCGGCGCGAGCAGACCCTGGCGCATGAACTCGGCCAGGATCGCCTGGTTGAAGGTATCGATGCCGCGGTCCATCAACGTGCCGAGCCGCACAAACGCCGGCACCAGCGGCGCCGGTACCACCGCAAACCCCAGGCGCAGCGCCGGCGCCAGCGTCTTGCTGAAGGTGCCGCAGTAGATCACCCGGCCGGCGCGGTCCAGCGTGGCAAGCGGCGGCAGCGGATGCCCGCTCCAGCGAAACTCGGAGTCGCAGTCATCCTCCAGGATCCAGGCATTCGCCCGCCCGGCCCAGTCGAGCAACGCCAGGCGTCGGCCGATCGGCAGCGCGCCGCCCAGCGGCGTGGCGTGCGACGGCGCCACCAGCGCCAGCCGCGCATCGGGCGCACGCTGGATGCCGGCGGCCACATCGAGACCCTCGGAGTCACTGGTGACCGGAACCGGCATCGCACCCGCGGCGAGCAGGGCGCCGCGGCCGGCGATGTAGCCGGGATCCTCGACCCAGGCGGCGTCGCCCGGATCGAGCAGCAACTCGGCGGCGATGCGCAGTGCCTGCTGGGTACCGGCGGTGACCACGATGTTGACGGGATCGGCCAGCAGACCGCGTGTCGCAGCCAGATGCGCGGCGATCTGCGCCCGCAGTTCAGGCAGTCCCTGCGGCGGCGGATATCCGGTCAGGTCGCTGGTCAGCGACTTCAGCACCCGCGCGGCGCAACGCGCCCAGGCCTCCTTGGGGAACAGGTCCGGCGCGGGGATGCCACCGCCGAGCAACGTGCCCAGGCTCGGGTCACGCGACGCGGCCGAGGCGGGTATGGCGGCGAGGCGCTGACCGCGCTGCGATAGCGGATTGGCCGCGGTCGGCGCTGGGACAGCCGGGTCCGGCGCGGCATCGGGCAGGTCAGGAGCAACGTAGGTTCCGCTGCCGGTACGGGCGCGCACATAGCCCTCGGACGCGAGGCGCTCGTACGCCAGCACCACGGTCTGGCGCGCCACGCCGAGTTCCTCAGCAAGCGCGCGGGTGGGCGGCAGGCGGGCGCCGGCCGGCAGGGTGCCGGCCAGAATGCCCTGGCGCAACCGGTCGAACACCACCTGTTGGCGGTTTTGGTCTGGCGTGAACATCGAGGCCCGCCCCGGATCACTGGTCCAATCGGACCCTAATCCCGGGGTCGAGCCGCAGCAAGCTTAGTGAAAGTCTGTCAGAAGCCTTCGCGTTCGAGCCGCTTGCGCTCCAGCTTGCGGGCGCGACGGACCGCTTCGGCCGCCTCGCGGGCGCGCCGCTCCGACGGTTTTTCGTAGTGCCGCCGCAGCTTCATCTCGCGGAAGATCCCTTCCCGCTGCATCTTCTTTTTGAGCGCCTTCAGCGCCTGGTCGACGTTGTTGTCACGCACGAGTACTTGCACTTGGCTGCCTTCTCCTTCTCTGCTGTGGCCGCCCCCGCCGATCGGGGAGGCGCCCTATATCACGTGGTAACCGTGGAGGCTACATGGCCATTCTGAAGATAGCGCGCATGGGCCACCCTGTGCTGTTGCAAAAGTGTGAAGCAGTGGCCGACCCGGGCGCGCCCGAGATCCGCCGCCTGGTTGCCGACATGATGGAAACGATGGAGGACGCATACGGTGCCGGCCTGGCCGCGCCGCAGGTGCACGTGCCGCTGCGGCTGTTCGTGTTCCGGGTCTCCGAGGCGCGCGGCAACGAGGATCCGAGCGACATCCCGGTCCCCAACACCGTGGTGATCAACCCCGAGATCGAGCTGCTGACCGAGGAACGCGTGCTGCGCTGGGAGGGCTGCCTGTCGATCCCCGGCCTGCGCGCCGCGGTGCCGAGGGCAACGCGCATCCGCTACCGCGGCGTCGACTGCGACGGCCAGCCGGTCGCACGCGAGGTGTCCGGTTTCCACGCCGGCGTGGTGCAGCACGAATACGACCATCTGGACGGAATTCTGTACCCGATGCGGATGCGGGATTTCTCGCTGTTCGGCTTCACCGAGGAACTGGCGCGCGCAGCCGCGGCACAGCAGGAAGGCCGCTGATGGCGGTCGAGCGCAGCGCCGAGCGCGATGCTGCCATCGCGGCGCTGCTGCCGCATGTGCCGTTCGATGGCTGGACGCGCCGTTCGCTGCGGCTGGGGCTCGCCGATATCGGCGTGGCGCCGGAGGATGCGGTGCTGCTGTTCCCCGGTGGTGCGGCCGACATGATCGAGGCGTTCTGCGACTGGGCCGACCGCAGTATGGCGGAAGCTGCTGCCGCGCTCGACCCAGCGATCCGGCTGCACCAGCGGGTACGCGCAGTGATCGCGCTGCGGCTGGAGCAGAACCGGCCGTACAAGGAGGCGATCCGACGCGCGCTCGCACTGCTGGCGCTGCCGGGGCATGCGCGGCTGGCGGTCGCGTGCACCGCGCGCACGGTGGATGCGATCTGGCACGCGGCGGGGGATCGGTCGGCGGATTTCAGTTGGTACACCAAGCGGGCGATCCTCACCGTGGTGTACAGCGCGACGGTGTTGTACTGGCTGCGCGATCTGGGTGAGGACGATACGGCGACGCTGGGTTTCCTCGACCGGCGACTGGCAGGGGTGGGGCGGATCGGGGCGGTGCGACGCCGGGCGGAAGCGGCGGTGGGCCGATTGCGGCCGGCCTGAAACGCTCCGGCGCAGTCAGGCACACTGCGCAACTCATGGTGGTATCGTATGGCGTAATCGAAGCCAGTCATCCGATGCGGCGCATGATCACCAGGCACTCGCAGGAGCTGCATTCCCGTATCGCCACTGCTACCGGCTCAATTATCTGATCGTGGCATGAAAGCATTCACACGAGCCGATCCGCATGGTTGGTAAGAACCCCTGACGTCAGCGATTCTCGGCACGATGGAGGCGGCGCGGCGGGCGACCCTTTCTTGTAAGGTATCAAATCCGGTGGCAAGAGAGACGGTGATTTTGTCTGAGCATCGTTCGCTGGAGGACCGGGATGTCGGGTGCCGAGCACTCTTCTGACGACAACAGCGTCGACCAACAGGTCACTCAGACCGGGCACCTGCTTGCTATCGAGACCGAACTCGGCAAGGACGCACTGCTGCTGACCGCGCTCGACGGTGTGGAGACGGTGTCGCGCGGCTTCGTATACACCATCGATCTGCTGACGCTCGCATCCGATGACAAAGTCCGTTCACTGCTCGGCAAGCCGGTGACACTGTGGCTTTACAACGACTTCGAGACTGTGCGTCGGCCATTGCACGGTCATATCCGTCATCTCAGCCAGCTTACCGTCGATATCCGTGGCTATCGCCGCTGGCGGGCGGAGGTGGTTCCGTTCATGTGGTTCCTGACGCGCAGCGTGGATTGCCGCATCTTTCAGGACCTGACGATACCGGAGATCGTCCGCACGGTGTTCGATGAACACGAGCTGACCAACTACGAACTCCGGCTGCGCGATCAATATCCCAAGCTGGTCTTTTGTGTGCAGTATCGGGAGACCGCATTTTCCTTCGTCTCTCGACTGATGGAGCATGCCGGAACCTTCTACTGGTTCGAGCACCACGATGACCGCCATGTGCTTGTGGTGGCGGACAACAATCGGGCGGCGAAATTCACCGAGCCGCAGCAGGCCGTGCTGTCGTTGCGCCCGGACCTCGGCCAGATCCAGGAGCTGGCGCACGATTTCACAGCCCGCACCGGCAATTGGGCGCTGAACGATTTCGACTTCGAAGTGCCGACCAAGAATTTGCGCACCCATGAGCCGACCGTGCTCGACGTGCCACCGATGAAACGGTTCGAGACCTTCGACTATCCGGGCAGCTACACCGTGCCGGAGGAGGGTAAGAAACTGACTCGGCTGCGCATTCAGGAGGAGGAGGCGCATCATCATCAGATTTCGGGTAGCGGCTCATGCGCCGGCTTCGATGCGGGCAAACGGTTCACCCTGACGGACCACCTCACGAATGGAGAAAAACCGTCCAACTTCCTGCTGACCGAGGTTCGGCATAGCGCGCGTGACAACAGCCACTTCTCGATCGGGGCGGAACCGGCGACCTACAGCAACCGGTTTGTCTGCATTCCCAACGAAACACCGTTCCGGCCGCAGCGGTTGACGAGCAAGCCGATCGTGCAGGGGCCGCAGACCGCGACCGTGGTGGGACCGCCTGGAGAGAGCATCCACACCGATCAATATGGCCGTGTGCGGCTGCTGTTCCACTGGGACCGACGGGGCAAGCGGGACGATCATGCATCGTGCTGGATCCGGGTTTCCCAGGTTTCCTCGGGGTCGCATTGGGGTGGGATCACCGTGCCGCATGTCGGGCAGGAGGTGATCGTCGCCTTCCTGGAGGGTGACCCAGACCGGCCCCTGGTGCTCGGGCAGGTGCACAATGGCACCAACATGCCGCCAATTCCCCTGCCGGAGCACAAGAACAAGACGATCATGCGTGATCACGGCGACAATAAAATTGTCATGCACGGGAAGGCGGGCAGACAGTATCTGAGCATGGTGTCGCCGCGCTCGCTCAACATGATCGCCGTTCGTAGCTCCGCGAAGTCGCTTTCCGCTGCGGAGAATTTCACGAGTAAGAATGGTTCATTCAACGACACGGTCGACGATTTCCAAGACCATGGTTCGCTAATGGAGCTGTGGAATATCTTCCAGACCCTGGAATACGGGACCGCGGACGCCAATGTCACCGCGACTGCCAATCTCCTCCCATCGCAGGTCGGAGCTGCCGACTCGGGCGCGAGTATCGACGTGAACTCGATGAGCGAGGGGAACATAAATGGTCTGAGCCTGAAGAACACGAATGCCTGGGTCCTCGGTGATTTGAACAGCTGGGTGAACCACAACGTAAACACCCAGGTGAACGGCAACGCCACTGCCGTGATCGGCGGCACCGCGTATGGCGGGACCAGCACGACGTCCATCAACACGACGGAGGTCTGGGGCGACAACATAACCCTGGCGCATCACGACAACATTACGACCGCAGATCACGACAATATCACCAATGTGCCGAATGGCGAGAACGCAACCAACGTGAATGGAACCAATAGTACCTTTGTGATGGGTAACAACATTCAACTTGTCATGCCGAACAATTTTTCGCTTGCGGTCGGACTGAATACGTCCATTACGATGGGCGTAAGTACCGCGATGACGGTCGGCGTGAACATAGCCATCAATGCGCTGCTCAGCCTCGCGCAATCCAGCATAGCTCTTTCCTATACGGAGTTCGCCATCTCGAAGACCAGTCTTCAGGTGAAGACAGTCGACGCGGCCGAAGTAAGCAGTTTCGGGTCGCTGATAAACCAGGCCAGTATCTTCCTCATCATATGACGTGGGAGCGGACTGAGCGGACCTGAGCGATCGGGCAGCTTGATCGCCATTCGAACCAGATCATGAAGATCATCAAGCCCCAGACCCTGAGCCTGCTGACCCGTCCGTTCGAATTCCGCCGTGATTATTGGCTTGGCTGCGCCGTCGTCGCCTTCCTGCCCATTGGTGAGACCCATACGCTGCTGCCCGAAGCTGACCTGTGGCCGTTCCTGACCGAGGAATTGCCGTCGGATCAGCCGCTCGACGCGGCGATCCCCAAAACGCGAACCGAGTTTGTGGCAATTGCCCATGCCTTCGCACCCGGTGGCGTCGCCGCTCCGATGGTGCCGACGGGCATCCAGCTTGGTGCATCGATCAAGCAGTTGGACGTGTTCGGCGACCGCGAGTTCGACCGCAGCCGAGGACGAATCACGGAACCGGTCCCATTCACCCGGATGAAGATCGACTGGACCCGCGCCTATGGCGGCGACGGTTTCGCCGACAACCCGCTGGGAAGGGGAGCCGTTCCGGTCGATGGATCCGACGGTCGGATATTCCCAGTCGAGAACGTCATCGATCGCGCCCACCGCGGCGAGGGCGTTCGCAGTCCCGCCGCCTACGGGCCGGTGGACCAGATGTGGCCAGCGCGCGCGAAGCTGTCGGGAACCTATGACGATGCCTGGCTGAAGCAGGATTTCCCGGGTTTCGCCCGCGATATCGACTGGCACTTCTTCAATATCGCGCCTGCCGACCAATGGCTGGCGGAGCCGTTGCAGGGACATGAGGCCTACGCGTTCAAGAACCTGCATCCCACCGTGCCGCTGCTGAAGGGACGTCTGCCGGGACTGACGCCACGCCTGTTCCTGACCCGCAAGGGCCACGATGACAGCTTCGAGGAAGTGCCGCTGACCCTGACCACGCTGTGGTTCTTCCCACACCGCGAGCGGCTGGTGCTGGTGCATCACGGGCGCGCGCGACTGGCAGAGGAAGATGGCTCCGACATCGCCCGCGTGACGATCGGTGCGGACCGGATCGGCGCACTGCGTCAGGCCGCGGATTTCCGTGCGGTCATGGTCAAACGAGCCGATGCGCGGGACGGAGCGCTGTATGCTCTGCGTGACCAGGATCTCGTGGCAGAGGAATTCCTGGCTCCCGCGCCTGCCCGGCCCGATGCCGAACCGTCGCCATTGCAGAAGAGTCCTGGCGCGACAGATGCGGCGTGCGGATCAGGAGAGTGCGGCGGCACGGGAACAGGCCAAGGCCGCCGGCCTGGATCCCGAGCAGTTCGCGCCAACGCCGCCACCCGCTCCGCAGTCGCCGACGCTCGAGGAACTGCCTGCCGTCATCGCGGCGGCGGAAGCCAAGGCGGAAGCGGAGAAGCAAAAGGCCGAGGCCGAGATCGCGGCAAAGAAGGCGGCGCTGGCGTTACAGCTTGCCGCTGCCGGGATGTCGGAAGAAGGAGATCCAGGAGCGGCTCAACGCGAAGCCCAAAGGCCCGCCGGCGTTCAGCGCGGCCGCCATGCAGGCGATCGTGCAGGCGCAGATCAATGCGATGCACGTCCTGGGGGTGGTGATGCCGGACGCTGAAGCGAAGCTCACTTCGCCCGAGGTGGTGGCGCAGTGGCGAACCGCCGAGACGGCGCTCCGCAACGCATATCGGCTCACCGCACAACATCAGGACTCGGCGGACCCGTTGCCTGGCGAACGAAGCGCCGAAATTCGCAGTATGGTATCCGGTGATACGGCGGCGGTCCGCGCGCTCTACGACCTGCACGGTGCCGATTTGTCCGGGCTCGATTTTTCGGGGGTCGATCTCTCCGGCGTCTGTCTGGACGGCGCCAACCTCGCCGGGACGTCGTTCGCTGGGGCGAAGTTCGTCAACGCGGTGCTGGCCCATACGAACCTGCAAGGTTGCTCGTTCGACGACGCCGATCTGTCGGGTGCGAACCTGGGCAAGGCGCGTGCCGTTGGCGCGACATTTCAGCGTGCGGTGCTGAAGGATGCGGTGCTCGCGGGAGCAGACTTCACCGACGCATCGCTTGCTGGCGCCGATCTGACCAGACGCCGATCTGACCGATATGATCACTGCCGGCACCGACTGGAGCAACGTACGGGCACCCGGCATTCTGGCGATGAAGCTGACGCTGCGCGGACTTCGCGCGCCGGGTATTCAGCTTGCGAAGGCAAAGTTTGTCGAATGCGATCTGGCGGGCGCCGATCTGACAGGCGCGTTGTTGGAGCAGACGGTGTTTCTCGACTGCAATCTCGCCGGCATCAAGCTCGCCGGGGCACAGATGCGCAAGGCCGTGTTCGTGAAAGCATGCCGTCTCACGAACGCGGATCTGTCGGGAGCTGATCTGACCGAGGCAAACCTGCGGGAGACTGCATTGCCAGGCGCCAATCTCGACGGTGCGATCATCGAACGAGCCGATTTGTCAGGTGCCGATCTGAGCAACGCGGTACTGACCTACGCGCGTGGAACTGGCAGTCAACTGATCGGCACCGACCTGCGGCAGGCCGATCTGAGCTTCGCCAATTTCTCCAAGGCGGACCTGGCGCGAGCTGATCTGCGTGGCTCCAACCTGACGATGGTATCGGTGTACGAGGCCAACCTGGCGCGGACGAAACTCGACGACCAGACCCGGAGAGCGGGAATGTTCAGGACGCGGATGCGGTATTTGCCGGTCTATCAGCCGCCCCCGGACATCGGATCATGACCGCCGAGGAACTTGCGAAACTGATCGACGAGGGCAAGCCAGCACACAAGATATCGCTCGCAGGCGGTGACCTCGCGGGCGGCAACTTTCTCGGCGGTTTGTTCGATGGTGTTGATGGCACTGGCGCCAATCTGCATGGCGCCAACCTCGAAGAGGCGATTTTCTCGGAGTGCAATCTGACGGATGTGAACTTTGCAGGCGCGGATCTGACCGGCGCGACCTTCGTCTCGTGCAATCTGACCGGCGCGGTACTGACCGGCACCCGCGTCGGCAAGGCAAGGTTCATGAAGAGCAACCTGAGCCGGGCGCGGTTCACAGACACCCTGCTTGATCAGACGACGATCGCGGAATGCGACCTCACCGGCGCTTCGTTTGCTGGCGTCCGGATCGAACGGTCGTCCATCGTCAAGTGTGGCACGACGGACGTCGATCTTTCCGGCACGACATGGCACCGAGCGGCGTTCCTTGATGCAGATCTGCGAACGGCAAGGCTGGACGGAGCAAAGTTTGCCTATACGTCGATGACAGACGCCAATTTCGCGGGCCGGCCGCTGTCAGGCTTTGGATTCGCGACCTGCATGTTGAACGGCGCCGACTTCACTGGCTGCGACCTTGCTGGCGCCGATTTCACGCAGTGCATGCTGATTGCCGCCAAGCTCCAGGACGCCCGACTACCCAGTGCCAAACTCGCGCGTGCGGTCCTCAGCAAGGCGCGTCTGATGCGGGCCGATCTGGCGGACGCCGATCTGACGCAGGCCATTCTGGTGGAAGCCGATGCGACCGGCGCGATGTTCCCCCGCGCGGTACTTTATCAATGCACTGCGACCGGACTGATCGCGCCCGAAACGACGTTCGATGGTGCCGATCTGACATATGCCGATTTCAGTCACGCGATCCTGGATCGCGCCTCGCTGCGCGGCGTCATTTTGAACCGCACCAACTTTCACGCGATCTCCGACCAGGATGCGCTGATCCCATCCCGCGTCGGTGCGCTGACGACCGACGCGGACCGGCGCACTGCCGAGACGTGGCATGAACGCGCGCGTGGCTGATCGACGACCGCTGACGGCGAGGGTTGGATGATGGTACAAGGCGATCTGTGCAGGAGCAATAAATGACGGTCATGTCCCCGCGCTCTATTCGGAACGTGTCCTCCGAGGCGGTTTCTCGGGTAGCGCCCGTTGGTCCGTATGGTACCGCCGCAACGCTGATCGCGTGCGAAGGGCATAACGCGCGGATCGAGCACGATGGAATCCTCGGCGACGCCAGGATCGCGTTCGGTTGCCTTATCCGGCCCGAGCCGGGCGACCGTGTCCTGACCTGCACGGCCGGCGGCACGATTTGGATTGTCGCAGTGCTGGAACGGCATACCGATGCGCCGGCGCGCCTGTGGACCGAGGGTGACCTTGCGCTCGTGTCTGTCCATGGCGACATTTCGTTGGCGGCGGCACGAGCGATAAGCGTCGACGCCGGTGCCCGGGCCCGCGTCACGGCGCCCGAGATCGATTTGCACGCGGGGCTTGCGAGGTTCGTGCTCGACGAACTGTTGCAGATCGGCCGTAAGGCGCATTGGTACGTGGCGAAGATCCGCAGCGTCGGCGAGGTGTTCGAGACCTTCGCCGAGCATGTGCTGTCCCGGGCGCGGCGCAGCAGCCGGTTCGTCGAGGGCAGTGATCAGCTTCGCGCCGGCGACATCGATCATCGCGCGGACGGCACGCTGCAGTTGCGCGCCGAGACCATGTTCATGACGGCGGACACCGTCGTGAGGGTCGACGCGGACCAGATCCACATGGGCTGAGCCGAAACACCACGGGAGATTGGCATGTTCGCGAATACGCAGATGATGGGAATGGATATGGCGTTCCCGGACGTTTGTCTGACCCCGGCAGGACCCGCGGTGGTACCGGTGCCCTATCCCAACATCGCCATGGGTCCGACGG
Organism: uncultured Alphaproteobacteria bacterium; assembly: GCA_963819855.1. GTDB lineage: Bacteria > Pseudomonadota > Alphaproteobacteria > Acetobacterales > Acetobacteraceae > JAMXLO01. The sequence continues at coordinate 33,328 of CAWFYC010000021.1, forward strand.
CGATCCCCAACCAGATGACCGTGCTGATCATGGCGATGCCGGCGCACAACCTCGGTACCGTTACGCCGATGACCAACGGCGACAATGCGGGCGTTGGCCTCGGTGTGGCGTCGGGCATGGTCATGGGGCCGTCGCGGCACTTGACCGGCGCATTCACCGTGCTGTTCTCCGGGATGCCGGCAACCCGGCTGACCTCGATGTCGCTGCAGAACTCCACCAACGCGCCGGGGGCGCGGCTGGTGCCCAGCCAGCCGACGGTGCTTCTGCTGGCACCTTGACTGGCCCAGCACGGCTTGCGCCAGTTGGACGGCGGGGCCACGCTGTCGACCAAGCAACTGGAGCTTTGCGCATGTCCGACTCATCCGAATACACCCCGCCGAAGGTTTGGGCCTGGAACAAGCCAAGCGGTGGCCGGTTCGCCAACATCAACCGTCCGATCTCGGGGGCCACGCAGGAGAAGGAACTGCCGGTCGGCCGGCATCCTATGCAGCTCTATTCGCTGGGTACGCCGAACGGGGTGAAGGTCACAGTGATGCTGGAGGAACTGCTGGCGCTCGGCCATAAAGGCGCGGAGTACGACGCCTGGCTGATCAAGATCAATGACGGCGATCAGTTCGGCAGCGGCTTCGTGGCGATCAATCCCAACTCCAAGATCCCGGCGCTGGTGGATCGCAGCGGTCCGAAGCCGATCCGGGTGTTCGAGACCGGCGCGATCCTGGTGCATCTGGCGGAGAAATTCGGCGCGTTCCTGCCGACCGAGCCCGGCCTGCGCGCCGAATGCCTGTCATGGCTGTTCTGGCAGATGGGCAGCACGCCGTATGTCGGCGGTGGGTTCGGCCACTTCTTCGCTTATGCGCCGACCAAGATCGAGTATGCCATCGACCGGTTCGCCATGGAGACGAAGCGGCTGTTGGATGTGCTCGACAAGCGGCTGGCGGATAACCAGTTCCTGGCCGGCGATGTCTATACGATTGCCGATATGGCGGCGTGGCCATGGTATGGCGGCCTGGTGAAGTTCGACAGTTATGGCGCGACCGAGTTCCTGGCGGTGCACGAATACAAGAACGTGGTGCGCTGGGCCGACGCGATCCACGCACGGCCGGCGGTGAAGCGTGGGCGGATGGTCAACCGCCTCAGCGGCGAACCGTCCAGCCAGTTGCACGAGCGCCATGACGCGGGCGATTTCGACACCAGGACACAGGACAAGCTGGCGGCTGCGGGGTGAGCTGCGGCGACCCGGGCTTTAGAGTATGCGCCGGCGGATGCCGTCCTTCAGCGAGAGCGTGTTGAAATTGAGCAGCAGCCCTATGCGGCATCGACTGAGGCGCAGGTAGGTAAGGAGCTGCGCCCCATGGAGGCCTGGGTCGAGGCGCGTATGGACGCGCATCGCCAGGCCGATGATACGGCGGGCCGTCGGGAATGTTCACACTCTGCCCTCGGTTTGCGTGGCCAACCGGCAGGATCGGGGCGTACGGTTTACGCGGCGTTAATCCCGTTATCGGGAGCAGGCTCCGGCTAAGGAAGCAAGAAAGCAAGCAAGTCGGACACAGAGTTTCACCAAGTGCACACAGAGTTTCACAAAGTAGATTTTATTGGCGCTTCGCGCCGTGTTACAAAGGCTCGCCGATGTGAGTGAGCGCGTTGCGCATTATTCCCTTCTCGGTGAAACTCCGTGTGCACTTGGTGAAAGTCTGTGTCCGACTTGCTTGCTTGGCGGTGGTTGGCACAAAGTGGTGCGCCTGGGGGCCAACTCGCCCACCGGGAGCGGGGTGAGCGATTACGTGTTTTGAGGGAGGGAGCTACTGCCATGCCATTCTACCAAAAGGGCGACGTTCGCATCCGCTATGAGGAGGCCGGCAGCGGCTTCCCGCTGCTGGTGACTCCTGGCGGCGGTTTGAATTCCCGTGTCAGCAACTGGCCGACCGCGGTGTTCAATTCCATGGAAATCTTCAAGGACGACTTCCGCTGCATCACGATGGATCAGCGCAACGCGAACGGCGGTGAGTCGACGGGACCGATTGCCGTCGACGACCCGTGGGGCGGGTTCGCCGACGATCAGCTCGGGCTGATGGACCACCTCGGCATCCGCGAGTTCTTCTTCATGGGCTACTGCATCGGCGGCTGCTTCGCCATGAAGCTGATGGAGCGTGCGCCGGATCGCGTGGTGGCCGGCGTCCTGGTGCAGACCGTCGGGCACCGCGACGATGATCCGGACGTCATGCACCGCTCCGGCCACGACGTCTGGGCGCCGGAACTGCTGGCGCGGCGGCCCGACCTGACGATGGCGACGATCGAGCAGTACCTGCACAATCTCTATCGCGCACGGCCCGACTTCGTTTACAGCGTGTCGCGCGAGTTTGCGCGTTCCTGCCACACGCCGATGCTGGTGCTGCCGGACGAAATACCGTCGCATCCGCTGCAATCCTCGATCGACGTCGCGTCGCTGTGTCCGAATGCCGAGATCACGGTGTTTCCGTGGAAAGAGCCGCCGGAGCTGAAGGCTCGCACAATCGATCGGGTGCGCAGCTTTCTGCGGGCGCATGTGCCGATGAGAGCTGCTGCCCAATAGGCGCCGTCCGTGTGCGCCCAATGTCGGGCGGCGGCGCACCATCGCAACATCGGCGCCCCACCTGCCATTTTCCTTGATTTAGTTGCTTCTATCTGATAACCCTACGCCGTGACGCAGCGGCGCGACCCGACCCTCGATGTGCTGCTGGACCTCGACGGGCAGGTATTCGTCGTGGACCCGGAGGGCGGCCACTGGGTTCGCTTTGTGGTGACGCGGGTGGCGGCGTCTCCCGAGAAGCCACACGGTCTGGATTATTCGCTGACGCTGCACGGGCCGAATGGCGAGCGGCTGGTGGGCTTCGACAACGCTCATCCGGTGGTGCGGCAGAAGCGTGGTGAGCCACAGGACCATCGCCACCGGCTCCGGACGGTCAGGCCCTACGACTATCGGGACGCCGCGACGCTGCTCGGCGATTTCTGGACTACGGTGGACGCCGTGTTGCGCGAGAGAGGAGTGATCCCATGACGACCCTGAAAGTCGGCATCGCCAGCTACGAGGATATGAAGGCCCGCACGATGGCGGTGGCGCGCGGCGAACTGCGGGTGATGCCCGACGAACCGAAGGTCTGGTTCACTTCGACCAAGTCCTTCGCCAAGGTGCTGTCGGCCGGCAACCGCGACCTGCTGGGTGTGATCGTGGAGCAAGCGCCAGGCTCACTTGATGAACTGGCGAGGATCACCGGCAAGGCGAAGTCGAACCTCTCGCGCACGCTGAGGACGATGGCGGGCTATGGCCTCGTTCGATTGGAACGTGGCGAGCGCGGACGGATCACGCCGAAGGTCATGCATGACCGAGTCGAACTCGACTTGCCGCTCACCGTCTCGCGTAAGGCCGGTTGACCCCTGCTCGCTCGGCAGCAATCCCTTTGTCGCCGCCCCTCATTCCCGCAGCATCGCCTCGACCTGCTCCAGCCGCCGGATGCGCGCGTACATCTTCATCGCCTTGTCGAGGCTGTAGGCGTGGGCCGCCGCGTCGCCGCTCCAGCAGCACTCGCGCACCACGACGGACGCGACGTCCATGCTGAACGCCTCGCGCACGCTGGTCTCGACGCCGCGATTGGTGGCGCCGCCGCCGATGATGATGGTGTCGCGCCGCAGCATGTGCAGCAGCTCGGCGACGCCGGTCCCGTAGAACGCGCTCGGCCGGCGCTTGAGGAAGACGTAATCCTCGGGTCGCGGCGCGATCTCGTCGGGGAAGCCGGCCTCTGCCGTACCCTCGACCCCGTTGGTGAGCGGCGGCACGCCGGTCTCCGCCGAAAGATCGGTCGGCAGCATGACGACATCGGCGCCATCGGCGCGGCTGACCGGCGTCGTGTAGATCACCGGCACACCCGCCGCGCGTGCCACCGCGATCATCTGCACCCAGGCATCGAGCACAGGGCGCATCGCGGCGTTCCGCGCGGGATCGGACGGCGTCAGCGCGCGCCGGCAGACGTCGTAGGCGATCAGTGCCGTGCGGCGCCGGTCGATGCGTTCAGGTTCGGGCATGGCAGGTTCCTCAGGCGAGAGGTGGACAGCACATCCTTTGGTGCGGTCATCACGCCATTCAGCCCATTATGGGGCAATTCTCCACTCCCCATGTTCCTTGATCGCGGCGTGCATCGCGTCAGGAGCAAGATCCAGCTCGCAGGGCCAGACGACTGCCCCCATTTCGACATGGACCTGCTCGAACAAGGCCCGGTCCCGCAAGCGCGCGAACACCCCTGCTTGCGGCGAGGCAATCAGCGCGGAAAGGTCGACGGTGCCGGTGAGTCCATCGATGAACCGCACGAACAGGCGGTCGTCCGGCAACGCCCTTACCTCTTGCACCCGCCACGGCGCGGTCGGGCGTATGTCTGGCGCTATCGAAGCGGCTCGATCGTTCTGGGCGGCTGTCTCTGCCGGCATAGATTCCAGTCCTCCATCAGTTCGGCACGATGTGCCTGTGCCCACTCAAGCACAAGAGAAAGTGCGCGGCGGGGCAGGTTGCCCTCCATGACGTCGAGTGTCCGGATGTCGATCAACGCCTCGTACTCGGCATACAGGGCGTGGAAGTGCGGCGGCGGATGGTCCTGCCAGAACATCTGGATAATGATGCCATAAAACGTGCTCAACGTCGGCATTGGCGCGGTTCCGCTCCGGATTGCCGTCCCAGGAAACGCGCACTCTTGCTGCGGCTTCGTTAATCAAGTCCGCGTCGAGGGTGGTGTCACCGCCCCACCCCGTACCGCTCCATGATCGGTGCCAGCAGTCCGCCGCCGGCGTTCATTGCCAGGTTGCCGCCATCCATCGGAATTGCCGCTCCCGTAATCCACTCCGCGGCATCCGACGCCAGCAACAGCGACAGCCCCTTGATGTCGTCCGGCTGTCCGAACCGCCCCGCCGGGATGCCGCGCAAGAACGTATCGCGCAGCCAAGGATCGGCCTCCATGCGCGGCCCCAGCCCGTTGGCGCCAAGCACCTGCGCCGGCAGGATGCAGTTCACCCGCACGCCGCGGCCGGCCCATTCGGTGCTCAGCTCGCGCGTCATCTGGATCACCGCCGCCATCGCCATGCCGTACACCGACTGTGCCCGCCCGAGCGACGATACGCCGGCGATCGAGCCGATGCTGATGATGCTCCCCTTGCCCCGCGCCAGCATCCGCCGGCCGGCAAGCTGGCAGGTGTAGTAGCGGCTGATCACCATGTTGTGGAACGTCGCGCGGATATCCGCCAGCGCCATGTCCTCGGCCGCGCCGGCCTTCGCCTCGCCCGCCACGTTGCCCAGGATGTCCATCCGCCCGAACTCGCGGTCCACGGTGGCGAACACGCCGTCGATGTGGTCGGTGTCGGTCACGTCACCGGCGATCGGCAGCGCCTTGCGGCCAAGTTGAGCGATGCCGTGCGCGGTCGCCTCGATGCCGGCCGCATTGCGGTCGAGCAGCACGAGGTCGGCGCCCGCCTCGGCCAGCGCGGTCGCCATGGCGCGGCCCATGCCTTGTGCGCTTCCGGTCACCACGGCGGTACGGCCGGTCAGATCAAACAGATTGGTCATGCATCCCTCGGGCCCGATCGGGTTGAACCGTCACTCTGGCGGTGCAGGCAGTCGGTCGTCCAATGCGCTCGCTCCACATGATCTCGGAGGGAGGGTGATCTGGCAGCCGATCTGCGGCATGATGCCGCCGCGTCGTGGCGCAATCAGGGAACGGCCCCGCCGATGAATCAAACCACCACCACACCCACCACCAAGGATGAGATAAAGGTCGAACGTCCTCGCCTGCACAAAGTCATTCTGGTCAATGACGACTACACGCCGCGCGAGTTCGTCGTCATGGTCCTGAAGGCGGAATTTCGCATGAGCGAGGATCAGGCCCTGCGGGTGATGATCACCGCGCATCGGCGCGGCGCATGTGTCGTCGCGGTCTATACCAAGGATGTGGCGGAAGCCAAGGCAACCAACGCAACGGATGCGGGCCGACGCAAGGGCTATCCGTTGCTGTTCACCACCGAGCCGGAGGAATAGCCCCCGCAATTGCTCAGCTGTCCGGCCCCGGGGTGAGACAGAGAAAGCCGTTGGTGCGACGCGACCAGTTGGCCCAGCACGCGACCGAAAAGGGCAATCCCTTCCGCTGCTCGGGCGGCACGACCACTTCGGGTGGAACCTCAAGATACCGACTTGGTCCGCCTGGGAAGCCATCGCCGGTTTTCGGATCATAGGCCGGGATCAGCGCCTCGTAGCGGCCCTTGTTGCCGATCCGGACATCAACCATGCGACAGTCGGACAGATCGCAGCAGCTACGGCCGCTGCCTGGCTGGGTAAGACCTCTGATCGCGTCCGCGTAAGGAGCAAGCTTCTGCGCTGCCGTGGAATCGGGGAGCGGTGGGTTGGCCAGCGACGGCGAGGCGGCAACCGTCAAAGCGCCGGTCACAGCCATTGCGAGTACGCTCCGTCGTCGGTTCGTCACGGCTGGTGTCATATTCCCAACCGATCCAAGCACGCATGCACCGGAACACCAACCGCGCATCCGAGGCGCCCCCGACCTGCGGTGAGTGCATCGGTTTGATGTGTGCGGCCGGTCAGGCGTACAACACCCCATGGGAACGGCAAGCAAGGTGATCCGATGAACGGAAAAAAATCCGGCCGCGCGCATCTCATAGCCGGTGGCTTTCCGCCTGGTTCGGCAGCGGGACACGACCACGACTATGCCCGCCTGCGGCTGCTCGGGCTGCTGGCGGAACAGGACGTTGCGGCCTCGGTCGGCAACGATTTTGCCGATGTCGAGAAATGGCTGCCGGTCAGTCGGTTGCTGATCACCTATGTCGCCGGGCCCTATCCCGACGCCGCGCAGTGCCAAGCGATCAGGGCCTGGCTGGAGGCAGGCGGCCACTGGCTGGGCCTGCATGGCACCAGCGGCGGTCGCGCCGAGCGGGTGGAGGGGATGCGCTCGCGCCGCACCGTCAAGACCGAGCACCACGCGCTGCTCGGCAGCCGCTTCCTGACGCATCCGCCGATCTGCCCGATCCGCGTCGATGTGCGCGACCCCGAACACCCGCTCACCCGTGGGCTCGGCACGTCGTTCGAGGTCGAGGACGAACCGTACTTCATCGAGCTGCAGGAGCCAGGCTCGACGCGGATCCTGCTGAGCGCCGAGTACGGTCCGGGCGCCGTATCACCCAGCATCGGAACCATCTACGCCTCGGACACCTCGCTGCAACCAGACGGCAAGACCCGTGTGATCGGCTATACGCGTGACGTCGGCCGCGGCGGCGTGACCTACTGTGCGCTCGGGCACTGCCACAACCCCGCCACCCGCCCTGGCCGGGCGGGCGACCCTTCGGACACGACGCCGACCACCTTCCACGGGGCGTGGGCATCCGACGCATTCATCACGCTGCTGCGCAACGCCATCGCCTGGGGCGCGGCTGGCTGAACGCGCGTCCCCGCAGTCGCCGACACGCAATCGAACGCTCGGACGCAGTGGCCGCGGGCGCGACCTTGTCCCGCTTGCGGCGACCTGTTTCTGGCGTAACCATGCATCAGGGCCACGTGCTCAAAAACGAATCAATATCATCGGGGGAGAAATATGCCGGTCAACCGTCCGTCACGTCAGCTTCGACGCATGCAGTGGATCGCGATCATCCTTGTCACCGCAGCGATCGCATTGAATTACATGGATCGCTCGACCCTGGCGATCGGCAATCTGAAAATACGCGAGGAGTTCGGCATCAACGCCACCGCGATCGGGGCGCTGGGATCGGCCTGGGCGCTGACCTACGGGATCGCACAGTTGCCGTCGGGTTATCTGCTGGATCGGATCGGCCCGAAAATCCTGGTCGGTGCCGCAATGATCCTGTGGTCGCTGTGCCAGGCGGCGGGCGGGCTGGCCGCCACCTACTTTCAGTTGATGCTGTCGCGGATCGGACTCGGCGCGACCGAGGCGCCGTGCTTTCCGTCGGCGACGCGCTCGGTCAGCGACTGGTTCGATGTCAGGGACCGCGGCACGCCGAGTGGCGTGTATACGTCGGGCGCCTATATCGGGCCGACGCTCGCCCCGCCGATCCTGACCGCGGTCATGCTCGCCTTCAATTGGCGGGTGATGTTCATCGTCATGGGTCTGGCCGGGATCGTGGCTGCCGGTCTCTGGTTCCTGATCTACCGCGACCCGAGGGCGCAGGTGCTGGAACCGCAGGACGAAGAGTATCTGCGGTCGAACCGCGCAGGCGAGTTCCGCGGTTTCGCTGCGCCAATGGACCTCGCTGTTCCGGTTTCGCGCGATGTGGGTGCTGATGCTCGGCGCGTTCTGCACCGGCTACATCACCTGGATGTACCAGACCTGGCTGCCGGCCTATCTCGAGATGCAGCAGCACATCAGCATCGCCAAGACCGGACTGCTGGCCTCGGTACCGCTGCTGTGCGCATTCCTCGGTGCGATTGTCGGCGGCTGGGTGTCCGACCGGCTGGTCAAGCGCGGCATGGAACTGGTTGCGAGCCGTCGCCTGCCGTTGATCCTCGGTCTGCTCGGTTCAGCCGTATTCACCGGGCTGGCCGCGATGGCCACCGGCGCGGGCGCGGCGGTGACCTTTATCGCGCTCTCGATGTTCTGCATGCAGTTCGGCATCACCTGCAAATGGATCCTGGTGACCGCGGTGACGCCGCAGGCCTATTGCGCATCGGCCGCGAGCAATCAGAATTTTGCCGGGTTCCTCGGCGGCACGCTGTCGCCGATCCTGACCGGCTTCATCGTCGACACGACCGGATCGTTCGTGGTCGCACTGGCAATCGGTGCCGTCATCACGCTGATCGGAGCGGCGCTGTTCCAGTTCTTCATGACGACGGTGATCGACGAGGGCGAACTGGAGAAATACGCTCTTGCGCCGGCCTGACCGCCGCGGGGCGGCTCATCAGTGAAGGACTGGAAGCCATGCTGACAATCGATGCCCAGGTGCACGCCTACCAACGCGATCATCCAGGGAGACCCTGGGCCGGGGTACTCCGCGGACCGCCGGAGGTCACCGGTGACCAGATGGTGGCAGCGATGGACGCTGTCGGTGTCGACGGCGCGCTGCTGGTGTCGCCGTTTTCGATGTACCGCTACGACGCCAGCTACGCCCTCGAGGTCCACGCCGCGCATCCCGGCCGGTTCGGGCTGATCAAGCCGGTCGACCCGAGCGATCCCGGCGTGGCCGATACCATCGCCGACTGGGCGGCCGCCGAAGGCACAGTCGGCATCCGGCTGATGCTGAACCGTGAGGGCGTTTCCACCGACGCCGCCGATCCCGGCCTCAACCGGGTGCTGGCCGCCGGCGCACGGCACTCACTGCCGGTGAACCTGATGTGCACCGGACGGCTGCAGCAGGCCGCACTGCTGGCGGCGCGGAACCCGCAAACGAGCCTGGTGATCGACCATCTCGGATTGCCGCAGCCGCACGAGCCACCGGCCCCCGCGGAGCCGTTCGCCGACCTGCCGAAGCTGCTGGCGCTGGCGGCCCACGACAACATCACGGTGAAGATCAGCGGCGCCTGCACGCTGTCGCACGAACCGTTCCCCTACCAGGACCTGTGGGATCCGCTGGCTCGCATCTTCGATGCGTTCGGCTTCAATCGATGCATGTGGGGCACCGACTGGACCCGGGCGGTCGCACTGCTGACGTATCAGCAGGGGGTCGAGGCGTTTCGCGTCACCGACCGCCTGTCCGACAGCGACAAGGCTGGGCTTATGGGCGAGACGCTGCGGCGGGTCTACAACTGGGCACCGTCGAAACAGTGATCTGACGGGCAGCACATCGAAACGATGGGTTTCGCTTCCGCTCAACCCATCCTACGCAATCCAAGTCGGTCCGTATGTCGGGAGTCCGTAGGATGGGTAGAGCGCAGCGAAACCCATCAGACTACAGATACTTCGCCGGCCGAATCATCGCGCGCCACATATGCGCGACCGGAGAGTTGTCGAAGCCGAGCCCCTGCTCCGGCTGGCGGAAGTTGCGGCCGATCACGTCGGTGAATTCTTCCAGCTCAACCTTCGCATCCGGGTCGAACGAGTAGATGTCGTGCACCGTGATCATCCGCCCCGACATGTACCATTTGTGGTGCCGCATCCGCTGATAGTCCTGCTCGACATACGGATCGGGGCGGTAATCGGCGCCAAAAGTCTTGATATACGATTGTGGATACTCGTAGCCGACCGAATCATCGGGATAGAACCGCAGCACCTGATGCGCGCGGATCGCCCACGTCACCTCCTCGTCCACATAGGGTTCCACCAGTTGCGCGCCCCAGTAGCCGTGGTCGCCGCGGATGAAGCCGATCGTCGAGATGTCGTGCAACAGGCAGGCGAGCACCATGTTCTCCGGCAGTCCGGCATTCACCGCGTGCTTCGCGCTCTGCAGCAGGTGCGCGGCGGGACCGAAGCGGTATTTGAAGAAGTCCACCAACGTCGGCTGCTCCGGCATTGCCGGCAGTCGCGGATCATCGCCCATCAGCACGCGCGCGTTCGGATGCTTCGCCATCAGGGCGCCGGCGTTCGGCGGCGGGCTCATATCGCCTTCCGCCATGCTGTAGAGCCGCGACTTGATGACGATGTAGTCGAGCTCGCGGCTCATCTGCTGTTCTAGCGCGTCGGCGCGCTGGGAAAGGGTTGGGACGTCGTTCATCCGTTTCCTCCTTGAAAGTCGCGTGTCCAGGACAGCCTAGCAAACGCATGCAATGGAAGCATACCCGGTGTCGATCGTCGCCCACCCACTTGCGTCGGCCGCGGACTTGGGGCTGAAAGACGCAGCATCCCTGCCAGGAGATCACCACTTCATGCACCCGATCGTCGGCATTCCGGCCTGCGCCAGACTGATCGTGAACGGCCAGCTCCGCCACGACACTCCGGCGCGCTATGCCGCCGCCGTGCTGGGTGGCGCGGGCGCGGTGCCGATCCTGATCCCGCCGATGGGCGAGGCCTCGCTGTCGGTGCTGGATCGGCTCGACGGCCTGCTGCTGCCCGGCAGCCCGAGCAACGTGCATCCGTCGCACTACGACGGCGGCGACAGCCTGACGCCCGAACACCATGACCTGGAGCGCGACGCCACCACGCTGCGGCTGATCCCCGAGGCGCTCGCGCGCGGCATACCGCTGCTGGCGATCTGCCGCGGCATCCAGGAGCTGAACGTCGCGCTCGGCGGCACGCTGCACCAGAAGGTGCACGAGGTGTCCGAGCGGATGGACCATCGCCCCGGCCCCGGCACGATGGAGGAGAAATACGCGCCTCGGCACCTGGTGTTCCTGTCCGGCCAGCTCGCGCGGATCGTCGGCAGCACGAAGATCCTGGTGAACTCGCTGCACGGCCAGGCGATCGACACGCTGGCGCCGGGACTGGCGGTGGAGGCGCGCGCGCCGGACGGCACGATCGAGGCGGTGCGGGTGGAGCGCGCACGTGGGTTCGCGCTCGGTGTGCAGTGGCATCCGGAGTGGGGCTACGCCGACGACAGCGCGAGCCTGTCGCTGTTCCGGGCGTTCGGCGAGGCGTGCGTGGCGTATCGCTCGGGACTGCGAAAGGCGGCATGAGATGGACCTGCAACTGACCGGCAAGCGGGCGCTGATCACCGGGGGCTCGAAGGGCATTGGCCGCGCGACGGCGGAGTTGCTGGCGGACGAGGGCTGCGATGTGACCCTGGTCGCGCGCGACCAGGGTGCGCTGGACGAGGCGGCCGCGGCGATCCGGGCGCGCCGGCAGGTGAACGTGCGCACGATCTCGGCCGATCTGTCGTCGGATGCGGCGGTGCGGCGGGTGGCGGCGGAGGCGGGCGAGCTCGACATCCTGGTGAACAACGCTGGCGCCATCCCGCCGGGCGATGTGCTGTCGGTGGACGATGCGACGTGGCGCCACGCATGGGACCTGAAGGTGTTCGGCTACATCTCGTTCTGCCGCGTGGTGTACGAACGGATGAAGGCGCGGCGGTCGGGTGTGATCGTCAACGTGATCGGCGCGGCGGGCGAGAGCTTTCCCACCGGCTATATCGCGGGGGCGGCGGGGAATGCGTCGCTGATGGCGTTCACCCGGGCGCTGGGCAAGGGCGCGCCGGCGGACGGGCTACGCGTGGTGGCGATCAATCCGGGGCCGGTGGAGACCGACCGGCTGGTCATGCTGCGGCGGGCCGATGCGGCGGCGAAGCTGGGCGATCCGGAGCGGTGGCGGGAGCTGACCGCGGGGATGCCGTTCGGTCGGGCGGCAACGCCGCGGGAGATCGCGAGCGCGGTGGCGTTTCTGGCGAGCCCGGTGTCGGGGTACACGACCGGGACGGTGCTGACGATCAATGGGGGTGGGTGACAGGCATACTGTCATTCCCGCGCAAAGCCTGCCCTCGCGAAAGCGGGGGCGGGAACCCAGGGGTAGCCGCCAGCCTGCGGTCCTAGAGCGGCTTCAGACAGAGTGGAATCGCGACGGGATGATGGGTTTCGCTGCGCTCTACCCATCCTACCGCAACGAGCGCGCAGCAACTCGTAGGATGGGTAGAGCGCAGCGAAACCCATCGAGCCAGATGACTACGCGGGTTTCCAGTCAGCCTGAAAATGCCCCGCTTTCGCGGGTATGACGATGGGTGCCGCGATCGCATGAGTTAGCTGTGGAGCGTCACCGGGGCGCTTCAGTGGCGTCGCGCGCGGTTCGCACCGGGAGCAACCGGGCCGCGACCACATAGCCCAGTACCAGGCCGAAAGCCGCCTCGCCGACGTCGAGCAGCAAATACACCCAGCTCTCCAGGTAGTCGCCGCTTGAGAGCGTTGCAGCGAACGCCGCAAAGATCAGCGCAAGGACACTGAGCACTAACCAAGTGCGTCCCTTGGTGGTCCGCCAAATGACGGCGCGCCCAGGACGCCGGCTCAGAACGTATCGTCGGTCGATCCGCCGCCACCGCTGTTATCCCAGCCGGAGTCACCGCCGCCGTTGTCGGTGAGCGGCGAGGACTGGTCGCCGCCCGAGGTATCCCAGGTGCCGCTATCGACATAGCCCGGGTCCGTCTGGCCACCGCCGGACGGATCCGTCCAGGTGCCCTGGTCCACATAACCGCCCGGTTCGGCTGCCGGCGCGCCACCCCACGGCCCTCCGGCCGCCGGTGCGCCAAAGCCGCCGCCGCTGTGCGAGCCGGAGAACAGGTTCATCAGTGCATTGCCGGCGACCAGACCGCCCGCGACGCCGGCCGCTGTGGTCAGTGCCGACCCGAGGAACCCGGAGCCGGAACGCTGAAACATGCCCGGCTGGTAGCTTGGGGCGTATTGCGGCGGCGGCCCGGCCTGCTGGTAATTGGGGGCATAGCCCTGCTGCGGCCCGCCTTGGTTCCAGGCCGGCCCCGGCCCGCCCTGCGGCGGTGCCGCCGGTCGCGCGCCGCCGAACAGGCCGCTCAGGAACCCGCCGCCCGCGGCGCCGCCGCGCTGCTGCTGGGCCTGCTGCAGCGCCTGTTGCGCCTGCTGCAACTCCCACTCCAGACGCTGGATGCGGTTCTGTGCCTCGGCCAACGCGTGCTCCTGCACGAAGGCGAGCTGGGTGATCCGGTAGCGCGCATCGGGATAGCGGGTGAACATGTCGGCGATCAGCCGGTCCGCCTCGGGATCGACCGGCGGCAGCGCCGGCGTCGTGGTCGCCGGTACCGAGCCGCCGAACGCCGGCTGTGCGGACGCGCCGCTCACGCGGGCGACGAACTGGGTGATGATGTCGCGTTCTTCGTTGGTCATTGGGCACCCTCCGGGTTCCGTGGCCTGCGATGTGGCTTCGCGCCATCGTTGCTTCAATGGTGCGCCAGGCCCAGGCGGCGGACTTCGATCACCGGGCAGCGGTCCATCACCACGGTGATGCCGGCCGCCCGCGCCCGTTCGGCGGCGGCCTCGTCCACCACGCCAAGCTGCATCCAGACCGTGCGGGCGCCGAGGCGGATCGCCGCGTCCACTGCGGCCCCGGCGTTGGCCGAGGCGCGGAAGATGTCGACCATCTCGAGCGGTGCCGCATCCTCCAGCCGCGCCACCACGGTGCGGCCGTGGATGCTACGGCCGGCGAGCAGCGGGTTCACCGGCGTCGCGTCGTAGCCACGGGACAGCAGGAAGCCGAACACCCCGTGCGACGGCCGCCACGCCTTGTCCGACGCGCCGACCACGGCGACCCGGCGCGTTCCGGTGAGAATGGCACGGATCGCGTCGTCGGACTGGCCGTCGATGGACATAAGGAGATCATGCCCGGAGTTGCCGCGCCCGCGCCAGTGTTCTATGTCGCCTCGCAACCAACCCATCCGGTCAGATGCACGGCACCAAGCCCAGTTTTCAGGCACTGATCTTACGGCTGCACGACTACTGGTCGCGGCAGGGCTGCGTGATTCTGCAACCCTATGACGTGGAGATGGGCGCCGGCACGTTCCATCCCGCGACCACGCTGCGCGCGCTCGGGCCATCGCCATGGCGGGCGGCGTATGTGCAGCCCTCTCGTCGCCCTACTGACGGCCGCTACGGCGAGAACCCGAACCGGTTGCAGCACTACTACCAGTACCAGGTGATCATGAAGCCGTCGCCGGGGGACGCGCAGGAGCTGCTGCTCGGCAGCTATCGCGAACTCGGGCTGGATCCGCTGCTGCACGACTTCCGCTTCGTCGAGGACGATTGGGAGAGCCCGACCCTCGGCGCCTGGGGTCTGGGCTGGGAAGTTTGGTGCGACGGCATGGAGGTAGGGCAGTTCACCTATTTTCAGCAGGTCGGCGGCATCCCGGTGACGCTTCCGTCGTTCGAGATGACGTACGGGCTGGAACGGCTGGCGATGTATGTGCAAGACGTCGACAACGTCTACGACCTGGACTTCAACGGTGCTCCAGGGGATCGCAACGTGCGTTACGGCGACGTGTTCCTGCGCGCGGAACGCGAATACAGCGCATTCAACTTCGAGTACGCCGATACCGCATTGCTGACCCGCCATTTCGCCGATGCCGAGGGCGAGTGTGCGGCGCTATTGGAGCAGCGGCTTGCGCTGCCGGCCTACGACCAGTGCGTCAAGGCAAGCCACCTGTTCAACCTGCTGGATGCGCGCGGGGTGATCAGCGTGACCGAACGGGCGAGCTACATCGGCCGTGTGCGGACCCTGGCGAAGGGGTGCTGCGAGGCTTGGGTGGCGGGTGAAGACCAACGGAAGAAACGGAAGGAAACTCCATGACGGAACTGGTGATCGAGGATGTGGAAGCCTGCGAGCTCGCGGTCGAGCTGGCGGAACTCACGGGGGACAGCCTGCGGATGGCGGTGGTGACCGCGCTGCGCGAGGAACGTGATCGCGCCCTGGCTCGCCGGCGACGGCACGATCGCATCATGGCCATCACCCGTGAGATCGCCCGCGGCTCCAGCATAGCCGCATAGCAGGATCAGGGCGGCCAGCGAGAAGACGTGACTTACGGTGCCCGGATGACTAATTCTACCTTGGCTGCCAAATTTCTACCAGGGATCCGGGATGGGCACGCAATTGAACATCAAGAGCGAGGACGCCTACCGGCTCGCGTCTCGACTGTCCGAATTGACCGGCGAGAGCCTGACCAGCGTGGTCACGAGGGCGTTGCGGGCGGAACTCGCCCGCGAGGAGCATGCGCGCGATCGCGAGGAAAGGCTTCGGCGGGTTCGGGAGATCACGGCCGATATCCGCCGACATCTGCAACACCCCCTGCCTGGCTCAAACCATGATTGGCTGTATGACGAGAATGGATTGCCTCGGTGATCGTGGACAGTTCCGCCCTGCTTGCGGTGATCCTCAACGAGGACGATGAGCCTCGCTTCGCCGCCGCCATGATAGATGCGCCGTCGTTGCACATGTCGGCCGCCAACTGGGTGGAGACCGCCATCGTTGTCGATGCTCACAAGAATCCCATGGCGCAGGTCCGGTTCGAAGACCTGATCGGCGCCCTGCGACTGGAGATCGAGCCGGTCACGGTCGAGGACGCACATCGAAGTCGCGCTGCGTATAGCGACTATGGACGGGGCCATCATCGGGCGCGGCTGAACTTTGGCGACTGCTTCGCGTACGCACTCGCCAAGCGCCGCGGCGAGCCGCTGCTGTTCAAGGGCAACGACTTCGCCCAGACCGACATCGAGCCGGCATTGAAGGACTGACGATGCCGGAGCTGTTCCTCGAACTGTTCAGCGAGGAGATCCCGGCTCGCATGCAGTCGCGTGCCGCGGACGACCTGAGCCGGCTGTGCACCGAGGCGCTGGCGCCGCTGGCGCCGTCGGGCGTGCGCACTTATTACGGCCCCCGCCGCGTCGCGCTGGCTGCCGAAGTGGCACCACAGGTGGCCGCCAGCAGCACGACCGAGCGCGGTCCGCGTTCCAGCGCGCCGGAGCAGGCATTGGCGGGGTTCCTGCGCAAGCATCGCGCGAACCGCGAGCAGCTGCGCCAGGAAGGCGACCACTGGGTGCTGGAGAAGACCGCCGACGCGATATCGGCCGCCACGCTGATCGCCGATGCGATCCCGCCGCTGCTGCGGCGCTTCCCATGGCCGAAGTCGATGCGCTGGGGCGGTGTCAGCAGCTTCGTCTGGGTCCGACCGCTGCGCCGCATCATCTGCCTGCTCGACGGCGCGGTGGTGCCGTTCGACCTGCGCGATGGTGAGGACGATGGGCACGGCCTGGCGTCGGGCGATCTGACCGAGGGCCACCGCTTTCACGCTCCTGGTGCGTTC
The DNA here is from genome assembly GCA_963819855.1 of uncultured Alphaproteobacteria bacterium. Taxonomy (GTDB): domain Bacteria; phylum Pseudomonadota; class Alphaproteobacteria; order Acetobacterales; family Acetobacteraceae; genus JAMXLO01. The sequence continues at coordinate 50,032 of CAWFYC010000021.1, forward strand.
GCGGTTGTCTCCTGCGAGGACTGGGCCTCGAAGCTGCGCAAGCATCGCGTCCTGGTCGATGCCGAGGAACGCAGGCGTATCATCGGTGACGGCATCGCCGCATTGGGCACAGCGCGGCAGGTGTCGCTGGTGGACGACCCTGGCCTGCTGGACGAGGTCGCGGGGCTGGTGGAATGGCCGGTGCCGCTGCTGGGTCACATCGACGACGCCTACATGGACCTGCCGGCCGAAGTGCGGCAGGTCTCGATGCGGGTGAACCAGCGCTACTTCGCGTTCCGCAACGCCGATGGCTCGGCGGCGCCGTATTTCGGCTTCGTGGCCAATATCGAGCCTACGGATAGCGGCGCCACGTCGATCGCCGGCAATGAACGCGTGCTGCGCGCCCGCTTCGCCGATGCGCGCTACTTCTGGGACCTCGACCGCAAGGCGCGGCTGGAATCCCGCGTGCCGCTGCTGGACCACGTCACGTTCCATGCGAAGCTTGGCTCGCAGGGCGAGCGGGTGCGGCGGCTGGAACGCCTCGCCGAAGAGATCGCCCCGCTGGTGGGCGCTGGCCCGGCGCTGGCGCGCGACGCGGCACGGTTGGCCAAGGCGGACCTGGTCACCGGCATGGTCGGCGAGTTCCCCGAGCTGCAAGGCGTGATGGGACGCTATTACGCCCTGCACGACGGCGAGGACCGTCTGGTGGCGGATGCCATCCGCGACCACTACGCGCCACGAGGACCAGCCGATACGGTCCCCACCGCGGATGTGTCGATCGCGGTGGCGCTGGCGGACAAGTTGGACCTGCTGGTGGGGTTCTTCGCGATCGGCGAGCGGCCGAGCGGTGCCGGCGACCCCTATGCGCTGCGCCGCGCGGCGCTGGGAATCATCCGTATCGTCCGTGAGAACGAACTCCGGATCGGCTGGTTGCCGCTCATCGAGATGGCGGGGCAGGCGTTCCATCACCGTGGCGTGCACCCGGTCCCGGCGCGGGAGGTACTGGACTTTCTTGCCGAGCGGTTGCGCATTCAGCTACGGGCCGAGGGTCGGCGCTATGACGTGCTGGCCGCGGTGTTCGCCGCCGGAGCGGACGACAACATCCCGCGCCTGCTGTCGCGCACCGATGCGGTGACCTCGCTGCTGGCGAGCGACCACGGCGCGAATCTGCTGACGGCGTATCGGCGTGCCGCCAATATCCTGCGGATCGAGGCTCGCAAGGATGGCCCTCACGACGGCCTGGCGACCGACACCCAGATGAAAACCGCGGAGGAACATGATCTGCACCGTGCCGCGGCCGACGCGGATGCGTACATTACCGGATTGCTGCGGGACGACGATTATGAGACTGCGCTGGGGGTGCTCGCGAAGCTGCGATCACCGCTCGATGCCTTCTTCGATAAGGTCACGGTGAACGCACCGGAGCCTGACTTGCGCCTGAATCGTTTGCGTCTTCTTCATAAAGTCCGGTCAACCATGGATCGGATCGCGGATTTCTCGAAAATCGAGGGCTGAACGTCATGACCAAGTGGGTGTACAGCTTCGGCGCCGGCCATAACGAGGGCGGCGCGGACATGCGCAATCTGCTGGGGGGCAAGGGCGGCAACCTGGCCGAAATGGCGAGCATCGGCCTGCCCGTCCCGCCTGGCTTCACCCTGACCACCGAGGTCTGCACCGCATTCTATCAGAACCAGCGCAAGTACCCGAACGACCTGAGCGCGCAGGTACACGAGGCGCTCGGGCGGCTGGAGAAGGCGCAGGGGCTGAAGTTCGGCAACAAGCACAAGCCGCTGCTGGTCTCGGTCCGTTCCGGCGCGCGCGTCTCCATGCCCGGGATGATGGACACCGTGCTCAACCTCGGCCTGAACGACGTGACCGTGGAGGGCCTTGGCGAGGAGGCGGACGATCCACGGTTCGCCTGGGATTCCTATCGCCGCTTCATCCAGATGTACGGCTCGGTGGTGCTTGGGGTCGACCACCACCGGTTCGAGGAGATCATCGAGCACACCAAGCTCGATGCCGGCGTGACCGAGGACACCCAGCTCAAGGCGCAGGACTGGCACCGCGTGGCGCAGAGCTACAAGGACATGATCGAGGGCGACACCGGCAAGCCGTTCCCGCAGGACCCCGAGGAGCAGCTCTGGGGCGCCATCGGCGCGGTGTTCGGCTCCTGGCGCAACCCGCGCGCCAACACCTATCGGCGGTTGCACGACATCCCGGAGGAATGGGGCACCGCGGTGAACGTGCAGACGATGGTATTTGGCAACATGGGTGACGACTGCGCCACCGGCGTCTGCTTCACCCGCGATCCGTCCACCGGCCAGAACGTGTTCTACGGCGAGTACCTGGTGAACGCCCAGGGCGAGGACGTGGTGGCCGGCATCCGCACGCCGCAACCGCTGTCCAAGGCGGGGGCCAAGCCGGGGGAGACCCCGCTGGAGGCGGCGATGCCCGGGCCGTACGCCGAATTGCTGAAGGTGCGCGAGAAACTGGAACAGCACTACCGCGACATGCAGGACCTGGAGTTCACCATCCAGCAGGACAAGCTCTACATGTTGCAGACACGCAACGGCAAGCGCACCACGGCCGCGTCGCTGCGCATCGCGGTGGACATGGCGCGCGAAGGGCTGATCGATCAGGCGGAAGCCGTCCGCCGGGTGAACCCGTCCTCGCTCGACCAGTTGCTGCATCCGACGCTGGACCCCGAACGCGCCGCGCACGCTGCTGGGCAAGGGGCTGCCGGCCAGCCCCGGTGCGGCGTCCGGCGCGGTGGTGTTCACCGCCGATGAGGCCGAAAGCCGCGCGCAGAAGGGCGAGGCGATCATCCTGGTGCGCGTCGAGACCAGCCCCGAGGACATCCACGGCATGCACGCCGCCCGCGGCATCCTGACCACGCGCGGCGGCATGACCAGCCACGCCGCGGTGGTGGCGCGCGGCATGGGCCGGCCCTGCGTCGCCGGCGCCGGCGGCATCTCGGTCGATTACGGCGCGCAGACGCTGTCGGCCGCCGGCAAGACGGTGCGCGCCGGCGAGACCATCACGCTCGACGGCGCCGCCGGCGAGGTGTTCGTCGGCACCGTGGCGATGGTCGAGCCGGCGATGTCGGTCGACTTCGCCACGCTGATGGGGTGGGCGGACGAGGCCCGCACGATGGGCGTGCGGGCCAATGCCGAAACGCCGCTGGATGCCGAGACGGCGAAGAAATTCGGCGCCGACGGCATCGGGCTGTGCCGCACCGAGCACATGTTCTTCGACCCGGAGCGTATCGGCGCGGTGCGGCAGATGATCATGGCCTCGGACGAGGCCGGGCGGCGCTCGGCGCTGGCGCGGCTGCTGCCGTTCCAGCGCGACGACTTCCACAAGCTGTTCCTCATCATGGGCGACCTGCCGGTGACGATCCGGCTGCTCGACCCGCCGCTGCACGAGTTCCTGCCGCATGCCGATGCGGAGCTGGAGACGGTGGCGCAGGCGCTCGGCGCGAACGTCGAGACGATGCGCCGGCGGGCAGCGGAGCTGGCCGAGGCCAACCCGATGCTCGGCCATCGCGGCTGCCGGCTGGGGATATCGTTCCCCGAGATCTACGAAATGCAGGCGCGGCGATCTTCGAAGGCGCCCTCGCGGTGGCGAAGGAGACCGGCCGCGCGCCGGTGCCGGAGATCATGATCCCGCTGGTCGGGGTGAAGAAGGAGCTGGAGATCACCCGCGCTCAGGTCGATCGCGTGGCGGAAGACGTGTTCAAGGCGGCCGGCCACCGCATCGAATACACCGTCGGCACGATGATCGAGCTGCCTCGGGCGGCGATCGTGGCGGACAAGATCGCCGAGATGGCGGACTTCTTCAGCTTCGGCACCAACGACCTGACGCAGACGGTGTTCGGCCTGTCGCGCGACGACGCCGGCAAATTCCTGCCGAGGTATGTCGAGCAAGGGATTCTGGCGAAGGATCCGTTCGTGTCGATCGACGTGGAGGGCGTCGGCGAGATGGTGCGCCTCGCCGCGGAACGCGGACGGAAGACGAAGCCGAAGCTGAAGATGGGCATCTGCGGCGAGCACGGCGGCGATCCGGCGTCGATCGCGTTCTGCCAGTCGGTGGGGCTGGACTACGTCTCGTGCAGCCCGTACCGCGTGCCGGTGGCACGGCTGGCGGCGGCGCAGGCGGCGCTGGGGGTGGAGGGCGACCGGACGGCGTGATCGACCGCGGGACCGAGGCTTGAGCGGGGGACGCGCGACGCGGGCCGACTGATATAGCGTTCGCCCACCGCCGTGCCGCCTCCCGGTTACCACGAGCGGCACGCCCCTCTCGGCATCCCAGGCGCGCGAGGGCGGGAGCGTGGGCCGTTGGCGTTGCTATGCCAGGCCGGCGGACCGTATAAATCGCGCCCGCCAGGGGTCGCCAGGATGCCAACTTGCCGCAATCGCCGTGTATCCAAGGTGCCGTGTGTTGGAGGCCGGCTCGGCTTGCCCGGTTGCCATAGCGGTGACCGGTTGCGGCAAGGTACCGCGACGGAATAGGGCCAGCCCATGAAGGTCGCCTGTCTGGTCATGGCCTATCGTGGCGCCCCGGTGCTCCGGCACATGGCCAGCGTGTACACAGCGGCCGGGTGGGACGTGTTCGTCCATCTCGATCGCAAGGCGGAACTGTCGGACTACCTGCACGCTCTGGGCGACGCGCGCGCGCATTGCCGTTTCGTCGAGGACCGCGTCGAGGTGTTCTGGGGCGGGTTCTCGATGATCCAGGCCGAGCTGAAGCTGATCCACGCCGCGCGACAGGTCGCCGCCTACGACCGCTATGTGCTGATTTCCGATGACGCCATACCGATCCGCCCGGCGGCGGACCTGCAGGCGCTCTACCAGACCGACACCGATTTCATCGAGCTGAACCGGCAGCCGGAGGGCTCGGAATACCACAGGCGCTACGCCGATTTCTTCTTCCTCGATCATCCGGCGACCGCGGTGCGGCGACCGGGGTATCTGCTGCTGGCCAAGCTTGACGACCGGTTCTTCGCCAAGACAGCGGAGATCGCTGCGTTGCAGCAGCGCGGCAAGAAAGCCATCGAGGTCTATTGGGGATCGCAGTTCTGGTCCCTCACCGCCAAGACGGTGGAGCTGGTCGAGGCGGCGATCGCCGACGACGAACACCTGGTGCGGTCGTTCGAGTTCGCCGCCATCCCGGATGAACTGCTGTTCCAATCGGTGATCGGCAACAGCCAGGCTGACAGAAGCATCAGGGGCGGCCCGGTCTATGCCGACTGGTATATCAATCCTGGGCCGCGCACCTACGCCAGAATGGAGGAACTGCCATACGACTTCCTGCCGCATCATGCCTTCCTGCGCAAGGTTGCGCCCTCCGCTGAGCGGTTCATCAGCGCCGTGGCGGCGCGGCTGCTGGAGGGCAAGGGCCTCTACCCGCTGCATCCCGGCGCCGATAGGTCCGACAGCATCGTGGTGGATACCGACCAGGGACCGCTGGCCGTTGTGACCATGCAGGCGCCGACGCCTGGCGATACCGCGAATGGCTGGCACCCGGTGGAACGGGCCGGCCGGGCGCGCTTCCGCTGGACTGCGGCGGAGACTGTTGAATTTGGGCCGTTCACGCCGCTGCCGTCCGCCCACCGGATCCGCATCGTCGTGCCATATCTGATGACCATTTCCCCGGATTTTTCCAAATCGTGTCAAATCAGTTTTGCTGGCCGGACGTTGCCCGCCGTTCGCCGAGGGCGCGCGATGTTCGCGGATTTCGAGGTGGGCGATGGCGGCGAGCTCAAAGCGGTTCTGTCGACGCCGACCCCGCTGTCGCCTTACGAACTCACCGGCTCAACGGACCGCCGCCTGCTTGGTCTTGCTGTACGGCTTTCGGACGCCCCGCAGGAGCATTGGTAGACGGGCTCGTATTTCGCTATGCCAGTCCTCACGTTAAAGATGACGGTGATTGACCGACCCGAGCCAAGTGACAATCCGAGCGTGCGGTGTCACCGTACGGGCGCAAAGATGGATAAGGTGCGAAATGCCAGGACAAGCCAAATTTGGCCTCTTGAAATATCTACATACCGACAATATCGGCGACGAGATCCAAAGCCTGGCGGTCCGCAGATTTCTTCCGCGTGTCGACTACTATATCGATCGGGAGGAAATGAACAGTTTTGTATCGTCCGAAGGACCCGTCTGGACCGTGCTCAACGGCTGGTACTGCCACAAGCCGGAGAATTGGCCCCCGTCCGAACATTTGTCACCGTTGATCCTTTCCTTCCACGTATCGCTGTCGCCCAGCCCCTCTGTCCCGACCGGATTGCGTCCGACGGACGCGATCTTGTCCGAGCCTGCGGTGAATTATCTGCGCGGATTTGGGCCGATTGGCGCGCGTGACCAAGTCACCCTGGAGCGGCTGAATAAGGTTGGCGTCGATGCCTACTTTTCCGGCTGTATGACCCTGACGCTCGAGCGCCCTGACGTCGAGCGGCGAGAGGATCTGGTCGTCCTATGCGACGTTCCTCCCGCCGTCGCGGACCATGTCGCCCGCACGACGAAGAAGAAGATCGAGCATGTTAGCCATAGCGGCTTCGGAAAGCATGACCACGAGGCGCGATTCGCCCATGCCGAAGCGATGCTTAAGCTCTACGCGCGCGCAAGCTGCGTCGTGACGAACAGACTGCACTGCGCATTGCCGTGCATTGCGATGGGGTCACCGGTCTTGCTGCTAGACACGGCGCCCGATCCGAACCGTTTTGCTGGCCTGAGCGACTTCGTTAGGCACGATACGGTGAACGCCTTCATCTCCGGGCGTGTGGAATTCAACCTGGAGCAGCCTCCGCCGAATCCAGACCGCCATCGGCCGGTACGGGAGGCTTTGTCCAAGCGGGTGTCGGAATTCGTTCAAGCAGCCATCGACGGACGGCAGCCTCCACCGCACCCGCTGAGCCTCAGTGACCGTCATCAGGCCCTGAGCCTGACTCTCAGTCGCCTCAGCGCAGCTATGTTGCTAAAATACCAGCGCCTGGAAAAGCTTACGCAGAAGCATGAACAGCTTGTGGACGCACTGCGTCAGGCTCTGCCGCGGGAGTAAGGAAAATCCAACCACGAAAGCGTCGCCGCCCGATCCAGACGATCGCCGTACTGGCCGGACCGCGAGGCTACTGGTTTCTGCTATAATGAAGGCTTCTTTGCCCAGATTACATAGTTCTTCGGAAAACCGACATTCGTGATCTTCCAAATGAGATCCATTTTGTAGAAGGCGCCAGCCGCAGCGAGAGCGACCGGCCTGAAGCCAGTGAGAAATGCCCGCGCCCACCAGGCATCGTTCGATGTCCCCTCGACTGTCGCTGGTACATACTTGTACATCGTTTGCAGCATGTAACCGCAGGTACCGAAAAACCCTTCGAGCCACTCGATCTTTTCTATTTGAAACCCCGCGGCCGGAAACATGTGGCGGTGCGCAAATTGGGTGTAACGATAGAAATCGTAGGGCACTTCATGTTCCTCGTAGAACAGCGGCACGGTGCACAGAAGCATTCCCCCGGGTGCCAGGACACGATTCAGCTCGCTCAACGCCTTGCCGGGTTCCTTTAAATGTTCCAGCACTTGGGTGCATAGGATATATTTAAACCTGCCGTTCTCCACCGGGATACCCTCGCAAATATCCGCAACATAGGTCGAATTGGCATACTTCTTAGCGACTTTGTGGAAGTCCACGCTCTCGTACTGCACATGGCTGAACAGACGCTTGTACGGGGCGCTACCGGCGCCGACGTCGAGCATCAGGCTGCCAGTTGACATTTGCTTAGCGTACTCCTCATTGATCTTCGCCAAATAGATCCTTGACGAGTTCACGAGCAGACTGCGTTCGGCTTCATTGGGACCTGAAGCAGCCATCGGCATCGCTCCCAAGCTTGTTCAATCGAAGGGGTCGAAGGACGTATAGTGCCCTGTTGTGAACCAATGGCCATCGTGATCGTAGTAGCCGACCCGCTGTGATTCAGCAAACAACGGTACCATGTACTTCGGGCAGTAATGCGTCACCACACTCTTCCGAGTGGCCTCTGTGGACACGAGATTGCCGCCATGGATCAGGTCCGCATGTCGGATCAGCACATCGCCGCGCTTGGCGGCAAACTGTTGCTTCTTCATCCCTAATTGCCTCGGCAGGGCCTCGAGTGTGGCAATATGCTCATGAGCCTGCTGCTGAAGTCCCTCCGGGCCTGCAAGCCGCCGCGCCTCCGACATGCTCTTATACTTGCCCTGATACAGAAAGTCGTCCAGCCGATGGCTTCCCACATAGTAGAACAACTCTCCGGCACCGAGCGTCACATCCTCCAGCGCGATCCATGACGCCACGAACGAGCGGGCGAGTGTATAAGGGACATACGCGGAATCCTGATGGCCTTCCTGGGCCGACCCTCGCAGGATCCCCAGCGTCTGAGACGCAAGAGCCTTGCTCTCGAACAGCAGGCCAAGGAAGTCTGTAACCTTGCGCGAAAAGATCAAGTTGCGGATCGGCCGAGAGAAGAAGTGGATATCGAGCGCCTTGGCGGGATGCTGATTGACTTCCCGACGCCACGCGATGTGGCCGCGGTCAACCTTATGACACTCGAACCTGAGTTGCGGAATGCCGCCCTGGTGTGCCAAGTCGAAGTCGGCCAGCGCAGCATCCAGCACTTCGGCGTTGATTGCGCTCTCGAGGATGAAATAGCCATTGGTCGCGAAGAAGTGCAGCCCTTCAGCCTGTGCTTCCGTGATCTGGCCGGTCTCGAGCCGGCCACGGATACGGGCCTGGGCGTCGGCCGAATCGATCCAGAGGCCACCGAAACGCGACGAAGACGCTGCGGGATTGTCGGCGCGCACCGCCTTGGCGTGAGGCAGGTAACCACGGCCCTTGCCATACAGGATGAAATGCTGCAGCGGCGTGTCGGCGAGGCCCTCACCCAACTCAGCGGTAACCTGGGGATAGACGCGCTGATAGAATGCGGCATCGAAGCGCAGCGGCGCGCGCTTCTCGTCCCGCCCATACCGGTCGTAATGGTACCAGAGATTGCGCAGTTTCCCAGCTTCGAAAGCCGCGTGCAGATCCGGATAGAGTTCGAGATAATCTGCTTGATTGAAGGCCTGCCGCTCAAGAAGCCTTGACACCTCGCCCATGGTGACTTCGGATCCCATTCAATCGGCCCGCGCGGCGCCGCAGTCGTACGCGCTAGTTATAAGACATCTCCTATCCTGTGAGACCATGCAAGTGGCATCTTGCGGACCGATCGGTCGGCAGAGACGTCACCCAGCAGAAGCATCGTCAGTCCCCTGCGGGGTTGCGACGCCAGACCACGCATGGTACGAGATCACCGTCGCAGCGGATACCCACGAGATCCGAGGCAAGCATGGTCAAACCTGGGTTTCTCTCGCGCTCGCTGTTCCAGCGATTGGGCTGGACCAGGTGGCGATACCCAGAACGTGAACGGACAAGCGTTCACCGATCGCCGACATTTGGTCGCATGAGCTGGCGCCGGTTTCCGAAGTGGGCGAGCGGACTTCTGCTTGCAGCGATCGTCGGTCAACCTTGCATGGCGGCCCAGATCTGGCTTGCTGGAGGGGGAGACCCAGCGCAGTGGCACAGGCCTGACTTCCTCAGTTTGTTTGAGTCCGATGAACAGTGGTCCGATGTGGCAGGAAGCATATCGGTTCTGAAGACTACCAATGCATTCATCCTCAAAGCGCCGGAAGACCAGGTTCGCCTGATGATCGAGTATCTACACCGCCGGCACATCGCTCTTGCCGTTGAGATGGGTCTTCTCAACGGCGCTGGCACTGGCTGCGGCCAAGGCATTGAAGGATTTGCCGCACCACGCGCCCCCGCAGCAGTGGCAGAGCGAGTGAAGCGCCTCGGCGGCTCGCTCGCCTATGTCGCGATGGACGAGCCGCTGTGGTTCGGCCGCTATGCGACCAAGAAGGGCGCATGTCAGTGGGAAATCGGAAGGATAGCCTCTGTGGTCGCGGGCGAGGCCGCGCAAATACGAATGGTTTTCCCTGATGTTAAGATCGGCGATATCGAGCCAGTCGGCGATCGTGCGCCGTCCTGGACGAAGGACATTGCCGAGTGGGCCAGTGCATATCGGACAGCGACTGGCAGCCCTCTCGCGTTCCTGCATGCTGACGTCCAGTGGGAGACCAATTGGCAGCCTACAATGCTGGCGACGGCCCATTTCGCGCATAGTGCCGGCATTCCACTTGGCGTTATCGTCAATGGCTATTTCAAATCCACTACGGCACTGGAATGGACTGACACAGCCGAGAAAAGACTCGATGCGCTGGTAAGGAATCCCACTCTGCAAATCGATGATCTGGTATTCCAAACGTGGGACCGGCAGCCTGAGCGCTTTCTTCCCGAGACCGATCCGGCCAGCATTACCGGCTTGGTTAAGCGCAGCCTCCGCCAGGAACTGCACATCAAGCGGCCGGGCACTCCATAGCACTAACCCTCCGAAGCGGGCGTACCCGTCACGACTTAGCGGCTTGGTTCGACATCATTTCCGAGTAGAACTGACGAATTGTGGAGACCGCAGACCAGCGCAGTAGGTAGTCTGACTTTATGTATTCGGACGCCTTAGCTCGTGGCCGGAACCACCTGTCGCCGTACTCCTTGCCGACAAGCGTTGCAGCATAAGCACGGTTGATCTCCTCAAAAATCGCATGCAATCGGGGAGCGCTATCGTCGATGGTCAGTTGGGCAACTGAGCTTTCCATTGCCAGGTTCAAGTAGTCCATGAGCTCGCGAAACCGCGGGGCACCACCCATTTTCTCGAACCTGAAATAAATGCGGACGTCGGCGGCCCCTTTGTGGATCACCTCAAGATGATTGAGACAACGAACGATCTCAGTTTCGAACACGGATAGAGAAGAATTCACTGGGGAACTGAACTTTGGGAATGCCTTCGGAGTCCACCCCAGGATGGCGGAAAAAAAATGCTCAGCAATATCAACGCGAGCGTCGGCGAGGTTACTGTATGATACGACCTTTATACTTTTCTCTCCAAATACAGAAGCAAATCTGTCGAGAGCAATTTTGTGATTGATCGATTCACCAGGGGCTTTCGCCCCCAGCAGCCTCGCGTAGGCGATTGGAAACTGCTCCGTAGACCCCTGTTTAATGTGTTGTTGCCACTGAGACGGGTACCAGTCGCTCCATCGGCGCGCGTAAAAAACGATATCCACCGAAGCATCGCGGAGCAGCTCACGGAGATACGTCAGGTTTTCAACCGGTAGCGCGACGAAGCCCTCACATGAAATCAGCACCGTCTCGCTTCCTGACGCGTTGAGTGCCGCGAAGACGTTGGCTAGCTTTTCGCTGGGCCCTTGCCGAAGTTCGCGCACCAGTTCACTATGTAGGAAGTTAGCGCCAGACGGCCAGAATTCGTGGGGATAGTAGATCCCTTCATTACGCATCTGGCCGCGGAGCTCCCAGAACATCCGCTGAAGATACGTCGTTCCAGTCTTTGGCGGTCCCACGTGGATCACATAGCGAGGCAAGGCGGTCCGCCACGGTCGTTTTGCCGAGTGTGACTGATGGAATATAACCGGCAGGGGTCCAGTATCCTGCCTTTCTCGGCGAATCCTGAATTTGCCTCGCCGAAGCGCACCCCCGTCCCGCGCATAAGTGACCATCACATCATGATCATGTTCCGTATCCAGAGGCGGGGTGAACCGAAATAAAAACCCATGATTTCCCTGCCCGTACCGCCCCAACGCTGCCAGGTCTCCGCGAGGCGATTCCGCTCGCACAGATCCCACGAGGCTTCCGTCGACAGTCACCGAGACATCGATGGAATGATCCGGAGACTCAATATCAGCTGCCCAGCCACGGACAACGCCACGCGTCGCCGAATTGACGAAGCCATCAAGCACGGATGTCAATCCTTTTCACCACCCACAACCACCACGCCACAGTAAGCAAGTATGCGCTTGCCGGCATCGGCGACCTCAGAATCGCGAGTCATCGACAGCGCAAGCGCGCGAGCTCGCTCGCCGATTTCGATGGCGCGCTCATCGTTTGCAAGAAGCCAGGACGCTTTCTCCAACAGGTCGCTCATGTCTGCGGCAACCGGCACATAATGCACGAGCGGCTCCAGCCGATCATAGTACCATTGTCGAAATCCGTGCGGCGATGCGATCTTTAATACGGGCGAGCCCGAGAGTAGCTTGATGAACAGTCCTGGCCACGAGTTGGTATTGCCGTCTATGTCGATGTGAAAACGATACTGATTGAACAGGGTTTCGGATACGCGGGCGCGTATCAAGCCGCGTGCTCTGATCTCTGCTTCGGCTTCGTGGCCCAACTGGCTTACGTGCGACAGACCGGCGTCGAGCAGAGGTTCGGTCCTGGCCAACTCGCAAAGCCTGATGCGCGGCAAGTCTTGCCAGCCCTGACCGGCCCGAAGCCGGCCACTAGTGCCACCACGCCAGAACACCACGGGCAAACGCCGATGCCAGGGTACCGGCTCTGCGAACGCGACGCGCAGTGGCTCATAGGCGTTGCGACTTATGAATATGGGATCCGGCACCAGCAGGTCGAGAGAATTGTTGGAGCAGAATGCCATGCCGCGGGTGGCTGGACCATCGTTGAGATTAATACGAATGGTAAGCCCGCTCGATAGCTCGCCTGTTGCGTGCGCCGCTTCCAACAGGCTCAGTGTTGGCGCAAGACGTCCGGCGAAGAAGGGCAGACGCGGATTATTTCTGAAGTTGGCATCCAATACAACCGTCGATATGCCATCCGACACCTGCCACTCCACGACTGAGACCGGGTGCGATGCCGCGTCACTGGCAACCAGTCTGCATGCCCCACTCCATGCATCGGCTAATCGACTCTCGATAATCGCCCTGGTAGTCGCATGGTACGCACTCATCGCCCGGTACCAGGTCTCGCAATGCGGCTGCGGAATGCGTAGGCAGCGTTGCAGGCGGCAAATCCTTCCCGGTCAAAACCCCACCGTGTGCCACCAGGCCCGCCGCCATAAGGAAAGCCCGCTTGAACCACCAGGTCCCTGCCCGGGCAAGCTGCGAGCCGCCAACGTTTCCTTAAGGCCCCCGTCGCTCGCCGGCATGATGAACTGGGTCGAGACTTGGATCACACGGATCTTGGTGGTGGCAGCTGTCCGGGGGGCGCCAAAGTGGAACGGCTCGAGGAAATCGGAACTGGCCCGGAGCCCATCAAGCGACACCTCGGATGCCTGTACGTGAGCGGTCGCGAGCGTCACCCCATGGGCGGCTGCTATCGTCGCAGCGTTCATCATGAATTGGTGGTCCGGGACGGAGGACGCCACGTTGCCAACTCCTCGGCTGAGGCGAAACGGCGTGGCCCACCATTCCTGTTCGGTAGCGCCACATACCAACCACGACCCGGCACGCCCCAGAACTGGGCAGCGAACCAGCCAATATAAATAACCTGAACATAAGGTCGGTCCTTCGTAGCTTCCCAGGCTTGCTGCTTCGTCGGGAAGCGCGCGACCGGATAGTTCACAGGCAAGACGTTTACGGCCATAACCGTTGTTACACCTCCAACCACGCTAACTATCGAGGGCGGTCCTAACTACCACGTTCCTCCTCAACCTCCCTCACTCCGTCGGCCGCGACGTCGATGCGATAGGCGGGGTTACCGCGGCGCACCCCAGCGACGCCCTGGGAGGCCGGCTCGCCGCCAAAATGGTCGCGGCGCGTTGCTCGGGCGCGCCACGCATCAGGCGAGATAACCGCGCCAGCCATACGTCCGAAACGCGGCCTCCGACAATGGCGGCAAATGGTCGAGCAGAATCAGCCCCGACCGTCATTGCGCTTGGTATTTGCGGATGTCGGAGAAGCGAAACACGAAATTCGGCTCCTGTAGCGCATCCAGGGTATTCTGGGATTTGCCGCATGATCCAGAGTTTGTCACAAAGCTGCCCGAAAACCGCACCGGGTCTCCCACCGACAGACCGGCTACCGCCGGGTACAGGGCAGAGTCCGGCGGGATCAACGTCCTGGTCCGATCACCCGCTAACGCGGTGCGAACCACGATATGTGGCGATATGTTCACCAGGATCACCCTGTTCCTGCCAAAATTCGCATCGAACGCGTTTGCAATTTTACCCGTCCAATCGGCGGCATCCGCCAAGGTCTTGCACAGCTCGTTCCGCAAGACCGCCAGCCGCCGCGCATCATCCTGGTGCTCAGCCGCGTCAGCTCTAATCTGGTCGATCGCCGAGACGAACCGACTTTGGTCCGTCGGCACAGGCGGGAGCACTCCAGCGCCACGCCAAATTGCTGTATGTATCGGTGTTATAAAAGATGATCAGCCCGGCAGCAAGCGAAGCCAATACTGCGAGCGCGACTGCCTGTTTCCTCGTGAGGTCGGTAAGGACCATCGCCAGCAGGACCGGCAGGAGCATCACGGCCATTGCGACGGCGAGATAGAGTCTTCCCATGACACGTTCTTCTTCGAGGCTACAGCACCTACAATTGCCGGCGTATCAGCCGCAGATTCCACGGCAAGCGCGTCGGATCGGGACATCGCCTGACCGGGCGGCAAACCGTTCGCCCTTTGCACCGGCTCATCCGGCCGCCGACCAGGTTAGGCCACGGTCTCCAATCCAGCTCGCCGTGGCAAGGTCAGCCTTCGGTCATCGTATCTAACCCATTGCAATCATCCTACCTAACACCCACATCCGCCCCTTTCACCGCCGCAAGGGGCCGCCCGCCATTATGTACACCCTGCCCAACCTCCCAGACTCAACTGCCCGCGAGGTCTACGCCCGCCTCCGCAAGACCCTCGAGCTGCTCCCCGCCGACACCCCGGAAGCCAGCGCCGCCCGCGACGCCGACGCCATGCGCGCGGTCGCCGCACATCACCCCACCGACGCGATGGAGGCCCGGATCGCCGCCGACATCGTCGGGCTCGAGGCCTACGCCACCGACAGCCTCCGCCTCGCCGGCGTCCACCGCTCCGACCTCGCCGCCACCATGCAATGCCGCGCCCAGGCCACGTCGATGTTCCGCCAGATGCGGTGCCTGCTGCGCGACTACCAGCGCACGCAGGCGGCACGCGACAAGGCGCTGCTGGAGATGCACCCCGCCGCGATGGAGCGCGCCGGCTACTGGTTCCGCGAGTTCGTGGTGCCCGAACCCGCATCGGAGCCTGGCCCCGACCACGATCGGGGCCCTGGCCCGGACTACGATCCGGGCCCGGTGGCGGAACCGGCGCCCCGACCCGCCGTCCCGGCCGCGCCCACGCCTGGCCCGCGCGATCGGGCCCTGGCCTACCCGATCGGGGCCCCGGCCTCGACTTCGATCGGGGCTTCGAGCAGCTCACCGAGGTCGAGCAGTACGCCGTCCTCTACCCGCGCCGTGCCGCGCAGATCCGTGCCGCGCGCGGCCTGCCGGCGAACCTCGACTACGGCCCGCCCGAGCCGGAGATCGTCGCGGGCCTGGTCCACGGCACCAGCCCGATCCTGCTGGCGCTCGACCCGCCGCCGCTGGCGGTCGCCGCGGAATGAGCCGGGTCCCACCGATGCCGCAACCGTCTCGCGGAGCAATACAATGAGACGCCGGCAAGACCACGCGAGGCCCGCGTCATCGTCCTGGCCAGGCTCGGCCCCGCCGGACCCCGGCCACCGCGCGCCGACCACGGCTGCGGTCCGCGAGCGGGAACGCGCTGTTCCGGGTCCGGCCGGCATGGGTCTGCCGCAGCCATCGGTCGCGCCCGGTCGCCCGGCCGCGCGAGCCGTCCCGCCATCCGGCACGCCCGGTGCCCGCCGATAGCCAGGCGCCATGCGGCCGACCGAACCATTCATCCCACACTCTGATCCGGCAGCGTGCCTGTCATGTCGGACGGTTCATGCGTTGAAATCATTGGCGGACCCGACACGATTCGAACGTGCGACCTTCGCCTTCGGAGGGCGACGCTCTATCCAGCTGAGCTACGGGTCCAGCCGTCATCCCATAGCGCGAAAGCCGAGCCGGATCAAAGCCCCGGATTCAGTCCTGCTTCGCCAGCCACGCCGCCGCCGCCTGGTCACCGCCCGACGGCAGGGTCATGTCCGGATGCCGGATCCAGGTACAGGATGTCGTCGATCGGCGTCATCCGGTCGTGGTCGCGCAGCAGCAGGTGGTAGCCGGCCGGATAGAACGCCCGTGTCGGCGCTTGCGGCAGACCGCGCCAGGTCGCCACGGTGGCCTGGTCCGGTATCAGTTCGTCCTTGCCGCCGTACAGGAACAGCGCCGGCGCGTGGAAGTGCGGCGCGGCGGCGAGTGCCGCATCCATCAGGTCGACCAGGCCGCGCACCGTGTCGAAGCGGGTCTCGTGGATGGTCAGAGGATCCTGTGACAGCCGCCTGATCGCCTCGCGGTTGTCGCTTGCGGTGACCCGAGCGAGGCGGCCGGTCACCGTGAAGCCGGGCACCAGGTTGGCGAACAGCCACAGCCCGGTGCGCAGGAACACGTTCATCTCGGCCCGCCCCCAGACGGCGGGCGCGACCAGCACGTAGCCGTCCGCGGGCGGCGGGTCCGGAGCGGTGGCGAGGCACATCAGCACCGCGGCCCCCATGCTCTCGCCCAGCAGGATCAGCCGGGCGTGCGGATAGCGTTGGCGGAGCAGCACCGCCATGGCGCGCGCATCGTCCACCAGAGCCTGCGTGCCGGGCCAGTAGCCGCGCACCGTGGTATCGCCGAAGCCGCGCTGGTCGGGCGCGAACACCGCCACCCCGTGCGGCGGCGAGCTCGGGGGCGGGATACTCCCACGCATCGCGGCTGTCGTTCATCCCGTGCAGTGCCAGCACCACGGCCCAGGGATCGCCGTCCGGCAGCCAGGTGCGATACGGCAGCCGCATCCCGTCCGGCATCACGAAGCTATCGGCGGTCTCGCGCGGCGGCGCGGCGGTCGGGCCCGCGGGCACCAGATGCTCGGCGCAGCCACTCACAGCGAAGATGACGGCGACCAGCGCGCTCAACAGCCGGAAGCGCATGGGGCGGCGGGGCCGGAGGTTGAAAGCATGGGCCGCATCGCTATCATACGGCCCTTCCCCGCCATAGAGGATGCGAAGCAGCAAGATGGACGGCCCCGCCGCCAGCCCGACCGAGATCATCCACGTGGACGACCGGACGGTCGCCTGCGACGGCGGCGATACCGCGTTGGGACACCCGCGCGTGTTCCTGCACATCGAGGACCGCTCGGTGCTGTGCCCCTACTGCTCGCGGCTCTATGTGCTGAACGAAGGAGCGGGCCACGGCACCGGACACTAATCAGCTCCTGGAGACCGGCGACGCCACGGCGCCCGACCAGACGCTGCATCTGATCCTGATCGACGGATCGGGGTTCATCTTCCGCGCCTACCACGCGCTGCCGCCGATGACGCGACCCGATGGCACGCCGGTGAACGCGGTGTTCGGGTTCTCCAACATGCTGGCCAAGCTGTTGCGCGAGCATGTCGGCACGCATATCGCGGTGATCTTCGATGCCGGCCGGACCACGTTCCGCAACCGCCTGTACCAGGACTACAAGGCGCACCGCCCGCCGCCGCCCGACGATCTGATCCCGCAGTTCAACCTGGTGCGCGAGGCGACCGGGGCGTTCGGCGTTCCGGCCATCGAGCTGGCGGACTGGGAGGCCGACGACCTGATCGCCGCCTATGCCAAGGCGAACAGCGACGCCGGCGGCCAGACCACGATCGTCTCGTCCGACAAGGACCTGATGCAGCTGATCCGTCCGGGCGTCGAGATGCTCGATCCGATCAAGCAGAAGCCGATCGGTCCCGCCGAGGTGATGGAGAAGTTCGGCGTCACCCCGGACAAGATGATCGACGTGCAGGCGCTGATCGGCGATCCGGTCGACAACGTGCCGGGGATTCCGGGCATCGGGCCGAAGGGCGCGGCGCAGCTGGTCAACGAGTTCGGCGATCTGGACAGCGTGCTGGCGGCGGCGCCGGCGATGAAGCCGTCCAAGCGGCGCGATTGCCTGATCGAGCACGCCGACCGGGCACGCATATCGCGCGAGCTGGTGACGCTGCGGACCGACACGCCGATGCCGACGCCGGTCGATCGGTTGCAGGCGCATCCGTTCGACAAGGCGGTGCTGGCGGCGTGGCTGAAGCAGCAGGGCTTCCGCAGCATCGCGACGCGGCTCGGGCTGGAGGTGGCGCCGGCCACCACGACAGTCGAGGCGGCGCCGCGTCGCGCGCAGGCGGTACTGCCGCTGACCGAACCGCCGCAGCCCGCGGAGGTTGCCTCCGGCTTCGGCCCGTACGCGACCATCACCGACGAGGCCGCGCTGCGCGCCTTTCTGCGCGAGATCGCGGCCTGTGGGTTCATCGCGATCGATACCGAGGCGGACGGTCTGATCGCGACGCGCGCGCCGCTGCTCGGACTGTCGCTTGCGGTGGCGCCGGGACGCGCGGCGTACGTTCCGCTGCGCCACGAGGGCCTGGCCGAGCAGGTGCCGCTCGCCGCGGCGATCGATGCGCTGGGACCGGTGCTGACCGATCGCAGCGTGCTGAAGATCTATCAGAACGCCAAGTTCGATATGCTGGTGATGGAGCGCGCCGGATTCCCGCCATCCGCGCCGTTCGACGATGCCATGCTGATCTCCTACGCGCAGGAGGCGGGCATGCATGGCCACGGGCTGGACGAGCTGTCGCAGCTGCATCTCGGCCATACGCCGATCAGCTACGACGAGGTCACCGGTACCGGGCGCAACCGCGTCCCGTTCCAGCTGGTGCCGATCGAACGTGCCACCGCCTATGCGGGCGAGGATGCCGATGTGGCGCTGCGCGTGTGGCAGGCGCTGCGGCCGCGGCTGCGCTTCAATTCCGCGCTCGCGCTGTACGAGCAATTGGAACGGCGGCTGCTGCCGGTGCTGCTCGATATGGAGCGCGCCGGCATCAAGGTCGATGCCGACGACCTGCGCCGCATGTCGGTGGATTTCGAGCAGCGCATGGCGGTGATCGAGCGCGACATCCACCGCCTCGTCGGCCGCGAGTTCAATGTCGGTTCGGCCAAGCAGTTGGGCGAGGTGCTGTTCGACGAGATGAAGCTGGGCGGCGGGCGGCGGATGAAGACCGGCGCCTGGGGCACGGATGCGTCGGTGCTGCAGACGCTGGCGGACCAGGGCAACGAATTGCCGGCGCGCATCCTCGACTGGCGGCAGCTGCAGAAGCTGAAATCTACCTACGCCGATGCGCTGATCGAGGAGATCAACCCCGATACCGGGCGCGTGCACACCTGCTTCGCACAATCGCGTCGCGGCGACCGGCCGGCTGTCGTCGAACGATCCCAATTTGCAGAACATCCCGATCCGCACCGAGGAAGGCAGCCGCATCCGCCGCGCCTTCATCGCTGAGCCGGGACACGTGCTGGTCTCTGCCGATTATTCGCAGATCGAGCTGCGGCTGCTGGCACATGTCGCCGACATCCCCGCGCTGCGCGAGAGTTTCTCCCGCGGTGAGGACATCCACGCGCGTACCGCCTCGGAGGTGTTCGGCATTCCGATGGCGGGCATGGACCCGATGACGCGTCGGCGTGCCAAGGCGATCAATTTCGGCATTATCTACGGCATCAGCGGCTTCGGCCTGGCGCGGCAACTCGGCATCACGCCCGGCGAGGCGCGAACCTACATCGATGCGTATTTCGTGCGCTATCCGGGCATCCGCTCCTACATGGAGCGCGCCAAGGAAGAAGCGCGGATCAACGGCCATGTGACGACAGCATTTGGGCGTCGCTGCTGGGTGCCGGGGATCGCCGACAAGAACCCGGCGCGGCGGAGCTACGCCGAACGCCAGGCGATCAACGCGCCGCTCCAAGGCGGCGCTGCCGACATCATCAAGCGCGCGATGGTGCGACTGCCGAAGGCGCTGCGGGACGCAGGCCTGAAGTCGCGTCTGCTGTTGCAGGTGCACGACGAACTGTTGTTCGAGGCACCCGAGGATGAGGTGGCGGCACTGACCGCACTGGCTCGGCAGGTGATGGAGAGTGCCGCGACACTTTCGGTGCCGCTGGTGGTGGAGACCGGCGCCGGCCGCACCTGGGCCGACGCGCATTAGAGCATTTTCAGACTGACTGGAAACCCGCGTAGTCATCTGGCTCGATGGGTTTCGCTACGCTCTACCCATCCTACGAGTTGCCGCGCGCTCGTTGCGGTAGGATGGGTAGAGCGCAGCGAAACCCATCATCCCGTCGCGATTCCACTCTGCCCAGCGCTCTAGTCGGTATCGGGCATCCAACCGTTCCCGATACCTGCTTCAACCCGTCCCGCCAAAACTCTGCACCAGACTTCCCGACACCAGGCGCCAGCCATCCACCAGCACAAAGAAGATCAGCTTGAACGGCAGCGACACCACGCTGGGCGGCAGCATCATCATGCCGAGGCTCATCAGCACGCTCGCCACCACCATGTCGATCACCATGAACGGCAGGAACAGCAGGAACCCCATCTCGAACGCGCGCCGCAGTTCGCCCACCAGGAATG
Organism: uncultured Alphaproteobacteria bacterium; assembly: GCA_963819855.1. Taxonomy (GTDB): domain Bacteria; phylum Pseudomonadota; class Alphaproteobacteria; order Acetobacterales; family Acetobacteraceae; genus JAMXLO01. The sequence goes on from CAWFYC010000021.1 coordinate 70,474, forward strand.
CCGGCACCAGCGCGCGCCACGGCGTGTCGTCGGCGGTGGCCGGGGCGGGCAGGTGCGCGATGTCGAGGAACAATTGCAGATCGGCCGGCCGCAGGTTGGCGGTCATGAACTTGCGGAACGGTTCGATCGCGAGCCGCAGTCCTTCGATCTCGCCGACGCGTCCCTCGGTGAGCGGCAACACCCCAGTGGTCCAGGCATCGTTCAGCACCGGCTGCATGACGAAGAACGTCAGGAACAGCGCCAGCCCGATCAGCACCATGTTGGGCGGCGTTCCCTGTGTGGACAATGCACTGCGCAGCAGCGACAGCACGATCACGATGCGGGTGAACGCGGTCACCATCACCAGCAGGCTCGGTGCCACCGACAGCACGGTAATCAGCGCGGTGATCTGCACCAGCCGGCCGGTGGCGCCCGCCTCGCCAGCCGCGCCCAGATCGATGTTGAGCGACTGCGCCTGCGCGATCACCGGCAGCAGCAGGCAACAGGCGACCGCCAGCACCCGCTTGAGGATCACGGCGGCGGCTCCTCGCGATCGAGCCAGCCAACCACCACATCCTGCGTGCCCCCGGTGAGCAGCACTACTCGTCGCCGATCGCAGGTGACGATGTGCAGACGCCGTCGTGCATCGAGCGCCAGCACGTCCTGCACGGCCAGCAATCCGCCGCCGGCCGGACGCCGCGCCATGCCGCCGAACCGTGCCATGCGGCCGACCAGCCAGATCAACGCCAACACCGCGATCAGCGCGGCGGCGGCGGTGAGGATCGAAGTGTAACCGATGACCATGGCGCGGCCTTTTGCCGGCGAGGGATGCGGCGCTCAGCCCGATGGCGCGGCATGCGCCGCCATGGCGCGCGACAGCGCCTCCATCGCGCCCGATAGTGCGATCAGCCGCGGGCGCACACGGCGTCCTTCGTCAGGCGGCAGGTCGAGCGACTTGGCGCACAGCAGTCCGACCCGATGGTCGAGGCCGGCGAGGTCGATCGCACGTCCTGACTCGGCCAGTGCACAGGCGAGGCCGATCGTCTGCATCAGCTCCATGGCGAGCGCACCCACCGCGGCGGCCGGATCGTGTGGCACGGCTTCGTTCATCGGCAGCCATTAAAGCGCAGTGCGATTACCGAACCCTTTATCGCAAAGCCGCTGTCTGGATTAACCGCATGTTCAACCCGGTCGCACACACTGTCGGACATGGACCCGATCCACATCGGCCTGCTCGATCTGGCGGAGCAGCGGCTGGCCTGGGCCGATCAGCGTCAGGCGGTATTGGCGCAGAACATCGCCAACGTGAACACGCCGGGATTCAAGCCGCACGATCTGCAATCATTTGCCGCCACGCTCGACCATGCCAACGTTGTGACCCCGGTGCGCACGCAGCCCAACCATCTTGCGGGCACCGCCGGCGCGAAGGCGCCGAACGAAGTGGTCGATCGCACGCACACCCAATCGCCCGACGGCAACGCGGTCGCGCTGGATGAGCAGCTCGTGAAGGTGGCGGACACCGACACCACCCACGCGCTGGTGACCACGATCTACCGAACGTACCTCGGCATGTTCAACACGGCGCTCGGCCGTAGTTCGTCGAGTTGATCGCCATGGATCTCGACAAGGCACTCGGCATCGCGGCAAGCGCCATGGACGCGCAGACCACAAGGTTGCGGGTGATCGCCGAGAACCTCGCCAACCAGGACACCACAGGATCGAAGCCAGGCGCCGATCCGTACCGACGCAAGACCGTCACGTTCGAAAACCGGCTCGATCGGCAACTCGGCACCGACACGGTGCGGATCAAGCAGATCGGCCACGACAGCGGCGAGTTCCAGCAGCGCTACGACCCATCCAATCCCGCGGCCAGCGCCGACGGCTACGTCAAGCTGCCGAACGTCAACAGCCTGGTCGAGGTCATGGACATGCACGAGGCCGAACGCTCGTACAATGCCAATCTCGCGGTCATGCAGGCCTCGCGCAGCATGCTGACGCGCACCATCGGCCTGCTGAAATGAGCACCATTCCGACCATTGTCGTCACGCCCTCGGCCGCGGCCGATGCCTACGGTCGCGTGGACCGTGGCGTGGCCGGCGGCGGCTCCGGCGATTTCGGCGCCACGCTGCAAAACGTGCTGCAGGGCGCGGTGGACAATTTCCATGCAGCGGACGCCAAGACCATGGAGGCGCTGAGCGGCGGCGGGAACCTGACCGATGTCGTCACCGCGCTGTCGCGCGCCGAACTCACGTTGCAGACGGCGACCGCGGTGCGCGACCGCGTGGTGCAGGCCTACCAGGACATCATGAAGATGCCGATCTGAAGCCGTTGTGAGCTTATGAACGACACCGACATCGCCCTGATGTTGCGTGATGGCATGCTGGTGATGCTGAAGCTGGGCGGACCGCCGCTGCTGGTGGCGCTGGTCGTGGGCCTGCTGGTCGCGCTGTTGCAAGCGGTCACCCAGATCAATGAGGCCACCCTTGCCTTCCTCCCAAAGGCGCTGGCGCTCTGCGTGGCGCTGATGCTGCTGGGGCCGTACATGCTGTCCACTCTGTCCGGCTACACCCACACGCTGCTCGACCGTCTGGTCGCCATCGGCGGCTCATGACCGGCGATGAGGCCACACTGCTCACCACGCTGCCGGCGTGGGCGTTCGCGTTCGTGCTGATCATGGCGCGCATCGGATCGGCAATCGCGCTGCTGCCGGGCCTGGGCGAGGCCGAACCGCCGGCGATGCTGCGCGTCGGACTTGCCCTCGCGGTGACCGCGCTGCTGCTCCCCGGCATCGCACCATCGATTCCGCCGGTGCCGGAAGCCGGCACGCAGGCGGCGTTCATGGTCGGGGCCGAAGTCATCACCGGGCTGTGGATCGGCTGGCTGGCGCGGCTGCTGGTGCTGGCGCTGCCGGTCGCCGGGCAGTTCATCGCCTACATGCTGGGCCTCGCCAACGTGCTGCAGCCGGATCCCGAACTCGGCGGCATGGCGACGCCGATCGAACGATTGTTCGCGATCGCGGCACCACTCGCCATCCTGGTGACCGGCCTCTACGCACTGCCGCTGGCGGCGCTCGCCGGCAGTTATCGCCTGATCCCGGCCGGCACGCTGCTGCCCGCCGCGGACACCGCCGAGACCGCGGTGCACGCCGCCGCGGCGACCTTCTCGCTGGCGGTGCGCCTCGCCTCGCCATTCCTCCTGGTCGCCATCGTGTGGCACGTCGCGACCGGTCTGCTCGCCCGGCTGGTACCGCGCCTTCAGGTCTATTTCGTCGTGATGCCCGGACAGATCCTCGGCGGCATCGTACTGCTCGCGGTGTTGGCGACTGCACTGCTGACCGCATGGCAGGCGAGCGTGCGTTCCGGATATGCCGGCCTGCCGGGCCTGTGAGCAGCGATGGCCGACTCGCAACGGGAAGACCGCACCGAAGCCGCCACCCCGCGGCGGTTGCAAAAGGCGCGCGAGGAAGGCCAGGTTCCGGTCTCACGCGAGCTTACCGGGTTCGCCGGGCTGGCTGCGGTCACCCTCGCCTTGGTTGTGCTCGCGCCGAACGTGGCGCACGAACTCGCGCTGCGGCTCAGCGTCTTCCTGGCACGCGCGCACGAACTCACTCCAGGCACGCCGGCGTTCCGCCTTGCCGGACTGGCCTGGTGGGGCGGCGCGGCGCCATTCGTACTCGCAGCGATGCTGGCCGGCGCGGTGGTGGTGCTGGTGCAGACGCGCTTCCTGCTGAGCGGCAAGACGCTGCGGGTGGATTTTTCGCGCGTCAGCCCGCGGGCCGGGCTGAAGCGGCTGCTGGGGCCGGACAGCCTGGTCGAGGCGGCCAAGTCTGTCGCCAAGGTCACCGTTCTCGGCATCGTCCTGTGGCGGGTGCTGTGGTCCGACCTGCCCGGCCTGATGCTGGCGCCGTTCGGCGACCCGAACCAGCTCCTGACCCGCGCGGCGGGTCCGGTACTGCATGTGATGCTGGTGGTGCTCGCGGCACAGGCAGGCATTGCCGTGCTGGACTACGCCTGGGTCACGCTGCGCCACGGCCGCGGCCTGCGCATGAGCCGCCACGACATCCTGGACGAGCAGAAGGAGACCGAGGGCGATCCACGGGTAAAGGCACGGCTGCGGCAGATCCGCAATTTCCGTGCCCGCAAGCGCATGCTGGCAGCGGTGCCGAAGGCGACGGTGGTGATCACCAACCCCACCCACTACGCCGTGGCGCTCACCTACGATCGGGCGAAGCATGCCGCGCCGCGGGTGGTGGCGAAGGGGGTCGATACGCTGGCCGCGCGCATCCGCGAGGTCGCGGAGGCAAGCCGCGTGCCGGTGGTGACGAATCCGCCGCTCGCCCGGGCGCTGTACCGGGTGGAGCTGGATGCCGATATCCCGGCCGAGCACTTCCAGGCGGTAGCGGAGATTATTGCTTATGTGTGGCGGCTGGGGCGGCAGCGCCCACGCGAAGAGCACCGAGCGGTCGCGGAGGGCCTGTGAGGACCTTGTGCCGCCCCCGGCGCCCAGCTTGTCGGTCATTGTGCCAGAATCGACGCGGGGTGTATGGCGGGCGTCAGCACGACGCGCGGAGTCAATGTTCGTAATATGTTCTTGTCATGCACCGGGTGATCGGCCATAAGGCGTAGCCAAGGCAGACCGCTCGGACCCCGTGGAACCGCCTGTGGAACCGTATGCAAAATATTAACGCGAGCCGCGGCAACGTCGTCAGACTGCAAGCGCGCAGCAACCACCAGAACGAGGAGCCCCTGATGGAAAAGAACAAGGCGCTGGATGCCGCGGTGGCGCAGATCGAGCGGGCCTTCGGCAAGGGCTCCATCATGCGCATGGGGTCGCGCGGCATCGATGAGCAGATCGAGGTCATCCCGTCCGGTTCGCTCGGGCTCGACCTGGCGCTGGGGATCGGCGGGCTGCCGCGTGGACGGATTCTCGAAATCTACGGCCCGGAAAGCTCCGGCAAGACCACGCTGGCGCTGCACGCCATCGCCGAGGCACAGAAGCGCGGCGGCACCTGCGCGTTCATCGATGCCGAGCATGCGCTCGACCCCGGCTATGCCCGCAAGCTCGGCGTGGATGTGGACAACCTGCTGATCAGCCAGCCGGACGCCGGCGAGCAGGCGCTGGAGATCTGCGACACGCTGGTGCGCTCGGGCGCGATCGACGTGGTGGTGATCGACAGCGTCGCCGCCCTGGTGCCGCGCGCCGAACTGGAAGGCGAGATGGGCGACAGCCACATGGGCCTGCACGCGCGGCTGATGAGCCAGGCATTGCGCAAGCTCACCGGCAGCGTCTCGCGCAGCAACACGACGCTGATCTTCCTCAACCAGATCCGCATGAAGATCGGCGTGATGTTCGGCAACCCGGAGACCACCACCGGCGGCAACGCGCTGAAGTTCTATGCCTCGCTGCGTCTGGAGATCAGGCGGATCGGCCAGATCAAGGACCGCGAGGAGGTGGTGGGCAACCAGACGCGGGTGAAGGTGGTGAAGAACAAGCTGGCGCCGCCGTTCCGTCAGGTCGAGTTCGACATCATGTACGGCGAAGGGATCAGCAAGGTCGGCGAGCTGATCGATCTCGGCGTGAAGGCCAGCGTGGTGGAGAAGTCCGGTTCCTGGTTCAGCTACGACAGCCAGCGCATCGGCCAGGGGCGCGAGAACGCCAAGCAGTTCCTGCGCGACCACAAGGAGGTGGCGGACTCGATCGAGCAACGCGTCCGCGATCAGTCGGGCGTGGTGGCGAATACCATGCTGGCGACGATGGACGAGACGGACGAGACGAACGAGGCAGAAGCGGCGGAGTGACGGCACCCCCGTTGTCCGCTGTGTTAGGCCGAACCAGGATGCGGTGTAGGATGGGTTGAGCGAAGCGATACCCATCGCCACGCCACTGTCATTCCGAGCGCAACCCGATGCCAGGCAATCCCGGTCTTCTGCTTTCGTCCGCCGACCACGCCCTGATCGCCGCGGCACACGACGTGCTGGCGCAGCACTACAGGCCATTCCGGCACACCGTCGCCGCCGCGATGCGCGGGGAGGACGGACGCATCTGGACCGGCCTGCATCTCGGCACGACGGTGGGGCGCTTGTCGGTCTGCGCCGAGGCGGTGGCACTCGGCCGTGCACTGCTCGAGGGCGACGGCGGCATCGATGCGATCGTGGCGGTGCGCCATCCGAAGCCGGACGAGGCCGATCGCGAGCTGGCGGTGGTGCCGCCCTGCGGCGCCTGCCGCGAGATGTTCCTCGATCACTGCCCCGATGCGCTGGTGATCGTGCCAGGAGCAAGCGGGTTGGTGAAGCTGCCGATACGGGAACTGCTGCCGGTGCCGTACCGGCGATAGCCCGCGCCTATCGTCCGCCGCCACGCGAGGAGCGTCGTCGGAACCACCCGAACCAGCCACGGCGCCGTTGTGGCTCGCTCGCGGCCGGTTCCGGCGGCGGGGTGCGGGACGGCGGCGCCGTCGTCTCGTCCGGATGCGGCACCTGCGTGCGCCGCAGGAAGTGCATCGCCAACTCGACCCTGGGCGTGGCGGCGATCCGCTCCCTGATCGCGTCAAGCCGCGCCGCGACCACGTCGAGGTCGATGCGCCAGGTCCGCCCGTGCCCATGGCCTCCAGCCACGCCCTCGAACAGATCAGCCCAGTAGTTCAGACCGCCAGCCTGCGCGAGCCGGTTGAACGCGGCATTCGGATAATAGCGTGGCAGCAACTCGTAGACGAAGCTGCCGCTCTGGCAGAACACGATGTTGCTCATGCCCGCACCATGCAGGCCGATCACCAGACGAGCGGCACGGAATGCAGCGATCTGCTCGGCGACCGACAGCGTACCCGGCACCACGATGCGCACGCCCTGCCGCTCCAGCAGATCGATCAACGCGGCCTCATTCTCTGCCACGCGGTTGTTCGCGTCGGTGCGCGCGACATAGATCTCGTCCGCGGCACCACGCGTCCATGGCACGAGCTGGCTCAGCCGGCGGAACGTCGTCATCGCGGCGCGCGGAACCAGGTGCGGCATGTGCGCACCGAGGAAGTCGCTGAACTCGGCACTCGGCAACAGAAAGGTGTCCGACACCTGCAAGGTCACCTTGGGTACGTCCTGATACCCCAACAAGGCCAGCGTCTCATTCTGCCACGGCTGCAACGACGACAGCACCAGTGTCACCTTGCGGTGAGTGCTGTAGCGCAGGCTCATATCGATGGCCGGCAGCGATTGGATCAGCCAGTGGTAGTAGTTGTGCCACGCCCGATTGCAGCCGATGATGTAATGTTCCGTGGGGTCAAGGGGAATCGCCGGCAGCGGCTTGACCAGCGTGTCGGCATATTCCTGATCCGTGACGAGATAGCGCGTCTCGGAAATCCGGCTGCGGCCGCGCAGCAGCAGCATGAGCGAGGCATCGAGCGTCACGTCGTGCATGCGATAAAGCCGGATCGCGCCGGTCTGTTGTTGCCGCGAAAAGTGCCTTTGCAATGCGGGGTCGGCGAACGAGTTGCCCAGCGTTATGTCGAACTGGCTGTCCAGCGGCACGCTGCGCTCGAGGTCAAGAATCTCGTGCGCCGCGTTGCCGATCGGCAGGTCGATGATGTCGGACGGCATGATCGAGCTACGTCGAACGGATCGGGACTACGCCGGGCCGCCGCGTGCGATCAGACCATGCTCCTGATGCCTTGACACCCCGAATGCCCTCCCGGAAGCTCGGAACCAACACGCACATGCGAGCAGCGCGCCGCACGTTGCCGAATTGGGGGAAACAATCATGCACGTCAAGCGTCGCGGCCTGCTGCTGGCGGCCGCATCGATCACTGCCCTGACCGGCCGGCATGCGCGCGCCGACAACAAGGAGATCACGATCGGCGTCAGCATCCCGCTGACCGGTCCTGGCGCCGCGACCGGCATCACCACGCAGCGCACGCTCGAGCACGGCGTGGAACTGATCAACGCCGACGGCATCCAGATCGGTCCCGACCGCTACACGCTGAAGCTGGCATTCTACGACAACAAATACGTGCCCGCGGAGGCGGTCACCATCGTCGAGAAGGTGCTGGCCGACGGCGTGCGGTTCCTGATCTCGTTGGGCTCCGGCAATTCGGTACCGGTGGTGGCGAAGACCACAGCGGTGAAGGCACTGCAGCTGTCCTACGCGTCAGGCAAGGGACATCTCACCGCGCCGGAGTTCCCGCTCAGCTTCCGCGTCGCGCCGACCAACGAGACCGCCTACGCGGTGTATCCCTGGCTGCGCACCGAGTACAAGGACGTGCAGAAGGTCGGCCACATGAACCCGTCCGACGAAGCCGGATTCACCGAATCCGAGGACCGCCGGATGATCGCCGAGAAGAACGGCTTCACCAATGTCGCCAACGAATACTTCAAGCGCGGCTCGACCGATTTCTATCCGGTGGCAACGCGCCTGGTCGCCGCCAATCCGGACCTGATCGATTTCGGCGGCACCATCGGCCGCGATCAGTCGCTCGGCTGCAAGGCGCTGCGCGAACTCGGCTACAAGGGCAGGATCATGCTCGGCTATTCCGATGCCAAATCATTCGTCGAGGTCGCCGGCGCCGATGCCGCCGAGGGCACGCTGCTGTTCGACACGCTGGTCGATCCGCAGAACGCGCAGCAGAAGGAATTGCAGGAGTGGTGGCTGAAGAAATACGGCCCGCCGTTCCCCACCTTCGCTTTCTCGGTGTGGGACACGCCGTTCATCCTGGCGATGGGCATGAAGCAGGCGCAGTCAGCCGATCCGGAGAAGATCGCCGCGGCACTGCGCGGTGCGCACTGGGACGGACTCTACGGGCCGGAGGCGTTCGGCATGAAGTCGGTCTACGGCATCGACACCACGATCACGCGGGCGATCCCGATGGCAGTGATCAAGGGCGGCAAACCAGTGCAGCTTACGGTGGTGACCTGGCCGCCGGGTGTGTGATCGCACCGCATGACGCTCGCGCTGCAGATCGTCACCAGCGGACTGGTGACCGGGCTGATCTACATGCTGATCGCGCTAGGGGTGACGCTGCTGTTCGGCATCATGCGCGTGGTCAACTTCGTGCACGGCGAGCTGGTGATGCTGTCGGCGTTCGCGGTGTATTTTCTGGGCAGCGAGCAGGCCGGGCTGCCGTTCGGGCTGGCGCTGCTCGCCGCGATCGCTGCCGCAGCTGCGGTCGCGGTCGTCTGCCAGTACCTGCTGTTCCGGCCGCTGCACTATGAGATCCTGAACTGCTTCATCATCGGCATCGGCGCTTCGTTCGCGATCCGGTCGGCTTCGTGGGCGATCTTCGGCCCCGAGCCGATCGCAATCCCGGCGACCATCCCCGGCGTGCTGAAGCTGGGCGGCGTGTACATTGCCAAACAGCGGCTGTTCGCCGCCGGGCTGTGCATCGTGCTGGCGATCGCGCTGTATCTGTTCCTGCACTTCACCCGCCCCGGCAAGGCGATGCGCGCGGTGGAGCAGGACCGCGAGGCCGCACTGCTGATGGGGATCAGCAGCGAGCAGGTCTATGTCACCGCGTTCGTCATCAGTGCGGCCCTGGCTGCGGTGGGTGGGGCGATGCTCGGCTCGTTGTTCGGCATCGATCCCGAGATGGGCGCCGAACCGCTGCTGAAGTCGTTCATCATCGTGCAGATCGGCGGCATGGGCAGTATCGCGGGCACGGTGCTGGCGGGGCTGTTCATCGGGCTGTCGGACAGCGCGACCGGCACGCTGTTCGGCGGCGAACTGGCGTTCATCATCGACTTCGCGATCCTGATGCTGATCCTGATCATCCGGCCGCGTGGGTTGTTCGGCTACGATGTGTCGCATTGATTTGGAACCCCAGATGAACACAGATGAACACGGATAGGATACCGAGCGCTTCACTGCCGGCGCGTCGGTCGCCGGCATCTTATCGGCGTTCATCCGTGTTCATCGGTGGTTTCATTATACTTTTGGTCCTGCCGCTGTTCGTGCACGATGCATACTTCCTGCACGTGCTGATCCTGATCAGCATCAACGTGATGGTGGCGGTCAGCATGTGGCTGCTCGGCATCACCGGCCTGATCTCGTTCGGCCAGGCCGGCTTCATGTTCATCGGCGCGATGACCACCGCGTTGCTGACCAAGCAGGCGCACTGGCCGTTCTGGCTGGCGCTGCCGCTGTCCGCGGTCATCCCGGCCCTGATCGCGGCACCGGTCGGGCGGCTCAGCCTGCGCGTGAAGGGCGTCTATTTCTTCCTGGTGACGCTCGCATTCGGTCAGGTGGTGAACGGCATCTTCGCCTATTTCCAGGATCCGTTCGGTGGCTGGTACGGCATCCGCGATATCCCGCCGCCGCAGCCCGCAGCACTGTTCACCACGTTGAACAAGGTGCCGTTCTACTATCTGGGCCTCGTGCTGACCCTGCTCACCTGCGCCGTGGTGTACCGCGTCAGCCGATCCTGGTTCGGCAACGTGCTGTGGAGCATCCGCGAGAGCGAGCTGCTCGCGTCCTCGGTCGGCATCGACGTGCCCACAACCAAGCTGATCGCCTTCATCGTCGCGGCGCTGTTCGCCGGTGTGGCGGGCAGCTTCTACGCCGCCTATTTCGCCTATATCAGCCCTCTGGTGTTCACCTTCGAGTATTCGGTGAACATGCTGATCTTCATCGTGGTCGGCGGCTTCGCCTCGATCGCCGGACCGATCGTCGGCGCCGTGGCGCTGACCCTGGTGCCGGAACTGTTCCGCGTCACCGGCAAATACCAGCTACTCGGTTTCGGTCTCATCCTGCTGCTGTCGATGCGGTTCATGCCGCAGGGCATCATCGGCAGCTACGCCGCCTTCCAGGCGCGCAGGGCCCACCGCGCACTGCCGCGGACCGCGCTGTCGCTCGGCATCGACAACGAGGCATGATGATGGCGCTGCTGGACGTCGCCGATCTGACGCGCCGGTTCGGCGGACTGATCGCGGTCAATAACGTGACACTGTCGATCGAACCCGGTGAAATCCGCGGCCTGATCGGCCCGAACGGCGCCGGCAAGACCACTCTGTTCAACCTGCTCACCGGCGTGCTGCGCCCGACCGCGGGCCGGGTGCGCTTCGAGGGCGCCGACATCACCGGCGAGCCGACCCACCGTCTGGTACGGCGCGGCATCGTCCGCACCTACCAGCTCTCGCAGCTGTTCGCCGGTTTCACGGTGTATCGCAATGTGCTGAGCGCGCTGCACGTGCATGCGCGCGGCGGGTTCTGGGCCGGCCTGCTGGAGCTGCCCGCGGTGCGCCGCCACAACGATGCGCTGCGCGAGCGCGCGTCGGAGATCATCCGCTTCGTCGGTCTCACCGGGCGCGAGGACGACATCGCCGGCAGTCTGTCGCATGGTCACAAACGGCTGTTGCAGGTGGCAGTCGGACTGGCGCCGTCACCGCGCCTGCTGCTGCTCGACGAACCGGTGGCCGGTCTGCTGCACGAGGATGTGGACCGCATGATGGCGCTGGTGCGGGACCTGCGCGATGTGCAGGGCATCACTGTCGTGCTGGTGGAGCACAACATGCAGGCCGTGATGGGCGTGTGCGACCGCATCACCGTACTGCAGTTCGGCGGCGTGATCGCCGAGGGCGCGCCGGCCGCGATCGCCGCCGATCCGAAGGTGATCGAGGCCTATCTCGGCGTGTTCGAAGACGATGCTGCTTGAGCTGCGCGGCATGGCGGTGGCGTACGGCACCGCGCGGGTGCTGAGCGGCGTGTCGCTGGCAGTGGACGAAGCTGAGTCGGTCACGCTGATCGGCGCCAACGGGGCCGGCAAGACGTCCTGCCTGCGCGCGATCTCCGGGTTGGTGCGATTGGCGGAGGGCGAGGTGTGGTTCGCCGGCGAGCGGATCGACACGGTCTCACCGCGCCGGCGCGTCGAGCTTGGACTGGTGCACGTGCCGGAAGGCAAGCGGCTGTTCCCGCGCATGAGCGTGCGGGAGAACCTGGAGCTGGGCGCCTATCTGCGCCGCGAGGCGGCGTCGCGCCGCGACATGGAGGCAATGTTCTCCCGGTTTCCCATCCTGGCCGAACGGCGCGGCCAGGCGGCCGGCAGCCTGTCTGGCGGCGAGCAGCAGATCCTGGCGTTTGCCCGCGGGCTGATGGCGCATCCGAAGCTGCTGCTGGTGGATGAACCGAGCGTCGGCCTGGCCCCGCTGATGGTGCGCGAGCTGTCACGCACACTGCGCGAGATCCATCGCGAGGGCGTGGCGATCCTGCTGGTGGAGCAGAACGCCGCGATGGCGTTGCGGCTGGCGAGCCGCGGCTACCTGCTGGAGACGGGACGCGTGGTGGCGGAGGGGGACACCGCGACACTGCGGGCGAATGACTACGTGCGGAAGGCGTATCTGGGGGTGTAGCGCCGGCCAGTCTTCGGCTACAGGAGACGCCGACCAGCAACCCGAAAGGGGGAATCATGTCCGGCCGACGCGTCCAGGACCATTACGCCCGCTCGGGATCGGGCGCCACGATGGCCGCTCGCATCATCGCGGCGGTGCGCGCGCATGCCGGCGCCGATGTGGCGATAACGCCGGAGACGCTGGCGCCGGTCGACCACCTGCACGGCCGCGGCGCGCTTGCGACTGAGGAACTGGTCGCACTGCTGGAACCGCAATCAGGTGAAATGATCCTGGACATCGGCAGCGGTCTAGGCGGCCCGGCGCGATGGATCGCGACGAAGTTCGATTGCACGGTGACCGGCGTGGACCTGACCACCGAGCATTGCGACGCCGCGCGGGAACTCAATGCCGCGTGCGGCCTGGCGGACCGCGTGCGTATCCTCGAAGGCAGCGCGCTCGCCCTGCCGCTGCCGGACGCCAGCTTCGATCGCGCGTATTCGCACAACGTGGTGATGAACATCGCCGACAAGGCCGGCGTGTATCGCGAGGCGTTCCGGGTGTTGAAGCCGGGCGGACGTCTGGTGTTGTCGCACGTCAATGCCGGCCCGAATGCTCCGGTCGAGTTCTTTCCAGTGGGCTGGGCGTCGGTGCCGGAGAACAGCTTTCTCGCGACCCATGCGGAGACGCGCCGCGACCTCGCCGCCGCGGGGTTCGAAATCGTGACGTTTCGCGACATGGCGACAGCCCCGGAAGCGGCGGTGGCGGCGCGGCGCAAGTTGGAGACCGAGGGGCTGCCGCCGCTTGGCCCGCATGCCGTTCGGGCGGGCGACGGTCTGCAGATGCAGATCAACAGCATGCGCGCCCGTGAGGACGGGCGGGTGTGCGAGGTGCAGATCGTGGCCAGAAAGCCTGGCTGAGCGGCTCGATCGCTTTCCGCGGTGACGAACGCTTCGCCGGGCAGCCGTTGCTCGTGCCTCCTTCGCGTCGCCATCAGTGACCTGGCGGCGATGGAGGTGGAGAGCGAGTAATAGGCGGGGAGGGGGCGGGCGCGGAGTGGTTACGGCCCCGCCGACCGCTCCAACCGCACCGCCGACCAAGGCTCCGGCCGCGGCACCGGTTCCGCCTTGCGGCAGCCGCGCCTATTGCTGCGCCGGACCCTGCCCCGATCAACCCGCCTGCGAGCGCGCGCTGCCCAGGATCGCGTGGACTGCCATTGATGCGCGATCAGAAACTACGCGAGCCGACGGCGAAATGACCGAGACCCGTGGTAGTCGCCGTATGGGTAGCACTGGTCGTCGTGGCGCCATGGCTGGTGCCAGTCGCGGTGACCGGGCTGCTGTTACCGGCCGTGACGAAGCTGTGCGAACCACTCGACACGCTACCGAGGCCTGTGGTGATTGCGCTGGACCTGCTGGTGAGTGTCGTTGCTGCGTGACCGCCGCCACGGCCGGCGGCGACCTGACCACTGTTGCCCGCCGTGACGAAGCCGTGCGAGCCACCCGACACAACTCCCAGTCCCGTGATGATTGCTTTGGACTGAGCAATGGACGTCGTTGAGGTATGACTGCCGTTCGCCGCGGTCGTACTGGTGTTGCCTGCGGTCACCAGGCCGGCCGAACCGCTCGATACACTTCCCAGACCTGTCGTGGTCGCCATGTGCTGACCGCCGGACGTCCCAACCACGTGACTGCCGTTCACCGCGGTCGTGCTGCTGTTGGCTGCGGTCACCAGACTGGGTGGGTTGCTCGGTACACCGGCAGGACCTGTTGCAGTCGCCATGTGCTGACTGCCGGATATCGGGGTTGCACGACTGCCGTTCACTGCGGTCGTGCTGCTGTTGGCTGCGGTCACCAGGTTCGGTGAACCGCTTGATACCCTGCTGACGCTCGTGGGTGGTCGCGGTGGTTTGAACGTTGACGGTTGCACTGCCATGGTTGACGCGAACCACCGTAGTCGGACTGCTGACCCCTATAGTCGAATTGCCCACGTCCGACGCGGCGTTGCCAGTCGCTGTCGCCGGGCGCGCCGCCGGACGCTGTCGCGACCTGTCCGCTCGTGCCGGCACCGGATTGGCCACCGTTCATGCCAGTGACTGCGCCGGCCGTCGTCTGTGTCGTGGCGGGGTTTGTAGATGCGCGCGGACCTCCGCCACCTGAGGACGCCGTGCCGCCAGTACCGACCTGTGAGGCGTCCTGATCCGGTCGGCCGGCAGCGATCCGTCGCGTGCCGCTCGCATCGTTAGCATCGGACCGTCGCATTCCATCATTATCGCGAACGCGGGCATCGTCGCGGTCGGCGTGGCGGTAGCTGTCGCGATCGCCCTGTCGCATTCCGTCGTGGTCGACACCCCGAACATCGTCACGATCGGCGTGACGCGCCGAATCACGATTGCCGCGGCGATCATTGTCGCGATCGAAGCGACGCGGCCCGTCATGATCAAAGTCCCGGCTGTCATAGCGGTTCGACATACGGACATCGTCATGATCCGACCGCGGCATGCATCGTGGCGGTCGGCGTTCAGGTCATGCCGCGATCCGCTCACCACACTGCCAAGGTTGTTCGCGTTGGTATCGCCATCGGCCCGCATCTGGCGAAGGATCTGACCAAACCCCATCCCCGACTCTTTCAATGTCGCGATCTGATTGAGGCTCAGGGGTACCCTGCCGTCGCGTCGGACCTCCGATGCAGCGAGTGCTCGCGCGATCCACTGTTCGCCGGGTGACAGATTGCGGAAGGCGCCAGGCGTGCCGGCGACTGCCCGGTCGCTCCTGCTGTCATAGCGAGCGTCCTGTGCCCACGCAGACGAGATCAGGAAGAGGGCCCCGCACGCTCCATAGATGACCTCGCTTCGCATGCCTTCCCCTCCTATCTTTCCGCCAAACACATTGCGTTGCCGCGTGACATCGTTCGCTAGCTCCGCACACTCGATCGGCGATCGAGCATATCGGCGGTTTCGTCGATGATCGCGGCCTCGGTGGCACGGTCCTTGAAGATGACGTTGTTGTTGGCGACGACGCGCATACGGGTCGTGCGACCGGTCAACCTCTCCAGGTCGATATCGATTTCCCGACCTTCGGCGGTCGCAGCGATCGTCCAGCCGGTGTCCGACCTCTTGTCCTGGACGACCTTGATGCCCATCCGGTTCAAGCCACTCAAGGTAGCCTGTCGCACCGTCGGCATCGGCGAAACGAAGGTCTTGTACGCAATGCCGTTCAGCGTGTAATCGACGCTGGTGCCCATCGCGACGCCGGTACTGGCGCTGAACAACGCCAGGCCTGCCGGCGCGGCACAGGCAGACAACTGCAGCATGGCCGCCAGGAGTGCCAGCGGTACGGCCCATGCCTCGAACCTTGGGTGAGGTATCAGCGCTGCCATGTTGCCCCCTCGTTCCTGCTGACTTCCCGCGGCCGGCGGCGATCACTGCGATGTGACAGCACTGCATTCGGGTGGCCTCGGTCCGTTCGATTGGTTCTGGACACGGCGACTGTGATTGGTAATTGGGAATGATGAGCTAAAGCGGACCGGATAGGCTTACAATCCGTGTCCCGGCTTTGTCACAACCTGTGACCCGGCGGGACTTGTCGGATTGGCCTCTCGTGATCCAACCTCCGGCCGAAGATGCGAGGCAAAGCGCGGTGCTGGCTCGAGTGACGCGTGCAGTGGTGATTGCCGGGATCCTGGCCGTTCCGGGCTGTGCCAGTATCGACAGGGCGTACTACACCGTCACGGACGCCGTTGAGTCGGCATTCACCGCGCCCCGCCGCGCGGTACCGGCTCGGGTGCCGCGGCCGCCGGCCCCTCCCCCATCGCCGTGGGATCCCGCGAGCGCCGCGGAAACCAGGCCGGCAGCGCCGCCGGAGGCCCAGCCTGTGGTGGTCAACGGCCTGTCCGGGAAGGCGGTCCGCGCCATGCTCGGTCAGCCGGCGGCGCAAACGGGACCCGCACCCGGTGAGACGTGGACCTATCGCTCGGGGTCCTGCGCGGTTGAGCTGTTCCTGTTTCCCAACGTGACGCATGGCGGCCTGCAGGTGCTCGACTCTCGGGTCAGCGGCGCCGGATCAGGCGAGGATTCCAAACAGGCGTGCCTTCGACGGTTGCGCGATGCCCCGAGCAGTTGATCTGGCGAATGCGGGCCCCCGCACCGCGCGCATAGCGCTGGTGGACGATGATCCTCTGTTCCTGAGTGTGTTCGCGGCCAATCTGCGGGCTGCGGGATATCGGACCGTGTGCTTCGATGATCCGGAGCAGGCCCTGGCAAGCCTGCAGCGTGACGCTCCGCTCGACGCCTATGTGCTGGACTGGAACATGCCGGGTCTCGACGGCCTCGCGCTGTTCAAGCTGCTGCGCGCGCGCGGCGTGGCGGTGCCGGTGCTGTTCCTGACATCGTATGGCCAACCGATCTTCGAGGAAGCCGCGCTCGATGCGGGGGCGGCAGACTTTGTCGACAAGTCGCGCGGTCCGGCCATCATTCTGCACCGGCTGTCGCTTGCCTTGGCGCGGCGCGACGCGCCTGACGCGCTGCAATCGGGAGCAGACCGGGCGGACCAGCAGATCGGCGAACTGCTGCTGTCGGAGTCGTCGAAGCGCGCAACCTGGCGTGATCGCCATGTCCCGCTCAGCCGGAACGAGTTCGATGTGGTCGCGTTGTTGGCGAACAGCGCTGGCCGCGACATTGGGTATCGCCAGATCTATGACGTGGTTCGTGGCGATGGCTTTGTTCGCCGGCCAGGGCGAGGACGGCTACCGCGCCAATGTGCGCGCGATGGTCAAGCGGATCCGGCGTAAATTCGTCCAGCTCGATCCGGATTTTGCAGCGCTGCAGAATTATCCCGGTTTCGGTTACCGCTGGCACCGGCATGGGTGACACGCCCGGCCGGCGAGGCACGCGCTGGCTGCGATCCATTCGCCTTCAGGCAGTCGCTCTGGCGGTCATTCTGCTCGCCCTTCCGGGGTTGATCTTCACCGTGCTGGCCAACGCGGAGGTAGGAGCGCCGCCTGCTGATCCTCAACGCCGTCGCGGATGCCGGCGATGCCATCGCCGCCGGGCTTGCGCCCATGCTGCACGATCTGCGTCCGGCCGAACTCGACACGCTGCGAAGCGAGTTGGCGCGGTTTGCCACCGAGGATCGCAGCATCAAGGTGCTGCTCAGGCCGACGAGCGCCACCACGGCCGAAGCCTTCTACTTCGTTGCCACAGCGCCGCCGATCTCGCCCGAACAGACCGAGGGCGAACTGCAGCAACTGCTCCGGCTCGGCATCTTGCCCGGGCTGTCGCAGGGCTGTGCCGCTCGGCTGCTGCGCGACCGCGAGGCATCGTTGCTGGACAACGGCGCCGAGGTACTGACATCCGTGACGTCGGTCGCAGGGGCAGCCGGCTGCTGGGCTGTGGTTATCGCAACCGGCGAGCGTCACGTGCTGGGCGCGATCGAGGCCCGGCCGTACTGGTCGCGCCAGGAAGTTCGCATCGCCATCGCGATCTACGCGCTGATGGCAATCCTGGTCGCTGCGATCTTTGCCGGCATCTGGACCGACCTGCTTCGCTTCCGTCGGCTGGCATTGTCGCCAACCCAGCATGCGGGCTTTGCGCGGACCACAGGCATACCCGAGCTGGCGCCACTGGCGGCGGCGTTCGACAGCATGGTGCAACGCATGAAGCGCAGTGCGGACATGCTGCGGCAGGCCGCCGAGGACAACGCCCACGCCTTCAAGGGGCCGATCGGCACGATCCGCCAAGCGATCGAGCAGCCGCTGCGACAGGCCCTGTCCCGCGACCAGGCATTGCATGAACTCGCTGCGTACCGTGTCCGGTGCGCTCGATCGGCTGGATGGCCTGGTGCAGTCGGCGCGATACCTTGACGGTGCTGCCGCGGAACTGTTGGAACCACAGCTCTCGCAGGTCGATCTTTCTGCTCTCGCCAGGGCCTTCGTGCGCAGCTACGGAACGATGAACGCTGCGCGCCAGGTACGGCTGGATGTCCAGATCGCGGACGGCATCGGCGTCACGGGGCAGCCGGAGACGCTCGAGACGATCCTGGAAACCGTCGTCGACAATGCCGTCAGTTTCTCACCTTCCGGCGGGCGGGTATTGGTTCGGGTCGAGCCGGACGGCGACACAGCGATCGTGTCGGTGGCGGACGACGGACCAGGCGTTGCACCGGATCGCCTGGATCGCATCTTCAACCGTTATTATACGCATCGCCCACCGGCTTCGCCGCACTCAGGTCCTGCGACCGACGCTCAGCACTTCGGCATTGGACTTTGGCTGGCCAGGCAATATGCACTCGCGTTGGGCGGCACGATCAGCGCGTTCAATCGGCAACCGCACGGCCTGTGCGTAACGGTTGTTTTGCCCATGGCGGGACGACGTTGCCCCGATGGGCCGGGGGCGGAAATTCCGCATGAGCCGCCGCCCGACAGGGTGACAGACCGGCCCCCGCGCGCTACCTGATCCTCAATCGCCACTTTTCAGGACCCTGACCCGCCTCCATGGCCAGCAGCAACGACATCCGCGCCGCCTTCCTCGACTACTTTGCCCGCAACGGGCACCAGGTGGTGGAGAGCTCGCCGCTGGTGCCGCGCAACGACCCCACGCTGATGTTCGCCAACTCCGGCATGGTGCAGTTCAAGAACGTGTTCACCGGCCAGGAGAAGCGCGCCTACGTGCGCGCCACCACGGCGCAGAAATGCGTCCGCGCCGGTGGCAAGCACAACGACCTGGACAATGTCGGCTACACCGCGCGCCATCATACCTTCTTCGAGATGCTGGGGAATTTCAGCTTCGGTGACTACTTCAAGGAATTGGCGATCCCCTACGCCTGGGAACTGGTCACCAAGGACTTTGGCCTGTCCCGGGATCGGCTGATGGTCACCGTGTACGCGGAAGACGATGACGCCGCAGAGATCTGGCGCAAGGTGTCGGGGTTCAGCGATGACCGGATCATCCGCATCGCGAGCTCGGACAATTTCTGGCGCATGGGCGATACCGGGCCGTGCGGCCCGAGCTCCGAGATCTTCTACGACCATGGACCATCGGTAGCGGGCGGCCCACCGGGATCTCCGGATCAGGATGGCGATCGGTTCGTGGAACTGTGGAACCTGGTGTTCATGCAGTTCGAAGAAGGCCCGCCAGGGACGCGGATCGCGCTGCCGCGGCCCTCGATCGACACCGGCATGGGGCTGGAGCGCTGCGCGGCGATCCTGCAGGGCAAACACGACAACTACGACACCGATGTGTTTCGCGCACTGATCCTGGCGAGCGCCGAGGCGACCGGTCAGGACCCCGACGGCCCGTTCCGCGCCAGCCACCGCGTGGTGGCCGACCATCTGCGCAGCGTTGCCTTCCTGATCGCCGAAGGCGTGCTGCCGTCGAACGAGGGCCGCGGCTATGTGCTGCGGCGGATCATGCGCCGCGCCATGCGGCATGCGCACATGATGGGCGCGCGCGAGCCGCTGATGCACCGGCTGGTACCGGTGCTGGTCCGTCAGATGGGCGCCGCCTATCCCGAACTGGTGCGCGCGGAGGCGCTGATCGTAGAGACACTGCTGTTGGAGGAGACACGGTTTCGCCAGACGCTGGAGCGCGGACTGCATCTGCTCACCGAGGCGACGGAACGGCTGGGCGATCGCCAGCCGCTGCCCGGAGCGGTGGCGTTCCGGCTGTACGACACCTTCGGCTTCCCGCTCGATCTCACGCAGGACGCGCTGCGTGAGCAGGGGCGCGAGGTGGACCTCGCCGGCTTCGAGGCGGCGATGGCAGAGCAGCGCACGCGTGCCCGCGCCGCTTGGGCCGGCACCGGCGAGGCCGCCACCGAGCGCGTCTGGTTCGAGTTGAAGGAGCAGGTCGGGGCATCCGAGTTTCTCGGCTATTCGACCGAGATCGCAGAAGCAGAAATCGTCGCACTGGTGGTGAACGGTGCGCCGGTAGATGCCGCCGCCGTCGGTGCCGAGATCGCCGTGGTGCTGAACCAGACGCCGTTCTACGGCGAGAGCGGCGGTCAGGTCGGCGATACCGGCACCATCACCGGCGCCGACGGACTGCGCATCGTGGTAACGGACACGCAGCGGAAGCTCGGCGATCTGTTCGTGCATCTCGGGCGCGTCGAGGCGGGCGAGGCGCATGTCGGCGCGCCGGTGCTGGCGGAGGTGGACCACGCGCGCCGCACCACGATCCGCGCGCATCACTCGGCAACCCATCTGCTGCACGAAGCGCTGCGCCGACGCCTGGGCACACATGTCACCCAGAAGGGCAGCCTGAACGCGCCGGATCGGCTGCGCTTCGACATCTCGCAGCCGCGCCCGCTGACCGGCGACGACATCGCCTGGGTAGAGTCCGAGGTGAACGCGCGCGTGCGCGAGAACAGCGAGGTGACCACGCGGCTGATGACGCCGGATGCCGCGGTCGAGACCGGCGCGATGGCGCTGTTCGGCGAAAAGTACGGCGAAGAGGTGCGCGTCGTGGCGATGGGGCGCGGCGAGGGCAACAAGGCAGCGTATTCGATCGAGTTGTGCGGCGGCACGCACGTCCGGCGCACCGGTGACATCGGCTACTTCAAGATCTTGTCGGAGAGCGCGGTTGCCGCTGGCGTTCGTCGCATCGAGGCGGTCACCGGAGCGTTCGCCGAAGCGGTGGTGGCGGAGACACAACATCGGCAGAACGACATCGCCGGCGCGCTGCGGTCAAGTCCTGCCGAGGCGCCGGAGCGCGTCGCCGCGCTGCTGGAGAACCAGCGCAGGCTGGAGCGGCAGGTCACGGAGCTGCAACGCAAACTGGCGACCGGCGGTGGCGGCGCCGAAGTGGAGGAAGTGAACGGCGTGAAGCTCGCGGCACGCAATCTGGGCGAGGTGCCGGCGCGCGATCTGAAGGGCCTGGCGGATGCGATCGGCAAGCAGATCGGGTCTGGCGTGGTGGCGCTTGTATCTACGGCGGAGGGCAAGGCCAGCATCGTGGTCGGCGTATCGCAGGATCTGACCGGGCGGTTCAACGCGGTGGAGCTGGTGCGCGCCGCGTCCACCGCCGTCGGTGGCAAGGGCGGCGGCGGACGGCCCGACATGGCGCAGGCCGGTGGGCCGGATGGCACACGCGCCGAGGCCGCGCTCGCGGCGGTACGAGGAGCGCTGGTGGTGTAGGCCAGTCCAGCGCTGGTTCAATTCGCCGGACGGATCATATACGCGGCCATGTAGCCGTCGGTGCGCGGTGTGTACTGAAGCCCTCGGCGCACAGCGAAGATGTTTTCCTGATGGAACAGCGGCACGATCGCCTGGTCGTGCATGGCGATCTCGGAGACCTCCTGCAGCAGGGCCTCACGCTTGGTGTCGTCGATCGTCGCCATCGCCCGCCCCAGCACCTCGTCCACCAGCGGGTTTGAGTAGCGGGCACGGTTCGATCCGCCCATGCCTTTCTGCGGATCCACCGTGGCGAACTGCACGCGCAGGCCGAACGACGCCTCGCCGGTGGTCGCCGAATTGCCGATCAGCAGCATGCTGTAGGCGTAGGTCGGTGCGCTCGCCTGGGCGATGAAGGTGGCCCACGGCAGCACGACAACCTTGGTGTCGATGCCGATGCGCACCAGCATCGGCGCGATCGCCTGCAGCACCAGGTTGTCGTTGACGTAGCGGCCGATCGGCCCGTGGATGGTGAGCCCGAACCCGTTTGGATAGCCCGCCTCGGTCAGCAGCCGGCGCGCCGCCTCGGGATCGAACGTATCGGGCTTCAGCCGCGGGCTGGATCCGAAGAACCCGTCCGCCAGCAGGCTGGCCGCGGGAACCGCGGCGCCCTCCATCACCCGCTCGACGATCCCGGCGCGGTTGATCGCCTTGGAGATCGCCATGCGCACGCGCCGGTCCCTGAATGGGTTCGACGGCAGCGGTGCGCCCGACCTGTCGGTCGCGAACGGGGTCTGCTCACGGAACTGGTCCATGTGCAGGAACAGCACGGAATTCGATGGGCCACGCAGCACGGCAATACTCGCGTCGGACCGCAGCTTCGCAAGGTCGGACGGTGGCACGTCGTCGATCGCCTGCACATCGTTGGCGAGCAGGGCGGCGACCCGTGACGGCTGATTGGTGATCACCCGCAGCGTGACGTTCTGCCAGTGCGGCTGCACCCCCCAATAGGCATCATTGCGCTGCAGAGTGACTCGGTCGCCCGGGAGATATGCGACGAACCGGAACGGCCCGGTACCGACGGCGGCCTGGCCGTTGTTGAAGTCCGCCGTCGGCGCATGTTCGTACCGGCGCGAGATGATTTCCACCGACGACAGATCGTTCGGCAGCAGCGGATACGGCGAGGCGGTGCGAAAGCGAACCGTGTACGGATCGACGATGATGGTCTCGGTGATCGCGCGCGTGTAGGTGACGAACGAGTTCGGGCTGTTCGGCACCCAGGGCACGCGGCGCAATGTGGCCGCAACATCCTCGGCGCCGAATTCCTGGCCGTCATGGAACCGCACACCGCGACGCAGCGTGAACTCCCAGGTGGTGTCGTCGATCGTCCTCCAGGCGCTGGCGAGGTCGGGCACCGGGCGCTGGCGCTCGTCCTGATCGACCAGCGGCTCGAAGATGTGCATGGACATTTTGATGTTGGACGCGAGATTGTGGAAATGTGGATCGAGCGACGTCACCGCGGTGCCGAGCCCGAGCGCGATGTCCTGCGCCGTCGCGGGCGTCGCTGCCGCCAGCATCGTCACGACGGCCAACCGGCGGATGATCAGCGCGGTGCGACCCGCGAACGGATTGGGTGTCGTGTCGGACATTGCCGGTGCTCCTTGATCGCGCGGACTATCGCGGACGGGAAGTCGGCATGTCGAGGAGTAGGCCAGCCCGTGAGCGGCCCGCCTCTACCGTCGGGCGATGATAATCTTGACGCGGATGCGCAAGATCACCACTACCTTTCGGCAGGAGGCTGTGATGGTTGTGCGTCACTTTCTCCTCTTTGGACGCCGGTCGGGCCCATCCCGGCCGGCATTCCTCATTGGGCTGCAATTGCCAACAAGTTGCTTACGCCAGCGCAGCATGCGTCGGTATGTTTGGCACTTCTTAGGCTTTGCGCCGGCATGTCTTCCGTTTCGCCTCAGCGTCCGCGGAAATTCGGCTTGCGCCGTTCGCGGTGGGCCCGGATACCTTCCTGCGTGTCCTCGCTGGTGCGCACGCGGCCGAGGGTCTGGCTGACCGCGACCATGCGTTCCACCGGACCGATCGGCAGCACCTCGCTCGCCAGGCGCTTCAGCGCGCCGATCACCAGCGGTGCGGAATCCAGCATTTCGTTGGCCATCGCCAGCGCCTCGGTTTCGTGCTGGCCGTTCGGCACCACGCGGTTGACGAACCCCACGTCGTAGGCGCGCTGCGCGCTGACCTTGCTGCACAGCAGCATCATCTCCATCGCCAGCTTGTGCGGCATGCGCGAGACCAGCGAGCTGATCATGCCGCCGGTGACGCCGAGCTTCGCTTCCGGATAGTAGAACACGGTGCTTTCAGTTGAAACCATCAGGTCGCACATCATCACCATGACGATGCCGCCGCCGATACACCAGCCGGACGTGGCGGCGATGATCGGCTTGTCGGTGGTGAAGCCAACCGTTGGGATGGCGCGCCAGAGTTCCGGCAGGTCGGTGACATCGGCGCCCGCTGTGAAGGCGCGCTCGCCGGCAGCGCTGAGGATCGCGACGCGCTGATCGGAGGCGTCGAATGCCTGGAATGCCTGCTGCAACTCCACAGCGACGGCGCTGGAGATCGCGTTCAGCTTCTCCGGGCGGTTGATGCGGATGATCGAGACGAGCCCGCGCTGTTCTGTCGTGACGACGGTCATCGGGTGGGTTCCTGGATATGATTGGGCCGAATTCTGCGAGCTTGTCAGGAAGGATTCAACACGGAGTAGTCCGAGGACCACGGAGGACCACGGAGGGCCACGGAGGAAACGAATGGCGCTTCGCGCGAAGCGTTTTCATTCAATCTCCGTGGTTCGCCGTCCCCGCGTTGAATCTTTCCTACGGATCGCGCAAGGTCAGCGACCTTGAATGCAGGTAGAAGACCATGACCGAACACGTATCCATCTGCGAAGTCGGCCCTCGTGACGGCCTGCAGATCGCCAAGACGCGTATGACCACCGATGCGAAGGTGCGCTGGATCCAGTCGATCGCCGCGGCCGGCGTGCAGGAGATCGAGGTCGGCAGCTTCGTTCCGCCACGGGTGATCCCGCAACTCTCCGACACGCCCGAGGTGGTCGAGCGGTGCCTGTCGATCCCTGGGCTCATCGTGCAGGCACTCGTCCCCAACCTGCGCGGCGCGCAGAACGCCTACCACGCCGGCGTGCACAAGATCAGCATCCCGGTCTCGGTCAGCGAGGGCCACAGCATGGCCAACCTGAACCGCATGCCGGCACAATCGATCGTTATGATGCGCGAGATCATGGACTGGCTGCACGCGCAGCCGCGCCGCGTGCCGGTGGTCGCCGGCTGCTCCACCGCGTTCGGCTGCTCGATCGACGGCGTGGTGCCGACGGCCAAGACGGTGGCGCTGGCCAAGGGCCTGGCGGATGCCGGCGTCGATCAGATCATGCTGGCGGATACCGTGGGCTACGCGCATCCGGCGCAGATCAGGGAGGTGGTGCGTGCCACCCGAGATGCGATCGGCGACACGCTGTATGGCCTGCATCTGCACGACACCTGCGGCCTCGGCATCGCCAACGCGCTGGCCGGGCTGGAGGAGGGCATCCGCGCCTTCGATGCCTGCCTCGCCGGGCTGGGTGGGTGCCCCTATGCCCCAGGCGCCTCGGGCAATGTGGTGACCGAGGACCTGGTGTTCATGCTGGAGAGCATGGGCTTCGCCACCGGCATCGATCTGGCCAAGCTGATCGAGGCACGTCGGCTGCTGCACGAGGGATTGCCGGAGGAACCGATGCACGGGCAGGTTCCGAAGGCGGGGATTCCGCGGACGTTCAGGGCGGCGGCGTAAGCGGCAGTTACCGTCCGTATGCCCCAGGCATACTCGAGCGATTTCTCAGCATGCCGTGAGCCGCCTGTCTGCGACAATCAACCCTCAGTTCAGGAAGATCTTCCCCGGATTCAAAATTCCCTGCGGATCCAGCGCTTGCTTGACCGACCGCATCACCGCCAGTGCCTCGGCGCCGTGCTCCTGCTCGAGGAACTCGCGCTTGCCGATCCCCACGCCGTGTTCGCCGCTGCACGAGCCCCCTAGCGCCAGCGCGCGCGCCACGATCTTCTTGTCGAGGTCCCAGGCGCGCTTCAGCCCATCCGGTTCCGGCGGCACCAGGATCACAGTGTGGAAATTGCCGTCGCCGACATGGCCGACGATCGGCGCGGTCAGCCCCGACGCGGCGATGTCTTCCTTGGCGCCGAGGATCGCCTCATCCAATCGCGAGATCGGCACGATCGCGTCGGTGGCGATCCCCTGGTGCCCCGGCTTCAGCGCCAGGCACGCCCACAGCGCGTCGTGCCGCGCCTTCCACAGCTTGCCGCGTTCGGCGGCATCGGTGGCCCAGCGGAAACCCTGGCCGTCGCAACCGGCGGCGATCTCTTCCGCCTGCTTCGCCTGCTCCGCCACCGCGGCGACAGTGCCGTGAAATTCGAAGAACAGGCTGGGCAGATTCTCCAGCCCTTCCAGCTTCGAATACGCGATGCACGCCGCCATCTGCACCTCGTCCAGCAGCTCCATGCGCGCGACCGGGATGCCCATCTGCAGGATGGCGATCACCGTCTCCACCGCGCCGCGCAGCGTCGGGAACTGGCAGGTGGCGGATGACATCGCCTCGGGGATGCCGTGCAGCCGCAGCTGGATCTCGGTGATCACGCCCAGCGTGCCCTCCGAGCCGATGAACAGCCGCGTCAGATCGTAGCCGGCGGCGGACTTGCGCACCCGCCCGCCGGTGCGGATCAGTCGGCCGTCGGCCAGCGCCACCGTCAGCCCCAGCACGTTCTCGCGGATCGTCCCGTAGCGCACCGCGTTGGTCCCCGAGGCGCGGGTCGCGCACATGCCGCCGATGGTGCACAGCGCGGTGCCGGGATCGACCGGGAAGAACAGCCCCTGGTCGCGCAGGTGTTCGTTGAGCTGGTCGCGCGTGACGCCGGCCTCGATGCGGCAGTCCATGTCGGGCTGGCTGACATCGATGATGCGCGTCATGCGCGACAGATCGAGCGTGATGCCGCCGCGCACCGGCGTCACGTGCCCCTCCAGCGAGGTGCCGGCGCCCCACGCCACCACCGGCACGTGTCCACTGTTGCATAGCGCCAGCATGCGCGCGGCTTCGTCGGAGGTTTCGATGAACGCGACCGCATCGGGCAGCACCGGCGGCTGGGTGTCCTGGCCGTGCGAGTGGTGCTCGCGCAGTGTGGCGTTGGTGGTGATGCGCTCGCCCAGGAAATCGCGGGCGGCGGCGATCACGGTGGAGATGGGATCCGGCATGGCGCGTCCTCGCGGCAGGCTCGCAGGTTTGCGGCAGCAGGGCCGGGCTGGCAAGCTGCCGTGGTCGCAGGTTGATCCGCGCGGGGCGCCTGCTATGGCGTCGGTGCCTTGGACCCCTCGATAAAGTCAGGCATGCCGTTCACCAGCGACATCGACTGCTGCACGCCAGCCAGAAACTGAGGAACCGCATTGCTCATGTGAGATCCCATCATGGCCCTGTTGTTGAGGTTGAGGGGTGTGCTTCCAGATATAGGATTGCCGGTTGCCAAACCAGTTCCGTCCTTATGCACAATGTCGGCCGCGGTGCTGGCATCAACCTTGTTGTGCAGCGCTTCGTGAAATACCAGATTCGCCGCTTGTTTCAGATAGTCTCCATTAGACAGCCATTCGTCGACATAGACTTCCGAGATCATGCCGCGTGCGGAAAGCCACGTCGTGCCAGCTCTCCCGAGACCGCGGCCGCCATGGGCCGTGACCAGACTACTTCCCCTTGTGACGAAATGAACCAGCACTTCGCCCGGATCGATGTCGAATCCCAAATGGGCCGGAAACCACCGGACTTCGCGATAGGGACAAACCGGATGCTTCCGCACCTCGTTGAACAGCGCTTCGAGGTTAGCGCCGATCTGGTTGATCGGACCGCTGCTCCAGCGGCCGAATTGATCAACGCCGACCAAATTCATCGTCCATATGCGCCACAGCGCAAGATTCCCGGCCATCGCCACCTCGCTTGTATCATTCGTCCGAGTAGGTTGGCTCCATTACTCCCTCTCGAGTTGAGGGTGCTGCCACTGATGAGCCGCCAGCGTCTGCAATCTCGGCACTTACCCAACCCGGGATGCTCGTCGTTCGATCAGGCAAGACGCAAGGGTGAACGTAGATGGTGATAATTCGGGAATCAACGGCCGGATCTTGGCACCGCATTGACAGGTTGGCCGCCGTGAGCCGGCCCGGCGAGGCATGGGAACGCCGCCAAACGTGGTCGCAATCCGTAGGGCTTTTCTCGAGGCTGCACCACATTGACCAACCTGCCGGCCGCCCTTAACTGGTCAGGCTGACCAAGGATCTGACCGATGTCCCACTTCGTTACCCTTTATGAAGCCAAGACTCATCTCTCCGGACTGGTCGATCGCGCCGCGGCCGGCGAGGAAATCGTCATCGCCAAGAACGGCGTCCCGCAGGCCCGTCTGGTGCCGCTCGCCGACCGAGGCGAACGTCGCAAGCCGGCCAACGCCATGCGCATCCGCCGCATCGCCGCCGATTTCGATGCGCCTGACCCTGCCATCGAGACCCTGTTCGGCGGCGAGGACGCGTGAACCTGCTGCTCGATACGCATGTCTTCCTGTGGTGGGACCGGCAGGACAAGGCGCTGAACGCCGACACACGCGCCCTCATCGCTGACCCCGCCAATCAGGTCTTCATCAGTGCCGCGTCGATCTGGGAGATCGCCATCAAGCGCCGGTTGAAGAAGCTCGACTTCCGTGGCTCCGCTGTCGCCGCCATCGGTGCCAACGGCTTTCATGAACTGCCGATCCTCCCAATCGACGCGGAGAACGCCGGCGCACTGGCATGGCAACACAACGACCCGTTCGACCGCATGCTGGTAGCGCAGGCAAGGCGCCTGACCTTCACTCTGGCAACCGCCGACGCAGCGCTCCGAGCGTACCCCAATGTCGTCCAGATGTGGGCGGGCTAATGACTGCTCCGTTGTCGCTTGCGCCGGCTGCTTGCAGGTTTGTGACGGCACGGCCACGCTGCACGCCATGCAGAACACCGTGCTGCGCGTCGAACACCTGCGGACCGAGTTCCGCATCGGCGGTGCCTGGCACGCCGCGGTGGACGATGTGTCGTTCACGCTGGCACCACGCGAGACCCTGGCACTTGTTGGCGAGTCCGGCTGCGGCAAGTCGGTGACCGCGCTGTCGGTGATGGGCCTGGTGCCCACGCCGCAGGGACGGATCGGCGGCGGGCGCATCGTGCTTGAAGGGCGCGAACTGGTTGGCCTGCCCGAGCCCGCGATGGAGAAGCTGCGCGGCGCGCGGATGGCGATGATTTTTCAGGAGCCGATGACCAGCCTGAACCCGGTTATGACGATCGGCGCGCAGGTGGCCGAGGCGCTGACGGTGCACCAGGGCCTGTCGCGGCGGGACGCGGAGGCGAAGGCGCTGGCGGTGCTCGACGAGGTGAAGATTCCGTCGGCGGCGCGGCGGTTTCACGAGTATCCGCACCAGTTCTCCGGCGGCATGCGCCAGCGGGTGATGATCGCGATGGCGCTGGCCTGCGAGCCGGCGGTGCTGCTGGCCGATGAGCCGACCACAGCGCTCGACGTGACGATCCAGGCGCAGGTGCTGGGGCTGCTGGCGGACCTCAAGGAGCGGCACGGCATGGCGATGCTGTTCATCACCCACAACCTTGGCGTGGTGGCGCAGATCGCCGACCGGGTGGCGGTGATGTATGCCGGACAGATCGTCGAGCAGGCCACGGTCGCCGCCATCTTTGCGCGTCCGGCGCATCCCTATACGCGCGCACTGTTCGCCGCGATCCCGCGCATGGATCGTGATGCGCAGGAGCTTGCAGCGATCCCGGGCCGGGTGCCGCCGCTGGATGCCATGCCGGCGGGTTGTCGGTTTGCGCCGCGGTGTCCGCTGGCGCGGGCCGGGTGCGAGCAGCCGCAGTTGCTGGCTCGCTTTGGCGATGGGCATCTGGCACGCTGCCACGTGGCGCGGAGGCGACGGTCGCGGCTTGAGTGTGGAACTGGGAAAACGGCCAACGGCGTCGGCCTTCGCCGCCCACGTCGGCCAAATGTAGCCGTGTAGGATGGGTAGGCGAGGCGAAACCCATCGGTCCGCCGCGTTGACCGGTTGGCGGGCCGACCGGTGGCACGCAATCCCGGTAGCTGCTAACTCTCCGCCCAACACACGGGAGACTTCGCATGCTGATCCGGGCAGCCCTTCTGGCCACCGCTGTCGCCTTCGCCGCGCCGGCTGCGGCGCAACCGAAGACCACCCTTAACTTCGGCATGTCGGCGCAGGATATCGGCCAGCTCGATCCGCATTTCGCCGTCTCGACCATCGACCGCGTCCCCGCCGCCATGATGTTCAACGGCCTGGTGCGGTTCGCGCCCGGCAGCGCTGATCCTGCCACGCTGGAACCCGATCTCGCCGAGACGTGGGAAGCCACCGAGGACGGCAAGGCCTGGACCTTCCACCTGCGCCACGGCGTGCAATTCCACGGCGGCTTCGGCGAACTCACCGCCGATGACGTTGTGTTCAGCCTGAAGAAGGCCGGCGATGCCAAGACCTCGGCATTCGCTTCCGAACTGCGGCCGTTCCAGACCATCGAGACGGTGGACCCTTATACGGTGCGCCTGATCCTGAAGGACAACGTGCCGAGTGTCCTCGGCATCCTGACCAACTACGCGCAGGGCTTCATCGTATCCAAGCAGGCGGTGGAGCAACGTGGCGACGACTTCAAGCGCAACCCGATCGGCACCGGGCCGTTCGCCTTCGCATCCGTCACGCCGAACCAGTCGCTCGAACTGGTGGCTAACGACGCATATTTCCGTGGCGCGCCGAAGATCAAGAAGATCAGTTACCGCTTCATTCCGTCCGACGCCTCGCGCGATCTCGCGTTCCAGAACGGCGAGCTCGACGTCAACTATGGCCGCGCCGACCAGGCCTGGGTCAACCGCACCAGGGCGCAGCCGCACACCATCGTCGATGTGTTCGCGCCGGCCGAGCTGGCGGAGCTGCACCTCAACGTCACGATCAAGCCGCTCGACGATATCCGAGTTCGCCAGGCAATCGCCTTTGCGATCAATCGGCCGGAAATCGTGCGCTGGCGCGGCGCCGATGTCAGTCGCGAGGGCCAGGGCGTGATTCCGCGCGGCTATCTCGGGTTCACCACCGATACCAACCTGCTGCCGAACAACGTCGAGAAGGCGAAGGCGCTGTTGAAGGAGGCTGGCTACCCGGATGGTCTCACCATCAAGATGATCCAGTCGCAGCTTCCCGAGATGCTGACCGCGGCGCAGGTGTTCCAGGCGCAGCTCAAACGCGCGGGGATCAATCTCGACATGCAGGTGGTGGAGCACGCCACCTATCATCAGCAGATCCGTCAGGACCTCAGCCCGATCGTGTACTACTCGGCCGCGCGGTTCCCGATCGCCGACATCTACCTGACGCAGTTCTTCCACTCGCGC
Source organism: uncultured Alphaproteobacteria bacterium (assembly GCA_963819855.1). Lineage (GTDB taxonomy): Bacteria > Pseudomonadota > Alphaproteobacteria > Acetobacterales > Acetobacteraceae > JAMXLO01. The sequence goes on from CAWFYC010000021.1 coordinate 101,371, forward strand.
AGCATCGTCAAGACGCCGACCGCGGTGACCAATTTCAGCCACTGCGATGTGGCCGACAAGGAGATCGACGCCGCGCGGGGTGAGACCGATAAGGCGAAACAACTCGCGCTGTGGGCCGAGGCGCAGAAGAAGATCGTGGCGCAGGTGTGCGCGGTGCCGATGTTCGAGACGCTGCAGGTGTACGCGCGGCACGACGACGTGGACTACGGCTACAAGCTGGAGGGATCGATGTCGCTCGGTCCGATGATCACCGAGGCGACGCACTTCAAGTGAACCGCGGGTGATCTTCTACATCATCCGCCGCCTGCTCGCGGCGATCCCGACGCTGCTCGCCGTCCTCACCCTCGTCTTCCTGATCGTCCGTGTCGTGCCGGGCGATCCCGCGATCGCCATCCTCGGGGACCGGGCGACCCCCGAGGGCATCGCCGCCCTGCATGCGAAACTCGGCATCGACAAGCCGATCTGGCAGCAATACGTCGACTTCCTTATGCAATCGCTGTCCGGTGATTTCGGCCGATCGATGGTGACCGGGCGGCCGATCCTGTCGGACGTCGCGGCCGTGCTGCCACACACGCTCGATCTCACGCTGGCATCGCTGATTGTCGGCTGCGTCATCGGCGTGCCGGTCGGCATCTGGGCGGCGCTGCATCGCAATCGCCTGATCGACTACGCCGCGCGCCTGCTGTCGCTGATCGGGCTGTCGTTCCCGGTGTTCGTCTCCGGCATCTTCATCCTGCTGGTGTTCGCGCTGCACTGGCGGCTGTTCCCGGTGATCGGCGGCGCGAACCTCGAGCGATCCGATCGATCGGCTCGACAAGCTGGTATTGCCGGCGGCGACGCTGGGCCTGGTCATGGCCGCCTACATCACGCGCGTGACGCGCAGCGCCATGCTGTCGGTGCTCGGCGAGGACTATATCCGCACCGCACGCGCCAAGGGCATTCCGTGGCGGCGCGTGGTCTGGCACCATGCGCTGCGCAATGCGGCGATGCCGGTGGTGACGGTGGTCGGTTTGTATATCGGCATCCTGATCGGCAACTCGGTGCTGACCGAGATCGTGTTCAACCGCCCGGGCCTCGGCAAGATCATCGTCGGCGCGCTGAACCAGCGCGACTACACGATGCTGCAGGGCTGATGGTGATCTATTGCTTCCTGATCGTGGTGGTGAACCTGATCACCGACCTCACCTACGGCATCATCGATCCGCGGGTGAAGCAGTGAGCCTGGCGAAGCTGCTGCGCTTTGCCGCCACCTATCCCGCCACCACGATCGGTGCCGTCCTGTGCGTCGATCGTCGTCGCCGGCGCGCTGCTCGCACCGTGGCGCGGCGCCGTTCGATCCCAACGACCAGAACATCATCGACCGGCTGCAGCCGCCTGGCGGCGACTACCTGCTCGGCACCGATTCGTTCGGCCGCGACGTGTTTTCGCGCATCCTGTGGGGCGCGCGCATCTCGCTGCTGGTCGCGGTGACCTCGATCACCGCCGCGATCGTGATCGGCGGCACGATCGGCATGGTCAGCGGTTATATCGGCGGCCAGTGTCGACCTGATCGTGATGCAGACGATGGACGTGCTGCTGTCGTTCCCCAGCCTGATCCTCGGCCTGATCGTGGTGGCGCTGCTCGGGCCCGACCTGATCAATCTGGTGTTCGCCATTGCGCTCACCGCCATCGCGCCGTTCGCGCGCATCGCGCGCGCGCCCGTGCTCAGCCTGAAGGAGCGCGCCTTCATCGAGGCCGGCCGCGCGCTGGGCTTCTCCCATACCCGAATCCTGTTCGTGCACGTGCTGCCGAACATCATGAGCGAGGTGCTGGTGATGGGTTCGCTCTGGATGGCGACCGCGGTGCGCACCGAGGCGTCGCTGTCGTTCATCGGCCTGGGCGTGAAGCCGCCGACGGCGACCTGGGGCGGCATGATGCGCGAGGGGTTCGAGAACATCCTCGACGCGCCGTGGCTTTCGGTATGGCCGGGTCTGGCGATCCTGGTGCTGGTACTCGGGCTCAACATGATCGGCGACGGACTGCGCGACGCGACCGATCCGCGGCTGCGGGGCGAGACATGATAGGGAACCGCAAATCACGCAAAACACGCAAAGGCCCCTAGAGATCCAGAACGATGCGCCGCAACGTATTAACCTGACAGGCGAGGAGTGCCAAAGGCGGCTTCATCAACTCATCAATCGGTCTTTCATCGACCTTCCAGGAAACCCGTGCAGGGCATGCGTGACTTTCAAGCGGTCCAATGATGCGTTTGGAGAGGGGTTGACCAGAGACTTCATTGCGTGATCCCGTGATTTGCGGTTCAAATCCTTGCCGACAGGTTGACCTCTGCTCGCCGCTGCTTCAGGCCATTATCCGCGCCGACCCGGACCTGATGCATCTGCTCGATCGGCTGCGTTCGCTGGCTTTGCCGCAATGGCGCCTGGTCGCGGGCTGCCTGTATCAGACCGTATGGAACGTGCTGACCGATCGCACACGCGGCACCGGCATCAAGGACTACGACCTCATCTACTACGAAGGCGACGATCTTTCGTGGGCAGCCGAGGACGCCGTTATCCGACGCGTCGCCGCGGCAACGCACGACTGCGTCGGGCCGGTGGAAGTGCGCAACCAGGCGCGCGTGCATCTGTGGTTCGCCGATCGCTTCGGCTGTGCCTATCCGCAGCTCACGTCGGCCGATGAGCATCGTTGCATTACTACGCCTCGATCGTGCACGCGGTCGGTGTCCGGTTGGAGCACGATGGACGGTTCGATATCGCCGCGCCGTTCGGTCTCGACGACATGTTCGCGATGCGCATTCGACCCAATCGCACACTGACCGAACGCCGCGTCCCACACGCAGCAAGGCCGAGCGTGCAAAGGCGATCTGGCCAGAAGTAACGGTCGAGCCATGGCCGGCATGACACCGGTGCTTGCAGGTCGATGGACTGGTCAAGCACTTCACCGTGCGCAAGGGGTTTCCGCGTCCCGTCACCACAACGGTGCGCGCGGTCGATGGCATCAGCTTCGCGGTCGACGCCGGTGAGGCGTTTGGCCTTGTCGGCGAGTCCGGCTGCGGCAAGTCCACCGCGGCGCGGGCCGCACTGCGGCTGATCGAGCCGGACGCAGGCAGCATCCGGTTCGCCGACACCGATGTTCGTGCCGCCGGCGGCGCCGCGCTGAACACGCTGCGCCGGCACATGCAGATCGTGTTCCAGGATCCGTATTCGTCGCTCAATCCGCGCCGCAGCATCGGCCGCACACTGGCCGAGCCGCTGGTCGTGCACGGCATCGCGCATGGCCACGCCGCGCGCGACCGCGCCGCCGCGCTGCTGGCCGAGGTCGGCCTGCCGGCGAATGCGCTCGATCGCTATCCGCACGAGTTCTCCGGCGGCCAGCGCCAGCGCATCGGCATCGCACGCGCGCTGGCGTTGCAGCCGGAGCTGATCGTCGCCGACGAACCGGTGTCCGCGCTCGATGTGTCGGTGCAGGCGCAGGTGCTGCTGCTGTTGAAGGAACTGCAACAACGCCGCGGCCTCGCGTTCGTGTTCGTCAGCCACGACCTGGGCGTGATCCGCTGGTTCTGTTCACGCGTCGCGGTGATGTATCTCGGGCGCATCGTCGAGCAGGGACCGGTCGCACGTGTGTTCGCTTCACCGCGGCATCCCTATACGCGCATGTTGCGCGACGCCTCGCCAATTCCGGATCCCGCGCAGCGCGGCGTGCTGCCGCGCGTCGTCGGCGAGATCCCGTCGGCTTCCGCGCCGCCGCCGGGCTGCCATTTCCATCCACGCTGCCCGCGTGCGACCGAGCTGTGCCGCAGCACTTACCCGGAGTGGAACGATCCGGACGGCCATGGCTTCGCCTGCCACCATCCGCTGGAATAATCACACCGCGATCTGGTCGAGATCCTTGCGCGCGTGTTCCGGGCTACAGAACCAGATGATCGCCGCCATGGTCAGCAGGATCACGGGGATCAGCAGAAAGGCGGCGATGAACGACCCGGTGGTCTCGCGCAGATAGACCGAGACGTACGGCCACAGCACCGCCCCGACCAGGAATGCCACGGCCCATGAGAATCCGTTGCCGACGCCGCGGATCCGCGTCGGGTACATTTCCGCGGTGTAGGTGGTCACCGGACCCCAGACCCCGATAAATCCCCAGGACCACGCCATGCCGAGCAGCCACAATGCCAACCGGTTCTCGGTGAAGATCCAGATCGTCATGAAGACCGCTGCCTCGATCAGCAGGATTGCGAAGCCCAGCCTGCGGCCGAAACGGTCGATCAGCCAACCACCGGCCCAGAACCCGGTGGTCGCGAACAGCGCCCACGCGATGTAGAAACTGCCATATTCGGCTGTCGTCCAATGATGCTGCTGCGCGAGGAACAGCGGCATCCACAGACCCACGGTGCTGTACGACACCAGCGCCATGCTGGCGACGAAGGTCGCCATGATCGTGTTGCGCCACAGATCGGGCAGGAACAGTTGCCGCCATCCCGGCTGCTTTGTCTTGGCGATCCAGTCCTGGTCATCCTGCGACAGCGGAAGCTGCGCGGACAGGCTCTCTCCGATCCGCCGCTTGCGATCCTGTGTGCGCACCCAATAGGGCAATTCCGGACACAGCAGCCTGACATAGATCGCCAGGAACGCGATGACCATCGGCAGGAGGAAGGCCGCCCGCCATCCCCACACCGTCACGATAAAGGTCACGATCACGCCGGCCAGCGCGGCGCCGACACCCCAGGCCGAGCGATCGAAGCTGAGCACGAGGCCGCGCAGCCGCGCCGGCCAGGTTTCCGCCACCAGCATCGAGCCGACCGCCCACTCGCCGTTCAGTGCAAAGCGCACGATGGTGTAGGCGGCGACGAAGCTACCCCACGTCGGCGACAGCGCGACCAGCGGCATCGCCAGCGAGAACACCGCGATGTTGATCGCCAGGATATTACGCCGGCCGAACCGATCGGCCAGCCATGGCCACAGATACAGGCCGATGATGCTGATCAGCGCCGAGAGCTGCACACCGTTGCGGTAGGTGCCGAGACTGATTGCGAAGTCGTGCATCAGCAGCGGCGCGACCAGCGCCAGGATCGCGCCGTCCATGCCGTCGAAACCCCAGCCGAGACCGTTGGCCCAGGCGATGTGCCAGTGCGTCGCGGTGATCCTGCTGGAGTCGGCGACGTTGCGGTAGTTACGCGAGCGGAGGTGGTCCGCCTCCAGCGGACCGGCAAAATCGACCGTGCCCGCAACCGCCGCGGTGGCCAGGACATCTCCCATCGTCGCGATCTCCCTTTCCTGGAGCTGGCCCAATCGGGCGCAGCCGGTGTGGGTAGAGATCCGTTGTTCCCGGCATCTAGCGCGCGTTACGCCCCGGTAGGCAAGCCTACCGATGGGCATGGAACAGAAAATCGCCGTGAGAAATGTGTCAGATCAGCAGGCTTGCGCCCATTTCATTCGGCGGGCGCGACCACGTCGTGGATCGGCACGGGGGCCATCGCGTCGAACACACCGTCACGTCGAACGAGCGCATGAAACAGCGCCGCCGCGGCATGCAACAGGATCAGGGCAAAGAACAGAAAAGCGAGGTAGAAATGCGCGTTCCAGAGCAGCGCATGCAGAGTGTCGCTCTGCGGAAGGATCGCTGGAAGGCGCACGCCCCCGAACAGCACGATGGGATAGGCAGCCGCCGACAGCATCCCCCAACCGATCAGCGGCATACCGATCATCAGGACATAGAACGCGTAATGCGACAGGTGGGCGGCAAGCTTCATCGGTTCGGGCAGGTCAGCCGGCAGCGGCGGCGCACCATCCCGCAGTCGCACCAAAAGGCGCAGCAGGGCGAGCAGCAGAATTGCAATTCCGAGCGGCTTGTGAATCGAAACCAGCGTCAGATATTTCGGCATTACGGTGGACACCATGCCCACGCCGATGAACAGCATGGCCAGGATGCAGATTGCCATAAGCCAGTGCAGCAGGCGCTGGAGCGGGGTGAAGCGTTGGCGGTTCCCGATCATGGCTTGGCGTCCGTTGCAGTTCGGGGATAGTCCTTGGCCTCCGCCGTGCGGCGGTCGTATGACTTCGCGTAGGCCGATGATCGTGCGGCAGGGAACGGGTCGTCCGACGTCCGCATGCCGGAAGGCAGCACGGTCGGATCGAAGTTGATGTCGCGACACGGACCGTCTCGCTCGGCTTGGATCTGCTGCACCGTGAGCGTGCCGACCTCGACTGTGCGGCGGCCTTCCGGCCAGGCCTTGCTCGGATCGGCGGTGGGATCGCCCGGGTCGGCAACGGTCACCACCATGGTCCAGCGCAACGGCCCACCGCGGACCCGCTCAGCGATCTCCTGTTCGAGGAAATCGGGGCCACGCTTCGCCAGTTCATCTGGCGCGACAGCGACTGCCTGCGCCGCCGGCAGCAGCGACCACCGCACCGTCTTCTCCGTGCCGGAACTGTCGGTGAAGACGAAGCTGTTGAGACTGTTGTAGCGTTCGTCCGCATAGCTGGCGGTCCAGGGTGCGCTGTCGGCCCAGGCGCCAAACGCCGCGATCTCCGGATGCGCGGCAGCGAATGTCTTCATCGCGTCCGGCTCCTTGCTCGCCGAGGCCAGCAACAGCTCGTAGAAGGCCTGCGGCGTCGACACCGGAAAGAATGGTGGGTCGATCATGGCGCTGCGCCATTCCTGCCCATCCGGCGTCGAGATGCGCAGTCCCAGGCCGCGAACCCGCACCGTCGCATCCGGTGCGTTCGCATCGGGAGTGCCAAGATTGAAGCGCCCGAGGACGGGATACTGACCGCGGGCAAAGACCTGAGCAGATGAGAGTGCCGAACCGGCCCCGTTCGCTTCGAACGTGCCGGTGAAGCAGATGCCCTTCGCATGGTTCTTGCGATGGCCGAGCGGCTCACCCGTGGCAGGCGTGAACGCATCCACCAGCCTGTCCGGTGTAAGGCGCCGAGGCGAGAACCATCCCGCCGTGTAGGCGAAGGCAGCGGCTCCGCCAGCGACAACGACGACGATCAACACCAGCGATCCAAACACGGAACGCGATGGCGGCTGGGCCATTCAAACCTCGCTGTTATGCTGGACGGCCTTTGCCCAACCTACCATTCCTGTGCGTCGTGACCAATCTGGCGAAGATCCTGTCGGCGCGGCCCACCAGGTTCGACCGCACCACGGTTTGGCGGCACCAGGATCGGTAGGTCGTCGCGTCCGGTTCCCAGGCGCAGCAATTCGGGCCGGCGCCGGGACACCCCAAACGCTTGATCCCGCCTCCAAGCCTCCCCATAGTCCGCCCCATGGCCCAGGTGTATAGGCAGGCGCGAATTACCGGCCCGGCGGCTCGCTGAGCCCCGGGACCATCGACGCGCCCCGCCCACCCCTGAAGCGGCATCAGCCGCCCGGATACACCATGAACGACGCCCCCACCGATCCCGCCCAACGCGACTACCGCGACACCGTATTCCTGCCACAGACCTCGTTCCCGATGCGCGGCGACCTGCCGAAGCGCGAGCCGCAGATCCTCGCCCGCTGGGACCAGATGGACTTGTGGTCCCGCCTGCGCGCCGCCTCGCACGGACGGCCGAAATTCATCCTGCACGACGGCCCGCCGTACGCGAATGGCAACATCCATATCGGCACCGCGCTGAACAAGATCCATAAGGACGTCATCAACCGTACCCGCCAGATGGCCGGCTACGACGCCGATTACGTTCCCGGCTGGGACTGCCACGGCCTGCCGATCGAGTGGAAGATCGAGGAGCAGTATCGCGAGGCGAAGAAGGACAAGGACGCCGTCCCGGTGCTGGACTTCCGCGCCGAGTGCCGCGCCTACGCCGAGCACTGGCTGGCGGTCCAGATGGCGGAGTTCCGCCGCCTCGGCGTCGAGGGCAACTGGCGCGAGCGCTACGCCACCATGGACCACGGGTCCGAAGCGGCAATCGCCGCCGAGATCTGCAAGTTCCTGTTGAACGGCGCACTGTACCGCGGACTGCGCCCGGTGCTGTGGTCGCCGGTGGAAAAAACCGCGCTGGCCGAGGCGGAGGTCGAGTACCACGACCACACCTCGCACACGATCTGGGTGCGCTTTCCCGTGGTGCGACCCGCGCAGCCGCAACTGCGCGGTGCGGCGCTGGTGATCTGGACCACGACGCCCTGGACCATGCCCGGCAACCGCGCGATCGCCGCCGGTGAGGCGTTCGACTACGCGCTGATCCACGTCGACGCGGTGGAGCCGAATTCGCGCGCCCGGGTCGGCGAGAAGCTGGTGGTGGCGCTCGATCTGGCGCCGCAGTTCGTCAAGGACATCGGCGTCGCCACCCATCACGTGGTGCACGTCTTCAAGGGCGCGGACCTTGCCGGAACGATCTGTGCTCATCCGCTGCGCGGCCGCGGCTACGAATTCGACGTGCCGCTTCTGCTGGGCGATTTTGTTACCACCGAGGCCGGCACCGGGCTCGTGCACATCGCGCCGAATGCCGGCGAGGACGATTTCGTGCTTGGCCGCGAGCACGGGCTGGAAGTGGCGGACACGGTCGGCGATGACGGCACCTTCAACGCCTGGGTGCCGTTGTTCGCCGGCCTGCATGTCTACAAGGCGGACGATCCGGTCGCAGCGGCACTCGACGCGGCGGACGCGCTGCTGGGACGCGGCAAGCTGGTACACTCCTACCCGCATTCCTGGCGCTCCAGGGCGCCGCTGATCTTTCGTGCGACGCCGAACTGGTTCATCCGCCTCGACGGTCCCGAGGGCATCCGTCAGAAGGCGCTGAACGCGATCGCGGCGACGCATTTCGTGCCCGAGCAGGGGCGCAACCGATTGGGCTCGATGGTCGCCAGCCGGCCCGACTGGTGCATCAGCCGCCAGCGCGCCTGGGGCGTGCCGATCACCGTGTTCGTCGACAAGCGCACCGGCGAACCGCTGCGCGACGAAGCGGTGGTCGCGCGCATCGTCGCGGCGTTCAAGGCGGAGGGCGCCGATAGCTGGTACTCTTCGCCGCCGTCGCGCTTTCTCGGCAACGACCGCAATCCGGACGACTACGAGCAGGTGATGGACATCGTCGATGTCTGGTTCGAGGCCGGCTCGACCCATGCCTTCGTGCTGGAGGCGCGCGACATGCCCTGGCCGGCGGACCTGTATCTGGAAGGCTCCGACCAGCATCGCGGCTGGTTCCAGTCGTCGCTGCTGGAAGCGGTGGGTACGCGTGGTGTCGCGCCGTTCAAGGCGGTGCTGACCGACGGTTTCGTGATGGACGAGCAGGGACGCAAGATGTCGAAGTCCCTGGGCAACGTCACTGCGCCGCAGGAGGTTGCCGATAAGTACGGCGTCGATATCCTTCGCCTTTGGGTGATGATGTCGGACACCTCCGAGGACCTGCGCATCGGGCCGGAGATCCTGAAGCAGCAGGTCGAGCTGTACCGCCGGCTGCGCAACACGCTGCGCTGGCTGCTCGGCAGCCTCGCCGGCTTCAGCGATGCGGAACGCGTGGCCTACGCAGACATGCCGGAACTGGAAAAGTGGGTGCTGCACCGGCTCGCCGAACTCGATGCGCGCATTCGTACGTCGGTGCAGAGCTATGACTGGACCGGCGTGTATCCCGAGCTGCACAATTTCTGCGCCACCGATCTGTCGGCATTCTATTTCGACGTGCGCAAGGACGCGGTCTACTGCGACCGCCCCGACAGTTTGCGCCGGCGCTCGGCGCGCACCGTGCTGGATCACCTGCATCGCTGCCTGACGACGTGGCTCGCGCCGGTGCTGTGCTTCACCGCCGAGGAGGCGTGGTGCGCACGGTTCGGCGAACCGGACAGCGTGCATCTGCAACAGTTCCCGGATGTGCCGGCCGAGTGGCGGGACGATGCACTGGCAGCGCGGTGGGAGACGATCCGCGCCATCCGCCGACGCATCACCGTGCCGATCGAGGAGGCGCGGCGGGCCAACACGCTCGGATCGTCGCTACAGGCGTCGGTGACGCTGCCGCTGAACGACGAGCACACATCGCTGCTGAACCAGGATCAGTGGGCCGAAATCGCGATCGTGTCCGATGTGCGTGTCGTATCCGACGCAAGCGAGCCGATGGCGACGATCAGGCCCGCGTCGGGCAGCAAGTGTGCACGCTGCTGGCGGGTGCTGACCGAGGTGGGCCAACAGCCGACGCATCCCGCGCTTTGCGAGCGTTGCGCCGACGCGGTGGAATCAGGCCTGGTCTGCCGCGCGTGACCGCACGGCCGCCTTCCTCCCAAGAAGCCACTCCCCTGCCCTTGCGGGAGGAGGTGGGGAGAGGGGGCGTCGCCGCATGAGCCGCAACAGCCTCACCCTCCTCGGCATCGTTGCCGCCCTGGTCGTCCTCGCTGCGGACCAGGCCAGCAAATGGTGGATTCTCGACATCATCCGCCTTCCCGACCTCGGCCAGGTCGTCCTGCTCCCGGTCCTGAACCTCACCATGGTGTGGAATCGCGGCGTCACCTTCGGACTGCTGACTGGCTTCGGCGAGTGGAGCTACCTGCTGCTGGCAGCGGTCGCGCTTGGCGTGGTCGCCGCCCTCGGCGTCTGGCTTCGCCGTGCCGAGTCGCGCCTGGTGGCCATCGCCCTCGGCGCCATCGTCGGCGGCGCGCTGAGCAACGTCGTCGACCGGCTGCGCTTCGGCGCCGTGGTGGACTTCATCCACGCCCATGTCGGCGGCTGGTCCTGGTATGTCTTCAACCTCGCCGATGCCGCCATCGTGTGCGGCGTGGCCGCGCTGGTGCTTGACAGCCTCCTGCCACGGACGCGGCGGGCCAATTCCACCGGATGACGTTCTTGCGATCGACCACGGTCTCCGGCTAATAAATCGCGTGATGCCGCCATCGGTCAGACATTGCACGACGGTCCTCGCGTTGGCGGCCAGCGCCGCGGTGCTGGCCGGCTGCAGTGGCGAATTGATCAGCCGCACCTTCGGCTTCACCCGTGACGCGCCCGACGAATTCACCGTCACCACCCGCGCGCCACTGGCGATGCCGACCAGCTTCACGCTGCCGCCGCCGCGTCCCGGCGCGATACGCCCGCAGGAACTGTCCGAGCGCACGCAGGCGGAACTGGCACTGGTGCCGCAGATGGCCCTCGGCGCCCCGGACACGGGCAGCAGCCCCGGCCAGCAGGCGCTGGTTCAGGCGGCCGGCCCGCCGGCGACCCCGGCGATCCGCGCCGAGGTGGATGAGGACCCCAATCTCAACCGGCAATCGCAGAGCCTGAGCGACAAGCTGATGTTCTGGCGCGATCCGCCGCCGCCGGGGGTCGTGATCGATCCCGAGAAAGAGGCGCAACGCCTGCGCGAGAATTCCGCGCTCGGCCAGAGCCAGGAGACCGGCGACACGCCGATCGTCCAGCCCAAGAAGAAGGCCTTGCTGGAAGGGATCTTCTAGCGATCGCGCCGGATCGGGACGCCCCGCATTTCGTCCAGACTGGGCGCGGCGCCGTTGTTCCGCGGCGCCGGCAATCTGGTGTGCGGCTGCGGTGACTCGGTGCTTATCCAGGGCTGCCTGCCCGGCAAGTTCCTGGCGATCCGAATAAAGGCTTCCGCTGCGACGCGGTGGTCGACGCGATGGCCCTTGGGGTGAAGCTTTACTCCGTCGGCAGGCCTTGTACCCTTGGGGTGGCCTTGCTGCACGCTCTCGCGGCCCTCGGAGGAACCAGCCCATGTCCCATCGCCCAACCGTTTACGGCACGCGTCACGCGGTCTCCGCCGGCCACTATCTGGCGGCATCTGCCGCTTTCTCGGTCCTGGAGGCCGGCGGCAATGCGATCGACGCCGGCTGCGCCGCGGGCATCGCGCTCGGTGTGCTGCAGCCCGACCTGGTGAACGTCGCCGGCGTCGCCCCGATCATGATCCGGCTGGCGAACGGCCACGTGGAGAGCATCGCCGGGCTCGGCTGGTGGCCGAAGACGCTGCCCGCCGACATCTTCATGCGCGAGCATGGCGGCACGATTCCCGACGGCGTGCTGCGCACCGTCATACCCGCCGCACCCGACGCCTGGATCACCGCGCTGGAACGCCACGGCACGATGCGGTTCGCCGACGTCGTGGCCTATGCGATCCGCTACGCCGGCGAGGGGTTCGCGGTGTATCCGCTGCTCGCCACCTCCATCGCGGCGCACGAACACGAGTACCGGCGCTGGCAATCCAACACCGCGATCTACCTGCCGAACGGACTTGTGCCGAAATCAGGCGACAAGTTCGTGCAGTCCGACCTGTCGCGCACGCTGCAGTACATGGCGGATCAGGACCGCGCGGCTGGCCCCGACCGCGAGGCGGGACTGCGCGCGGCGCATGATGCGTTCTATCGCGGCGACATCGCGCGCGAGATCGTCCGCTTCCAGCAGCAGGAGGGCGGCTATCTGTCGATGGACGACCTTGCCGAGTACCGCTCGCGGATCGAGCCGGTGGTGCGCCGGCCGTGGCGCGGCCACGAGGTGATCACCTGCGGCCCATGGTGCCAGGGCCCTGCGCTGCTTGAGGCGCTGGCGCTGCTGGAGCGCGTCGGCATCGCCGGACTGGCGCACAATTCGGCGACCTACCTGCATCGCATCGCCGAATGCGTGAACCTGGCGATGGCGGACCGCGAGTATCACTTCGGCGATCCGGCGTTCGTCGATGTGCCGGTCGATCACCTGCTCGATCCGGCGACCATCGCCCGCCGTGCCTCGGCGGTGCGCGACGACCGCGCGTTCGGCGAGATGCCGGCGCCGCTCGATCGCACCAACCTGCCGCACCTTGCCAGCACGGCCGAGTTGCCGAAGGTGGAGGCCGATACCTCGTATTGCTGCGTGGTCGATCGCTGGGGCAACGCGTTCAGCGCCACGCCGTCGGATGGCTCGGGCAACGTGCCGGTGGTGCCGGGACTCGGGATCACGCCGTCGGGTCGTGGTTCACAAAGCCGGCCCGATCCGCGCCATCCGGCCGGCGTGGCGCCTGGCAAGCGACCGCGGCTCACGCCGAATCCGGCGATGGTGGTGACCGAGGCGGGCGGGGTAATGCCGTTCGGCACGCCGGGCGGCGACGTGCAGACCCAGGCGATGCTGCAGGTGCTGCTCAACATCTTTCAGCACGGGATGGAGGTGCAGGACGCGATCGAGGCGCCACGTGTGGCGTCATATTCGTTCCCCTCATCGTTCGCACCGTTCGAGTATTTCCCTGGGCGCCTCGCGGTGGAGGGGCGGATCGATCCTGCGGTGCGCGCCGATCTGGCGGGCCGCGGGCATGAGGTGAAGGCGTGGCCGGAGTGGACCTGGCTCGCCGGCTCCGTGGAGGCGGTGCTGCGTGATCCGGTCAGCGGGCTGATCGCTGCGGGCGCCGATCCGCGGCGGCCCGCTTACGCGATCGCGATCTGAAGGGTTCACATGGGACCAGGGCCAACTACGGAATCAATGAGAGGTTGGTGCAACAAAGTAATCGGACACAGAGTTACACAGAGTGCACACAGAGTTGCACGGAGAGGAAACTCGGCGCTTCGAGCAGTTTTTGAGCAACTAAGCGACGTGTCTGTCAAACTATCAAAATCTTCCTCTTTGTGTAACTCTGTGTGCACTCCGTGTAACTCTGTGTCCGATTACTTGCTTCCAACCCCTGACGGTCGGCCGATCGCCCGAAGCGACAGGGATCGCCATATGTTATTTCCCTGGGGACCACCGTGTGAAACCTTGTGCAGGAGGGGTATAGTCTCGCCATGAGCAACCAAACTCGCCAGGCCGCAATGGCCCGTCTGACCGCCCTGGCCGCTCGCCCGGACGGTCGCCGCATCACCCCGCTGTTCGCCGCCGACCAGGAGCGCGCCCATAAATTCAGCGCGAGTATGCACGACCTCACCCTCGACTACTCGAAATCCGCGATCGACACGCACGCGCTCGACGCGTTGTTCGCGCTGGCCGAGGCGGCTGACCTGGAAGGTTTCCGCCGACGTTTGTTCGCCGGCGAGATGGTGAACGCCACCGAGCACCGGGCGGCGATGCATATGGCGCTGCGCTCGCCGCCCGACGCCGGCCTCAAGGGGGCACTCGCCGGCGGCATCGACGACGCCTCGAAACTCGCGGCCGCCGAGCGCGACCGCATGCGCGGCTTCGTCACCGCAATTCACGAAGGCAGCCAGCGCGGCGCGACCGGCGAGCGCCTGACCGCGGTGGTGAACATCGGCATCGGCGGTTCCGATCTCGGCCCGCGGGTTGCCACCGAGGCGCTGACCATCGGGCGTACCGATGCGCGCATGGAGGCGCGGTTCCTGTCGAATGTGGACGGGCATGCGTTCCAGGCGGTGATCCAGGGACTCGATCCGGCGCGCACCTTGTTCCTGGTGGCATCGAAGACGTTCACCACGCTGGAGACGCAGACCAACGCCAGGGCCGCCCGGGCCTGGATCGCCGGCGCGCTGGGTGAGGCGGCGGTCGTCAAGCATTTCGCGGCGCTCTCCACCAACCTGAAGGCGGTCGCCGAGTTCGGCATTTCGCCAGAGCACACCTTTGGATTCCGGGATTGGGTGGGCGGGCGCTATTCGCTGTGGTCGCCGGTCGGTCTGGTGATTGCACTCGCCACCGGGTGGGAGAAGTTCCAGGCGCTGCTGGACGGCGCCTGGGCAATGGACTGCCACTTCCGCGATGCGCCGCTGCGGCAGAACCTGCCGGTGCTGCTTGGGCTGGTCGGCATCTGGAACGTCAATGCGCTGGGCTGCGCCACTCACTGCGTGCTGGCCTACGACGACCGGCTGCGGCGGCTACCGGCACATTTTCAGCAGCTCGAGATGGAAAGCAACGGCAAGCATGTGACCCTGGCGGGCGATCCCACCGGGTGGGACACCTGCCCGATTCTGTTCGGCGAGCCCGGCACCAACGCGCAGCACAGCTTCATGCAGCTGGTGCACCAGGGCACGCGGCCGGTTCCGGTGGATTTCATCCTTGCCGCGAATCCTGACCACAACCGGGCAGAGGCCCATCGCGCTCTGGCGGCCAACGCGTTCGCTCAGGCCGAAGCGCTGCTGCGGGGGCGGCCCGCGGCAGAGATCCGCGCCGAGATGGCGGCGAAGGGCGCGGCGGCGGCAGAGATCGACGCGGTGACGCCACACCGCGTGTGCGTGGGCGAGCGGCCGTCGAACACCATCCTGTTTGGGCGGCTGGACGCGTTCAGCCTGGGGCGGCTGATCGCGCTCTATGAGCACAAGGTGGCGGTGCAGGGTTGCATCTGGGGGATCGACAGCTTCGACCAGTGGGGGGTGGAGCTGGGCAAGGAACTCGCCGGCAGCATCATACCGGAGCTGGAGCCGGGGGTGGTGCCGGGCGCGCACGATTCGTCCACCACCGGGCTGATCGCCCGGTTCCGCGCGCTGCGCGGGGAAAGCTGAGAGGACCCGGCCTGCCAAGGCAAAGATTCAACACGGAGTTACACGGAGTGAATCACGGAGTTACACGGAGAAGAATAAAATGCGCTTCGTGCGAAGCGCATAGTCGACTTCTCCGTGTAACTCCGTGATTCACTCCGTGTAACTCCGTGTTGAAAATATCTGACCTCGGCACCGCGCGCATGCCCGCGATCCGCATCCTGCCGCCGCACACGGTCAACCGCATCGCCGCCGGCGAGGTGATCGAGCGCCCCGCCGCGGCGGTGAAGGAGTTGGTGGAGAACGCGCTCGACGCCGGCGCCACGCGGATCGCCATCGCACTCGACAACGGCGGCATCGACCGCATCGAGGTAACCGACGACGGCAGCGGCATGGACCCGGATGGGCTGGCGCTGGCGGTGCTACGACACGCCACCTCCAAGCTCGACGACGACGACCTCGTGCACATCGCCACCCTGGGGTTTCGCGGCGAGGCGCTGCCCTCGATCGGTGCCGCGGCACGCCTGCACATCATTTCGCGCCCACGCGACACAGCGCACGCCTCCGAAATCCACGTCGAGGGCGGCGAGGTGTCCGACCTCGCCCCCGCCGCCGGCGCCCCGGGCACGCGCGTGGTGGTGCGCGACCTGTTCTTCGCCACTCCGGCGCGGCGCAAGTTCCTCAAGCACCCGCGCACCGAGGCCGACCACGCCGAGGCCGCGGTGCGCCGTCTGGCGCTTGCCGCTCCGGCGGTGGCGTTCCGGCTGGAGAGCGACGGCCGCGTGGCCTTCGACCTGCCGGCACAGGACCGCGCCGACCGGGTAGCCGCGTTATTCGGTGCAGACGCGGCCCAGGCGATGGTCGAAGTCGCCGGCGAACGCGGCGCGCTGCGGATCACCGGCTATGCCTGCTCGCCGGCGGTCACCCGCGCCACCGCGGCGGCGCAGGCGCTGACAGTGAACGGCCGACCGGTCGCCGATCCGGTGCTGAAGGGCGCGGTGCGGGTCGCCTATCGCGAGGTGATCGCGGCCGGCCGCCATCCAATGGTGGCGCTGTGGCTCGATCTGCCGGCCGACGAACTGGACGTGAACGTGCACCCGGCGAAGGCCGAGCTGCGGTTCCGCGACGTGGGCGCGGTGCGGTCGCTGGTGATCGGCAGCATCGGCCGCGCGCTCGCCGGTGGCGCCGGCACGTCGCTGCCGGGACCGCGGCCCTCGCTGCACCTGGCGTATTCGCGGTCGGCGCCGGTCCCGTACCGCTCCGTGCCACTTCCCGGCATGGCGGAGACCCAGCTCGCGTTCGGCGCCGCGCCGGCCGCGCGCATGCTGGCGGCCTCCGAGCCGGACCCGGAGCATCCGTTGGGTGCTCCGGTGGCACAGGTGCTGGATACCTATGTGATCGCGGTCGCCTCCGACGGTTCGCTGGTGCTGGTCGACCAGCACGCGGCGCATGAGCGGCTCACCCATGAAGCGCTGCGCGAGCAGATGCTGGACGGCGGCGTCCGCGCGCAGCCGCTATTGCTGCCGGCGGTGGTCGATATGCCGGCAGCGGATGCGTCACGGCTGCTGGCACGCGACGCTGAACTGTCGCGGCTGGGGCTGGAGATCGAGGCATTCGGCCCCGGCGCGGTGATGGTGCGCGCGCTGCCCGCCGCACTCGGCTCGCCGGAGCCTGGACCGCTGCTGCGCGACCTCGCCGATGAACTGGACGAACTGGACGAGGCCACGGCGCTGAACGCGCGGCTCGACGCGGTGATCGCGCGGCTGGCGTGCCATGGCTCGATCCGCGCCGGGCGGCGGCTGAACGCGGCCGAAATGGACGCGCTGCTGCGCCAGATGGAGGCGACGCCGCGTGCCGCCACGTGCAGCCATGGACGGCCGACATTCCTCAAGCTGTCGAAGGCGGAGATCGAGAAGCTATTCGGCCGGCGGTAGTGTCGTTCGGCCGCTCCCCGTATTGACACGGCGGCGCGACGAACCGCACAAACCGCTCGGATTCCGAGGATACCAACCGATGATGCGATGGGTGATGACGACCGCCGGCGCGGCGGTGGCAGCGTGCGTATCGGTTGTTGCAATGGCGGACTCGCCGGGCGTGACCGCCACCGAGCTCAAGATCGGCAACACCATGCCGTACAGCGGCCCGGTCTCCTCCTATAGCCCGATCGGCAAGCTGGAGACCGCGTTCTTCGCCATGGTCAACGAGCAGGGCGGCGTTGCCGGACGCAAGATCGATTTCATCTCGCTCGACGACGGCTACAGCCCGCCGAAGACCGTCGAGCAGGTGCGCCGGCTGGTCGAGGAAGATCAGGTCGCGTTCCTGTTCAACACGCTGGGCACGCCGACCAACTCGGCAATCGTGCGCTACGTGAACCAGAAGAAGGTGCCGCATCTGTTCGTCGCGACCGGCGCGGCCAAGTGGGGCGACGAGAAGCAGTATCCCTGGACCACCGGCTTTCAGCCAGACTACCGCACCGAGGCGCAGATCTATGCCAAGTACATCCTGAAGGAGAAGCCCGACGCCAAGGTCGCCGTGCTGTATCAGAACGACGATTTCGGCAAGGACTACCTGATCGGTCTCAAGGCGGTGTTCGGCGACCGCTACGCCAAGATGGTGACCGAGGCGACCTATGAGCCGACCGATCCGACGATCGACAGCCAGATCATTACCTTGCAGGGATCCGGCGCCGATGTGCTGGTGGTGGCCGCAGCGCCGAAGTTCGCCACGCAGGCGATCCGCAAGGTGCATGATCTTGGCTGGAAGCCGATGTTCATCATGACCAACGTGTCGATCTCGGTGGGGTCGGTGATCACGCCGGCCGGGCCGGAGAATGCGATCGGCCTGATCAGCACCGGCTACCTGAAGGACCCGACCGATCATCAGTGGGACAATGACGCCGGCATGCTGGAGTGGCGCGACTTCATGGCCAAGCACATGCCTGGCGCGGACCTGACCGACGCCAACTATGTCTATGCCTACGCGGCGTCGAAGCTGATGATGCAGGTGCTGGCGCAGTGCAACGGCGACTTCTCGCGTGAGAACGTTATGAAGCAGGCCGAGAGCGTGCATGGGCTGGAACTGCCGACGGTGCTGCCGGGGATCAAGGCGAGCACCAGCCACACCGATCACCGGCCGATCAAGGCGATGCGGCTGGAGCGGTGGGACGGCAAGACCTGGGTACTGTTCGGCGACATCATCGAGGCGACCGGTTCCTGACCGAAGCGCACGCCTATCCCTCCCGCCAGATGCTGAGCCTTGCGAGGCCGTGCGTGCGTTCGGCGAGCAGGGGCGCCGATGTGGGTGGCGGTTCCTCACGCGCGGTTTCGGCGATCAGGAGGGAGCCGGGCGCGACGCGGCCGGCAGCACGCAGCCGGGCGATCGCGCGCGGCAGCAGATCGCTCCGATAGGGCGGGTCAAGGAAGACGAGGCTTGCGGCCTCGCCCGCCGGGACCGCAAGCGCGTCGATTGCCATGACGGCGCAGTGTTGCTGCGCTCGGCAGGCCGCGATGTTGGCGCGCAAGGCGGCGAGCGCGGTACGGTCGTGCTCGATGAAGGTGGCGTGTGCGGCGCCGCGTGACAGTGCTTCCAGGCCAAATGCGCCGGTGCCGGCAAAGACGTCGAGTACTTGCGCGCCTTCAATCGCTTCGCGCCCTCCCCAGTGGGCGTGCAGCAGCATGTCGAACAGCGCCTGACGCACACGGTCGGCGGTGGGGCGCGTGGCGGTGCCCGGTGGGGCGGTCAGGGTACGGCCACGCCATGCGCCGGCGACAATCCTCATGGGCGGTGGCAGTGCGGTGGGTGGCGTAATTTGACACGGAGTTGCACGGAGTTCGCACGGAGTTGCACGGAGGAAACAAATGGCGCTTCGCGCGAAGCGCATTTTATTCTTCCTCCGTGAAACTCCGTGCGAACTCCGTGCAACTCCGTGTTAGAATCTTGCATCCTGATCACGCGGCAACTGATCGCGCAGCACCCGCGCCGGCACCTCGTCGATTGCGCCACGCGGCATGCGTGCCGAGCTGGAACGGTCCGTAGGCGATACGGATCAGCCGCGTCACCGCAAGCCCCAGATGCGCCATCACGCGCCGCACTTCGCGATTGCGCCCCTCGCGCAGGCTGACGGTGAGCCAGGCATTGTCGCCCTTGCGCGAATCCAGCCCCGCATCGATCGGACCATACGCGACACCCTCGATGCTGACGCCCTTCGCCAGTGCCGCCAGCCGACGCTGATCCGGCACCCCGTGCACGCGCACGCGATATCGCCGGAGCCAGCCGGTTGACGGCAGCTCCAGCTTGCGGGCGAGCGCGCCGTCGTTGGTCAGCAGCAGCAGCCCCTCGCTGGTGAGATCGAGCCGGCCCACGCTGACCACCCGCGGCATACCAGGCGGCAGCTTCTCGAACACCGTCGAACGGCCCTGTGGATCGCGATGCGTGGTCACCAGACCGACCGGTTTGTGATAACGCCACAGCCGCGTGCGGTCCGGTTCATCGACCACGGTGGCACCCACCACCACAAGGTCGCCGGTCGAAACGAAGGTGGCGGGGTGCGTCACCACGGTGTTGTTCAGCCGGACCTGGCCCTCGGCCACCAGCTTCTCCGCGTCGCGCCGGCTCGCGACACCGGCGCGCGCCAGCCACTTGGCGATGCGTTCCCCGCGCGGGGGATCGCTCATCCGCGGCAGGCGGCGATCAGCGCGTCGAAGATGCGGCGGTCGCCGGGATCGATGAAGAACTCCGGATGCCACTGCACGCCGAGACAGAAGCGGTAGCGTGCATCCTCGATGCCTTCGATCACGTGGTCCGGCGCGATCGCATTCACCACGGCGAACGGGCCGGGATCGCGCACCGCCTGATGGTGCGACGAGTTCACCTGCATCTCGGCGGCGCCGACGATGCGGTGCAGCAGCGTGCCGCTGCGGATCGCGACCGGATGGCCGGGTTCGTGGCGCGGATTGGCCTGCTCGTGCTCCAGCGCATCGGCGATCGAGTCCGGAATGTGCTGGATCAGCGTGCCGCCCAGCGCCACCGCCAGAAGCTGCTCGCCGCCGCAGATGCCGAGCACCGGCATATTGCGCGCCAGCGCGCCATTGGTGAGCGCGAGCTCCGCCGCGGTGCGACCTTCCTTCAGGGTTACGGTCGCGTGGCGGTCGGCATCGCCATACAGCGACGGATCGACATCGAATGCACCGCCGGTGACAACAAGCGCGTCGATGCGATCGAGATAGTCTGCCGCCAGCGACGCATCATGCGGCAGCGCGATCGGCAGGCCGCCGGCGGCGGCGATGGCGTCGGCGTAGTTCTGCCGGATCGCGTACCAGGGGTATTTCGAGTAGCCGCCGGGCTGCTCGGAATCCAGGGTGACGCCGATGACGGGACGCTTGTTCATGGCGTGATTGCTAGTCCGCCACGCCGTGACCAGGCAAGGCCGGCAACGGTGGCGTCGCCCCTTCGGGCACGCCGATCTCGTGCGCGTTCAGCGTCAGCGCGACCATCGCGTAGTAGCCGATCAGCGCGGTCAGCTCGACGATGCCGGGGGCGCCGTAGGCATCGAGGATGCGCTGATAGGTCGCGTCACGCACGTGGTGGTCGCGCAGCAGTTCGATCGCATAGTCGTGGATCGCCTGTTCGTCCGCAGCCTCGAACGTGCTGCCGCCGTGGCGCAGCGTCTCGATGGTCGGCTCGGACAGGCCCGCCTTGCGCGCCTCCGCCTCGTGCGAGAACCACTCGAACTGGCAGTCCCAGAAGCGGCCGGTAAGCAGGATGACGAACTCGCGCAGCCGCGGCTCGAAACTGGAATTGAAGCGCAGCACCAGGCCGAGATCGGACCATTTTTCCGCGAGGTCGGGGCGATGCATCGCGGCGGCCAGCGGTCCCACCGGCGGCGAGCGGCGGGGGCCCGACATCATCGCGTCGTATACGCGGCGCTGCGCGTCGTTCATGGTGGTCGCGGTGACCAGGGGGATGCGGGGCATCGGGTTTCCTCCATCGTTTGGGAACAGTGTGGCATGACGCCGATGGAAATCGCACTGGCCGAGGCGAGCGCGGCGGCGGCGCGCGGCGAGGTGCCGGTGGGCGCGGTGGTGCTCGACGGCAGCGGTGCCGTGCTGGCACGTGCGGGCAACGAGGTGGAGGCACGGCACGATCCGACGGCGCATGCCGAGATGTTGGCGTTGCGGGCGGCGGCCACAGTTCGGGGGCAGACGCGGCTGCCGGATTGCGACCTGGTGGTGACGCTGGAGCCGTGTCCGATGTGCGCGCACGCGGCGAGCCTGTTCCGGGTGCGGCGGCTGGTGTTCGGAGCGTACGATCCGAAGGGTGGTGGCGTGGAGCATGGCGCGCGGGTGTTCGATGCCGCGTCGTGCCTGCACCGGCCAGACGTAGTGGGAGGGATGCGCGAGGGCGAGGCGGCGGCGTTGCTTAAGGCATTTTTCGCGGCACGACGTTAGCAAAGGTTCCGCTCACCCTGGGCGTTCGTGTATGGCGCATCATTAAGTAATCGGACACAGAGTTACACAAAGTGCACACAGAGTTTCACAAAGAGGACGCTTCCAATGACGCTGCGCGCGGTTGTTTGAAGGGCGGCGCGAAGCGCTAATATCTACTCCGTGAAACTCTGTGTGCACTTTGTGTAACTCTGTGTCCGATTACTTGCTTTCACTTTATTCCTGCCATTTCAACAGGCGGGTGCAACGACTGATGCGGTAGGCCGCTCCACACTTGCATATGCGGTTGGCTGGCCGCTCGCCTGCTTTGACCGCTTTGCCCGACTGCTGCTACGCTTTGGCAACAGGGAGGCCACAGAACGTCCTGATCGCTGCAAGGGAGACTGGGCATGACCACTTCGATCCGTCGTCTGAACCGCCGCACCACACTGGCGCTCGGCGGCGCCGCGATCGCGACCGTTTCCCTGTCGCGGGCACACGCCGCCGACAAGGTGCTGCATATTCCGATCAACATGCCGTTCACCGGCGAGGAAGCCGAGGGCGCGTCGCTGATCAAGAACGGCGCCTACCTCGCGATCGACGAGATCAACGCGAAGGGTGGCGTCGCCGGCTACCGGCTCGAGCCGGTGCTGATGGACGACGGTACCGCCAACGCCGGCGGCTACGATCCTGGCCAGGCGGCGACCAATGCGCGGAAGATGGTCAATGATCCGCTGGCGCTGGTGGCACTTGGGCCATACAACAGCGGCTCGGGCAAGGCGATGTCGCCGATCCTGAGCGCCGGCAATCTGGCGATCATCACGCCTACCTCCACCAACCCCGACATCACCGATCCGAAGTTCGCGCAGATCTATCGCCCGCAGGGTCCGGCGATCTATTTCCGCACCGTCTCCACCGACGCGTTCCAGGGGCCGAACATGGCCAATTTCTATGCGCAGGTGTTGAAGGTGCCGACAGTCTACGTGCTGGATGACGGCGGCGCCTACGGGGTCGGCATCGCCGACACGTTCGAGGCACAGGCCCGCAAGAAAGGGATCAGCGTGCTCGGGACGCGATCGGCTGGACCCGAAGGCGGCCGACTACTCCCCGGTGTTCACCAAGATCAAGTCGCTGAGTGCCGCGTCGCTGTATTACGGCGGCAATCCGCAAGCGGGCATCAAGGTGATCAAGCAATCCTACGACTTCGTGCCCAACATCGTGAAAGGCGGCGGTGACGGCGTTTACGAACCGGAAATGCTGGGCGGCGGCGGGTTCCCGGCGGCTGAAGGCTGGTATGCAACGATCGCCGCGCCGCATCTGCTGGACGATCCGAAGTCGGCACCTTGGGTGAAGCGCTACGTCGAGAAGAATGGCAAGCAGCCGAACGACTATTGCATCACCGCCTATGACGCGGTGCTGGTGATCGCCGACGCGCTGGAGCGGGTGGTGAAGTCCGGCCAAACTCCGACCAGGGCGACAATGCGCGACGCGATCGAGGCGACCAAGATCGACACGCTGCAGGGCACGGTGTCATTCGACAGGAATGGCGATCTGGCCTCGCGTATCATCAGCGTGTTCCAGATCAAGCACGACACCGCGTTCCCACAAGACGACATGGCGCACCAGTTCAAGTATATCGGCGTGGCGCCACAGGACCCCGGAGCGTAGCGAGGGCTTGCCCTGCCCGAGAGGAACCGTCCGGCCTGGATAGCTTGCGTTGTCAGCCGCTTTTGGGCCTGATCCACCGGCTGGAACAGGGAGACAACCACAATGTTGAAGCGCAGAGACTTTGCCCTCCTGGCGGCAACCTCGCCGCTGGCCTTCATGGGTTCGGCTGCCCACGCGGCGACCCCCAAGGATACCCTGGTGGTCGCGAAGGACATCTCCGACATCATCACGCTGGACCCCGGGGAGATGTACGAAATCACCGGCGGCGAGGTCGTCATCGCCATCTACGACTCGCTGCTCCGCTACGAGCCGGAGGACGTCACCAAACTCATCGGCGGTACCGCCCAGAGCTGGAGCGCCACCGAGGACGGCAAGGAGTACACCTTCAAGATCCGGTCGGGCATGAAGTTCGAGAGCGGCGCGCCGGTGACAGCAGACGACATCGCCTGGTCGATGCAGCGCGGGGTGATCCTCGACAAGACGCCGGCCTTCCTGCTCGAACAGTTCGGCTGGACCAAGGACAACGTCAACAGCCTGATCACCGCGTCCGACCCGGGCACACTGCACTTCAAGATCCTGACGGACTACGCACCGTCGCTGGTCTATAACGTGATGACCACGCTCATCACCTCGGCCGTCGACAAGAAGGTCGCCATGGCAAACGAGGTGAACGGCGACCTGGGAAACACCTGGCTGAAGACGCATTCGGCCGGCTCGGGCCCCTTTCGGCTGATCTCGTGGAAGGCCAACGAGTTCGTCACCATTGAGGCCAATCCGAACTTCCACCTGGGCGCGCCGCTGATCAAGCGGGTCGTGCTCCGCCACGTGTCCGAACCGGGCTCGCAGCGCCTGCTGCTGGAAAAAGGCGACGCTGACCTCGCAATCAATCTGACGGCGGACCAGCTCAAGCCGCTGGCTGCCAACAAGGCGATCAAGGTCGAATCGTTCCCCGCTGCCGAAACCTGGTACATGGCGATGAACCTCGCCGACGAACGCTTCAAGAACCCGAAGGTTCGTCAGGCGATGAAGATGCTGGTCGACTACGACGGCATGGCCAACACCTTCCTCCAGGGCCACTGCACGGTGCACGAGACCTTCTGGCCGCTCGGAATGTTCGGGGCCATCAAATACAACCCGTGGAAGCTGGATGTCGCCAAGGCCAAGGCGCTGCTGGCCGAGGCCGGCTACCCCAACGGCTTCGAAATCAATCTGGACGTGCCGACGCAGCCGCCGAACCCCGACATGGCGCAGGCGGTGCAGCAGACCATGGCCCAGGGCGGCGTCAAGCTGAACCTCGTGACCGCCGACCTGAAACAGGTCCTCACCAGCTATCGTGCCCGCAAGCACCAGATGGTGATCATCAACTGGTCGCCGGATTATTTCGACCCGCACTCCAATGCCGACAGCTTCGCGCATAACGACGACAACAGCGACGGCGCCAAGACCCATCCGCTGGCCTGGCGTAACGGATGGTTCGATCCCGCGGTCAACAAGATGACGGCTGATGCCGCCAAGGAGTTGAACCCCGACAAGCGCAAGGCTGCCTACGCGGCATTGCTGAAGAAGGTGACCGATGATGGTCCGTTCATCATCATGTTCCAGAATGCCTTCCAGGAGGCGTTCTCGGCCAATGTGAAGGGCTACTATGCGGCAGTTGACTACGACAACTACCGCAAGGTCACGAAGTCGTAGCAGCGAGGTCCTTATGGCCGTCGCAACTGCGGCGGCCATGAGGCATTACCGCCAGGCAGCTGTGGAGACGACATGCCGAAGGGCCAGAGCATTTTGGCCTGACCGGAAACTGCTGCGATCACTGGGTTCGATGGGTTTCGCTGCGCTCTACCCATCCTACGAGTTGCTGCGCGCTCGTTGCCGTAGGATGGGTAGAGCGTAGCGAAGCCCATCATCGCGCCGCGATGCAACTTCACCTGAAACCGCTCTGGGGCTGCGCTACGGCGCATCACCCATCGCAAAGCACATCGATCGCCGCCTGGAGGCGGTCCCGCGTCAGGTCGCCGGCATCGCGATCCAACATCACGTAGCGCCGTCGCCGCGACTGCGCGAGCAGATAGAACCATGGGCGCGGCAGCGTCTCGCCGTCCAGCCTCAGATTCAGCTCCAGCACACGCAATGTGCTCCGACCGAACAGGATGTTGGTCAGGCCCGCGCCATGCACACCGATGATACACTCGGCATTGAACAGCGCCTCTGCCTGAGCGCGAAAATCGAGTTCATGCGGATGCAACGTGGTGAAGCCGTTGCGGCTGGCCAACGCGTCGACCAGTGCGGTTTCCGTCTCGCTGATGCGGGTATCCCACGCGCCGGTGCGCGAAAGCAGCAGGCGTCGCGGCGATTCCGGACACGGCCGCAGTCCACGGCGAACCCTCGCGAACACTTCATGGAACGCATCGAGATAGGTGAGGTCGGTGGGTTCGTCTGGCCTGGTCCAGAAGAACCGGATCGCGCTGGCGCGATACAGCCCCGGCGGCAGGAACCGTGCTTTCCCGGCCAGCCCGAACGCGTCTAGGGATTGCCTCCAGGATGCGGCACTGGACCTCACCTGCGGTCGTGCCGACTGGTCCGGAAATGCGATCTGGGTACGGTTGCCGAGCAACCCTGCAGCGATCGCCGATCGCGAACCACCCGTGCCTTATCGTGACCATATCCAGCTGGACGGCCGGCATCAGCGGCTGGGACCCCGCACGTACCCGGAACCGTGGCAGGCGCGACGCCAGACCCGAAAGGTCCTGTGCCTCGTATGCCGGAAGCGGCGGACGGAATGCGCCCTTGGAGGGCTGAAAAATCATCACCTGCCGCTCATGGCATTCGTCCACGCCGATGCGGCCCGCCAGGTGCATCCCGACAGCTATCTCGCCAGCGCGCGCCAACCGATGTCGTGACGGCAAAAGCCCTCGGGCCAATCGATCGTTTGAATCGCCGCATAGGCAGCGTCGCGCGCGGCGCGCAGATCCGCGCCGGTGGCGCACACGTTGAGCACGCGTCCGCCGGCGGCGCGGACGTGACCGCCAGCATCGGCCTCGGTGCCGGCATGGAACACCAGCACGTTCGGCACTGCCGCCGCGCGATCGAGGCCGCGTATCGCGCTGCCACGCTCAGGGGCCTCCGGATAGCCGCGCGCGGCCATCACCACGGCGATCGAGGCTACGTCGTTCCAGCGCAGATCGAAGTTCCTCAGCTCACCGTCGTACGCCGCCTGTAATGCCGGCAACAGATCAGACATCAGGCGCGGCAGCAGCGCCTGGCATTCCGGATCGCCGAAGCGGACATTGAACTCGATCAGCTTCGCGCCGTCGGCGGTGAGCATCAGGCCGGCATACAGGATGCCGCGGAACGGTGTGCCGCGCCGCTTCATCTCGGTGAGCGCGGGACGGATGATGCGATCCATCGCCGCCTCCTGCAGCGCCGGCGGGAACGACGGTGTCGGCGAATAGGCGCCCATGCCGCCGGTGTTGGGTCCGGTTTCGCCCGCGCCCACGCGCTTGTGGTCCTGCGCGGCGCCGAGCGGCAGCGCGGTCTCGCCGTCGCATAGCGCGAACAGCGAGACTTCCTCGCCTTCCAGGCATTCCTCGATCACCAGGGAGGCGCCGGCCTCGCCGAACGCACGCGCCTGCATCATCGCGTCGATCGCCGCCAACGCCTCGGCTTCGGTGGCGGCCACCACGACGCCCTTGCCGGCGGTCAGCCCGTCCGCCTTCACCACGATCGGCGTGCCGCGCCGGCGCACGAATTCGCGCGCCGCCTCGGCGTCGTCGAAGCGCTCCCATTGCGCGGTGGGGATGCCGGCGGCGTCGCACAGTTCCTTGGTGAAGGTCTTGCTGCCTTCGAGCTGCGCGGCCGCTCGCGACGGCCCGACGCAGGGAATCGAGGCAGCCTCCATCGCATCGGTGATGCCGGCGACCAGCGGGGCTTCGGGACCGGGCACCACCAGGTCGATTTCGTTGTCCTGTGCGAAGGCGATCAGGGCGGGGAAATCCAGCACGCCGATCGGCACGCACTCCGCCACCTGGGCGATGCCGGGATTGCCCGGCGCGCACCACAGCTTCGTGAGCACCGGGCTGGCGGCGATCGACCAACAGAGCGCGTGCTCGCGGCCACCCGATCCGATCACCAGAACGCGCATTGAGCTCTCCTCGCCTCGGGCATGGCAGGCCGTAGCACGGGCCGGATCGACCCGTTCACGTCCGGTGCGATCGTGCTGGCTCGTGAAGGCCATAGGTCGAAAGCAGATCATCTACCATCCCACGCGCGACGGCCCAGTCATAAGTGCGGTAGCTGTGCGCGGTGGTGACGAAGCGGGCGCCGGCATAGAACATTTCATACTGCGTGTGCCGCGACGCGAACTCCGAGCCGATGGCATCCCAGGCCGCCTTCAGCAGCTTCACCTTGGCCTGCGGATCGAAGTTCGCGGAGCGCTGTGTCCGGTGGATGATCGGCGCGATTGCCGGGTTCTCCCAGTCACGGAACGACGATGGCAGCATGATCAGCGAGCCGCCGGCCAGGTCGCGGACGACATTCACCAGACGCGGATAGAGCTCCTGCGTCGTGACGTGAGCGGCATACAGCATGTGCCGGTTCGGCAGATAGTAATCGCCGCGCATGCCGCCCGCGGCCTCCATGCCGGCGACCATCGCCTCGAGCATCCCCGCGTTGGCCGCCAGGCTTCCGAGCTGCTCGCGCACCTGCGGCATGCCGGTGGTGCCGATCGCCTCGGTGATCCGGTGCGCCAGGCCGACCAGGAACTTCAGCTTCACCGCCAGCCGGATCTGCGCCTGGTAGTTCTGGAAGATATGGCCGGGCGTATCGTGGAACTGGGCGCGGCACATATCCGTGTCGCGATGCACGAACACGCGATCCCACGGCACCTTCACGTCGTCGAAGTACAGCAGCGCATCGTTCTCGTCGAACCGCGCCGACAGCGGATTGTCGTAGATCGAGACCGCATGCGCCTCATAGCTCTTGCGCGACAGCACGCGCAGGCCAGCTGAGTTCATCGGCAGCGCGCAGGAGAATGCCAGCGCCTCCTCCCCGGGCTTCAGCGGCTGCAGGTTGGCGACGAACACCTCGTTGGCCATGATCGAGCTGGTGCCCAGCATCTTTGCACCGCGGATGGTCAACCCCGCCGCGTCCTCGTCGACGATCTGCGCGACCAGCTCTTCGTCCTGATCACCCCAGCTCTTGGAACGGTCGGCCTGCGGATTGACGATCACATAGGTCAGGAACAGGTCGTTCCTGGTGGCATACTCCACGTAATCGACCAGCGCCGCAGCACGCGCCGGTCCATGCTTCTGAAACACCTCGATGCCCATGCGCTGGCCGATGACCGCGGACGCCACATGATCGGGCGAGCGGCCCATGAACCCGTAGCTTTGCTGCGCCCAGGCCTGTAGGGCTTTGCGGCGCTGTACCAGATCGGCGTAACTCCGCGGCATCTGCCAGCTTCGGTTCACACGCCGCGCGGCGCCATCGGGCAAGAATGTCATCAGGTCCAGATGTTCAGACTGGTAGTCATAGAGCGACGCGGCGGACGCCACGGCATTGCGAAACGCCGGATGGGTGGTGACATCATCAACCAATGCGCCATCGATGTAGACGGTCCGGCCGTCCTTCAGCGAGCTGATATGCTCCGCTCCGGTTTTGCATTGCATCGATGAATCCCCAGATGGTTCATTGGCTGCCACGCCATGCGCCGGCTTCCGGCGCGGCAGACGATTATAGCGACTCGACGGAGACCGCAGCGATGGCCATACGCAACCGCCTGACCGACGTACTTGGGATCGAGCATCCGATCCTGCTCGCGCCCATGGACGTGGTGTCCGGCGGCAGACTTGCCGCGGCAGTCAGCCAGGCGGGCGGCCTCGGCATGCTGGGCGGTGGATACGGCGACGGCGACTGGATCGCGCGGGAATGGTCACGGGCCGGCAATGTCCATATCGGCTGTGGCTTCATCACATGGAGCCTGGCAAAGCGCCCGGAGCTGCTGGATGCTGCTCTCACCCACCAGCCGGCCGCCATCATGCTTTCGTTCGGCGATCCGCGTCCCTTTGCGCATGCCATACACTCGGCCGGCGCACGGCTGATCTGTCAGGTGCAGACGGTGGCACAGGCCCAGGAGGCGGTGGAGGCAGGGGCCGACGTCATCGTTGCGCAAGGCACCGAGGCCGGAGGACACGGCCAATCGGAACCGCTCCTGCTGCTGCTGCCGCAGGTTGTGGATGCTTGCCCAAGGACGCCCGTGGTCGCCGCGGGAGGAATTGCCGACGGTCGCGGCCTCGCCGCTGCCATGATGTTCGGCGCTGAAGGCGTATTGATGGGAACGCGCTTCTACGCCTCGCAGGAGGCGGAGGGACATCCGGAGGCCAAGCGGCGCATCGTCGCGGCGAACAGCGGACAGACCGTCCGCTCGATCGTGTTCGATCTGTCACGTCGCAATCGCTGGCCCGGTCCATATACCGGCCGCGTTCTGCGCAATAGCCACACCGAGCGGTGGCTAGGTCGTGAGGCTGAATTGGAGGTTCGGTCGGAGGAGGTCGCTCGCGACTACACCGCCGCACGGGAACGCGGTGACTTCGATGTGGCTGCCGTCATAGTCGGTGAAGCGTGCGCCTTGATCCACGACATTCCACCGGCGGGCGAGATCGTGGAACGCGTCGTTGCCGAGGCCGAACGCGCAATCGCGGCTCATTGCGATGGCATTCGCTCGCCGAATGCGCGGCCTTCGCGTACGCTCCCTGGATGAACGACTCGCCCACGCCGCTCGTCTCCAACGTCCCCGAATACACCGTCTCGGAAATCTCCGGGGCGGTGAAGCGCACGCTGGAAGGCAACTTCGGCCGCGTCCGGGTGCGCGGCGAGATCACCGAACTGAAACGCTACCCGTCGGGCCACATCTATTTCTCGCTGAAGGACGAGGGCGCCAAGATCGCCGGCGTGGTGTGGAAGTCCGCGGTTCCCCGCCTCGGCATGGTGCCGGAGAACGGCGTCGAGGTGATCGCCACCGGCCGCATCTCCGCCTACGCCGAGCGATCGTCGTATCAGTTGATCACCGAGCGGATGGAGTATGCCGGCGCCGGCGCCCTGCTCGCCCGCATCGAGATGCTGCGCCTGCGCCTGGCGGCCGAGGGCCTGTTCGACGCGGACCGCAAGCGCAAATTGCCGGTGCTGCCCGCGGTGATCGGCGTGGTGACCAGCGAGCGCGGCGCGGTGATCCAGGACATCCGCACCACGATTTCCCGACGTTTCCCTCGCACGATCCTGCTGTGGCCGGTGCCGGTACAGGGCGAGGGTGCCGCGGAACGCATCGCCGCCGCCATTGCCGGCTTCGAGCGCGTGACGCCGCGCCCCGACGTGCTGATCGTGGCGCGTGGCGGCGGCAGCCTGGAAGACCTGATGGCGTTCAACGAGGAGATCGTCATCCGCGCCGTCGCCGCCTGCCGCATTCCGCTGATCTCCGCGGTGGGGCACGAGACCGACACCACCCTGATCGACTTCGCCTCCGACCGCCGTGCGCCGACACCCACCGCTGCGGCGGAACTTGCCGTGCCGACGCGCGCCGACCTGATCGCCGATCTGGAGCACAAGGCGGCGCGGCTGATCGGCGGGCTGAACCGTCTGGCGCAGGAGGGCCACCTCCGGCTGTCGCGCGCGGAGCGTGGGCTCCCCGACCTGCCGGCGCTGCTCGGTGGCGCGCGGCAGCGGCTGGACGACCGCGGAGAGCGGCTGGCGCTGTCCTTGCCCAATCTCCTGGAGCGAAGGCGCGCCGCACTGACCGCCATCGAGCGACGGCTGCCCGACCTGCCCGCTATGCTGATGAGTTGCCGCGAGCGAGTGCGGGAGCGAGGCGTCCGCCTCATCGTCGCGCTGCCGAACTTTGTGGCGCGGCGGCATGCGTCGCTCGACCTGTGCGGCCAGAAGCTGGGCGCCGGCCTGCGCCACGCGGTGGCCGGCATCCATGGACGCGCCGGCCGCACACTCGGGCGGCTGTCCGATGCGCCGCTGCACGCGTTGCTGCGCGAGACCCGGGCGAGGCTGGACGGCACGGCGGCACGGCTGGAATCGGTGTCTCCGCTGGCGGTGCTGCAACGTGGCTATGCGGTCGTATCGGATGCCGCCGGGCATCCGCTGACCAGTGCGGCCAAAGTAGCGCCCGGCGCGCGGCTCAGGCTGCGCTTCGCCGATGGCGAGGTGGGAGCGACCGCTGATCGCCCGGAACGGCAGGGCAGACTGGCCATTTAGGCCTTCGGCTGTGCGGCAACGTTGGGCAACGCCAGCTCGCGCACGATTTTGAGCAGGGCTGCGCGCGAATAGGGCTTCATCACGATCGGATCGCTCAACGGCACCTTGCCCGGTCCCAGCGCATCGCCGGCGCCGGTCACATAGATCACGGGCAGATCGGGCTGGATCGTGCGTGCCAGTCGCACAAATTCGTAGCCTGACATCATCGGCATCGCATAATCGACCAATGCGAGCGAGATCCGGCCGGCCGCCAGAATGTCGTGTGCCTGGGGTCCGTTGCCGGCCTCCTTGACCGTATAGCCCGCCTCGCGCAGGAAAATGGCCACGATTTCACGGACATCGGGATCGTCGTCCACCACCAGAACCGTGCCGCCGCCACTGACCATATCGGCCGCATGGGACCCAGGCGGTGCGATGCTTTCCTGCGACGCCAGTGCGCGCGGCAGGAAGACCTCCACCGTCGTGCCGGTGCCAGGATCGCTGCTGAGCCGAACCGTGCCGCCGAACTGTGTTGCCACGCCGTAGACCTGCGCGAGCCCCAGCCCGCTGCCCTTGCCGATCTCCTTGGTGGTGAAGAATGGCTCGAACGCGTGCTGCAGAACGTCGCGGGTCATGCCCGCGCCGGTATCGATCACCGCGATCCGCACGTAATCGCCCGGATCGAGTTCGATCAACCGAGCGGCATCGTGCTCCTGCACGTTGGCGGTCACGATACGCAACAGACCGCCATTCGGCATCGCGTCCCTGGAGTTGATGGCAAGGTTGAGCACGACAAGCTCAAGCTGCGTCGGATCACTCGTCGCCAGCCACAGATCCGCCGCCAGATCGGTCTCCACCTGGACCAGGCCGCCGAGACTACGTTGCAGCAGTTCGCCCATTCCGATGATGACGGCGTTCACGTCCACCGGTCGCGGCGACAGGTTCTGGCGGCGTGCATAGGCCAGCAGTTGCTGGGTGAGCTGACCGCCACGCATCGCGGATCGCATCGCGGCGTCGACCAGAGCAAGCAGCCGCTGGTCGGTCAGCCGTGCCTGCAGCAGTTCCAGATTGCCGATCACGGCGGTGAGCAGATTGTTGAAGTCGTGCGCGACCCCGCCGGTGAGCTGCCCGATCGCCTCCATCTTCTGCGCCTGGCGCAGTTGCGCCTCGACCCGCCGCATCTCGGTCAGATCGATGGAGGTCAGCAGCACGTGCTCGATATCGCCGCTGTCTCCAGGCAGTGGGACCAGGAAGGAACGGCGCGATACTTCGCCCACCGGAAACTGCGCGGTGTACTCGGTACTCGACCGGCTGCCGCGACTCGATCGCACGGCGGTATTGCATGGCGGCGAATTCTGCCTGTTCGGGCGGCAGGACTTCCTCCAGCGACCTGCCGACGACGAACGCCCGCGGATAGCCCGAGTGGCGCTCCCAGGCGGGATTGGCCTCCTCGCAGACGATCCGGCCATCCGGCTGAACGGACATGAAGACAAGATCGACCGGCGAGTTCTCGAAGACGGCGCCGTAGCGAGCGCGTGACCGGCGCAATTCTTCCACTACCTCGCTCAATGCACGGGTGCGTTCGGCGACTTCGCGCTCAAGCTTCTCGGCGAAGCTGCGCAGCGCGTTCTCGGCCGCGATCCGTTCGCTGATGTCGCGCCAGTAGACCGTGACACCATCGCCCGATGGGCCGACATTCACCGAGACCCAGACCCCCATGGTCGGCGACGGCGCCTCGAACGTGATCATCCGCTGTTCGTCGCGCACTCGGCGCAGCACTTGCTCGTTCAGCGTCCCGACCATTTGCGGAAACCGCTGCCAGATGACCTGGCCGATGACCTCCGTTGCGGTGGTGCCCCAGAATGCCAGCGCCCGCCGGTTGGCATAGACAATTCGCCACGCGTCATCGAGCGCGTAGAAGGCGTCCCCCATGCTTTCCAGAATGGCCTGGGCATCAGCCGACAAGGTGGCCGAGCCCGACTCCACGGCCGGCAGCTCCTTTGCGATAATCACCTCCGAGTGGCGGGCAACCTCGGCAGAGCCTAACGCATGTGGGTAAAGAGGGACATGTTGGCCGGATCCCCGATCAGATGCTGGCTGTTTTGCTGGCTCGCCATCGCCCTGATGTCGGATCGTGTATTTGCGGCCACGCCTGTCGCTGTGCAGCTCGTGCTCGCGGTCGATGTATCGGGCAGCGTCAGCCAGGACCGGTTCGAGCTGCAGCGCGAAGGCTACGCCGCGGCATTTCGCAGTGCCGCGGTACTGCAAGCGATCCGTTCGACCTCGACCGGCTCGATCGCGGTGGCGATGGTGCAGTGGACCGGGCCGGCGTTGCACGTCGTCGCGGTGGACTGGACCTTGATCGACGATGCGGTGGCGGCCGAGCACTTCGCCGCGGCGATCCAGGGTGCGCCGCGGGCGCTATTCGGCGGCGGCACCTCGATCAGCGGCGCGATCGACTATGCCATGGGGATGCTGGAGCATTCGCCGTACCGCGGACAGCGGCAGGTCGTCGATGTGTCGGGGGACGGAGCGAACAATCGTGGCCGACCGGCCGAGGACGCGCGCGACGCCGCGGTGCAGGCGGGCGTGACCGTCAATGGCCTGCCGATCCTGACGCTGGAGCCGGAACTGGACCGCTACTATCGGCAGAGCGTGATCGGCGGCCCCGGCGCATTCGTGATAGCGGTAAAGAGCTACGAGGAATTCGCCGCAGCGGTGCGCAGCAAGCTGGTCACCGAGATTGCCGGCGTTCGCTCACGCGAACAGGCTGTCGATGTCGGTCTGCGCGAGGTCGGACGCGGCGGGCGCATCGTGTTGTTCGGCCGGCGTATCGTGCTGCTCGGCCGGCGCATCATACATCATGCCGGACAGCATGGTTTCGACCTGTTGGAGGTGCTCGATCGCACGGCGGATCCGCTGGCCGGTGAGATCCTGGAAGGTGCACGCCTCGAAGATCGCGTTGACCTGCCGCGTAACCGCCGGCAGCGCGGCGGGATCGCCACCCGCCTGTAGCCAGGTGCCGATGGCCTCCGCTGCTTCCATGATCTGGTTGGCGGCGTGCTCGGTGGCCTGCACCACCGCCTCGAGTTCGACACCGCTGTTGTGTGCCGCCACCGCCGGCGGGGCGACGACGTGGGCGATCTGCTCGTGGATGCTCGCCAGCTTCGCGGACAGGTTGGTCTCGCTGAAATCGACCAACTGCACTGTGGCGTGGATTTCCATGCTCAGCTCGGCGATGCGGCGATCGACGAAGCGGCGGAGGTCATCGATCTCCACACGGACGCTGGCACGCACCAGCGCTTCGAGGCGGTCGGTCACGGCTGACATGCCGCCATCAGACGCCAGGCGGCTTAAGGTCAAGTAAAGGGGGCTTTGGCGGCGCGATGGGTTTCGCCAAGCGCTCTACCCATCCTACGGATTGCCATCCAGGTGCACTACGTAGGATGGGTAGAGCGCAGCGAAACCCATCGTTCCACCGTGCCTCACACGTCCAGGTTCGCCACCTTCAGCGCATTCCCCACGATGAAGTCCCGCCGCGGCTCCACCACGTCGCCCATCAGCGTGGAAAACACCTGGGCCGCATCCTCGCTGTCGCCCACCTTTACCTGCAGCAGCGTCCGCACCGCCGGATCGAGCGTGGTGTGCCACAGCTGATCGGGGTTCATTTCGCCCAGCCCCTTGAACCGCTGCACCGTCAAACCTCGCCGCCCGTGCGCGATGATGCGGTCGAACGCGGTCGCCGGCCCCGGCACCGCTACCTCCAGCGCATCCAGCTTTAACCTGGCCGGCTGGGCGAACCGGCGGCTCAGCTCCTCTGCCAGGCCATCCAGGCGCCGTGCATCTTCGCTGCGCAGCGAGGCGGGATCGAGCGTGTAGCGTTCCGCCACACCCCGCACCATGCGGGACATGGCCAGGCCGCCGTCGGCGCTGACCACCCAGCCCTGCTCGGTCGGCAGCGAAACCGCATTCAGGCGACCTGCCAGCACCGGTGCCGCGGCAATGGCGCGAGACGGATCGGCACTCAGCGCACCGGCGATTGCGACCTGTTCGAGATAGGCGACCGGCGCGGTCACCGACAGCCGGCGCAGCAGCGCCGCGACGTAACGGAGCCAGCGCACATGCTCGCGCAGCTCCTCGTTCTCGAACGCAGTGCCGTCGGCATAGGTGAGCCGGGCGTCCGCCAGTGCCTTGTCCAGCAGGAACGCCTCCAGCGAATCATCATCCTTCAGGTATCGCTCATCGTTGCCGCGCTTGGCACGGTACAGCGGCGGTTGAGCGATGTACAGGTGGCCGCGCTCGATCAGGTCCGGCATCTGGCGGAAGAAGAAGGTGAGCAGCAGTGTACGGATGTGCGAGCCGTCGACATCGGCGTCCGTCATGATCACGATGCGGTGGTAGCGCAGCTTGGCCGCGTCGAACCCGCCCTGCTCCGGCTCGCCGTGGCCGATTCCGGTGCCCAGCGCGGTGATCAGCGTGCCGATCTCCTGGCTGCCCAACATCCGGTCGAAGCGCGCCCGCTCGACGTTCAGGATCTTGCCCTTCAGCGGCAGGATCGCCTGGTTCTTGCGGTCGCGTCCCTGCTTCGCCGAGCCGCCGGCGCTGTCGCCCTCAACGATGAAAATCTCGCACTTGGCCGGATCGCGTTCCTGGCAGTCGGCGAGCTTGCCGGGCAGCGTCGATATATCCAGCACGCCTTTCCGCCGCGTCAGCTCGCGCGCCTTGCGGGCAGCCTCGCGCGCCGCGGCGGCGTCCATCACCTTCTGGACGACGGCTTTCGCCTCCTTCGGATGGGTCTCGAACCAATGGGCGATGGCGTCGGCGGTGGCCGCCTGCACCACCGGCTGCACCTCGGACGACACCAGCTTGTCCTTGGTCTGCGAGGAGAACTTCGGATCCGGCACCTTCACCGACAGCACCGCGGTCATGCCCTCACGCATGTCCTCGCCGACCAGCTGCAATCCTTCCTTCTTGCCCATCCCCTCGGCGTATTTCGTCACCACGCGGGTGAGCGCCTGGCGGAAGCCGGCCAGATGGGTACCGCCGTCGCGCTGGTGAATGTTGTTGGTGAAGCACAACATCGTCTCGTGGAAGCTGTCGTTCCACGACAGCGCGAACTCCACCCGGATGCCAAGCGCGTCATCGGCGGCCCGCAGGTTGATCGGCGGGGTGAACACCGCGGTCTTGCCGCGGTCCAGCCACTCGACGAAGGCCACCAGGCCGCCGTCGTAGCGCATCACACTCTCGGCCGCCGGCGCGTGGCGTTCGTCGCGCAGCACGATGGTCACGCCGGAATTGAGGAACGCCAGCTCGCGCAGCCGCCGCTCCAGCAGGGCGAAGTCGAATTCGATATGGGTGAAGGTCGCCGGACTTGGCTTGAACGTCACCTCGGTGCCATTGCGGTGCGTGCCGGACCCGACCACGGCGAGCGGCGCCTCGGCGTCACCATTGCGAAACCGGATCAGATGCTCGACGCCATGCCGCCAGATGCGCACCTCCATCCACTCGGAGAGCGCGTTCACCACAGCCGCGCCCACGCCGTGCAGGCCGCCGGACACCTTGTATGAGTTCTGGTTGAACTTCCCGCCGGCGTGCAGTCGCGTCAGTACGACCTCGGCCGCGGAAATCCCCTCCTCGAGGTGGATGTCGACGGGAATCCCTCGTCCGTCGTCGCTCACCGTGACGCTGCCGTCACCGTTCAGCACCAGCTCGACGCGCGTGGCGAAACCTGCCTGCGCCTCATCGACGGCGTTGTCGATGATCTCGAACGCCATATGATGCAGACCCGAGCCGTCATCGGTGTCGCCGATATACATGCCGGGGCGGCGCCGCACCGCATCGAGGCCCCGCAGGACCGAAATGGATGCGGCATCATAGGCGTCAGAATCAGGTTGCGGCGCGGTGTCTTCGGACATGCCGACGGACGACTCCGGGGAGCTGTTGGGGTACTGTAGCTATATAGCTGCTACGGCGCGTCCGGCACAGGGGTCGCGGCCGAATCTATCTGTGGAAAACGCTGATCCGGCAGCAATTCTCCACCGCGCACACGGAGCCCCTCGGCGTGTCCGGCGAGCGGCAGAAACGCCTCCGCGTCGGTGCCGGTGATCAGCGTCTGCGCCGGCAGCCGCAGCAGCGCCGCGAACAGCGCCGCGCGCCGCTCCGGATCGAGATGCACCGCCGGCTCGTCCAGCAGCAGCATCGGCGCGAAGCCGCGCGCCTCGGCGATCAGCGCGGCATGGCGGAGGATGACGCCGATCAACAGCGCTTTCTGCTCGCCGGTCGAAGCGAGCGCGGCCGGTGTGCCGGTCACGGCATCGGCGAGCACCATATCGGTTCGGTGCGCGCCGATGGCGGTTGATCCCGCTGCTGCATCGCGGACGCGTGCCGCGGCAAGGCTGGCGCGCAGCCAGTCCTCGACGGCCAGTGCCGGCGCCGCCGCAAGCCGGTCGGCGATCTCGCATCCCAGGCTCATGAGCGCGGCGGGAAAGCCAGGAAACGGCGCGACAGCGTTCATTCGCGCCACCAGCGCCATGCGCGCCGCGGTGGTCGCCACAGCATGACGCGCCATCGCGTCCTCCAGCCCGGCAAGCCACCCCGGATCGGGTCGGCGATCCCCCAGCAGCCGGTTGCGCTGCGCCATAGCGGCATCGTGCGCTGCGACCTCGCGCGCGTGGCCGGGTTCGAGCGCCCACACCAGCCGGTCCAGGAAGCGACGGCGTCCGGATGCGCCCTCCTGGAACAGCCGATCCATTTGCGGTGTGAGCCATACCGCCGCCACACGCGCGGCGATCTCCGCCTGGCTGCGCGGTGCGGCGCCATCGAGGCGGAACACCCGGCGCTCGGGCGGGCCATCCGGCGCACTGCCGGTACCGATGTCCACCTCCCCACCCACCGTTGCAAACCGTCCGGCAACCGCCCACCCGCCGGGGCCGCCGCGACGTGGCAGGTCGCCGGTACGCGCTCCCCGCATGCCCCTGCCCGGCATCAGCAGCGAGACCGCCTCCAGCAGGTTGGACTTGCCGCTGCCGTTCGGCCCGAACAGCACGCTGATCCGCCCGATCGGCCGCCAGGTCAGCGTGGGATAGCTACGGAAATCGGTGAGCGACAGGCGGCGCAGGCGCATGCATGGATGTGCGGTCGCGTTACTCGCCAGGTCAACCTTTGACTGACGCGGCAAAGTCGTTGCGCAAGACAGTTCGGCCGCTTGAGTATTGGGTAAGTAATTCTCAATAATCTGTTTGCCACCGATCGACCACGTTGAGGCGCAACCGACGCGCGCATGCAATCTGCTGGCCACTGGCCTCGCCCGGACTTGATTATCGGCCAGTGTTGCCAGCCCGGGTATGAGTGTGTATTTCGAATGAATGCGAGGGCGAGGGTCACGACAGACCTGTGCTCTGGCGTCCTGGGTCGGGATGCTCGCCGTTGTTCTTGCAGCGGTGGGGAATTATTCTGTTGCTCAGGCGCAGGGACCGGGCGAGACGACCGAGCAGACCGCACTGGCGGTGCCGCGCGTGGGGCTGCGCGGCGCGGCAGGCGTGGGACTTCCGCAACCGCTTTCCCCCAGCGAGGCGGCCCAGGTGCGGAGAATATTCTCTCTGCAAGGCGCCGGTTCCGAGGCCGAAGCCGCGCGCGAGACCGCGCGGGTGCAGAACGACGTTCTGCTCGGTGCCATTCTGGCGGATCGCTACCTGCGCGGCCGGCCGACCGCGGCGGAGCTCGCCACCTGGTTGACTCGGTTCGGTGATCAGGCGGAGGCGCCGGTCATCCGCGGACTGCTGGAGCGCCTGGCACCGACGGTAACGGCCCCCCCGGAGGCCGATCCGCTGCCCGGGCCGCGCCGAACGGCGAGGCGCACCTGGGCCGCCCCGCGATCGCTGTTCCTGCAGAACCGCGACGCCGAGGCGGTTGCCGCCGCCCGGATGCGCCCGGCCGACGCCGAGGCACAGTTTGTCGGTGGCCTGGCCGCCGTGCGGCTTGGCCAGAACGATGCCTCCACACTGTTCGAAGGCGCCTATCGCGCGGGAATAACACCGGCACTGCGCGCGGCGGCGGCGTTCTGGGTCGGCCGGGTCGCGGAGCGCGGCGGCGACCGCGGGGACTTCGCCGTGTGGATGCGCCGCGCCTCGCTGGAGGGCGACTCATTTTACAGCCTGATCGCTCGGCGCGCGCTTGGTCCAGGCGTCGCCTGCCTGCCAAGCGATACGCTCGGCAATGCCGACATGGACGCCCTGCTGGCGACGCCGCAGGGACGGCGCGCCTTCGCGCTGTTGCAGGTGGGCGAAAAGCGCCTCGCCGAGGCGGAACTGCGCGCGCTTTGGACGGATACCGGGCAGGACGGCGCGTTCGACCGCTCGATCGTCCTGGCCGCGCGCGCGGTGGGCTTCACCCAGCTGGCCGCCGAGATCGAGCAGTACGGGGTGCCGCGTCCGGACGGGGCGAACCTGGTACGGCTGCGGCCGGCAAGTGGATTTCTGGTCGATCCGACACTGGTCTATGCGCTGGTCCGCCACGAATCGAACTTCCACGCGGGGGCGGTTTCAAGCAACGGCGCCCGCGGTCTGATGCAGATCATGCCCCGCACTGCGCATGCGGTAGCCGGGGGCCAGGCGAACCGTTTGCAGGATCCGCAGGTCAACCTCGCGGTCGGCCAACAGCTGATCCTGGCGTTGGCGGATGACGATGCGATCAACGGCAACCTGATCCGGCTGCTGGCCGGCTATGGCCAGGGTCAGGGCGGGCTGCGGAAATGGGTCGACACGGTGCAAGGCGGGAGCGATCCCCTGATGTTCATCGAGGCGATTCCCAACGGGAACACCAGGGCGTTCATCGAGGATACCTTGGCGTATTCGTGGCATTACGCGGCCGAGCTGCACCTTCCCGCATCCAGCCTGGACGCGCTGGCCGCCGGACAGTATCCCCGGCTGATGCGCGCGGGCGAGGACGCAAGGCGGGTCAACGGCGGCCCCTGCACCCAGTTGGCCGGGTCGCGATAGGAGCAACCTCGACGAGGCGATGCCGCTCCGCCCACGCATTGAAAGAGCCCACCATGTGACGCATATCGCGGCCCGTAAGGAGGGCCGGCGATGAACGATGTGGTGGCGGAAAAGCACGATTTCGGCGCGGAGGTCGGGCGGCTGCTCGATCTGGTGGTGCACTCGCTCTATTCCGAGCGGGAGATTTTTCTCCGTGAGCTGGTGGCGAATGCCGCCGATGCGATGGACCGGCGTCGGTTCGAGGCGCTGACCGATGCCGCGCTCGCGCCGCCCGCCGAGGCGAAGGTCCGCATCGTGCCCGACAAGAGTGCGCGCACCCTGCTGATCGCCGACGACGGCATCGGCATGGCACGGCAGGAGCTGATCGACAACCTTGGCACCATCGCCCGCTCCGGCACCCGCGCGTTCGGCGCGGCGCTCGCATCGGCCAAGCCCGAGGAGCGGCCCAGCCTGATCGGCCAGTTCGGTGTCGGTTTTTACTCTGCCTTCATGGTCGCCGACCGGGTCGAGGTGACCTCGCGAAAGGCGGGATCGGAAGAAGCGTTCACCTGGGCGTCGGACGGCGGCGGCCAGTTCACCATCGCGGCGGCGTCGCGTGAGACTGCCGGCACCGACGTCGTGCTGCATGTCAAGACGGATGCCGATGAGTACCTCGATCCGATCCGGCTCGAGGCGATCGTGCGCAAATGGG
The DNA here is from genome assembly GCA_963819855.1 of uncultured Alphaproteobacteria bacterium. Classification (GTDB taxonomy): domain Bacteria; phylum Pseudomonadota; class Alphaproteobacteria; order Acetobacterales; family Acetobacteraceae; genus JAMXLO01. Next base: position 142,690 of record CAWFYC010000021.1, read on the forward strand.
CCGACCACATCACGCTGCCGATCACCATCGCCCGCGACGGCAAGGACCTGCCGGCCAACGAGGGAACCGCACTGTGGCGCAAGCCGCGGACGGAGATCTCCGAACAGTCGTACAACGAATTCTATCGGCACCTCGGTCATCTGTTCGACACGCCCTGGGCCACGCTGCACTGGCGCGCCGAGGGCATGCTCGAGTTCCATGCGCTGCTGTTCCTGCCCGGCATGAAGCCGTTCGAACCGTTCGAGGGCGATCGGGACTCGCACGTGAAGCTGCACGTGCGGCGGATGTTCATCACCGACAAGGCCGAGCTGTTGCCGTCCTGGCTGCGCTTCGTGCAGGGCGTGGTGGACACCGAGGATCTGCCGCTGAACGTATCGCGCGAGATGCTGCAGACGACGCCGGTGCTCGGCCGGATCCGCAAGGCGCTGATCGGGCGCGTGCTGTCGGAACTGAAGAACCGCGCGAAAGATGCAGATGACTACGGCAAGTTCTGGGACAACTTCGGCGCTGTGCTGAAGGAGGGCGCCTGGGAGGACGCCGAGCACCGCGCCGAGATCGCCCCGCTGCTGCGGTTCCGTTCTTCCTCGCAGGAAGGCTGGACCTCGCTGCCGGACTATCTCACGCGGATGCAGGAGGGGCAGGACACGATCTGGTACCTGGCCGGCGATACCCCGGATGCGCTGCGCGCCTCGCCGCAGCTGGAGGGGTTCCGCGCCAAGGGCATCGAGGTGCTGCTGCTCTCGGATCCGATCGATGCGTTCTGGCCCGAGCGGCTGGATAGTTTCGAGGGAAAGCATCTGAAGAGCGTCACCCAGGCGTCGGCCGAGCCGGATAAGGATGCAGACCTGCCGGACATCTCGCCGCTGCTGGCGGCGCTGAAGCAGGCGTTGGGCGACGAGGTGGCCGATGTGCGCTCGACCGGCCGGCTGACCGACAGCGCTGTGGTGCTGGCCGCCGGTGACAGGGGACCCGATCTGCAGATGCAGCGCCTGTTGCGCCGTGCCGGCCGTGCCATGCTGCCGGCGGCACCGGTGCTGGAAGTCAATCCGCACCACAAGCTGATCGAAGCACTCACGGGACGGCTGGAGGACGAGACGCTGATCGCCGATGCCGCCGGCACGCTGCTCGATCTCGCGCGGGTGCAGGAAGGTGACCTGCCGCGCGATCCGGCGCAATTTGCCCGACGCGTCACGTTGCTGCTTGGATCGTCGCTGGGCTAGGGCGGTCTTGACGATGATGGGTTTCGCTGCGCTCAACCCATCCTACAAAGTACAGGCACCCAAAGTACAGGCGCCGTGGTGCTCGTAGGATGGGTAGAGCGCAGCGAAACCCATCACGCCGGACCGCTGCGCCACGCGGAGAGGGGGAGCAATGCTGGACCAAACGCTGGAATGCCTGGTCGAAACAGCGGAAGCGACACGGCCGCTTTTCGCGGTGCGTCCCTCCGGGCTCGCTGCATTCCTTGACGGCCTGCCCGCAGCGCAATCCCGCTTCCTGCGTCACCTCGATTTTACTGCAGCCGCGCAGGAGCTGTTGTTTCTGCCCGGCGACGAAGGCGTGGTCGGCGCGGTGCTCGGTCTCGGCGAGGATACCTCGCCCGCCGCGTTCGGCGGTCTGGCGTTCCGTTTGCCGGAAGGAATGCCATGGTGCCTGCGACCAGGCGATTATGATTCCGCCACGGCCACCCTTGGCTACTGTCTCGGCGCGTATCGGTATGGCGCGTTGAAGGCAGCCAAGCGTGGGCCGGCGCGGCTGCTGGCGCCCGAGGGACAGGCAACAACCCGCTCCGCGGCCGCCGCCACCTGGATGGTGCGCGACCTGGTGAATACACCGGCCAATCTGCTCGGCCCGGTGGAACTCGCCGCGTTCGCCGTCTCGCTCGGCAAGCGCTTCGGCGCCGCCACCGATATCGTCGCGGGCGACGCGCTGGCCGAGGCCTACCCGACCGTCGCCGCCGTCGGCCGCGGGTCGGCACGCCCGGCACAGGTGGCGATCCTCCGCTGGTCGGGCAGTGCCGCGCACGCCGATGCACCGTTCATTTCGCTGTGCGGCAAGGGCGTCTGTTTCGACACCGGCGGCTACGACCTCAAGCCATCGAGCGGCATGCTGCGGATGAAAAAGGACATGGGCGGCGCCGCCACCGTGCTGGGTCTGGCCAGGATGATCATGGCGGCCGACCTTCCGGTGCGGCTCGTGGTGCGGATCGGCTGCGTGGAGAATTCCGTCTCCGGTACGGCCATGCGACCGCTCGACGTGATCCGCACGCGAAAAGGCGTGACGGTGGAGGTCGGCAACACCGACGCCGAAGGACGGCTGGTGCTGTGCGACCTGCTGGCGGACGCGTGCGACGAGCAGCCTTCCCTGCTGGTCGATTGTGCCACGCTGACCGGCGCGGCACGGGTCGCGCTCGGCCCCGACCTGCCGGCGATGTTCTGCAACGACGATGACTGGGCAGCAACCCTGCTGCGCGCCGGCCACAAGCAGCACGACCCGCTATGGCGTTTGCCGCTCTGGGCGCCGTACGACCGCTGGCTGGACAGTCCGGTCGCCGATTTCAACAACGTATCGTCGAAGCCGCATGCCGGGGCGATCACCGCGGCATTATTCCTACAGCGATTTGTTACCCCGGGCACCGCATGGGCGCATCTGGATCTGTATGCGTGGAACGATCAATCGTCGCCTGGGCGCCCGGAGGGAGGCGAGGCTTACGGAATGCGCGCGATGTTCGCTGCCGTGGCGGCGCAGGCGGATGGTTCTTAACCGGATTGAACAGCCTCGGTAACGTCTCCGCGAGCGATACGAAAAAGGCTTCGCTCGTGGAATGGAACGACGCTAGGATCGATCCCGCGTCGGCACTGTTGGGTGCCCCATGCTTCGCACGAACAAACTGAACCTGTCCGGGACCTTGAAAGGAACCACCATGGCTGCCAGTCCTTCAGCCGACCATATGGTCGGTATTCTCCGCGAGACCATTGTTTCCCTGGTCAGGCGCGATGGCGCCGATCTGTCGGCACGCCAGCTTGGCGTTTTCCTGACCTGCTACCTTCGCGACGGCGGGCACACGGTGCGCGGCCTGGCGGCGGACCTCAACGTTTCGAAGCCCGCAATCACCCGCGCGCTCGATCGGCTGGGCGAGCTCGACCTGGCGCGACGCAAGGTGGACCCGCTGGATCGCCGCAGCATCCTGGTGCAGCGCACGCTGAAGGGCGCCGCCTTCCTGCGCGACCTGCGGACGATCATGGGCGAAGCCGCGACTGTGGCAAAGAAGGCGCCACATACGGCCGCCAGCGAGACCTCGAGCCGGCGCGCCGCGACCGCCTGAAGCCCCCCCGACCCCCGGGCAGTTCCGAAGGGTCGGGGTCATCCCCAGCGCGCGACGCCCCCCCGCCGCGCGCGATGTGCCACAATGCCAAGCCAGCAGAGTTGCGGCGGCAGCGTCAGCAGCGGAACGAACGGCTTGATCGGCGTCGGCGCGGCCAGGAACAGCAGCGCGCAGATCCCGCCGAACCCGGCGAAGCCCCAGTGCATCAGCGTGACCGCTACCGCCGGCAGGCCGGAGCGCTGCGCCACCTGGTACAGATGGCCGCGATGCGGCTCGGTCAGCCGCTCGCCGGCCAACGCCCGGCGGACCAGGGTAAAGGCAACGTCGAACAGTACGCCCGACAGCAAGAGCGGCACGATCAGGAAGGACAGCTCGACATTGTCCAGCCGGCTTGCCACCACGGCCAGGATGGCGAGGATGAAGCCGCAGAACTGGCTGCCGACATCGCCCATGAAGATGCGCGCGCGGGGAAAGTTGAACGGCAGGAAGCCGGCAAGGCCCGCGGCCAGCAGCAGCGCCGCGAAATAGGCGAACCAGCCACCGTGCGCCACGGCGATGGCGGAGAGGAAGCCCGCCGCGATCAGCGCCACGCCGCCGGCCAGACCGTTCAGCCCGTCGATGAAGTTCATCGCATTGGTGGCGAACAGCAGCCACAGCACGGTCACCGGGGGCGCCAGCCAGCCGATATAGAGCGGCCCGACATATGGCACCCGGTAGTCCACGACGTAGATGCCGCTGGCCACGGCGACGACAGCCGCCATCACCTGGGCCGCCAGCTTCACGGTGAATTTCCAGTCGTACATGTCGTCCAGGAAGGCCACCACGGCGATCGCAACCGAGGCCTCGATGACACCGATGAAGTAGGGATCCGCCAACCGGGCGAACTCGGCGAAGCGATAGAGCACGCCAATGCCGACCAGGAACGCCGCCACGACCCCGACGCCGCCGCCCTTGGGTGTGGCCTGCGTGTGCGCCTTGCGCGGGTCCGGGCGATCCAGCACGCGCACGGCGATCATCCCGCGCACCACGGCGGCTGACAGCATTGCCAACCCGATGGCAAAGGCGAGATGGCGAAGCACGGCGGCAAGGGTCATGCGGGCTCCTCACACGGAAGGAGCCCGATAACAGCGATCAGCAGTCGCTGGCCAGCGTCCGCCTGTCGGCAGGTCTCAGCGCGTGAAGCCTTCCAGCTCCTGCTTGCCCCAGGCGAGCGCCTCCTTGATCGACTGCCCGGTCAGCAGTCGGCCCACCATGCCCGGCACCAGATAACGGTTCCAGATCTGCACCGCGATCTCGGGAGGGGCAGAGGAACCAGGAACATAGTAGTCCGCGTCGTGCCACGGTCGCACCGGATAGTTGAAGATTGTGCCCTTCGGCGGCTCGACGTCGCTCCAGATGCTGAGGTCGGTCATGGATTGGAACGGCGGGATGTCATAGCCCGAGACCGGGGCGGCCAGCTGCTCCACCTGCTCGCGCTGCGACAGGTACTCCATCAGTTCCTTCGCTGCGGACTTGTTCCTGGCGAACTTCCAGATCCCCCAGAAATACGGCCGGTGCGGCACTAGCCGCCCCGCCGGTCCGCGCGGATTGGGAAAGGTCCAGCAATCCTCGGCCACCTGCGGTGCATCGCGTTTGGCGACTGCCCAGGCCGAGGGCGGGTTCCAGATCAGCGCCGCCTTGCCGGAGATCAATGCGCGATTGTTGGAGGCGTCGTCCCACTGCACCGCATCGGACGGCATGAACTTCACCATCTTCTGGCAGTATTCCATTGCCGCCATCACCTTGTCGGACCCGATGGTGATCTCGCCCTCGGCGTTCACCAGGTCGGCGCCGAATGCGCCGAAGGTGGCACCCCAGGTCTGATTGGCGTCCGTGCTGTTCTGGCCGCAGCCGAAGCCGATCGGATATCCGGCCTTGAACATGGCTTCCGCCATCTTGAGCTGGGTATCGTAGGTCCAGTCCTTGCTTGCCTCCGGCGTACCCGGCTGTGCCGGGAACCAGGCCTGCACGTCGACGCCGCAGAACTGCTTCAGCATGCTGATGCGGCCGCATGGCGGCAGGGGTGCGGAACCCCAGGCGACCGGCACCGCCATCCAGTGCTTGTCGACCGTGCCGAGATATTCGTAGGCGTGGCCGAGCTTGCCGTACTTGGCGATCAGCCGCTGCATGACGTCGTCCACCGGGTCGAGGCTGTCGGCGTACTGCTGCACCGCCCACTGGTCGAACGCGTAGATGTCGTGTCCGGACCTGGCCTGCGCCTCGGCAGCCCTGGTGACGATGAGATTCGCGGCCAGGAAGTCGACCTGCACCTCGACCTTGTTCTTCTCGGCCCAGGCATCGATCAGCTTTTTCAGGGCGACATCACCGGTCGGGACCCAGTGGTCCCAGACCGCGAAGCTGAGGCTGCCGGCCGCGCCGGCGGTGCGGATGTGCACCAGCGGCAGGGCGGTTGCCGCCGCACCAAGCTTCAAGGCATTGCGACGCGTCACACGGCGCGGACTCGACATTGCGCGGATCTCCCTTGTCGCCCGAATTGACTTCGGTCGTTGTTGCAACGTTGGTCGGACCAACCCGGAGAGTATCAGCCAGAACCGACCAGGGCGCGAGGGGGGAAATGCGACAGGCGTGCAGTCCCGCCTCGCGCACAAGCGAGAGGCGGGACCATCACACGCTCAGCGAACGAAGCCCTCCAGCTCGTCTTTCGCCCAGGCGACCGACTGCTTGATCGACTGTCCCGACATCAGCCGCGCGACCATCCCAGGCTGGATGTTGCGGTTCCAGATCTGCACCGCGATCTCGGGCGACGCCGATGAGCCTGGCACGTAGTATTCCGCATGGTGCCATGGCCGCACCGGATAGTTGTAGATCGTGCCCTTCGGCGGCTCGACCTCACTCCAGATCTTCAGGTCGGTCATCGATTCGAAGGGCGGAATGTCGTAGCCGGCCACCGCCGCGGCCAGTGACTCCACCTGCTCGCGCTGCGACAGGTACTCGATGATCTCCTTTGCCGCGCTCTGGTTTTTCGAGAACGACCAGACGCCCCAGAAGTACGGCCGATGCGGCACCAGCCGCCCCTTCGGGCCCAGCGGGTTCGGGAAGGTCCAGCAATCCGCCGCGACGTCCGGCGCATCGCGCTTGGCAACCGCCCAGGCGGACGGCGGATTCCAGATCAACGACGCCTTGCCGGAGATCAGTGCGCGGTTGTTCGACGCATCGTCCCAGCTCACCGCGTCCGATGGCATGAACTTCACCATCTTCGCGGCGTACTCCATCGCCGCCATCACGTTGTCTGACTCGACGGTGACGTTGCCCTTGGCGTCGACCAGATCGGCACCGAACGCACCGAACGTGGCGCCCCAGGTCTGGTTGGCGTCGGTGCTGCCGGAGCCGCAGCCGAAGCCGATCGGATAGCCGGCCTTGAACGACGCCTCGGCGAGCTTGAGCTGGGTATCGTAGGTCCAGTCCTTGGCGGCATCCGGCGATGCCTCGTGCGCCGGATACCAGTCCTGCACGTCGATGTTGGCGAACTTCTTCAGCAGGCTGATGCGCCCGCATGGCGTCAGCGGCGCGGAACCCCAGCCGACCGGTACTGCCAGCCAGTGCCCGTCGGACACGCCAAGATACTCGTAGGCGTGCCCCAACTTGCCGTATTTCGCGATCAGCGACTTCATCACGTCGTCCATCGGCGCGAGGCTGTCGCCGTACTGCTGCACCGTCCACGAATCGAACGCAAACACGTCGTGGCCGGTCTTCGCCTGCGCCTCGGCCGCCATCGTGATGTTGATCTTGCTGCCGACGGAGGTGAGGAAATCGAGTTCCACCTCGACTTTGTTCTTCTCGGCCCAGGCATCCACCAGCTTCTTCATGGCGGCATTGCCGGTGGGCACCCAGTGATCCCAGAGCGCGAGGCTCAGTTTTCCCGCCGCGCCGGCGGTGCGGATATGCACCAATGGCAGCACGGTCGTTGCGGCGCCGAGCTTGAGCGCGGTTCGGCGGGTCAGGCGGCGATTCGATGGCATGACGTACGTTCCCTTCGCGGCCAGGTCCGTCCCGGCCGTATGTATGAGCAAGACTGTTGCGAGGAGGCAGGGGCCGCACTGGCGGTGTCCCCACGCAATCGTGAGTATCGTGTGAATCGCGAGGGAATGCGATAGGCAATCGATCCGCCGGCGGCATTTGGGGCAGCGCGACCCGTCAGGCTATACGAGGCCGCCATGAATGCGCGCCCGCCCGTGCGAGTTGCTCTGAACATCGCAATCGACGGTGCCCTGGCCGCGCTCGCGGTTCCGATCGCCCGCGCGGTGGCGGACCCGTCGGGCCATTGGTTCCATCCGGTCTGGTTGCCGGCGGCGGGTGCGGCGACTCTGCTGCTGGCGGGACTGCCGTTCCGGCTGCCGTGGCAATTCTGGCGGTTTGCCGGAATCGACGATCTGCTCGGCGTGACCTGGTCCAGCGCGGTCGGCGCCGCCCTGCTGACCCTCGTGCTCGCGCTGACCGGCACCGCATCCGGCAATCCCGCCTTCCCGATCGTGTACGCACTGACCCTGCTGGTGGTGCTCGGCGGACCGCGGGTCATGTATCGCCGCTGGCGGCATCGGCGCGGCGGCGCTTCCGTCGGTGGCTACAGTCCCGACATACCGACCGCGCTGGTGGTCGGGGCCGCGGAGGACATCGACCTGTTTCTGCGTGCGCTGGCATGGGATCGGCGGCAGTCGTTGCAGGTCGAAGGGCTGCTGGCGGCCGGTTCTCGCCAGACCGGGCGGCGGATCCACGGCTGTCCTTACCTCGGCACGATCCAGGATGCCGCCGCGGTACTGGACCGGCTGGCAAACGAGGACAGGCTGCCGGATACGCTGGTGGTCACCACGCCGGACCTGTCGGGCCAATCGCTCGCCGTCCTGGTGGAGCAGGCGGAGAGGCATGGGATGCGGGTCCGGCGCGCCCCGCGTCCGACCGCGCTGGACCCGGCAGGAACGGCGGAGCGGTCGCGTGAGCTGGAACTCCGGCCGATGGCGATCGAGGACCTGCTGAACCGCGCGCAGGTGCCGCTCGACCGCGAAGGCATGGCGCGACTGATCCAGGGTCGGCGGGTGATCGTCACCGGCGCCGGCGGCACCATCGGCAGCGAGTTGGCGCGGCAGGTCGCAGCCCTGGGCCCGGAGCGGCTGATCCTGCTCGACAACGGCGAATATGCGCTTTGGCTGATCGATCTCGAACTGGCGGAGCGGCACCCGCACGTTTCGCGCGTGTCGCTGCTGGCCGACATCCGCGACGAACCGCGGGTACGCGACGTGTTCGAACAATGGCGGCCGGAACTGGTGTTCCACGCCGCGGCGCTGAAGCACGTGCCGATGGTCGAGGCCAACCCGCTGGAGGGACTGCTGACCAACGTCGCCGGGACGCGCCATGTCGCAGATGCGGCGCGCGGCGTCGGCGCGGTGGCGATGGTGCTGATCTCGACCGACAAGGCGGTGAACCCGACCTCGGTGATGGGCGCGTCGAAGCGGATGGCCGAGATGTACTGCCAGGCGCTGGACATCGCCGCCCGCGCCTCCGGCCGCGGTATGCGCTGCATCACCGTGCGCTTCGGCAACGTGCTGGGCAGCACCGGGTCGGTGGTGCCGCTGTTCCAGCGTCAGTTGGAGCGCGGCGGTCCGCTGACCGTCACGCATCCCGATATGCAGCGCTACTTCATGACGGTGCGCGAGGCGGTGGGCCTGGTGCTCCAGGCGAGCGTGGTCGGCGCGGGCGATGCCACGCTGCCGTCGGGCGAGGAGGGTGGCATTTTCGTGCTCGACATGGGCAAGCCGGTGAAGATCGTCGATCTGGCCAAGCAAATGATCCGGCTGGCCGGACTGACGCCGGAGCGCGACGTGGAAATACGCTTCACCGGCCTGCGTCCTGGCGAGAAGCTGCACGAGGAGCTGTTCCACGGCAGGGAACCGCCGGTTCCGACCGGTTTCTCCGGCCTGCTGATGGCGTCGCCGCGCACCGCCGATCCGGCGATCGTCGGACGGGCGATCGACGAGATAGCCGGCGCCTGCCGCGGCGGCCAGGCGCGGCTGGCACTCACCTTGCTCGGGCGCCTGGTGCCGGAATTCGAACACAACAGCGAAGGACTGATGCCTGTGGTGAACCGCCCATGACCGCCATTCCGTTCATCGACCTGAAGGCGCAGCAGGCGCGCATTTCGGTCGAACTGCGCCGGCGGCTCGATGGCGTGCTGGCGCACTGCCAGTTCATCCTGGGTCCCGAGGTGGCGGAACTGGAAACCGAGCTGGCGCGGTTCTGTGGCGCCAGGCACTGCGTGGCGGTCAGTTCCGGGACCGACGCGATTCAGATCGCCTTCATGGCGGAGGCCATCGGGCCAGGCGATGCCGTCTTCCTGCCGGCGTTCACCTATACCGCGACGGCCGAGGTGCCGCTGGTGCTGGGTGCGACGCCGGTTTTTGTCGATGTCGATCCGCGCACGTTCCAGATCGATCCGGCGCATCTGGAGCGCCGCATCGCCGAAGTGCGGCGCGGCGGGAAGCTGCGGCCGCGGGCGCTGATCGGCGTCGACCTGTTCGGCCAGCCGGCGGACTGGCCGGCGCTCGCCATCATCGCGCAGCGCGAGGGCCTGTTCACGCTGGATGACCTGGCGCAGAGCTTCGGTTGCACGCTGCATGGAAGATTGCTGGGTGCGGCTGCGGATGCCACGGCGACCAGCTTCTTCCCGTCGAAGCCGTTGGGCGGCTATGGCGACGGCGGCGCGCTGCTCACCGAGAGCGACGAACGCGCGGCGCTGTATCGCAGCCTGCGCACGCACGGCGAGGGCACGTCGCGCTACGAGGTGCTGCATACCGGGATGAACGGCCGCCTGGATTCGCTGCAGGCAGCCGTGCTGCTCGCCAAGCTGACGGTGTTCGGCGACGAGCTGGCCGCCCGTGAACGCGTCGCGCGCTATTATGATTCGCGGCTTGGCAACGCGGTGGTGACACCGGCCCGCGTGCCGGACAGCACCAGCGCCTGGGCGATCTACGCCATCCTGCTGCCCGACGGGGCGACGCGCCAGCACGTGCAGGCGTCACTGCGCGCGGACGGGGTGCCGACCGCGATCTATTACCCGCGCCCACTGCATCTGCAACCGGCCTATCGCGACCACCATGACGGCACCGGTCTGCCGGTATCGGAGGATCTCGCGGACCGCATCCTCGCGTTGCCGATCCATCCATATCTCAGCGATACCGAGATGGCGCACGTATGCGATCGTGTGCTGGAAGCGGTGAGCTGACGGGAGGATGTCATGGCCTCGGTGCGCTATCTCGTGCACGATGTCGACGCGGCGATCGGGTTCTACACGCGCCTCGGCTTCGCGCTGCGCCAGCAGTTCGGGCCGGCGATGGCGATCGTGGCACGCGACGACCTGACACTGTGGCTTGCCGGACCACACGCGTCGGCGGCGAAGCCGATGCCCGATGGCAGGACTCCCGAGCCGGGCGGCTGGAACCGCTTTGTACTGCAGGTGACCGATCTCGCTGGTCTGGTGGCGTCGCTGCGCGCGCAGGGCGTGGCGTTCCGCAACGATATCATCGAGGGACCTGGCGGACAGCAGATCCTGTGCGAGGATCCCTCGGGCAACGTGGTGGAACTGTTCGAGCCGGCCGCGTCGCGGTAGCGCGCTCACTTGGCGCGGGCGTGGCGCGCTGCTTCGTCGTCCGATGCCGCGAGTGCAGATGCGCGCTCGATCGCCGCTGCGATCAGTTGCTCCTCGTCCGGGGATGACGCGACCGCGCGCATGTCGAAGAAAATGCGTGCGACGCCGGGGGCTTCGATTGACGTCGCAATCAGCGGCATCAGTGCACCGCGACGAATATCATGTTGCTCTCCGAAGCCAGCTCCATGGCGACATCGAGATCCTCGACCACCGCAATCGTCGTGCCGTCTGCGGCATGCACGGCGAACGCCGTCTGACCATCGACCGTGCCGGACCGCAGGTATACCAGCCTTGGCAGGCCGAGGCGCCGAAGTTGTGCACGTGTCATCCGCCGCGGGTCGGCAATTCGCACCGCCTCCTCGTGGGCGGTGGGTTCGAAACATTCGTCGGTTTCGGCGGAATGCATGGCACCGATCCTGTCCACAATGCGTCCGCCGCTTCCGGCCGACACGCCACGCTATTTTGCATGTCGGACCGGCGCATTGATGTGGATCAACCGGAGGTAGTGAAATGCGGGCGGCGGGGCTCGAACCCGCACGGCCGTGGGCCAAGGCGTTTTAAGCGCCTTATGTCTGCCAGTTCCATCACGCCCGCGAGACGCAAACCCTAGCATAGCCGGCATCAGTGGCCATCGGGCCGTCCAGGCATTGTCCAATAATCGCAGATCGGACTAAATCAAGCAGCTCGTTTCGGGCGTCGGGGGAGAGATCATGGCAACGGCGGTGGATCTGATCGGGACCGTACCGCTGTTCGAGCGGCTGGACGCGTCCTTGCACGAGCGGATCGAGGCGATCACCGAGGTGGTCTCGGCGGAGGCCGAGCAGGTGCTGTCACATCAGGGCGCCATGCCGGAGTTCCTGTATGTCCTGTTAAAAGGACAAGTGGCGCTGTCCAGCACGGCGGCCGACGGCACCACCGCCCTGGTCGAGGTGCTGCACCCGATCGATCACTTCGTGCTGCCGTCGGTGCTGACGCGGCTGCCCACGCTGATGACCGCCCGCGCGGTGTCCCGATGCCGGCTGCTGGCGATCCATGCCGGCGGGTTGCTGGATCTGGTGGAGGCCGAGGCGCCGCTTGCCAACACGCTGCTGCGTTCGGTGTCGCGCGAGTTCCGTACCATGGTGCGCCAGGTCCGCGACCTGAAGCTGCGCACCGCGGCGCAGCGGCTGGGCTGCTATCTGCTGGCGCAGGTGAAGGACGGCGAGGCGCTCAAGGCCGAGTTCCGTCTGCCGTTCGACAAGGGGCTGCTGGCAGCGCGGCTCGGCTGCCGGCAGGAGAATCTGTCGCGTGCCTTCGCCACGCTGCGTGGGTACGGGGTGGAGACGCACGGAGCGCGGGTCATCCTGCACGACATCCCGCGACTTAAGGCGCTGGCCGTGCCGGACGATCTGAGCGGTCCCGAGACGCTGTTGTAGTCCGCACCTTTCCCGCGGCTTGCGTCACGTATTCTGCGTGACGCCAGACGGCCGCGACTGTTACAATTCCTTGCAATTGGAACTGACGGGGGAGGCAGCCATGGTTGCAGTGCAGTCGCTTGGCGAGACCGTCGCCGGGCTTGCCAAGGCGTTCAACGGGCAGCTTCTGCAATCGTCTGATCCGGACTACGAGCACGCCAGACGGGTCCATAACGGGCTGATCGACAAGCGGCCCGCTCTGATCGCGCGTTGCCGCGGCACGAGCGACATCGTCGACGCCGTGAAAGTGGCGCGTGACCACAGGCTCGAGGTTGCGGTCCGTGGCGGCGGCCACAATGTGGCGGGGCGCTCGACCACCGACGGCGGACTGATGATCGATCTGTCCGTCGATGACCGGCATTCACGTCGATCCACAAGGCGCGCACCGCCCGCGCCCAGGGCGGCCTCACGTGGAACCTGTTCAACCGTGAGACGCAGCTTCATGGGCTGGCGACAACAGGCGGCGTGATCTCGACGACCGGCATCGCGGGCCTGACGCTTGGTGGCGGCCTTGGCTGGCTGATGGGCAAGCATGCGCTGGCACTGGACAACCTGTTGTCGGTCGAACTGGTCCTGGCCGATGGCAGCACCGTCACGGCCAGCAAGAACGACAACGCTGAGCTGTTCTGGGGCCTGTGCGGCGGCGGCGGCAACTTCGGCGTGGCGGCATCATTGGAATATCGACTGCATCCGATCGGCCCCATGATCACCGGCGGTGTCATCGCCTATCCCTTCAGCGACGCATGGGACGTGCTTCGGCGCTTCCGCGACATCACAGCCTCGCTCCCGGATGAACTGATGGTGTTCGGCGGCCTGATCCACGCGGCGGACGGCTCAGGCACGAAGCTGGCGGCAATGGTGGTCTGTCATTGCGGGCCACTGGCTGACGGCGAGCGGGCAGTGCAGCCGATCAAGGCGTACGGCGCACCGGTCCTGGAAGCGATCGGGCCGATCCCTTATTGCCTGATGAATTCTATGTTGGATGACGCCTATCCGCGCGGCGCGCTCAACTACTGGAAGTCGAATTTCCTCGCCAGCCTGAACGACGATGCAATTCGCACCATGATCGACTGCTTTGCGGAGTGCCCAACGCCGATGGGTCAGTTGCTGCTCGAGCACTTCCATGGCGCCGTCACCCGCATCGGCGTCACGGAGACGGCATTCCCGCTGCGCGGGGTGGGCTACAATCTGCTCGTGCTGTCGGAGTGGCTGGATGCGAAAGACAACGACGCCTGCGTCGCCTGGGCGCGGAATTCGTACGCCGCGATGCAGCCGTTCATGGGATCCGGCCGGTATGTCAACTATCTTGGCGACGATGAGGGCGGCGATGAGGTCGTGGCGGCGTACGGGCCCAACTATCGACGGCTGCAGCAGCTCAAGGCGAAATATGATCCCGACAATTTCTTCCGCCTGAACCAGAACATTCGCCCGATGGCGTGAGCGATGCAGAGTCCTGTCATGTGCGCGATGTGCCAATGCTGCCAAACGATATCGTGGCTAACCAGAGTCTATTGAAAGGCCTGGCACCACGCCGTCGATGGGTTTCGCACTGCTCAACCCATCCTACCCATTGCACCGGCGCATTGTCGTAGGATGGGTTGAGCGGAAGCGAAACCCATCGTTCCGGTCGGTTTCGCGGAGTCGTCACTCAGAACTCCAACAGATTGTCCCGCAGTTGCTTGTGCGCGTAGGCCTTGCGCGTCAACCCGCGCCGCTGCAACGCCGGCGCCAGGCCGTCGGCGATCTCCGCCGTCGTGCGCCGGCTCACGTTCCCCATCGAGAACAGGAAGCCGTCGCCACGGACCTCTTCCATCGCCTCACCCATCTGCGCGGCGACGGCGTCGGGCGATCCGACCAGATCGACCGACCCGCCGCTGCTGGTGTAGCTGACGATCGCCTCACGCAACGTTCTCTTGCCCGCCTTGCGCAGGAACTGCGCCAGGCTCTGCTGATGCCCGTTGGTGGTCAGTTCGCCCACCGGCGCATCCAGATCGAACGTGGCGAAATCGATGTTGGTGATCCAGCCCAGCTGCGCCAGCCGCTTGTCCACGTTCTGCCCCGAAATCGCGACGCGCTGCGCCGCCTTCGCCTCGGCTTCCTCGGTGGTCTCCGCCAGGATCGGCGAGACCAGGAACAGCACCTTGCAACTGTCGGGATCGCGACCGCATGCCGCCATCTTGGCGCGCACATCCTCGCGATACGCCTTCATCTGCTCCACGCCCTTCACGTGCGCGACGATGGTGTCCGCATGCTGGGCAGCGAAGCGCCGTCCGCGGTCCGATCCGCCGGCCTGCGCGATCACCGGCTGGCCTTGCGGACAGGGGCCCGAGTTCAGCGGTCCCCGGCTGCTGTAGTAGCGCCCCTCGTAGTCGATCGTGTGCACCTTGGCGGGATCGATCAGCACGCCGCTCTGGTGGTCGCTGACGATCGCTCCCGGTTCCCACGAGCCCCACAGCTGCTTGCAGATCGCGATGTATTCGTCCGCCATGTCGTAGCGCTGGTCATGCGGCGGCAGGCGCTCCATGCCGAAGTTCTTCGCCGACAGATCGGAGCTGCCGGTCACCATGTTCCAGCCGCCGCGTCCGCCGGAGATCTGGTCCAGCGTGCCGACGATGCGCGCAGTCAGATATGGCGCATAGGCGAAGGTCGACAGCGTCGGCACGATGCCCAGCCGGGTGGTCGCCGCTGCCATCAGCGTCGCCACGATCGTCGGTTCCTGCCGCGGGATCGACATGCCGTTCTTCAGGTACATGTCGCGCGAGTTCTGCCAGGTCTCGCCGACATAGATCGAGTCCTCGAGCAGCATGTAGTCCATGCAGGCCCGCTCGCAGCCGCGCGCAAGATCGAGGAACATGTCGCACGACATCCAGTCGTCGGTGATCGTTCCGGTCCATGGTTCGCCCCAGGCCTGGATCGAGGAGCCTTGCAGAAACCAGGCAAGATGGAACGGATCGGCGGGCATGTCGGCGGGGTCCTTTCGTTGCTCAGGTGACGATCGACGGCATCAGCGCGGCATTCGCTTGCGCGGCCGGGGATGGCTCGAGATGGCACGCAACCTCGTGCGAGGCTCCCACGGCGCGCAGCAACGGCGCTGTCGTTTCGCATACTGTCGGCAGGCGATGCGGACAGCGCGCGGTGAACGGGCATCCTGTTATAGGTTCGGCGATCGGCTCAGCCTGAGGCGGTTCGTCCGCCGCCGTGTCCTCGGCCACCGCGGCGAGCAACATGCGCGTATACGGATGCCGCGGCGTCGCCAGCAGTTCAGCCGGCGTGCCGGTCTCGCAGATGCGGCCGTGATACATCACCGCAATGCGGTCGGAGAGCTGCGCGACCACCGCCAGGTCGTGCGAGATGAACAGGTAGGCGAGCCCGAACTGATCGCGCAGATCGGCCAGCAGGTTGACGATCGCGGCCTGCACCGAGACGTCGAGCGCGGACACCGGTTCGTCGCAGACGACGAAGCGGGGCTCGGTGGCCAGCGCACGCGCGATGGCGACGCGCTGGCGTTCGCCGCCACTGAGCTGATGCGGGTAGCGCTGCCGGTAGGACGGCGGCAGACGTACCATGTCGAGCAATTCCTCGACCCGCTGCCGGCGTGCCCGCGGTTTCGCCAGGCCGAACAGCGCAAGCGGACGCTCGATCGCCTCTCCGACCGAGAGCCGCGGGTTCAGCGACGAACCGACGTTCTGGAACACGATCTGCGCCTGCTTGCGAAACGCGGACGAGATCCGCGCCGGTAAGCTGGCCGAGGTCGGCTCCGTCGAATTCGACGCCGCCGTCGGTCTGATGCAGCAGCCGTAGTGCCAGGCGGCCGAGTGTCGATTTGCCGCAGCCGCTTTCTCCGACAAGGCCCAGTACCTCGCCGGGGGAAATCGACAGCGACACGCCATCCACCGCCGCCACCTGCACGGGCTGGTAGCGCAGTCGAGGCCGGCCGCCGGCGACGGACAGCCGCCACGCCGCGAGGCCGCGGCGCGTGGTGAAGGTCTTGCGCAACCGCGTGACATTCACCAGTGCATCACCCGCGCGGAACGGCCCTTGGTCGATTGTGTCGACGCCCTGGCGTGGCCAGTCGCCCACTACATCGGCCTTCCAGCAGCGGGCCAGATGATCAGACGCCGCCGCGCCAGTCGCGCCAGCCGCTTTGGTTGTCATCTCCGCGAAAGCGGGGACCCAGGCGGCAACTGGCTCCCCGCTTTCGCGGGGACGACGATATTGGGGCACTGTCCCCGCTGCGCCCAATTCGCCAAGCACCTGCGCGCCTTCGGAACAGCGTGTCTCGGCGTACGGGCAGCGCGGCGCGAACACACAGCCATCGTCGGGACGCGGTGCAATCGGCATCTGCCCGTCGATCGCCGGCAGCCGGCTGCCGCGCGATGCGGCGCGCAGCGGCGGGCGCGAGGCCAGCAGCCCTTTGCTGTAAGGATGCGCCGGCCGCTCGAGCACGCCGCGCACGCTGCCGAGTTCGACGAACTGGCTGGCGTACATCACGGCGACGCGGTCGCAGAGCCGCCGAACCACGCCCAGGTTGTGGCTGATGAACAGCAGGCTGACGCGCTTCTGTTGCCGCAGCCGTCCCAGCAGGCGCAGGATCTGCGCCTCCACCGTCACATCGAGCGCCGTGGTCGGTTCGTCGAGAATCAGCAGCGGTGGCTCGCACGCCAGCGCGGCGGCGATCAGCGCGCGCTGCTTCATCCCGCCGCTGAGTTGATGCGGAAACGCGCGTGCCACCTCTTCGGCGCGATGGATGCCCATCTCGTGCAGCAGCGACACCGCACATCGCGCCGCCTCGGAGGGCTTCACGCCGAGATGTCGGACGATCGGTTCGGCGATCTGCCGCCCGACGCGCAGCGCGGGATTGAGCGCGGTAAACGGGTCCTGGAACACCGAACCGATCTTGCGTCCCAGCACCGCGCGGTGGTCACTGCGCGAGAGCCGCGTGAGGTCGCGGCCTTCGAACAGGATCTGCCCGCTGATCGACGCTGCCGGGCCGAGGAAGTCCAGGATGGCACCGGCGATGCTGCTCTTGCCGGAGCCGGATTCGCCGACGATACCCAACGCCTCACCTGGTTGCAGACGAAACGATACATCGCGCACGGCGGCTGTGCCGGCATAACGCACAGTCAGATCGCGGACCTCGAGCAGCGCCGGATCGACGATAACCGCATCGTTCATCGCCGGTTGCCAAGGCGGGGGTCGAGCACCTCGCGCAACCCGTCGCCCAGCAGGCTGATGCCGATCACCGTGATGCCCATGGCGATGCCGGGGGCGAGCGAAATCCACGGCGCCTGCTCGACGAAGGAACGGCCATTGCTGATCATCAGGCCCCAGTCGGCGGCAGGCGGCTGCACGCCGAAGCCGAGAAAGCTCAGCACCGCACCCAGCAGCACAGCGAACACCACACGCAGGCTGGCCTCCACCATCAGCACCGGCCAGACATTCGGCAGCAGCTCGCGCCACAGCACGTAGCAGAGGCGTTCGCCGCGGGCGCGCGCAGCCTCCATGAACTCGCCGCTCATCAGGTCGAGCGTGACGCTGCGGGTAACGCGCCCGATCGGCGGCGCCGACAGCACACCGATGGCGAAGGCGGTCTTCAGCAGGCTGGGCGGCGTGACCGCGATGATCAGCAGTACCAGCATGATCGGCGGGAACGCCAGCAGCACGTCAAGCGCGCGCATGATCACTTCGTCGATCAGCCCGCGGCGGTAGCCGGCCAGCAGCCCGAGCGGCACGCCAAGCCCCATGCTGATCAGCGTCGCGCTGACCCCCATCAGCAGGGAAAGCTGCGAACCGATCAGCAGGCGGCTGAACACGTCGCGGCCGTACTCGTCGGTGCCGGCGAGGTAGTGCAGGCTGGGCGGCGAGAACCGGTCGCGGATATGCATCTGGTCGAACGGGTAGGGCGCAAGGACCTGCGCCAGCGCCGCCGCGACCAGCAGCACCAGCACGATGGCGGCGCCGACGATCAGCGGCCGCGGCAACCGCCGGCGCCGCGAAACCGTGCCGGCCAGGACCGCGACGTCAGTCAACTGCGCCGCCGTGACGGATGCGCGGATTGGCCACACCGTACAGCAGATCGGCGCAAAGATTGGCCAGGCAGAACACCGCGGTCAGCACCAGGATCCCGGCCTGCATCAGCGGCAGATCCTGGCGCTGGAGTGCGAAGATCAGCAGCCGGCCAAGTCCGGGATAGGCGAACACGGTTTCAATTGCGACGATACCGCCGATCAGGAAGCCGAAATCCTGTGCCAGCACGGTGATCGTCGGCACCAGCGCGTTGCGCAGCGCGTGGCGCACGATCACCACGCGCTCCGGCAGGCCGCGCGCACGCGCGACCCTGACATACATGCTGTCCAGTTCCTCGGCCATGCTGGAACGGGTGAGCCGCGACACATGGGCGAGAAAGCCAAGCGTCAGCGTCGCCACCGGCAGCACCAGGAACGAGACGTAGCTGGCCAGCCCGTCGCTCAGGTTGCCGATGCCGGAGGTTGGCAGCAGATGGAAGGTGCTGCCGAACACCAGGATCAGCACCAGGCCCCAGTAGAATTCCGGCACTGAAATGCCGAGATAGGCGAATACCGAGACCGCGTGATCCGGCCAGCGTCCGCGCCAGACCGCCGCCACGACGCCGGTGGTGACGCCCAGGGTCGCGACGATCGCCATGGCGGCCACCGCGAGGATGGCGGAGCGGCCGAAGGCGTCCCACAGCATCGGCGCGACCGGACGTTCCATCACCAGCGACTGGCCCATGTCGCCGTGCAGCATCGCGCGCGCCCAGTGCCAATACTGCACCGGCAGCGGCAGATCGAGGCCAAGCTTGTGCTCGAGTGCCGCCAGCGTTTCTGGGGTGGAATATTGCCCGAGGATCAGCGCCGCCGTGTCCGACGGGAGCGCGTGCGTCGCGAGGAACACCAGCAGCGACATCGCAACCAGGATGAACAGCACGGTACCCAGACGGCGCAGCGCGTAGCTGGCCATGGCGTCAACCGGCGGTATTCATGCGCTCAGCGACACGTTGTTGATGTCCACCCACATCTGCGGCGAACCGGTGAAGCCCTGCACCTTCTTGCTCACGCCGCAGGCAAAGTTGCGCACGAACACCAGACAGCCGGGCCCATCCTTGGCGACGATCTCCTGGAACCGGCCGTACAGTTTTTCCTGTTCGGCCTTGTCGCCGGTGGAACGCGCCGCAGTCAGGATCTTATCGACTTCCGGATTGCTGTAGTGCCACAGCGTGTTGTTCCAGGATCCGCTGCTGTGGTACCATGCGTACACCATCGTGTCCGGTGTGGGGCGGCCGAAGAAACCGTCGACGCTGAAGGCGATCTTGCCTTCCATTTCGGCATCGAACTTGTCCCCCGGCACCAAGCGCAGCGACACCGTCACGCCGATCTGCTTCGCCGCGTCGCGGAACGCGGTGCCGAGCCGCTCTTCCCAGGGCGAGCCGGTCGCGATGACCATCTCGATTGGGAAACCGTTGGGATAGCCGGCTTCGGCCAGCAGCTTCCTGGCGCCGGGGATGTCGGGAGGCGTCAGCAGATCGGCGCGGAAGAACGGATGCGTCGGCGGGATCGGCGAGACAGTGGGCGTGCCGTGGCCGAACATCGCGATGTCGGTGAATGCCTGCCGGTCGACGATCTTGATGAACGCCTCGCGCACCCGCGGATCGTCGAACGGCTTGAACGCGTTGTTGAGGATGATGCCTTCCCAACTTCCGCACGCGACCTCCTCCACGCGCGATACCTTGCTGTTCTTGAGCTGATCGATCTGCTCGGGCGGCAGATCGTAGATGAGGTCGAGCGCTCCGCTCTCCAGCCCGGCGACCGATGTGGTGTATTCCGGAATGATGCGCATGACGACGCGATCGACCTTCGGCGAGCCGGGCACGAAGTAGTCCGGGTTCTTCTCCACCACCAACTGATCGCCCGGCCGGTACTCGACGAAGCGGAATGGGCCGGTGCCGACCGGCTTGGTGGTCAACGTGTCCATCGCCGAACTCGGTGAGGATCTGCGTCTGATAGGCGGCGGTGACCGCGGCCAGATCCGAATAGGGCGACGACAGCGTGAACCTGACGGTCAGCGGATCGACCGCCTCGACCTTGTCGACCACGCCGAGCGAGGCGCGCACGACGGAGGCGACCTCCTTGTCCAGCAGCCGCTTGTAGGTGAACACGATGTCGGCGGCGTCGAGCGCCTTGCCATTATGGAACTTCACACCCGGCCGCAGGTGGAAGGTCCAGACCTTCAGGTCCTCGGTGGCCTCCCAGCTCTGCGCCAGATCGGGGATCACCTGCAGCTTGTTGTCCTGCGCGGTCAGCCGGTTGAACACGCAGTGGGCGTAGTTGTACTCGAGGCCGCCGACGCGGAACTTGGCCGGATCGAGCGTCGCGACCGGCAACGGATAGGCAACGCGGAGGATGCTGCCTTCGGCGGCCCGTGTCGGCACGAGAGTGGCGGATAAGGCGGTCGCCCCGGCGGTGGCGAGGGCGGTCCGGCGGGTGAGACCTGGGCGCGGCGATCCATTGCTCATCGTGAAGCCCTTTGTTCTTGTCATGTCCCGGAATGGCGTTGAGGTGAGCAAACCGCGTGCCAATTCGGCGGATTGCCCATAATTAGGCCATAGCCGCAAATCTGCTCCTGACTATCCGGACGATCGAGCTGACTGTTTCGATTAAACTATGACTAGATATTGGGCTATCCAGGTTCTTCCAGAGCATGAGTTAGGCAGACAAGCTTATTTGGTATGCTTTATGATCAGGAAGACGCCAGACGGGGGTCGACCAGGCACCAGGGCGTGCATGGATCGGCACCCGGTGCTAGCTTCACCCCAACATGCCAGCGCAGTCATTCGCACTCTTCGATACCGCTGTGGGGCGATGCGGCGTCGCGTGGGGTGCCCATGGCGTTGCCGGCGTCCAGTTGCCGGAGGCGCGGGAGAGCGCGACGCGGGCGCGTCTCGTGCGGCGATGCCCCGGAGCGCGCGAGGCCTCGCCGCCCGGCCATATTCGGCAGGTGATTGACGGTATCGCCGGACTGTTGCGCGGCGAGAAACGCGACTTTTCGGCCGTTGTGCTCGACATGGAGGGCGTGCCGCAATTCCACCAGGAGGTTTATGCGGTTGCGCGAACCATTCCTGCCGGGGCCACGCTCGCATACGGCGACATAGCGACACGGCTTGGTGACCGCAGCGCGGCGCGCGAGGTAGGCGAGGCGATGGGGCGGAATCCGTTCCCGATCATCGTGCCGTGCCACCGCGTGCTGGCGGCCGGAGGAAAGGTCGGCGGCTTCTCGGCCGCCGGCGGTGTAACCACCAAGCTGCGGCTGCTCGAGATCGAAGGCGCCCAGGTGGGCGACACACCCACGCTGTTCGACAGCCTGCCGTTGAGTGCCCGACCGCGGCGGCGCTCATAAACGTGCTGCCAACCCTCGGCAGAGCCAGACACCAGCAAGAGCAAAAACCGCGATCAGTCCCATCGCCGCCGACAGGCCACCGATTGCATAGGCGACCGCACCGCCGGCCACACCGATGCTGCCGCCGAGAAACGTGCACGCATTGATGATGCCGGAACCCGCACCGGCACTGGTGGCCGGCAGCGTCGATAGCGCGAGCCGTGGAGCCGTCGCATACGGCAACGCCAGACCCATGCCGATGGCGAACAGACCGATCACGAGCGGCACCCACATCCCGAGACCCATCGAAACGGCAATCAACACGCTGGCTGCGGCAATCAGCAGATTGCTCCCGCCGAGCGCGCGCCGCGGCCCGAAGTGGCGAACCAGGCTCGGTGCGGCAAACGCAAAGACCAACAGCCCACAGCTCATCGGCAGCAGCGACAGGCCGGCGCCAACCGGCGTCAGTGACAGGCCTGTCGGACTCTGGGCGTCCAGATTGTAAAACAACAGCAGCGCCAGAATGCAGGACATGGCGATCGAACCCAGGGCGACGGCGCGTCGGAACGCAGCCTCCCCGAACAGGCTCAGGTCGATGAGCGGATCCCGGATGCGACGCTCCACCGTCAGCAGCGCAACGAAGGCCGCGGCTGACAGCATCCCGAAGCCCAGGAAACCGAGCGGTGCGCTGACCACCGTGGGCAATGCGTGCAGCGCTGAAACCAGCGCGATCATGAAGATCGCGAGCAGCACGAAGCCGATCCAGTCGAACCGCCCGACCCGCCTTGCGCCCGACGACGCGGTCGCACCATCGTTGACCACAAAGCCGCCGGCGGCGGCCAGCATGGTCGCACCGCTCGCCCAAAAAATGATGCGCCAGTCGAGGTAATGGGTGAGGGCGCCTCCGATCAGCGGACCGAGGCTGAATCCCAGCATCAGGAAGCCAGCCCAGGCTCCGATCGCGGATGCACGGCGCTCGGGCGAGCTGGCCTCGCTGACGGCTGCCAGTGTGCCGGGGACGCCCAGCGCGGCCGCCAGACCTTGCAGCGCACGGCCAACCAGCAGGGTGGCCGGTGCCATTGCCGTCGCCACGACGACCGACGCGATCGAGAACAACGCCAGTCCGGCTATCGCTACCCGTCGCGCGCCGAACTGATCGCAGGCCTTGCCGCCAGGAATAATGCAGGCGGCGGAGACGATGAGATAGGCATTGATCACCCATTCAAGCTGCGCGGCACTCAGCCCGAGATCGTGGCGCATCGTGGGTAGCGCCGCCATGATCGCCGTGCCATTGGCACCAAGCGTCAGCATGCCGAGGCAGCTTGCGGCGAGCGTTTTCCGCGCGCGCCGTTCCACGGCCGCCACCTGTGCGCTACTCATCGCAGCACCTGCGTCACTCCCGACCGTTACCTCCCAAGCGTCGGCATCACATATTCCGCCCCACGCCGAGCGCCGGTCGGCCAGCGCTGAGTGATCGCCTTGTAGCGGGTGTAGAAGCGCACGCCTTCCGGGCCATAGATGTGGTGGTCGCCGAACAGCGAGTGCTTCCAGCCGCCGAACGAATGGAACGCCATCGGCACCGGGATCGGCACGTTCACGCCGACCATGCCGATGTTGATTCCGGCGGCGAAGTCGCGCGCCGCGCCGCCGTCCGAGGTGAAGATCGCGACACCGTTGCCGTATTCGTGCGCGTTCACCATCCGCACCGCGCCTGACATGTCGGGTGTGCGCACCACACCGAGCACCGGGCCGAAGATTTCTTCCCGGTAGATCCGCATGTCGGTGCCGACGTGATCGAACAGCGAGCCGCCGAGAAAGTAGCCGCTTTCATAGCCTTGCAGCGACAGCCCGCGGCCGTCCACCACCAGCTTCGCGCCTTCCTTCACGCCGAGGTCGATATAGCCCTGCACCTTCTCGCGGTGCTCGCGCGTGACCAGCGGACCCATCTCCGCGTCCGGATCGGTGCCCGGCCCGATCTTCAGCGCGCGCACCCGCGGCTCGAGCTTCTGCACCAGCCTGTCGCCGGCCGAGCCAACCGCGACCGCGACCGACACCGCCATGCAGCGCTCACCCGCCGCACCGTACGCCGAGCCCATCAGCGCATCGACCGCATCGTCGATGTCGGCGTCCGGCATCACCACCAGGTGGTTCTTCGCCCCGCCCAGCGCTTGCACGCGCTTGCCGTGCGCGGTGCCGCCGCGATAGATCGTCTCGGCGATCGCGGTGGAACCGACGAAGCTGATTGCGGCGATATCGGGGTGCGCCAGGATCGCCTCGACCGCCTCGCGCGCGCCCTGCACCACCTGGAACACGCCGTCAGGGATGCCAGCTTCCGTCAGCAGCGCGGCGAGCTTCAGCGACACGGACGGGTCCTTCTCGGACGGCTTCAGGATGAAGCAGTTGCCGCAGGCGAGCGCCACCGGGATCATCCACAGCGGCACCATCAGGGGAAAGTTGAACGGCGTGATGCCGGCGACCACGCCGAGCGGCTGGCGGATCGACCAGGCGTCGATGCCGGTGCCGACGGCTTCGGTGAACTCGCCCTTCAGCAGATGCGGGATGCCGCAGGCGAACTCCACCACTTCGAGGCCGCGTTGCACCTCGCCATCGGCGTCTGACAGCACCTTGCCGTGCTCGGCGGTGATGATCGCCGACAGCTCCTTGCGGTCGCGCTCCAACAACTCCTTCAGCTTGAACATCACGCGCGCGCGGCGCAGCGGTGGGGTGGCGGCCCAGGCCGGCCACGCGGCCGCCGCAGCGGCGACCGCCTTGTTCACCTCGGATGTGTCGGCCAGCGCGACACGGGCACTGGCCTCGCCCAATGCGGGATTGAATATGTCGCCGAACCTGCCGCTGGTCCCCGCGACTAGCTTGCCGGCGATGAAATGGCCGATTTCCCGCATGTCTGCCTCCGTTCGGATCGCTGTCCGGAATTAGGCCGATTCTGCGGTGTCGGCTAGACACCGGATGTGGCTCGGTCTGACCGAGTACTGCGACATTGGGGAACGGCGATGACCGGCAACGTACTTGGCACAATCGGGGCGGCGTTGCTGTCACTTGTTGTCCTGGCGTCTCCCGCGCATGCCGCGCGCCCGACGCTCGACGTCATCGAGCGTGCCCAGCTCAGTCGTGAACGCGCGCTCGGACAGACCGCGATCCCGGTCTACGGGTTCAAGCTCGTGCATACCTATCCGCATAACATCAACTACTTCACCGAGGGCCTGACGGTGCGGGATGGCGTCGTCTACGAAGGCACCGGACTGTACGGCGAGTCGCGGCTACTGCAATACGATCTGGCGACCGGACGAGTGATCCATGAACTGCGGCTCGACAAGAGTTACTTCGGCGAAGGCGTCACACTGCTGAATGACACGATCTACCAGCTCACCTACATCTCCAACACCGGGTTCACCTATGACCGGGCAAGCTTCAAGCCAACCGGCACGTTCCGGTTTCCGACCCAAGGCTGGGGGCTGACCACGGACGGCAGCCACCTGCTCATGAGCGACGGCTCGTCCGCTATCATGTTCCTCGATCCGAAGACGCTGACCATCGAGCGCAGCATCTACGTATCCGATGATGTCGGGCCGGTGGGATTTCTGAACGAACTCGAGTACGCCGATGGCAAGTTGTACGCAAATATCTGGGAGACCAATGTCATCGCGATCATTGCACCGGAAACCGGACGGATCATCGGATGGATCGACCTCGCAGGCCTCAATCCGGATCCCAAGGTATTGCAGGATCCGTTCGTGAATAATGGCATTGCGTACAATGCAGCAACCGGCCGGTTGATCGTCACCGGCAAAGGCTGGCCGGGACTCTACGAGATCGAACTGATCCCCCGGTCGCGGTGACTGCGCTGGAGACTTGTCACGGTTTCAGCTCTTCCCGGCGTAGCTCTTGGCCATCCCCTCCGCCGGTTCAGCCTGCGGACCGAACGGCATGATCGGATAGCGCAGTCCTGCCTTGGACAGACCGTGCAGGCCGGTCACCGCACGCTGCAGGTCCGCCGCCGGGCAGGCCATCAGCATCTCGTCGTCCGCCACGCCGCCATAGCGGCGCTCCGCGTAGCACGGGATCGACAGCGACACCTCGCGGGTCTTCAGCGCATGGCCCCAACTGTCGGCACAGGCGCTCTCGCCGCTGATCGAGAAGTCGTAGCGTTTGTAACTACGCCATTGCAGGCCGTTGATGAACAGGATCATCTGCGCCGGATTGCCGTAGAACAGGCAGATGTCAGGGGGATCGAGCCGTGCGGTGCGCAGTGGCGACACCGCCATGCCGTGATAGCGCCCCGGCGGCACGCGCGACATGCCGGCCTGGTGCGCCGCGGCGGCCTCGCGGTTCTCGAACCATACGCCCTCCATCTTGCGACCCGACGTGTAGATCTCGCCGACCTCATCCAGTCCGATCACGCTGGAGCAGGAGGAGAACGACGGAATGTTCTCGGTGGTGATGCCAAGCGTGAAGCCGGCCATCCGCGCCTGCGTGACCAACTGGCAGGTGGAGAACGTTTTTCCCCGTGGCGGCCGGCGCAGACCGGGGACATTGGCCATGGCGTCGAGATCCTCGAACAGCTTCATGCCGATCGGAAAGGTGCGCAGGTGCAGGAGCTGGTTGAGCTGCTCCGCCAGTTCCGCGATCGCCTTGCCGTCAAGCGATGGGGCGTCGGCGATCGTTGGGGCATCGTTCATCGGTGGTTCCTCCCGGACGAAGTCAGCAGCCTAATGCACGCCCCTGCGCTACGCCGCCCGATGCCGTTCGCGCAGGAACTGGAAGAACTCCACGCCCTCGCGCAACCGGCGCTTCATCATCTGCGGACTGCGCACCATTTCGCCGACGATCGAGGCGATCTTAGGCGCGCGGAAGTAGAAGCGCTTGTAGAACGTCTCCACGTTGTCGAAGATTTCCGTATGCGACAGGTGCGGATACGTCAGCGGGCGCGATCTGGATGCCGTGCTCGTCCACCAGTTCGGCATGGCTCGCGTCCAGCCAGCCGTTCTCCACCGCCTGGCGGTGCAGATACGTTCCCGGATACGGCGCCGCCAGGGACACCTGGATGGTGTGCGGATTGATCTTGGTAGCGAACCTGATGGTCTCCTCGATCGTCTGCTGCGTCTCGCCGGGCAGACCGAGGATGAACGTGCCGTGGATCTTGATGCCGAGGTCGTGGCAGTCGCGGGTGAAGCGTTCCGCCACCTCGATGCGCATGCCCTTCTTGATGTTGTACAGGATCTGCTGGTTGCCGCTTTCATAACCGACCAGCAGCAAGCGCAGGCCGTTGTCCTTCAGCACCTTCAGCGTCTCGCGTGGCACGTTCGCCTTGGCGTTGCACGACCAGGTCACGCCCAGCTTCCCAAGCTCGCGCGCGATCGCCTCCGCCCGCGGCAGGTTATCGGTGAAGGTGTCGTCGTCGAAGAAAAATTCGCGCACCTGCGGGAAATAGCGTTGCGCCAGCGCGATCTCCTCCGCCACATGCCCCGGTGAGCGCACGCGGTAGCGATGCCCGCCGACCGTCTGCGGCCACAGGCAGAACGTGCAGCGCGACTTGCAGCCGCGGCCGGTGTACAGCGACACGTAGGGGTGCAGCAGATAGCCGATAAAATAGTCCTCGATGCGCAGGTCACGCTTGTACACATCGATGACGAACGGCAATTGGTCCATGTCCTCGAGGATCGCGCGGTCCTGGTTGTGCACGATCTTGCCGGCGTCATCGCGATACGAGATGCCGTCCACCGCCGCCCAGTCGCGGCCCTCCGCGATCTCTTTCACGGTGAAGTCGAACTCGTTGCGCGCGACGAAGTCGATCGGCGCACCCTGCGCCAGGCTCTCCTCCGGCTGCACCGCCACCTTGGCGCCGACGAAGCCGATCTTCAGCGCCGGGTTTTCCCGCTTCAGCGCCGCCGCCACCTTCACGTCGGACGCGAACGACGGCGTCGAGGTGTGAATCACCGCCAGTTCGAAATCGCGCGCCTGCGCCGTCACCGCGTCGAGGCCGATGCGCGCCGGCGGTGCATCGATCAGCTTGCTGCCCGGCACCAGCGCCGCCGGTTGCGCCAGCCAGGTCGGATACCAGAAGCTGCGGATCTCCCGCCGCGCCTGATACCGGGAGCCGGCGCCGCCGTCGAACCCGTCGAACGACGGCGGATGCAGGAACAGCGTCTTCATCATCGTGGGTCGAACCCCTCCGCCTGCAGCGTGTGGCCGCGCCAGTCCACCTGGCGGCCGGCATAGCTCGCGAGCATCACCGCCACCGACATAAGCTCGCGGAGCGGCAGAAGCCAGAGTGGGGTGCGGTTGGCAAGGCCCAGCGCCCGGTCGATGCCACGCGCGGCGGCAGCACGGGCCGCCCAGGTCACGGCGAACCAGCCCAGCGACCAAGGGGCGGCGGCGGTCAGCGCTATGATCGCCATGGCCCAGGCGAGCGGATATTGCAGCACAGAGGCACCAAACTGGACCGGAACCAGCGTCCGGATGGTACGTGCCCAGCGCAATTCATGCCGCCACAACGCACGCAGCGTGGCCTCGGGCACAGTGGTCGCCGGCACGGTATCGGCCAGCGCGACCCTCAGCCCGAGCCGCTGAACCAACCGGCCCAGCACGTTGTCGTCAGCCAAGTGGTCTACCAGGGCGGGCAGCCCGCCAATTCGCTCCAGCGTCTCCCGCCGCAGCATCATGCTGGCGCCAAGACAGTCCTCCCGCCCCATGGCGCGCGCCAGCAGGGCACCTGGGAGGAAATAGTGGTTGATCTGCATTGCCCCGAGCGCACCAACGGTGCCCGCCTCCCTCTCCTTGCGGGAGGGGGCGAGGGGGCGGCGGCCGTTGGCGGGAAGCCCGGTATAAATCGTCGTCACCAGCCCCACGCCCGGCGCGTCCAGCGCCGCAACCAGCCTCCGCAGCCAGTCGGGCGGCACATGCACGTCCGAATCAGCGATCACCAGCACGTTATGCTTCGCCGCCGGCAGCATATTGATGAGATTGGCGACCTTGCGGTTACGCCCATGCTCGATTGGGTCCACGACAACAGCGATATCGCACTGCTGATACTGCGCCTGCAGCCGCCGGACCACCGGCAGTGACGAATCGGCAGGGTCCTGGACACCGAACACCACCTGCCAGGTGGGGTAATCCTGGCGGCAGACAGAGGCCAGGGCTGCCTCCAGCAGCGGTTCATCGCCGTGCAGAGGCTTAAGGACCGACACCGGCATCACGACATTTGACAGCGTGCTTCGCTCGCGACCCGCAAACCGCCACACCACAATCCAGCCGACAACCGCCTGCGTGACACCGATCGCTGAAAACACTGTTGCGATATTGGCCGCGATCACTGCCGTCAACTTTTGCCTAGGGATTGGTGCCTACAATCGCAGGGCCGAAGAAGGCGGCGATAGATGGACCAATCGTGGTCATCGCCGGGCAAAGTACCCCGGCGCGTATCCTGGCTTGTGGGCGAAACCGGTTGGGCATTGCTCGCGATCATAATCGCCTGCCTTATGCTGGTGGTTGCCGTTTGGCAGGTGCGGCAGTCCGCGGAGTGGCAGGCCGACAGAACTGCATCTCGCCTTGCGGAGGCGATCGCGCAGGATACCGAGCGTGACCTGGAGCAGCTCGATCTCATCCTGCAAACTGTGATGGCAGGGGATCAGACACCGGCAAGTCGGAGCCTGACCCCCGGAGGACGAAACGCACTCCTGTTCGAAAGGACACCACGCGATCGCTACATCGACTTTGTGAACGTATTGGATCAAGATGGTAGTGTGCTTGCCACATTGCGCCCGGACGATCCGCCGAACAATTGGGGAAATCAGGATTATTTCGAAGCACTGCGCACCAGCACGACAAATGGCTTGTTTGTGGGCCGTCCATTCAAACTTGCGTACGAAGACGGTGTCGGGTTCACGGTCAGTCGACGCATTACGACCCATGACGGCAGGTTTGCGGGTGTCGTGGTGTTGGGTGTGCGCCTCCGATTTTTTCGCGACCAGTTCAGCCGCCACGAACTTGGTCCAGGCAATTCGGTGACGTTGCTGCGCAGCGATGGTGTCGTCCTGATGCGATCGCCGTTCGACGTGAGGGCGATTGGTCATCCAATTGAACCGACATCACCGTTCTACGCATTTGCGCGAGCAGACCCGCCACCATTCACGGTACCTGACCCAATTGATCATGCCGAACGACGGTACGTGTTCCAGCGGGTCGGTACGTTGCCGCTGATCGTGATGGTCGCCGCGCCAGTCACAGATCGGTATTTCAGCTCGGTAGAATTGTGGTTCCTGCCCGCCATGATGATCCTCTGGGCGGGAGCCCTCGCCCTGCGGAGGGTACGACTTCAGCGCGACCGGCAACGTCGCGAGATGGCAGCACTCGAAAGTCGGGACCGCGTTGAGCCATAAATCCCGCGGCCCCGTCTGGTGGCCAGGCGTGGGCCGACGGTTCTACCTCGCGGTTATCGCCTGACCTCCTGGCAGTGCCTCGCCAATCCCGATCGCCCCCAGCGCCGCAGCTACAATGTCCTTCGCACTCAGCCTCGCCTCGGCCAACTGCTTCGCCTGCGAATCGTGGTCGATGAACACATCCGGCAGCACCATCGGCCGCACTTTCAGCCCGCGATCCAGCAGCCCCTTCCACGCCAGGTGGTGCAGCACGGCCGAGCCGAACCCGCCGATCGAGCCTTCCTCGATCGTGATCAGCACCTCGTGGTGACGCGCCAACTGCTCAACCAGCGCCGCGTCCAGCGGCTTGGCGAACCGAGCGTCCACCACCGTCGCCGGCAGCCCGCGCGCCGCCAACTCGTCGGCCGCCTTCAACGCGTCCCCGAGCCGCGGCCCCAGCGACAGGATCGCGACATTGTTACCCTCCCGCAGCACGCGACCCTTTCCCGATCGCCAGCGCCTCGCCGCGCTCCGGCAGCGCCACGCCCACGCCGTCGCCACGCGGATAGCGCAGCGCGGACGGCCGGTCACCGATCGCCACCGCGGTCGCCACCGCATGCACCAATTCGGCCTCGTCGGACGGCGCCATCAGCACGAACCCCGGCAGGCAGCCCAGATATGCCAGGTCGAAGCTGCCGGAGTGCGTCGCGCCGTCGGCGCCCACCGGGCCCGCCCGATCCAGCGCGAACCGCACCGGCAGGCCCTGGATCGCCACGTCGTGCACCACCTGGTCGTAGGCCCGCTGCAGGAACGTGGAGTAGATCGCGCAGAACGGCTTCATCCCCTCGGTCGCCAGCCCCGCGGCGAAGGTCACCGCGTGCTGCTCGGCGATGCCCACGTCGAAGGTGCGCTCCGGGAACCGCTTGCCAAACCGGTCCAGCCCGGTGCCCGACGGCATCGCCGCGGTGATCGCCACGATCGAAGGATCCCGCTCCGCCTCGGCGATCAGCGCCTCGGCGAACACCTTGGTATAGGCAGGTGGCCCAGGCGGCGCCTTTGCCTGCTCGCCGGTGATCACGTTGAACTTCGACACGCTGTGCAGCTTGTCGGCCGAGGCCTCCGCCAGCGCATAGCCCTTGCCCTTCTGGGTGATGGCATGGACCAGGATCGGCCCGGTCTCGTCCGCCTCGCGGACGTTGCGCAGCACCGGCAGCAGGTGATCCAGGTTGTGCCCGTCGATCGGGCCGACGTAGTAGAAGCCAAGCTCCTCGAACAGCGTGCCGCCGGTCAGCATGCCGCGGGCATATTCCTCCGCGCGCCGCGCCGTGCGCTCGATGCCGCGCGGGAAGCGCTTGGCCATGCGCACCGCCAGCTCACGCAGCGACAGGAAGCTGCGCGACGACATCAGCCGCGACAGATAGGCGCTCATCGCACCCACCGGCGGCGCGATCGACATGTCGTTGTCGTTCAGCATCACGATCAGCCGCGAATGCCGCGCGCCGGCGTTGTTCATCGCCTCATAGGCCATGCCGGCGCTCATCGCACCGTCGCCGATCACCGCGATGACGTTGCGCTCCTCACCCTTCAGGTCGCGCGCCACCGCCATCCCCAGCCCGGCGGAGATCGACGTGGAGGAATGCGCGGCGCCGAACGGGTCGTACTCGCTCTCCGCGCGGCGGGTGAAGCCGGACAGGCCACCGCCCAGACGCAGCGTGCGAATCCGGTCGCGCCGGCCGGTCAGGATCTTGTGCGGATAGGCCTGGTGCCCGACGTCCCAGATCAGCCGATCGTGCGGGGTGTCGAAAATCGCATGGATGGCGACCGTCAGCTCCACCACGCCCAGCGAGGCGCCCAGATGGCCGCCGGTGACCGACACCGCGTCGATCGTCTCTGCCCGCAGCTCGTCCGCGAGCTGCCGCAACTGCTCCGGGGAGAAGTTGCGCAGGTCGGCCGGAATCCGGACACGATCGAGCAGCGGTGTGTTCACAGGACTCATGTTGGCCCTCGCTCCGAAGTTCAGTTCCGCCGTGTCACGACGTAAGCGGCCAGCGCCCGCAACAGTCCACTGCGCTCGCCGAAGCCCTCGAGGTGTCCGGCCGCCTGCCGCGACAGCATTTCCGCCTGCGACCGTGCCCGCTCGATTCCCAATACCGCGACCATCGTGGCCTTGCCCGCCGCGGCATCCTTGCCGGCGGTCTTGCCGGTCTCCTCGGTGCTGCCTTCCGCGTCCAGCAAATCATCCGCGATCTGGAAGGCTGCCCCCAGGTCGCGCCCGTAGGCCGCCAGCAAATGCCGCTGCGGCATCGGCGCACGTCCCAGGATCGCTCCCGCCTCGGCGCTGAACTGGATCAGCCGACCCGTCTTCAGCGCCTGCAACCGGGTCACGGCCGGCCCGTCCAATGCCCGGCCCTCCGCCAGCATGTCGATCATCTGCCCGCCGGCCATGCCGCGAGCGCCTGCCGCAGCGCCCAACGCCGCCACCAGCTCGCAGCGCGCCTGCGGGTCCGAATGTGTGTCAGGTTCCGCCAGTATCTCGAACGCCCGGGCCTGCAGCGCGTCACCGGCCAGGATCGCGGTGGCCTCGTCGAACGCCTTGTGGGTGGACGGCTTGCCACGGCGAAGGTCGTCGTCGTCCATGGCGGGCAGGTCGTCGTGGACCAGCGAATAGGCGTGCAGCATCTCGATCGCGGCGGCCACCCGCGCCGCACACGTCTCGGAAACCACGAACAGGGCCGCGCTCTGCATCACCAGAAACGCCCGCAGGCGCTTGCCACCGCCCAATGTCGCGTAACGCATCGCGTCGGCCAGCCGAGCCTCGGCACCCTCGGGTGGCGGCAACAGGGACTCCAACGCGGCCTCCACCACGTCGGCAACCTGCGACAGAGCGGCGGGCAGCTCCATCTCGATCGATGTCATACGTTCCGATACCACCCCACGCCCGTCCTGACGCCGTCCGCTCAACGAAATGGGAATATCGGCCCCGTTGTGGTTGTACGAATCACACGTATGTGTGGCCGATAAGCCGCGACTCCGGTGCCGGCATACCGCAACCCCTCGTTTTGTGCCATATGCGCGCGCGACATTGCCGCCTTTAGGACGGCATGCCATATCCGAGCCACCCCGTAGGTCTTTCGGCGCGGCGACGCCGGTTGGAGAAGTGCCCATGATCCGCGTCGTCCTGGCCCAACCTCGCGGATTTTGTGCCGGTGTCGAGCGGGCGATAGAAATCGTCGAGCGGGCGTTGAAGAAATACGGCCCGCCGATCTATGTCCGTCACGAAATCGTGCACAACCGCCATGTGGTGGAGGATCTGCGCACCAGGGGCGCCGTGTTCGTCGACGAACTGGATGAGATCCCCCCCGGCGCAATGACCATCTTCTCCGCCCACGGGGTCGCCAAGCGGGTCGAGCAACTTGCCGCCGAGCGGCAGCTGCCGGTAATCGATGCCACCTGTCCGCTGGTCGCCAAGGTACACAATGAGGGCCGCCGCTATGCGTCCCAGGGCCGCGAGATCGTGCTGGTCGGTCACGCCGGCCATGCCGAGGTGGAGGGCACGATCGGCCAGGTGCCGGCCAAGGTGCATCTGGTGCAGACCGTGGCCGATGTAGCCTCCTTGCAGGTCACCGATCCCGAGAAGCTCGCCTACATCACCCAGACCACGCTCTCGGTCGACGACACACGCGGCATCATCGCCGCACTGAAGGCGCGCTTCCCCACCATCGTCGGGCCGGACGTGCGCGATATCTGCTACGCGACGCAGAATCGCCAGCAGGCGGTCCGCGATCTTGCCGGCGAAGTGGACACGATCCTGGTGGTCGGCTCCCGCAACAGCTCCAACTCCAACCGGCTGCGCGAGATCGGCGAGGAACTGGGCAAGCCGTCCTATCTGATCGACGATGCGGGCGCGCTCCGCCCGGAATGGTTTGCCGGGGTGTGCTCGGTCGGCGTCACCGCGGGCGCATCGGCGCCGGAGATGCTGGTTCAGGGCGTACTGGACGGCCTGCGCCAGTTCGGCGACATCGACGTCTCGACCCTGGCCGGCGTGGCGGAGGACGTGCGCTTCCGCTTCCCCAAAGAACTGGCCGACACCTAGAGGGATTGCGAATGGCTGTGCCACTGAATCAGGCGCTGCGTGTCGGTGCCTATGTCGTGAAGCAGCATCTGCTGGGGCGGAAGCGCTACCCGCTGGTGCTTATGCTGGAGCCGCTGTTCCGCTGCAATCTGGCCTGCGCCGGCTGCGGCAAGATCGACTATCCGGCGGAGATCCTGAACCAGCGCCTGTCGGTCGCCCAGTGCATGGAAGCGATCGACGAATGCGGCGCCCCGGTGGTGGTGGTCGCCGGCGGCGAGCCGCTGCTGCACCGCGAGATCGAGCAGATCGTGGAAGGTGCGATCGCGCGGAAAAAATTCGTCATCGTCTGCACCAACGCGCTGCTGCTGGAAAAGAAGATGCACCTGTTCCAGCCCAGCAAGTGGTTCTCCTGGTCGGTGCATCTGGATGGCTCGCGCGAGGAGCACGACATCTCGGTCTGCCAGGACGGTGTGTATGATCGCGCGGTGGCGGCGATCGGCGCGGCCAAGCGTGCCGGCTTCCGCACCATCATCAATGCTACCCTGTTCGACACTGCGAAGCCTGAACGCGTGGCGGGATTCTTCGACGATGTGATGGCGATGGGGGTGGATGGGATTTCCGTCTCGCCTGGCTATGCCTATGAGCGCGCGCCGGACCAGCAGCACTTCCTCAATCGCCGCAAGACCAAGGAGCTGTTCCGCGGCATCTTCGCCCGGCAGGGCAAGACAAAGTGGGCGTTCAACCAGTCGTCGATGTTCCTCGATTTCCTCGCCGGCAACCAGACGTTCCATTGCACGCCATGGGGCAATCCGACGCGCACCTATTTCGGCTGGCAGCGGCCCTGCTATCTGCTCGGCGAGGGCTATGCGAAGACCTTCAAGGAGTTGATGGAAGACACCGACTGGGATCGCTACGGCACCGGCAATTACGAAAAATGCGCCGACTGCATGGTGCATTCCGGCTACGAGGCGACCGCGGTCACCGAGACGGTTCGCCGGCCGTGGAAGGCGGCGGCGCAGGTGCTGCGCGGCATCCGCACCGACGGTCCGATGGCGCCCGATATCCCGCTGGCGAAGCAACGGCCCGCCGAATTTGTGTTCAGCGCGCATGTCGAGCAGGCGTTGACGCAGATCAGGGCGCGCAAGCCGGAGGCGGTCGCCGACTGACTGTCGGTGCGAACGTAGCCAGCTTGCAACCGCCGGAAGCGACATTCAGGATGAGCCATGTCCTTCCGCGGTCAATCTCTGCCTCGCCTTGAAGATGCGCGCTTCCTGACTGGACGCGGGCAATACATCGAGGATATCGACCTACCCGAACAGGCCTGGATGCAGGTGGTGCGCTCGCCGCACGCGCATGCCATTATCGGAACGTATCGATGCGTCGGCCGCGCGCGGCGTGCCCGGCGTGCTTGGCGTGTTCACTGCCGCCGATCTTGTGGATCTCGGCCCGCTGCCGTGCACAGTGCCGGTGGCAAGCGTGGCGCCGATGATCGTGCCGCCGCGTTTCGCACTGGCCTCGGAACGGGCTCGCCACGTCGGCGATCCGGTTGCGTTCGTGGTTGCCGAGACGCGAGCGGCGGCGCGTGACGCGGCCGAACTCGTTGCGGTGGACTGGCAGGCTCTGCCATCGGTGGTCGATGCTCCCGCGGCATTGCTGTCGGGCGCGCCGCTGCTGTGGGAGCAGGCGCCGGACAATCTGTCCTATCGCTTCCAGAAGGGTGACCAGGACGCCGTGCGCGAC
Source organism: uncultured Alphaproteobacteria bacterium (assembly GCA_963819855.1). Classification (GTDB taxonomy): domain Bacteria; phylum Pseudomonadota; class Alphaproteobacteria; order Acetobacterales; family Acetobacteraceae; genus JAMXLO01. The sequence goes on from CAWFYC010000021.1 coordinate 178,739, forward strand.
GCGATCTTCGGTGCGGCGCATGTCGTCGAACTGGAACTGGTCAACAATCGGATCGTGATCTCGTCACTGGAAACGCGCGGCGCGATCGGTCGGCATGATGACGATGGCTTCCACCTGATGTTTTCCGGCGCCGGCGTGCATGCACTGCAATCGCAACTCGCGGACAGCGTGTTCCGCGTAGCACGCCGAGCGGATGCATGTTGCCTGTCCGGATGTCGGTGGCGGCTTCGGCGTGAAGAACGCGCTGTACCCCGAATGGGTGATGCTGCTGTGGGCGGCGCGCACACTCGGCCGCCCGGTGCGGTGGATGAGCGAGCGCGCGCGAGGATTTCATCACCACCGCTCAGGGCCGCGACAACGTGACGCGCGCGCGGCTGGCGCTGGATGCGGACGGACGCTTCCTGGCGCTGGACGCCGCGACGGTGGCCAATCTTGGTGCCTATCTGTCGTCCGGCGGGCCGGGCAGCTCCACCAATGCACCGGCGAATGCGATCGGCAGCGGCTACGTCATTCCGGCGATCTTCATGGACGTCCACGGGGTGTTCACCAACACGGTGCCGATCGACGCCTATCGTGGCGCCGGCAAGCCGGAAGTGAACTACATGATCGAGCGGCTGATCGACGAGGCCGCCCGGCGCTGCGGGTTCGATGCGATCGAACTGCGCCGGCGCAACCTGGTGCGCGATTTTCCGTATCGCAAGGCGCTTGGCACGGTGATCGACTGCGGGCGCTTTGCCGACAATCTCGACGATGGCGATCGTCGGTGTCGGACCACGCGGGGTTTGCCGCGCGGCGGCAACTGTCGCAAGCAGCATGGCAGACTGCGCGGCATCGGCGTGACCTGCTTCATGGAGACCGCCCGCGGCGCGCCGAATGAGGGTGCCGAACTCCGGTTCGAGGACGATGACAGCGTGGCGCTGCTGGTCGGCACGCAATCGAACGGCATGGGCCACGAGACCGCCTATCGCGCAGATCGCCGCCGATCTGCTCGGACTGCCGATCGAGGCGTTTCGCTACGTGCAGGCGGATACGGCGAAAGTGCGCGCCGGCAATGGTCATGGCGGCGCGCGATCGATGCACATGGGCGGCGCCGCGCTCTGCAAGGCGGTGGATGCGATGCTGGCGAAGGGCCGCGCGATCGCGGCACGGCTGTTGCAGACGTCGGTGGAGCAGGTGGTATTTGCCGATGGGCGCTTTCGCGGTGCGGGGCGAACCGGATCGCGCCATCGATCTGCTCGCGCTCGCCCGTGCGGCACGCGATCCGGCCAATCTGCCCGACGGCATGTCGCCCGGTCTCGACACCTATGTCTGGAACCTGCTCGACCTGATCACCTTCCCCAACGGCTGCCACATCGCGGAAGTGGAGATCGATCCCGAGACCGGCGGGGTGACGCTGGAACGCTACACCGCGGTGGACGATTTCGGCACGCTGATCAATCCGATGCTGACTATCGGACAGGTGCAGGGCGGCGTCGCGCAGGGCATCGGCCAGGCGATGCTCGAGCACACGGTGTACGATCCGGATTCGGGCCAGATGCTGAGCGGCTCGTTCATGGACTATGCATTGCCGCGCGCCGAGGACCTGCCGGATTTCGACATCACGCTGACCGGCGTGCCGACGCAATGCCAATCCGCTCGGCGTGAAAGGCTCCGGCCAGGCCGGTGCGATGGCGGCGCCGCAGGCGATCATCGTCGCGGTACTCGATGCGCTGGCGCCACTCGGTGTCACGCATATCGACATGCCGGCGACGCCGGAACGGGTGTGGCAGGCTATCAGGAGCAGCAGCACATGGATAGCGAACCCCAGGCGCGCATCGCGGCGGAAGACTATCTGGATGCGCTTGCGGCGCACGACATCGAGCATCTGTTCTGCAATCCCGGCACCGATTTCGCACCGATCGTCGAGGCCTTCGCGCGCGCCGCGCGGACCAACCGCAAGGTGCCGCGTCCGATGGTGGTGCCGCACGAGAACGCCGCGCTGTCGATGGCGCATGGCTACACGATGGTGACCGGCAAACCGCAGGCGGTGATGCTGCACACCAATGTTGGCACGGCAAATGCGATCAACATGCTGATCGATGCCAGCCGCGACCGCATTCCGGTGCTGCTGACATCGGGCCGTACGCCGTTCACCGAGTCCGGCGCGGAGGGTTCGCGCAGCGTATATATCCACTGGGCGCAGGAGATGTACGACCAGGCTGGGATGCTGCGCGAAGTGGTGAAGTGGGACTACGAGATGAAGCGTGGCGACCAGGCCGCGACAGTGGTCGATCGCGCGCTGGAACTGGCGATGGCCTCGCCCAAGGGACCGGTTTACCTGTCGCTGCCGCGCGAGGTATTGGGCGAGGTGGTGACGACGCCAGCGGAGAGCAATTTCGCTCGTCGCGCCGGACCACGCACGCCGGCTCCCTCGCCCACGGACATCGAAAAGCTCGCCGAGTTGGATCGCGGCGGCGCGCGCGCCGATTGTGATCACCGGCCTGCTCGGGCAGGACCCGCGTGACGCAGTTGTGCTGTCGCGGTTGGCGGAGCGTTGGGCGCTGCCGGTGATCCCGTTCAACACACGGTATTTCGCGATCTCGGCGAACCACCGATGTTCCAGGGCTCAACGCCGCGGCCGCTGCTGGACAATGCCGATCTGGTGATCGTGATCGAGTCCGATGTGCCCTGGATACCGAGCAGGGAACAGCCGCCGCCCGGTGCTCACATCGTGCAGATCGGCGAGGATCCGCTGTACGCGCGTTATCCGATGCGCAGCTTTCCGTCCGATTTGACGATCGCTGCCAGTGCGCTGTCGGTACTGGAAGCACTGGAGCAGGCGTTGCAAGGCCGCACCGGTGCGTTCGTGGAGGAGCGGCGCGCGCGACTGGTCGCGCGGTCGCAGGAGCTGCACGCTCAATGGCGCGACGAGGCTGCGCAGGCGGGGCGCGGCAACAAGAACACGCTGGCCTGGCTGAACCACTGCCTGCGGGAAGTAGTCGATCGCGACACGATGGTTATTTCGCGAATATTCGTTCCGCCAGGAATACTGCCCGCTGGAGACGCCCTGGCAGCCTGTTCGGCGTGAGCGCCGCCGGTGGCCTGGGTTGGGGATTTGGCGCCTCGCTTGGGGCGAAGCTCGCGGCGCCGGAGCGACAGGTGCTGTCGGTGCTGGGCGACGGCGCCTACATGTTCGCCAATCCTACCGCGTGTCACTATGTCGCGCAGATGCAGAACCTGCCGGTGCTGACGGTGATCTACAACAATGCGCTGTACGGCGCGGTGCGGCGCGCGACACTCGACATGTTCAGCAACGGCGTCGCCGCGCAAGGCGATGGCCGGCTGCTCGCCGATCTGCCTGCACCGAACTTCGAGAAAATCATCGCGGCGCATGATGGCCATGGCGAACGCGTCGAGCATCCCGCCGATCTGCCGGCGGCCCTGCGTCGCGCCGCGGCGGCAGTGCGCGGCGGACAGCAGGCGCTGGTGAACGTGATCTGTCCGCCCTAACGACGGAGTTCCGGCGCCACCTGCCGCATGAACAGTGTCAGACTCTGCGCCACATCGTCATACGACATCGGTCCTAGCCGGAACTGCATGATCACGCCGCCGACGCCGATCGCATCGACCTGCGCCAGCTTCTCCGCCACTGTCGCCGGCGAGCCGTAGATCAGCGAATGCTCCACCACCATCCGCGCCGCGGGTGCCGTGCCAGGTGCTGGCATCGGCACGATCGAGACGCCCTGCTCCTCATAGACGCGCTCGCGCATCGCGGTGCGATATTGGTGCATCGCCTCGAACGCCGGGATCGCTATGCGTTCCGCTTCGGCGTCGGTCTCCGCGACGAATACATTGCGCCACACCCAGCACTGCTCGACGTTGCGCGCCACCGCGGCGTCATCGAGACCCAGCTCGCGCAGCGTGAGGCGATACAGGTCCATGCGGTGGCGCGTTACCTCGTTCGACTGCACGTTCATCATGAACGGCCGGCCTTGCCGCGCGATGTGCAGCATGCCCTCCTCGCTTGAGGCGGAGCGGATCACGTAGGGATGCGGCCGCGTGAAGGGTTGTGGCCGCAGCATCGGCACCTTGATGTCCCAAAACCTGCCGTGATGCTCGAACTGTTCGCCGCGCCAAGCTTCGAACATGATCGCCTCGGCCTCCTCGAAGCGGGCCTGCGCCTCGGTGTGGTCGAGCCCATAGCCCTGATAGTCGTAGATATTGTAAGCGGTACCGCGCCCCAACCCGACGATCAGTCGCCCCTGGCTGATATGGTCGATCAGCGCGAGCTGCTCGGCCATACGAATCGGATGATGCAGCGACATCTGCGCCACCGCGAAACCGATCTTAGCCCGCTGCGTTGCGACCGCGAGTGCAGCGGCAAAGCTCACCGGATCGACATACGCGCAGATGCCATCGAAATGATGCTCGGCCAGCCAGATCACGTCGAAGCCCAGCTCGTCGGTGAGCCGCGCCTCGCGCAGGGTCTCGTCGATCACCTGACCATCGTGCGCGGGGTCGCGGCTTTCCGGAAACAGGAAGTTGCTGAACTTCACGCGTGGCCTCCGCGACTTTGCAATGGTGGGCCAGCATGGTACAGATCGCAATTCATGTCATGTGGGGCGGATGACGACCGATGAACGACGTGAACACCGGCGTGCTGAAGACGCGCGTGATCGAACTGGTGAACGAGCACGCGAAGCTGGCACAGGTGATCAACGACAGCCTGTTCTCGTTCGGCGAGCTCGGTTTCCATGAGGTGGAGACTTCGAAATATCTTACCGCCACGCTGGAGCGCCATGGCTTCAAGGTGGAGCGTGGCGTGGCCGGCATGCCGACCGGGTGGGTGGCGCGCTGGGGTTCCGGCGGTCCGGTGATAGCACTCGGCAGCGATACCGATGCGCTGCCGAATGTATCGCAAAAGCCGGGTGTCGCGTATCACGAGCCGCTGGTGGAAGGCGGACCGGGCCACGGCGAGGGGCACAATTCCGGCCAGGCGGTGAACATCGCCGCGGCGCTCGCGCTGAAGGAGCTGATGCAGAACGAGGGCCTGCCGGGCACGCTGATGCTGTGGCCCGGCATCGCCGAGGAGCTGCTGGCGGGCAAGGCGTTTCAGGTGCGCGACGGATTGTTCGACGGCGTCGATGCGGTGCTGTTCACCCATGTCGGCGCCAATCTGGAGACCGGCTGGGGCGAGGTGCGCGGCGCCGGCGGACTGATCTCGGTGGAGTACGCATTTCACGGCGCGTCCGCGCATGCCGCCGCCGCGCCCTGGCGTGGGCGCAGCGCGCTCGACGCGGTCGAGCTGATGAACATGGGCTGGAACGTGCGTCGCGAGCATCTGCGGCCGGAGCAGCGTTCGCACTACATCATCACCTATGGCGGCGAGCAGCCCAACGTCGTGCCGGCGTTGGCGAAGGTCTGGTACTACATCCGCGAAACCGACGTCGAGAATGTGCGCAAGAACTTCGGCATCTGCAATCGGATTGCCGACGGTGCCGCGATGATGACGGATACCGAGGTGACGCGCCGTATTCTCGGCGCATCCTGGCCGCGCCACTACAATCGGGTGCTGGCCGAGACGTTGCAGACCAATATCGAGCAGATCGGCCTGCCGACCTGGACCGAGGAGGACGAAACGTTCGCGCGTGCCGTGCAGCGCGCCGCGGGCGGCGAGGAGGTCGGCTTGTCCAAGAGGGCGGCCAAGATCTCCACCAGCCCATTCAGCCCTGGCACCGACGATATCGGCGACGTGTCATGGGTGGTGCCTACGGTGCAACTTCGCTATCCGGCGAACATGGCGAGCCTGCCCGGACATCACTGGTCCAACGCGATGGCAATGGCCACGCCGATCGCGCACAAGGGCATCGTCTGCGGTGCCAAGGTGGTCGCCGCCACAGTGCTCGACCTGCTGTTGCAGCCCGACCTGATCAGCGAGACGAAGCGCTACTTCACTGAGGTGCAGACCAAGGACAAGCAGTACGAGCCGTTCATCGGTCCGGATGACAAGCCGCCGGTCGATCTCAATCAGGTATCGATGGACAAGTTCCGCCCGCTGATGCGGCCGTTCTATTATGACGCCGGCAAGTACGACACGTATTTGGAACAGTTGGGTGTGACCTATCCGCAGTTGGAGCGTCCAGCCTGACTCCTGGGAGGAAATAATGGCCATCATCGTCGGCAGCGGTGACTATCGCTACGAACAGATTGACAACTGGGCGAAAGTCCCGCCCGGCTGGTCGTTGCATGAGGTCGGTGCGGTCGGCGTCGACCAGCAGGACAACGTCTATGTGTTCAATCGCGGCGAGCACCCGATGATGGTGTTCGACCGCGATGGCAACTTCCTTCGTTCCTGGGGCGAGGGCCTGTTCCCCCGCGCGCACGGCCTGCACATGGCGCCGGACGGCACCGTGTTCCTGACCGATGACGGCGATCACTCGGTGCGGCAGTGCACGCTGGAGGGCAAGGTGCTGCTGACACTTGGCACACCCGGCAAGCCCGCGGCGTTCATGAGCGGCGAGCCATTCCATCGTTGCACCCACACCGCGCTGTCGCCAAAGGGCGACATCTATGTGTCGGACGGCTATGGCAACGCGCGCGTGCACAAATACGCGCCCGATGGACGGCATCTGATGTCATGGGGCGAATCCGGCACCGAGCCCGGCCAGTTCAACCTGGTACACAATATCTCGTGCGATCCGGACGGCTGGGTATACGTGGCCGACCGCGAGAACCATCGCATCCAGGTGTTCGACGGCAACGGCAAGTACGAGGCGCAGTTCAACAATCTGCACCGGCCGTGCGGCATCTTCATGCCGTACTGCACCTGCCCGATCTGCTATGTCGGCGAACTCGGCCCAGCGACGCGCACCAACCGCAACTATCCGAACCTCGGGCCGCGGATTTCGATCATCGACAACAAGGGCAATCTGCTGACGCGCATCGGCGGTCTGCATCCGGGCACCGGCCCCACCGACTATATCGGCCCGCACGGGCTGTGCGCCGATTCGCGCGGCGACATCTACATCGGCGAAGTGTCGCGCACGCTATGGCCGCAATACTGGGCCGATCAGCCGGTACCGGATGGTGTGCGTTGCCTGCGCAAGCTGCGCAAGATCAGTTGAGGTCCTGACATGTCATATGAACCGCAGCGGTTCGATCTTTCGATCCCGATCCGCGTCAACCTGTCCTCCGACACGCAGACCAAGCCTTCGCGCGGCATGAAGGAGGCGATGATGGAGGCGGAGGTGGGCGACGAGCAGATGGGCTCGGATCCCACCGTGTGGGCGCTGTGCGATCGCACGGCCGCGCTGCTGGGCAAACAAGCGGCGGTGTTCCTGCCCTCTGGCACGATGTGCAATCAGGTCGCGATCGCGACGCATTGCCGGCCAGGCGAGGAGATTCTCGCGCACGAGTCCTCGCACATCCTGTCAAGTGAAGGCGGCGCGCCGGCGGCGATCGCGGGGGCGCTGATCAAGGGGCTTACCGGCGAGCGCGGCATGTTCACCGTCGATACGCTCGAAGACGCGATCCGCCCGGTATCGCGCTATTCGCCGACGCAGCGCCTGGTCGAGGTGGAGCAGACCGCCAATCGCGGCGGTGGCGCATGCTGGAGCGCCGCGGCGTTGCGCGCGGTGACCGACGCGGCACATGCACATGGGATGTCCACGCACATGGATGGGGCGCGGCTGATGAATGCCGCGGTGGCGTTGAGTGTGCCGGCGACCGACCTGACCGAGGGCTGCGATTCGGTGTGGCTCGATTTCACCAAGGGCCTGGCGGCACCTTTGGGCGCGGTGCTTGCCGGCTCGAGCGAGTTCATCGGTCAGGCGTGGCGCTGGAAGCAGCGGCTCGGCGGCTCGATGCGGCAGGGCGGCATGTGCGCCGCGGCGTGTCTCTATGCGCTGGAGCACAATATCGACCGTCTGGCCGAGGACCACACCAACGCAAAGTCGCTGGCACGCGGTATGGCGCAGATACCGGGGATCACCGTGGAGATTCCGGAAACCAACCTGGTGTTCTTCGACACCGAGGGAACCGGCATGACCGCGGACGCCTTCGCCGGCAAGCTGCGCAAGGAAGGCGTGCTGGTGTCCACGTCGGGCCAGTATCGCGGGCGCGCCTGTCTGCATCTCGACGTGACCGCGGCGTTCGTGGACGAGGCGTTGTCGGTGATGAAGCGGGTCGTCAACGCGGCCTGAGCAACGTGTTCGAAGTCCGCCCGATCGGCACACTGCACACGCCCTGGCGCAGCATTGCCGAATGTCCGCGCAACGGACGGCAGCCTGATCCTGCACCGCCGTGCACGGCAGTGGTGTTGCAGGAGTTTGTCGAAGGCCTGCGCAGCATTGAGGGCTTTTCCCACCTGATCCTGCTCTACTGGATGGATCGGGCACGTGAGCCGGAACTGGTGTTCACACCGCCATTCGATGCACGGCCGCGCGGTGTGTTCGCCACACGCGGCCCACGGCGGCCGAATCCGATCGGGCTGTCGGTGGTCGCGTTCGACGGTTTCGATCCGCCGGATACGCTGAAGGTACGGTATTTGGATTGCATCGACGGCACGCCGCTGATCGACATCAAACCGTATTTGAAGACCACGGATTGCGAACCAACTTCCGACATGGGCTGGCTGGAACAGCACGCGACACGGCGCGGGTAGAAGTTTCAGATTACGCCGGCAACACGCATTGCTGCGATCCTGTCCGCACTGTAACCGAGTTCCGCCAGCACCGCGTCGGTATCCGCGCCGAGTTCCGGGGCACCCTGCCGTGGCATTGCCTCGCCAGGGAAGCGGAACGCCGGCGGCACCATGCGGAACTCACCGCGCGAATGTTGATAAGCCCACACGCGATCTTCCTGCGCCACATATTCCGAACCAAGCGCATGCGCCACGTCATGCACGGGTGCCGCCGGAACAGAACCGGCAAAACGTTCGAGCCATGCCGCAGTGCTGTGCGCCGACAGCGCCGCATCCAACAGTTGCGTCAACTCCGCGCGGTTCTCCAGCCGCGTTTTGAAGCTGGCGAAGCGTGAATCCTCCGACCACTCCGGTCGCCCGAGCTTCTCGCACAGCACCGGCCAGAACTTCTGCTTGTTGCACATGATGAAGATCCAACCGTCCGCGGTGCGGTAGAGCTGGCTGGGTGTCAGCGACGGATGCGCGCCGCGCGGTTCGCGCCCCTGCGCATGTCCGCCGTTCAAATACCATGCCGCCAGATAGTTCAGGTTCGCCAGCGCTGTGTCGAACAGACTGACATCGACGTCGCGCCCCACACCGGTCGCGCGGGCCGAGACGATACCGCCGAGCAGCGCCGTCGCAGCATAGACACCCGCCATCATGTCCACGATGGACAGTCCGAACCGCGCCGGCGGCTGATCCGGTTCGCCGGTGAGGGATAGGTAGCCGGCTTCCGCCTGCATCAGATAGTCGTAGCCTGGCCACGACGCACGGCCGCCCTCGCGGCCATAGGCCGACAGGTGCGCGCACACGATGCGGGGATTGGCCGATTTTAATTGTTCATACGTCACGCCGAGGCGCGGCGATTGATCGCCACGTAAATTGTCGAGCAACGCATCCGCGGTTGCCGCCAGATCATGCAGCACGCGCTGCCCGTCCGATGCACGCAGGTTAAGCGTAATGGACCGCTTGTTGCGGTTGAACGCCTGGAAGAAATGGCTATCGTGCTCACCGAGAAAGTACGGACCCACGGACCGGCTGACATCGCCGCCCTCGGCCGGATTCTCGATCTTGATCACCTCGGCGCCCATGTCGGCGAGCTGCATGGAACCGAACGGCCCCGCACCGTACCTGCTCCACCGCAAGGATGCGCACACCAGCGAGCGGCAGCATCACACCGGGTTCCGCGCGACCAGCTGGCGGGCGATGATGATGCGCTGCAGCTCGTTGGTGCCCTCGCCGATCACCAGCAGTGGCGCATCGCGATACAGCCGTTCCACAGGGAACTCGGTGGAATAGCCATAGCCGCCGTGCACCCGCATCGCCTCGGTGGCATTCTCCAGTGCCGTTTCGGTGGCGAACAGCTTGGCCATGCCGGCCTCCATGTCGCAGCGATCGCCGCGGTCGTACAGTTCGGCCGCGCGGCGGACCAGCAGGCGCGAGGCCTCGGTGCGCGTCGCCATGTCGGCGAGCTTCAATTGGATTGCCTGATGCTGCGCAATCGGCACGCCGAAGGTTTTCCGGATTTGCGCGTAGCGCAGTGACTCATCCAGCGCGGCCTGCGCGATGCCGACACCACGAGCGGCGACGTTGATGCGGCCGAGTTCCAGCCCCGACAACGCGTGTTGCAGTCCTCGGCCTTCGACGCCGCCGATCAGCCGATCAGCCGTAATGCGATAGTCCTGAAACACCAGTTCCGCACTGTCGATTCCCTTGTAGCCAAGCTTCTCCAGCTTGCGGCTGACGGTAAAGCCGGGGCCTTTCTCGGCCAGCAACATGCTCATGCCGCGATGCCGAGGTTCGGCGGTCGGATCGGTCTTCACCAGCAGCGCGAAGCAGGAACCGTAGATGCCGTTGCTGATCCACGTCTTGGTGCCGTTCACCACATAGGCATCGCCGTCGCGCCGCGCGGTGACGCGGATCGCCTGCAGGTCGGTGCCACAATCGGGCTCGGTCAGTGCCAGCCCGCCGCGCAGTTCACCCGCGGCGAAGCGGGGCAGGAATTCACGCTTCTGCGCCTCGGTGCCGTTGCGCTGCACGATCGCTGACATGATCAGGTGCGAGTTGAAGATGCCGGTGAGCGACATCCACACGCGGGCGATGCGCTCGACGATGTCGGCGTAGCTGGCGCAGGGCAGGCCAAGGCCACCATGCTCCGCGGCAATCGTCGCGCCGAACAGACCAAGCTCGCGCATCCGCGCGACAATTGCCTCGGGATAGATGTCGTCGTGCTCCAGCCTATGTACATGCGGCGTGACGTCCCGCGCGAGGAAGGCGTCGATCGCGTCGAGGATCATGGTGTCAGTCATGCTACGAGTATGCGGCACCAGACTTGGCCGGACAACGGAGGGACCTATGTTCAGCGCCTATCATCGCATCGCCGAGAATCGGTACCGGCAGCGCATCGGCCTCGACCTCGAGGATTTTTCCCCCGGCCAGCGCTTTCGCCATCGCCCGGGCGTCACCCTGTCGCAGCAGGACAATGCGGACGAGGCGCTGGACACGCAAAACGGCGCGATGCTGCATTACGATGCGCATTACGCCGCGGCGACGGCGTGGCAGCGTCCGCTGATGGTCAGCACGCTCACGCTGCAGCGGCTGATCGGCATGGCGAGCAAGACCTATGGCCGGCGCAGCGCGATCCTGGGATTTGACGACATAACGATGAATGGGCCGCTGTTCGGCGGCGACACGCTGTATGCCGAATCCGAGGTCCTGGATGTTGATGAAATTGGCACCGTCCGCTCGCTGATCCGCGGCCGCAAGGCCGACGGGACCGAGGTGGCGCGCGTTACCTGCCGCATGGCGATCGAGCGGCGCGGCGCGGGCGACGATCCGGCATCCGAGGAACGCTTCGCCGGGTATCATGGCGCGGATGATGGCGCGCTGATCGAGCAGACCGGCCTGTGGTTCGAGGATTGCGCGGCCGGCGAAAGCTTCGTTCACGCGCCGTCCCGGACCTTCCATCGGGAGGAAGCGCTGATGCACGCTTGGCGCTCCCTGGACCTGACGCCGCAGGTGCACGTGCCGGAGACGTTCGTCGTCGCCGTCACCACTGCGCTTACCACGCGCACCTTCGGCCGGGTGGTTGCCAATCTCGGCTGGCACGATGTGCAACTTCCGTCGCCGGTCGCGGTCGGCGATACGATCGAGGCGGAATCCACCATTCTGGAGACACGCGAATCACGTTCGCGGCCGGGCGAAGGGATTATCTCGGTGGCAACCCGCGCCTGCAATCAGCACGGCGTCGAGGTGCTGTTGTATCGCCGCACGCTGCTGGTGTACCGCCGCGACGCCAGCGCGCCATATGCGCGGGCAGGATACTGACCTCGCTACGCCGGCATTGCACGCTTCTGATGCGTCCGGCCGATGCGCGCGGTGTCCGGATTGTGGCCGGCGATCACCCGCACGCCTTCGTCGAGCCGCGCCACGATATTGTCCGGCGAACAGCCTTCCAGGAAGGCGATACCATTGCGACGGCATGCGCCGAACACGCGTTCCCGCGCCTCGGCCATCTCCGGCGGATAGGGATCGCGTTGCAGCGTGGTATAGCCTAGCGACAGACCCAGATCGCCCGGACCCAATTCAGCAAAGCCAAGTCCCGGCACGGCACAGATCGCCTCGCAGTTCGCAATCCCCTCCGGACTTTCCAGCTTCACGCCGAGCAGCAGCTCGCCTTCGGGGTTCAGCGGCCAGGGATCGCAGCGCTGCATATACTCCTGTTGTGACACGCCCCAGATCGGCGCCGCTGTCGCCTCCGATCCACGGCCACGCATACCGATGCCAAGTCGGCCGTCGCCGCCACGCGTCGGTCTCGTGGCACCATGCATGCGCTGGACCGGTGAGGGCAGCGCCGGGTCCACCCCCGCACCGTGATGCGGATAGCGGCAGGATTCGATGAACGCCCGAACCGCATCGGCGGTCTCGGCCTGGCACAGCAGAATGCCATGCACGCCGCGGCCGAGGATCTGGCGGAACTGCCAGGCGTTGAACCGCACGTTCGCCTCGTCGGTGCCGTTCACCGGCGCCTCGACGATGATCGCAGGCGAGCGATGGCCGGAGCGCGCGGGGCCGGCGTCGACCAGGCCGCGCATGTAGTCGGCGAGACCGGTCATGTCGAACGCGCCGTGCTCCATGCCGACATTCATGTAGTCGGCCCAGGTGCCGGCATCTTCGCGGCCCTGCGCGTGAGTCAGCACGTGACCGGAATGCGGACCGTCGTAGTAGATCGCCTGACCCTGCGCCAGCAGTTCGATTGCGCGGTTGATACGGTTGGCCATGTTGATTCCCTCCACCGACGCCAGATGCGATAAGTGCGATCGTAGCACCTTGGGCGCGGGCAATGGAAAGCCGGCTGGCCGACCCGACCATGCATATTACGGCCCTGCGGCACTTCGAGGCCGGCCGCCTCGCCGAAGCTGCCGCGGCATGCGTCGCGATCCTGAACGGTGTGCCGCGCGACTGGCTGGCACTCCGCATGCTTGGCCATATTCGCAAGAGCGAGCGCGCCTTCGAGCAGGCCGCCCAGTTGCTGGCTGCCGCTCTCCAGGCCGCGCCGTCCGACACCGATGATACAGTCAGCATGCTGAACGATCTCGCCGAGGCCTTGCTGGGGAAGCAGGACTACGCCGGTGCGCTCGATTGCTGCCGTCGCGCACTGGCGCGCGACCCGCGGGATGCTATGACGCTGCGCAACCACGGGAACGCACTGGCTGCTCTGAACCGTCAGACCGAAGCACTCGAGCAGTATCGCCTGGCGCGGATGGTGACGCCGGACTCGGCGGGGCTGCGGCTGAACGAAGGCATCGCGATGTTGACCCTTGGCATGTGGCCCGAGGGCTGGGAGCGGCTGGAAGCGCGCCTGTCGATCCCGCCGCCGGAGGGCGTCGGTCCGTTCCCGGATAATATCCCACATTGGCGGGGGCAGCCTGATATCGCCGGCAAGTCGGTTCTGCTGCATGCCGAGCAGGGCCTGGGCGACACGCTCCAGTTCATCCGATACGCGCCCCTGGTGGCAGCGCGTGGCGCGCGCGTCGTGCTGCGAGTGCAGCCGACATTGGCTCCGCTGTTCGCGCGGCTGCCTATCGCGGATGCGGTGTTCACCTTCTTCGATGCGCTCCCGGACGTTGACCTCCAATGTCCGGTCGTGAGCCTGCCGCTGGCGTTCCGTACCACGCTGTCCAACCTGCCGGCACAGGTGCCTTACCTCGGCGCTCCACCGGAGTATCTGATGCTGTGGCAGGCACTGCTTGGCCTGCGTCGGCGCAAGCGGATCGGCATCGCCTGGTTCGGCAGACAGAACATGCCGTATCGCTCGCTGCCGCTGCACACCCTGGCGCCGCTGCTTCTGGGCCGCCAGGACGTGGAATTCCATTCGCTGCAAAAGGAAATGCCGGAGGCCGACCGGCGCTGGCTCGCGACGCACGGCGTTGTGGTGGACCACACCGAGGACCAGAAGAATTTCCTCGATACCGCCGCGCTTGTGGCACAGATGGACATGGTGCTGTCGATCGACACGGCGATGGCGCATCTCGCCGGCGCGCTGGGCAAGCCGGTATGGATCATGCTGCCGTTCAGCGCCGATTGGCGCTGGCTGCTTGGGCGCAGTGATTCACCCTGGTATCCGACTGCCCGCCTGTTCCGGCAGAAGCAACCCAGAGACTGGAATGGGGTGGTCGCAGAGGTCGCGCAGGCCCTGTCAGTGTGAGGCGCCGCGCACCAACCGGCCGGGCAATGCCCCGGTCGCCTCGCCATCGCGATAGACTGGAGTACCGGCTACGATCGTCGCGGCATAGCCGTCGGTTCGCTGCACCAGACGACGGCCACCACTCGGCAGATCGTACACCACCTCGGGCTGACGGAGTTGCAGCCGGTCGTAGTCGATGATGTTGATGTCGGCCTTGTAGCCGGGAGCGACCATACCGCGATCGGTGAGCCCGATTGCCTCGGCGGAATCGTGTGTCAGCCGCCGGATCGCCCAAGGCAACGGCACCTTTGCGCCCCGCGTGCGATCGCGCGTCCAGTGCGTGAGCAGGTAGCTGATCGCACTTGAATCGCACAGCACGCCGACATGCGCGCCGCCGTCGCCGAGACCGACGATCGTCGCGTCGTGCGTCAGCATGTCATGCACCGTGTCGAGGTTGCCGTAGCTGTAGTTGGACAGTGGCCGGTACAGGATTGCCTTCCCGCCGCGCTCCAGCAGCAGATCGTACGCGACCTCGGCCGGATCGCGTCCCTGGCGCGCCGCCATCGAGGCAACCGACGCATCCGCCGATGGCTCGTAGTCCGGCGGATCGCCAAGCGGGAAGATGCGATCCCACTTTGCGACGCGTCGCGCCATGCCCTGGCTGTCACTGGTTTCTGCAAGCAGGCGCGCGCGAAACTCGGGTTGACGCAGCATCGCGATGCGTTGTTCGAACGGCAGCGAAGCAATCTGCTGATAGCTCGGCCGGTTGACGAACGGATTCTGCGATATCTCGAAGCCGAGCAGGATGCCGGTCGGCCGCGTCAGCACCTGGCCGAGCATTGGCAGTCCCGCGGCATTGGCTTCGGCGATCCAGCCCGCGAGCCGTCGCCACTCTTCCGGTTTGTTGTCGCGTTGCAGGATCGTGATCGCCATCGGTCTGCCCGACATCGCTACCAGACGGCGCAGCATGGCGAACTCGTCCTCCACATCGTCGAAGTCAGAGATCACCTGCATCCACCCCTTGCCGATGTCGTGCAGTGCACCGGCGATCGCGCCAAGCTCCGCCTCGGCCGCATTCAGCGTCGGGATCGAACGGCCATCCAGCGTCTTGTGGTTCAGTGTGCGCGAAGTGGAGAAACCCAGGGCGCCCGCCTTGATCCCCTCCGCGGCAAGGCGCGCCATCTCGGCGCGGTCCTGCTCCGTCGCAGGCTCGCGATCAGCACCGCGCTCGCCCATGACGAACACCCGCAGCGCGGCGTGCGGCACCTGCGTCGCGATGTCCATGTCGTACTGACGCGCGGCCAATGCGTCGAGGAATTCCGGAAAACTCTGCCAGTTCCACGGCAGGCCTTCGGTCAGCACGACCTCGGGGATGTCCTCCACGCCCTCCATCAGCTTCACCAGCATCTCGCGCTGCGACGGCTTGCACGGCGCGAAGCCGACACCGCAATTGCCGAACAAGGTGGTGGTGACGCCGTTCCACGACGATGGTGTGATGCGGCTGCTCCAGGTCGCCTGGCCGTCATAGTGCGTGTGCGGATCGACGAAGCCGGGCGTCACCAGCATGCCGCGCGCGTCGATCTCTTCCGTGCCACGACCAGGGATCTTGCCGACCCAGACGATCTTGCCGTCATCGATCGCGACATCGGCCTCGAACGGATCGCCGCCGGTGCCGTCGATCACCGTGCCGTTGCGAATGACCAGATCAGGCATGATTCAAAGTCCCAATTTGTCAGCAAGACCGTACCCCTGCGCGAGGTCCTGGAGCTTCTTCCAGGTGGCGTCCTCCACCGGAATACCGTTCTTGCGCCGGTCCTGTTCGCGCTTGAACTCGATCTCGCCGGGATACAGCACCTCGGTGAAGCCTTGCGCCGGTGGCGTTGCCTTCAGGTACTGGGCGAATTCGGTCACCTCCTGCTTGAATGTATTGAGGTCGCGGAACGCCGCGACGTTGAACACGGCGATGAAGCAGCCGTCATTGTGCCGCCCGGTCGGTTCCACGCCGAAGCCAAGTCCGGTGAGCAGGCCAGAAAGAATTTCAACGATCGTCGCGAGCCCGTAGCCCTTGTAGCCCTCGGTGCCGCCGACCGGCAGCAGCGCGCCGCCCTGACGCAGCACACGCGGGTCGGTGGAAGGCTTGCCCTCCGCGTCGATCAGCCATCCCGCCGGAACCTGCTCGCCGCGCGCCGTCGCGACGTTGATCTTGCCGGCCGCGGCAGCGGACGTTGCCATGTCGAAGAACAGCGGACCTTCCAGGTTGGATGGTATAGCGAAACAGATCGGATTGGTGCCGAGCCGCGCCTTGGCGCCACCGAACGGTGCCACCGCCTTGGCGCTGCGGCCTGAGTCGGCGGTGATCATCGCGATCATGCCCTCGCGCGCCGCCATCAGCGGGTAGCTCGCGAGCCGGCCGATATGGCTCTGGCGAAATACCGTCGCGGCGGCGACCTGCTGATTCTTTGCCTTGTCGATCGTGTAGCGCATCGCGCGGTCGGTCACGACGTAGCCAAACCCCCAGTTGCCGTCGATCACCGTGCTGGTCGGCGTCTCCTGGGTGATGTTCCACGGCGCGCCAGGCACGATGTGCCCCACCTTGATGCGGTCGATGTAAGTCGGGATCAGAATGATGCCATGCGAATCATGGCCGACCAGATTGGCGCCGATGTTGTAGCGCGCGATCGTTGCGGCCTCGTCGGCCGATGCGCCGGCCGCCTGCAATAGGGCCTTGGCGATGTCCGACAGGCGATCGGCAGAGACGGTCGGCATGGCAGCGTTCCTCCGAAGCGTTGCCTTCAGCAAGGCGGCGAAGCAGCCCCACTGTCAACCCCAGCGCTTCCGGCGTAGACTGCCACTATCGATGTTAGGAGGAGCGGACCATGGCAAGCCAAGCAAACGTGTATGCCAGCGTGGCCGGGACAGTCGGCCGCAGCGATAAGGACAAGGGAGCCGTCGGTGTGTTCCGTCGTCCGGCGGAAACCGGCGAGTGGGAGCACGTGCTGAGCGACTACAACAGCAACGTGGTTCATGTGCATCCGACCGATCCGAATATCGTGTTCGCCGGCACCCATGACGGCGTCTATCGCAGCACCGATCGCGGCAAGACCTTCAAGCGCGCCAACTTCCCCGACAAGAGCATGGAGATCTGGTCGTTCCTGGTCGATGCCGGCAATCCGAAGCTGGTCTATGCCGGCGGCTCGCCGGTCGCCGTGTATCGCAGCGAGGACAGCGGCGAGACGTGGAAGCGGTTGCCCGATCCAAACATGCCGACGCGCTGCGTGATGCCGTTCGCCTGCCGGGTGATGCGGATGGCGCAGCATCCCAGCAAGCCTGGCACGATCTTCGCCGCACTGGAGGTCGGCGGCGCGATGCGTACCACCGACGGCGGTGAGACCTGGAAGGACTGCAGCTCCAGTCTGATCCAACTGGCGCAGCAGCCGCATCTGAAGAGCAAGATCGTCAGCGACACGTCGGACGAAGGGATGCTCGACGGCCACGCGATCGCCATCAGCCCGGCGGATCCGGACGCGGTGATCATTGCGGTGCGCATGGGCCTGTTCCGCACTGCCGATGATGGCAACACGTGGCAGGACCTCGAGGTCGGCCGTTATTCGCCCACCACCTATGGCCGTGACATCAAGGCGTCCCCCGCCGAACCCGATACGATCTACTCGGCGTTGAGCGTCGCCGCGGCGAGCAAGGACGGAGCGGTCTATCGCAGCAAAGACAAGGGGAAAAGCTGGCAGCGCTTCGATAAGGTGCAGGTGCACGGCACGATCATGTCGGTGGCGCTGCATCAGACCGATCCGAAGCAGGTGTATATCGGTGCGCGCTATGACGGCGAGGTGTTCGGTACCCAGGACGGCGGCGAAAACTGGAAATCGATGAATCTGCCGTCGGGCACGAAGGATATCTACTCGCTGGCGTGCGGGTAGATCGCCTTGGTCGCAGTCGTCCACTCCCTCACCTCCAGCGAAACGGAAGCCGAGGAGTGGCGGCTGCGCTGCGACATGGCCGCGGTGTTCCGCGTCGCCGCGCGGCTAGGCTGGAACGAGCAGATCGGCAACCACAATTCGCTGATACTGCCGCAGCGGTCGCGCGACGATGCGCCGCTGTTCCTGATCAATCCGCGCGGCTGGCTGTTCCAGGAGCTGACCGCGAGCTCGCTCATCGTGTGCGATCTCGACGGGCACGTGGTGCACGGCAAGGGCGAACTGCGCAAGGTGGCATTCCACATCCACGCGCGCATTCACCTGAACAAGCCCGAATGCGGCGTGCATCGTGCATGTGCATCCGCAGTACCTGACGGCGCTATCCGTGCTGGAGGAGCCGGAGTTCGCGCTGGCGCACTACAACAATCTGTTCCTGAACGACCGGGTCGTATTCGACAACCATGGCGCGGCTCCGGTGGACGACGACGCGGAGGGCGATCGGCTGGCCGAACTGATGGGTGACAAGACCATCATGGTGATGGGCGCGCACGGCGTGACGGTGGTCGGTGCCACAGTGCATGAGGCGTTCGACGAGTGCTACATGGCGGAGCGCACGTGCATGTACCAGATGACGGCGATGATGACCGGCCGGAAGCTGCGCGCGCTGCCGGCGAGTTCACTTCGACGTTGGAACGGGCCGTGGGGCGAGAAGCTCGATGCGCGCATGCATCTCGATGCGTGGCGGCGGATTTTGGATAGGGAAGAAGCTGACTACGCCAGTTGATGCCTCCATCGAGGAATAAACCTATGAGCGCCAGCACTGCAACTCCGGCGGAGGATGCGGCCCGCAGTAGTTCGTTCCTGAGCGAAACGCTAGCGATTGCCTATGCCACGGGCTTGATCTATATGATGGCCGGGGCCTTCGAATTCGGCCGCGAAGATCAGTTCAACTTCACTTATATCTCCCTTGGTCTTGAGGACATTGTTTATGCGATTCGCCAACTTGTCGTGCCACTGGCCTACACAGCCGGACTGACCCTTGCACTTAGCTTCCTCGCTATGTTCTTGTTCAAGACAAGCGAGAGAAACAGTTTAGTCAATGCAATTTACCTGATCGCGCCTTTGTGTCTGCTCCCGATCTTATGCTGGCAGTACGGGACATTCACAATACTATCGAGGGAGCTTGTCTGGCTGGTACTGTCGTATTATTTGCTTGATATTTTCCTTTGGAGGCTCGCCTATCGCCTTATTAGACCTACACCGTTCCATATACCGGTTGACCAACCGTTCCGTATTGTTCAGCTGGGCATCGGCAGCCTCGTTCTGATTGTGCTTGCTTACAATGTCGGCGCACACGAGGCTCAGAATCTCACCGACATAGAGCTGTGTCCCCAAATAGGAGACGTGCAGTCCATCGTAGTGGAGCGCGCAGACGACATAGTGATCTGCGCGCGTTTTGATATGGTCAAGCGAATCGCATATACGGACTTTATCTACTTTAAGATTCCCGACGATGGTCGTCCGCATCAATTTCATAAAGTTAAAGTGTCGCCCGCTGAGATCGGCAATTACTACGACCCGTGATTCGGTTTGAATGAGCCAGGTTCGCGGTCTGGCACGCCTTTCGTCGTCGAATATTCGAAATGCAACGCCTCGCCGGGATGCACGACGCCGAAGATCGCGTGCGCGGCAATCGCTGCCTCGCTGAATCCCTGTAGAATGAGCTTCAGCTTGCCCGGATAGGTCGCCACATCGCCGATCGCGAACACGCCCGGCAGCGAAGTTTGGCAGGTTGCCGGATCGATCTTCACGTGATGCAGGACGCGATCCAGCCCCCACGCAGCGATCGGTCCGAGGTCCATCGACAGACCGAAGAACGGCAATAGCACATCGGCGGGAAGCAACTGCGTCTCGCCCTGCAGCGTCGCCACTTCGACATGGCGCAGCGTGCCATCGACGCCATGCAATGCATGAAGCTGATACGGGATCACCAGCTCGATCTCGCCGTCGCGCGCCGCCGCGTCGAGCTGCGCGGCACTCTCTGGCGCGGCGCGGAACTTTGCCCGCCGATGCACTACCGCGACGCGGGCGATGTCGCGCAGCGCCAGCGCCCAGTCCACCGCAGAATCGCCACCCCCGGCAATCACCACCCGCTTGTTGCGCAACTCCTCGCGCCGGCGCACGTAGTACTGCACGGCACCTGACGCCTCATACTGCGCCAGCCCTTCCAGCGGCGGGCGGTTCGGGCCGAAGGCGCCGGCACCGGCGGCGATCAGCACCGCCTTGGCACGTACCGTATCGCCGAGGTCGGTGGTCAAGCCAAAACATCCGGGTACGCCGGCGAGGCCGGTGACCCGCCGTCCGAGCAGACGTGGCGTATGGAACGGCGCGATCTGGCGTTCGAGTTGGGCCACCAATTCGCCGGCATCGATCGCCGGATGAGCGGGGATGTCGTAGATCGGCTTTTCCGGATATAGCGCGGCGCATTGGCCGCCCACTTCCGATAGCGCATCGATCAGCACGCTGGACAGCTTCAGCATGCCAAGCTCGAACGCGGCGAACAGGCCAACCGGGCCGGCGCCGATGATCGCAACGTCGGTATCGATGTCGCTTGCCATGCGCCTTCCGTCTTAGCCGAGCGCACGGTTGTCCGCGACTCCGCCGCTCGGGCAGATTGCCGTCATGTCCAGCGCCGCCGCGACTCACCTGATCGAGCTGCCCGACCTCGCGGCTACTCAAGCACTGGCGGCGTCGGTCGCCGGGCTGGCGCGGACGGGGGACGCGATCCTGCTCGAGGGCGAACTCGGCGTCGGCAAAAGCGCGTTCGCGCGCGCGTTCCTGCGCGCAGCAAGCGGCGATCCGGAGCTGGAGGTGCCGAGTCCGACCTTCACGCTGGTGCAGAGCTATGACACGCGGATCGGCACGGTACACCACTACGACCTGTGGCGCCTGAATGGACCCGGTGGTCTCGCCGAGCTCGGCTGGGAAGAGGCACGCGACGGTATCGTGATGGTGGAATGGCCGGACCGGTTGGGAGCGCTATGGCCGGCCGATGCGCTGATCGTCACGCTGCATCCGACTGGCGTCGACAGCCGCCGGGCAGTGTTGTCGGGCTGGCCGGAAAGGTTGGGATGCACCAAATGACCCGCGAGACACTGATCGCGGCGTTTCTCGACCGCCACGGATATGGGACGGCACGGGCCGAACCGCTGGCACAGGACGCCAGCTTTCGTCGCTATCTGCGATTGACCGGCGGGCCGCGTCCCGCGGTACTGATGGACGCACCACCGCCCGAGGACATTCGGCCGTTTGTGTGCATTGCCCAGCATCTCGCGGAGATCGGGGTGTCGGCACCTGAGATTTTCGGGGCGGATGAGACGGAGGGACTGCTGCTGGAGGAGGATCTGGGGGACGATGTTGTGGCGACGCTCATCGACACCCACTCCCGTGAAACGGGGGAGGGTTGGGGAGGGGATATCGCCAGCTCCGCATCGCTTTTCGAGTCGTCCGTGGACGTTCTGGTCGCCATGCAACGCGCGGAACCCCCACCCGACCTGCCGCACTGGAATGCGGCGACGATGGTGACCACCGCCCTGGCAACGTTATTCGACTGGTGGTGGCCGGCCATGTTCGGCACTATTCCACCCGAAGCCGCCCGTCATGACTTCGCAATGGCACTCGAAACCATGCTGGCGCCCGTCGCGGACGGTCCCGTTTGCTTCGTCCACCGCGACTTCTTCGCCGGCAACCTGCTCTGGCTGCCGCAACGAAACGGCATTCGCCGTGTCGGCCTGCTTGACTTTCAGAATGCCGCGCTCGGCCACCCTGCCTATGACCTTGCCTCGTTGCTGCAGGACGCACGTCGCGACATCGCGTCGAACCTGGAAGACCACGCCATTGCCCACTACCTGGCCAGGCGGCCCGAACTGGACCCTGCGGCATTCCGCGCCGCCTACGCAGCGTGCGCCGCACAGCGACACCTGCGGATTGTCGGCCAATGGGTGCGCCTCGCACGGCGCGATGGCAGGGCCGGTTATCTGATCCACGGCCCACGCACCTGGCGCCTGCTCCAGCAGTCCTTGCGTCAATTGGTCGCCTGCCCGCTCGTCGCCGCGCTCGATCGCTGGATTCCACCGTATCGGCGCTGCAACCCGCCGGACCTCGCCGCATGACCCCGCGTACTGCCATGCTCCTGGCGGCTGGTATCGGGACCCGGATGCGCCCGCTCACCGACCGTACCGCCAAGCCGTTGCTGCCGTTGGGCGGCCAGGCGCTCATCGACCATGCGCTCGATCGGCTGTCAGAAGCGGGAGTGGAGACCGTCGTGGTGAACGGACACTGGCACGCAGAGCAGGTCGCCGCACATGTCGCGACGCGCACCCGCCCGCGTGCCATCATGCGCTGCGAGGCTTCGCTGCTGGACACCGGCGGCAGCGTCAAGGCGGCGCTCGACCTGCTCGGCCCTGCGCCGTTCTTCGTGGTCAACGGCGACGCGTTCTGGGTGGATGGCCCGCGGCCAGCGCTGCAACGGCTGGTGACTGCATTCGACCCTGCTGAGGTCGATGGCGTGCTGCTGGTGCATCGCACGTTCCAGGTGCACGCCGATGTCGGCTTTGGCGATTTCGCGTTGAACGCGTGGGGCGCGCCGCGCCGGCGTGGTGAGCGCGAGGTGGTGCCGTATATCTATGCCGGCCTGCAGCTCATCGGGCCCGCCCTGCTCACCGGTACGCCCGATGGGCCATTCAGCATGAACCGGGCCTGGGACACCGCGATGGCGGCCGGCCGGCTGCGCGCGGTGGTACATGACGGGCTGTGGTTCCATCTCTCCACGCCCGCCGACCTGGCAGAGGCCGAAAGCATCCTGCAGGCGCGGCTCACGGGGGAAACCCGCTGAACCTGTTCACGATCCCGGCCGGCGTACCGTTCCTCGACACGCTTGCGACCGAGTGGCTCGAGCGCGCCGGCACCGAGCCGCTTGCCGTATCGCGCGGGCTGATCCTGTTGCCGACGCGTCGGGCCGCGCGTGCACTCGCCGAGGCGTTCCTGCGGGCATCGGGCGGACGGCCGCTGCTGCTGCCGAGAATTACTGCGCTGGGGGCGCTGGACGAGGCGCCGCTGACGCTTGCTGGCGCGCTCGACATGCCGCCGGCGGTGGAACCGGCACATCGCCTCGCGGCGCTGACCCGGCTGATCCTGGCGATGGGTGGCGCGAACGGTGCGCCACGGACCGCCGATCGCGCCTGGCCGCTTGCGGCCGAACTGGCGGCATTGATGGACGAGGCCGAGCGGGCTGAGATCGACCTGGCGAGCAGGCTGCCAGAGGCTGCCGATCCCGCCTACGCCGTGCATTGGGCACGGACGCTCGAGTTCCTCCACATCGTCACGCGAACCTGGCCGGACTGGCTGGCCGAGCAGGGCCTGATGAACCCAGCGGCCCGCATGGTCGCGCTGCTGGACGCGCAGGCTGCCGCCTGGGCCTCGGTACCGCCGGCAGAGCCGGTGCTGGCCGCCGGCACGACAGGTGGCATTCCGTCAGTGGCACGGCTGCTGCGCGTTGTCGCCGATCTGCCCAACGGTTCGGTGGTGGTCCCGGGACTCGATACGGTGATGTCCGAGCACGCCTGGGCCGAGCTCGATGATTCCCATCCGCAGGCCGGCCTGTCCCACCTGCTGCACGGGCTGGCTGCCACCCGCGGTGACGTCCGTCCGTGGCGAGCAGCGGCGCCGGATGCCGCCACGGCGGGGCGCGGCACCACATTGTCCCGCGCCCTGTTGCCGGCGAACGCGCTGGCGGAATGGCGGCAAGCCGATCCGGCGACGATCGATGGCCTGCTGCTGCTGTCCCCCGCCGACCAGCAGGAGGAAGCCGCCGCCATCGCCATGGTGCTGCGTGAGGCGCTCGAGACCCCAGGGGCCACCACGGCGCTGGTGACGCCGGACCGTGACCTGGCAGGGCGGGTGGCCACAGACCTGCTGCGTTATGGCGTGGTAGCGGATGACAGCGCCGGCGAGGTGCTGGCCGATTCGCCGCCGGCGGTGTTTCTGCGGCTGCTGGCCCGCGCAGTGGCGGAAGGGCTGGCGCCGGTTGCGCTGCTCGCGCTGCTGAAGCATCCGTTGGCGGCCGCCGGCCTGCCTCCCGCTGCCTGTCGTGCAGCCGCTCGCTCGCTTGAGCAGGCCTGTCTCCGGGGTCCCCGTCCGCAGCGCGGCGTGGCGGGCCTGCGCCGCGCGCTCGGCCGGGCGAACGGCGATACCGCGTTGCTGGAGCGCCTCGAGGCGTGTCTGGAACCGGCGCTGCGGATCGATACCGCGGTAGAGGTGGCACCGTCCCTGGCCTTCGCCGCGCTGATCGAGGCCGGCGAACGTCTGGCAGCGACCGATGAACTGCCGGGGCCGTCGCGCCTGTGGGCCGGGGAGGAAGGCGAAGCATTGGCGACCAGGCTGTCCGAGGTGCAGGCGGCGCTGGACCTCCTGCCGGACCAGCGTCACGACGTACTGCCGGGGTTGTTGGACGCGGTGCTGGAGGGGGCCGTGGTGCGCAGCCGCCGCGCACTGCGCGGGCGGGTTGGCACCGAGCATCCGCGCGTATTCATCTGGGGATTGCTGGAGGCGCGGCTGCAAAGTGTCGACGTGATGGTGCTGGGCGGTCTCGCCGAAGGCGTGTGGCCGCCGGCCAGCGATCCCGGAGCATGGCTGTCACGCCCGATGCGCGCCACGATCGGACTGCCGTCGCCGGAGGAAATCGTCGGCCAGTCGGCGCATGATTTCGTGGCCTGCGCGACCGCCGCGCCCACCGTGGTGTTGTCCTGTCCAAGGCGCCGGGATGGCGCACCGGTGGTGCCCGCGCGTTGGCTCACCCGGCTGGAGACGTTGCTGGCCGGTCAGGATGTGCGGCTGTTGCAGCACCCTGCCGCTGCCTGGGTGCGTGCACTGGATCAGCCCGCAGTCGGACCGTGTCCCGTGCGGCCGCCGCGGCCGTGTCCGGCGATCGCACTGCGGCCGCGCAGGCTGTCGGTGACCGAGATCGAAACCTGGCTGCGCGATCCCTACGCGATCCATGGCCGACACGTGCTGAAGCTGGCCAGACTGCGGCCGCTCGACGAGGCTACGGACGCGGCCGACTACGGCAGCCTCGTGCATGCCGGGCTGCATCACTTCCTGGCGGAGTTCGGCACGCGCTGGCCGGCCGATGCGGCCGCGCAACTGCGGCGGGCGATGGCCCGGGGTCTGGCCGAGGCCGATCTGCGCGAGGCGCTTGCCGCATGGTGGACGCCCCGGCTCGAACGGATCGCCGATTGGGTCGCGCAGGTCGAGGCGGAACGCCGCAGCGTGTGTCCGGTGGTGGCGTTGATCCCGGAGGCGAGCGGAACTCTGGAACTGGAGCGGCCGGGCGGGCTGTTCCGGCTGGTTGGACGAGCGGATCGGATCGAGCGGCGCCGCGAGGGCGGACTGGCGATCCTGGACTACAAAACCGGGACACCCCCGAGCCAGAAAGACGTGGATGCCGGTCTGGCGCCGCAGTTGCTGCTCGAGGCGGCAATGGCACAGGCCGGGGCATTCGGCGCAGCAATCTCCGGTACGGCGGAGGAACTGACGTATTGGCACCTGACCGGCGGCTTTCACGCCGGGGAGCTGCGGACGTTGTTCAAGGCGAACGCAGCGGCGATCACAGCCGCGGTCGTCGCAGCACGCGACGCGCTGTGCTCGCTGATCGATGCCTATGACGCGCCGGACCGCTGTTATCTGTCGCAGCCGCAGCCAGGGTTCGCGCCGAGGTTCTCCGACTATGCGCAGCTTGCGCGGGTGGCGGAGTGGGCCGCGGCGGAGGATGAAGGATGAGCGGCGGCCCTCGCGATCTTGCCAACGCGGAACAGCTGCGGGCCTCCGATCCGGCGGTCTCTGCGTTCGTCGGTGCGTCGGCCGGATCGGGCAAGACCAAGCTGCTGACCGACCGCCTGCTGCGCCTGATGCTGTCCGGCGCAGCGCCCGAACGCATCCAGTGCCTCACATTTACCAAGGCCGCCGCCGCCGAGATGGCGGTGCGGCTCCAGAAGACACTCGGCCAATGGGTGACACTCGACGACGATGCGTTGGCAGGCAGACTGCGCGCACTGCGCATCGAGCCATCGGACGAGGTGCTGGCCGCGGCGCGGGCGCTGTTCGCCCGCGTGCTCGATCTGCCAGGCGGCATGCGCATCGGCACGATTCATGCCTTCTGCCAGTCCTTGCTGCGCCGCTTCCCGCTGGAAGCATCGCTGTCGCCGCATTTCCGGCTGGTTGATGACCGCGACGCCGAGGATGCGCTGACCGAGGCGCGCGAGAACATGCTCTCACATGCGAGCACAACGCGAATGCGTACCGCGCTGGCGACGCTGGCCGGCCTCGCGACGGCCGACCAGTTCGGCCGGCAGGTCGCGTCCTTGCAGCGCAAATTGCCGAACCTGAAGGACGCGCTCGCACTCGGCGATGCCGTCGAGGACGCCCAGCGCCGTGCGCTCGGGGTCACTGCGGCTACGGATGAAGAGGCCATCGCGCTCGCGGTGAACTGGCAGGCGGAACCCAGGCTGCGCGAGGCGGCGCAGATCGTTGACCGGCTTGGTGCGAAGCGATGCGCCGAACGCGCGGGGCGCATCCTCGGCTGGCTGGGTCTGGAGGCAGACGAACGCCGCGAGCACTGGCCGCAGTGGTGTGAGGAGTTCCTGACCAAGGAGGGCAAGCCTCGGGCATCGAGTCAGTTCGTATCCAAGGCGGTGACCGACGCGCAACCCGACATTGCGCGCCATTTTCTCGACGAATGCGACCGCATCAGTACGGTGATCGATACCTGCGCGGCATTGCGCGTCGCCGCGGTTTCGGCCGCACTGCTGACGCTCGCCGCGCCGGTGCTGCGCGCCTATGCGGAGCACAAGGATACATCCGGTTTGCTGGACTACGACGACCTGATCGGCCGCACGTCCAATCTGCTGGTCGATCCCGGCGCCGCCTGGGTGCTGTACAAGCTGGATGGCGGCCTCGATCACCTGCTGCTGGACGAGGTGCAGGACACCGCTCCGGAGCAGTGGCGCATCGCGCAGGCGCTGACCGCGGAATTCTTCGCCGGCGAGGCGGCGCGGGACGCGCATCGCACCGTGTTCGCCGTCGGCGACCGCAAGCAGTCGATCTATTCGTTCCAGGGTGCCGATGTCGATGCGTTCGACCAATCGCACCGATTGCTGCGCGAACGGGTGGAGGCGGCCAACCGTCCTTGGCGGGACGCGCAGCTTGACGTGTCGTTCCGCTCCACACGGCCGGTGCTCGAGCTGGTCGATCAGGTGTTCGCCAACCCGGTCGCCGCCGCGGGCGTGGTCGAAGCTGGGCAGGCACTCGCTCACCACGCCGATCGCGCGGAACACGCCGGCGCTGTCGAGCTATGGCCGCTCGCGCCACTGCCCGATGCGGTGGAACCGCGGCCCTGGACGGTGCCGGATCAGAATCATGGCCTGACCTCGGCGCCGCAGTATCTGGCTGAGGCGCTCGCGCAGTGGATTGCACGCGAGGTGGGTGGCGGCACAAAGTTAGCAAGCAAGGGCCGGTCGCTCGATCCGGGCGACGTGATGGTCCTGGTGCGGCGGCGCAACGATTTCGGCCGGGCCCTGGTGCGCTCCCTGAAATCGCTCGGCGTGCCGGTCGCGGGGCTGGACCGGCTGATGCTGACCGAGCAACCGGCGGTACAGGACCTGATGGCGCTCGCCGACGCGCTGTTGCTGCCGCAGGACGACCTGACCTTCGCCTGTCTGCTGACCAGCCCGCTCGGCGGGTTGTCGGACGACAGCCTCGCGGATCTGGCGATCGGCCGGAGCGGTCCGTTGTGGGAAGCGTTGCGCGCGCGGGCGGAGGAACGGCCGGAGTGGCGTTCGTCATGGGCGTTCTTTGCAGCCTTGCTGGCACGGGTCGATTACGTATCGCCGCATGCGCTGTTCGCCGAGGCTCTGGGGCCACTCGGCGGGCGAGCGCGGCTGTTTGCCCGGCTGGGGCCGGAGGCGGCCGAGCCGGTCGATGAATTGCTGAACGCAGCACTCGCCTATGCGCGCATGCACCCGTTGTCGCTGCAGGGGTTCCTGCACTGGCTCCGCCGCTCGGGTGCCGAGGTGAAGCGGGAGGCGGAAGGCGCCGGTAGCCTCGTGCGTGTCATGACGGTGCACGGTGCCAAGGGATTGCAGGCCCCGCTGGTCATCCTGCCGGACACCACGTCGCTGCCGCCTGATGAAGGGGCGATCCTGTGGGCAACCGATCCGGCCACTCGGCACGAGGTGCCGATCTGGTCGCCGCGGCGGGAGGTGCGCTGCGCCGCTGCCCAGAAGCTGCGCGACGCAGCGGCACGTCGGAAGATGGAGGAGTACAACCGCCTGCTCTACGTGGCACTGACCCGCGCCGAGGACCGGCTGCTGATTTGCGGCTGGCAGACACGGCAAGGGCCGGCCGATACTTGCTGGTATCGGCTGGTGGAGCGTGGCTTCGACGGCCTAGGCGGCTGAGCGGTCGCCGTTCGACGGCTGGGCCGGCGAACGGCGGCACCATGCAGTGCCGCAGCTTGCGGACCCTGAGCGCGGAACCAGGGAAGGCAGTGGCCAGCACGCAGCGCCGCTGCCGGGTTGGGCCGGCGCGGCGCCGGACTGGCGCTCGGCCGCCCCGTCCAGCGAACCGGGCCGGCCGGAGCGGCTGGCACCCAGCCGGCCGGAGAATGTCGAATTGGGGCCGGTGCCCGCGGCTGCCACGCCGCTGGCGGCGCGCGAAGCAGCGAACAACCGCTTCCGCCGTGGCACCCTGCTGCATGCGCTGTTGCAGCACCTCCCCGACATGCGGCCGGAACGTCGGGCCGCGGCGGCGCGGGGCTGGCTGGACCGGCCCGGTAACGGCCTTCCCGCCGGCGAGGCGGAGACGCTGACCCGCGAGGTACTGGCGATCCTCGACCATCCGGAGCTCGCGCCGCTGTTCGGGCCGAACAGCCGCGCCGAAGTGCCGCTGACGGGACTGGTCGACGGCGCGGTGGTCGGCGGGCTGGTCGATCGGCTCGCGGTGCTGGAGGATCGGGTGCTGGTCGCCGACTACAAGACCAATCGCCGGCCGCCGACGCGGATCGAGGACACGCCGGTCCTGTACCGGCGGCAGATGGCCGTCTACCGCGCCGTGCTGCGCGACATCTTCCCGGGGCGCTCGGTTACCTGTGCGCTGGTCTGGACCCAGACATCGCAGGTCGTCATGCTGCCCGACGAACTGCTTGACCTGCCGACCGCGGCCCCCACCTGAATCGCAACAGAACCATCGAGGCTGAGATGAGCACAAACACCAAACCTGTCACCGACCAGACGTTTTCCGCCGATGTGCTGAAGGCCGAAGGGCCGGTGCTGGTGGATTTCTGGGCCGAGTGGTGCGGCCCCTGCAAGATGATCGGGCCGGCACTGGAGGAACTCGCGGGCGAGTTCGCCGGCAAACTGACAGTGGCCAAGGTCAACATCGACGACAACCCGGTGACGCCGAACAACTACGCGGTGCGCGGCATTCCGACGCTGATCCTGTTCAAGAACGGCCAGCCGGCGGCGACACAGGTAGGCGCACTGCCGAAGAGCCGGCTGAAGGATTGGATCTCGGCGAATATCTGACGGAGCAGCTTCACCAGCAGGACACGACCGTCGCGTCGTGTCCTGCTGGTGACCCATTCATCTGGTTGTTACCGAAAGCAGCGCCGGCGATACACGGTCCAGTGCAACCGTCACATGGTCCGTGTGTCCGAGCGGTAGTTTGGTTCTGAGATCGTAGACATCCGCCTGCTGCGGCAGGGTCAGAACCACCGTCTCCCTTGACGCATCCGGCGCAAAGTCGCGTTGCACACCGATGATCTTGTCCTTGCCGTGCTGCCATATATGGCTGGTGACGTCGCCATCGGGAGCCTCGATAGCCACACGCGGCGTCACGCCCAGGGCGGATAAGTCCAGTTCGTTTGGCGAGATCATGCGCAGTACGCTGGTATCGAGCAGCGGCTGCGACAGTCGCCGGCTGTGCGCGTCGAACACACCGGGCTGCACATCGGCGATCACCGTGCCTCCGGCAGCGGCAAATTCGCGTATCGCACGCGCATCGTCCGGCGACAAAGCGATCGCGTGCGGCAGGATCAGCGTACGGAAGCCGCGCGTTTGCAGATTGCCGACCGACGACACGTAGCTCGGTTGCAAACCGAGATGCGTGACGGCGTGCTCATACGCCCACATGGCGTCGCGCGCCGCATTGCTTTCGAGTTCCGTCTCCGACTTGCGCGTCATCCACGCGTCGCCCTTCGGCTGCTGCTCCAGCATCCATTGCGTGCGGAAGCTGGCCGGCGAATAGAAGATGGCGACAGGATCGGATTGCGGGTCGCTCGCGATCAGCAGCGCACCGATGCCGCCGCGGATCTCCGCGAAGGTCGCGGCATAAGCCTCGCCTCGCTCGCCGCGTGTCGCATCGTCGCGGACCACGGCATTGTTGCTGTCCCACAGGATCAGGCCGCGGCTCCCGGCCAGCAGATCGCGCCAGATGCCGTGAATGTCCTCCGGGCCGCCGCCGAACGATGTGGTGAGCGTGATCAGACGTGGATTGAGCGAATGGGCAAGTGGCAGATCGGCCAGCTCCATCACGTCGACGGCATCCACCAACAACGAGTAGTCATAACCGCCCCAGCCAGGGATCTGCACGCCTTCGATAGCGGCGAGCGCCGACGGATCCGCTTCGTGCACGGCATCGGTGCCCATGCGCAGCGCGCGGGCGAACGCGACATCCATCCATGCCTTGAAATCCGCCCAGGCAGCGAAGTTGCCATCGCTGCGGCGCATCGCCTGGCGCGTGGTCTCCGGCCGCACATCCTCCCAGCGGACGAAGTTTGTGCCCCACTCGGTGTTCAGGGCATCGAGCGAGCCATAGCCCTGCCGCAGCCATTGGCGCATCCCTTCCAGGGAACCGGTCGACAGATCGAAATCGAAGAACGCGGTGAGGTCGGCAATCCCGGTCTCGTCGCCCAGGCTGTAATACAACGGATGAAAGCGCGACTGTTCGTGCACCGTGGCGATCAGGCGGTCGCGGATACGTTTCTGCCACACCGGATCGGCAAAGCTCGGATCGCGCCAGAACACGGTCTCGTCATCGGGGTTCTGCTGGAAGCGCTGCTGCGCTTCGACGAAGCGCCAATTCACCTCGTGGTTGGGGAACCAGCGATGATAGGCCGAGTAGAAGTCGGTCGCGATGTTCTCGACATACCAGGACAGACCGGCGGCCTGCATCGGCGCGAACTGCTTCTCCACCGGCGTTCCGTTGCCGTCGCGATTGGCCATGACCGTGGCGGCGGTAACGCCGAGTTGCTTCAGCGCGGCATACACCGGCTCGTTGCGCGACTGCCATTGGATGATCTGGTAGTCGTCCCACGCACGGGCGGGCAGCGCGCCGCCGAGCAGCGCGCCCGCGACGAGCAGCCAGAATGAAGCCTTCACCCGAGCGCCGCGACCAGCGTCTCCGCGCTGCGACCATTGGCGATCGCGGCGGAACGGCCGTCCCAGTGCACGCCGCCGACGCGCGCGAAGGCATGGTCGGCGTTCGGGTAGACATAGACGGAGAAGCTGCCGGTGTTATCGGTGGCCTGGATGGTGACGTTGGGCATGGGCGATTACCTCGATGATCGATGGGTTTCGCTGCGCTCAACCCATCCTACGTCGATAGATCGCAACGGCACATCGCCAGGTTTGGTCGGATGGGTAGAGCGCAGCGAAACCCATCGACCAGGGTCAATCGGCCAGAGTCAGAGGTAGTGCTCTGCCGGAGGCGCGAACCCGTTGAACCGCTGGCTGGCATAGGTCGTCACGTAAGCGCCAGTGGACAGCAGCTCCACCCGATCGCCGGAACGCAGCGCCAGCGGCAAGCGGTAGTTGCACTTCTCATACAGAATGTCCGCGCCGTCGCAGGTCGGGCCGGCGATCGCCACCGGACCCGTGGCGGTTCCGTCGTGCGGCGTGGTGATGCGATACTTGATCGCCTCGCCCTCGGTCTCCGCGAGCCCGCCGAAGCGACCGATGTCGAGATACACCCAGCGCACCGGATCGTTCGGGTCGCGCCGGCTGACCAACACCACCTCGGCGCTCACCAGGCCAGCGTCGCCGACGATGAAGCGGCCCGGCTCGATCAGCATCTCGGGCAGCGCATTGCCGAAGTGCTCGGTCATGGAGGTCATGATCGCATCGCCGAACTGGTCGATCTCCGGCACCGGATCGCGGTAGCGGGTGGGAAACCCCCCGCCAAGATTCATCATCCGCAGGTTCACGCCGGCCTCGGTGAGGTCGGTGAACAGCATCGCCACCTTGGCGATCGCCACCTCGTAGGCGCGTGTGGTGGTCTGCTGGCTGCCGACATGGAACGAAAGTCCGTAGGGATCCAGCCCCATCTCGCCGGCACGCAGCATCAGCTCGCGCGCCGTCTCGACCGTGGTGCCGAACTTGCGCGACAGCGGCCAGTCGGCGCCCTCGTTCGCCACCAGGATGCGGCAGTACACCCGCGCGCCCGGCGCGTTCTCCGCCAGCTTCTCCAGCTCCTCGGCGGAATCGAAGGCAAACAGCGTTACGCCGCGCTGGAACGCCGCGCGTATGGCAGACGCCTTCTTGATCGTGTTGCCGATAGCTGATCGCCTCTGGACGCGCGCCGGCGTCCAGGCAGCCGGCGACCTCCTCGAAGCTCGCGGCATCGAAGCTCGAGCCGAGGCGGACAAGGCGCTCCAGCACCGGGCGCGCCGGATTGGCCTTCACCGCGTAATAGATCCGCGCCAGCGGCAGCGCGCGTTGCAGGGTGCGGAAGTTGGCTTCCACACGGTCCACATCGAGCACCAGGCACGGCGTGGCCGGCTGCTGCTCAGCGAGGAATCGGGCGATCTTCGGGGTCATCGCACCGGGCCTCCTTTGGCTGTACGCCCGCCTGAACAAGGCGGCGGGACGTGAGTTGACGAAACGGTCGAACGAACCAGCGACCAAACGATTGCCAGAACGCTTGACGTCGTTGCGTAACCACGAGGGCCAGAGGCACGTGCGTTGCTGCGTGGGGGGCGACATAGGACCCCTGTCCCCCCAACGCAAGTCGGAATTTCGATCAATCCGCAAGAAAATGTCGCCGCAGCGGAACGAGAGCTGCGGTCCGGCGTTTTCCCTGTCAGGATGACGGCAGGCCAGCCGGACGCAAGGAACCCATTGGACACAGCGCAAGCGCCCGACCGCCTCGCTTCCCGCCGACCCGGTTGGCGTCGGGTGATGCTGGGCGCGCTGCGGGAGGCGGTCTCCGACCAGGTGGCGCTCGCCGCGGCGGGCTGCGGGTTCTACGCCACTCTGGCGCTGTTCCCGGCGATCAGCGTGCTGATCTCGGTCTACGGCCTGGCGTTCGACGTCCAGTCGGTCGAGCAGCAGCTCGCGGTCCTGCGAACGCTGTTGCCGCCGCCGGCTTACACGCTGATCGACGACCGGGTGCACGAACTGGTCAACCAGCCCAACGACACGCTGAGCATCAGCCTCATGGTCAGCCTGATCGTCGCGTTCTGGAGCGCGTCGACCGGTACGAAGTCGGTGCTGTCGGCGCTGAACGTCGCCTACGACACCGTGGAACGGCGCGGCATCCTGGGCTTCCAGCTGACCGCGCTGGCGATGACGCTGTGCGCCGTGGTGGCGGCGGTGCTGGCGATCGCGGTGCTGGTGTTCCTGCCGACGGTGATCTCGTTCGTCGGCCTTTCGGACTACAGCGCCGCCCTGATCAATGCGTTCAGCACGGACCCTGCTGATCGTGCTGGTCGGCGGCACGATCGCACTGCTGTACCGCTTCGGACCTTCCCGCCGGCCGCCGCCGGAGCAGCGCATCTTTCCCGGCGCCGTGCTGGCGACGCTGCTGTGGCTGGTCGCCTCTGCCGGCCTTTCGTTCTACGTCTCACACATCGCGCAACTGGGCGTGACCTACGGACCGCTAGGCGCCGTCGTCGCCATCATGCTGTGGTTCTACCTGACCGCCTACGCGGTACTGCTCGGCGCCGAGGTGAACGCTCAGCTGGAGCATGCGCGCGATACCCACGCCGGCGTTTCGGCTGGCACCTGAAGCGGCCGCCTGTTACCTGACGCTGTACGCGCAGCTTCGAGTGGGAACCGCGGCGAATGGCCCAGTGGGACGACGGCTACGTCACCGACGTGGCGTATACCAGCAACTTCTATCGCGAGATCACACCGAGCTGGCTCGCTATGACCAGCCTGCTGCTCGGCCATCGACCGCCGGACCTGGCGCGGCCGTTCAGCTACGCCGACCTGGGCTGCGGCAACGGCTTCACCACGCTGGTCACCGCCGCCGCCTGTCCGCACGCCGATGTCTGGGGGTTCGACTTCAATCCGGCGCATGTCGAGTTCGCCAACGGCCTCGCCGCACGCGCCGGCCTGAACAATGTGCGGTTCGTGGAATGCTCGTTCGCCGACCTCGAGGCCATGCCGGACCGGGCGTTGCCGGACTTCGACCTGATGGTGTCGCACGGCGTGCTGAGCTGGATCTCGCCGGCCAACCGGCGACATCTGGTCGGCGCAGTGGCGAAGCGACTCAAGCCGGGCGGTCTGGTCTACCTCAGCTACAACGTCACCACCGGTTGGACCGCGATGGTGCCGGTGCGGGCGCTGATGCGGATGCTGACGGTGGCGAGCCCGGATCGGACCGACGTCGCGGTGCCCGGCGTGCTGGATTTCGTCGATCGGCTCAAGACGGCCGGCGCGCTGTATTTCCAGGCCAACCCGGCGATCGAGACCCGGCTGACCGACATCCGCAAGCAGGATCCGCGCTACATCGCGCACGAATACCTGAACCAGGACTGGCATCCGCTGATGTTCGCCGACATCGCCGGCGAGATGCTGGAGGCCAAGTGCCGCTTCATCGGCAGCGCCACGCTGGCGGAGAACATCGACACCGTCGCGGTGCCGCCGAACGTGGCGCCGATCCTCGGCGAGATCCGGGATCCCTATCTGCGCGAGACCCTGCGCGACATCGGCTGTGCCCAGGCGTTCCGCCGCGACGTGTTCCGCAAGGGCATCGCGCCATTGCCGCCCGCCGAACAGCAGATACTGGTGGAAGGCATGACACTCGCCGGACTCGGGCAGCCGGTGCCGGAAGCCGGTGCCACGTTCGCCACGCCGATCGGCAACGTGACCGGGCGGCCGGAGGTGTATCAGCCGTTGCTGTCCATGCTCGACGCGGGGCCGCTCAGCGTCCGCCAGGCGCGCGCGTCGCCGACGTTCTCCAGCCGCCCGCTGGTGGAACTGATGCAGGCGTTCACGCTGTTGGTCGCTGGGGGCTATGCGCACCCGATGCTGCCGGACGGCGGGACCACGGCGGGACATGAGGCGGCGCGACGGCTGAACCTCACGATCGCCCGCGCCAACGCGAGCGCCGCCGACCTGCCGCGGGTCGCCGGCCCGGCGATCGGGTCGGCGATCGGCATGGACATCCTCGAGACGCTGCTGGTGGGCGAACTGCTGGCCGGCAAGCCGGCGGATGTTGGCCCGCTGTCGGCCGAGTTGGTTGGGATGCTGGGGCGCAGCGGGCGCAGCGTGCAGCGTGACGGCAAGCCGGTGACGGATCCGGCCGAGACGCTGCGCGTGGTGACGGACGCGGTTGTTGGCATGCTGGAGCGGCGGGTGCCGGTGCTGCGGCGGCTGGGGGTGCTGGCGGGGTGAGGCGCTCTCCGCCGGCTTCGGTTTAGCTCCCACAGCCGCGCCGGCTTGGACAACTAGCCAGCCACCCGGAGATGCCAGAACTCCTGGCGGTCCCCGACTACCAGGAGTCCCGGCGTCTGCTCGGCCGGTGAGCCGTCAACTCCTAGCCGACGCGAAAACGGCGAAGCAAACCAAGACCGGCAAGGCCGAAGCCGAGGATGCTAAGGCTGGCGGGTTCCGGGACCGGCGGGACTGCGCAACTGCCAGGTGATTTCGTCCCAGTACCGTTGTTGCCGACGGACATGATGTAGGGCGACGATGAGCAATTCGAGAAAATGCCGTCTGCGTTGCCGTTGAACTCGCCGGCCACCCCGGTGCCGCTGTCGTCAGCCGCGAACGACCATTCTATATTCGAGACATCGCTGATATCCGTCAGCGTCACCCAATAGCGCGAATCCGGATTGAGCACTTCACCGAGATTGTCGAACACGAACGGCGTCGGGGAGCCGGTCAGCTGGGAATCAGCCACGAAGCCGACGTTGTCGATGAAGTTGTTGGGAGCATTCCCAAGATCGTCAAAAATGTCGACCTCAACCAGGCCGCCCACATCGCCGGTGGTATCCAGCATCAGCTGGATCGTGTCGACCAACCCGGTCGAGTCGGTGGTGAATGAGTTGAACTGCGGCCCATCGTCCGAAATGGGGTCCGCCGCCAAGATGGGGTTGCTAAGGTTGTCGTATAATACGGTAGCCTGGGCGCCTCCGCCAAACATGAACAGCAGCGAAAGCGTGATACCCGCACGTAAGCCGAACATTTAATCCATGCCTCCGATAATTGGCCATGAAGCGAACAGATTCGCCGATGGCGCGATAGATGCAAATCCCATACCACCACAATTAGTTGTGGAATATCAATTCATTGCCTCATATCGGCTGTTTCGAGCGGGCAAAGGTGTAAGGTTTTCCGACAACCGCCGCGTGTAGAAAACTACAGTTCGGCGGGTCGCTATCCCGTCTCGCGCGGCGCGGCTTGGACCGCGAACGCACGGAGGGCGGGTAGATCCCGCATAACGACGGCGCCCCGCTGTGTCTCGACGCCAACGCGCCTGAGCGTGGCGAAGGCGCGCGACAGGTTTTCCTGCGAGCAGCCGATCCTGGCGGCCAGCATCCGCTTCTCGAACGGCAGGATGAACCGGGCCGGGCCCAGCTCTCCCTCGGTCACCCGGCCAAGTAGATACTCCGCCAGGCGCTGAACCGCCGAACGGAGCTTCAGGGCATAGATCTCGTGCGTCAGTGTCAACGTCTCGCGCAGTGAGTAGTCGAGGAGCCGCTCGCCGAGGGCGGGGTCGTCGCTGATCATCGCCCGAAGCTCGGGCACCGGAAACACGATCAGCCGCGTTGTCGTAAATGTGCGCACAGCGGCGGGGGCCGGCAGTCCCAACAGCGCGGCCGCCAGACAGAGCGGCCGGACCGGCTGCAGCACGTCCACCAAGTGTTGCTTGTCGCCCGTTCTTGTGTGGACGGCGCCGACGTGACCAGCAAGCAGGAACGTCAGCTCTTGCAGAACCTCGCCGTCACGAAACAACTCCTCGTCCGGGCCAACACGAACCAGATCGGCTGCATCGTTGAGCCGGCCAAGCAGATCGGCATCGCATTCGCCGAGCGCTGGCAGACTGCGTAGCGCTTCCAGGCCGGGCTTCATTCAATGTCCCCGAATCCATCAGATCAGTCTTTGTCATAGAGAACCAGATGCATTGATATTAATCAATAGAAAAATTGCCTATTGGTGCCCGCTTCCGGCTAGGTTATCAAACCGTGGACGGGATTCGATGACCGCGCCTGGTTTGGCGCCCGCGGGATCGCACAGGGGAGAAAGACCATGGCGACGTTTACTTGGACGACCGTGGCTGGCGGAAATTGGGGTACCGGCGCCGATTGGAACCCCACCGCGGGAGCGCCGCCAGGCGGGACCCCCGATGTCGACGTGGCGATGTTGCGCAGCATTTTCCCCGGCGGCGCTAGCTACACAGTGACGGTGGCCACTGGCACGAACTTCGACATCAGCCAAGTGCAGATTGGACGGACCGGCGACGGCGCCGCTCCGGCGCTTGCCATCGATGGAACTTTGAGGACCGATACCCTCTCTTACATTTCCACGAGCAACACTCCGACAGTCCTTGATATCAATCCCGGCGGAGTGTTCGATATCCGGACCAGCATCCTCGACAGCGGTTCTCACATCGAGACACTCACCATATCGGGGAAGAATGCCGGCGGCCATCTCGAGCTAGGAAGCCTATCGGTCGTCAACGCCAGTGTGCATGCCAGTTTCGAGAACGCGGGCATCGGCGACCTCAACACCGGCGTCATTGAATACCTGTCCGGCTTCACCACCGGCAGCAGCACCAGCCAGGTCATCAACAACGTCGCATGGGGCGACAGCTTCATCATCGATGGCGCCAACTTCACCGGCGACACGGCGACGCTGTCAGGCACCACGCTGACCGTGAAGAACGGCGCCACCACCGTGTTCACGATGAACAACGTGACGGAGCAGCATAACGCGAATGCGACCTTCGCAGTGCACGGCGACGTCATCACCGCCGTCTGCTACGCCCGCGGCACGATGATCCGCACGCCGGATGGCGAGATGCCGGTGGAACGGCTGCGCCCGGGCCGGCAGGTGACGACCCTGGTCGACGGTGAGCCGGTCGCCGGGCAGGTGAGATGGCTAGGCCACCGCCGCATCGACCTCACCAGCCACCATCGGCCGGAAACCGTCGCACCGATCCGCATTCAGCGCGGCGCCTTCGCCGACGCCTTGCCGCGGCGCGACCTGCTGGTGTCGCCGGACCATGCGATCTTCGTCGACGGCAAGCTGATCTGCGCCCGGCAGTTGGTGAACGGCACGACAATCTGCCAGGAGACCGGCTGGACCGCAGTCGACTATTACCATGTGGAACTCGACCGGCACGCCATCCTGCTGGCCGAGGGACTGCCGGCGGAAAGCTACATCGACACCGGCAACAGCGGGTTCTTCGCCAATTCGGGCGCGCCGCTGGTGCTGCGCCCCGACCTGACCGACGAGTTGGGCTACCCGACGCGCGAGGCCGGCTCCTGCGCGCCGTTCGTGTGGGACGAGGCGAGCGTGCGGCCGGTGTGGCAGCGCCTGGCCGACCGCGCCGCGGCGATCGGCCGGCCGGTGCCGCAGCCGGCGACCACCGCGGATGCCGCCCTGCGGCTGCTCGCCAAGGGCCGCAGCGTCAAGCCGATCTACGGCGACGGCGATCTGGTCATCTTCACCCTGCCGCGTGGCGCCCGCGAGGTGCGGCTGGTCTCACGCGCCGCGGCGCCGACCGATGCACGCCCGTGGCTGGAGGATCGTCGCCGGCTGGGCGTGCGGGTGGCCCGTATCGTGCTGCGCGGTGCGGACGAGGTGCGCGAGGTGCCGGTCGATCATCCCGATCTGGCCGGCGGCTGGTGGACCGTCGAGCGCGACGGGCAGGTCATCAGCCGCTGGACCGATGGCGCGGCGGTGCTGCCGCTGCCGGCGATGCGCGGCGACGCCATGCTGGAAATCCACCTCGCCGGCACCATGACCTACGTCGAGGACGCCGCCCGCGCCGCCTGACCGGCCCCATGAAACGACGCGAAGGGGCCGGCCATAATGGCCGGCCCTTTCGCATATAGCCGGCACTGGTCGGGCAGGTGCCTGGCATCGGGCGACTCTACGCCGGGAGTTGCCTGATCAGATTATCGGATCGAATTTGAGCATTGTCACAAACCGCAGGCTATCGGCGAAATTGATTTCGCCCAAAAGGGCGCCCCGTCTCGATAAAAGTTGCCAGATGGTCCCTGACCGTCTAGGTACTTGTATTGACACTGAAATCACGATCCTGGCGTTGCCATTAATCGCACCAGATTAGAGATTTTTGACAGCACCGGTTAACGAGCGACGAAACGGGATCGCATGCGCCTGCTTCCTTGGGCACGCGACGGGTCCGAGCGAAGTAGGGGGATGACATGGCGACGTTCACCTGGACGACCGGGGTTGGCGGAAACTGGGGAACCGGCGCCGATTGGTCACCGACGACGGGCGCGCCGCCTGGCAGCATTAGCAGCAATATCGACCTGGCGGTGCTCAGCCAGCTGACCCACAATTACACGGTGACGGTGGCGACCGGCACGACCTTCGACATCAATCGGCTCAATATCGGCACGACCGGAGGCGCCGGCGCTCCGGCCCTTGCCATCGACGGAACCCTGCTCACCAGCACTCTCGATTACACCACCAAGGTTATCCAGCCGACGATCGTTCATATCAATTCCGGCGGCCTGTTGGAAATCCGGACCAGTATTCTCTACAACGGGCTTTTCCCTGAGACGCTCACCATATCGGGGGAGAACGCCGGCGGCCATCTGGAGCTGGGCAGCCTGTCGGTGTTCGACCCCAACGTGCACGTCAGCTTCGAAGACGGCGTAGCGGGCCAGCTCCACACCGGCGCGTTGGAGTACCTGTCCGGCTTCACCCCTGGCAGCAGCACCAACCAGGCGGTGCTCAATGTGGCATGGGGCAACAGCTTCATCATCGATGGCGCCAACTTCAACGGCGACACGGCGACGCTGAGCGGCACCAAGCTGACCGTGAAGAACGGCGGTACCACCGTGTTCACCATGAACGATGTGACGGTGGAGCACGGCGCGACCGTGACGTTCGCGGCGCACGGCGACGTCATTTCGGTCGTCTGCTACGCCCGCGGCACGATGATCCGCACGCCGGATGGCGAGATGCCGGTGGAACGGCTGCGCCCGGGCCGGCAGGTGATGACCCTGGTCGACGGTGAGCCGGTCGCCGGGCAGGTGAGATGGCTAGGCCACCGCCGCATTGACCTCACCAGCCACCATCGGCCGGAGACCGTCGCACCGATCCGCATCCAGCGCGGCGCCTTCGCCGACGCCTTGCCGCGGCGCGACCTGCTGGTGTCGCCGGACCATGCGATCTTCGTCGACGGCAAGCTGATCTGCGCCCGGCAGTTGGTGAACGGCACGACAATCTGCCAGGAGACCGGCTGGACCGCAGTCGACTATTACCATGTGGAACTCGACCGGCACGCCATCCTGCTGGCCGAGGGACTGCCGGCGGAAAGCTACATCGACACCGGCAACAGCGGGTTCTTCGCCAATTCGGGCGCGCCGCTGGTGCTGCGCCCCGACCTGACCGACGAGTTGGGCTACCCGACGCGCGAGGCCGGCTCCTGCGCGCCGTTCGTGTGGGACGAGGCGAGCGTGCGGCCGGTGTGGCAGCGCCTGGCCGACCGCGCCGCGGCGATCGGCCGGCCGGTGCCGCAGCCGGCGACCACCGCGGATGCCGCCCTGCGGCTGCTCGCCAAGGGCCGCAGCGTCAAGCCGATCTACGGCGACGGCGATCTGGTCATCTTCACCCTGCCGCGTGGCGCCCGCGAGGTGCGGCTGGTCTCACGCGCCGCGGCGCCGACCGATGCACGACCCTGGCTGGAGGATCGTCGCCAGTTAGGCGTGCGGGTGGCGCGCATCGTGCTGCGCGGTGCGGACGAGGTGCGCGAGGTGCCGGTCGATCATCCCGATCTGGCCGGCGGCTGGTGGGCGGTCGAGCGCGACGGGCAGGTCATCAGCCGCTGGACCGATGGCGCGGCGGTGCTGCCGCTGCCGGCGATGCGCGGCGACGCGATGCTGGAAATCCACCTCGCCGGCACCATGACCTACGTCGAGGACGCCGCCCGCGCCGCCTGACCGGCCCCATGAAGTGATGCGAAGGGGCTGGCATCAATGGCCGGCCCTTTTTCAGTTTTTCACGCACAATTGCGATAGCTTCGGACGCCGGACACGATAGCGGCAGGCTTGCAAGCGGCTATCGGCCGCGGTCACAATTCCCCCAGGGGTGCGCCGCGGCGATGACACACAGCCAGACGTCTGCCGAATCGTGGCCTGAGTGGAATCAGGACTGGGTAGACTATCTTTGCCGGTCCCAGTGGATTGTGCCCGGCAGCCAATACCCCATACGCGTCGAGGTCACCGGTCATGATGAGATCGGTCTGGGTCATTACCGGACTTCGATCCGCGATGCAGTCGCAGCCCGCCCACGCGGCCCAATAGATGAAGCGTTGAAACTATGTCTCGTGCGTGATGGCTGGAAGGTGCTTCCCTTACGGGTCTATCGCCCGTTGGCGTACTATGCGGCGTTCGGCAATGCGGCGGTATTCGCCTGTCTGCGCATCGCCATCCAATCGCTGCTCGCCTTTGGCCGCTGGACGCATGATATCGCGATATTGACCTCCGTTGCGGATCTGGCTGCGGTCACCGCGGCGCTATCGCCTCTGGAGCTTGGCGAGCGCCTGCATCTCATAACGGTGCCCGGCGGCGACATCCTGGATTGGTGTCTGGCACGATACCGCATCGACGCGGCGCCCGTGTTCCGCACGCATCAACCGCTGTTATATCTGGATACCGACGTGTTCTGCGACGGTCCACTGGATCCGTTGTGCCTGGAGCTCGCAGGGTCGACGAAGATCGAAGCCAAAGCCGAAGGACCACTGTGCGAGGGCGAACCCGAACCGCACGGTCATTGGTATGGCTGGCGTCTGTTAACAGCCGATGGATTGGCGGTCGATCGGCTGGACCGGGGCTTTTCAACAGGCATTTTGGGTTTCGCCAACGCAGGCGTCGCAGCAGACGCATTCAGTGCGATCGTGCGATGTGCCTATGGCCACGCGGCGTCGACGGGCAACCGCCGATTCTTCGCCGGATACGATCAACCGATCGCGAATTATGTGCTGAGAAAGCTCGCTCTCCCGTCGTTCACCCTGATGGAGACGGTTGCCAGCTTTTGTCGTGTCCAACCTGGGGCACGGCCGCTTCCAGATCCCGATCGGCCCAGAGGGCTGGTACACTTCAACGGCGTCGTCGGCGACGCGACATCCAAACAGGGCGCGATGGAACGGTACCTCGCATACCTGGGAGCTCAGTCCCCCGACTAACGAATCAGCCCGGTCAGCGGGCTGGACGGGTCGGCCCCCAGCCTGCGCGGCATGCGCCCGGCCAGATAGGCAAGGCGTCCCGCCTCGATCGCCAGCTTCATCGCCTTCGCCATCCGGATCGGATCGTTGGCGTGTGCGATCGCCGAATTCAGCAGCACCGCGTCGCAGCCCAGTTCCATCGCGATCGCCGCGTCCGAGGCGGTGCCGACGCCGGCATCCACCAGGAACGGCACCTTGGTCTGCTCGCGGATCATCCAGATCATTGCCGCGTTCTGGATGCCGAGTCCCGAGCCGATCGGCGCGCCCAGCGGCATGATCGGCGACACAGCCCATGTCTTCCAGCCGCTTGCACGCCACCGGGTCGTCGGCGGTGTAGACCATCACCTCGAACCCGTCCTTGATCAGCGCCTCGGCCGCTTCAAGCGTGCCCGGCATGTCCGGATACAGTGTCGGCGGCGGGCCCAGCACTTCCAGCTTCACCAGGTTCCAGCCGCCCGCCTCGCGCGCCAGCCGCAGCGTGCGCACAGCTTCTTGCGCGGTGTGGCAGCCGGCGGTGTTCGGCAGGTAGGTGTATTTCTTCGGATCGACGTAATCCTGCAGCATCGGTGCCTTGGGGTCCGACAGGTTCACCCGCCGCACCGCCACGGTGACGATCTCGGCGCCGGAGGCCGCGATGGCGGCACCGGTCTCCTCCAGGTCCTTGTAGCGGCCGGTGCCGACGATCAGGCGGGAGTGAAAGCTCCGGCCGGCCACCGTCCAGGTGTCGTCGTGGGTCAGGGTTGCATCCATTTCAGCCTCCCCCGATGAAATGCACGATCTCCAGCGCATCGCCGCACTGGAGCCAGGTCTCGGTGTAGCTGGAGCGCGGCACGATCTCGGCGTTGCGCTCCACCGCCACTTTGCGGGTCTCCAGGCCGAGCGTGGCGAGCAGGGCGGCGACGGTCATCGGTCCGTCGAAGGCACGGGCTTCGCCATTCAAAGTCAAAGTCACGGCGGTCTGCATGCGGGGAAGTATGGGCATGCGGGGCCGGAGCGGCAAGGAAGGGTGGGCCGGTATGACATTGGGATGACGCCCGTCGCCGGTACGGTCAGGGAATTTTCCTTAACCCCATCGATCGGAAAGTGATATAGCAGCGCGTGCTTCCGGAATGGAGGACGGCTTTGGGCGCTGCCAATCCGGTGCTGGATTCGCCCCCGAAGATAACCATAGGCGTCACCGAGGCGTGCCCCTTGCGCTGCCGCCATTGCTACGCCGATTGCGCAACGGCTCCGAAACCAGGCGAACTGACATCGGCTCGCTGGATCCCATTACTTGCCTCGCTGGCTGACCAAGGTGTCATCCAGGCCTACTTCGAGGGAGGGGAGCCGCTCATAAAGCCAGGCTTTCTCGACATCCTGCGCGCCGCGACCCCGGTCATGATGACCTTGCTGCGCACCCACGGCATCGGCCTGACCCGGGA
Organism: uncultured Alphaproteobacteria bacterium; assembly: GCA_963819855.1. Taxonomy (GTDB): domain Bacteria; phylum Pseudomonadota; class Alphaproteobacteria; order Acetobacterales; family Acetobacteraceae; genus JAMXLO01. The sequence continues at coordinate 223,193 of CAWFYC010000021.1, forward strand.
CCTCGCACACGAACTGGCGACGATCGGCCTGGGGCGTGGGCTGGTCGATCTGATGGGCGCTGACGCGGCGACCCATGACGCCGCGACCGGAACGGCCGGCAGTTTCGCCCAGGCATGTGCCGCGGTCGGACATCTGGTCGACGCGGGCATTCCCACCGATGTGCTGGTGATCCTCACCGTACCCACCGCGCCGCAGTTGACCGCCATCGCCCAACTCGCGGCCGGGCTCGGCGCCAGCCGGATTGGCGTACTCCGGCTATATCCTCTAGGGCGCGCACGCGCGGCGTGGCCGGATCTGGCGCTGGGATTGGACGCACAAATGGCGGCGGTTGGTGCGATGCGACTGCCAAGCGGTCTGGAGTTGATGCAATCCTGGCATCCCAACGACCACAATTGCTGCTGGCAGGCCGCCGCGATCAATGCGTTCGGCCGCGCCATTGGCTGCATGTATCTGCGCGAATACGTCGATTTCGGTGACGCCACCGCGACGCCGTATAACGAGATTTTCCGCACCAACGAACTCTATCGCGAACTGCGAGCAGGCGACGTCGAGGAAAGCTGTGATGAATGCACTGCAAGCCAAGGCAGCCGAGGTGGCTGCCGCAGCGCCGCATACGCCTTTCATGGGCGGTGGACCGCACCTGATCCGTTCGACACCACGCTGAACCACGGCCTCGACCTCACGCGCCTGCCGCCCAAACGCCCGCGCTCTGGGACCTTGGAGGCCACAGGTGCCGGTTAGGTGGACACGCAGCCCCGGATTGCGTTTGCGGCCGGTGCCGGAACTTGCCTGCTGCCTGGCCTATGTGCCGAAGCCTCCGGCATTGCACGGAATGAACCTGACGAGCTGGCTTGTGCTGTCACTGTGCGATGGCCGCACCGAGGCGGCGATTGCGCAGGATTATTTCGATGCGGTTACGCCGCTGGGCGGGCCCGGCACCGCGCGCAGTGCGTTGGAAGGTGCTCTGCTGCAGTTGGAGACGTTGCGACTGATCCGGCGCGCAACGGATAGCGAACCGGCATGATCCGGGAGGAGACATAGTGACAGATCCCAGAGACCTGCTACAGAATCATGGGGCCCCGATGCCGCTGGCACGGCCGGTACCCACTGAGATTCGCACCGACGCCGGGCTGGCGATGCAGTTGTTGCAGGCGCCACACTGGGCTGCCCCCGACGGCAACCCGGTGATCGCCGAGTGGCGCTGTTCACTGTCGTTGCAGCAGGTGCTGGAGCTTCGGACCTTCCTGGTGCGCCCCGACCCGACAACCGGCATCCAGCCGGAGGCGGCGATCGATGCGGCAATGAAGGAGCTCAAGATTGGAGCTTATCTCGGCACCTTCGTCACGGAAGGACCTGACTTCAACGATGTGCGCATGCTGTTCGCGTTCCGGCCGGACCAGTTGATTACCGAACAGGCACTGAACCGTCGATTATACGATCTTCTGCGCAACAGCAGCGGACGGTGCGCGCAAGCCTCGCGCGACCTGCGCTACCTGCGCGAACTCTGGAACACCAGTCCCGTGCGCACCGACACGAGGCTGATGATGCTCAGCCAGACTGATTTACTCGCGAACTTGCGCGATCCCGAACAGTCGCCCTTCAATGCCAACGCGTTGAATCCCTGATCGACAGCCGGAGAGGGTACGATGCCAGCAACCGACAGCATCTTGATCTTCGTGCGCCAACCGGCGGTCGTGACTCCGCCCGTTGGCGCCATCCCCAATCTGAAATACTACGGGGGTGCCGTCATCACAGACCTGACTTATAAAACATTCTTCGTCGGTTCGATATGGCGGACCGCCTATCTGGCCGGCGAGGCAGCCCGGCTTGATGCAGCGTTGCAGGCGGCGCTGAGTAGCGCTGACTGCAATGAGGTATTTGCTCAGTATGTCCCTCCCGGACCCAAGATTTCGGCCAGCGGCTCGCACGACACGTTAGACACCGATTGGAAAGAGGTCTTTTACAGCGACGATCTGAAAATGCTGGCGCAAACCCTGCTGAATGATGCATCGCTGCCGACGTCGGGCTTGGACAACTTTGCCCTGGCGCTGGTGCTGCCGCCTGGTGCCATTCTCAGCGCCGATCCCAGCGCCGGAACGATACCTCAGGGTTACAATTCGATGGAGGGGCTCGCCGGATATCACGGCCAGTTCGAACTCGACCAAGCGGACGGCACAAAGCTTCAAATGTATTTCTGTGTGTCCGTCTGGAGTGATGGATCCAACGGGGCCGCGGTACCCGCCGACGCAAATGGGGCAGCCTGGGCTCCCTGGGAAAACACCTGTGCGACGTTGTACCATGAGTTGAGCGAGGTGCGGATGTGCCCAAATATCGACAGCGCCCCGAACCATAATGCGGACCCGCCTCTACCCGACCTTGGCTGGCTGGTCTGGTATGGCAGCCAGGAAGAAGAAGGCGAGGCAGATTGGCAAGAGATCGCCGACCTGTCGATCCTTTGGGCCGGAGCACTGCCGCAAAAGGTGTTCTGCAAGGGGACAATCCAGGGGGCAAGCGTACCAATCCAGGCGCTGTGGTCAAACCAGTCGAGACTGCCTTTCATTCCGAAAGGATTCACGCCCCAGCGCTCCTGGTAGTAGGGGGAAGCGGCACATCACGTCGCTGCGGTCGCCGGACGAACCGTGAGGGCGACGAACGGAAATTCCAGACAACGCGGTGACAGACGGGAGCTCCGCCGTGCCACGGCAGCCATTCGGTCCGTTGGACCGGCGCGTCCACCTATGCTACGCGCGCCGTCATGTCACAATCGGCCTCTCCGCCGCTGGTCGCCGTGCTGAATGGACCGAACATGAACCTGCTCGGCCTGCGCCAGCCGCAGCTCTACGGCAGCGCTACGCTTGACGATGTGGAGCAGCTCTGCGCCGAGACCGCCGACCAACTTGGCCTCGCCATCGACTTCCGGCAGACCAACGGCGAGGGCGAGCTGGTGTCCTGGGTGCAGGAATGCCGCGACCGTGCCCAGGGCATCGTGATCAACCCCGCCGGCTACACCACCACGTCGATCGCGCTGATGGACGCGCTGCTGGCGACCGATCTGCCGGTGATCGAGGTGCACGTCACCAACATCCATCGCCGCGAGGAATTCCGTCAGCACTCCTATGTCTCCAAGGCCGCGGTCGGTGTGATCTGCGGTCTCGGTATCCGCGGCTACGCGCTGGCGCTGACCGCCATGGCCGATCTCCTGCTCGAAGGCCCGGCATGATCCGGAACCATACATGACCCGCATCCTGTTCGATCCCGACGCGATCCGCGCGCTGGCCGCCGTGCTGAACGAGACCGGTCTCACCGAGATCGAGATCGCCGAGAAGGACAGCCGCATCCGCGTCGTCCGCGCGGCCGTGCCGACAATTGCCGCCGCCGCCCCCGTTGCACCACCCGCCGCCGCCGTTACACCCGCTGCGCCGGTGCCGGACGAGGCCAGCCATCCCGGCGCTGTGCTCAGCCCGATGGTGGGCGTCGCCTATCTCGCGCCCGAGCCAGGCGCGCCGCCGTTCATCACCGTCGGCCAGTCTGTCGCCGCCGGCCAGACGCTGCTGCTGATCGAGGCGATGAAGACGTTCAACCAGATCAGGGCGCCCAAGGCTGGCACCGTTGCCCGCGTTCTGGTCGCCAACAGCACGCCGGTGGAATACGGCGAAGTTCTGCTGATCCTGGAATGATGGCCGGATCAGGTCCGGCCATGACGCGTGAAGATCGGGCTTCGCCCGAAAGCATGTAGCATCGATGTTTCAGAAGATCCTCATCGCCAACCGCGGCGAGATCGCGCTTCGCATCCAGCGGGCGTGCCGTGAGCTAGGCATCCCCTCGGTCGCGGTGCACTCCACCGCGGACGCCGATGCGATGCATGTGCGGCTGGCCGACGAGAGCGTGTGCATCGGACCGCCGGCGGCGAAGGACAGCTATCTCAACATCCCCGCGATCCTGTCCGCCGCCCTGGTGACCGGCGCGGAGGCGATCCATCCGGGCTATGGCTTCCTCGCCGAGAATGCCGGCTTTGCCGAGATGGTGGAGGCGCATGGGCTAACCTTCATCGGTCCCTCGCCCGCGCATATCCGCATGATGGGCGACAAGATCACCGCCAAGGCGGCGATGGCGAAGCTCGGTGTGCCGTTGGTGCCCGGCTCGGCGGGCGCGGTGCCGGATATTGCGAAGGCGCGCGATGTGGCCGGCCACATCGGCTATCCGGTGGTGATCAAGGCCACGGCAGGCGGTGGCGGGCGCGGCATGAAGGTGGCGCGCGATGCCGCCTCGCTGGAGGAGGCGTTTGGCATCGCGCGCACCGAGGCGCGCGCGGCATTCGGCAACGATGCCGTGTATATCGAGAAGTATCTCGACCATCCGCGCCATATCGAACTGCAGGTATTGGCCGATGGACACGGCCGGGTGGTGCATTTCGGTGAGCGCGATTGCAGCCTGCAACGACGGCACCAGAAGCTGCTCGAGGAAGCCGGTTCGCCGGCACTCAGCGCGGGCGCACGCGACCGGCTCGGTGGTACCGCCACCGCGGCCCTGGCCACACTAGGCTATCGCAACGCCGGCACGCTGGAGTTCCTGTATCAGGACGGCCAGTTCGCGTTCATCGAGATGAACACCCGCTTGCAGGTCGAGCATCCGGTGACCGAGATGGTGTGCGGCATCGACCTGGTGCGCGAGCAGATCCGCATCGCCGCCGGTGCGCCGCTTGGCTATGGGCAGGGCGACATAGGCTTTTCCGGCCACGCGATCGAGTGTCGTATCAACGCGGAGGATTCGGCGACCTTCGTGCCCACGCCGGGCCGGGTCACCGCGTTCCATGCGCCTGGCGGTCTGGGAGTACGGATCGATTCGGCGCTGTACGCCGGATATTTCGTGCCGCCCTACTACGACAGTCTGGTGGCCAAGCTGATCGTGCACGCGCCGACGCGCGCCGATGCGATCGGCAGGCTGCGCCGAGCGCTCGACGAGTTTGTCGTGGTGGGAATCCAGACCACGATCCCGCTGCATCGACGAATTGTCGACGACGCGGAGTTTCAGCGCGGCGACTATACGATCCATTGGTTGGAGGAGTTCGTCGCTCGCTGATCTGCATAATACAGCCGGCGTGTGAGTCGCTTCATAATCAAGGCGCGACGAAGCCCCTACGTTGCCCTGGCCCGCCGACGCATCGGCGTGGCGAGGAGCAAAGCGAATGGCAGCCAGGACAATCCGCGTGTATTGGCCCAACCGGACGACCGGCTGGGTAAACTTCAACTGGACGGGCGTCATCAACCGCCAATCCGTCGTGCATGTCGCAGTCAGCGAGGGCAGGCTCGATCAGGTACTGGGCACCGCACTCGATGGCATTTCCCGGTTCCGCGGAGATGCCACCATGTTCGCCAAGAACGTGCATCCCCACGACGAAGGCGGTGGCGGGGTCGAGTTTTTCATCGAGATCGACTGGTCCAGCCCGCTGAACGTGGTCACCGATATTACCGTGGACACGCCCGAAGTGGGCTCCGTCGTTTGAACCCAGCGGCGGTTGTTGCCCGGTCCTGCGCGGCCGGGGGTAAACGCCGGCTACATCCCCACCAGCCCGCGCGCGAAATCGCCCGCATCGAACGGTCGCAGATCGCTCGCCTTCTCGCCCACACCGACCGCGTGGACCGGCAGGCCGAACGTCTCCGCCAGCGCCACCACGATGCCGCCGCGCGCGCTGCCGTCGAGCTTGGTCACCACCAGCCCCGTCACGTCTACCATCTCCTTGAACACACGCACCTGCTGCACCGCGTTCTGACCGGTGGTCGCGTCCAGCACCAGCAGCACCGAGTGCGGCGCCGTCGCGTCCTGTTTGCGCAGCACACGGATGATCTTCCGCAGCTCGTCCATCAGCACGGCCTTGTTGTGCAGCCGGCCCGCAGTGTCGATCAGCAGCACGTCGGCGCCGTCCGCTGCCGCCCGGGTCAGCGCATCGAACGCCAGACCCGCCGCATCGGCATTCGCCCCCCCGGCGATTACCGGCGCGCCGACGCGCTCGCCCCAGATCTGCAACTGCTCCACTGCGGCGGCACGGAACGTGTCGCCCGCCACCAGCACCGCGCGTTTGCCGGTGTCGCGAAAATTCTGCGCCAGCTTGCCGATCGTCGTGGTCTTGCCGGTGCCGTTCACGCCTACCACCAGCACAACGTGGGGTCGCTTCGCCGGATCGAGCCGCAGCGGCCGCGCCACCGGCTCCAGGATCGCACCAAGCTCCTCGGCGAGCGCCTGCTTGATCTCGTCGTCCGTCACCTCCTTGCCGAAGCGCGAGCGGCGGAAGCTCTCGATCACCCGCCGCGCCACCTCGGTGCCGAGGTCGGCGCCGATCAGCACGTCCTCCAGCTCCTCGAGCGCCGCATCGTCCAGCCGGCGTTTCTTGAACACGGCAGTGATGCCGGTGATGCCTTCCGTCAGCTTCTGCGTGCTGCGCGTCAGACCTTCCTTCAGGCGGGAGAAGAAGCCGAGAGCCATCAGGCCGCCCTCGCCAGCAGGACGTCATCGGCGACGCCGACGACCCGCACAGCCATCAGCCGCCTGGGTTCCCCAGGTACGACGAGCCGGACCGCGGCAAAGTGTTCGGAGTGACCGGCGTCGGCGGTCTCGGTCAGCAGTGCTACCGTCCGTCCGACCTGGTCCGCCAGGAACCGCCCAGCCATTGCCTTCCCCGCCTCGCGCAATCGCACCGCACGCTCGCGGCGCACGGCGACCGGTATGGACGGCATGCGCGCCGCCGGTGTGCCGGGGCGCTCGCTGTACGGGAAGACGTGCAGGAACGGCAGTTCCAGCTCGATGACAAAATCCAAGGTCTCGCGGAACAGGTCTTCGCTTTCCGTCGGGAAGCCCGCGATCAGATCGGCACCGACCGCAAGCCCCGGCCGCAGCGTCCGCGCCCGCGCGATCGCCGACGCGGCATCGGCTCGGAGATGGCGGCGCTTCATGCGCTTCAGGATCAGATCGCTGCCTGCCTGGAGCGACAGGTGCAGGTGCGGCATGAGCCGCGGCTCCTCGGCCAGAAGGCGCCAGATGTCGTCATCGATCGCCGCCGGATCGAGTGAGGACAGGCGCAGCCGCGGCAGCCCCGGCACCAACACGAGCAGCCGTCGCACCAACTGCCCCAGACGCGGTGCCCCCGGGAGATCGCTGCCGTACGAGGCGATGTCGACGCCGGTCAGCACGACCTCCTGGAACCCCGCCTCGACCAGCGCGCGGACCCGCGCCACCACCGCGCCCACCGGAACGCTGCGGTTCGGACCGCGGCCAAACGGGATGATGCAGAAGGTGCAGCGATGGTCGCAGCCTTGCTGCACCTGCACGAAGGCACGCGCGCGGCCGGCGAACTCGGTAACCAGATGCGCCGCCGTCTCGCGCGCCGCCATGATGTCGGACACCGTGCCCGGCGCGTCCGGTGCCCAGCTCTCCGGCTTCAGCTTCTCCACGTTGCCCAGCACGCGATCGACGCCGGGCAGCCGTCCCCACGATGCCGGATCGATCTGTGCCGCGCAGCCGGTGACCACGATGCGCGCGCCGGGCCGCTCGCGCGCCGCGCGGCGGATCGCCTGGCGCGCCTGGCGCTCCGCCTCGGCGGTCACCGCGCAGGTGTTGACGATCACCGTGTCGGACAGCGCCGCGGCGTGGCCGCGCATCACCTCGCTCTCGTAGGCGTTCAGCCGGCAGCCGAAGGTGAGGATTTGGACGCTCACGCCGGATATGCCGCCAGGTCGATTTCGCCGATGAAGGACGTGGTCACGGGCCCCGTCATCAGGACATGGTCGTCCTGGCGCCATTCGATCTCCAGTTCGCCACCGTCCACCAGGACTGCGGCGCGGCGGCCGGTCAGCCCGCGCCGGTGCGCATTCACCAGCGCCGCACAGGCTCCGGAACCGCAGGCGAGCGTCAGTCCCGCGCCGCGTTCCCATACGCGCAGCCGGATGCGGTCCGGCGCCAGTACCTCGGCGAAGCCGATGTTCGCCCGCTCGGGGAACAGGGGATCGTGCTCCAGAAGCGGGCCGAGCTCCGCCACCGGCAGGTGCGCGAGGTCTGCCACGAAAAACGTCGCGTGCGGGTTGCCCATGCTGGCCGCCGCCGCATCGGCCACCGGTCCCGCCGCGAGGTCGAGGTGCAGCGTGTCCATCGGCCGCGCCAGCGGGATGTCGGGCCAGTCGAACCGTGCCGGCCCCATATCGACGCGCACCCGACCGTCGGTGAGTGCCTCCGAGGGCAGGTTGCCGGCGATGGTGCGGATCACCTGGTTGCTGCGGCCGGTCTCGCGCGCCAGCAGATCGACCACGCAGCGGGTGGCATTGCCGCATGCGCCGGCCTCGGCGCCGTCGGGGTTGCGGATGCGCATGAACGCATCGGCGTTGGAGCCTTCCGGCGGCGGCTCGATGGCAATGAACTGGTCGCAGCCCACGCCGGTGCGACGGTCGGCAATCGCCGCCGCGCGGCGGGCGGTGAGGCCGAGTGGGCCGGCACGCTCGTCGAACACGACGAAGTCGTTGCCACAGCCATGCATCTTGAGGAAGCCCACCATGGGAAGGGTATATGCGGCGGCGGGGGAGGGGTGGAAGAGGCGAACGTTGAGGCATTCGGTGCCGTATAGTGTCTGCGTGAGCCGGCGCGGCGCCTCGCGTCCACAGCGAATATACTCGAAGCCGACGCTGGTTGTAGGTCGACGATCGGAAATACTCGGCTGCGATCGCGTAGCGGGCCAATAACGAGGCGGGGGGTGTCGGCAAAACAGTGCCACCAAAATCTCGCCCAAAGGGCGCAGACGGCCCGTCAGCTCTCGATGATCGAGCGGCCGAAGGATTCGGTCCAATGCCGCCAGCCGCGACCGGCCAGTCGAAGGTGCTAGAGCGGCTTCAGGCAGAGTGGAATCGCGACGGGATGATGGGTTTCGCTGCGCTCTACCCATCCTACCGCAACGAGCGCGCAGCAACTCGTAGGATGGGTAGAGCGCAGCGAAACCCATCGAGCCAGATGACTACGCCTACGGTCACTCGTCAGTGCCATCGGAACGATTTACCCACGACCGTCGCGTCCATGATCGAGCCGCGGCCTGGGTTTTGTCCCCGAATGGTGGTGTAGGAGCTGTGGGTAAGTGGCTTGCCTGCGCGACCGCCGAGAGGTTCCGACATGACATTGCTGCGCGAGATGATCTGGTTTGCCGCGTAGCGGTTAATGGAGCCGGAGACCGATATTCTATGCAGGCGCGGCAGCACGCCAGCGATTCGCTGCCTGGTTGTCTTCCTCAAACGCGCGGCGCGACGCTCAGGCGGCGCGCGCCGCTTCGCCGCCGATCCGCAGTAGCGCCTGATCGACCCGCCTCGTCACCGCCGCATCGGGCGGGAACGCCAGCCCGACCACACCGTCATGGCCATGCACCACACGGCCGGTCACCGGACCATCCGCGCCCGGCAGCTCCAGCAACACCTGGATGCCAGGATCGGCCCGCCACGCCAGCCGCAATGTGATCCCGCCGCGCGAGATGTCCTCTATTGGTGCGCGCTCCTGCACGCCGCCCGGCAGGCTGACCACGGCGACCGCGCCATCACCGGGGATTCGTTCGAACCGCCGGCGATCCTCCTCGTTGGCGTTGGCCATGGCTTCCAGGAACTGCGTCACCTGGTCCCGCAACGTGTCGGCGTCGCGTCCCACCTCACCAGCGCCGCTTAGCACCTTGGCGCTCGCCAGATCAGTCTGCCCGGCGATCGTCGAGACCTCCTGCATCGCCTGATTGGCCTCCTGAGCCGAAACGGTGACCGCCTGCACGCCAGCGGCAATCTCGCGCGTGGACGAAGCCTGCTCTTCGACCGCGGCGGCGATTGCCGTCGCCACCTGCTCGACCTCGCCGATCGCCGTCGCGACATCGCGCACCGCGGTGACCGCCTCGGCGGTAGCGGCGCGGATGGCGGCGACCTGAGCGGCGATCTCCTCCGTCGCCTTGGCAGTCTGGGTGGCCAGGCCCTTCACCTCGCCGGCGACGACGGCAAATCCCCTGCCGGCCTCGCCGGCTCGCGCCGCCTCGATAGTCGCGTTCAGCGCCAGCAGGTTGGTTTGGCCAGCGATGTCGGTGATCAGCCGCACCACATCGCCGATCCGATCTGCAAGCGCAGCCATGTCGGTCACCTTGGCATCGGTCGTGGAGGCACGTTGCACCGCCTCCTGCGCTGCCTGCGTGGCCCGCGCCACCTGTTGGCTGATCTCGTTGATGCTGGCCGACATCTCCTCGGACGCCGAAGCCACTGCGGCCAGGTTGGCGGCTGACGCCGATGCGCCTTCGGCGACGGCCGAGGCCCGGTCGCGCGTCCGCTGCGCCGCCTGCGACATCTCGCTCGCGGTGTCCCGCATAGTGGCAGCCGACCGCGCAAGATTGGCCATCACGCCTCCAGTTGAGGTGCCGAAATCCCGTGTGTAACGATCCGTCTCTGCCTGCCGTCGTTCCTTGAGCGCGTGCGCCTCGTCAGCCGTGGCGCGCAGGCGATGCGCGTGGCGCGCGTTGTCCTTGAACACCAGCAGCGCGCGGGCCATGTCGCCCACCTCATCGGCGTGTTGTTGGCCGGTGACATCGGCACTCAGATCGCCTTCGGCGAGCCGTGCCATCGCCGCCCGCAGCCCGGTGACCCGCGCCACGAGGCTGCGGCCGATATACAGCCAGACGACCAGGACCGCGCCGACCACGCTGACGCCGGCGATCGCCAGCATCACTGCGATCCCGAAGGCGATCGAGCCATGTGACCGATCGGTGGCGGCGCGTGCGTCCTGGCCTACCTGTCCGGCCCGTCGCGCCACCTCGGCGGTCAGTGAAGCGGCGGCGGCGTTGGTTTCAGAAGACAGCGCCTGGCCAGTCTCGCGCGCTCGCAGCTCGCCCTCGCGCAGGGCGAACACGCCGTCCTCGCCCTTGCCACGGGCCAGCAGGTGCGCCACCGCATCGCGCAGCCCAGCGGTGGACTGCAAGGCCTCGACAATGTCGAGGGTCTCGCCAATGTGGTCGGCCAACTCAGCGAATTCCTTTTCCGCTGCCGCCACCGCGGCCGGGTCCTGAGCCAATACCGCACGCGCCAGCAGGCCGGACGCCAGGGTGACGCTGCTTTGCAGATCAGCGAAGCCTTCGACCAGCGGCACCGCTTTCGACACCAGTGAAAGCAGCGTTCTGGTCGCCTCGCTCGGATTGCCGCCACCGGACATCGACATCATCGCGATGTCCGTATGCGCCTGCGCACCGACCGGACGCAGGATGTCAATCACCCGCTCCTGCCCAGCGGTCACCGCCGCCATTGCCGCCTCGCGACGTGCGGTCAGCGTGATCCGCGTCTCCACCGCGCGATCGAGCGCGGTCAGTTTGTCACGCATCGCCTGGGTCAGCTGCCGCTCCGCCTCGATCGACGCCTGGTCCACCTCGAACGTAGACAGCGAATCAAGCCGGCGCGCCACTGTGGCCTGGTCCTGGTTCAGGCTCTGGAACAGCCGGAGACGCTCGGCCTGGGTTGGCGAATCCAACAGTTTTGGCGCGTCTCCACTCAGCGTCTGCGCATCATTGGCGAGGCCGAATGTCGCCACCATTTCCGGAAGATTGTGTGTCGCCACTCCGTCGAGCAGCGCGCCGGTGCGCGACAACAGCAGCCAAGCGGCGAGGCTGGCCAGGACGGTGGTGCCTGCGATCGCGCCAAAGGCGAGGAACAACCGCGCGCGAATGCCAAGCTGCGGGTGAAGCAGGCTCATCGCATGATCCTCAGCTCAGACGCAGCATCGCGTCGATTGTTGCATCGCCAGGGCATCCCGGCCCACGCACCGCCGGCGCCGCCATCGTCAGTTGGCCGCGACCTTGGACTGCTGGACCAACTCGCTCGCCCGCGTCAGCAGCCGTTCGCCGTCGATGCCGGCCTTGCTCATCGTGGCCTTCCAGTCGTCGTAGGCCGGCCGGATCGCGCGGCGTAGTTCGGCGGTCTGCTCGGGGGTGAACTCGATGTAGGTGTAGCGGGGATCGGCGCGGAATTTCGCCCGTGCCACGTCCTCGGTCGCATCGCGCACGCGCGCGTCATTGGCGGCGAATTCGCGGCCGGCCGCGTCGACCACCGCGCGCAGATCCTCGGGCAGCGCTTCCCAGCTCGCACGGTTCATCACCAGCATCAATCCGGTGGCAGCGAAATGAACATCCGCCGCCACGCTCAACAGATCCGACAGCATCTTGCCGCCTGCCGCTGGGGTGACCACCGTGGAATCCATGTAGTACATGATGGCGTCGACGGTGCCGTTGGTCAGCAATTCACTGAGCATGTCGAATGGCACACCGATAGGGATAGCGCCCAGCAGGGCCAGCGCCCGCCCGGCGGTGGCACTGGGCGTGCGCACCCGCAGCCCACGAAAATCCTTGACTGAAGTGATCTTCCGGCCGGTGGTGAAGATGCTGGCCGGCGGCATCGTATTCAACGCAAGCACCTTGACCGAATCGTACTCCCTGTCGAGCAGGCCTTCCTGGAACAGCGTCGTCAGCACTTTGCCGCCGACCGCGGCGGTACCGAACAACAGCGGCAGATCGACCACTGAACTGCGCGGGAAACGACCCGGGTGATAGCCCTGCACGGTCTGCGTCAGTTCGATTTCACCACGTTCCATAGCCGGAAGGTAGTTCGCGGGCGAGTTGCTTGGGTCGAAGCCCCGAAGCTCGACGGCCAGGCTCCCGCCAGAACGCACCTCGACCGTCTGGCGAAACACCTCCAGCACGCCGCCAAAGTGCGGCGCCTTCGCCGGGGTGAGGGCGTCGAAGCGCAACGTCCGCGGTTCCGCGCGCGCGACGGTGCCCCCGCCAGCGAGCAGCGTGGACAGCGCCATGATTCGGATCGTCGCTTGTCGTCTGGTGTACATGCCCCAACAACCTCCGGATGGATGATGGAGGAGTGAAGCGGCACACGGCGCCGCGAGACGATCCTCCTCCGCCGATCGGGGAGAGCTACACGTGGATGATTAAGTCCCGATTAAAGGGAAGCCGAGCAACGTCCGTTCGTCGCCGTGACCGAATGGCAGCACGGCCGTTGCATGAGGTGCAAAATCAGGTTGTCGTCTGGTGCTGCTGGTCAGGATTGAACTGACGACCTCCCCCTTACCAAGGGGAAGGGAAACCGCGAGAACCGGCGCATATGGGAACAGCATGACGCGATTCTGCGGGAAAACGGCGGCAGTTGGTCGCGACCGCCCGAAGATATGGCCTGGTCCGATGCGCACCGGGCGGCGCGGGACGATATCACCCGCTCATACGGCGACGCGCCGCTCTGGGGCTTCAAGGACCCGCGGACATTGCTGGTTCTCGATTTCCGGCGGAAGGCACTGCCTAACATCACCTTCGTGGGGACCTTTCGTCATCCGGCACTGGTCGCGGCATCGCTCTGCCTGCGCGACGGCGGGAAGGCGGATCATTGGCTTAGCGTCTGGGCGCATTACAACATGCGGCTTCTGGCACTGCATGAAACAAGTCCGTTCCCGATCATTCAATTCGATCTCGACGATGACGTCTATGGCCGCTCACTCACGCGGATCATCGACCAACTGGGCCTGTACGCTCCGTTATGGACGGAATTTTTCGACCCCGAACTGCGGCACCACGAAACGACGGCCATGATCCCATTGCCGGAACCCATCAGCCGCCTCCATGATGCACTTCGCGCCATCGCGCTGGACCCGGAACGTTGATGGACCACGTATCCGAGGACGCGCATAAGGCGGTCAACAGTACAAGCGGGAGACCCGTCTGACCCAGTTCATCCTCCATATCGGGCCGCACAAGACCGGCACCACCTACATTCAGGAAGCGCTAGCTGCGCTCAGCGATAAGTTGCTCCAGCGCCGTGTTCACGTTCCATTGATCTGGAGCGCCGCGCCGGGACTACCGAGCCACATGCGGCTCGTATGGGCCCTGCGAGACGGTGATGTCAGCCAGATCGAGCCACAGATGCGGGAGATTCTCGGGTGTGGATATCGTTATGTTATCGTCTCGTGTGAGGCCCTGTCCCGCCTGGATCAGGGTCAGATCGCGCGGTTGCGCGCCCTTCTGGGGAAGGCGCCCGCCTGGATCGTGTATTATCTACGGCGTTCGCCCGAACGGATGCGCTCGTTGTGGCAGGAGGTCGTCAAGTTTGGTTCCTCGATCACGTTTCCAGAATATGTTGGGGAACAATTGTCACGCTTCGCTCATTCCGAATTTCGTGATGTCAATTCCATCGACCGGTTCACCCGCGTTTTTGGCGCGTCCCAGATCAGGCTGGTCTCATATAGCCATCTTGCCGATGAAAACGTTGACATCGTCGGCCATTTCCTGACATCCTTTCTCAACTTCTCCGACATCGCGCCGCAGCCCACCAGGCGATCCAACGTGTCACTCCCGATATTCGATACGGAACTGATCCGCGCTCTAAATGCCATCCATGCGCGCCATGGTGGTGAACGGTCGCCAGCGCTTCGCGAATGGTATCTGGCCCACCGAGAGGGCCGGGTGCCCGCGTGGCTGCCGCGTGCGATGCGCGACGATGTGGGCGTGTTTCAGCTGGATGAGGCGACGTGGCCTTTCGCCGGCGCGAACCAGGACCTCGTGACCCGATACCGTTCGTCATTCGTCACGACCACACGGAAAGACGGACCTCATGTGCCGCGCGCGATTGATGCGCGGTTCGTCCGTCAGGATTACCTGCTGGCGCCGGATGTCACCAAGGCGCTGCGCGACATACACGAGGAATTTGTAGGGAGACTTCAGTGAACTTTCCGATCAAGCGAGTGATCCCGTCGCCCGCCGTCGGACGGCTTATGAGCGTGTGAGAAGGGGACATTGGGCTGTTCAAGGCCCACGAAGGGACAAAGTTTATCCCAGCCGTCGCCATCGACAATGCTCATCTCCAACAGATCGGAGCGGCCTGAGAAATACTGCCTGACGTCGGCATAATGCCGGCGGTAAGCGGCGAGGTATTTTTCCCGGTCGAAGGTGACGGTTTCGTAAATCGTCATGCGCCGCATGATGGCAATGTCGTCGTCCATTCCCTTGATCGATTTGGTCCGCGATGCTTACCCCGCCGAGGTTAGCCACGATTCCAGGTTCCTCGTGGTCGGCACGAATCTTGAACCTGAAAACTTGGAATCCAGATGCTTGTAGAACACCACCACACCATTGTCGGCGCCGCCTTCCCATTGGCGGAGGACCTCAAATCGCGGGTTGTGCGTCACGCGGTTATATCCCAGCAGCCGCAACGCCTCGCAAAAGGAAACGGTTTCGGTCCTTCCAAGGCCAATCCCTCAACACGGCCTGCGAAGCATGCAACGAGATCCTCAGCTGATCGGAAAATGTGCCGCCGGCGACGCCGTTTCGGCGGTCACATAAACGACGAGAGCGACGGCCCGGTCAAGTGGGACGCGCGGTGCGCGATCAACTGAGTGAGGTCAGCACACCCAGCGGGTAGGATGTGCGCCAGTTCTGCTTCTGCACAGGTGCGGCGCTCGCGGCCCGGCATATGGCCACTGCCGATGGATGCTGCTGATCCACGAACAGGAACTGTAACTGACGCGGCCCGTCTGCTGAGCACCTGATGCTTCGTTCCCATAAAGCGGCGACATCCGGCTGCGTCCGCACCGTCAAATCAAACAGGTAGTGGAACCAGAAATATGGATATGTACCGGTCGCCGCGGCGCCCCGTCGGTGAGACGGATGCCAACGAATCGGCCGGAATGCCTTTGACCAATTGGCGCGGCCACGACCAGAACCTCCTGATCGCGGTCCACAACTCTTGCGCGATCAGATGCTCTGGCGTGATGGCGAGGACCAGTTCGAAATCAAACGACCCGGCTTCGGACGCGCGAACGCGAAAAACCCGCACCGGTCAGCAGAGACGGAAGCTATTCATCTAACGGCCTGACCGGAAACAGTGAGGCATCGACCCAAATGCCACCGTCGTGCAGCAACAGCCGCGCGCGCGCAATGTCGGCGACGACATGTGCGGGCTGGTCGCCAATCGGCAGATCTTCGCCTTCCAGAAGCGCCTCCACCGCGGCACGGTCCAGGACTTTCAGCCGATAAGACGGATTGAGCCTCGCCCAGCGATCGAAATTCAACCGGAACGGTCGATTTGTCCTGTAGCCAAAGCGACCAGATGATCTTCGGCACGCCCTTGACGAACCTGCTTCACGCCAAGCCGCCGGAGGGTCGGCATGCCACGGGAGGAGCAGCCGGATCGAACCGAAGGCCCATCGCGGTGAGGATCTTCATTTTCTCCAGATCGTCCTTGGGCGAATTGGGATGGCAAACGAGCACGTCCGACATCGCGATCGGGACGACTTCGTGCCGCCAGAATTGGTCATGCGGCAGCGCCATGACGCGAAGTCCACCCGGCTGAAGCGTGCTTATGATGGGAAACCCGGCATATTTCGCGAATGCCGCTTCATGGGCCGCCTGATCGTGCGGAGCGCCCGTCGCCGGCGGCTGCCATTCGGGGTGTGCGCAGCGCCATTCGGGCTCCGCCACGAGCAAGGCCAGATTCAGTGCAATCTGATCACAAAAGATGATCTGGTTCTGCAGGATGCATTCATCCAGGAAAGCCACGGCTTTCGGGTTCGCGCGAAATGCATTGAATCCACCGCAGGCCGCGAAACCCCAGAAGCGCGATATCGGCCGTGGGTGGTAGGCGATCCGTTGGAATGCGACGTCGGCCGGTCTCAGGCTGGGCATTGGGTCGCGCAGCCAGATCGCGTCGGCGTCCGACAAAGCGACGCTGTAGCCCGCCGCCACCAGAAATCGTGCTACCGGAAATTTGAAGGCGCTCACTGCGAGGCCTTTGGCCGAGAACCCGGTCGTGCTGACGAAGGATGAATTGAATCTGCTCTCATCGATCTCCATGAGCACGTTGGGGACGCCACGTGCATCGAGAAGGTCCGCGCTTACCTTGTCGCCGGCGAGCACCATGATAGCGTGGAATCCAATTGAGTTCATCGCGTGGATCCAGTTGAGGCCGGTCTGGATATATTCCCGGGAAATGATGGTAAATGCCAATTCCTTGCCATTGTGCACGGACGCCGCGACATCGGCGAGCCGCGCCAGATCCACCACGGAGCCCAAATCGAGCAGGGGCCTGCTGATCGGCAGCTGGGAAGCTGGCCAGGCAAAGTGGCTGAGGAGTTCGTCACGAATGTCGGCGATCACCGTGTTGCGTGGCGAGGTGCGCCGGTCGGCGGTGGGATCGCGTTCGGCGGTCATGTCCACCAATATATCATTAAATCAGGGCCCAGGGAACGGATTTGGTCAAGGGGATGGACGAAACGTGTCGGTAGCACATGATATGGTCGGATTGGGTAGCACACGATCTGTCCCCTCGTACTGGGGTTCTTTGGAGAGCCCCAAAGTGTTCCTGCAATTGAAAGGCCTGTTGTCACGCACCAAGACGCACGGCGCCCGCTAGCCACCACGTGATTGCGACAACGGCGAGCGTCGCCAGCCCCATGGTGTGGGCCCACAGTCGCAGTCACAATCTTGGCAAACCAACCCGGATGAGGCAAAGATTCTCTTTGACGGAAAGCGGACAATCTCTAACGCGGAAATTGCAATTGGACCCGTTTTGCATCCGATAAATGGCGTCGTACAATGGAGTAATGGTAAGTGCCTCGGATCTCACCTCAGTTGCTTGTTTTCTCGTATCACAAGACCGGGACAAGCCTTCTTCTGCATGTCATGACCAAGGTCAGCAAGATACTCGGTCTCGCCTTGGAAAATCGCTATGGACTGGTGGATCAGCTCGACAGTGAACCGGACGTGATCCTGCTGCCCCATTCCATGCTGCGCACCAAGGTCGACTGGCCATACCGAGCGGTCCGCATGATCCGCGATCCGCGCGATGTCTGGGTATCCGGTTATTTGTACCACCGGCATTGCGACGAGGAATGGTGCACCAATAACGACACGGATCCCATGCCCCCCATCCAATGGCCTCGGGTTGATTATGCTTTCGAACACTGGCCCGAGGACTGGAAGCGCCGTTATCTCGAACGGCTCAATCACAAATCCTACCAGCAAAATATGCTCGATCGTTCGACGCTGGAGGGCCTTGAATTCGAACTGGAGGGCTACACCGGTTGCACGCTTTCGGCGATGCGGGAATGGGAGCTGAACCATGTGGACGCGCTGGATGTCATGCTGGAAGACGTCATGGCGGATTTTGACGGAGCGATGCGGCGGATATTCGATCATTTTGGCTTCACGGCGAAGCAGAGTTGGGACGCGCTGGAAGTGGCGCGTACGGAGGATATCCATCGCATGGACGACCCTGCCATCGCCGCTCGGCCACAGATCCACTCCCGTAAAATCTCAAAATGGCGTGATGTCCTGTCGACGGAGCAGATCGCCCGGTTCGAGAAACTCCATGGCGACCTGATCCGCGAGCTTGGCTACGAACTGGCTGGGCCCGAGGCTGCTGCCAATCTTGTATTGCCTGCCGTGGGCGTCACACTGTCGGCAACAACCAGCAACTAATTACCAACGCAGAACATATAGTGCCACGTCGCCGCGGTGGCGTGTTCGACCGGAGTCTCCCGGTCAACAGAGTGCCAAGCGCACCGGCGGTGCGGCGGTGTTGCAATCGAGGCGGTTGAAGCGGAGGGCTAGCGCGCATTACTCACCGAATCAGGTGCATTGGGGCGCGGATTCTGAGAGAATCGTGTAGCCCCTCGACCGCGCCTCCAACTCGGCTCGCTCCCTATTGGTGAGAGCGATCACGTAGGGGCTTTCCTTGGCATGGTGCATCCTCGTGGCCGAGGATCATCTCGCTCTGCTACCCCGAGTCGCTCAAAAATACGTCACCGTATTTATGAAACGGAGTACTTAGCCGCTTCAAATCCTGGTCAATCAACAATCAGTAACAGGTCTTGGTTCTCGAATAGCTGCCACGCTGATTAATAAAAATGCAACAGTCCGACGATGTCTTCGACTGGTAACGCCATGACATTCGCTTCCTGTCCGATGTGGCAACCGCAGGGTAGCGAACGGCGAGGCGCAAGTCTTTCCCGTCCCGCCTACTGCCGTTCCGGCAACAAATCACCCGCGCTGTTCTGGGCGCGATGACCGTGCTGGAGCAACGTCGCGACGGATCGCCGCCTGCGCCCGTCAGATAACCGGTGGTTTCGGACGCGGGATGCACGCTAACGGTCATCCGCCTCGCCGCTCCACCGACGCATCCGGACCAGCATCCGGACGCAGCCGGGTGAACGGCAAGTCGCCGCGTCCGGCGTCGACCAGGGCTTGCAGATCGGCATTGCGCTGGTGGCGGCAGGCCCGGCAGGTGAGGAACACGCGGACGTAGCGGGCGGCGAAGTGCGCGGCGTCGGCAGATCGGTTGTCGTCCCGACCAACTGATCGCCCACACTGCTCCTTCATAGGGTTGGCATTGGCCGTTGCGATGACCCATGGTTGTGCGCAGTCCCCGACACAACATTTGTGTCTTTGGTCCCGTCACCACGAACTGAACAGGGCCATCGGCTATAACAATGACTGAAGCGGACCACGCTCCTGAAAAGGCCATCCCGACTGAACTGCCAAACGCGACGCGATATTTTCCCCGTCAGAACCTTTCCGTCGGCCCTTGTGACGGAGACAGGCCCGTGGCCGGTGCCGTTCTGACGAACGACGCTTTCACAGGGCCAAGTTCTTTAGCGGCAGCGTTCTTCGGAAAGACGTCGGCGGTATCGGAGCAGCCGCTCAGGGACAACAACAGGGCAACGGCCAGACCCACCCGACCTGACTCCACTGGGCGAGTGTGCGCCTTGTCCGGCATCGCGTCGACGTAGTTGGGCCGGTTGGCCCCCTCCCCTTGCATCGCCTTCGCTTTTGGTTGCTATGCGAGGTTGCTAGCGCCGTCCGGGTGCAGTGCGACATGTGTCTTAACACATTGATTTCATGGTGCTGCTGGTCAGGATTGAACTGACGACCTCCCCCTTACCAAGGGGGTGCTCTACCACTGAGCTACAGCAGCGCCGGGGATTTGTGGCCGGTTTCACTAGCCCTTGGACAAATTGGGCGCAAGGTCGCCGTGGCGACGCAGCGCCCCCACATGTTACAGCCTTGACCAAGGAGACAAGCGTGACCCGCCGCCCCGATCCGCTGGAGACCCGCGCCCGCGAGCTGGCCGTCGCGGCCGGCATCGACCCGGACAGCCGCGCGCCGAAGCCCGGCAGCGAACGCGGCATGCCGGCGTGGTGCACGTTCCGCGACACGGCCCGCGCGGAGCTGAACGCGCGGGAGGCGCGCGAAGCGGCGGCACAGATCGTCAACCTGCGGCCGCAGGAGCCGAAGTATCGGAGCAGCCCGCTCACCGTGATCGGCGACCATGACGCGGCGACGGTCGACCAGATGCGCAATTGCATGTCGGTCGGCAACGCGGTGGCCGGCGTGATTTGCGCGGACGATCATCTTGGCTACGCCCAGCCGGTCGGCGGCGTGATCGCCTATGAGAAGCAGATCAGCATCTCGGGCGTCGGCTTCGACATCGGCTGTGGCAATATGGCGGTCCGTCTGGACACGACTTACGAAGCGGTCGCGGACACCGTTCCGCAGATCCTCAACGACGTGCGCAAGGTCATCTCGTTCGGTATCGGCCGTGCCAACAGCGAGCGCGTCGAGCACGCACTGTTCGATGACGCCGACGCGTGGCGCGAGGCAGGCATGGAGGAGTACCGCAACAAGGCGGTCGTCCAGCTTGGCACCGTCGGTTCCGGCAACCACTACGTCGATCTGATGCGCGATGAGGCGGGTTTCGTCTGGATCGGCGTGCATTTCGGCAGCCGTGGTCTCGGCCATACCAGCGCCACGCGCTACCTGAAGGCGGCAGGCGGCACCGACGGCATGAACGTGCCGCCCGCGGTGGTGGACGAGGACAGCGAGCTCGGCCGCCGCTACATCGCGGCGATGCAGCTTGCCGGGCGCTACTCCTATGCCGGCCGCGAATGGGTGGTCGAGCGCGTCCGCCGGATCATCGGTGGCAGCGTAACGGAGATGGTGCACAACCACCACAATTACGCCTGGCGCGAGGCGCACAACGGCGTCGATCTCTGGGTGGTGCGCAAGGGTGCGACGCCGGCGTTCCCCGGCCAGCGCGGTTTCGTCGGCGGCTCGATGGGCGACGATGCGGTGATCCTCGAAGGCGTGGACAGCGAGCAGTCGCGCGCGTCGCTGTATTCCACGATCCATGGGGCGGGTCGGCTGTTCGGCCGCAAGGAGGCGAAGCGGCGCTTCACCCGGGCGGCGATGGACGCATGGCTGCGCGATCGCGGCGTGCTGCTGGCCGGCGCGGATCTGGATGAAAGCCCGATGGCGTATCGCCGGCTGCCGGACGTGCTGACGCATCATGCCGACACCGTGAAGGTGCTGCACACGCTGCGACCGTTCGCGGTGGCGATGGCGGGCGAGGGTGAATTCGATCCGTGGAAGGACTGATGGGCAAGCCGCCACCACCAAAGCCGGCCGCGCCTGGCGCCAAGCTGGCCGCGCGCCGCAAGCGTGAGGCGGACGCCTTGCGCGTGAATCTGCGCAAGCGCAAGGATCAGGCGCGGGCAAGGCAAAAGCCGAAGCAGGAGTGAGCGGTGTCCGAACCGGCACACAGGCAGATGACATCCGACGAGTTCATTAGCTGGGCGATGGAACAGCCGGAGACCAAGCACTATGAGCTGGTCGCCGGCGAGGTGGTGACCATGGCACCGGAACGGGCAGTCCACGCTCTGACCAAAGCGCGGGTGTGGCGCCGGATGGCGGAAGCGATCGAGGCCGGCAACCTGCCATGTGAGGTCTTTCCCGACGGCATGGCGGTCGAGATCGATGCGCACACAGTCTACGAACCCGACGCGCTGGTTCGCTGCGGCGCGCTGCTGCCGCCCAATGCGGTCAAGCTGAACGACCCGGTGATCATCGTGGAGGTGCTGTCGCCCTCGACCAGTGCTCGCGATGTCGGCGCGAAGCTGGAGGACTACTTCCGGCTGCCGTCAGTCCGGCATTACCTCATCGTCCGCACCGAGAACCGCACGATCGTCCATCACGCCCGTGGCGAGAACGGCATTATTCTTACCCGAATCGTGCGCGAAGGTCCGATACTGCTGGAACCGCCAGGGATCACCTTGACCGATTGCTTCCCGCCTGGAGCCGCCTGATGCCCGTGATGTCCGACCGCTGGATCCGCCGCATGGCGCAGGAGGACGGCATGATCGAACCCTTCGTCGAGGCGCAGAAGCGCGAAGGTGTGATCAGCTACGGCCTGTCGTCCTATGGTTACGATGCGCGGGTGGCGGACGAGTTCAAGATTTTCACCAACATCGACTCGGCGGTGATCGACCCGAAGAATTTCGCGTCGTCCAGCTTCGTCGATCGCAAGACCGACGTCTGCATCATCCCGCCCAACAGTTTCGCGCTCGGCCACACCGTCGAGTATTTCCGCATCCCGCGCGACGTGCTGGTGATCTGCCTCGGCAAATCCACCTATGCGCGCTGCGGCATCATCGTGAATGTCACGCCGCTCGAACCGGAATGGGAAGGCCAGGTGACCATCGAGATCTCCAACACCACGCCGTTGCCGGCGAAGATCCACGCGCACGAGGGGATCTGCCAGTTCCTGTTCCTGCAGGGCAACGAACCCTGCGAGACCAGCTATGCGGACAAGGCGGGCAAGTACATGCGCCAGCGCGGCGTCTCGCTGCCGAGGATGTGAGGCATGGACCGTATCCGCATCCGCGGCGGCAAACCGCTCTCCGGCGACATCGTCATCGGCGGCGCCAAGAACGCCGCCCTGCCGCTGATGGCCGCTGCCATGCTGACCGACCAGCGCCTGGTGCTGAGCAATGTGCCTCGGCTGGCCGACATCCAGACCATGGGCCTGCTGCTGGCGCAGCACGGCATCGCGGTCGATCCGGTCGGCAACGACGGCCGCACGCTGTCGCTCGGCGGCACGATCACCAGCACCGAGGCGCCGTACGACATCGTGCGCAAGATGCGCGCCTCGGTCCTGGTGCTGGGCCCGCTGCTGGCGCGCACCGGCGAGGCGCGGGTCTCGCTGCCGGGCGGCTGCTCGATCGGCGCCCGGCCGATCGATCTGCACCTCAAGGGCCTGGAGCAGATGGGCGCGACGTTCCGCCTCGACGGCGGCTATGTCGACGGCACGGTGAACGGCCGGCTGCGCGGCGCCACCATCGTGTTCCCGTTCGTCTCGGTCGGCGCCACCGAGAACCTGCTGATGGCCGCCACGCTGGCCGATGGGCGGACCGTGCTGGCCAATGCCGCGCGCGAGCCGGAGATCGCCGACCTGGCGCGCTGCCTGGCCGCCATGGGGGCGCGGATCGAGGGTATCGGCAGCGACCGGCTCACCATCGACGGCGTGGAACGCCTGCACGGCGCCGAACACGCCATCATCCCCGACCGGATCGAGACCGGCACCTACGCCTGCGCCGCCGCCATCACCGGCGGCGAGGTCATGCTGCACAATGGCCGCGCGGAGCATCTCGGCGCCACGGTGCGCACGCTGCGCGAGGCTGGCGTGGATATCATCGAGCAGCCGACCGGATTGCGTGTGCGCCGGCTGAACGGGCTGCATGGCGCCGATGTCATGACCGAGCCCTATCCCGGCTTTCCCACCGACATGCAGGCGCAGTTCATGGCGCTGATGGCGGTGTCGGAGGGCGCCGCCATGGTCACCGAGACCATCTTCGAGAACCGCTTCATGCACGTGCCGGAGCTGAACCGCATGGGCGCGCGGATCAACGTGCACGGCGCCTCGGCGATCGTACGCGGCGTGCCGGCGCTGTCGGGGGCGCCGGTGATGGCGACCGACCTGCGTGCCTCGGTCTCGCTGATCCTGGCGGGACTCGCCGCGCGCGGTGAGACGGTGGTCAACCGGGTCTATCACCTGGATCGCGGTTACGAGGCAGTGGAACAGAAACTGGCCGCCTGCGGGGCCGATATCGAGCGGATGCCCGGCTGATCGACCGGGAGCCGAGAATTTTTGCTTGGAATGGACGCGGATTGACCCCCATATGGCGCCTCACGCGCCGGGACCATGCAACGCCCGACCCCTGGAGATGCCCTTGAGTACCTTGTTGCCCGCCCCACTGATCTGCTGCCGGTGGGAGCTTGAACGCCGCCACATGGTGCCGCCCTCGAACGATGCGCTGCGCCAGGTTATCGAGCGGGATTCCGACCTGGTCGACGCCCTGAACGAATTCTATGGCGATGCCGCCGCCGACGGCGGCCTCGACAAGGTCGAGCGCGAGCTGCTGCTCGACCTGCTCGCACGGCACTTCACCGGCCAGTTGTGGCCGCGCACCGGCGGGATGGACGCGACGCGGCGCTTCGTGGCCACCCTGCAACGCGCCATGGTCGCCGCCGGCTGGAAGATGGACGCGTTCGCCGTGGCTGCCTGAGGCTTCGCCAGCCGGCGCAAGGTGCCCTAGTCTCCCACCAGGAAACGACCCGAGGGAGGCTGGGATGGATTTTGGCAACCAGACCGTCATTGTGACCGGCGGCACCGGTGCCCTGGGGCGGGCAGTGGTTGGCGCGTTGTTGGCCGCGGGCGCGCGCTGCCGCGTCCCCTATGTCGTCGATGCGGAGGCAGCGGCATTTCCTCACAAGGACCATGTGACGCTGATCGGGCATTGCGAACTGACCAGTGAAGCGGATGTCGCGCGGCTGTACGACGGGGTGAGCGACCTGTGGGCCTCGATCCATATCGCCGGCGGCTTTGCCATGGGCAGCGTGGACGACACCGACAAGGCCGGCATGCTGCACATGCTCAACACGAACTTCGTGACCTGCTATCTGTGCAGTCGCGCTGCGGTGCAGGGCTTCGGACCAGGCGGCGGCCGCATCGTCAATATCGCCGCGCGCCCGGGGTTGGAGCCGCGGAGCGGTGCCGGCATGGCGCCGTACGCCGCGAGCAAGGCAGCGGTTGCCGCCTTCACCCAGGCGCTGGCGACCGAGGTGGCGGGGCGGGGCATCCTGGTGAATGCGGTGGCGCCCTCGATCATCGACACGCCGGCCAACCGTGCCGCGATGCCGAAGGCCGACCACGCCGCCTGGCCGAAGCCCGAAGAGATCGCCGCCACCATCGCCTTCCTGGCCTCGCCGGACAACAAGGTGACGACAGGTGGTGTGGTGCCGGTGCCAGGGAGGACGTAGCGCAACGCCTCCCCCTCCCCTTGCGGGAGGGGGATGTGGGGAGGGGGCGACATCAGTACCGAGTTCCCCTCCCCCAACCCTGCTCGCGCGGTGGTCCGCCCTGATGCCTACAGGGTCAAGCCGCCAGATAGTCCATCGCCGCATCGACCCCGCCCCTGCCATGCGGGACGTCGTTCATGCGGAGCGCCATCTCCACCGCCGACAGCGCCCCAATCACCATCGGCTCGTTGAGATCGCCCAGATGGCCGATGCGGAACACCTTGCCGCCCAGCTTGCCCAGCCCGCCGCCGAGTGAAACGTTGAACCGATGCCGCGTGGTGCGGCGGATCGCCTCGGCGTCATGGCCGTCCGGCATCAGCACCGCGGTCACCGAATCGGAATAGCGGGCCGGATTGGTGCAGAACAGTTGCGGACCGTTGTTGCCCGCCCAGACCTGCACCGCGCGCCGCACCGCCTCGCCAAGCCGGTGATGGCGGGCGAACACGTTGGGCAGCCCTTCCTCCTCGAGCAGGCGCAGCAACTCCTTCAGGCCATAGAAGAAGTTCACCGGAATGGTGCCGACGAAACTCGCCGGGTTGCGCGCCAGCATCACCGTCCAGTCGAAGTAGTAGCGGCCAAGCTTCGCGTCGGCATGCGCCGCCATGCCCTTGGGCGATACCGCGGTGAAGCTGAGGCCGGTGGGCAGCATCAGGCCCTTCTGGCTGCCGCCGACCACGGTGTCGACTTTCCACTCGTCCATGCGGAAATCCAGCGATCCGAGCGACGAGATAGTGTCGACCAGCAGCAGCGCCGGGTGCTGCGTGGCATCGATCGCGGCGCGCACCTCGGGGACCGGGATGAACATGCCGGTCGCGGTCTCGTTGTGCACCACGCACACTGCCTTGATCGCGTGCGCGGCATCCTCGGCCAGCGCCGTCTTCACCGCAGCGATGTCCACACCGTGGCGCCAGTCACAGGCGACCGCGCGCACCTCGACATTCAGCGCCTTCGCCATCTTCGCCCATTCGTCGGAGAAGTAGCCGGACTCCAACAGCAGGATGGTATCGCCGGGCGACAGCAGGTTGGTGAGCGACGCCTCCCACGCGCCGTGTCCCGAACCGGTATACATGAACAGGCGATGATTGGTCCGCAGGACGCGCTTCACGCCCTCGAAGCAGGCGTCATAGACCTCGCGGAAGTCGGGATCGTGGAAGTCGATCGACGGCCGATCGATGGCGCGCAGCACGCTGTCCGGAATGTTGGTGGGCCCCGGATTAGCAAAGAAGTGGCGTCCGCGGGGCTTCGTGACGGTACTGCTCATGCGCTGGACCTCATGGTGGCGGGCGCATCCATGGGGGAAACAGTGGGTTTGTAAAGGCGCAGCAACCGCTTGCAGCCATGCCCCACGACGCCGGTATCACGCGACGTCGTGGCGCCGCCCCCGGAACCGCGCCTTCGCCCGCTCCCGCACACCCTGAAATGTCGCGTACAGCATCGGGATCAGGAACACGCCGATCGAACTCGCCGCGATCATGCCGGCGAACACCGCGGTGCCGACCGCGCGGCGGCTCAGCATCGCCGCACCATGGGCCCAGACCAGCGGGATCAGGCCACAGATGAAGGCGATCGACGTCATCATCACCGCGCGGAACCGGATGCGCGCGCCGAGCGCCGCGGCTTCCAGGATCGGCAGGCCGGCCTCGCGCTGCTCCTTGGCGAACTCGACGATCAGGATGCCGTTCTTGGCCGCCAGCGCGATCAGCACCACCAGGCCGATCTGCGCATACAGATCGAGCGCCAGCCCGGAGATCAGCAGCCCCGCAAACGCCCCCAGCACGCCGACGGTGACCGACAGCAGCACCGGGATCGGGATCATCCAGCTCTCGTACAGCGCGACCAGGAACAGGTAGGCGAACAGCACCGACAGCGACAGGATGGCGCCGGTCTGCCCGGACGCCGCTTTCTCCTGGTACGCGGTGCCCGACCATTCGAACGCATAGCCCGGCGGCAGTGTCTTCGCCGACACCTGCTCCATCGCCGCCAGCGCATCGCCGGACGAGACGCCTGGCCGCGGGCCGCCGTTGATGGTGACGGCGCGATAGTTGTTGAAGCGGCTGATCACCTGCGGCCCGAGCACGATGCGCAGGTCGGCGATCGAGCGCAGCGGCACCATCTCGCCGCGCTGGTTGCGCACGTAGATCCTGCAGATCGCCGAGATATCGCTGCGATCGGGCGCGTTGCCCTGGATGTTCACCTGCCAGGTGCGGCCGAACAGGTTGAAGTCGTTGACGTAGAAGCCGCCGAGCGTCGATTGCAGCGCGTTGAACACGTCGGCGATGTTGAGCCCGAGCGCCTGTGCCTTCTCGCGGTCGATGTCGAGCCAGATCGACGGATTGCTGGCGGTGAAGGTGGAGAACACCCGCGTCATGCGCGGGTCCTGGTTCGCCGCGGCGAGCAGACCCTGCATCACGCTCGCCATCTCGGCGGGATCGCGGCCTTCCAGGTTCTCCAACTGGTATTCGAAGCCGCCGCTGGTCGACAGGCCGATGATCGGCGGCAGGTTGAACGGAAACGCATTGGCCGAGCGCATCTGCTGCACCGCGCCGAACACACGGCCGATCACCGCCTGCGCGCTGTCCGCGGCC
Organism: uncultured Alphaproteobacteria bacterium; assembly: GCA_963819855.1. Taxonomy (GTDB): domain Bacteria; phylum Pseudomonadota; class Alphaproteobacteria; order Acetobacterales; family Acetobacteraceae; genus JAMXLO01. The sequence goes on from CAWFYC010000021.1 coordinate 250,998, forward strand.
GCGGTGCGGTCGGCGAACGGCTTCAGCCGCACCACGACGAATGCCGCGTTCGGCTCGTTGCCGCCGTCGAGCAGCGAGAAGCCGACGATCGACAGCACGCCCTGCGACCTGCGGCATCGGCCCGATCAGGCCCTCGATCTGCTGCACCACCGCGCGGGTGCGCGACACCGAGGCGCCGTCGGGCAACTGCACCGCCACGAAGAAGGCGCCCTGGTCCTCCTCCGGCAGGAAGCCGGTCGGCGTGCGCGCGGCGAGCAGCCAGATGCCGACACCCGCGGCGATCAGCAACACCACCGCCAGGATAGAAACCCGCAGCAGCCGATGCACCACCGCGGCGTAGCCGTTGCGCACACTGTCGATGCCGCCGAGCACCCAGCGCAGCGGGCCGCGCGGCCGCCCGTGATGGCGCAGGAACACACCGCACAGCGCCGGCGACAGCGTCAGCGCGTTGGTCGCCGAGATCAGCATCGCCACGCTGATGGTGACGGCGAACTGGCGGAACAACGAGCCGGATACGCCAGGGATGAAGGCGACCGGCACGAACACCGACAGCAGCACCAGCGAGATCGCGATCACCGGCCCGGTGATCTGCCGCATCGCGATCTTGGTCGCCTCGCCCGGTGGCATGTCCGGGTCCTCGGCCATCACGCGTTCGACGTTCTCGACCACCACGATGGCGTCATCCACCACGATGCCGATGCCAAGCACCAACGCAAGCAGCGACACGGTGTTGGCGGAAAATCCGACGGCCAGCAGAATCGCGAAAGTGCCGATCAGGCTGACCGGTATCGCCACCATGGGAATGATCGTCGCGCGCAGATTGCCGAGGAACAGGAACACGACAAGCACCACCAGCGCGAAGGCAATGCCGAGAGTCTTCTCCACTTCGTCGATGGTCGCGGCGACGAACGACGAACTGTCGTAGAACACGCGTGCCTGCAGGCCCTCCGGAAAACGCTTGCCCAATTCGTCCAGCGCTGCCTGCACGCGCGCCGAGGTCTGCACCGCATTGGCGCCAGGTGACAGATAACAGGCCGATGGAGACGGCGGGGTTGCCGTTCAGCCGGCTCTCGGTGTCCATGTTCGCCGCACCGAGTTCGATGCGCGCGATGTCGGATAGGCGCAGCACCGAACCGTCGGGATTGGCGCGGATCACGATGTTGCCGAACTGCTCCGGCGTGACCAGACGGCCTTGCGTCTGCACGTTGAGCTGGAATTGCGTCGCGTCGTTGGTCGGCCGCGCGCCGATGCGTCCCACCGCCGCCTGAACGTTCTGCTGCTGGATCGCCGCGATGATGTCCGATGGCGCCAGGTTCAGGCTGATCAGCCGGTTCATGTCGAACCAGATCCGCATCGAGTAGTCCAGCCGTCCGAACAACTGGGCATCGCCGACACCGGGTGTGCGCTGCAGCCGGTCCAGCACGTTGATGGTGACGTAGTTGCTGATGAACAGCGGGTCGAGCTTGCCGCCTTCGCTGTAGAACTGCAGGAATTCCAGGATCGCGGCCGAGCGCTTGCGCACGGTAAGGCCGTAACGCTGCACGTCGAGCGGCAGCTTCGACAGCGCCTGCTGCACGCGGTTGTTGACGTTGACCGTGTCGATGTCGGGATCGGTGCCGAGCTCGAAGCTGACGGTCAGCGAGTAGCTGCCGTCGTTGCCGCTGCTTGACTTCATGTAGATCATCTTGTCGACGCCGATGATCTGCGCTTCCAGCGGCTGCGCGACGGTGGCTTCGACCACGGCGGCGGAGGCACCGGTGTAGTTGGTAGAGATGGTCACCTGCGGCGGGACGATGTCGGGAAACTGTGCCACCGGGATGCGCAGCAGCGACAGCACACCGGCAAGCGTCACCAGGATGGCGATGACGATCGCCAGCCGGGGGCGATCGACGAAGACGGCAGAGATCATGCCGCTATTGTCCTGCCGGTTTCGGCACAGCCGGTGTTGGGGCGGCGGGACCTGGCACCACCTGAATGCCGGGCCGCACGCGCTGGATGCCCTCGAGCACGACCATGTCGCCTTCGTTCAGGCCGGCCATTATCACCGCGGTGGACGGCGTCGACTGGCCGAGCTGGACGCGGCGCTGTTCGACGTGATTCTGACTGTCGACCAGATAGACATAGTCGCCCTGCTGATCCGACAGGACAGCGGCGCGCGGTATGCCGAGTGCCTCCACCGGCTCGATGCCTTCGACCAGCACGGTGACGAACTCGCCGTCGATCAGCGGCCGATCCACCGGCTTGCCCGGTTCGATCGGTTTGAGCGGCGGATTGGCGATCGTGCCGCGCATCAGGATTGTGTCGGTGGTGGCCTGTACGCTGGGCTCGACGTAGTCGATCTTGCCGGTCTGCCCGAACAGCGACCCGTCGGGCAGACGAATCCGGACCACCACCGCGCTCATTCCGCCCTTGTCGGCATAGCGCTTCTCCAGATCGATCTGCGCGCGCACCGCGATCGGGAACAGCACGTACATCGGATCCTGGCTGACAATGCTGGCGAGCGTACCGGCGCTCGGCGACACCACGTTGCCCACGGTAATATTGGTCCGGCCGATCTTGCCGCTGACCGGCGCGTGGATCTCGGTGTAGGCCAGGTTGATCTGTGCGATCCGCAACTGGGCCTGTGCACCCGCAAGTTGTGCTGCCTGCGACCGTTGCGCGGCAACCGCATCGTCCACGGTGGAGCGCTGGCCGGCCGGCGTGTTGAGCAGCGACTGTGCGCGGGCGAGCTGGATATTGGCATTGGCGAGCCGAGAGCTGGCGTCGGCGACGGCCGCCTCCTGCTGCGCCACCGCGGCCACGAACGGCGGCTGCTCCAGGCGGTACAGCAGGTCGCCTTCCTTCACCTCGGTGCCTTCGACGAACAGGCGCTGATCAAGGAAGGCGGTGACGCGCGCGGTAAGCGACACGCGGTCCACTGCCTGGATGCGGCCGATGAACTCGGATGTCTCGGTCACCGCCTCACGCGTCGCGCGGGCCACGCCGACCGCCGGCGGCCCACCCGGCATCTGGGCCTGCGCGGCACCGAACCACGCAAAGGCCGCAAGCAGCGCGGCCAGGCGGCGCAAAGTCATCGACCGTCCTTCTCGGGATTTGGTGCACCGCGATACAGGCGGCCGGTTCAATAGAGAGGGAGATGCGTGCCGGTCAACTGGCCTGAGCAAACGGGTGAAGTACTGCGACCCGTGTCATTCCCGCGAAAACGGGAACCCAGGGGGGCACCAGCACAAGCCCGACCCCTGGGTCCCCGCGTTCGCGGGGATGACATGATTTGCAGCGCCGACGCTAGCTTCCCGCCGGTGCGGGAATGTCGCGCGGGAGCGGCATCGAGTACGAATACAGAGACCGTCAAATCTCCTTCCGGCTCATCATTCCGGCCATCGCATCGGCCTGGCGAATTGCCAGTGCCACGATGGTCAGCGTCGGGTTGCACGCTGCGCCGGTGGTGAACTGGCTGCCGTCGGACACGAACAGGTTCTTGATGTCGTGCGTCTGGCCCCATTTGTTTACCACGCCGTCGCGCGCATTGGAGCTCATGCGGTTGGTGCCGAGATTGTGCGTGCTCGGATACGGCGGCGTCGGGAAGGTGCGCACCGCGCCGACCGCATCGTAGATCGCCGCGCCCTGCCGGTAGGCGTGGTTGCGCATCTTCTCGTCGTTCTCGTGGTCGTCGAAATGCACGCTCGCCACCGGCATGCCGTTGGCGTCCTTCACCTTCGGGTCGAGCGTCACCCGGTTCTGCTCGCGCGGCATGTCCTCGCCCACGATCCACAGTCCCGCCATGTTGGCATAGTCGTCGATCGCGCTGGTGAAATTGCGCCCCCAGGCACCCGGGTTCAGGAACGCCGCCATGAACGGCAGACCGAGCGACAGCGTCTCGAGTTCATAGCCGCCAACGAAACCGCGCTTCGGATCGTTGCGTGCCTCGTCGCGCACGATGCCGGCCATGGTGGTGCCACGATACATATGCACCGGGTTCTCGAACACCGCGTACACGCTGCCGGTGGTATGGCGCATATAGTTGCGCCCAACCTGCCCCGAGCTATTCGCCAGACCCTGTGGGTATTTCGCCAACTCGCTGTTCAGCAATAGGCGCGGGCTCTCCAGCGAATTGCCCGCCACCGCCACCACGCGGGCCTTTTGCCGCTGTTGCTTGCCGTCGGCATCGACATACACCACGCCGATGACCTTGCCCTGCGCATCGTGTTCGATGTGCATGGCCATTGCGTTCGGCCGCACTTCGAGATTACCGGTCGCCTCACCCTTCGGAATTTCCGTGTACAGGGTCGACCACTTGCCGCCGGACTTGCAGCCCTGGAAACAGAAGCCGATCTGCTGGCACGCGCCGCGACCATCCCGCGGCTGGCTGTTGATCGACATGTTCCCGGTGTGCACTTCCTTGTATCCCACCCTGCGCGCACCGGCTTCGAGCACCTTGAAGTTGTTGTTGCCGGGCAGGCGAGGGATGTTGTTGGTCCCCGTGGTGCCCATCTTGTCCTCGGCTTTCGCGTACCAAGGCTCCATCTCGGCGAGCGTGATCGGCCAATCCATCAAGGTTGCGCCGGCGATGGCGCCGTAGGTGCTGCGCGCCTTGTACTCGTATTCCTGGAAACGCAGCGAGGCGCCGGCCCAGTGCGTTGTCGAGCCGCCGACCGACTTGACGATCCATGCCGGCAAATTCGGGAAATCGTGCGCCACCCGCCAGGAGCCCGACGTGGTACGCATGTCTTTCCAGGCGAGCTGGCCGAAGCTCGCCCATTCGTCGTTGACGAAGTCCGGGATCTCGTGACGTTCGCCGGCCTCCAGGATCACCACCTTGATCCCCTTCTGCGCCAGCTCGTTGCCGAGAGTGCCGCCGCCGGCGCCGGAGCCGACGATGCAGACGACGCTGTCGTCGTTCAGATCGAATTTTGCCATTGTCGCCTCCCCTATGCCTGCGGCAGCCAGTCGATGTCGTTGAAGCCGCGGTTGATGTAGCCGCCCTTGTCGGCGGAGGCGCCCTCGTAGCCGAACTTCGGCCACACCTCCTTGTTGTTGTAGAGCGTTATCAGCAGATCGCCGTGCAGCTTCTTGAACAGCGCGCCCTGCTCCACGCCTTGCAGCAGCACGACGCGGTCGGTTTCCCACTCCACCATCATGTACGGGCTCTTGTGGTGCTGCTGCGCGGCGGCATCGAGCTGCGCCACACCCGCCTCAACCAGCTTGCGGAACGCGGCGTCCTTGCCGGCCTTGTCATCGTAGCCGGCCACCGCCTTGATATAATAGACGTCGGCGAGCCGATCGTGCGGATAGATGTCGCGCGCCATCCGCGCCAGTGTCGCCATCATGTGCGGCGTCAGGGTCTTGGCGTCCTGCGCCCATGCAGCGTCAGGACCGATGCTCATTCCAGCGGCCGCGATCGCGGCGGCGGGGACCGCGGTGGCGCTGCCGCGCAGGAAGACGCGGCGGCTGACCTTGGTTCGCCTGTCCACTTGCCTCATGTTCGTCTCTCCCTTTGTTGCCGCTGTTTGGAGCCGCTCAGCGATAGCGGCCGTGACGCTGCAGCACCTCGATGCGATAGCCGTCGGGGTCCTGCACGAAGAAGAATTTTGCCATCAGCGCGCCGTCGCGATGGAATTCGCGGATCGGGTTCGGCGCCAGTTCCTCCGCCGCAAAGCGCGCGTGTTCCGCCGCCAGGTCATTCACCACGAATGCGATATGGCCGTAGGCGTCGCCCAGCGCATACGGCTCGGTCCGACCGTGGTTGATGGTGAGCTCCAGCTCAAAGCCGCTGTCCTCGGCCGACAGATAGACCAGCGTGAACCCGTCGAAGTCGTAGCGATCCGCCACCTGCATGCCGAAGGCGCGTCGGTAGAAATCGACCGAGCGTGTCTCGTCCAGCACACGGATCATGCTGTGGATCGGCTTGGCCATCAGTGCTGCTCCTTCAGCCATGCGATGATCTTGCTGCGGATCGCCGGGTCGGCCTGGCGGTACTTCATTGCCGCGCCGGGTATCAATTTTTGTGGGTCGGCGAGCCAGGCATCGAGATGCTCATCATCCCAGACAAACTCAGCCTGGGCAAAGCCCGGCGAATAGCGAAATCCCGGCAGTGTACCGGCTTTACGCAGGAATACGCCGGCAAGATTTGGCCCCTGGCGCGGTGGGCCGTCACGCTCGATCGTATGGCAGATTCCGCAGTGATTGGCGAACAAGCCCGCCGCGGTCAGCGGCGCCGGCTTCGGGATGGTGAACGGCAACTGCGCCCGCGCCATCGAGGCCGTCCCCGCAACCAACAGCAGGCACACCATCGGCCACCACGACATCGCGTTCCGCTCCCGAGGCGCGCGAGTCTTGCGGCCCGCGCAGGAACCGATCATGCGACGCGCGAACAGCGTGATGCAATCCGAGCGGCTACTCCGCAGCGAGACCCGGCACGAACGCCGGCACTTCGGCACGCTGCGCGGCATCCATCGGCTGCGGCCACCAGCGGTCTTCCCATTCGTCGAACAGCGGCTTCAGCTTCGGCATCACCGCCTCGGAGAACAACTTGGTATTGTACTTGGTCAGCTCCTTGTTCATGTTGCCGTATTGCAGCAACAACATCAGGTGTCCGACATTCAGCGACGTCGCCACCTCGGTGAGCTGTGCCACCACTTCGTCCGGCGAACCGATGATGACGTAGCCGCGCTCGACGATGTCCTCCATCTCGGTGGCATTGCGCGCCTGCTCGCGAGCGGCGACCGATGCGGCGCGGCCCACCTGGCTTTGCATGCCGGCGCGCATCGTGCCCTCGGTGACGTAACCTGGCGGCGTCGCCCAGCGTGAATCGGTGTAGAGGCAGCGGCCGTAGAAATACTCCGCCGGCTCGCGATACAGCTCCATCGCCTTCTCGCGCGTCTCCGCGACGCCGACAAACTGCAGGAACCCGGCGCGGTACGGATTGCGGTCTTTGCCCAGGCGCGACATCTCGGCCCAGAACCCGTCCATCGTCGCCTTGCCGTCCTTATAGCCGAAATAGGACAGGTAGGCGTAGACGTAGTCCATTCGCGCGCACCACTGCCAGGTCTCGATCGAGCCACCACCAGGGATCCACACCGGCGGATGCGGACGCTGCACCGGACGCGGCCAGATGTTCACGTAGCGCTGCTGATTGAAGCGGCCGTTGAACGCGAAAGTGTCCGGCTCCTGCCAGGCTTTCATCACCAGGTCGTGCGCTTCCAGATAGCGCTCGCGCAGCAGGCTCGGATTCTGTCCGTAGCAGTAGCAGGTGTCCATCGGCGTGCCGACCGGAAAGCCAGCGATCAGCCGCCCGCCCGAGATCACGTCGATCATCGCGAACTCTTCCGCCACCCGCGTCGGCGGATTGTACAACGCCAGCGAATTGCCCATCACGCAGATCGCCGTGTCGCGCGTGCGCCGCGAGATCGCCGATGCGATCAGGTTCGGCGACGGCATCAGCCCGTAGCCGTTGGAGTGGTGCTCGTTGCAGCACACGGCGTCGAAGCCGCAGTCCGCCGCAAACTCCATCTCGTCCATGAAGTCATTGTACATCAGATGCGCGCGCTTCGGATCGAACAGCGACGAATGGATGTCGACCCACACCGAGGGGTGCTTCTGCCGGAAATCCTCCGGCAGCTCGGTGTACGGCATCAGATGGAACCAGAGGAGCTTCATGGCGCGTGTCCAATCTCGCTGAGACTACTGACGAGTATGGCCGCGAAACTCCCTGGTTCGTCAACTCACCGCATCAGGCCCAATGCCCCTCCAGCCACGCCCATGCGCCGGCGGGCTGCTGCATCCAGCGGCCCGGAACCCAGGTGGTCTGGCCCGGCGGTGGCGGCACATACTGGCCGGGCTGCCAAACCCAGCTGTTGCTGCTGAGCAGCCAGTGACCCGGCTGCCAGACCACCGGTCCGGCGTCGACAGGCGGCGTTGGAACCAGCTCGCTCTGCGGCGGCGGTGGCGGTCCGGGGGTGGCCACAGTGGCAGGCTGCTGCGGCTGGACAATGACCTGAGACGTGCGCTGCGGCGCCGTCTCCTCCCGCACGCAGCCGGCGAGCAATGCGAGCGCCGGCACCGCGACGATCGCGGGGTGCAGGCGCATCGTCAGCCTGCCCAGCGGCCGTCGACCCAGATATAGCCGCCGCTTGGCTGCTGCACCCAATGACCCGGCTGCCATACTGCCTGGGGGGCCGGCCGCGCGACGTACTGACCCTCGGACCAGCTCCAGCTCGCGCCGTCCCACATCCAGTGGCCGGGCCGCCAGGACATCACACGGGCCTCCGGTGCCGGCGGCGGTGGGATGGTCTCGATCCGCGACGGCGGCGGAGCGGTGGGGGCGATGATGACCTGCGGCTGCACGGGCACCGGCGCAGGCGTGATCACCTGAACCGACTGCGCCATGGCAGGCGCAGCGCCCGCGACCAGGGCGACCAGGGGAATAGCGAAGTGCATTCGTCGAACTGACATTGGTTATCCTCCGTCGATCGAGCATTCGGCCAGACGCAATTGCACCGATCTCAAGCAACGATTTCGGCTGTTCATGAGATTGGCAGGAAATGCGGCGCCAATTGGGCCACCGTGCCCGGCCAGACATCACATCGCTTTGACGTAGTCTTGTTCACGACCGCGGGAATTCACCGCCAATTCAATTGGCATTACCATTGCTTGACCAAGTCAAGTAGTCGTATGACTCAGGCATGGCAGACTCCAGTGCAGTCTCTCACCGCGTGGCCGCGGTCCGCCGGTTCAGTCGCGCCTACACGCGCATCATTGGTGTCCTTCAGGAAGGAATGCTGGACAGCCGGTTCACCCTGGCCGAGGCGCGCGTGCTCTATGAACTCGCCCAGCGCGGTGTGCTCACGGCCACCGAGCTCGGCCGAGAACTGGAGCTCGATGCCGGCTACCTAAGCCGAATTCTGCACCGCTTCGAGCATGACGGCCTGCTTGTCCGAGAGCCCTCGGAGACGGACCGTCGCCAGAACATGCTGTCGCTGACCGAGGCGGGCCGCGATGCCTTCGCTCCGCTCGATGCACGATCCCGCGAGGAGGTCGGTGCGCTGCTGGCCAGGCTGCCGGAACCCGCGCAGGCGTCGCTGGTCACCGCGATGCAGCGAATCGCGGCACTGCTCGGTGCATCGCGGCCGGCGCCCTGGCTGCTGCGCCAGCATCGGCCGGGCGACATCGGCTGGGTGGTGGCGCGGCACGGCGCGCTGTACGCCGAGGAGTACGGCCTCGACGCCCGGTTCGAGGCGCTGGTGGCGCGGGTCGCCGGCGAGTTCCTGGCCCAGCACGATCCCGCGCGGGAGCGCTGCTGGATCGCCGAGCACGACGGGGTGAATGTCGGCTCGGTGTTCCTAGTGCGGAAATCGGACCAGGAGGCGAAACTGCGTCTGCTGTTGGTGGAACCGGCGGCGCGCGGTCTCGGCATCGGCCGGCGTCTGGTCGGCGAATGCCTCGGATTCGCGCGCGAGACCGGCTACCGTCGCGTCACGCTGTGGACCAACGAGGTCCTGGTGGCGGCGCGGGCAATTTATCAGCAGGCCGGCTTCCGCCTGCTGACAAGCGCGCCGCACCGCGATTTTGGGCCGCCGATGGTCGGCGAGGACTGGGAACTGGACCTGCGGTAGGCACGCCAGCGAAACAGCAGGCATTCAGTAACCGCCGAGGTCCCAGTCGTCATTCCCGCGCAAGCGGGAACCCAGGGCGACGGGATGGACCTTCCGCTTCCTGGGTTCCCGCTTGCGCGGGAATGACGGGTGAGAGCCGGCGCCGACGGTGCACCTCCGGTTTCATTCAGGGCGGGTCGGCCAGCAGGCCGGTAAGGACCACGCCGCGTTTCCGGTTACATGCGGCATCGCCATGCCCAAAATCGCATCCACGATTGGCGTTGGGATGCGGCGTGCCTGCGCTGTCCCTTCGTCTCACGCTGCCGGCCGTGCCTCACCCTTCATCTGCGTGCGGTGCATGATCCGCCGGCTCGACGCATCGAACGGATCGCGCCGATGCATGGTGCAGCGGTTGTCCCACAGTACCACGTCGCCCACGCGCCACGTATTGTACCAGGTCAGTTCATCGCGCGTCGCAAAGCGCCACACCTCGTCCAGCAGCGCCTCCGACTCCGCAAGCTCCAGCCCCTCGATATACGCATTCCGCCGCCGCCCGAGATACAGGCACTTCCGCCCGCTCTCCGGATGCGTGCAGACGATCGGATGATAGGTGCCGGGGGCCTCGCGCGGGTCGTCGGTCGGCGTCACGCCCTGCCGCACATAGCCACCGCTGTTGTAGGTTCCGTCGTGCTTCACCCGCCGTCCCGCGATGCGTTGCTTCAACCCATCCGGCAGTTCCTCGTACGCAAGATACATGCTGGTGAAGCCGGTGTTCCCGCCCGCCGGAGGAACCTCGATCGCATACAGCATGCTCGCTTTCGGCGGATCATCGAGATACGACATGTCGGTATGCCAGACCGCCTCGCCGGCGCCGAGGCTGCCGATCGCCACGCCGTTCTCGATCACGTTGGACACCACGTAGATCTCCGGATGCCCCTCGACGAAGCGCCGGCCGTTCTCCTGGATCGGGGCGAAATCCAGTGCGCCGAATCGCCGGCTGAACGCGATCATGTCGTCATCGTTCAGCACCTGCCCGCGGAACAGCAGCACCTGATGGTCCAGCCACGCGCGATAAGCCGCGGAAAAATCGCCGTCGCCGATGCGGCGCAGATCGACCCCGCCGACTTCCGCGCCCAGCGCCGCGCCCGTTGGTGTTACTGTGATCGCCATGTGGCCTCCCGCTCTCTTGCCAACGTCTCCTGCCGGGCGAATGTAACCGGCGGATCACACCGGGGGAACCACAATGCCGCCCAGTATTCCAGCGCTGAAGTCACCGTCCTGGCTGACCGAGTTCCGCGCCTTCATCATGCGCGGCAATGTCGTCGATCTCGCCGTCGGCATCATCATCGGCGTGGCCTTCACCGGCGTGGTTAACAGCCTGGTGAAGGACGTGTTCAATCCGGTACTCGGCCTGGCGATCGGCGGCATCGATTTCTCCAACCTGTTCGTCGCGCTGAACGGGCAGCACTACGCCTCGCTGGCCGACGCCCAGCACGCCGGCGCACCGACGCTTAACTTCGGCCTGTTCATCAATGCGATCATCAACTTCCTGATCGTCGGCTTCGCTATCTTCTGGGTGGTGAAGGCGCTGACCCGGCTGCACCTGCGCGAGGACGCCCAGGCCGGCGGCCCCAAAGCTGAACAGGTGCTGGTGGAGATCCGCGACATCCTCAAGAGCCAGGCCGTGTCGCTCCCGACGCAGAATTAACCATATTTTTCGGACGCCGCCGCACCCACCGGAATAGACTGACAGCAGATTTCCGGGGAGAGGCGTCGTGCGACGTTTCGGACTGCTGCTCACGGCACTGCTGTGTTTTGCCTGCCGCGTGGCATGGGCGGACGACTTCACGCTGCCGGGCCTGGAAGCCGACAGCGCGGCCTATGCCCAGACCCTAACCTCACGCTTCCCCGCCGGCGGGACGCCGCAGGCGCGCAAAGCGGCGGAACAGGCGGCGGCCGCGGCGATCCGCAAACCGGACTGGGCCGCCGCTGCCGCGGCGTGGGAAACCCGAATTGCCCAGGGTGACGCGACCGCCGCGCAATGGCTGTCGCTGGCCGATGCGCAGATGCATCGCACACCGCCGGACGCAAACCATGCGCTACAGGCCGCCTGGCAGAATTTTTCCTCGGCCGAGGCGGGTGCGCCCGAGGTGCCGTCGCTGCTGCTGATGGCCGACGCGTTAAAGCTGCTGAACCGGCCGGCACAGGCAATCCAGGCGCTGGAGGCCGCCGCCGAACGCGCGCCCGACAACAAGGCGATTGCCCAGAAGCTGGACGACACCCGCCGCGCCACCGGCATCCTGGTGCGCCGCGTCGCAACCGAACCGGAAGCCGAGCCCCCGCGCGCCTGCATCGACTTCACCGTCGCGCCCGCCCGACGCGACGATTTCCACGCCGAGGACTGGGTGCGGCTCGATCCGCCGGTGCAGGGCGTGGCGGTAACGCGCGAGGGCGATCAGATTCTGCGTCTCCGGCCTGCCCTCGGGCGCCACCACGCGGATCACCTTGCGCGCCGGGATGCCGGGCGAGGCCGGCCTCAGCCTGGTCAAGGACACCGGCCTCGCCATCGCGATGGCCAATCGGCGCCCGCGCATCGACTTCGACACGCGGCTGTTTCTGCTGCCGCGCGGTCAGGCGCCTGCAATCGGTCTGAGCACGGTCAATCTGTCCAGCGTCAAGCTGACCCTCGCACGCCTCACCGAACGCAACGTCGTCGGGTTCGTGCGCAACGCCCGGCTTGGCCAGCCAGTGGAATCCTGGGACGCCGACCGGATTGGCGAACAGAGCGGGCGAATCGTTTGGCAAGGCAGCGCCGAAATTCCGAAATGGCAGCCCAACCGCAGTGCGCACACCGCCCTGCCGATGCCCGACGCGCTGGCCGCGTCCGGGCCCGGGCTCTATGCGATGATCGCCCGTGCCGGCGACGGCACGCCGAATGGGCCGACCGGCGTGCAGATGATCCTGCGTACCGACTTCGCGCCCACCGTCTGGCGCGGCACCGATGGGCTGACCGTTCAGGTGCGCGCCTATTCCGACGTGCTGCCACGCGCGGGCGTCACGCTTCGCCTGCTGGCGGAGAACAACGAGATCCTGGCCGAGACCACCACCGATGCCGACGGCGTCGGCCGCTTCGCCGCGCCGCTGCTGCACGGTGACGGCCCGGTGGCGCCGCGCGCGCTCGAGGTGCTGGGTGGCGAGGACTACACGATGCTCGACCTCAGCAGCGCCGCCTTCGATCTGTCCGATCGTGGCGTGGCGGGACTGCCGCATCCTGGTCCGCTCGACGCCTATGTCTGGCTGGATCGCGGCATCTACCGGCCAGGCGAGACGGCGCAGGTGATGGCGCTGCTGCGCGACAATGCCGGGCGTCCCACCGATATTCCCGTGCATCTCGTGGTGAGGCGGCCGAACGGGCAGGTGTTCCTGGACGCAACCCCGGCGCGGCTGGCGGAAGCCTCGGTGCATCTGCCGGTGACGCTGACGACCGGTGCGCCGGCCGGCACCTGGACCATCGAGGTGAAGGCCGATCCCGATCGGCCGCCGATCGGGCGGGCGGAGTTCCGCGTCGATGCCTTCGTGCCTGATCGGATGGCGGTGGACCTCGGCACTGCCAGTGGCCCGATCATCCCCGGCACGCCCTATTCCTTGCCGGTGACCGCGCGGTTCCTGTTCGGCGCGCCTGCTGCCGGCCTCACCGGCCAGGGGCAGCTGCGGCTGGTGATCGACCCTGCGCCATTCCCCGCGCTGGCCGGCTATCGCATCGGTCTTGTCAGCGAAACCTATGCCCCGGATTCGCAGGACCTGACGCTGCCGGACACCGACGCGCAGGGGCATGCGACGCTCGCCATCGCCATCCCGCGCGCGCCGGATACGACCCACGCGCTGAAGGCGTCCGTTACCGTTGGCGTCAACGATCCGTCCGGCCATGCCTCGCTGGCGTCGACCGAGATCCCGCTGCGGCCGGCGGGCAAATTGATCGGGATCAAGCCGGCGTTCGCCGAGGATGCGGTGGACGCCGGCACCGAGGCCGCGTTCTACATCGCCGCGGTCAACCCCGACGGCGCGCGTACCGCGCTGAAAGCGAAGCTGCGCCTGGTGCGTGAGCGCCCGGACTGGCGGCTTGTCATGCGCGGCAGCTTGGCACGCTACGAAACCGTGTGGCGTGACGAACCGCTGGCGACGCAGGCGATAGAGATACCGGCCGATGCACCGTTCCATTTCGCACGAACCCTCGATTTCGGCCGCTACCGCATCGAGGTGCTGGAGGATGGCGGCATGGCCGCCACCTCCATGCGGTTCCGCGCCGGCTGGGTGTCCTCCGACAACCCCGATGTGCCCGACCAGGTGGATGTCTCGGCTGACCGCAAGGCCTACGCACCCGGCGACACCGCGCACATCCACATCGCTCCGCCGTTCAGCGGCGAGACGACTTTGCTGGTGCTGTCGGATCGCGTTCATTCGGTGCGCAACCTGTCGGTGCCCGCTGGTGGTGCCGACGTCGATGTCCCGGTATCGGCCGATTGGGGCACCGGCGCGTATGTGACGGTGCACGTGTTCCGCACCGCGGCGGACGCCAAATCACGGCCGAGCCGCGCGATCGGGCTGGCCTGGGTCGGCATCGATCCCGGCGTTCGCAAACTGCCGATGGCATTCGAGACGGCGGACAAATATCCGCCGCGGGCGCGGGCGGCGATCCGGCTGCGCACCGCCCCCGGCGCCTGGGTCAGCCTTGCCGCGGTCGACGAAGGCATCCTGCGGCTGACCAGGTTCGCGTCGCCCGACCCGTCCGATCATTTCCTCGGCCGCCGCCGGCTCGGCCTCGACATCCGCGACGACTGGGGCCGGCTGATCGCTCCGCCAGACGGCGAGGCAACCTTGCTGCGCCAGGGCGGCGACGAGGGGAGCTTCGTGCTGCCGGACATTCCGCAGAAGACGGTGACGCTGTTCGTGCCGCCGGTGCAGGCGGGCGCCGATGGCGTGGCGGAATTCCCGCTCGACCTGCCTGATTTCAATGGCCAGGTGCGGCTGATGGCGGTGGCCTGGAGCGGCAGTTCTCTGGGCGCCGCCGCGGGCGACATCTTCGTGCGCGATCCGCTGGTGGCCGAACCGCTGCTGCCTCGGTTCCTGGCACCCGGCGACCAGACCCGGATGACGTTGCTGCTGCACAACCTCGACCTGCCGGCAGGCGAGCAGGTGGTGACCGTGTCGGTCGACGGGCCACTCGCCGTCTCCGGCGAGACGCGGCTCGCCGCCACACTGGCGCCGGGCGCGCAGGCGCTGCCATTCACCACGTTGACCGGAACCGGGGCGGGTCGCGGGATCGTCCGGCTGGATATCGCCGGGACCGGCGGTTTTCATATCCAGCGCGAAACCGCGATCACGGTGCGTCCGGCGCGTGGTGCCACGACCATGGTCGCGGCCGGGGAACTCGCACCGGGAGCCGAGATGCAGCTCACTCCGCCGCTCGATCAGTTCGTGGCGGGCACCTGGAAGGCCGCGGCGACCTTCGGCGGCGTGGTGCGCTACGACGTGGCCGGGCTGGTGCAGGCGCTCGACCGCTATCCGCTGTGGTGTCTGGAACAGGCGACCAGCCGTGGCTTTCCGCTCGCGCTGCTGCCGGATGGTCCGGTGGCGGGACCCGACCGGGCGGCGCGGCTGCAACAGGCGGTCGGCTTCGTGCTCGATCGCCAGCGCTTCGACGGCGGCTTCGGCCTGTGGTCGGCATCGGAAGAGGCGGAGCCGTGGCTCTCGGTCTATGCCACCGAATTCCTGCTGCGGGCGCGCGACGCCGGCGCCGCGGTTCCCGAGCAGGCGATGATCGACGCGCTGAAATTCGTCGCCGACGCTGCCGACGATCCCGGCGACAAGCCGGAAGATCTCGCGTCGCAGGCGTACCGTCTCTATGTGCTGGCACTGGCCGGAAAGGGCCGCCCGGGTGCGGCCCGGGTAATGGCGGAGCAGATCGACCACCTGCCGACGCCGCTCGCCAAGGCGCAGCTGGGCGCCGCGCTCGCGCTGGCACATGACCAGCCGCGGGCTGATGCGGCGTTCGCGGCGGCGTTGGCTGCGCCGGCGCGCAAGTGGTGGCCGTTCGATTACGGCACCGCGCTGCGGGATCAGGCCGCGATCGCATTGCTGCTGAAGGAGAGTGGGCTGCCTGGCGACCGACTGACGAAGCTGCTGGCGGCGATGCCGGGCGCGGACCTGTCGGCGGACACGCTGTCCACGCAGGAGCAGTCGTGGGCGGCAGCGGCCGGTGCGGTATTGGGCCGCAACGGGGCACCGGCCCGCATCACGTTGAATGGCGCCGACCTGCCGCCGGCGCCGGTCGTGTCGGTGGCGTTGACCGGGCCGGCGACCGCCCGAAACTCAGGCGACCGGCCGGTATGGCGGGCGGTGTCGGTGACCGGCACCCCCGCGGTGGCGTTGCCGGCGGCCAGGGCACAGATGCGCATTACCCGACAGTTCAAGACGCTGGATGGGCAGGCGCTCGATCTTGACCACCTGAAGCAGAACACGGTGTTCGTGCTGGTGCTGGAGGGCAAGGCCGAGGACGGCCAGCCGCACCGCGCCATGCTGCAGCACGGGCTACCGGCGGGGTGGGAGATCGCCGGACGGATGGAGGCCGGCGATGTGCCGGGCATGGGGTGGCTCGGCAAGCTGTCGGAGACCGAGGCGCAGCCGGCAGCGGACGATCGATATGCCGCGGTGGTGCCGCTGACGCCGGAACATCCTGAGTTCCGGCTGGCGGTCCGGGTGCGCGCGGTGACGCCCGGAACCTATGAGCTACCCGGGGCGGAGGTGGCGGACATGTACCGGCCGGCGGTGTTCGCGCGGCAGGCCGCGGGGCGAATCACGGTGGTCGGTGCGGAGTGAGAGCTGAGCGAAAATATACTCCTCCTCCCCTTGCGGGAGGGGGTTGGGGGGAGGGGGCGGCACAGGCATTCCACGGCCCCCTCCCCCCAACCCCCTCCCGCAAGGGGAGGGGGAGTTCTTTCGCTTTTCTTTGTCGCCTCCCCTCTATCTGCTTTCTGCTTGCGGCGATGGGAGCAGCGCTGGATTACACGTTCCCGCCCAACCTCTCCCGTCTTGCCTCGCTGGGCACCGAAATCCTGGACCGCCACGACCGCCCGCTCGCCCTGCTCCCCGCAGCCGGCGGAGTCTGGCGGTTCCGCGCGGACACCACACCACCGCTCCTGACCAACCTGTTGATCGCAGTCGAGGACCGCCGCTTCTGGTACCATCCCGGTGTCGACCCCGTCGCCCTCGTACGCGCCACCGCGCAGCTTGTGAGCAGCGGCCATATCGTCTCCGGCGGCTCGACGCTGGCGATGCAGGCCGCCCGGCTGCTCGAGCCGCGTCCGCGCACCCTTCGCTCCAAGCTGATCGAGATTGCCCGCGCCATCCAGCTTGAAACTCGCTTTGGTCGGCAGGGGATCCTGAAAATCTGGCTCACCCTGGCGCCGTTCGGTGGCAATTTGGAAGGCGTCCGCGCCGGCTCGCTCGCCTGGTTCGGCCTGCCGCCGGAGGCTTTGGAACCGGCGCAGGCCGCCCTGCTGGTCGCCATCCCGCGCCGTCCGGAACGTCTGCGCCCGGACCGCCACGAAGCTGCGGCAACCGCCGTACGCGACCGTGTGCTGGCGATCGGCCGCCGCACCGGGCTGTTCGATGCCACGGCCACACCAGTGCCAACCATACGCATCGCGCTGCCCCGCCACGCTCCCCAGCTCGCGGCATCGCTCCCGCACGTGCCACGAGTCGTGACCACACTGGACCTGCCGTTGCAGGCGGCATTGGAGCGTGTCGGCCGCGAGCGATTGGAAACTCTGCCGCAGCATGCCTCGCTCGCCCTGCTGGTGGCCGATGCCCATGCGCGTGAAATCCGCGCACTCTATCCCGGCGCCTGGCGCGATCAGGACCGTGCCGGCGCCGTCGACCTGACGCTTGCGGTGCGCTCCCCTGGTTCGGCACTGAAGCCGTTCATCTACGCGATGGCGTTCGCCGACGGCGTTGCGGCGCCGGATACGGTGGTGCCAGACCTGCCCCGTCGCTTCGGTGGCTACGCGCCGGAGAATTTCGACCGCGGTTTTGCCGGCAGCATCACCGCGGCCGAAGCGCTGCGGCGCTCGCTGAATCTGCCGGCGGTGGCGTTGCTCGACCGCATTGGCCCGCTGCGCTTCGCCGCGACACTCCGGTTCGCCGGCGCGACGCTCCGGCTGCCTCGCGGTGCCGACCCGTCGTTGCCGCTCGCACTCGGCGGCGACGGCATCACGCTGCGCGACGCGGCCGCGCTGTACGCCGCGCTTGCCACCGACGGTTCCGGCGGCAAGCTGCGCCTGCTCGCCGACCAGCCGGCGCCCCGCCGGGATTTCCTATCGGCCGGCGCCGCCCATATGGTCGCCGATGTGCTCACTCGTCCCCTGCCTGAGTTCGGCGCACGCGGCATCGCCTGGAAGACCGGCACGAGCTGGGGAGGCCGCGATGCCTGGGCGTTCGGTTTCGACTCCCGCCACGTGGTTGCGGTATGGATCGGGCGGCCGGACGGCACGCCACTGCCAGGCGCCACCGGCGCCTCGCTCGCCCTGCCGCTGCTGTCCCGCGTGTTCGATCTGTTGCCGAAAGCGCCCCGCGACGTGATGCCAATCCACGAGCAGCAATCCCGCCAGGTCACGGTGACCGCCGACGCGCTGCATCTGCTGTTTCCGCCGCCCAGGGCGGTGCTGTCCGCGGACGGGCCGGTGACCATCCGGGTGATGGGCGGGCGCCGGCCGCTCACCTTCCTGGTCGATGGCGCACCGCTGCCCGCCGACGGCATCCGGCGCGAAGCGGCTTGGCTACCGTCGGGACCCGGCTTCTACCGGCTCACCGTGCTGGACGCCGACGGCGCCGCGGTCCGCGCCTCGGTCCAGGTCAGCGCCACGCCATGACTGCGCGTCCTGCTGGTCCTGCTGGTTCTGCTCGGCGTTGCGGGCTGCGCGGGCGACCCTGGCGGACGCCGCGCGGATGGCACCTGCCCGCTGATCCCGCTCGCCGAAATTCCGCTCGAGGTACGGGGCAACCTGTTGTTCATCCAGGCAACGATCGACGATGAACCGGTGACCATGCTGGTCGATACCGGCGCCGAACGCACGCTGCTGACCGAGGCCGCGGTCAACCGGCTCAATCTGCCGCGCGACTTCAAGCATGCGACACGCACCTTCGGCATCGGCAGCCCGACCGCCGCCTGGGACGCCAAGCTGCCGAACGGCATGGTACTCGGCGCCACGCACTTTCCGGTGGACGTCGTGACCGTCGGCCACTTCGGCATCGACCAGGTCGCCGGCGGCTCGGCCGATGGGCTGCTGGGCGCCGACATCCTGCTGGCGTTCGACATCGATCTGAACCTGCCGGCGCACCGTGTTACGTTTTACCGCGCCCGCCGCGAATGCCCTGACGCAGCGCCGCCGTGGAACGAACCCTATGTCGACGTCGCCGGCGTCAGCACGCGGCGCGACCGCATGCTGGTGCCGTTCGAGCTTGACGGGGTGGCCGGCGTGGGCGTGCTGGATACCGGCGCGCAGTTCAGTTCGATCAGCAAGGACATGACGCAGCGGATCGGTCTGGCGGAGGACGCCATGGCGACCGACCGAACGATCATGGCGCACGGGGCAGCGCCCGATCAGGTGAAGGTGCGCATCCACCGCTTCCGCGAGTTCCGTGTCGGTCCGGCGGTGATGCACGAACCGGCGCTGCCGGTGGTGCCAACGGTGGGCGGCATGGGCGACGGGCTGGTGGGCGCCGACTTTTTGCGAGGCCGGCGTACCTGGCTGTCATTCGCGACGCAGCGCATGTTCGTGACGCCGCTCGAGCGCGGACCGGCGATCGCGACGATGGGAACCGGGGAAGTTCTTCCTTCGGCTAATTGATCTGCACCGACTGCACCGCCTCCTCCAGTTCCAGGAACGTCGGCATGTGCTCGTTGGGCACCATCTTGCGACCGGACTCCACGCTGACCTGCGGCGCGTTGCCGTGCAGGTGGGTGACCAGGACGGCGCGGATCACCTCGTAATATTTCGATTCCTCCTCGATCACCGATTTCAGCCGTGCGGCAAGCGGGCCGGCCAGACCGTAGGCCAGCAGAACACCAAGAAACGTGCCGCACAGCGCGCTGGCGATCATCGCACCCAGGACCGCCGGCGGACGGTCGATATGCGACATCGTCTTGATCACGCCCAACACCGCTGCGACGATGCCGAGAGCGGGCAGGGCATCCGCCATCATCTGCAAGGCATGCGCGCCATGCAGTTCCTCGTGCAGCGTCTTCTTCAGCTCGCGCGCCATCACGTCCTCGATCTGATTGGGATCGTCGGCGTTCATCCCCACCATGCGCAGGTAGTCGCAGATGATCGAGCTGGCGAATCGGTTGGCGAGCACCTTGGGGAATTTCTGGAACGCAGGACTTTCGTCCGGCTTCTCGATGTGCGGCTCGAGCGCCATGTTGCCCTTGGTGGTGGCGAGCCTGGCGAGGAAATACAGCAGGCTGAGCAGATCGACGTAATCGCTCTTCTTGAAGCTCGCGCCGGCCAGGATCTTCTTGAAGCCGCCCAGCGCGTGCTTCAGCTCATGCATGCTGTTGGCCATGATGAACGAGGCGATAGCGGCGCCGCCGATCGTCCACAGTTCGAACGGCAGCGCCTCGACCAGGACGTCGAAGCTGCCACCCGATACGATGTAGCTGCCGAACACGCAGCCTAGCAGCAGGGCGAATGAGCCCAACGCCAGCATGGCATCGCCTCACGGTGCTTCGGGCAATGGCCGCACCGAGCGAAGCACCACGATGGCGATGCGGCGATTGGCGGCAGCCAGCGGATCAGACGGCACCGCGAGATCACGTTCGGCATTGCCGGTGACGCTGCGGATGCGCGTTTCCTGCAAGCCTGCATCGACCAGCAGCCGGCGTGTCGCGTTGGCACGGTCGGCGGACAATTCCCAATTGGTGCGGCCGGGACCGGCGAACGGCGCCGCGTCGGTATGACCGGCGATCGAGATGTCCTGGGTCATCCGCGCCAGCACCGGCGCTACCTTAAGCAGCAGCAGCCTGGCCTTGTCGTTCGGCACTGCCGATCCGAACGGGAACATCGCTTCGCGATCGGCATCGCGGATCTGGACGCGCAGCCCTTCCGGCGTCATGTCGATCGCCAGCTGGCGGGCCAGTTCGGCCAGTTGAGGGTCGTTGCCCACCGCATCGCGAATCTGCTGCGCCGCCTGATCGAAGGCCTGCTTCTCCTGCTTTTCCAGTTCTGCCCGAAGTTCTGCCTCGGTCGGCTTGCGCTGCACATCGCCGCGCCCCGCCGTGGCCGCGGCGATCGGAACCGGTCCGGCCGGAGCGGCATTCCGTACCTGTTGCGGCGGCGGCCTGGGCGGCGGCCGGCCTCCCAGGTCCTGCTCCTTGCTCTTGGTATCGTCGCGATGTGGCCGCGGCTGGGCGACGATGTCCGATTCGTCCTCCTCGATGTGGTCGACCACGGGTTGCTGGCCGACCGTCACCTGCGGATTGCCAAGGTCGGACAGCATCGCGCCGTCCGAGAATGCGGTGCGGCCGCCGAACGGCTGGCCGGTGCCGGACGAGCTGTGCGACAGCACGTTGTTCGGGCTGAAATAATCGGCGAGGCCCTTGCGCTGTTCCTCGGTGGTGGCGTTCAGCAGCCACATCAGCAGGAAGAACGCCATCATGGCGGTGACGAAGTCGGCATAGGAGACTTTCCAGGAACCGCCGTGCGCCTCGCCCTCGACCACCTCCTCCTTGCGGATGACGATATCGCCCTTGCCCTTCTTGTCCGCCTTGCCACGCATGCGCATGCCGTTTCCGCGACAGGTGCAGAGTGAACGTTCCAGTTTAATTCCTGGCTAATTCGCTCGCGGCAGTCATCTGATCGTCGAACCGTGTCTTGCAATGGAGACCGCCGAGTGTGATACGGCGCGCCCGCCATGACCGCGCAGAACATCTACGACGATCCCGACTTCTTTGCCGGTTACACCAAGCTGCCGCGATCCGAACGCGGTCTCGGCATCGTATACGAATGGGCGGCGTTCCAGCGGCTGTTGCCGGCATCGCTCGCCGACAAGCGCGTGCTCGATCTCGGCTGCGGCCTCGGTTATTTCGCGCGCGAGGCCCGTGCGCGCGGCGCAAAACAGGTCGTCGGCGTAGACCTGTCCGAGCGCATGCTGGAAGAAGCGCGACGGCGCACCGACGATGCCGGCATCGTCTACATCCGCGAATCGCTTGAAGCATTCGCGGTGGAGCCGGCTTCGTTCGACCTGGTGGTCTCCTCGTTGGCGCTGCACTACCTCGCCGACTATGCGGGCCTGGTGCGGCGCGTCGCGACATGGCTGGCGCCGGGCGGACGTTTCGCATTCTCGGTGGAGCATCCGATCTTCACCGCGCATGGCAGCAGCGACTGGCACAAGGGCGCGGACGGCGCGGCGGTTCACTGGCCGGTGGACCGCTACCGGGATGAAGGCGAGCGGCGCACCCGTTGGTTCGTCGATGGCGTGGTGAAATACCACCGCACGGTCGAGACGTATGTGAATGCGCTGCTCGACGCGGGGCTGATCCTGGTGCGGCTGGAGGAGCCGGAAGGGGACCCCGCGCTGCTGGCCGAGAAGCCGGAATGGCTTCAGGAGCGCCGTCGCCCTCCGTTCCTGCTGCTGGCCGCCGACCGACCGCGCTAGAAGCATTTCCGGCCTGACCGGGAACTCATGCGGTCACTTGGCCCGATGGGTTTCGCTGCGCTCTACCCATCCTACCGCAACGAGCGCGCCGCAACTCGTAGGATGGGTAGAGCGCAGCGAAACCCATCGCCCCGTCGCGATCCCACTTTGCCTGAAACCGCTCCAGAACCGTCACGGCCGGGGCAGCGCGAACAGGTCCGCATTCGCCGCCGCACTGACACGATACAGCCGGAATAGCTCGACCGCATCGGCGCCGCGCCGCCGCTCCACCTGGCCGATTTCGGTCAGGTTCGACCACGGTGTGGGGTCCGGTTCGCTGTCACGACGTGCGCTGCTGACCAGAATGCCCGACTGGCCCGCGAGGTCCGCGCGCGGCAGGCCGGTCTGCGCCCACCGCGACTGAACGCCGATCACGCTCGCCCCGCTTGGCATCGTGTGCGCAAGTTCCGAGGCCACGCCGTATTGGTCCGCCGCAACGAAGTCGGCTCCTGCCTGCTGCCGGGCGGCCTCGACCTGGACGGCGAATGCGTTCCAGCCGGCCAGTTGCCGTGCGATCGGGTCCATGCCGGCGGGCAGCAGCGGCACGCCTGCCTGCAGGTACACGAGCAGGGTGATGCCCAGACCCAGGGCGATCGCCGCCGGCATCAGACGTCGCCAGATCGGCGCCCGCAGACCGCCGGCGGCGATGGCGGCGGCGGGATAGATGACGGCGGGCCAGTTGCCCTGTACTCGGTCGCCCAGCGCATGTTCCGCGAACAGCGCCACCGCGGGCAGCGTCATCGCGGCCAACAGAGTCCACGCCGAATCGCGGGTACGCCAGGCCTGACGCGTGGCCTCGATGATCCCGCCGGCGAACCAGGCGAAGATCAGCGGCGTGACCAGTCCAATCTGGCCACCCAACAACTCGCCCAGGAAGCGGACAGCGAGCGACGGATGCCATAGGCCGAGGCGCCCGCCCTGTCGGGCAAAGCTGGCCCAGCCATGGTTGGCGTCCCAAACCACCACAGGGAGGAACACCGCCAGTCCCAGCAATGCGCCGAGCCAGGGTGCGCCGCGCCGCAGCCAGGCACGTGCCGATGGAGTGACCAGCAACCAAAGGACGGTGCCAAACCATAGCAGCGCGGCGGTATATTTGCTGGCCATCGCCAGCCCGGCGAACAGGCCGATCGCAAACCACCAGCGTGGGTTGCCGCTGTGCAGGAGTCGCGCCAGCGCCCACAGGCAGGCGATCCAGAACGCGAGCAGCGGCGCATCGGGCGTCATCAGCACGCCGCCAACGCCGAACAGCAACGTCGCATTCAGCAGCGCAGCCGCACGCAGGCCGGCGTGACGCCCGGGCAGCAGCCGGTCCGCAGCGTCCGCCAGCAGCAGCGAGGCGATCGCAACCGACAGCGGGCTCAGCAGCCGGACGCCGAGTGAGCCCTCGCCGGCCACCATGGTACCGAAGCGGATCCAGAGCGCCACCATGGGAGGGTGGTCCGGGTAGCCGGGCGCCAATGCGCGCGACCAGACCCAGTAATAGGCTTCGTCAGGCGTGAGGGGGACGGATGCGGCGACGCCGAGACGCAGCAGCGTCAGCGCGGCAAGCGCGGCCAGTGCCAAGCAGCGATAGCCTCACCACCAGGACACGAAAGCGCAAAGGCCGAACTCACCTTCGTGTCTTCGTGTCCTGGTGGCGAACCTTGCTTCCGAAGCCGTCACCGTGCGCGCCAGACCAGTGTCGCCGAGACCGCGTAGTTCCACACTACGCCGATTATCGCACCGATCGCGCCGGCGATGCTCCAGTTGGTGTGGGTCTTGTACAGCGTGTTGGCGATGCCGATATTCGCGACCGCACCGACGCCACAGACCAGTATGAACAGCAGCAGCCCTCGCCACAGGCGCGGCCCACGCAACCGCTGATCGCGGTAGGTAATGTCGTTGTTGAGCTGGAAGTTGGACACCATCGCGACCACCGTGGCGATGGCCTGTGCGGCCTCGAACTGCAGACCGACGAACTTCAGCACCAAGGTCAGCACCGCCAGGTGGACCAGCACGCCCACCGCGCCGACCAATCCGAAGGAAATAAAGCGCAGCGGCAGCAGCCCGCCGAACACCTTGTCGAGCAGCAGGCCAGCGAACTGCATCAGCACCAGCGCGTCGAGCTTGCTTTCGCCGGCCACGCGCTCGTGGAACACGCACGGGACTTCCACCACGCGCAGCGGTGCCGGCGAACTGAGCGCGAGGTCGAGCAGGATCTTGAACCCCTGGCCGGTGAGGTTGGCCGCCAGCGTCTCGAACAACGGGCGTGGCAGCATGAAGAAGCCGCTCATCGGATCGGTGAGCCGCACCGGCAGAAACGCCTGCGCCAGCCGGATGCCACCATCCGACAGTATCTGGCGCCACCGATTGGCAAGGCCCGCGTCGTCGCCGCCCTCGATGTGGCGGCTGCCGACGGCGAGGTCGTACTGGCCGGTCCGCAGCGCAGCCAGCATGTCCGGCAGCTTCGTCTCGTCGTGCTGCAGGTCGCCGTCGATCACCGCCACGAACTGCGCCGAGGACGACAGCGCGCCCTCGATCACCGCCGAGGCCAGGCCGCGCCGGCCGATGCGGCGGATGCAGCGGACGCGTGGATCGGTCTGGGCGATGCGACGGACCTCGGCTGCGGTGCCGTCCGGGCTGTTGTCATCGACGTACACCACCTCCCAGGCGATGCCGTACAGCGTGGTGTCGAGTTTGGCGATCAGCGGTGCGACGTTGGGACGCTCGTTGTAACAGGGTACCACGACGGTCAACGCCGGCGCACCGCCCCGAATGGCGCGAGCGGCGCTCAATGAGATGGCTGAATCGGACATGCCCACGATTATGTCACGGCCGCTCGCCTACAGCGGGACCCCGGCCAGATTGCGGCTGGTCCGAATTGTCTGCAACGTCTGCACGCGGGTGACTGTCGGAGAGCCGGTCAGACGCTGGGTGAGCTGGTTCTCGTGGGACGTGTCGCGTGCCACCAGCTTCAGCAGAAAGTCCCCGCCGCCGCGGATCATGTGGCACTCCCGCACCTCCGGCCATCCCGCCACGAGTTGCTCGAAGGCGGCTAGCACGACCTCCTTCTGGCTATCCAGCCCGACGATGGCGAAGAAGGTGATCTCCCAGCCGAGCTTCTGCGGATCGGAATCGGCGTGATAACCGCGGATCACACCGGCCTCTTCCAGACGCCGGACGCGGCGCAGGCAGGGCGGGGCGGAGATACCGGCCCGGCGCGCCAGCTCGACGTTGGTCATCCGCCCGTCGGCCTGCAGCTCCGACAGGATGCGACGGTCGATGGCGTCGAGGACCGGCGTGTCGTCGCCGAGAGGACTTTTCATATGAAGCGCATTCTTCCGGGCGCTGATGGCACTGCTTGATTGTGACATTTCGGCGGACGGCTGGATAGACGCAATAATATTGCACAACCTGACGCCCGCGTGAGGGCCCGGCTTTGGCTGCTTCGCTGCTTCCTTGTCTGGCGACGGCGCTGACCGATATTGTTCACCCTTCGCAGCACTGGACATGACGATGGCGCAAACGCATCGCACGCGCGTTCTGATCATCGGTTCCGGCCCGGCGGGCTATACCGCGGCGATCTATGCGGCGCGCGCCAGCCTTTCGCCGATCCTGGTGGCCGGGCTGGAACCTGGCGGGCAACTGACGATCACCACCGACGTCGAGAACTACCCGGGCTTCGCCGACGTGATCCAGGGCCCGTGGCTGATGGAGCAGATGGCCGCCCAGGCCGCCCATGTCGGCACGCGCATCGTGCACGACCTGATCACCAGGGTTGATTTTGCGACGCGCCCGTTCCGCGGCGTCGCCGATTCGGGCGACGAATTCCTGGCCGATGCGGTGATCATTGCCACGGGTGCCCAGGCGCGCTGGCTGGGCATCGAGTTCTGAACGGCGGCTGCAAGGCCGCGGGGTGTCGGCCTGCGCCACCTGCGACGGGTTCTTCTATCGCGGCAAGACGGTGGCTGTGATCGGCGGCGGCAACACCGCGGTCGAGGAGTCGCTGTACCTGACGCATCATGCCGACAGTGTCACCCTGATCCACCGCCGCGACGCACTGCGGGCGGAGAAGATCCTGCAAAAGCGGCTGTTCGACCATCCGAGGATCCGGGTGGTCTGGGACAGCGTCGTGGAGGAAATCGAGGGCGGCGGCTCGCCGGAGGTAGTCACCGGGATCCGGCTGCGGAATGTGAGGACCGGCGCGTTCGAGCGTCTGCCGGTCGACGGTGTATTCGTCGCCATCGGCCACACACCCACCACGGCTATCTTTGCCGGGCAGGTGGCAATGGACCACGAGGGCTACATCCTGACCGACCCCGGCGGTACGCGGACCTCGGTCGAGGGGGTGTTCGCCGCCGGCGACGTGCAGGACAAGGTGTTCCGCCAGGCGGTCACGGCGGCAGGAACCGGCTGCATGGCGGCGCTGGAGGCGGAAAAGTGGCTGGCGGTAGCCGCTGTTAGCCCTGCGATGGCCGCGGACTAGCCAGAATCCGGCGAACAGGCCCAACTTCGCCGCGCACAATCGGGCCGGTTTGTTCTAGAGTGCCTCGCTCCGCCGGCGCCACGAGCGGATAGCGACGCCATGTCAGGGCAGGAGTCATGCAATCCGTCGGGTCTCGGACCCGGCGGTCGGGAGAGGCCGAGTGATAGACTGGGACAAGCTGCGCGTTTTCCACGCCGTGGCCGAGGCCGGCAGCTTCACGCATGCCGGGGACACGCTGAACCTCAGCCAGTCGGCGGTGTCGCGGCAGATCTCGGCGCTCGAGGAAGCGCTTCAGGTGCCGCTGTTCCACCGCCATGCCCGCGGCCTGATCCTCACCGAGCAGGGCGAGGCGCTGAACCGCACCGTGCGCGAGGTGTTCGCCAAGCTGGCGATCACCGAGGCGCTGCTGACTGAGAGCAAGGAGAAGCCGGCGGGACGCCTGAAGGTGACCACGACGGTCGCATTCGGCTCGATCTGGCTGGCACCGCGGCTGCACGA
This sequence comes from uncultured Alphaproteobacteria bacterium, assembly GCA_963819855.1. GTDB lineage: Bacteria > Pseudomonadota > Alphaproteobacteria > Acetobacterales > Acetobacteraceae > JAMXLO01. Next base: position 278,301 of record CAWFYC010000021.1, read on the forward strand.
GTTCCTCGACATGTATCCCGACGTCTCGATGTCGTTGCTGCTGGACGATTCCGAACTCGATCTGGCGATGCGCGAGGCGGATGTGGCGATTCGCATGCATCCGCCGAAGCAGCCCGATCTGGTGCAGCGTTACCTGATGTCGATGCAATGGCATATCTGCGCCTCGCCCGAGTACCTGAAACAGAGCGGCGTGCCGCAGCGGCCGGAGGACCTGGACGCGCATAAGCTGATCCTGTTCGGAAACCACCATCCCCCGGTGAGCGACATCAACTGGCTGTCGGAGGCGGGACGCCGTCCCGGCAATCCGCGGCGCGCGCTGCTGGAGGTGAACAGCACCCACGCGGTGTTGCTGGCGATCCGCTCGGGGCTGGGGATCGGCACGCTGCCGGACTTCGTGGTATCACAGAATCCGGACCTGGTGCGGATCCTGCCCGACCTGAAGGGACCGAAGGTGGACGTGTATTTCGTCTATCCGGAGGAGCTGCGGAACTCGAAGCGCGTGGCGGTATTCCGCGATTTCCTGCTGGCGCGGCTGGCGGAATTTCACTGACCTCAAGCCGTTCGCTCGCGGTCCAGGCAACCATCTGGCGCGACCAATGCCGCAATCAGGTGGATCGGCGCAGGGGCATGCGTCAGCAGCATGGCGGCATCCGGCTTTTTGCGGATGGAAACCATTGCACCGCACCATTACAGTTATCGCACTGAATACGGCGACGGTGTCGCCAGTTTTCCGGCTCTCCGGAGTCGGAAGGGGGTCGATGACCCCTGCGTCTCCCAGACGTGAAGCCTCCCTGTTTACTTGCCCCCGGTCATTGACCGGGGGCATTTCTTTTTGTCGCAGGTGTCACGGTGGTGTCACGGGTCGACGGTGACTGGCACACGGCGAGGCAATGCTTCACGAATACTTGATGGCGACAGCCCGAGAGCATCCAGCATAGCCGGATCGATCTGGCGTCGGTCATTTGGCGGGTGCAGCGCGAAACCCATCGAGTCGTCGTAGCCCCACAGTGCCCAGCCAAGCGCCTGCTGCTCGCATGCCGCGCGCACGGCGGTAAGCCAGGCCAGGCGCGCGGGCGGGTTCAGTCGCTGCGAGGCGCCAAATTCTCCTGCGAACACCGCAACGTGATGGCGCCTCGCCCAGGTGGCAGCCTCGGCGATCCTGGCAGCGACCTTGGCCGCATCCCAGCGCTGCGCGCAGTAGAAGCGCATCAGCTCGGCGGTCGGGGGATCGCGGACCGCGCCGGCGGTGGCTTGACAGGCAGCCAGGTCTGCGACCGGGAACGGCAGGCGCGCCATCGATGCCGCATCGAGCCCCGGCCGGTAGGCGCCGAGTGCCGTGAGCTCCGCTGGCTCATACAGGTGAAAGCTGTAGATCACGTTGCGGTCGGGTTCCGGCGGCAGCGACAGGAGACCCGTGATGCTGCCCCAGTCAGGGCCACTGAGGACAATGGTGTTCGTCGGCAGAGCGGCTCGGATCGCCACCGTGACCTGGTGCTGCAACCCGGTCCAGGCGCCAGGGTCGTTGGCGAACACCGGCTCGTTGAGCACCTCGGGAAACGTCATCGCCGGATCGAACCGTCGCAGCAGCGGGGCCAGCATGCGCCAGATCGCGATCAGCTTCGCCTGATCGGCCGGGTCGGTCTCCAGGTGCCAGTCGCTCGCGAACGGCACCACCACCGCGGCGAGCCCGTGCCGCTCCACCCGTGCCACCGCATCGATCAGCGCGCCCGGTGCCGCCAGCAGGTCGGGCTGCACCGGAATGCGGACGAAGGTGAATCCCCCCACCTTCAGCTCCCCCAGCGCCGCGTCGCTGAGATAGGCGCGCAGCGCCGCCGGATCGTGGCTCGGGGGAAAACGGAACCAGTGTGTGATGTTGACGCCGCGGCGCAACGCGGCCGGTGGCTCGCCCGCGGCGGCCAGCAGCAACAGCGCGAGCAAGGCGGCCAGGAGACGGTAACCAATCGTTGGCATCAGGCTGCGATAGACCGCAGGGACGCTAACGTTCGGTGAACAGCCGTGGGGCGAAGACCGGTTCTGTCCGCGCTGTTGGCAGCAGGGCTGCTGCTTGCTTCCGTCGCCTGGCTGCGCGGCGCGGAATACGACGAGCAGTACACCCTGTTCCTGACCGGGCGTGCGGCCCGTCCGGTCTGGCCGGTTGGTGTTATCACTGCTGGCGAGGTGCGTGATTTGCAGGCTGCCGGCGTCGGCTTCGCTGCCATCGCCCGCGACCTGCGAAGCACGGACGTGCACCCGCCATTGTATTTCTGGGCGGTGGCGGCGTGGCGCCGACTGGTCGGCAGCTCGCTGTTCGCCGCACGGCTGGCATCGGTGCTGTTCAGTGTCGTGACGCTGGGCCTGGTCGCGGCGATTGCCCGGTCGGCCGGCATTCCGCTCGCGCCGGCGGTGCTGCTGACCGCCGGCTGCTATGGCTTTGCGTACACCGCAGCCGTCGCGCGCGGCTTCGCGCTGGCCCAGCTGCTGAGCGTGGCCGGCGTCGCTCTATTGCTTGGTCCGGAGCGCCGTGCGGCACGGGCGCTGGCGGCAGGTATGCTGCTCGGTGCGGCGACCTTCGCGAACTATCTGGCCGCCTTCGTGGCCTGCGCCGCGCTGCTTCACACGGTCATTGCCCGTCCCACCGTCATTCCTGCGCAAGCGGGAACCCGGGGCGAGGTCGGTGCGGTCGCCCTGGGTCCCCGCGTTCGCGGGGATGACAACGGGGGACAAGCCACTAAGCGATCCGCACCGGCCTGTCCCACCGTCATTCCCGCGCAAGCGGGAACCCGGGGTGAGGTCCGTGCGGTCGCCCTGGGTCCCCGCGTTCGCGGGGATGACAACGGGGAACAAGCCACTAAGCGATCCGCACAGGCCTGTCGCACCGTCATTCCGGCGCAAGCGGGAACCCGGGGCGAGGTCGGTGCGGTCGCCCTGAGTCCCCGCGTTCGCGGGGATGACAGTTGGGGGCGATCCGCAGCTGGTGCGGCTATCATCGGCTTCGCGGTCTGGCTGCCAGCCGATCTGTGGTTCTTCCTCGCGCAGCGGGACAGTCGCGCCGGCCAATTCGCGCCGTTCGAACCGGTCTCCGCGCTGACGCGGCTCGGACAATTCGCGGCCGCCAACGTGTTCGGCGGGTTGCCGCTCTACGTCGATGGCGCGGCCCGGACATCCGTCACCATCGCTCTGTGTCTCGTGCTGTTCGGCATGCTTGCGCTGATCGTCCGGCGCTGGCGCCACATCGCCACACCGGCTACGCGCCTGCTGCTCGGCATGGCCGCCGCCGCGCCGCCGATCGGCCTGTGGCTGCTCGGCCTGGTGTTCGGCAACACGCCGATCGAGCTTCGCTATCTCGCCTTTGCCACACCATTCATCGGCCTGCTGCTGGCCGCCGCGTTGCCGCGCTGGATCCGTTATGGCGTTATGGCACTCCAGGCCATCGCACTGCTCGGTCTCATGCTCCGCCCCGAGACGATGCAGCCAGCACGCGCAACGGCGATGGCGGCCGCCCAACTCGTCGGCGATGGCGTCGTGCTGCTGCCGCACGGCAACGACGGCGTCGGCATCGTCGGAGCCTTCGCCATCGAGGCGCCGCCGACGCTGCGCCTGCTGGTGATCGCAAGCGATGCATCGCCCGCGGAGATCCGTGCTCGTACCTTGGTCTATCCTCGCGTGGTGCTCGCCCTGCTCGGCCAGGACGCAGCGAGCCGTGCGACGCTGCCCGTGATGCGCCAGGCTTTCACCGATCCATGCTGGCGCCCGGCGGGCGCAGGGTTCAACGCGCTCGCCTTCGATCGAACCTGCGAGCCGGAATGCGCATGTCCTCCGGGCGCCTCACGCTCCGCGCAACGACAGGCGAAACCGGCGCAACTTCAATAATCCGGATTGCCAAACGGGTAGAAGTTCTTCAGGTCGATGTTCTCGTAGTTCAGCGCATCCAACCGCACCGTGCCGAGGAAAGGCTCCGTCGGCTCGACCATCAGGATCGTCCTGGCGAAGCCGCTGTCATCGAAGCCGCGGCGGAAATGGACGCGGGACTTGATCGCGATGACCTGGAAGTCGCCTGCGTTCAGACCGATCTCGGTCAGCGTGGACGGTTCCATGATCTGCGCCAGGTGAGGGCTGATCACCAGAACGTTGCTGTTGCCGAATGCGACACAGATCCACCTCTGTCCGTACATGTCGATCGCGCGCTGCACGGTGCCGGTGATTCGCACCGGTTCGCCCGCGGATTCGTCGGCCAGTCCGCCGACGCGCAAATCGAACGCATCGCCCGACTTCGCATCCTTGAGTGCCGCGATCGCACCGGCATCCGCAACGGTTGCGATCAGCGTATGCGACAGCCCCTGTGCGATGATCTCGCGCAGCAGCCAGGTGGCATAGCCCGAGCGATCGCTGTGATCGGCCAGCACCACCGGCGTTTCGCCGACCGAGACCGCATGCTTCGCGAGCGCGACGCCGTCCGGTATCGTATGCACCTTGGTCGAATTCAGCAGCGCGTCGCGCCGGTGCCAGGCAAACCGTGCCATGTCGTCGGCGATGCGCCGCGCCAGGTCTGCGTCGCCATTGGTGATCACCTGGAACGTCATCCCGGCGTCGGGAACATCCGACCATGGGAAGCCGAAATACGCATTCACGGTGACATCCGGTTCGCGCGCCTCCCAGGTCAGCGCGCGCTGCACCAGATCCATCCACGGCGAGGCGCCGGTCCATTGCACCACAGTCGGCGAGATGATCGGCACCTTCACCGTGGCATGTGCCGGCCGGTAGGTTCCGCGGATCGCCCGCACCAGCGTGCGCGCGGCACGCTCGCCTTGCAGGTAGCTGTCGTAGTGCGGGAAGTACTTGCCGCAGAACGCCAGGTCGGCGTGGCGCAGGAACTCCGCGTCCTCGTTGCCATGCGGATCGAACGTAGCGGCGAGCAACGCCCGCGGCCCGACCACTTCGCGCACGCGCCGGGCGAGTTCCGCCTCGGGACGCGGAATGCCGCGCGCCGCCATCGCGCCATGCACACACAGATAGACGCCGTCGAACGGACCCTCCGCTTTGAGCTGCGCGATCATCGTGCCGACAAAGGTCTGGTACGCCTGCTCTGTCACCCAACCCGAACCGGAGCCGGTCTTCGGCCACAATGGCGATTCGATGCCGACCAGCTCGACGCCATCGTACTCGCGCGCGACCTGCACGAAGCCGCCCATATAGGACTTCGGCCCCGACGCCAGCAGCGCCTCGCCGCGCGCCGGCGAGCCCGGATACACGAAGTCGTCGATCGTCGTGTCGTTGCGCAGGAACGTCACCGTCTCGTGCGAGAAGTGCAGGACGGCGATGCGGATCGGCGACTTCGCCATCGCGTCAGTACGCCAGCGCGTGATCCACCACCGGCTCCCAGCGGCCGTTGTGCACCACCGACAGGAACGCGGACGTGGCACCGTGATGGTTGGTGGGGCTGAACGAGTAGGTCCCGCCGAACAGGTCGTGGAAGTCCTGGATGCTCTCCATCGCCTTCACCAGGCTGTCCACCGTCAGGTCGCGCCCCGCCCGTTGCAGCGCCTCGATGACGATCTGCGCCGAGGTGTAGCCCATCTCGCCCAGGTAGTTCACATCGACGCCGTAGCGCGCCTTGTATTTCTGGGTGAACGCCTTGATCGCCGGCCGTGGATCATCCGGATAGGCGTAGAGCGACGGCGCCATCGAATAGAAGCCCTCCGCCACATTGCCCGGTGCCTCGGCGATCGCGGTATCATACGACGCGACCTGGCCCAGCAGATCGACGTTCCAGCCAAGCTTCTTCACCGTCGCGATGATCAATGTGGAATCGCGCACGATGGTGCCCATGGTGATCAGGTCGCAGTTCGCCTCGCGCAACTTTGCGATCGCGGCGGTGAAGTCGGTGTCGGTCGGCTTGTGCGCGGTGGTGGCGACGATCTTCATCCCCATCGCCTCGGCCTGCATCTGCGCTCCGGCCAGCACGTCCTTGCCAAAGTCGGTGTCCTGATACATCGCGCAGACCACCTTCCTGCCGCGCTGCTCGACGAAGTACTTCACACCCGCCCGCATCTGATCGACATACGACGAATACTGACTGAACTTCAGCTTGTTGAACGGCTCGAACATCGAGCGCGCCGCCGACAGCGGCAGCAGTTTCGGCACGTTCTTCTCGAGCGCCATCGGGAAGGTGGCGTTGTTCATCGGTGTGCCGCCGTCCTCGATGGTGAAGAACACGCCGTCGTTGTTGACCAGCTTGTTGATCGCCTGCACCGCGCGCGGCACCTGGTACTGGCTGTCCTCGACGATGTAGCGGATCTTGCGGCCGTTGATGCCGCCCTTCTCGTTAACCTCGTCGAACGCGAGGCGCACCGCGTTGGCGTTGTTCACGCCCTGCACCGCGGTGACGCCGGACAGGTCGGTGATGGTGCCGACCAGGATCTCGCTATCGGTGACGCCGCGTTGGGTCTCGGCGAACGCGCCGGAGGCGAGCATGCTCAGCGCGACCGCAGCCAGAAGTGGTGCGGCAAATCGTCCTGGGTTCATTCTTGTTCCCTCCCGTGATTACACGGAAGGCTAGCGCACCCACCGAAAGCCAGAAAGACCGACCGCTCCGGCGCGCCGGACGTTCACCCGATTGCCCGGAGCGTCAGGCGTCGGGTACCACCAGGAACAGATCGGTGTCACCGGTATCCTGACTGCACGCCGTCAACAGCGCATGCGCCTGGCCGCGATGATGCGTCTGGTGATTGAAGAAGTGCACCACCAGCGGCCCCTTCTGCCGACGCATCTCCCTGCCGGCCGAACCGCTGAACCACACCAGGTCCTCGGCCAGCCAGGCATCGTCAACGCGGTTGGCCCAGGCGATGATGTCGGCATCCGCCTGCTCGCGCCGCGTCTGCAGCGTCGGGAAGTCGTCCACCATGCCGGCGCTCTGCTTCTGGCCGACCTCGGGCTTCGGCCAGCCGTCGAAGCGCGACATCCACTGCGTGTCGCCCCAGACGAGGTGCGTGAGCGTGCCGTGGATCGACTGCCAGAACGCGCCGCGATCGGCCTTGCGTTCGGCATCGGTCAACTGCGCGGCGGCGGCATAGAGGCGACGGTTCATCTCGGCATTGTATTGCGCCATCAGGCGGACATAGTCGGGCGTGATCATGCGAATGGTCTCCTTGCCGAATCTCGCTTGGTGCCGAAATGCCGGTCTCCGTCAAGCTTGATCGAGCGAGTCAATATGCCGCCCGGCAGCGGCGTTTGATCCAGATCAACGAACACAACTGCGTTTCATGGCAACAGACTCCAGTCCCAGGAGCCAGGCATGTCCAGCTACGTCCTCGTTCCGGCCACCGGCGCCGACACCGACGAACCGGTCTTCGCCACCGCACTGACGGTCGCCCGTCTCCTGCCTGCGCATCTGGAGTTTCTCCACGTGCGTGCCGACGTGCAGGAGACACTGACCGCCATGGCATCCGCCGACGCCGGTGGCGGCATCGGCTTCGGCCAGCTCATGGATACACTGGAGCAGGAGGTGGCAGGCCGGCAGAAGAGGGCCGAACTGGCGTTTCGCGACTTTTGCGAACGCGAACACCTTCTGGTCTCCGCCGAACTCTCGGCTGCGCTGCCTTCGGCCGAATGGCGCATGGAAACCGGTGACGATCCGACGTGGCTCGTGGCGCATGGGCGCTCGGCCGACCTGCTGGTGGTCGGACGTGCCCGCGACGGCGAAGCCGTTGCGATGGAGTTGCTCGAGGCAGCGCTGATGGCGACCGGGCGTCCGGTGCTGATCGCGCCGGCGCACGCTCGAAGCGAACTTTCCGGCATCGTCGCCATCGCGTGGAAGGACGGACCGGAAGCCGCCCGGGCGGTCGCAGCCGCTCAGCCGTTTCTCCGGATGGCCGACCAGGTGATCATCTTCTCGGTCGTCGAGGACGCGCGCACCGACGAACCGTCCTGCGAACGGCTTCGCCACGCCCTGGCATGGCACAATCCCAAGACCAAGGTGCAGTGCCTGAAGCACGGCGACCGCGCGTCGGTGGACACACTGCTGGGTGCTGCCGCGGCAGCCAATGCCGACCTGCTGGTCATGGGCGGCTACGGCCACAGCCGCGTGCGCGAGGTGATGTTCGGCGGTTTTACCCGTCGTGTCCTGTCGCATGCCGATCTGCCGGTGCTGATGGCGCATTGACCCGGCCGCCGCGCCTTTCACCGGGGCACAAAGGCTTCCTTTGCAGCATTGCATTGATCGAGATCAAAGCCCTTTGCCGCCACACCGCTATGCTTGCGGCAACAGAAGTCAGGAGGAGTAAATGCCGGCAAACGTCCAGATCTCGTTCCGCGGGATGGAGACGTCGCCCTCTGTCGAGGCCCAGGTTCTGCACCGGGCAGAGGAACTGCAACAGATTTCGGATCGCGTGACCGCCTGCCGGGTGACGCTGGAAGCCGCCCACCGGCGTCATCGTCAGGGCACGATCTACCATGTGCGCGTGGAATTGGCGGTGCCGGGCGGCAAGATCCTGGTGAATCGGGAGCCGGGCGAGAACCACGCGCACGAGGACATGCACGTCGCCGTTCGCGACGCCTTCGATGCCGCGCGCAGGCGATTACAGGCCCATATGCGCCGTCTCGACGGCCAGACCAGGCAGCATGAGGCGCCTTCGGTCGGACGCATCGCGCGGGTGTTCGCCGAGCGCGACTACGCGTTCCTGGAGACCGCGGGCGGCGAGCAGGTGTATGTCGGTCGCAACGCCGTCGCCGGCGGCGGCTTCGACAAGCTCAAGGTCGGCGACCGGGTGCGCTATGTTGTCAACGGGGAGGAGGGCGACGAAGGACCACAGGCAAGCACAGTAATACCGCTCGACGCCGCCGGGTAGCCTGCGGCTCTACCCGGTACGCCGCGTGCGGGGCTCGGCGCATCACAGTAGCAACACGGCGCGCATGCCATCCTCGATGGCCCGCAGATCGTCCCGCGACAGCGCGCCCGCCATCCGCATCAGCCGCACCTTGTCGACCGCACGTACCTGATCGCACACTGCCACCGACCCTTCCCCAGCCGATGGCGTCGCGACAACGATCGGGGGATGCGGCTCGGGTCCTGTGGACAACGGCACGATCACCACGGTTCGCCTTGCGCGGTTCAGGCCGTCCGCACTCAGCACCACCGCCGGTCGCGTCTTCCGGATTTCACTCCCTCGCGTCGGATCGAGCGCAACCCACCAGATCGATCCGCGCCGGATGACAGCGACCTGCGCGGGGAGCACGCGCCAATCACCGGCGCCGCTTGCGCGGGCGTGGCGCGGCCAGGCCGTCGCTGAGGGTCGCCAGTTCCCACTCCGCCATCTCGCCGGCGAGCTTCGCATCCCGCTCCACCGCCAACGCCGTCTGGTACAGCGGATCATCGTCGCCGCCGGTGGCAGGCAGCGCCTGTTCGAGCAGGTGCCGCACGAAGGCGCTACGCTGCCGGCTGGGCACGCTGCGCTTGAATCGCCGCACCAGATCATCCGGCAGACGAAGCAGAAGCTGTTCGGTGGGCATGTCCGCGTCCCCGGGTCAGTCGCCAGTCACTAGCGATATAGATATTGATAGCACCGCACCCCGCACGCCGCCACCGCCTTCTCGTCGAACTTCAGCCCCAGTCCCAGTGCGTCCGCCGGGCCAACGCCAGGATGCGGGCCTCCGAGGCTGCGGTGCGCTCGATCGCTCCGGCGGGGAGGACATGTCCAGGGCCGCCTGAGCGCGGGCGGACAGGCGCTACCAAGGGCGTTTCATTGCGGCGTAGTCTACGGGCGTGCCGGGAGCCCTTGAACGCTGCGCTGCATGCGGCGCGGCAAGCAGAAAAAGTAAAATGGAACCACAGAGGAACACAGATTAACACGGATATCCTATCTGTGTTTATCCGTGGTCATCCGTGGTTTTAGTGATTCTATACAAGTGTCTGCTTGGCGCGCGGCGACTGTCCCGCATTGGTGATGGCGGTGGCATCTCACCCGGCGTGCTCGCATCCCACCGAAGCGCGGCTCAGGTCACGCGATATTTGGCGACCGCGCTTTCGTCGAACTTCAGCCCCAGCCCCGGTGTGGTCGGCAGCACCAGTTGCCCCTTCTCGATCGCCGGCGTCTCTTCGTAGAGCTTCAGCATCCACGGCATGTATTCCACCGTAAGCCCATTGGGCACGGCGGCGATCAGGTGCAGGTGCATTTCCGGCACCACGTGGCTAACCACCGGCAGGTTGAACGCCGCCGCCATGCCGGCGACCTTCATCCACTGGGTGACGCCGCCGACGCGGCACAGGTCGATCATCACGTAATCGACCGAGCGCGCCTCGATCATGTGGCGGAACGGCACGATGCCCCAGACATACTCGCCGCCGGCGATCGGCGTGGACAGCGCGGTGTTGACGCGTGCCAGGCCAGCATAGTCGTCGCAGGTGGTGACGTCTTCCAGCCAGAACAGTCCGACATCCGCCACGCGATGGCCGATGTCGATCGCCTGCTCGACGCGCCAGCGCTGGTTGATGTCGCACATCAGCTTGATGTCGGGACCGATCGCATCGCGCACCACGCGCACGCGGCGAACCTCCTCGGCCGGCGAGGGATTGCCGGGCAGCGCCATCTGCGTCTTCATCTCGACAAAGCCCTTGTCGACCAGACGGCGCGCGGCGGTGGCGGCCTGCGCATCGGTCAGCCCACGGCGCAGCGAGCCGGACGCATAGGTGTTGACGCGATCGCGCGCGCCGCCGAGCAGCTTCCACAGCGGCTGTTCCAGCGCCTTGCCCTTGATGTCCCACAGCGCCACGTCGATCGCCGAGACCGCCAGCGTGTAGATCCCGGAGCCGCAGGAATCGCCGGCCGCGGCGCCGAGCTTGCGCAGGATCGCCTCGATGCGTTGCGGGTCCTCGCCGATCAGCAGCGCGCCGAGTTCATCCATCGCGCTGCGCAGCGTGCCGGTGAGCGCGCCACCGTAGAGCGAGAGGCCGATGCCCTCGAGACCGCTGTCGGTCTGGATGCGGAGAATGACGATGGGGCGCAGCCGGCCGGACTCTTCGGGCATGTCGGCGAGCGGGTCGTCTTCCGGGATGCGCAGGATGGCGGTCTCGGTTCGGGTGATCTTCATGGTATCTCCTCCGCGTGTTGCGGCGGAGCATAGCGGTCGGATGTGGGGCTGGTAAGCCGCACGCCGAGGTCAGATCACTCGGAGACCAAGATGCTCGCGCATCGGATCGAAGTCGCGGTCGTCGTGCAGCAGGCTGTGACCATGCTCGATGCAATAGGTGCCGATGATCAGGTCAGGCACCTTACGAATTGTGATCGCCAGGCTGCGCAGGTGGCGATAATTGGTGGCCGCTTCCACCGTGAGGTCAGGGTTGAGCATGGCGACAATCGGAAAGCTGCGCAGTCTCCGCTCAACACGCATAGCATCCTGGGCGCTTCTGGCTCCCTGTAGCAGTTCCAGAAGAACCACGTCGCCCACAAGTGGGCCTGAGCGCAGGTCATAGGCCAGCAGCTTGCGCACAGGTTCCGTCCGAGCGCCGTGGAAGCTCGCAATCCAGACCGAGCTGTCCACCACGAGCATACTGCTGATTGCCTAAGCTGGCGGGGTGGACCAGTCACTCCGCATTTCGTCGAGGTCACCCTCCCACCCGATGCCTCTCAGGTCTTCCATCGCCTGTTTCTGACGGTGCAGCCGGATCACGACCCGAAGCGCCGCTTCGATTGCTCCGCGCTTGGTCGCTACCTCTGCTGCCTGCAAGGCCCGGGTCATGAGATCGTCATCGATCTCGATATTTGTCCGGGTGACACGTTCGGGGGAAGAGCTTGTCACTGCGTCTTTACAGGCGAATTTCCGGAGCCATGCCACTTCGTCACGAAGTCGGACCAGGGTGTGCAACGCCTCATCTATCGTGGCGCGTTTCGTGCACTGGCCTGTCGCAACCATGGCTTCGGCCAACAACGCATCGTCCAATTCAACGTTCGTTCGCATCCGCAGCTCGTGTGTATGCGCAGCCTATATAATACACGTCGAGGGTCGCAAGCCTATCAACTCAGCCCTCCACCCAGCGCCCGCGCCGCGGCGAAATCCAGCCTCACCACCTCCACGCCGTCATGGTACGCGAAGCGCAGTCGCCGTCGGTGTGATACCAACCGGGCCGGCAACGGGTCGTAGCGCATCCCCTCGCCGCCGAGCAGCGGCACCGCCGAACCGACATCGGTCACGTCCTCGATCTCGACGCGCAACAGATGCAGTTCGCACCCCTTCGCATCAACACCGGAAAACGCGATGCCGGCCAGGCGCAGGAAGCTGGTCGGATCGCTGCAACGCGTGAAACTTTCGACGAAGCTCGCTTCCACCAGATCAAGATCGTTCTCGGGTTCCGCAGTTTCCTGCATCTCGCCAAGCGGCAGATGCGGGGTCTGCCACTGCGTCGCCGCGCGCGGAGCATTATGGCCCCGCCCGTGCGTATGATCGTGCGGCCCGTCATGCATCTCAGTAACTCACCGGCTGATCGATGATCGGCTTGTGCTTGCCCAGCGTGCCGTGCGCGACCATCGCGCCCAGCACCTCGACCACCACGCGAACGCCTAGCAGCGACGTAATGTCGGACGTGTCGTACGGCGGGCTGACCTCCACCACCTCCAGTCCGCACACGCCTTGCGCCGCCACCAGGCCCAACAGCTTCAACGCCTCGCGGGGGAGAAAACCGCCTGGTTCGGGCCAGCCGGTGCCAGGCACGAAGCCGCAGTCCACCGAGTCGACATCGAACGAAATATACACCGCATCGGCATCCTTCCACGCCAGCTCCAGCGCGATCTCGGCGGTCTTCTCCAGGCCGAGTTTCTCGATGTCCTCGATGGTCAGCACATTGGTGTTGCGTCGCCGCGCCTCCTGCACGCCGGCGCGCGGTACCTGCCAGCCGCCGATGCCAAGCTGCACCAGGTTGCTGGCCGGCACGTTGGGCAGGTTGGTCGCCCAGTACCACGGCGTGGTGTGCATCCGTTCGTCGAGGTCCTTCTCCTGGATGTCGATGTGGCGGTCGAAGTGCACGATGCCGATCCGCTTCGAGGTGCATTGCGCGATGCCGCGCACGCACGGAAAGCCGATCGAATGATCGCCGCCCAGCATGACCGGCAGCGCGCCGGACGATGCGACATGCGCCACGCCGCGGCTGATCTGATCGAAGCTCTTTTCCAGGTTGGCCGGGATGGTGAACACGTCGCCGGCGTCGCACAGCGTCATCTGCTCACGCAGATCGACGCCGAGCTCATAATTGTACGGCGTATACAGCGCCGAGATGCGGCGGATCCCCTGCGGCCCGAAGCGCGTGCCCGGCCGATAGGTGGTGCCGGAATCGAACGGAATGCCGATCACCGCCGCGTCGTATTTCGCCACATCGCGCACGTTCTCGACATACGGCGCCTTCAGGAACGTGTTGATGCCGGCAAAATGCGGCAGTTCGCCGCGCGCGAAGGTCGGAATGGTGCGATCGGTCAGGCTCTCCGCGCCGGGCAGCCCCATGTCGAGCGCCCATTTCTGCTCGCGCCGCCAGCCATCTTCCGGCAGCCGTCCCTCGGCTTCCACCGCCTTCCAGCCGCGCATCTCGCGGGCGTTGAAGTCCGGATGATGGAACCGCCGGCGCGACGGCGGCTCGATCAGGCCGGCGCGGTGCGTGGTGCGGACGAAGCTCGATGCCATGCGTCTTGTCTCCCGCTGCTTCAGGGTCGCTCATTCGCGCCGCTGCGTGATGGACCATACGGTGATGTCCCACGCATTGTGGATGCCGACCAGCAGCAAGGCTCCAAGCGATATCGCAAGCGCCATCCACGCCGCTTCGGACCGCAAGGCCAGCATGATGCCGGAGGCCGCCTCGGCCAGGTAGGCGACAACCGGCAGCACCGCGTACCAGACCCGATCTTCCAGATCGATCCTGGCAGCCAGTCCATCACGCACCGCGTCGCGCCAGAGCAGACCGTAATAGCCGATGCAGACCAGGCCGCAGGTCAGGATCATCACGCCGAGTATCGCCGCGCTTTCGACCGGCGCCATGACAATCAGCGACACCATCAGCACGCTGCTGAAATGCACCACGCTGGCAGAGAGGAAGACCCGCATGGGAGCCGGTCGATCGCTGGAGAAGACGCCCGCTCCGACCGTGGCGGCGACAAACAGCAGCCCGACCAGCGTGCCGGCTGCGGTGCCGAGCAGCGTGTAGAAATCATGCCAGTGAGCCAGAGTGTCGCTTGGCACCCGAACCTCATCCTCGTCGCGCTTCGAACCGGTATGGTGCCGCTCCCGCCGAATGCGGGTCCAGCGTCAGCCGATGTTCCAGCGGCGGAAACGCCCGGCTGCGGCAGTCCGGGCGGTCGCACAGCCGGCACGACAATCCGATGCCCACCTTGGCCCGCTCCAGGTCCAGCCCGTCCGCATACGCCACCGCATCGGCATGTGCGACACCGCAGCCCATCGCCACCACGTGGGTCGGACGCGGCTCGCCCCAGGCACGCGCCGGCCGCGTCACCGTGCGCGCGAAGCATAGATAGGCGGTGCCGTCGGGCAGCTCGGCCACCTGCACCTGCACCACGCCAGGCTGCGCGAACGCCGTGTGCACCACCCAGCGCGGACAGGATCCGCCATAACGCGCGAATGGGAACCCCGCGGCGGAAAACCGCTTCGACACATTGCCCGCCGGATCGACCCGCACGAAGAAGAACGGCACCCCGCGCGCGTCGGATCGCTGCAAGGTCGACAGCCGGTGGCACGCCTGCTCGAACGACACGCCGAACCGCGCCGCCAGCGCCTCCACGTCGTGACGCAGCGCGCGCGCGGCGTCCAGGAACGCCGCGTACGGCATCAGCAGCGCGCCCGCGACATAGTTGAGCAGGCCGACGCGGATCAGCATGCCGGCTTCCGCCGAAGAGGGCGCGGCGTCGGCCAGCACCGCTTCCACCGCCTCGCGTGCCTCCAGCAAGGCAAGCTGGAACGCCATGTGGAAGCCGCGGCTTTCGCGCGGCAGCGTTTCGGACAGCGCCAGCGTGCGCCCGGCGGCATCGTAGCGGCGCAACGCGCCGTCCAGCGGCTGCACGGTCACCGTCAGGCCGTGCGTCCGCCGCAGACGCTCGGCGATCGCGTGGTTCATCTCCGCCGGCGTGGCGCGCAGTTCGGCCACGATCATCCCGGCCGCCGCCTCGAGCGACGGAAAGTGATTGCCCCGGTCGTCGAACAGGTCGCGCGCCTCTTCGTTCGGCAGCAGCACGCGGCGCCCCGACGGCAGGGCAATCCCGCCGGCATCCTCGCGCGCCACCCGCCAGGCGCGGTACAGCGCCAGCACCGCGTGCGCGGCATTCGGCGCGGCGGCAGCGAGCTCGGCGATCTCCGCTTCCGGCACCGCGTCGGCCGACAGCAGCGGATCGGCGAACGCCTCGCGCAGCGTGACCTCGAGCTGACGCTCCGAGCGGCCGGACAGTGTGGCAAGGTCCACGCCCAGCGTCTCACCCAGCTTGATCAGCAGCGAGGCGGTCACCGTGCGCTGGTCGTGCTCGATCAGGTTCAGATAACTGGCCGAGATGCCGAGACGCACGGCGAGCGCCTGCTGGGTCAGCCGGCGTTCGGCGCGCAATCGGCGGATCGTTCGGCCGATCAGCGCGCGGGCCATGATTTACATCCTTTACAGTTTGCTGGCCTCCTTCGTGAAGGCAACGACAGCATTGCCGGCCAGTCTGGCAGATTTCTGATGCACTTCGCACCTGCAATGTGAATTCTTCACGCACTCAACACGCAGCTCAGGAGCAGCAAGATGCATCTCATCCCCGATCCCTGCCGGTTCGACGGCATCCGCCGCGACTACTCCCAGCAGGACGTCGATCGCCTGTCCGGCAGTTTCCGCATCCGCCACACCATGGCGGAGATGGGCGCGACGCGGCTCTGGCAATTGCTCAAGACCGAGCCGTTCGTGCCGACGCTCGGCGCGTTGACCGGCAATCAGGCGGTGCAGCAGGTCAAGGCCGGGCTGCAGGCGATCTACCTGTCCGGCTGGCAGGTCGCCGCCGACGCCAACACGGCGGGCCAGATGTATCCCGACCAGTCGCTGTATCCGGTGGACTCGGTGCCCAACGTGGTGCGCCGGATCAACAACGCGCTGCGGCGCGCCGATCAGATCGCGCGCTCGGAGGGTGACCGCGGCACCTATTGGATGGCGCCGATCGTGGCCGATGCCGAAGCCGGGTTCGGCGGCGCGCTGAACGCGTTCGAGCTGATGAAGGCGATGATCGAGGCCGGCGCCGCCGGCGTGCACTTCGAGGACCAGCTCGCCTCGGAGAAGAAGTGCGGCCACCTCGGCGGCAAGGTGTTGGTGCCGATCGCGCAGCACATCCGCACGCTGAACGCCGCGCGGCTCGCCGCCGACATCGAGAGCGTGGCGACGGTGCTGCTCTGCCGCACCGATGCGCACTCGGCGCAGTTGCTCACCACCGACATCGACGAGCGCGACCGTCCGTTCCTGTCCGGCGAGCGCACCGCGGAAGGGTTCTTCCGCATCGAGCCCGGCCGCGGCGTGGAGTACGCGATCGCGCGCAGCCTGGCGTTCGCGCCCTACGCCGATCTGCTGTGGTGGGAGACCAGTGAACCGGATCTGGATGAGGCCGAGCAGTTCGCCGATGCGATCCATCGGCAGTTCCCCGGCAAGATGCTCGCCTACAATTGCTCGCCGAGCTTCAACTGGCGCAAGAAGCTGTCGCCGCAGCATATTGCAGGGTTCCAGCGCGAGATCGGACGGATGGGCTACAAGTTCCAGTTCGTCACGCTGGCCGGCTTCCACAGCCTGAACCTCGCGATGTTCGATCTCGCGCGCGGCTATCGGGAGCGTGGGATGGCGGCCTATGCGGAGCTGCAGCAGGCCGAGTTCGCCGCGGAGGCGGCGGGCTACACCGCGACCCGCCATCAGCGGGAGGTCGGCGTGGGCTACTTCGATGCTGTGGCGACGGCGGCGTCGGGCGGACAGTCGTCCACCACTGCGTTCGCCGGCAGCACCGAGGCGGCGCAGTTCCACGATGCGCCGGCCGCGCCCGAGATGCATCGTGGCGACGATGACGGGCTGGTGCACAACCGCGAATGGGCGGTGGCCGCGAAGTGATTTTCCCCCCGTCGTCGTGGCCGGGCGAACTGGCCGGGCCATGACGACGGGAGGCGCGAAACGCTCCAGAACGGCAGCCGTCGCGCCCCCGCCGCTCCTCTGCCGCGCGCCCCTCGTCATGGGCGGCCTTGGGCCGGCCATCCACGGCTTCTTCGTGGCTGGCTGGGCCAAGCCCGCCGTGACGGGGTCCGCGATGATGTCGTATCCGGTGCTCGCTATTCGGCCAAGGCACGCAAAACGAAATCAGCACGCTCGGACACACCGACCTTCGGCAGGATCGTCACCTCGTAGCCAAGCAACGGATACACCGCGAGCAGGCGCATATACTCGGCGACCGCCGCATCAAAGTCGTGACGCCGCTCGGGGTCAGGTCGATAGATTTCGGGCCAGGGCGGCGCGAGAAATACTCGTTTGTTGTAACGATGTCGTTGCCCGAAAGCCGCCAGTGTCGGCTCGCCGGTCAGGTGTTGCAGGGGAGCGGCAGCGTCGATCAAACCTCGGTCAAAGAACACCCAGCCGGCTGCATTGCCGACGGCAGTACGGTCAGCAAGCGCGAGCGCGACGGCGCGCCGAGCGAAGGCGATCTCGTTGACCCATGGCAATGCCGTGCCGTCCGCAAGCAACTCTTGCTTGACGATCCGCCGGCCAGGCTCTTCCACGGTGACTTGCCCGCGCCGGCCGAGTTCAGCCAGGAGAGTTGACTTGCCGCCTCCCGAGCATCCGGAGATCACGACAAAACGGTTGATATTCGGGCTCCCTTTATCGTTTGTGTTGGAAACGACTTCGCAGCGGCACGTCAGGCAGGCTGACGCATCGGGCGGCAGCGGTGGCGGCCTGAGTCAAGAAGCAAGAATAACACGGATTACACGGATTGGATCGCAAGGCGATCCACTGGCACGGATTACACGGAGAAGGATTTTGGCGCTTCGCGCTGAGTCCGTGCCTGATTCCGTGTAATACCAGAAGACGGATTTGATGACGTACCGGTGGCCTCATCGTCATGGCGTGGCTTGGCCCCGCCACCCACGTCGTTACTGCGAACAGTAAGGCAAGACGTGGATGGCCGGGACAAGCCCGGCCATGACGGTGAGGGACAGCCGGTGAGTTGGCACTTTCGTCTTCTGGTATAATCCGTGTTATTCTTGCTTTCTGGCCAAACGGGTGATCCGACGCGGCGGTGCGCGTTCCGATCTCGATACCAAAGACCGCTTCCGACCCATTGCGGACCTTGGGTGCCGGTGATGGCAGCGGCAGCCGATGCTCACCGAGCCGCCTTATTTCCGTCTCACTCATCGCCAGCCGCAGGCCCGATAGGTAGAACTCGCGCTGCGCCGGATCGCGCCAGTTATCCGCACTCGGCAGCACCACCGGCGTCAGGGCGCGCAGCCGTTTGATCATCATTTTTGCCTCGTCCAATTCGCCCAGGTGCGCGTAACAGGCAGCGAGAAAGCGGTTCGTCGGGACCCAACCGGGGTTCTCTTGTAGTGACAACAACAACATGCTCCGCGCCTGGTCTAAGTGTCTGTCCGGGAACAAGTTGAGTCTTTAGAATCGGTTAGCGCAAGGAGCTTGAAGCGGCAGAATGCCTTGTGATTCGCTGTGCGGCATCAATTCGCGAGGTGCCACATGTGGACGGAAGAGAACCGCCGCCGCTACGACCGCAGCGGGCTGCGCTATGAGAGCGACCTGACCGACGATGAATGGGCCGAGATCGCGCCCCTGATCCCGCCTGCCAAGCCAGGCGGTAACAAGCGTTCGGTCAATATTCGCGAGGTGGTCAATGGGCTGATGTACATCCTCAGCACAGGCTGCCAATGGCGGGCCATCCCGAAGGACCTCGCACCGCGTAGCACGGTGTACGATTACACCGACCGCTGGAGCTGGGACGGGACGCTGGAGCAGATCCACCATGCGCTCTACCTGAAATGTCGGGAACAGGCCTCGCGAGAGGCCAGCCCCACTGCCGCGGTAATTGATAGCCAGAGCGTCAAGAGCGCCGAAAAAGGGGGGCCTGTATCGACCCACATGGCTATGATGCGGGCAAGAAGATCAAGGGGAAGAAGCGGCATATCCTGGTAGATTTACAGGGATTGCTGCTGCACGCCATCGTGCACGCGGCCGACATTCAGGATCGCGACGGCGGTGCAATGCTGATGGCCACTTTGTTTGGGCTCTACCCCTTCTTGCTGAAGCTCTACGCCGACGGTGGCTATCAGGGGCCGGAATTCCGCAAGGCGATGAAAACGATCCTCTCCCAGGTGGATGTGGAGATCGTCAAGCGTTCGGACCAGGCAAAGGGCTTTGTCGTCCTGCCCAAACGTTGGGTGGTCGAGAGAACCCTCGCATGGCTCAACCGCTGTCGTCGCCTGGCCAAGGATTGGGAGAGCCTCAACCACAAGGCGCGCGCGTTCCTGCTCCTGGCATCCATCCGCCTGATGGTCAGAAGGCTATGCAGAATCGCGTGAGGTTTCCGGACAGACTCTAAGCGCCGCGCGAAGAAATGGGCTATGCCCTTCGGCAACGATGTTCCGCCACTAGGATCGCATGGATCGAGCCGCAACGCTCTCTCGAGATGATCGATCGCGATGTCGGGCGAGCAGCCCGCCCACAATCTTAACCACCCGCTCCATCGCCATCCATCGGCGAAGCTCGGATTGATCTGTAGTGATCGATCCATGAGGGCTGCTGCGGCATCAATATCCTCGCCGCAGGCGGCGAGGACATATGCGGCTCGACCGAGCGTATCGGCATCGTCACTGGCGTTGCTAACGGCACCGCGGGCAAGCGAGATAGCCCTTTGGCGGGTTGCCTCAGGGTCATCGGTCCAACCGCTACCGTAGAGCGCCATATGGTACCAAGCGGATAACGCGAGGGCTGAGCCGTACGCAGGGGCCTCCTTGATTACGGTGCTCAACCGATCGAGTGCCTCCCTGTAATCCTGCTTCTCCCACGCGTAATTTACCCGGCGCGCGCGTAGATAAAGCTCGTAAGCTGTCGGATCGTGCCTCGGCCTATCCACCGCTCGTCGGACTTCCGCGACCCGCAATGCTGGCTCGATGACCCCGGCCACACTGATCGCCACCTGATCCTGCAGATCGAGAACGTCATCGAGCGAGCCGTCAAAGCGGTCGGCCCAGAGATGCGCGCCGGTTTCCGCTTCGATCAGTTGCGCAGTGATGCGCACCCGATCGCCCGCTTTGCGCACCGAGCCCTCGAGCACGTAGCGCACACCAAGCTCACGCCCGATTTGTTTCACATCGACGGTCCGGCCCTTGTAAGTGAAGCTGGAGTTTCGGGCGATTACAAACAGCCAGCGGATGCAAGAAAGCGCGGTGATGATCTCCTCGACCATGCCATCCGCGAAGTATTCCCGGTCGGGATCGCCGCCCACATTCTGGAACGGCATTACGGCAATCGAGGGCCTGTCGGGGAGTGGCAGTTGCGGCGGTAAGGGGCGTTCGGCCAATTGAGTCGGCCGCAAGCCGCTCAGGTCTGCCAGCCGGTAACCGCGGCCTGGAACAGTGGCGACAAGACTGTTCCCTCCGCCATGCTCGTCGAGCGCCTTGCGCAGTGCCGAAACATGGACGTGGAGGTTTCCTTCTTCGACAATGCGATCAGGCCATAGCCGCGCCATCAGCTCGTCCTTGCTGACGATCTCGCCTTTAGCCTCGGCCAGCGCACACAGGATGCCGATGAAATCCGCACCGGCTGACCATCGCGCAACAACTCGCGCCGGCCGAGGTCGAGCCGGAAACGCCCGAGGCTGATCCCCTCGACTATGTTGTCGGCGGAATATTCCCGCTCTGGCTCGCTGCTCAGATCTGCCAGCCGGTAACCGCGGCCCGGAACAGAGGCGACAAGACTGTGCCCTCCATCATGCTCGTCGAGCGCCTTGCGCAGTGCCGAAACATGGACGTGGAGGTTTCCCTCTTCCGCGGCATCCTGACAAATATCGTGATGACACTGTCCGGGCTGCCGATGCACAAGAGCATCGGCCGGGCGGCCGCAGCAGGCATCGTGGTAAGCGTCCCAGCCACCATTGCGGCGGCGCTCGCATCGAAAGCGCATCATCCGCTGGAAATGGGCAGCATCGACATCACGATGTGGGCTTGTATCGCCCCGGCCCAAGCCGCCGCGGCTTGGCTTGGTGCGCGACTGGCTCCGGTCATGTCCGCCGAATTTTTGAGCCGTGTCTTCGCAACCGCCCTGTCACTTACAGGGATCACTATGCTGCACACGAGCCTGACCTAAATCGCCACCGATCGGAAACATCAAGCACACACAGAGGCTGGAGGATGGGTTCTGGTGTTAGAGACTGGCGAACCGGCGGTTTGCGAGCGGACATGCTGGTGTTGGTGGCGTGCATACTGCTTGGAGCGCGACTCCTCCGGTTCGGATTGACGACAGTCGCCGCCGCGCACATTCCTGGTCACGAAGAATGGAATGATGTGCTCTCCGCGAGCAAGAACCAGTACAACGCGCAGTGCTGCGGCCTCAGCGACGCCCAGCTCGTGGAGTTTGATGACTGGCGGCGGACGAGCGACGGCAACTACGAAGTCTACCTTCTCGGAAAGTGGCGGCGCATCGAGCCGTGGAAGATCACAACTGACCAAGTAAACCCAACAGGGAAAGCAATCGTCTGGTACGACCCGGACCCAGCGGCTCAGGCGGAGGAGACTGGCGCGGTTGTTCGTGTGATCATCTATTGCTTCAAGCCTCTCGATACGTATTAGAACACTCACATCAATCCATAGGACTGATAAGCTCCGCCGTCAGGTCCCTGCAAGACGGCTAATGTCGGTTGCACGATCCGATCAGAAAATACCAGCACCGCCGGCTATCAGCCATTCCCGTTGCGGGCACTCAGTCTGCTCTTGCCGCATGTCGCTTCGGAGCATCAAGCCGCTCCGCGGAATGACCCTGGTGCGCGCACTGCCGTTCACTCGTAGGACCGACAGGGAACGACCGATCTCCACCCATTGCGGTCATTGTAGGAGACCAAGGAAGTGCCGCGTGGCGAGCCGCTTTTCCGCTATTGTTCATCGACGACGCTGCAAGGCATCACCGTCGGGCCGCAGCGCTGATTCCAAGCTGGAAGACATCGCGACCGCGGGCCGATCTTCACGGCTGTCACCGACCAGCCGGCCCACGATCTAGAGGGCGCTCGAGACGGCGTTGATGGCGAGCTGGCTTGCGCCGATGCGGGTTAGATACCACCGATGACGAGGCAGAGTGCGTCGCGCTGCAAGGATCAAAGCTGCGGCTTGATCTTGTCCACCCCGAGGGGCACACTCCTATTCATTTCACCTCGGTGGCAAACCGGCTTTCAATATTGACCCCCGTCACATGTCTCTTACAATATTCACAGCCGACAAATTGAAAGAAGGGACGTGCCGATGAGCGATGCGACAGCGGCGCTGGCGCAGGCAACGAGCGAGCGGGTCACGATCGGCGGGCTTCGACTACACTACTTCGATTGGGGCAATCCGGCAGCGCCGCCGCTCGTCTGCGTGCACGGCTACACCAGCAGCGCTGACGCGTTCACCGGCTTCGCGCGGCATTTCCGCGACCGCTTCCATATCGTAGCACTGGATGTGCGCGGCCATGGCGAGAGCGAGTGGTCGCCGGATGGCGGCTACTCCTATCGCGACCAGGCTGGCGACCTGGCAGCCTTCACGGATCGGCTCGGCCTCGACCAATTCATCCTGCTCGGCACGTCGATGGGCGGCGTCATCGCGATGACGTATGGGATGGAGCACGGTCAGCGGCTGCGCGCACTGGTGCTGAACGATATCGGGCCGGAGGTCGAACACGGGAGTCAGCGTATCACGCAGATGGTCGGCAGCCGGCCGGACGAGTTTAAGACACTGGACGACGCGATGGTCTATCGACGCGAAGCCTCGCCGATCGTCGCTGGGCGTGATGCCGCTGACCAGCGCGAGCTGGCGCTTGGCGTATTGCGGCAGCGGCCGGATGGCAAATGGGGTTGGAAGATGGATCCCGCCTATATCCGCCAGCGCGTCGAGCGCGGCGCCCCGGTCCGCCCCGACCTGTGGCCGGCGCTGGCGCGGCTGGCCTGTCCGGTCTTGGCCGTGTGGGGCACCGACAGCGACGTGCTGTCGGAGGCGCAGGCGCGGCGCATGGTGGAAACCCTGCCGAGGGGCGAATTGCTGGCGATCCCCGGGGTCGGGCATGCGCCGAGCCTTGTTGAGCCGACCTCGCTCGCCGGTCTCGAGCGTTTTCTCGGTGGGGTCCTCGCGCCTACGGGCGGCTAGCAACCACCCGCGGCGCAGTGAAGGGCGCCGACGCTCCGCCGATCGTCCCGATCGACAGTCTATGGTAGCCCGTGCCGATCACGGTATGATCCGCCCGTAAGGTCGGTCCCGACGAGGTCAGCAATGAACGCGACGCTCGACAACAGGTTAGCTGATCCCGAGCAGCGTATAGCCAATCTCGAACGTCAGCTTGCCGAGCGCGAGGCTGAACTTGCCGAAGCGCGTGAGCAGCAGACCGCGACCGCCGAAGTACTCGGGGTCATCAATTCTTCACCTGGCGAACTCGCCCCGGTATTTGAGGCAATCCTTGAACAAGCGACAAGACTGTGCGACGCCGCGTTTGGCGTGGTCTGGACCTACAACCGCCCCGCAAGACGGTACCGTCCGGGTGTGATGCACCGGGCGCCTGTGGTGCTCGCCGAATTTCTGAGCGGCGATTATCGGGCGGGACGGTCTGATGTTTTGAACGTGCTCGGCGGCGCCTCGTTCCTGCACATTCTCGACGCGGCGGAGAGCGAGGGCTATCGCAAGGGCGCTAATTTACAACGTCGGGCGATGGTCGATCTCGGCGGTGTGCGCACACTCTTGGCCGTCCCACTCCGCCGGCATGACACTGTGCTCGCCATTTATCGGCAGGAGGTCCGCGCATTTTCGGACAAGCAGATCGCGCTTCTGCAGAATTTCGCGGCGCAGGCGGTCATCGCGATGGAGAACGCGCGATTGCTGATCGAAACACGCGAGGCCTTGGAACAACAGACTGCAACCGCCGATGTCTTGGGCGTAATAAATTCGTCCCCCGGCGATCTCGGCCCGGTGTTCGACGCAATGCTTACAAGGGCGGTTGGACTTTGCGAAGCAGATCAAGGCGTGTTGCGCACCTTCGATGGCGAGTCCTTTCCGCTTGTCGCAATCTACGGCCGCGATCCGCACATCGTCGAACAAGTGAAGCAGCTCGGTCCGATCCGAGTTTTTGGGCTGCTCAATCCGGTGGTCCACGGCGAGCGAGTCGTGCACGTCCCTGACGTGCGGAAGACGGCGACCTATCGCGACCACCAAATCGCCCGTGACCGCTTCGAATTGACAGGCATTCGTACTTGGCTGGGTGTAGCGCTGCGCAAAGAGGATGTGCTCCTCGGGGCTATCATCATGTTCCGCCGCGAGGTGCGGCCGTTTTCGGACAAGCAGATTGCGCTAGTCAAAAACTTTGCGGCGCAGGCGGTCATCGCGATGGAGAATGTGCGATTGCTGGAGGAGGTCCGTCAACGCCAGGAGGAACTCCACGTCACATTCGAGAATATGGTCGATGGCGTCGCCATGTTCGATGAAACGCAGCATCTGGCGGCGTGGAACCGCAAGTTTCAGGAAATCCTCGACATGCCCGACAATCTTCTCGAACAGAATCGCACTTATGAAGAATACCTCCGCTTCCTTACAACGCGCGGCGACTTCGGGCCCGGTGTCGCTACGGCAGAACAGATTACTGAGCTGGTCGGCAGCTCCGGCAGACCCTACGGCTATGAGCACACGCGGCCGGATGGCAGAGTGATCGAGATCCGCCGCAACCCAGTGCCGGACGGCGGCTTCGTGCTCATCTACTCTGACATTACCGAGCGCAAGCAGAACGAGATCGAAATCCGTGCCGCCCGCGACGCGGCAGAGGAAGCCAGCCGCACGATCGAGGCCGCCTTCCGCGAGCTGAAGGCCGCACAGGCCAACCTGATCCAGGCCGAGAAGATGGCGTCACTCGGCCAGCTCACGGCTGGTATCGCGCACGAGATCAAGAACCCGCTCAACTTCGTCAACAACTTCGCCGCTTTGTCGGTCGATCTGCTGAGGGAACTGAAGGAAACTGCCGCGCCGGGATTCGCCGCACTGACCGACGATGAACGCACCGAGATCGAGGACGTCTCGGCTATGCTGACCAGCAACCTGGAGAAGATCAACGAGCACGGCAAACGTGCCGACAACATCGTCAAGGCGATGTTGGAACATTCGCGTGGGTCCTCTGGCGAACGGCGCATGGTCGATCTCAACATGCTGGTCGATGAGGCACTGAACCTCGCCTATCACGGCGCGCGGGCGCAGGATCAGAGCTTCAGCGTCACACTGCAGCGGGACTTCGGCTCAGGCATCGCGCGGATCGAGCTGACGCCGCAGGATATCACGCGGGTGTTGCTGAACCTGTTCAGCAACGGGTTCTACGCGACCAGGAAGCGGCAAAACAATGCAGCCGAAACGGACTTCGAACCAACACTGCAGGTCACAACCTGCGACCTGGGTGGTGGGGTAGAGATCCGCGTGCGTGACAATGGTGTCGGCGTCCCGGTCGACATCAGGGACAGACTGTTCCAGCCGTTCTTCACTACCAAACCGACCGGCGAGGGCACCGGCCTCGGCTTATCGATCAGCTACGACATCGTCACGCAGCAACATGGCGGCAGCATCACGGTGGACAGCGTGGTCGGCCAATTTAGTGAATTCACGATTCGGTTGCCGCGCAACCCATGAGCGCTATCGGGAACGACCGGTTTTCACCCTATCCGGCCATTTGGGTCCCCGACCCCGAATGGCCAATCCCGACCCAGGTCAGATGCTCAACGACTCATCTCCCCATCCCCGATAGCAGACGTTCCTCGATGGCCGCCGGCAGGGGACGGCAGATCTGGTCGGCTGACTGTAAGTAACGGCAATCGAGCCGGACCGGTTCGTCCATCCCGGTACCAACAAAGGCGGATATCACTGGCGGCGGACCATGCACTGACCATTGCCAGCGACACCGCTTGCCAACCCTATGCGGGTCTCGCCAGGCGGGCGGAAATCATTCACACTCTGAACAAGCATCCGGGGGGTTCGCCATGAAGCGCCGACAGCTCCTGCGATCCGCCGCAGCCACCACCGCCATCGTGCTCGCCCGGCCGGCAATCGCGCAGCCTGCACGCGTTCTGCGCTACGTGCCACAGGCCGATCTCACCAACCCCGATCCCGTGTGGTCCACGGCGACCATCGCCTACATTCACGGCTACCTGATCTGGGACCAGCTCTACAGCCTCGACGAAGGGCTTATCGCGCGGCCGCAGATGGTCGCCGGAGAGCAGGTAGAGGACGACGGCCTCACTTGGCGGCTGACGCTGCGCGACGGCCTCGTCTTCCACGACGACGTGCCTGTGCGCGCGCAGGACTGCGTCGCCTCCATTTTACGCGCGGGCAAGCACGCTAATACCTTGCAGGCGCTGATGGACGCCACTAACGAGGTGAAGGCGCTCGATGACAAGCGTATCGAGTTCCGGCTGAAGAAGCGCTTCGCGCTGCTTCCGTTCGCACTGAGCGGCGTGTTCATCATGCCCGAGCGCATCGCCAAGACCGACGCGTTCACGCAGATCAGCGAATATGTCGGCAGCGGTCCCTATCGGTTCATGCGCGACGAATGGAAACCGGGCTCCGGCGCGGCTTACGCCCGCAACGAGAAATACGTCCCCCGCCAGGAGCCGATCAGCATGTGGTCGGGCGGCAAGGTCGCGAACTTTGACCGGATCGAATGGAAAACGATCCCCGACCCCGCCACCCAGAGTGCGGCATTGCAGCGGGATGAGGTGGATTGGGTCGAGGCTCCGCTGATCGACCTCACGCCGATGCTGCGCAAGGCGCCGGGTGTAAAGGTCGAAGTATTCGACAAGTTGGGCTCACTGATGCTGATGGCCTTCAACTTCTACCACCCGCCGTTCGACAGCGTGAAACTGCGCCGTGCAGTGCTGTCGGCGGTCAACCAGCAGGACTTCGTGGATTCGGTCGTCGGCGAGCAGCAGAACCTCGGCCGCGTCGGCGTCGGCGTGTTCCCGCTTGCCTCCCCCTATTCCACCACAGCGGGGATGGAGGCGCTCACCGGACCGCGAGATCTCGACAAGTCGAAGCGCCTCGTTGCGGAATCCGGCTACCAGGGCGAGCCGATCGTGCTGATGGTGCCGTCGGACCAGCCGAACCTCGTGCAGGAGGACCAGGTCGCCAACGCCCTGTACCAGTCGCTCGGGCTCAACGTGCAGTACACGGAGCTGGATTGGGGCACCATGTTGCGTAGACGCAACAACAAAGAGATGCCGGACAAGGGTGGCTGGACCAGCTACTGCACAGCTTGGGTGGGTCTATCGGTCGTGAGCCCGTTCGTGCACCTACCGCTGCGCACCAACGGGTCGGCCACGCAGGCGTGGTGGCGCCCAACTGATGCCACCTTTGAGCAACTGCGCAATCAATGGCTGGAGGCGCCGGACCTCTCGGCCCAAAAGAAAATCTGTGACCAGATCCAGTTGCGCGCGTTCGAGGAGGTGCCGTTCATCCCACTCGGCCAGTGGTTCCAGCCGACCGCGTTCCGCAGCGATCTGAGCGGCTTCGCGAACTCCCCGTTCCCAGTGTTCTGGGGAGTGAGGCGCACCTAATCGGACAACACCGCCGCCATGCCGCAGAGAGCCGCTACGGATGGGCGCAGAAACGGGCTGATCACCTCCAAAAGGCAGCCCGCTACGCAGCACGGCTGCCGTTGGTCATCCGAAGCAGACTGTCCGTCTTCCACCAAACCGGTCCTTTCTGCCGACCGCCAAACGCGACCGAGCCGATCGGAATCAGTCGTCCCGCCCGCGCATCCATCCCGCCACCCGTTCTCCGATCATGATGCAGGTCAGGTTCGTATTCGCACGTGGAATTGTGGGCATTACCGAGGCGTCCGCGATCCGAAGGCCCGCAGTTCCATGGACCCTGCCGTGTTGATCCACCACCGCTCCGGGATCGTTGGCTGGCCCCATCCGCGCTGACCCGACGGGGTGGACATAGTGACGGACGACGCTTTGGACATGCGCATTTACCCAATCGCTCTGCTTGAGCAACTCGCCCACCGTCCTGATCGGCAAGGTCTCACCGTCGTCCAAAATGACGCTGTGCGCGAGATGAGGACCAAGCTGAGGAGTCTGAATAAATTTGCCCAGCAGCCTGAGGCCGTCGCCGAGTCGCCTGGCATCTTCAGCCTCGGAGGCAAGGTTCAGTTGGATTACCGGTTGAACCTTTGCATCTCTCGAACGCAACTGAAGCGTGCCGCTCGAATGCGGTTTCAGCAGCAGTGCCCTGATCAGCAGTTTGGGATGCGGCGACAGAACTTGCAGAAGGTAAGCCTGCATGTCGTTTTCCAGGCATGAGCCGGGCGCGGTGTACCGCAGGAGAACCTGGGCAACCGGTGTGCTTTCGTCGACTGTTCCGGGTGCCGCATCCCAGCTGAACCCGACGCCGGCGTGATCGATCAGGCTCCTCCCGACGCCGTCCATGGCAATATTTGGCGCTATTCCAATCGCCCTCAGGTCGTCCGCCGGCCCGATACCGGAACGAAGCAGAATCGCGGGTGTGCCAATGGCCCCGGCGCTCAGGGCGACGCGCTTGCCGAGGACTCGCTCCGGGCCATCATGGCTCTCCAACTCAACTCCGATGGCGCGGTTTCCGTCGAACAGCACCCGATCCACTAAGCAATCAGAACGGATCGAAAGGTTCGGGCGCCCCCGCGCCGGGAGCAAATACGCAATGGCGGTGGATACCCGAACGTTATCGTTCCGCAGGTTGAATGGCCCCAACCCGATGCCCGTGGCTTCGGGATGGTTGTGGTCATGCGCTATCGGGAAGCCGAGCTCCTTGCATGCTTCGGCAAATGCCGCCTGCACCGGACCGAGCTCGCCTGGCGCATACCTGCGCATTGGAATCGGGCCGCCCACTCCGTGATAGTCGTCCTGCGCGTCCCGATCATCTTCGATCCGGATAAACACCGGGAGCACGTTCGCCCAATTCCAATCGGAATTTCCCAAGGCCGCCCATTCGTCATAATCTGCAGGCATTCCACGCAGCGCGACGCAACCGTTCACGCTCGAAGTGCCACCGGTAACCTTGCCGCGGGGATAGGTCGTCGACCGACCTGCCACCATCTCGGCGGTGAATCCCCAATCATGGCCGGAGGGCATCTGGCGGCCGTTCAACAGGGATTTCGGAGTTCGTTCGAGGTCTGGATAGTCCGGCCCGGCCTCGATCAGCAGTACCTGCCGCCCGCGATCCTCGGATAGGCGGGCAGCCAGCACTGCTCCCGACGACCCCGATCCAACGATGATTTCGTCGAATTCCATGGTTGCCTCCGGTAGCGCTCGATTTTCCAGCTACGTCAGAACGAGTTTGTCCACGGCACCATTACAACGCAATCCCACCACACGAAGCTATCGAACCGCCTCCATGGTGCGCGGTTCAGACACACAGTTGTATGATAGGTACCATGCGGCAAAACTGCGAGTAAGACTGGGCATACGCAGCCCGCAACTGGCGGCATGAGAATGTCGGACCAGAGGCCCGCAACAACGGAGGCAAGGGATGGGCGGCTTGGGTTTGCCGATGGCAAAGTCTCCCGGGGAGATTGGCCTGTCGGCCGAGCGGCTGGAGCGGATTCGCACCACCCTGCGGCAGGATGTAGAGCGCCGGCTGGTTCCCGGTGCAGTGATGCTGATCGCCCGCGGCGGCCGCATCGGATTTGCCGAGGCAATTGGGTTCCGCGATCGCGCGGCAGGGGCACCGATGACCCTCGACACGATCTTCCACATCGCCTCGATGACCAAACCGATCACCTCGGTCGCAGCAATGATATTGGCAGAGGAAGGCAAGCTGCAGATTGCCGCCCCGGTCGCTGACTATCTTCCCGAACTTGCCGAGCGCACGATTGGCGTCGAGCGGGTGCGCGCCCGGCGGACGATGACGGTTCAGGATCTGCTGCGCCACACTTCCGGACTTACCTACGCGGTTACCGGGGACTCCGCTGTGCAGATGATCTGGCGCGAAGCCCAATTGATGACAGCAGACCAGACCAACGCCGAGTTGGTGACCAAGCTCGCCCGCCTGCCGCTGATGTACGAGCCGGGGACGACCTGGGAGTACGGCATGTCGGTTGACGTTCTCGGGCGCGTGATCGAGGTCGTCTCTGGTCAGGATCTGGCAGATTTTGTCGATGCGCGAATCAGCCGGCCGCTCGGTCTCGTTGATACCGGCTTTGCCGCCACCGGCAAGCGGGCGGCACGGATCGCTGAGCCGCAGACCGGGGAGCGGCCGCCAATGCACTACCGCGTCGCTGACCCGGGGCGGCGCTGGGCGGAGGGGGGCGGCGGCGCGGTGTCGACGGCAGCCGATTACGTCAGGTTCTGCCAGATGCTGCTGAACGGCGGCGAGCTCGATGGCGCTCGGGTCCTGGCACCGAAAACCGTCGCGCTGATGACGTCCGATCACCTGCCACCCGATTGCGCCTATGGCCCCAGCGCGCGCGGGTTTGGTGGCTTGGCTCCGAGACCGGAGATGGGGTGCGGCTTTGGTCTTGGCTTTGCAGTGCGAACGCAACCTGGTCGCTCGCCGCTGCCTGGCTCGGTTGGCGATTATTCCTGGGGCGGCGTCCTTGGCACCTATTTTTGGATCGACCCGGCCGAGGATTTAATCGCCATCTTCCTCGCCCACGCCGCCGACCGCCGGCTCTACTATCGTTAT
The DNA here is from genome assembly GCA_963819855.1 of uncultured Alphaproteobacteria bacterium. Lineage (GTDB taxonomy): Bacteria > Pseudomonadota > Alphaproteobacteria > Acetobacterales > Acetobacteraceae > JAMXLO01. The sequence continues at coordinate 309,204 of CAWFYC010000021.1, forward strand.
CTCTCCCGCCAATTGGTCTATGCGGCTATTACCGGTCCTGTCGCGGGATAAGCGACAACTGCTCGGCGGTCGATCACTGTCCGGCGGCCCGCCACCGCCACCGCCGTCTTCGCCATGGGCACTGGGATAGCCAAGCGCCGCGGTTCTATCGCAACGGCGGTCTTCCGTCGCAGGACCGCGCTCAGGTCGACTTGCGCGATTGCGGTCGCCGACCACCCGCAAACTGCTGATCGCTCGCCGCAACGGTCTTGGTCGCATGGGGTGATCGGAACAAGAGACAGCTGCACCGGTTCGGCGGATCGCGATGTGGGCCGCGCCGAGCACGGGGAAGCCGGTCGCGGTCTGAGACACCCAGCCAGGGCCACCAGGAGGCCCGTAGACGGCTCTCCGGCTCCGACGCGCGGGGGGGAGGCCTGGAAGCCGCGTAGCCTGGCGGCTGGCGGTGCGGGTACCGGGAACCTCCAAGTCCGTCCGCGTCCCTGGGTAGAACGAGGGCGGCTCCGGTCGCTCTCTCGACGGCGGTCGGTTTGCGGCGAGCCGCCGTGGGTTATTAAGCCGCGCAAAGTAGTTGCCATGACGACGGCGTCGTGTGCTAATCCTCGTGGTCATGAAGAGCGACGCTCGTGCTCTGAACCATTCGACGCTGACCGAGCTGCGCAAACGCGGCGTAGCGGCGGTGCAATCGGGTGAAAGTCCCACCCAAGTTGCGGCTGCGCTTGGGGTCAATCTGCGCACCCTATTCCGCTGGCTGGCACAATATCGACGCGGCGGATGGGGTCAGCTGGACGCGCGCAAGCGCGGCGGGCGTCCGCCGAAGCTTGATGGCCGAGCTCTACGCTGGATCTATAACACGGTGGTCAACAAGAACCCCCAGCAGTTGAATTTTCCGTTCGCGCTATGGACCGCGGCGATGGTGCGGACATTGATTGCTGAGCGGTTCAACATAGATTTGAGCCACAGTTCAGTGTGCCGGTTGCTGAACCAGCTCGGGCTAACCGCGCAGCGCCCGCTGTGGCGGGCGTATCAGCAGAGCCCTGAAACGGTGAAGCGCTGGCTGGAGACGGACTATCCCTCGATCCGGCGTCGCGCAAAACGCGCAGGTGCACAGATCTTTTTCGCCGACGAGGCGGGCGTCCGCTCGGACTATCACAGTGGCACAACCTGGGGGAAGCGAGGCCAGACCCCGGTGGTCTCCAGCACTGGCGCGCGGTTCGGCGCCAACCTGATCTCGGCGATCAGTGCCCAAGGTGAGCTCCGCTTCATGCTGACCAAGGGGCGCGTCAATGCCGCGGTGTTCATCGAGTTCCTTAGGCGATTGTTGGTCAACGCGAAGAAGCCAATCTTCTTGATTGTCGACGGACATCCTACGCACCGAGCCAAGTCAGTCACCAAGTTCGTAGCAGAACAGGCGGGCATGCTGGAGCTGTTCTTTCTGCCGCCCTATTCGCCGGAGCTGAACCCCGACGAATATGTATGGAATGATCTGAAGTCCCAGTGCACCGGGCGCAAGGTCATCAACTCGCTGACCCAACTGCGTCAAATGATCGTCTCACATATGCGGCAGCTGCAGAAGCTGCCTATGCTGGTACGCAGTTTCTTCCATGCACCCACGACGCGCTATGCATGTGCATGAAATTGCAACTATTCTGCGAAGCTTAATAACTCCAGGGAGAATCTCCGTCCGCACGCAAAGTTGCAGACCAGATTGGAAACGAAAGCAATAGCGGAGCGCGGTCCGGTCACCCGGTGCAACAGGCATCGCTATGCGGCCGGAGTGCGCTGCCGATCGACCGAGCGCAGTGCTCGCGGCGGGAAACCAGCTTCAGGGAGCGTGGCGCATGCCGAGATGATGCTCACGCTGCCTCTGCGGCGGCGATCGCTTCCTGCTCGCTCCAGGCAGCCCCTGCGGCCATAGCCGCTTGGCACTCTTCCGGAGTCATTGCGCAGTGGAGGCGCTCAACGAGTCTGCTTCGTATCGCTATGGCCATACTGGAGCGGCCGGCTTGATGCGGATCAGTATAGGCGTCCGCAAAACCGGCAAGGCGCGCCGCGGTGTCGGTGTCCCCCCGCGCCGCGAGGACGAGCGCGAGCTGATGGATCGAGCGTGCGAGACCCGCGTTCCCAAACGCGCGCGCAAGTTCGAAGTCTCTGAGCGCCGCGCCGCGACCAGCCTCGATCTGACCATCGAGCATGAGAAAGGCGGCCGCCCGGCTCACCGCCAGGAACTCAGCAGTCAGAGTGCCGTGCCGGCGTGACGCCTCGGCTGCCCGTCTCGCGCGGTCGATGGCTTCCGCTATTTGGCCGGCCAGGAATGCGATAGTGGCGAGATGCGTCTCGCAGGCGTTGTGTGTGCGGACGTCACCGACCGCCTTTGACAGGGCCGACGCCTCTTCAAAAAGCGCCCGCGCAGCCTTCGAGTCCCCGGCACTGAGGCGGCTGCCCCCGGCGACCATAAGCGCGTAGGCCAGCAGCTTCGTGCGCCCTCTCGGGCGCAGCACAGAAACTGCCTCGCAGAGGTAGAGCTTGGCCTCTGTTACGTCCCGATAGCGGCTGGTCGCTTGCCCAGCTTGCACCAGCGCCTGCCCCAGCAGGACCGGTTCGCCGCCAGCCGGTCTCATCAACTGGATGGCACGGAGGTTGTGTGGAAGACGGTCACGTTCGCCGCTGAGGAAATCCCACCCGAGCCCGAGGCGGATGCGCGCTTCAACGGAAGGCGGGGTCGCCTCATCGACAAAGGTCAGGGCCAGCTCAAACCAGCGCCGCAGTTCCTGTACCAGGGACCGCTCGCGCCACACCCAATGGGTATAGCCAACGAGTTTCAGGCCCAAAGCCGGATCCCCCTCCGGGCTGAGAGACCAGCCAAGGGCCGCGCGCAAATTGTCCAGGTCCGGTTCATACGCGGCGAGCCAATCAGCCGTCGGAGTTTTAGGCCAGGTGCGGTCCGCCCGCTCGGACACGATGATCATGTGCTCGCACAGCCGACGCGCCCGTTCGGCGTAGCGGCAAGCCGCCAGCTTCTCCCGCGCGAATGCCCGCGTCGACTCGAGCAACCGGTAGCGGTTCTCGCCACCGCCGTCGAGCGACACCACCAGCGACTTGTCTACCAGCAAGGCAAGCACATCGAAGACGTCCGGCGCCTCCACCGGCGCGCCCGTGGCGACTGCCGCCACCGCCTCTAGCGTGAAGCTGCCCGCGAAGACCCCGAGACTGCACAGCATCGGCCTGCTCGGCCTCCGAGAGCAGGGCGTAGCTCCATTCGATCGCTGAGCGGAGCGTCTGCTGACGCGGCACAGCCGTACGGCTCCCCGCGGTGAGCAGGTGAAGCTGGTTATCCAGGCGCGTCTGCAGTGCTTCGGGCTTCAGCACCCTCAGCCGCGGTGCAGCCAGCTCGATCGCCAGCGGAATGCCGTCGAGCCTCCGGCAGATCTCTGCCACGATGGGCGCGGTCTCGTCCGTCAACAAGAAACGCCCGAGTGCTGCTGCGGCGCGCTCGACGAAGAGATGGACGGCGCTGTATTCCATCGCCTGAGCGGCTGTGAGGCTCTTTGACGGCGACGGCACATCGAGCAAAGGCACCGGGTGGATATGCTCACCGGGCACGGACAGCGCCTCCCGGCTGGAGGCAAGCAGGCACACGCCCGGACACGCCTTCAGAAGTGCGTCGGCGAGCTTGGCGGCAGCCGCTATCACGTGTTCGCAGTTGTCGAGGATGACGAGCACGCGCCTGGATCGCAGAAAGGCCGCGATCGAGTCTTCGGCCGGCTGTTCCCCGTGCACGGGTAGCCCGAGCGCGGCGGCGGCGGCCTCGCCGACCAGTTCGGCCCGGTCTAGCGGCGCCAGCTCAACAAACCACGCGCCGTCCGGGAAGCGCGCCAGTAAGTCGGCGCCCACCTGTAACGACAGGCTGGTCTTACCGACGCCGGCGGTGCCGACCAACGTCACCAAACGATACCTGGACAGCAACGCCTCGATTTCAGCCACGTCGCGCTCGCGTCCGATCAGTGCATTGGCGAGCTGAGGCAGAGTACAGTGATACGCCGGCGCGGGTTCGGCAGCTGGTTTGCAACGGGCGCTCGCAACATCGGTCAGGGCCACATTCACGGTATCTCTGATCCGTCGGACTATCTGTTCCTGACCGGCGCTGAGATCCTTCGGTTGCTGGTCGAAGCGGTCCGCCCAAAGTTGCGTCCCGGTCTCGGTGGCAATGAGCTGCACATTCACTCGCACGGTGCTGCCGAGCTTGCGGATACTGCCCTCAACCGCGTACCGCACGCCGAGCTCCTCGCCAAGGCGTCGTGCGTCGGTGGGCTTCCCCTTGTAGGTCAATGCCAACCCGCGCGAGATCACCACCAGGCCAGGCGCGCGCGAAAGGTCGGTGGTCAGATCTTCGGTGATCGCATCAACAAGATGGCCCTGGCTTCGATCGCCGCTCAGATCGTCGAACGGCAACACGACGAGCGAGAGTCGCGACGCGCCTTCGGCGCGGGCGGCTTCTGGCGTGATTGCCCTGCCCCCCGCGATGAAGCGATATCCTCTCCCAGACACGGTCTGGATACAGCTTCCCCTTTTCGAGCCGGCATCGAGGATCCGACGTAGCGTCGAGATCTGTACCGTAAGGTTGCCTTCCTCGACCGTCAGGCCTGCCCAGGCGACACCCATGATCTCGTCCTTCGAGACGAGATCGCCTGGCCGCTCGGTGAGGACTTCGAGCACTGCGAGCGCACGGGAGCCGATGCTGACCGGCAGGTAACGACCGTCCTCGGTGCATCGGAACAGAAGCCTGCCGCGGCGGTCGAAGCGGAACGGACCGAATAGCAAGATTTCGGGCAAACTGAGTGCGTCCATGATCGCGGCTCCCTCCGGAGCGCTAGCCGTCTGAACGACAGTGTAACGCCTTTCCCGAGGCCGTATAGGGGCCTTCCCGGATCATCGCGATCGGTACAACCCCTGGAAAAACCTCGCTTAAGAAAATCTTTGGAATTTTTTGGAACCGCCACATGGCGCAGTTTCCGCGATGCGTATTTCATTTCCGTTGGTTCGGCGCTTCGGAAGTCGGCGCTGCGTCCGCGAGCGATCTCACCAATCGGCAACTCATTAACCACAGGGGAGCAGGCCATGGGTGGACCTCGCATCGGCAGCATGACACTAAGCATCGCGCTGATTGCGGGTGTCGGAGTTGATGCTCGCGCGGACCAGATCCTGTTCTGGAACCAAGAGATACAGACGCTGGAGGCGCTGACTCCTGCGCCGACGCCGATGGCGAGCGGGCGAGATTTGTCGATAATGAACGCGGCAATTTATGACGCGGTCAACGCGGCACTCGGCTCACCAGGCAAATCGTTCTATCCGGCTGGCCCGGTGACGCCCGGTTCTTCTGCCGCCGCCGCCGCGGATGCCGCCGCCTACAACTTCCTCGTGCAGCGCTTCGCCGGCCAGTCCGCGCAAATCACCGCAGCCTACAACAGTCAGCTCGCATTGCTTCCTAACAACCAGGCGACTGCCGATGGCCTTGCCCTCGGGCAGAACCAGGCGGCCATCGCCGCCGCTGCCCGCGCCAGCGATGGCTCCAGTTCGCCCGGGCACTTCACGCCCGGCGTCGGGCCAGGGCAGTGGCAGCCGACCCCACCTCTTCACCTGCCCTATTCGACTGCCAACTGGGCGTCCGTCACACCATTCACCATGACCTCGCCGAGTGAGTTCCTTCCACCGGGGCCGCCCGCACTGAATTCGCCTGCCTATGCTGCCGCGGTCGCTGAATTGCATTCGATCGGCGCCGCCAACAGCACCACACGCACGCTCGACCAGACCAAGGCTGCAGAGTTCTGGGACTCGGACAATGGGGTGCCTCTGACCTGGAACAACATCGCCCTGCAGGTGGCCGCGACGCGGAACGACAGCCTGCTGCACAACGCGCTGACGTTTGCTCTGCTGAGCACCGCGCAGACGGATGCCTTTATTGCTACCTTCAACTCCAAGTCGTTCTATGCGTTCTGGCGTCCGGTGACGGCGATCAACAGTACCGATCGATCCGAACTGGGTGCCGCTGCTGGCGGCGCCGCCGTTCCCGAGCTATGCCGCCAACCATGCCGCTGTGCCTGAGACAGGCGCAATGATTCTGGACGCCATGTTCGGCACCGACAACGCCGATTTCTCGCTGACCTTCGACACCGACAACTCCTCGGCCGCCCTGCTCGGCAATCCCACCTTCGGCGACATTACGCGCGACTACACCTCCTTCCAGGACGCTGCGATGGAGACCGGGATGAGCCGGATGTGGGGCGGCATCCATTGGCCCTTCGACATTCAGGACGGCTTCACTTTGGGGGATGACGTGGCGTCAAATGCGCTCAACGAGTTCAACGTGCCCGAGCCGGCCTCGATCCTTCTACTCGGCAGCGGTCTCATAGGGCTCGCTGCCCTGCGCCGCCGGGCGAGGAGCTGTCGACCGCGTTAGCCCTCGCGTCCCAATACGCGGTCGCACCGCTTTGGGTCAGCCCCCGACTTGACCCAAGGCGGAATTCTTTAGCCTTCGGTAGGTGCCAGACAACGCTGGCAGCTTCACAATGAAGCAACAGTCATCGTCGGACAGTCGGAAGCAGAACAACCCTTATCAATTACGCTTAACCTATGGATGCGGACGGACGGGGACGCTCCCTGGGACCGGCAAAATCCCATGCCTCCTTAGGTATATAGATTAACCCTTGACAGTCATTTACTCTAACCGTATGCTTGAGGGATGGACCACCTCGAGCCCGACCCCGCCCTCCGTCTCCCCGGGGACACCTACTACCAGCTCGTCCACTCCCTCTGTCCCGCGCTGCCGCCTCCCGTCCCCGACACGCCGGAGGCCCGCGTCCACCGCGACAATGCCGCCATCGCCCAGGTCGCATCGGTGCTCCCCGCCAGTGCCGACGACGCCAACCTCGCCGCCCTGTATGTCGCCGCCGGTGCCGAGGCCCTGGAATGCCTGCGGCGGGCTCGGGAGTACCCGACGGACTCCTCGTTTGCCCTGAAATGGACCACCCAGTCCGGCAGCATGATGCGCCAGGCCAAGGGCTACCGCTCGCTGCTGCTCCGCATTCAGGCGGAGCGCAAGAAACGCGAGGCGGACAATGCCGAACTCGACAAGGCCGCCTGGACCGAGCACTGCGCCATCGGGCTGATGACAGACGCGCTGCGCCGCACCCCGCCTGTGCCGACGACGGAACAGCCGCCACCACCGTCCGCGCCGACACCGGCGGAGACAGCGGAGCCGCGGACCGACCTGGTCGTCGAGGCCGACCTGTACGCAACCTTCCGCCCGCGCCAGGCCGCGCTGATCCGCTCGCACGGTGGCCTGCCGCCTGGATGCGATTTCGCGCCACCGCGGCCCGAGCTGCTGCACCTCATCGTCACCGGCACCAGCCCAACCTTGCGCGCGCTCGACAGCCCGGCCGAGGCCGAAGCCGCAGACTGAACGGGCTGCGGGCGATAGCCAAAGAATTCCAACCGCAAACCACGCAAATCACGCAAATCACGCGTGTGGAGGCTCGGCCGGGCGCTCCTCTCCGCCGACATCCGCGTGCATTTGCGTGTTTTGCGTTTGAAAATACTTCAATACTTCTTCAGTGCCCCACCGCTCGCATCTCACCGCATGGGTCACCGTCTCTGCGACAGCGAAACGAGACGCCGTTGAGACGCCGTCCCCTCACCCCACCAGGTTCTTAGGCACATCCCGGAACGGCCGGTCATTGTCGCTCCGCGGCTCCTTCGGCATCCCCAACACCCGCTCCGAAATGATGTTGCGCTGGATCTCGTCGGTCCCGCCGGCGATCGACCCCGCCGGCACCGACACCAGTATCTCCGCGATCAGCCCGTCCATCGCGCCGTCCTCCCCGGTCAGCATCGCATCGGCCCCGCTGATCAGCGTATGCACCCGCGCCGCCGCCCGCGCCACATGGCTGGAGACCAGCTTCCCCAGCGACCCCTCCGGTCCCGGCGGCCGTCCCAGCGCCTGCGCGGCCCGGGCGCGCCGCGCGGTCCATTCCGCCGCCTTCGACATGGTCAGCAGCCTGGCAATCTCCTGCCGCACCACCGGATCGCTGTTCCGCCCGGTCGCCTTTGCCCGCTCAACCACCAGGTCCACTCGCCCCGCCCGCTGCGGATACCACTTGTACGGCTCCATGACGGTGGCGATCTCGGCCCGCTCCTCGTCATGGATCCGGCCCTTGCGGTCGGACGCCATGCCCCAGGTGCGGATGCCATCCGCACCCCGCCGCTCGTGCATCAGCGTGGTCGTCGCCACCGCCCAGCCGCGCCCCACCTCGCTGACCAGATGCTCCGGTGGCACCTCGGCATCGGTGAAGAAAACCTGGTTGAACGAGGCATGCCCGTTCATCTGCCGCAGCGGCCGCACCTCGACGCCCGGCTGGTTGATCTCAAGCACGAAGTACGACAGCCCCTGGTGCTTCGGCACGTTCGAATCGGTTCGTGCCAGCAGCAGGCCCCAGTCGGCGTGATGCGCGCTGGTCGTCCACACCTTCTGCCCGTTGATCACCCAGCGGTTGCCCTTGAACTCGGCCCGCGTCGTCGCGCCCGCCAGGTCCGACCCGGACCCCGGCTCGCTGAACAACTGGCACCAGGTGTCCTCGCCGGTCAGGCTGCGGCGCAGCCACTTGTGCTTCTGCGCGTCGCTGCCGTGCACCAGCAGCGTCGCCGCGGCGAGCCGGCGGATGCCGGTCTTGGCGACGCCGACCGCGCCGATCCGTCGCAACTCCTCCTCGACCACGGCCTCCAGCGCCATCGGCAGCTCGCGGCCGAACCAGTCCTTCGGCCAGGACGGTACGCCCCAGCCGCTGTCGATCAGCTTGTTGCGCCACTCCACCAGGCCGTGGTCGGGGCTCCAGTTGGCCTCCAGCCAGGCACGCACCTCGGCGCGGACAGAGGCTTCGGTGGCTTCGGTCATCGTCACACCCCCCACGCGCGCATCATCAGCTCCCGATGGTAGGCCGGATCGCCCAGGAACACCTCGGAGCTCTTCGCCCGCTTGAACCACAGGTGGGTGTCGTTGTCCCAGGTGAAGCCGATCCCGCCATGGATCTGGATCGTGTGTATGGCCGTCTGCATATACGCATCCGATGCGCACGCCTTGGCCAGCGAGGCCAGCGCCGGCAGGTCCGCATCGTCCTCGGCCGCCGCCGATGCGGCGGTGTAGGCGGCGGACTTCGCCAGCTCGACATCGACCAGCATGTCGGCCTGCTTGTGCTTCATCGACTGGAACGAGGCGATGCTGCGGCCGAACTGCACCCGCAGATTGGCGTAGTAGAGCGCCGACTGCCGCAGCCTCTCGGCGCCGCCGACCATCTCGTTCGCCAGGCACACCGACGCCAGCATCATGGTCTTCGCGAACGGTGTCGCCCCGCCGCCCTCCTCGCCGAGCAACTCCGCTGCGACCGAGTGGAACTCCAGCCGTGCCTGCTTGCGCGTCGGATCCATGACCTTCACCGCGCGGCGGGTCAGCCCAGCCGCATTGGCCGCCACGGTGAAGAACGACAGCCCTTGGTCACCGGTCGCCACCACAACGATCAGATCGGCGGTATGCCCGTCCAGCACGAAGCTTTTGACGCCGTCGAGCCTGAACCTGCCACCCGCTTGCGTCGCCGTCATTTCGATCCCGTCGGCGTTCCAGCGTCCGTTTGGTTCCGTGAACGCCAGCGTGGCGATTGTCTCGCCGGCGGCGATATCGGGCAGCAGCGCGCGCTTCTGCGCCTCGGTGCCGGCATGCATGATCGCGGTCGCGGCAAGCACGGTCGAGGCGAAATAGGGCGCGCACAGCAGTGCCCGGCCCATCTCCTCCAGCACGATACAGAGCTCGACCGGCCCAAAGCCCTGGCCGCCATAGGCCTCCGGGATGTGGACCGCGGTCAGGCCAAGCAGCTGGTTGAGTTCGCGCCAGCTGTCGCGCTCCCAACCCGCCTCGGTCTCCATCAGCCGCCGCACCACGGTTGTGGGGGACTTCTCCTCGAGGAACCGTCGCAGCACCGACCGGAACTCCTCCTGCTCGCTGGTGAAGCTGAACTGCATGCGGCGTACTCCCGGTGGGATCCGTTACTTGCAGGGATAGCGTTCGCCCAGGAACTGGAACAATCCCTCGATTGCCGGCGGTGTCTTGTGGTCGGGCATCGAGCGGACCCAGGCCACGAACTCGTTCATGGTGGCGGTGCGGGTCGGCGCCGGACTGGGGAAGCAGAACGGCTTCTTGCCCTCGGTGTGACGCAGTTCGACGGTGATCGCCCCCTGAGCGAAGCCGTGGCAGAAGTTGATCTTGGCGTCGCCCTGCGGGTCCTTGGGACTGGCGGCACACAGCTCCGCAAGGTCGCCGGCAGTGCGCGCCTGCAGCACCACGGCGCGCTGCGCCTGCACCGGTACGGCGAGCAGGACGGCGGTCATAGCGACAATGGGAGCGAGGACCTTCATGCGCTGTCTCCTGGTGTTGCGCCGATTGAAGCCGAGCCGGCGCCGGCGCGCCAGCGTCGCCACCCGGCGGCGCGCAGTTCGCAGGCCGGGCAGGTGCCGCAGCCATATCCCCAGTCGTGCAGATGTGACCGGTCGCCCAGGTAGCAGCTATGGGTTTCGCACCGGATCAGCCCGACCAGCGCCTCGCCTCCCAGGGCGGCCGCAAGTGCCCAGGTGGCTGCCTTGTCGCGCCACATCAGCGGCGTCTCCAGTATGAACCGGCGCTGCATGCCGAGATTCAGCGCAAGCTGCATCGCCTTGATGGTGTCATCGCGGCAATCGGGGTAGCCCGAGTAGTCGGTCTCGCACATGCCGGCGACGATGCGGCGCAGGCCACGGCGGTAGGCGAGCGCGGCGGCGCAGGTAAAGAACAGCAGGTTGCGGCCGGGGACGAAGGTGTTGGGCAGGCCCTCGTCGGTGATTGCGATCGCCGTCTCGCTGGTGAGCGCGGTGGCGCCGAGACCGCCCAGCGTGGCAGCCAGATCGATCGTGTGGTCGGGGCCGAGCCGGCCTGGCCAGCGTGTGGCGAGCGCGGCGCGGACCGGGGCCCGGCAAACCAGCTCCACGGCGTGGCGCTGGCCATAGGCGAAGCCGATCGTCTCCACCCGCGGATAGCGGTCGAGCGCCCAGGCCAGGCAGGTGGCACTGTCCTGGCCGCCGGAGAACAGCACCAGGGCACGGTCGTCGTTCATGTGCGTCTCGGTCCTCTGTCCCTGGGCACGGCATCACCATATCCTAACGCCATGGACCTCGATTTCACCGAAGACGAAATCCGCCGCTACTCCCGACACATCCTGTTGCAGGACGTGGGCGGGATCGGCCAGGCGAAACTGAAGGCGGCGCGCGTGTTGGTGGTTGGCGCCGGCGGCCTGGGCTCGCCGCTGACGCTGTATCTGGCCGCCGCCGGCGTCGGCACGATCGGCATCGTCGATCACGACCGGCTGGAACTGTCGAACCTGCAACGGCAGATCGCGCACACCACCGACCGGATCGGTCAGCCGAAGGCGGCATCGGCCGCGATGTCGGCGCGCGCCATCAATCCCGAGGTTCGGCTCGAGCCGTACGACGTGCGCCTCGATGCTGACAACGTGCTCGATCTGATCGCGCGTTACGACCTGGTCTGCGACGGCACCGACAACTTTGCCACCCGCTTCCTGCTGGCGGACGCCTGCGTGCTGGCGCGGCGCACGCTGGTCTCCGCCGCCGTGCTGCGGTTCGAGGGTCAGCTCTCGGTATTCAAGCCGCATTTGCACGCGGGCGGCCCGTGCTACCGCTGCCTGTATTCCGAAGCACCGCCCGAGGGCACCGTGCCCACCTGTAGCGAGGCCGGCGTATTGGGGGCCGTCACCGGCGTGATGGGCACGCTACAGGCGACCGAGGTGCTGAAGGAGCTCCTCGGCGTTGGCGAAAGCCTGTCCGGCAAGCTGCTGATCTGGGATGCGCTGGCGACGCGCTTCCGCACCGTCCGGCTGCGCGCCGACCCCAACTGCGCGCTGTGCAGCCCGGTCGCGACGATCAAGGACCTGTCGCAGCACCGCGACGCGACCGCCGCAGCCTGTGCCGTCTGAACCACTTGGCATCCTGCTGCTCTCCGGCGCGCATGACCGCGCGCACTATGCGTTCGTGCTGGCCTCCGGAGCGGCGGCACTGGGCCGGCAGGTGGTGCTGTTCGCCACCAATGCAGGCTGCCGCGCGCTGTTTACCGACTGGTCGGGACTGACCAATGCCGCGCGCGACGAGCGCGTGCGAGCCGCGGGCGTTGCTGGGCTCGACGAACTGCGCGAGGCCGCGAGAGAGCTGGGAGTACGCATGATCGCCTGCGAGGCGGGCCTGCGTGCGGAGGGCCTCGATGCGGCGGATATGATGCCGGGTGTCGAGATCGCCGGTGTGGCGACCTGGCTGGTGGCCGTGGGTGCGGGACAGATCGTCTCGCTCTAGCCCGTCTTCGCGGATTCGCCTGCCAAAATGGCTAATTTGGGCAGATTGGATGTCGCTAAACACTTGATATCGGTGGGAAGTATAGCACCGACGCAGCCGAAATCGGCTGTAGTGAAGACCTACCCTATTCCCAGCATCAGATTCCGATCGCTAGATTCGCCGGGTCATGTTTCTGCGGAAAACCCAGCGGAAGAAGGACGGAAAGACGCACGATTACTGGAGCGTGGTCGAGAACAAGCGTGTCGCGGGTGGCCGCGTCGTCCAGCGTCACGTGCTGTATTTGGGCGAGATCAACTCGTCGCAGGCCGCGGTGTGGCGCAAGGCGATCGAGGTGCTCGATGATGACACGGGTCAGTCGCGGACAATGGCGCTGTTCCCCGAGGATCGCTGCGCCGTCGACGCGGCGGACGCATCAGTCGTCCAGCTTCGCCTGTCGGACATGCGGCTATGCAGGCCGCGCCAATGGGGCGCCTGCTGGTTGGCCGGGCAGTTGTGGCGAGAACTGCAGCTGGACCAGTTCTGGCAGGTCGCCTGCCGCCCAGCCGTAAGGGGACGCGCTGGGACCAGATCCTGCAGGTGCTGGTCTCGTACCGCCTGATTGCGCCGGCCAGCGATTGGAAGCTGCATCGCGAATGGTTCGGCAAGAGCGCCATGGCCGATCTGCTGGGAGCAGATTTCGGATTGGCGGAGGCGCACAAGCTCTACGCCTGCCATGACTTTCTGCTGCCGCACAAAGAGGCGTTGTTCGCGCATCTCACGGCGCGCTGGCGCGACCTGTTCAACGCGAACTTCGATGTGCTGCTCTACGATCTGACCAGCACGTATTTCGAGATCAATGCCTCGGACGTGGCGGACGGCGACAAGCGCCGCCACGGCTACAGCCGGGACAAGCGGCCGGACTGCCCGCAAGTGGTGATCGCACTGGTGGTCACCCCGGACGGTCTGCCGCTGGCGTACGAGGTGCTGCCCGGGAACACCGCGGACTGCACGACTTTGCGGATGTTCCTCGCCAAGATCGAGCGGCAATACGGCCGTGCACGGCGTGTCTGGGTGATGGATCGCGGCATCCCCACCGAAGCCGTGCTGGCAGAGATGCGCAGCAACGACCCGCCGGTGCAGTATCTGGTGGGAACGCCGAAAGGGCGCCTCTCGCGTCTTGAGAAGCGGCTGCTGGCCGAGCCCTGGCAGGAGGCCCGTGCGGGAGTCGCGGTCAAACTCCTTCCGGATGACGGCGAACTTTACGTATTCGCCGAGAGCAACGATCGCGTCAGCAAGGAACGCGCGATGCGCAGGCGGCAGCTGAAATGGCTGTGGAAGCGGCTGCGGGAATTGGCCGCGATGGAGGTCCCGCGCGAGGAAATGCTGATGAAGTTGGGTGCGGCAAGATCCCGCGCTCCCACCGCATGGCGCCTGGTCGACATCGAGATGGACAAGGAAGGCGCCATGTTCAGCTACACCCTCAACCGCCAGAAGCTGCGGCGCGTCCGACGACGCGAAGGGCGCTATCTGCTGCGCACCAACCTCACCGAGAACGATCCCGCGCTGCTGTGGCAATACTATACCCAGCTCGTCGCCGTTGAAGAGGCGTTCAAAAACCTGAAAGGCGATTTGGCGATACGGCCAATCTTCCACCAGGATGAGCGTCGGGTCGAAGCTCATATCTTCCTTGCCTTCCTGGCCTACTGTCTGCAGGTCACACTGCAGCGTCGCCTGCATGCTCTGGCACCGGGGCTGACAGCGCGTACTGCCCTCGAGAAGTTCGCCGCCGTCCAGATGATCGATGTCCATCTGCCGACAACCGACGGGCGCGAACTGCTGCTGACCCGCTACACCCAGCCGGAGCCCGAACTCCGGCTCCTGATCCACCAGCTCAAGCTTGAGCTGCCGCCGCAGCCACCACCGCGCATCACCACCAGCACCGTCCCCAAGCACCTCCTGTAGTGAAGACCTTTCCGGCTAAACTGTTGATCGGAAACACGCAGGCGGCGTCAAAACGCCCGAATCCGCGAAGACGGGCTAGCAGCGACGCATTGATGCCCGCGCCGCGCTTGACCCGGCTCGCTTCGGCTTGGCACGCATACCGCATGACCATTCCGGCACCGGGGTCACTGGTTCGGTTGCTGCTGTGCGGCTTGCTCCTGGTTGTGCCCGAGGCAATGGCGCAGACCACCGCCGGCGCCAAGCCAGCAACCGCAAAGCAAAAGCCGACGCCCGTGGTACAGCCACGCGGCGCGCTGCATCCTCAGAAGCCGCCGGCAGTGCCACCCTCCGTCACCGCGCTGCCCATACCGCCGATCCCCGTGCCGCCGCCGGGCCCGGCGGAACCACCTAAGCAGGCGGAGGCCGACACCAGCAAAGGTTCGAACACGAACCTGCCGCTGCCGCGCTTCGCCGCGTTGCGCTCCGACGAGGTGAACCTGCGGGCCGGGCCAGGCACGCGCTACCCGATCGAGTGGGTCTACAAGCGTCGCGAGCTTCCGGTGGAAATCCAGCGCGAGTTCGAGGTCTGGCGGCTGGTGCAGGATCCGGACGGCACCAAGGGCTGGGTGCATCAAGCGACGCTGACCGGCCGGCGCAGCTTCATCGTCACCGGCGGCGATGCGACGCTGCGGCGGGACGCGCAGGACACCGCCTCGGCGGTGGCTATCCTGAAGCCGGGGGTGATCGGGCACATCCGGTCCTGCGCCGCCACGTCCGACTGGTGCCAGGTGCAGGCGGGCGACTACCGCGGCTATCTCAAGCGCGGTCAGTTCTGGGGCACGCTGCCGGGTGAGGCGGTCGCCAACTGAGGCGGTCACGCGCGGTCTCAGGGTTGGTGCGCCTTGGCCCGCTTCACCTTCCCGCTGAAGAGCAGGCTCGTATCAGCGGATCGGGCTGTACGACACGCACACCATGCTGATCCTCGTCCAGGGATTCATGTTCTGCTGGAACGCGTTCACCTATCCGCTGATGCTCGCCGGCCGCCGGACTTTCCCCGTGACGGTCGGGGCAATCCAGTTCATCTCCTATGAGCAGGTGCTGTGGGGGCAGATGGCCGCAGCGACGATCGTCGCAGCCTTGCCGCAACCGGTGCTCAGCCTGATGGTACGGAAGTACATCGTTCGTGGCCTCACCATGGGCGCGGTGCGATGAGGCCGGCAGGTGAGGTCGGTGTTGGATCATGGCGCGCTGCACGGGGGTCGCAGTTCGCGCCGAGCTTGTTCGGTGGAATAGTCGCTATTTATAACATTGACGCGCAGCAGTAATAACGGAATACTCTGCCGCGATGAACCGCCCAATGCGAGCCCGCGCCGGTTTGCACCACGCCCACGCTGCGCGACGCCGGGGCCGTCGCCATAGCTCGAAAATCTGAAACCAACGGATGCACACGGATGAACACGGATGACTCTGCGCTTGCGGCGCGTGTTGCGCGACGTGCTCCGGCCTTGGCCGCGAGATCAGGAGCAACATCCGTGTTCATCCGTGTGCATCCGTGGTTTCAATTCTCTTATCGCGCGTTACTATCTCAGCCAACGGGCGTTAAGACGGGATCACTCCTGCCCTTCGCGCTGCGCGCCTGACGCGCTATCGTTCGCGCATGGACAAGGATGTACCGCGGGCCCACCACGACCTGGGGGGCGTCTCGAAATTCCTGTGCGAGCCGGTCGATGTCGAGCCGCATGCACTGACCGACTTCGACAAGGAGGTCGATGCGCTGCGTGCCGTGCTCGGCATGAAGCGCGTCATGACGGTGGACGAACTGCGCCGCGGGATCGAGGCGATCCCCGAAGCCGAGTATCACCGCCTGACCTACTACCGTCGCTGGATCCGCTCGATCGCCGACAACCTGCTGGTCAAGGGCGTGATCACCGAAGCGGAACTGCGTGCCGCGCTGGACCGCGTGTGATGGCGGATTTCGCCGCCGGCGCGCGCGTACGGGTGAAGGACGACTGGCCGGAGACGCGGGGTCCGGCGCATGTCCGCACGCCGCACTACCTGCGCGGCATGCCCGGCACCGTGGTGCGGCAACTCGGCGCCTACCCGAATCCCGAGGACCTCGCCTTCGCCCGTCCGGCCGCGACGCGTGCGCTGTACCATGTGAGGTTCGATCAGCCCGCGGTGTGGCAGGAGGGGCGGGCAGGGGACCAGATTCTGGTGGAACTCTACGAGCATTGGCTGGAGCTGGACCAATCATGAACCTCCTGGAAACCGACGGGGAAAAACTGCTGGCGGCGGTGCGTGACCTGCTCGCGGCGAAAGGACTGGTGTCGAGCGCGGAGATCGCCGAGCGCATCGCCATTACCGATGCCGCCAATCCCGGCCAGGGCGCCCGTATGGTGGCGAAAGCGTGGACCGATCCGGCGTACCACGCGCTGATGCTGGCGGACGGCACCAGGGCCGCCGAGGAACTCGGCATTCCGATGCGTGGCGCCCCGCCACTCGGCGTGCTGGAGAACACTGCGGAGATGCACCACCTGGTGGTCTGCACGCTGTGCAGTTGCTATCCGCGCGCGGTGCTGGGCTATCCGCCGTTCTGGTTCAAGTCGGCGGCGTACCGCGCCCGCGGCGTACGCGACCCGCGCGGCCTGATCGCGGAATGGGGCACGGTACTGCCCGAAGGCATGAAGATCCGCGTCGTCGACTCGACCGCCGATTATCGCTGGATGGTACTGCCGCGCCGCCCCGCCGGGACCGATGACTGGAGCGAGGACCGGCTGGCGTCGATCGTGCGCGAAGGCGACATGATCGGCGTCACGGTTCCGGCACTGCCGGCACCGTGACGCCGATCACGCCAGGAACGCCCTGACGTCCTGGGTGAAGCGCTGTGGGTTCTGCAACAGCGCGAAGTGGCTGACGGCCGGTTCAATCACCAGCGTCGATTGCGGGATCGCCGCCGCCAGTTCCTGCGTGTGCGCCCGGCTGATGATCTCGTCGTGCTCGCCATCCACCACCCATGTCCGGGTCCTGATGGCGGACAGATCCGGCCTTGTGTAGTTCGGCTCGCTGTCCCACATCGCCCGCATCGCGCTCAGGAGCTGCGGGTATTCTTTGGGCTGTGGCGACAGCTTCGCGTACTCCACCGCACAGCGTTTGGTATATTGGACAAACACCCTGCTCTGATTGCCCGCCCGTATGGTGCCGTCCCGGCTGAAGTTCGCCGCGAAGGCGAACAGTCCGTCGATCCGGTCGCGATGCCGCATCGCCAGCTCCAGCCCTGCTATGGCACCGTCGCTCCAGCCGACGATGGCGGCGTTCGGCAGCTTCAGTTGATCCATGACGCCGATTGCATCCGCAGCGAACCGCGCGTAGCTCAGTCGTTCGTTTGACCCGGTGCTGCGACCGTGGCCGCGCAGGTCGACCGCGACGACCCGATGGTCCTTCCCGATGTCGTCGAGCTGGTGCCCCCAATAATCGGCGTTGGCCAGTCCACCGTGCAGGAATACGACCGGGCGACCTTCGCCGAACTCGGCATAGAAGATACGGGCGCCGTCGACGGCGGCAAATCCGGTCCGCACCTGCTGCGGCAGCGCGGGCGTTGGCGGCAGCGTCTCCCACGGCGGTACCGGGGCTGGAGGGATCGGCGATGCGGGCGCCGCGTGGACGTGGTGGGCAGGCGCCGCGTGCAGCCGTGACCCGCCGTGAACCAATTGCGCCATGGTCCCGACTGTCAGCAGTGCGGCAAGCTTGCGGCGCTCGATGCGGTGGATCGCGGGCTGCTTCACACTCAGCTGCCGCAGCGCCGCAGGGCAAACCGCTTGCCCCCGGAGCTCATGACCGAGATCCTGCCGCTGGGTTCGAAGGTGTAGTCCCACCTTGTCCCGGGAACTTCGCCACCGCCATCGCGATGCGTCGATTGAGTTGTCACGGTCGATATGCCATCCGGCCGAACCGCGATGACCCGCTCGACATCGACCTGCTCGGACTGATCGACGAACTCCATGAACTGCCCCTTGAATGTCCACAGGTAGTATCGCTGGCTACAGTCGCCGGTCGCCGCCGTCGTCCAACGGCCATATACCGCCT
Source organism: uncultured Alphaproteobacteria bacterium (assembly GCA_963819855.1). Lineage (GTDB taxonomy): Bacteria > Pseudomonadota > Alphaproteobacteria > Acetobacterales > Acetobacteraceae > JAMXLO01. The sequence goes on from CAWFYC010000021.1 coordinate 327,639, forward strand.
GGTCGGCGCGCTGCGGATCGTCCGGCACGGCTCGTGGCGCGAGCGCCAGAGGTGCGGCCGGCGCGCCTTCTGCTCCAGGCAGGTTCCTGCGCACGTTGCCGTCATTCATGCTTTGCGTCTGCAATGTCGGCAGGCGGGTCACCAGCACGTCGAGGACATGGACCTTGCAAGCGGTGCTGTCCCGGAACGCCGGAAGCAGATCGGTCTGCGTCAAACCCTGGTAGCTGGAGGAAGACTGCGCCGCATTTCCACTTGCATCGGCATCCAGTCCCAGCTTGCTCAGGAGCCCGTCGACTTCCGCTTTGACAGCATGCTCTGACCTGGATGTTTGAGCTGTCCCTTCCAGTTTGACGATGTTGCAGAGACGGTCGGCGGCACTGGTGATGTCGGACAGCGTGAGGGCATCCGACTGCTGGGCGCGCGCCTGGGGTGCCGCGGCGGACAGACCGGCTATTCCGAGGATAGCGGCAGCGAGACCGGGCCACTTTCGTCCCTTCATTGGTCCATCCTCCCGTTGCGGGTCAGACAGCGGCATGCCTATTGGGGAAGCGCCTTCACCAGGGCGTCAAAGACATGGAGCTTGCAGGTCGCGTTGTCGTGCAGCGCGGTGACGAGGTCGTTCTGGAGCACACCCTGATAGTTCGAGGACGCCCGCGCAGCGTTGCCGGAAACGCCGGCGTCCACGCCAAGCCGTTTCAGCAGACCATCGACCTCGGCCTTCACCTGCCCCTCGTATTTCACGCTCTCCGAGGAACCTTGCGTCTGTACCAGATTGCACAGCCGATCCGCGGCGGCGGTGATGTCGTCCAGCGTCATCGGCGCGGCCCTGGTGACGTCGATGCCAGCCGCGCATATCGATAATGCCCCCGCGGCGAACGCCACGCGCGCCGCGGCCGGCAACCAGTTCAAGCGCTCCATCTGTCCCCCCGTGATCGCGACCGTTGTTCGCGGGACCCAGACGATACTACCGAGATTTGCCGCCAGTAACAGTGAGCTGGTTCATAGGAGACGCATGCCAGGCGCCGTCGGCTACACCCGCAGGAAGCCGACCAGTCGCTCCACCTCGGCCACGATCGGATCGGCGATCGCCGAGGCACGCTCCGCGCCGTCGCGCAACACCGCGTCCACGCTGGCCGGATCGCCCAGCAAGCGCTGCGTCTCGGCAGCGATCGGGCGGAGCTTGTCCACCACCAGCGCCGACAGCGCCTCCTTGAACGCGCCGAACCCCTTGCCGCCATGCTCGTGCAGCACGCCCGCAAGGTCGCTGCCGGCGAGCGCGGCATAGATGCCGACCAGGTTGCGTGCCTCCGGCCGCTTCTCCAGGCCCTGCGGCTCCGACGGCAGCGGCTCCGGATCGGTCTTGGCGCGGCGGATCTTCAGCGCGATCGCGTCGGGATCGTCGTTCAGGTTGATGCGGCTCTGATCCGACGGGTCGGACTTCGACATCTTCTTGGTGCCATCGCGCAGGCTCATCACCCGCGGCGCCTGCCCCATGATCAGCGATTCGATCTGCGGGAAGAACTCCACGCCGTAGTCGTGGTTGAATTTCTGCGCGATGTCGTTGGCGAGTTCGAGGTGCTGGCGCTGGTCCTCGCCCACCGGCACTCCGGTCGCGTGGTAGGCGAGGATGTCAGCCGCCATCAGGTTGGGATAGACGTACAGCCCGGCCGACGCGTTCTCCCGATTTTTGCCGGCCTTGTCCTTGAACTGCGTCATGCGGTTCAGCCAGCCGATCCGCGCGACACAGTTGAAGATCCAGGCGAGCTGCGCGTGGGCGCGCACTGTGGATTGCGCGAACAGGATATGTTTGTCCGGGTTGATGCCGCAGGCGAGCAACACCGCTGCCATCTCGCGCGTCTGCTGGGCGAGCTGCTTCGGGTCCTGCCACTCGGTGATCGCGTGCAGATCGACCACGCAGTAGATGCAGTCGTGACTGTCCTGCAACGCGACCCAATTGCGGAGCGCGCCGAGGTAGTTGCCGAGATGGGCGATGCCGGACGGCTGGATGCCTGAGAATACGCGTTGCATGGCGGACTGATCGCCGATCCTGGGCGGCGGCGCAAGGCGGCGCTATCGTGGTGCTCGTCAGGGGAGGATTGAAGATGCTGCCGACACCCGAATTCCATCATCTCCATCTGAACTCGGTCGATCCCGACGCGGCGATCGACTGGTATGTGCGGCAGTTCCCGAGCTGCACCAAGGGCGACTGGGCCGGTTTCCCAGCGCTGCTGTCGCCCAACAACGTGATGGTGCTGTTCACCAAGGTGAACCGACCGCCGCCTTCGGCGCCGCAGAGCGCGATCTGGCATTTCGGCTGGCATGTCACCGACGTGCGCAAGACCCTCGCCACCTATCAGGGCCGCGATGAGGTGAAGCTGCTGCCGCTCTACACCACGGACGAGGGCGGGTCGGTACTGGTGAGCAGCGACACCTGGCCGAATGTCGGCGGCGTGCTCGGACTGACGCGGGCGCAGATCGCCGAGGCACGCGCGCGCAACGTGCAGCCGCCGGGCGGCGGGGGGTTCGCGTACATGGCGGGACCGGACAATGCGCTGGTGGAGTATGCGGGGAACTATCCGGCCGAGCGGTTCAACCATGTGCACCTGTGGCAGGAGGAGCCGCTGTGCGCGCTGCTGTGGTACCAGAAGCATCTCAACGCGCCGGTGCGCGCGGGCTTCGCCGGGCCGCCGCCGACCGAGGCGGACTGCAAGGTGCCGCGCGGCGCGGACCGCACCTGGCCGGCGCTCAGCCGCGAGGGGATGTTCCGCACGCCGCGCGCCGGCATCGAGTTCGGCGACGTGGTGCTGACCTGGTACGCCAACCAGGGCGAGACGCCGCTGGTCAGTCCGCGCGGCCAGTTGCAGGACCATATCGCGCTGAGCGTGGCCGATCTGGATGCGTGGGTCGTGAAGTTGCGGGGCGAGGGGGTAAAATTCCTGGAACAGCCATATCGGCTGGGCGAGACCCGGGCCGCAATGATCGAGGGACCAAGCCGCGAAGCGCTGGAACTGGTGGAAGTTCGGTAAGCGCGACCGGTTACGGCAGCGCGAACCCTGGCAGCCGTAGCGCCTTCCTGTCGAACGTGACAGTGAACTCGCAGCCGGCCTGCTGTCCGAGCGCACCGATCAGCGCATCGGCGAACGAACCGCGACGCTCCTTTAATGCGATCATCGCCGTGAATACCTGCTGTTCGTTCTCCACGATCAACTCCGCCGCCTGTAGAACGCGTTCGATCGCGGCCACGATGTCCGCATCGCCGAGCCCGTAGGCGCGCTCGAGCACCCAGGCCGTCTCGACCATTGCCACGACGCTGATAAAGCCGGGGTTCTGTTCGCTGAGCCGACGTTCGATCAACTGGGTTGCCTGGCGCGACTGCACCGGGTCGTCCTGCGTCAGGTAACGGACCAGGACGTTGGTATCCAGTCCGATCATTTCCGCTTACGGCGCGACGAACGTGCAGCGGCGCCCGCGCCAATCGCCTCGTTCATCGCCTCGATCGTCACCGGATGCCGCCGTGAGCGGGCGATGCCTCGCAGTGTCGCGACGGGAAGCTTCGGCAACAGCACCACGCTGCCATCGGGATGAACGAAGAACTTGACCCGATCGCCGGGTCGCAGTCCGAGATGGTCTCGGATCGCCTTCGGGATCGTCGCCTGACCTTTGCTGGTGATCGCGGAATCCATGCCACTCTACATTACTATCTGAAAAACGTAATACCTGACCTGGCTTCTGGTCAAGCGGCCTTGCCGGTTAACTTGTGGCGCCGCCTGTGCCAGACTCCCCGCCAGGACGGGCAGAAGCTCCGTCTCCAAAGGGAACGGCGGATCACGCCGTTTCGCCACGCGCGAGGGAGGAAGGTTCAGTGGCTACACAGAAAGTGCTGATCATGGGCGCGTCCTACGGGTCGCTGCTGGCGAGCAAACTGCTGTTCGGCGGGCATCAGGTGACGCTGATCTGCCTCCCAGCCGAGGTGGAGGCGATCAACACCGACGGCATCCGCGTGCGCATGCCGATCAGGGGACGTGCCGATCCGGTCGAGCTCGACTCGCGCGAACTGCCGGGCAGGGTAACCGCCGCCGGCCCCGCCGGGATCAATCCGTCCGACTATGACCTGGTAGCGTTGGCGATGCAGGAGCCGCAATACCGCTCGTCCGGCGTGCGCGAACTGCTGGACGCGGTGGCAAAGTCGCGAAAACCGTGCATGTCGATCATGAACATGCCGCCGCTGCCGTATCTGAAGCGCATCCCTGGTCTCAACACCGACGCGCTGACGCACTGCTTCACCGACGCCAGCGTGTGGGCGAACTTCGATCCCGGCTGCCTGACGCTGTGCAGCCCCGACCCGCAGGCGATCCGGATGCCGGACGACAAGATCAACGTCCTGACGGTGACGCTGCCGACCAACTTCAAGGCCGCGCGCTTCGAGTCCGAGGCATCCACCAACATCCTCCGTCAGTTCCAGCGCGAGATCGAGGCGATCCGCTTCGACGCCGGCGACGCGAAGATCGACCTGCCGGTGAAGCTGAAAGTACACGACTCGATCTTCGTGCCGTTGGCCAAGTGGGCGATGCTGTGCACCGGCAACTATCGCTGCGTCCACAAGGACGCCGCGGTACCGATCAAGGAGGCCGTGCACACCGACCTTGCGGCATCGAAGCGTATCTACGACTGGGTGCGCGAGCTGTGCATCAAGCTGGGTGCGGACCCCGACGATCTGGTGCCGTTCGAGAAGTACGCCGCGGCGGCGAATGGGCTGATCCGCCCGTCATCCGCCGCTCGTGCGCTGTTCGCCGGCGCCCCGAACATCGAGCGGGTAGACCGTCTGGTGCAGAGCATCGCGGCGCAGCACGGCATGCGGAACTCGGTGCTGGATGAGACGGTGGCGCTGGTCGATGCGCGGCTGGAACTGAACCGCAAGGCGGCGGCCTGATCGGTCGGCCTATCGGGCCTGGTGCAATGTGAGGCTGACTGGGACCGCGCGCGAGCGGTGTCGGGTGCGAGGGGTTTCGCTGGTCGCTCAACCCATCGTCTAGACCGAGCTTCCTGAGTGGTAGACGCGCAACCCATTGAATTGGCGATGGAATGGCTCGTCCACTGGGTGTTTTACTGGCTACACTGTGACGCCGAGCAAGGTGAATGCCTTGTGCTGGATGTTTGTCGGCCTGGTCACCACGGCGAGTGGATAATTTGGCGTAATAGCGGTGATGATGGTGTTGCGTGTCACTGTCGCGAGGTCCGCCATCAGTGAGTGGAAGCTGTGCACGGGCAGGCCATCCTCGGTCAGTCGAGTGGCCTGCTTGGTGACAGCGGCGGGTGAGCGTCGGGCCTGTGCCACCACGCTTGTGCGGAGCGCTTCGGCAGCGGCCTTGTCGGTGTCGTCGAACAGCATCGGTGCCAGGCGCTGACGCATGTGCCATTCGAGATAATAGGCCAGCATGCAGAGCAAGACATGCGCGCGCACGCGATCAGCCAGCCGGTGATAGACTGGCCGGACGTGGAGATCGACGGTTTTGATGCACCGGAAAGCGCGTTCTACCAGAGCGAGGGATTTGTAGCTGCGCACCGTGGTCGCGTCGTCGAAGGTGTCCGCCGGCAGGCTGGTGCGTATCACATAGACGCCGTCGGTGGCGGCCTCGGCGGCGATCTCTTCGGTCTTGCGTGCGAAGGCAAAGGCGGCATCGGTAATAGCGAGATCGAAATGCTTGGCCATCTTGTGCTTGTTGATCACCGCGCCGACGGCGAGACCGATCTCGGCGGTGCCACGCAGCGGGTTGCGTCTGCGGACGACAGCGGCCTGGATGCGGGCGAGGTCGCGCTCGGTGGCGGTGAGCAGTTCCTCACGCTTGCGAGACCGTTCGGCCGCAAGATCGGGGTTGCCGCAGATCACCAGGCGCTCGGCGGGAAAGTCAGGCGCGGTGATGCTGGCTAGATCGCGCTGATCGAACAGCGAGAGCTGCAAGGCGCCGCTGTCCACCAGCGCCTTGATCGCCGGCGCACGCAGCGCCGTGATCCAGTCGAGGCCAGCCGACTTTATGTCCTCGGTGATACGTGCCTGGGTGATCATGCCGCGGTCACCGACCAGGACCACGTGGTCGAGCTGGAACCTCTGCTTGAGCTTTGCGATCTGCACGGCCAGCGTCATCGGATCGGCGGTGTTGCCATCGAATACCTCGATGGCGACCGGACAGCCGTCGGGCGCGCAGAGCAGACCGTAGATGATCTGTAGCGTGCCTTTCTTGCCGTCGCGGCTGTAGCCACGCTTGGCGAGCGGGCAGCAGTGTCCCTCCATGTAGCTGGACGACACGTCGTACAGCACCAGCGTGCCGTGAGTGAGGTGGCGTTTGGCCAGTGTGGCCTCGATCGCCGGCTGGCGTTCCAGCAGCCAGTCCAATGCGGCGTAGAGTTCGTCCTCATCGACGCAACCGAGCCCGAGCGCTTCGCCAAGGCTTGATGCGGCGGTGGCAGGCGAAAGCGCACGCGCGACCGCGAGCTTGGAGGCGGGATCGAGGATCCGGCTGACCAGCAGGGCAAGAACGAGATCGCGACGGCGGTCGCCATCAGCGCCGAGGATACGATCGAGGCCGATCCGTCGCGCGGTGCCCAGCGCCGCGGCGACGTGGCCGTGCGGCAGGCTGCGGACGACCGTGAAGGCGTCGCGCTCGGCGGGTATCACCGTGCCGCCTTTGAGCACGCCGCGCAGGCCCTCGATGTGGGCGGTCGGCCAGTCGGAGAGGTTGCACAGCGTGCGCTTACAGACCTTGCCGTCCTGGCGATAGCTCTCGCGCAGCAGGATGGCAGGCGGTGAGTTCCGATTCGGAACGGCTTCGATGTACATGCCGGATGATGCGCACATCCGGCGAGGAAGTACAAGTCTCAAATAGGGCGTTACATGGCTACATATGAGACGCCCCCAACAACCATCGCGAGTCTTTTCAACCGCTTATCGCAATCGCCCGCCGGAAGCTCGGGCTAGAGCATTTTTAGACTGGCTGGAAACCCGTGTAGTCATCTGCCTCGATATGGGTTTCGCTGCGCTCTACCCATCCTACGAGTTGCGGCGCGCTCGTTGCGGTAGGATGGGTAGAGCGATACAGCGAAACCCATCATCCCGTCGCGATTCCACTCTACCTGAAGCCGCTCTAGCCTGTCGCGCGTTGACACCGGGGGCAACGCTCCCGGTGGCACGCGCGACAAAACGCCTTGCCGCAACCGGCACAGGGCGCAAGTCCGTTGGCCCGCACCAGATGCAGGGCATCGTCGCATACCAGCCGCGGCCGGTCGGTGGAGCAACTGAACTCGCAGGCAGGCGTTTCCAGCCGTCGTGCCAACGGGTTCCAATCGAGATGGATCACACGCTCCGCCTTGCGGCGCCTGATCTGCACCGTGAAGCGCTGTACTGCCATGACGAGTTCGAGTGTCTGCACCCACTCGACGGCGACCCGCATCGCGTATTGGCGGGACAGATCGTCGAGCTTGGCCTGATATTCCCGTCGGATCGCCTCGATCCGCTGTTCCTCCCGTGGGCGACCCGCATCGCCCGCCGCAAGCAGCGCGAGGCGTCGCGCCGCCTCACGATGCAGATCGTTGTGGTAGGTATATAGCCGCTCCTGATCGCGACCGAGCCGCCGGCGCAGCACCCTGACGAAAGGCTCCAGCGCGGTGTCGAGCCGCGGGCGCAAGGCGCGGTCCACCAGTTCGAGCAGCCGGCTCCGTGGCCAATCCGGCGGCAGATCCGCTTCGGCAGGCAGCGCCGCTGGCACGTCGTCGGCAACCAGCCAGGGAGCCATCTGCTCAAACACTGCATCGGGCTGCGCGCCGGTTGCCAGGTTGACGCCAAGCCGCAGCACGCCATCGCGCTTCTCGTCGGACACCGCGGAATAGCGGAAATCCAGCACGACATAGCGCGTCCAACACGGGGCCACGTCGAGCAGCCGGAACGTCGCGTTGTCCAGCATCAACGCGTGCTCCAACACGCGTTGCGGGTCCGATGGCGCGCGGGCGTCGGAATGCAGCACCAGGCGCGCGCAGCGACCGTGTTCGCCGAGTAGGTGTCCGAACCGCTCGAGCCAGTCGCTCTCGATCCCCACGCGTGCCGCACCGGAAGGCAGCGTCGCGCCGAAGCCAACCCGGAAGAACTCGCTGACGCCGAGCGCCTGCTGCACCGGTGGCGACGCCAGCACCTCGAGGCCTTCCGGCTCGATGAACTCCACCAGCGCGCTCTGCTGCGCCAGCAGATCGGCCACGAAGTGCTGCATGCGGCCGATCTCAGGCGGCATCGAGCTCGTTCCCGAACAATGCTTCGTCCAGCGCCTTCGCGCCGTCGTATTGCTGCCTGGCGGCGACCAGCTGTCCCTCCAGCGCCGCGAACGCCGTGGCGCGCGCCTCCTCGGATGTCCGCAGCCACGCATCCAGCACGAGGGTCGAGAAATCGTGCTGGTCCTCGAATTCGCCGAGGATCGCGCCGACCTCGCCGACCACCAGTTCGAACATGTTGATCTTCTCATCGAGGATGCGCAGCACTTCGTCTTCGATCGTCCCGGCCGTCACCAGGTTGAATACGAACACTTCGCGGGTCTGGCCGATCCGGTCGATGCGGCCGATGCGCTGCTCGATCGCCATCGGATTCCACGGGATGTCGAAGTTGATCAGCGTGTTGCAGAATTGCAGGTTGCGTCCCTCGCCGCCGGACTCGCTGCACAGCAGCACCGGCACCTCGGTGCGGAACGCGTCGACCGCGGCGTCCTTGGCGGGGCCGGTCATGCCGCCATCGAACTGGGCAAAGCCAGCTCCTTCCCGGCGCAGCAGGTCCGCGAGATGCACCATGGAATCGTGATGGTGGACAAACACCATCTTCTTCTCGGTGGGGTTCTGCTTGAGCAACGACAGCAGCGCCGCCTGCTTGGCGCCGACCGCGCGGGCACGATAGCGGTCGAGCAGTGCCGCCCATCGCGGATCTTCGGGATGGCGCGCGACGAAACGTGCAACCGCAGCAGCCGCGGCCGCCGGCGACGAACCCGCCGCGGCGAGCAGATGCTGCACCGCCAGACGATGCTGGCCACCCGTCGCCACCTCGCGCGCGAGTGCCGACAGATCGCGATAGCAGCCCGCCTCGATCTCGTCGGGCTCGGCGCGCATCGTCGACGCATGGCGCCGCGGCAGGCGCAGCGCCGCCAGCGCACGGGTGTTGCGCACCATCGCGCCACGCATCAGGTCGCGCAGCCGCTCGCGGTTCGCCGGCTCGCGCGGCTTGCCGGGCACCATGTAGACCGAGCGGAACTCCTTCTGCGTCCGGAAGATGCCAGGCTTGAGCAGGGTCAGCAGGTTGTAGAGTTCCAGCAGAGTGTTCTGCACCGGCGTCGCCGACAGCAGCAGCAGGAACCGCTTCTGCAGGCTGTTGACCAGCCGATAGCTGGCGCTCGACTGGTCGCGCAGGTGATGCGCCTCATCGACCACGATCACGTCGTAGCGCATGCCGCCGAGCAGCTCCGCATGCTCCTTGCGGCGCGCGGCAGCGATCGAGGCGATCACCCGCGATTGCGCCCAGAACCGCACCGGGTCGCTGCGCAGCAACGTGTCGTGGCTGGTGGCGAAGTCGATGCCGAACTTGCTGTCCATCTCGTCGCGCCACTGCCCGACCAGCGAGGCAGGCGTCAGGATCAGGATGCGTTCGGCCATGCCGCGCAGCGCGTATTCCTTCAGCACCATGCCGGCTTCGATCGTCTTGCCGAGCCCTACCTCGTCGGCCAGCAGCACGCGGCCGCGGTACTGCTTCAGCACCTTGCGTACCGTCTCGACCTGGTACCAGTGCGTGTCGACGCCGCGCAGCGCAGGCAGGCAGAGCAGTTCGTCGAAGCCCTCGAACAGGCTGAGCCGGATCAGTTCGCTGCGCAGCCTGAACCAGCCGGTGTCCGTTGCGGCACCGTCGAGCTCGATGGTCTGCGGGTTGGCGATTTCGACCTGCATGTCGAAGTTCGCGTCCAGCCGCGGCAGATCGGGGACCGAGATCGAGGGTGCCGCTGGGGCAACGCCGGCCCGCTGCGGGCGCGGCGCGGGCGGTTTCGCCGGCGCGCGTGGTGGTGGCCCGGGGCGCCTTTGCTCAAGGCGAATCTCCAGTAGTCGGTCGCGCAGCCAGCCCAGCATCGCTTGCGGGCCGATGAACCAGCTCGCGGCGATGGGAAAGGTCTCGGTCCCGTCGGCGCACAGCAGTGCCCAGGCGCGGGTGAATTGCCTTTGTTGTGCGAATGCAAGTGCGGTCAGCAAATTGACGGCCCGGCTTCGCACATAGCGCTTCTGATGGCGTTTGAGGAACGCATGCGCGCGAACCGGCTGACCTGCCGCCAATGCCGCGAGTGCTGCCAGCAGGAGCAGTTCGAATTCGCCCGGGTGGGCCCGCAGGGCGTCTTCCGCGACGCCCGTGGCAGTGTCCGGATGCCGAGCCAAGGCCATTCGGACACGATCGGCCCAGAGGGTTTCATCGGACTGCTCGACTGCCAAATCCGGCGTCGCGGCATCGGTGAGGGGCAGGAACTGCTCGGCTACGTTTCGTCCGCCGGTGAGATCGTCCATTGGTGCCCGCTCTCAGCGCCTGTGTGCCTTATGCTTACTTCGCACCGGCGATTCGCCGGAAATCATGCCCGCCGCGCGGTTCTCCGCCCGATCATCCTGCCGAGTGCCCGCCAGTCGCCGGCGCCGAACACCACAGCCGCGGCGCCATAAGCGACCAAACCCACGCAGACCAATGTCGCCAGTGCCGCCATCCGCATCAGGCCATGCGGTTCGACGGCGAACAGCAGATGCTGCGCCAAAGCCAGCGCCGCACCCATCACTGCCGCTGCTGCCGCCATCCGTGCGCTGCGCCGGCGCACCTGCGCGTCCAGCCGCAGATGGCCCTGCCGTGCCAGCACCACGCCCAGCCAGCCGACATTGAAGATCGCCGCCAGGCTGGTCGCCAGCGCCGGACCGATGTGCTGTAGCGGCACCATGAAGGCGACATTCATCGCCAGGTTCAGCGCCACCGCCGCGACGCCGATCTTCACCGGTGTTGCGGTATCGCCGCGCGCGAAGAAGCCCGGTGCCAGCACCTTCACCAGCACGAACGCCGGCAGCCCGACCGCGTAGGCGGCAAGCGACTGCGCCGACAGACGCGCGCTCTCGGCGTCGAATGCGCCACGGCCGAACAGCACCCACATCACCGGGTAGGCGCTGACGATCAGCGCCACCGCGGCCGGAAGCGTCAGGAACAGCGCGTACTCGATCGCGCGGTTCAGCGTCGCGTGTGCGGCCTCCGCCTCGCCTGCGCGCACCTGGCGCGACAGCAGCGGCAGCAGGGCGGTGCCGACCGCGGTGCCGATCACCCCCAGCGGCAGTTGCTGGACCCGATCGGCGTAGTACAGCAGCGACACGGTGCCCGCCGGCAGCAGGCTGGCGATGATCACGTCGACGGCGAGATTAAGCTGGGTCACGCCGGCGCCCAGCAAGCCCGGCAACATGCGCCCCAGCAGCACGCGGATCTGCGGCGTAAGGCGTGGACGTGGCAGCGACAGCCCCATGCCGGCGCGACGCAGTGCCCACAGCAGCAGGCCAAGCTGCGCCACGCCGGAGGCGGTGATGCCCCATGCCAGCGCGTGCCCGACGGTCGGCACGTACGGCGTCAGCCACAGCATGCAGGCGATCGAGACGACGTTGAACAGCACGTAGGACGCAGACGCCGCGGTGAACCGGTCGAGCCCATTCAGCACCCCCGACACCAGCGCGGCGAGGCAGATCAGCAGCAGATAGGGAAACGTGATCCGCGACAGGTTGACCGCGAGCTCGAACTTCTCCGGGATGGCGGCGAAGCCGGGTGCCAGCACCGCCATCATCTGCGGCATGAACAGCTCGCCGGCGATGGTCAGCGCGCCGAGCCAGAACGCCATGACGGCGAACGTTTCTTCGGCGAACCGGCGCGCCGCCGGACGGCCTTCGGCGGCGAGCATGCCGGAGAATGCGGGGACGAAGGCGGCGTTGAACGCGCCCTCGCCGAACAGGCGGCGGAATAGGTTGGGCAGCTTCAGTGCCACGAAGAACGCGTCGGCGATCGGACCGGCACCCAGCATCGCCGCGATCAGCATGTCGCGCGCAAAGCCAAGCATGCGGCTGGCCATGGTCCAGCCGCCGATGGTGAGGACGCCGCGGATCATTCGTCCCGCCGCGGACGCGCCAGCAGGGCGGCGATCGCCTCGGCCAGCGTGGTGCGTCCGGCCAGCAGCGATGCCGACCGCGACGCAGACCGGCAGGTCCACCCCTTGGGCGCGTGCCACCAGGGCGGGCGCCGTGGCCACGCCCTCGGTCACCGAGCTGCGGGCCGCCAGCACGTCCGCGAGCCGCTCGCCACGACCCAATGCGAGGCCAAGGCTGTAGTTGCGGCTTGCCGCGCCGGTGCAGGTCAGCAGCAGATCGCCTAGCCCCGACAGCCCCATCACCGTCTCCGCGCGCCCCCCGAGCGCCACGGCGAGCCGCGACAGCTCCGCCAGCCCGCGCGTGATCAATGCGGCGCGGGCGTTCTCGCCGAGGCCCGCGCCGATCACCGCACCGGCCGCGATGGCGATCACGTTCTTCGCCGCGCCGCCCACCTGCGCGCCGATCGGGTCGTCGTTGCCGTAAAGCCGGAACGAGGGCGTGCCGAGCTGTGCGGCGACCGTCTCGCGTAGCGTCGGATCGGCGGCGGCGATCACCGCGGCGGCCGGCAATCCGGCGGCGATCTCGTGGGCGAAGTTGGGTCCGGTGAGAACGGCGGCCGGGACCGCCGGGCGCAGTTCCGCGACGATCTCCAGCGGCAGCCGCAATGTGGCCTGCTCCACGCCCTTGGCGCAGACCACCAAAGGCGCGAGCCCGGGTGCGAGGTGCCCGAGAACGTCGCGCAGATGCTGCGTGGGTACCGCCAGCAGAGCCAGATCGGTGGCATTGGGTGGCACGGACGTTACCTGGATCGGTTCCGGCAGCCGCATGCCGGGCAGGTGCGGGTTCTCGCGGTTGGCCGCGATTGTCTGCGGCTCGGGCCGGATCGCGTGCCCACAGGGTGACGCTGTTGCCGGCCCGCGCGGCCTGGATCGCGAGCGCGGTTCCCCAGGCGCCGGCGCCGATCACCGCGACACTACTCATCGACGATCCGCCTGACCGCGGCGGTCTCACCGGGTTCGCGATCGCCCAGCCGGTCGAGCAACGCCGCAAGGATCGCCGGAACCTCCTGCTCGAAGCGAAACGGCGGGTTCACCACCAGCACGCCGCAGCCATTGAGCCGGGCGGGATCGACCGGTTCGCGCAGGCACAGCTCGGCCGTCACCACGTCGCGAATGCCGCTCTGCTGGATGTCCTCAAGAAACTGCCGCACCGGCGCGCGCTGCTTGATCGGATACCAGGCGACATACACGCCGGTGCGGAACCGCTGCCAGCCGGTCGCGAGGCCGCGCGTCAGAGTCGCGAACTCCCTCGGGTCCTCGAACGGCGGGTCGATCAGCACCAGGCCCCTGCGCTGCTTTGGCGGCAGCAGGGCGCCGAGGGCCTCCCACGCGTCGCGGTGATGCACCGCGACCTGGGGATCGCCTGCGAAGCGGCGACGAAGAAGCGATGATGTCCTCGGGGTGCAGTTCGCAGCAAGTCAGGTGGTCGTCTGGCCGAAGCAGGGCACGCGCGATCGCCGGCGAGCCGGGGTACAGGCCGACCGCGCGTACCAGGTCCACGTAGTCCGCCAGTTCCGGTGGCGGATCGTCCAACAGCCGGGCAATGCCGTTCTGCCACTCGCCGGTGCGCGCGGCCGGCTCAGCATTGAGGTCGTAACAGCCGGTCCCGGCATGCGTATCCAGGACGAACAGCGACGCCGGCTTGCGTTGCAGTGCGCGCAGAAGCCACACCAGCACGGCGTGCTTAACGCAGTCACCGAAGTTGCCGGCATGAAAGGCGTGGCGGTAGTTCACTGGGCGGCTTCTATCAGCGCATCGCGGAACACTTGAAAGCTGTGGGACGTGTTGCGGGAGGGGTCCATATGTGGCGCAATCTGCTCCGCTGCTTCGATCTTCCTCAATCCGCCGGAGAAGTAACCCGATTGCTGCAGGACACGCTCGAAAGATTCCCATGTCCCGCCGGCGATGCCATCCGGATCACGATACGGCGCTCGGTTAGGAATGGTGCCGGGTACTCGTGGATACGCTGTAATAACAGCAGGCCAGTCACCAAAATACCAAGCCTCCAGTTCTTCGATAGCTATACGGTTTACAATTGCTATTCGACCGTCAGGGTTGCTCGCGCGAGTAGACAGTCCTGCCAAAGCCGCTTCGCGTTCAAGCCTTGCCTTCAGATGCAGGCAATTGTCTCGATCACGATCAATTACCACGAGTACCAGCCAATCTGGTTCGGAAATGCGTCGAAGTGCTCGTAGTCGTTGTGGCAAATTGCGAAGCAACGCTGGCTTGCCGGAAAATCGTTGAAAGTTGCAGTACACTGGGCCTACCACTCTGGGTACCATAATGCGGAGCACTGTCTCCATCGAGACTTCCTCGACCAAGACCTCGATACGCGAGAGCGGCATGCACGGTCCTATGGCGCGGTCGGCTCGCCAGCGGCGATCAGTGGGTCTCCGACACCGAACTGTCCCTCTGTCCATAGATCTCCAAGGAGCGCCCCGTCCTGCATGAACTCGCTGACACGTTCGATGTCAGACGCGCGCCTGACCTGTGTGTATCCGCTTTCGTCGCGGTATAGCATGCGAACCTCCTCGGGACGCATCGCGCTTAGGAAGAACGGAGAATGCGTTGTGACGAGAAGCTGGCCTCGACCACTGGCCTTTCGGCATTCTTCGCCGAGAGGTTCCAGCAGGCGCGGATGCAGAAAATTCTCCGGCTCCTCAATCCCGATAAAGCGCGGTGGCTCTGGATCATAAAGCACGACGAGGTAAGCAAGCATCTTGAGAGTACCGTCAGAGGCAAAGCGAGACAGGATCGGCTCCTTGAACGGAGCATCTTTAATCCGCAACAGCAGGCGGCCATCAGACATTTCTTCCGCCAATACGCGCTCGAGCCGGGGCACACGCCGACTGAGGGTCCGAAAGATCTCCGCCAGCCGATCGGGGTGTCGCTCGGCGAGGTACTGGATAACATTGGCCAGATTGTCGCCGCTCTTGCTCAGGCGCTCCTGCGGTCCAGCTTCGGGTTGTCCGCGCGTATCCGCGATAGACAAGTAGGACACGTACCAATCGGTGATGAAATCGCGCAATGCCGCGACGCGTGGGTGATCCGCCAACTGCCCAAGGGTGTTCACTGCGATCAGGTCTGAAGAACGCAGCGGCACGTCGACGCGCTCGGCCGTTGCATCTGGGGCGGCTCCGCTGATCACCCGTCCCTGACCATTCCGATAATCCAGGAAGCGGAACGGTTGCCCGTAGCTACCCCGTTTCCATCGCAACCATTCTTCCGAGACAAACGGTGCACCATTCCGCTCGTCGATAGCCAGATGGTATGTGATCAACCGCGACCCCGGACTTTCCCGGTAACCCAGTTCGATGACAACTGGCTTATCCTGGCCGCGCGTCTTCAGCTCACGCCCGCGGCCGCGGCGATCCCAAGCATAACGCAGGCCAGATTGAAAGCACTCAGACATGAAGTTGAACACGTCGAAGACCGTGGACTTGCCGCAGCCATTCGGACCGATTAGGACCGTGAGTGGCGTAAGGTCTCGTAGCAAGATCGAACGTAAAGCCCGGTAATTCTCAACGCGGATCGACTCGATCCGTGCGAGCGGCAGGCGTTGATGGATCATGCCCGAAACTCTGCGCGTGCTGTTTTGGTCATGCAAGAGAACCCAAAGGGGGCAGCGGACGGTCCGCAATCGCATCCATTGGCCAGCGCGGTCTTGGGGCGAACTCCAGCCCGTTTGCCAATCCGAGTCGCAGCCGCTCGACACCGGTCCAGGCGACCATGACCGCGTTGTCAGTGCAAAGCCGAACTGGCGGCGCAACCAACACGAACCCGTTTGCCTCGGCCGCGTTCGACAGCGCCACACGAATGATCCCATTCGCCGCCACGCCACCCGCGACCACCAGTACGCGTGCGCCTTGCGCACGCTCCCGCATCATCGCTATGGCATGCTTCGCCCGGTCGGCCAGCACCTCAGCCACCGCGCACTGGAAGCTCGCGGCGATATCCGCTGCGGTCTGCACCGGCAAAGCGCCAGGCCCATGCCGCGCCACCTCCTGTGCCACTGCGGTCTTCAGTCCCGAAAAGCTGAAGTCACACCCCGCCCGGCCCAGCAGCGGCCGGGGGAACGCAAACCGCCGCGCGTCGCCGCCGGCCGCCAGCTTTTCCAGCGCCGGACCGCCCGGCCAGCCCAGCCCGAGCAGCTTCGCCACCTTGTCGAACGCCTCACCCGCGGCATCGTCCATTGTGCTGCCCAGCCGCACGTGCCGCCCCACGCCCTCAACCGCGACGCACTGGCAATGTCCGCCGGACACCAGCAGCAGCAGATAGGGGAACGCCACGCCACCCTCCACCAGGCCAGGCAGACGGGCGGTCAGCGCGTGGGCCTCCAGGTGATTCACCGCCACGTACGGCAGCCCGTGCGCGATCGCGACCCCTTTCGCGAACTGGCTGCCGACGATCAGCCCGCCGATCAGCCCTGGCCCGGCGCTCGCCGCCACCCCACCAAGTTCGGCAAACCCCAGCCCGGCGCGCGCCATCACCCCGCGAACCTGGTCCGGCAGGAACGCCAGATGGGCGCGGGCGGCGATCTCCGGGACCACGCCGCCATAGGGCGCATGCTCGCGTTCCTGGCTCAGCACCGCCTCGGCAAGCACGGCCCCGTCCTCGTCCAACACCGCCGCCGCCGTCTCGTCACACGAGGTCTCGATGCCCAGCACCGGGCCCATCAGCAAGAATCCGTTCTTTCCAGTTGCCCTGGAGAGTAATAGGACGCGGCCATGACCGCTGCCATGCCGCCAGTTAAGTCCCATGCCCGCGCGCTGCCCTTGCGGGTCG
This sequence comes from uncultured Alphaproteobacteria bacterium, assembly GCA_963819855.1. Classification (GTDB taxonomy): domain Bacteria; phylum Pseudomonadota; class Alphaproteobacteria; order Acetobacterales; family Acetobacteraceae; genus JAMXLO01. The sequence goes on from CAWFYC010000021.1 coordinate 344,642, forward strand.
GCACCCGCGGCTCGCCCCTGGCGCTGATCCAGACGCGCGGCTTCCTCGAGGTCCTGACCCGCTTCTGCCCGGTGCTCCGGGACATGAACGTGTTCGAGGAGCATGCCATCCGCACGACCGGCGACGCGGTGCAGGACCGCCGTCTGGCCGAGATCGGCGGCAAGGGCCTGTTCGCCAAGGAGATCCACGAGGCGCTCGCCGACCGCCGCATTGACTTCGCGGTGCACAGCCTGAAGGACCTGGAGACCGCATTGCCATCCGGCATCGTGCTCGCCTGCACGCTGAAGCGCGAGGATGCCCGGGACGCGCTGATCCTGGGTTCGGTTGACGCGCAGGTCGATCCCGCCGACCCGTTCGCCTGCTTGCCGGCGGGTGCGGTCATCGGGACCTCCTCGGTACGGCGCCAGGCGCAGATGCTGCACGCGCGCCCGGATCTGGAGATCGTCACGCTGCGCGGCAATGTGCAGACCCGGCTCGCCAAATTGGCCGCAGGCGACTGCACCGCCTCGCTGCTCGCCTATGCCGGCCTGAAGCGTCTCGGGCTGGCCGAGCGCGCGAACGGTGTGCTCGACCCCGACGCCATGGTGCCGGCCGCCGGCCAGGGCATCGTCGGCGTTACCGTGCGCGCCGACGATGCCGAACTGCTGGAACTGCTTGCCGCCATCGAGGACCCCGAGGCGAAGGCCGTGTCAACGGCCGAACGCGCCCTGCTGATGCATCTCGACGGCTCCTGCCGCACACCGATCGGCGGCCACGCGCGGCTGCTGCCGAACGGTGAGCTGCATCTGACCGGGTTGGTGGCCCGCGGCGACGGCTCGTTCCTGATCAAGCGAAGCGAGCACGGGGCGGTGATCGACGCTGCGAGGATCGGCAGCGAACTCGGCGCCAGCCTGCGCGCCGCCAGCCCGCACGATATCTTTGTCTGACTCCGTCGCCGGTGTCCTGATCACCCGTCCCGAGCCGGGCGCCAGCGAAACCGCGGCACGTGTCACGGCGCTGGGCTACCGGCCCATCGTCGCGCCGTTGTTGGATATCCGACCATTGCGCGGGTCGTTGCCGCCGTCCGGGCGCGTACAGGCCATCCTGGCCACCAGTGGCAACGCCATTCCGTCCCTGCCGGCAAGTCATCGTCACCTGCCGCTTTATGCGGTCGGGGAGGCAACCGCCGCGCGAGCCCGGGCGGCCGGCTTCGCCCAGGTGGTCAGCGCAGATGGCGACGCTGCCGCGCTGGCCACGCTGGTGGCGCAGCGCTGCGACCGTCACGCTGGCCCACTCCTGCTGGCCTCCGCCCGCGGTCAGGGCCAGGTGCTCGCGGCTGACCTGCGGGCGCACGGCTTCAGCGTCAACCGGCGGATCGTCTATGCCACCATCCTGGTGGCGCACCTGCCAGCCATCGCGCGCGATGCATTCGCCTCCGGCGGACTGACCGCTGCGATGCATTTCTCGGCGGAAACCGCACGCCATTGTGTCCGACTGCTGCGGACCGCGCGGCTGGACGAGGCGGTCCAGTCGGTGGACGCGCTGGCTATCGGTCGGCCCGCCGCCGTGGCATTACAGCCGCTCCCTTGGCGACGGATTCTCGTCGCCGCTCAGCCGAATCAGGAGGCGATGCTCGCGCTGCTGCGATGAGTGACCCGGCCGCCCCATCTCCCGAACCGGCAGACGACGCGCCCGAACCGCTGGCGACGCGGCGCCCCGTGTTGCCGTGGCTGACCGGCGCCGGATTCGTGATCCTGGTGGCAGGACTGATCTGGATTTGGCAACATCCCGCCGTTGCGCCGCCCTCCACCGAGCCGACCGAAGCCCTGGCGCACCAGCTTGGCGCGTTGGAAGCCCGCGTGGCGCGGCTGGAGCAGCGTCCGCAGCCGCAGAGCCCGGATCTTGGGCCGTTAAGCGCACGGGTGACTGCACTGGAGCAGCGCCCGGTACCGCAGGGCGGACCGTCTGCGCCGGCGCCCGACCTTGCACCGCTGGAGCTGCGCCTCGCGGCTCTGGAGCAGCGGCAGCCACCCAACCTGGCGCCGCTGGAGGCAAGGATCGCTGAGCTGTCCCGCCGACAGGAAGCGGACGAACTCCGCCTCGCCGCCAATGAAAAATCTGCTCGGCGGATCCCACTGGTGCAGGCGGCCGGCCTGGCCTTGGCGGCCGGGCAGAAGCTCGGCGATCTGCCCGGTGCGCCACCGGCGCTTGCGCGGTTCGCCGACGCCAACCCGCCCACCGAGGCCGCACTGCGCCTAACATTTCCCCCGGCTGCGCGCGAGGCCCTTGCCGCCGCCCATCCCGACACCGAGGGCAAACCGCTGCTGACACGCCTGTGGGCGGAGGCGCAGGATCTCGTCACCATCCGCCAGGGCGACCGTGTGTTGGTTGGCGATCCGGCCGCAGGCGTGCTGGAGCATGCTCGTGCAGCGCTGGACGCCGGCGACCTTGCGGCGGCGACGGCGGCGGTTGCCACGTTGCAGGGGGCGGCAGCGCAGGCCATGGCGGCGTGGCTCGCCCAGGCGCGTAGCTTGCTGGAGGCGAGGGCTGCGCTCACCGCCTGGGCTTCGTCCGGCTGATGCGCCGCATCCTGCTCGTGCTGCTGGTGGCGGCCGTGGTGCTTGCCGCCGCGTGGGCGCTGGCGAGCCTTCCCGGCCGTGTCAGCGCCCAGATCGGCGACATCAGTTTCGCGGCCCCCGTGCCGGTCGTGGCGCTCGGCCTGCTGGTTCTGTTTGCCTTGCTGTACGCTGCATTCCGGCTGCTCGGTGCGCTGGTCCGGCTGCCGCGCACCTTGCGCGCACGGCAGGCCGCGCGGCGGCGGCGCGGCGGCGACGTCGCGGTCACCCGCACGCTGCTGGCGCTGGCAGCCGGCGAGACCGGGGATGCCCGTCGCGAGGCCAGCCGCGCCCGTCGTCTGCTTGGCGACACGCCGGCGACCCTGCTGCTGGCGGCCGAGGCAGGGCGGATTGCGGGCCGCGCCGACGAAGCCGAAACGGCGTACCGCGCCCTGGCCGACCGCGGCGACGCGGCGTTCCTCGGCCTGCGCGGGCTGTTGCGACAGGCGATCGAGCGCGAGGACTGGACCGCGGCGGCCGCACTGGCTCGGCAGGCGGAAGCAGTGGAACCGGGCGCGGCGTGGCTGCGGCGCGAGCGAGCCCGGCTCGCGGTGCAGGCCGGTGAGTGGTCGGACGCGCTTGCATTGGCCGACGCCGATGCGCCCAAGGCGGCGCTCGCCGCTGCCGCGGCAGAGGCAGCGACCGACCCCGGGCGGGCGCTGCTCCTGGCGAAGCAGGCCTGGCAGGATGATCCGTCGCTGGCACCGGCGACGCTGGCCTATGCAACGCGCCTGCGTGCAGCAGGGCGGGAGAGCCGGGCGCTCGCCGCGATCCGCCATAGTTGGGCGATCGCGCCGCACCCGGACCTGGCGGACTTCGCGCTGGCGCCGGTCAGCGATCCGCTGCAGCGCACGCAGGCCGCGCAGCGGCTGACCGACGCGAATCCGGATCACCCCGAAAGCCGTCTGCTGCTGGCGCGCACGGCGTTGGAGGCGGGCCTGACCGGCGAGGCCCGCCGTCACGCCGAGGCCGCGGCGGCGACTGGTCTCAACCAGCGCCGGCTATGGCTGCTGCTGGCGGAGATCGAAGAGGCGGAAGGCGGAGACACCGAGGTCCACCGCCTGGCGCAGCGAAATGCCTTGCGCCGCGCCGCCATCGCCGATCCTGATCCGACCTGGCGCTGCGAGGCCTGCCATACCGCGCATGCGTCGTGGCATCCAAGCTGTCCGGACTGCTTCACCGTCGGCAGCCTGCGCTGGAGCGCGGTTCAGGTGGAGGGGCCGCGCACATTGCAGGACCGGAGTCCGACGTTGCTGATCGGCACCGGCTGACGCGGCCTACCGGTGGTGCGGCTCCTCCGGCGCGCGCGCCTCTTCCAGCCGCTCGGGCGACCCCAGCGGGCAGGGAGCGAGCGCCAGGTACGGCTTCGGATCGACCGCGTGGCCGTCGATGCGGACCTCGAAATGCACGTGCGACCCGTGGGCGCGCCCGGTCATGCCGACCCGGCCGATCACCGCGCCCGCCGCGACCGGGACGCCCGGAGCGATGCCGGTCGCGAACCCCGACATGTGGGCGTAGCGGGTGATCAGTCCGTCAGCGTGACGGATATCGACGATGTTGCCGTAGGCGAAATACCAGCCGGCGTAGACCACGGTGCCGCCGGCGGCGGCACGGATCGGCGATCCGTACGGTGCCATGAGATCGATGCCGGTATGACCATGGCCGAAGCCGCGGGAGACGTAGCTGAGTTGTTCCGGCGGCAACGTCATGCCAGTGCACGCGGATTCCTCCCGCGGTGCGCAGAGGGCGGGGAAGGCGAGGCACAGTCCGACCAGGAGGGCTGCCGCACGCATCACGGCAGCTAACAAGAGCCAGCCGCGGGAGTCGAGTCCACACCGGTGCGGGTGGAGGGCGTGCCTGATGTGAGCGGGCAATGCGCCGGTCCTGTAGGTTGACCGCCGGACCAGACCGCATGGGTGCTAATACACCGCTAACGTTGGGAGCGCGCCTGGGGATTGCATAGCGGCACGCCCAGATATGGCGCGGGATCCACCGGGCGTCCGTCGCGCAGCATCTCGAAGTAGACGTGCATGCCGTAGGTCAGCCCTGAATGGCCGACGACACCGAGCTTTTCCCCCGCGGCCACCGTTGCCTTACCTTCGGCAAGCGCCGGCGTGACCATGCCAAGGTGGCTGTAGATGCCGACGAAGCCTTCGTGCTGCACCATCACCTCGAGCCCGCCGGCACCCTTGCGCTGAATGCGCATCACCTTTCCCGGTGCCGCGGCGCGGACCGCTGCACCGGCAGGAGCGGGCATGTCGATGCCGTTGTGGTAGGTGCCGGCTTTTGGCCGGTTTGCCAGGATACGCGGCCCGAACGGCGATGAGATGCAGCCCGAGCTGACCGGCGGCAGCAGCGGCCCGGCGAGCTGCTCGGTTGGTTGCGCATGGCTGGACCAGGACACCAGCAGAAGCACGGCGGCGATTCGGAACCCCGCAGTTACTCGCGATGGATTATCAGCGAAGCGCAGATCTTCTTTTGCTCCGTGGTCATCGTGCAATCCTTCCGGTTTCTTCGTGAACAGAATCATCAGAACGCCCGCACAGTCGATGAACTGTCGATTTCATCACGAAGCAGCAGGAAGCATCGCACGAAGAGCGCGCAGGAGTATTTGGTCAGAACAGGCATTCACAGCCTTCTTCAGCGCGTCGCGCCGTCACGTTGTTCATCGCAGTTACGCCACGTTGCGGCCAGTACGGGGAACTCGAGGCACTTCCCTCCGTCCACTGCGATAACAGCAACTTGGGCGCGCGATACAGGCTTGGGTGACATGCAGAAAACCGAGATGTATAGACTGTTGAGCGGCACCGTTCAGGCATTTTGATGACCAGATAGCCAAGCCAGAACGGCCGCCTCAACCTCAAGCGGCCATTCCGATTGCACGCAATGGCCAGCGCCGGCGATTTCGACCAGCCGGACTTGATCGCCAAGTTGCGTCCCGCAACGAAAGAATGTTCTGCACTGGTGCTGCCTTGTCCTTCGCTGCATCGACGACGAGCATCGGTCTGCTCCCGGCCGCGATGTAGTCATCAAGTGTTTGTTGACTCCATGCCCTTCGCGAGCGCTTGCATGTTTGGCCACGTCCAACGGTACAACCCCTGTGCGCAGGAACCTACAGCTCGCCAGAGCAGCGGACAGTCGGGATATGTCGGACGATGCTGATGACACCGACACCGGAAAATCCACAACGGTTCGAATTACTCCGAAATCATGCTTCGTGGGGGCTCGATCAGGCAGCCTTCAAAGCGCGCTGGATGGCGTCGGCCAACTGCGTTTCGCCGAACGGCTTGGCGAGCCGGGTCAGCCCCGCACCCTCGCCGGATGGCAGCTCGGCGTAACCGGTTGCCAGCACGATCGGGAGATGCGCCCGCTCTGCGGCGACCCTCTGCGCGAGTTGCGCACCGGTCATCCTCGGCATTGCATGGTCGGTGATCAGCAGGTCGACCGTTTCAGTCCTGGCGAGCACTCGCAAGGCAGCCTCGCCGCTGTTGGCCTGGATGACCGTATGGCCGAGCTCTTCGAGCATCGCGGCAGTGTTGAGCAGGACCAACTCGTCGTCGTCCACCGCCAGGATTGTAAGCGATCTGGAAGGCTCTCCGGTCGCCGGCACATCGATCGTAGCCTTGGCGGGGTTGCCTGCCGCCACTGGCAGCCAGAGTTCCACCTCGGTGCCGACGCCCACGCTGCTTTTGAGGCGCAACGTTCCACCGGATTGCGTCGTGAGCCCGTGAATCATCGCCAGGCCGAGGCCGGTTCCCTTGCCGATCCCCTTCGTCGTGAAGAAAGGCTCGGTGGCACGCGCAAGGATCTCCTCGCTCATCCCTTCTCCCTGGTCGACGACCGCGAGGCGGACATAGTCACCCGGCGCCAGGTCCAGGACGCCAGGGCCGACACGCTCGCGTCCGGCGGTCAGGGTGATGGCGCCGCCGCGCGGCATCGCATCGCGCGCATTGATGATGACGTTCAGCAACGCTGATTCGAGCTGAGCCGGATCCGATTCCACGGACGGAAGACGCGGCGCGATTTCGATGTTTAGGTCAAACAATGGCCCCAACACGCTCATCCGTGCCCATGACTGGAACAGCTCGGCGCTCGGGGCTCCTGAACACTGGCCCCAACCACCGCGCACCGCCATCCGCCTGCTGCTCAACACCGGGCATCCGATGTACGTGTGGTGGGGGCCGGACCTGCTGTGCTTCTATAACGATCCGAGGCCCGATAATGTCCCAGATTTCCGCCCATACCTCACGCGCGGGCCGGCCAAGCGAACTGGGATGCTGTTCGGAACCTATCGAGCGCCGATACGCATCGCCCATTTCGCCTCCGTCGCTTAGAAATGCCGGGCTGGCCCGCAGACCCTTCGCGCTCGCGCGAGATTCAACCATACAATATTCCGGGTTCGGCTATCACGAGCGTCGGCTGCGGAGCAACCGGCTGGAGAGCCGGCGAACGACGCGCAACGTCAGATCTCATCTCCCCTCAGCCGGCTACTTGCGCATGAATCCGCCGCAGGAACTCGCGCGCGCGCGGATGGTCGGGCTGCCGGAAGAACGTCGCCGGGGTCGCGTCCTCCAGGATGCGGCCGCTGTCCATGAACAGCATGCGCGTCCCGACCTCGCGCGCGAACTGCATCTCGTGCGTCACCACCAGCATGGTCATGCCGTCCTGCGCCAGCGCGCGGATCACCTCCAGCACCTCGCCGACCAGCTCGGGGTCCAGTGCCGAGGTCGGTTCGTCGAACAGCATCAGCACCGGCCGCATCGCCGTGGCGCGCGCGATCGCCACCCGCTGCTGCTGGCCGCCCGACAGTTGTGCGGGTCGCTTCATCGCATGGTCCGACAGGCGCACGCGCGCAAGCTGCTCGGCCGCCAGCGCGCGGGCGTCGGCGAGCTTCATGCCGAGCACGCGACGCGGGCCGATCGCCACGTTGTCGAGCGCGGTCAGGTGGGCGAACAGGTTGAAGCGCTGGAACACCATGCCGATGCGCCGGCGCTTGCGCGCGGTAGCGGTCGGTTTGTCGGCGATCAGGCGGCCGTTGCGGACCTCGCCCGCCATGTTGGTGCCGTCGAGCAGCACCTCGCCGTCCGACGGGATCTCGATGCGGTTCACGCAGCGCAGCAGCGTCGATTTGCCGGCGCCGCTGGGGCCGATCACCATGACGATCTCGCCCGGCGGCGATCGCGAGGTCCACCCGATCGACCACCGGGATGTCGCCGAAGATCTTCGACAGGCCGTGAATCAGCAGCAGCGGAGAGGCGGTCATGCCGCTGCCCCGCCTGTCATTTCCGCGCCGGACGTCATTCCCGCGCAAGCGGGAACCCAGGGCGGCAAAGTGCGTGCTGTCCCGCTGGGTGCCCGCTTTTGCGGGCATGACGACACGAGGTCAATCATGCAGCCGCTTCTCGACGTACTCGGAGAACCACGCCAGCACCGAGATGATCACCAGATAGTACACCGCCAGTTCCGCATACAACTCGAACGGCGTGAAGCGCTCGGCGATGATCACCTGCGCCGAACGCGTCAGCTCGGTGATGGAAATCACCGACAGCAGCGATGAACTCTTCACCAGCGTGATCACCTCGTTGGTCAGCGGCGGGGTGATGCGACGCAGCGACTGCGGCAGCAGGATGAACAGGATCGACTGCCGATTGGTCATGCCGATCGACAGTGCCGCCTCGGTCTGTCCGGCATCGATCGATTGCAGGCCGGCACGCACGATTTCCGAGATGAACCCGCCAGAGTTGAACGCCAGCGCCACGACGCCGCTGGAGAACGCCGACAGCTCGAAACCGATGCGCGGCAGCGCGAAATACACCAGGAAGATCTGCACCAGCGCCGGCGTGCCGCGCACGAAATACACATAGGCGCGCACGATCGCCTTCGGCATCGTCAGATCGGACACGCTGATCAACCCGCACACCATGCCGACCACCGTGCCGAGCGCCAGTGCGCAGATCGAGATCTCCAGCGTGACAACGGCGCCCTGAACCATATAGGGCGCCGCGTACCAGATGACCCCCCAGTCGAAGTCGGGCATGTCGCAATGACGTCAGGGTAGGACTTCGGGCACCGCGTCCGGCGTGTCCATGGTCGAGCCGAACCACTTCTCCTGTAGCTTCGCCAGCGTGCCGTCCTTCTTCATTCCGGCAAGCTGCTCGTTGACGAAGGACTGGAACGCTACGTCCTCCTTGCGGAACGCCATGCCGAAATATGCGGTGATGTCGGACACGCCGCCGATCATCTTGAACTTGCCGGGCGCGTCCTTCATCACCACCAGCATGGTGGACTTGGAGTTCACCACCGCATCGATGCGCTTGTTGAGCAGGTCCTGATACGCCTCCGGGTAGTGCTCGTACTGCTTCACGTCCGAATAGCCAGGCTTGCCCGCCGCCTTCAGCTTGTCCTCGAAGGTCTTGATGATGCCGGCAGCGGCACTGCCGATCTGCACGCCGACGATCTTGCCGGACAGATCGTCCGCGGTCTTGATCTTGTCCTCCTCGGCGCGCAGCAGGATCACGTTGCTCGCATCGGCGTAGGGCATCGAGAACAGCACCTTCTCCGCCCGCTCCTTGGTGATGGTCATGGCGGAGACGATGACGTCGAACTTCTTGGCGTACAGCGCCGGGATGATGCCGTTCCATGCGGTGTCGACCAGTTGCGCCTTCACGCCCAGCTTGGGAACGAACAGGTCGATGATGTCGGGATCGTAGCCGATGATCTTGCCGTCCTTGAAGAACTCGTACGGCACGTAGGCGGCTTCCATCCCCACGACCAGCGTGCCGCGCTTCTTCACCTCGTCCAGCGTGTCGGCGCGCGCCGGCCGCGTGCCCGCGAGGCCCAGCAAGGCAGCCGAACCGGCCCCGGTCAGCACTGTGCGTCTCAGCATGAAGTCGCTCCCTTTGTTCCCGCGATCGTGTCGGTAGGGAAGCAACCCATGTGCCACGGCGGCTGGCCCGGGAATTGCTGGCATTGCGGCGGCATCCCCCGGGCAGGAGGCGCAGGCATGGCGGTCGGACCACTTCATCTGGGCTGGTTCATGAATTTCACTCCGGGTGAATGGGACCATCCGCTGGCGGCCGGCGGCGCCCCCTGGGACGGCAAGTTCTACGTCGACATGGCGCAGGCGTTGGAACGCGCGTGCTTCGACTACATCATGATCGAGGACACGCTGATGGTGTCCGACATTTATGGCGGCAGCGCCGAGGCCTCGTTGAAACACGCGTTGCAGGTGCCGAAGCACGATCCGGCACCGCTCGCCGCGCTGATCGCCGCGGCGACGACGCGACTCGGCGTCGTCGCCACGATGTCCACCCTGGCTTATCCGCCGTTTATGCTGGCGCGGCTTTGCTCGACGCTGGATCACATCGCCGGCGGGCGGTTCGGTTGGAACATCGTCACCTCGGGCGAGGACATCGCGGCGCAGAACTTCGGCCTGGACAAGCTGCCACCGCGCGAACAGCGCTATGAGATGGCCGACGAATACGTCGACCTGGTGTGCAAATTGTTCGACACCTGGGACCCGGACGCGGTGGTGATGGACCGCGCGACCGGCACCTATGCCGATTACCGCAAGGTTCGGCCGATCCATTTCGAGGGCAAGTACTTCAAGGTGTCGCGGTCCGCTCAACACGGTGCGCTCGCCGCAGGGCAAGCCGGTATTCGTGCAGGCCGGCGGCTCGCCGCGTGGCCGCGCCTTCGCAGCCAGGCACGCGGACTCGATCATCGCCATCGCCAACGGCATCGAGGGCATGAAGCAGTACCGCGACGACGTGCGCCGCCACGCGGTGTCGTTCGGGCGCGATCCGGATGACATCAAGGTGCTGTTCCTGATTTATCCGATCCTGGCCGAGACCGATGACGAGGCGCAGGTGCGGCGGCAACGGCTGGTCTCGTCGCCCAGCTTCATCGAGCGCGCTCTCGGCAGCACCGCGACGGTGACCGATATCGATTTTTCCAAATACGACCTCGACCAGCCGTTGCCGCGGCTGACCACCAACGGTGAGCAGGGTTCGCTCGACAAATTCGCCCAGTGGGGCAGCGGCAAGACGCTGCGCCAGCTTGCGATGGAGCGGTTCGGGGCACCCGGGTCGGAGGTGGATTTCGTCGGTTCGCCCGATACGGTCGCGGAGCGCATGGGCAATGTCATGGAGGCAGTGGGCGGTGACGGCTTCCTGATCAGCACGCCGTTCCAGCGGACCAGCCGCCGGTTCATCGTGGAAGTGACAGAGGGCCTGGTGCCGGCGATGCAGCGTCGTGGGCTGATGCGCACTGCCTATACCGGGCGGACCCTGCGGGAGGTACTGACCGAGTACTGACGGCAGATTCTATGCAATAGCCCCAAATCCCGTCATGCCTTGCCAAGATTCGGGGCAAAGTGCGGCGGTGATGCCGTTTTGCACGGCGGACGCCGTGGCATGGCCCTTGCTCCGACCCCAGACAATGGACGAAACCGTCTCGCTCGACCTGAACGGCAAGCTCACGCTGCGGCTGCGGTTGGTCCGCGATGCGGTGGTGGCAGCGCGTACCGGTTGGGCCGATACCGTGCGCACCGGCCAGTTCCTCAAGATTGTCGATCCGTGCGGCAAGCAGGCAGGCGACTTCTGGGCCTTCAATGCCAAGAATCCAGACGAACATCTGTCCGCCATGCACACCCGCGTCTGGATCAACCGGCTATGCCCGCGGCCTGGCGAGTCGTTCCACACCAATCACCGCCGGCCGATCCTGCAATTGGTGCAGGACACCTGCGGCGTGCACGACCTGCTGACCGCTCCGTGCGACGAGCACCGCTATCGGTTGTATGGCGTCCAGGAAGAACACGCGAGTTGCGCAGGAAATTTTCGCAAGGTTACGGCACCGTTCCTTGGCAGCGTTCGCTACATTCCGCAGCCGGTGAACCTGTTCATGAACGTCGGGGTGTGTCCCGACGGGCGCGTGGAGACCGGCGATAATCCCTCAAAGGCCGGCGACTGCGTCGTATTCAAGGCATGGACCGACAGCATCGTCGCGTTGTCTGCCTGTCCGCAGGAATTCAACCCGGTCGCCGGCTGGTATCCGACCGACCTGCATGTCGGCATCTACGAGGCGGCATGAACGCGCATTGGTGGCGCAGGCGACGCGACACGACGGGGCGTCCGCTTCGGCAGGACGCCGACCCAGCGTTGGGCACAGTGATCCTGACGCTGGTGGCGGGTGCGTTGCTGACGGTGACGACAGGCCTCGCGGCCATGGTGGAACTTGAGCAGTTCGGGCCGGCGGTCGGCGGCATCATCGTGTTTAGGCCGGACACCGCGGCAACCGAGCGGTGGTCGGTGAGTGCGGCGATCGTCGAACCCGCACGCCTCGGGCTGCCCTGGGAAGCGAGCAGTAGACGCTGTGTGCTCAGTCCCAATGTGATGGCGGTTCGCGGCGGCAGTCTGGTGGTCGAAGCGCGACGCCTGAGCAGGCCGCCGGTGTACCGCGTTCATTGGGCCGGCGGACACACCGACGGTACGGCCGGAGATTGTGGCACTGCCGTCGATCTCGTGCTAGAACGCACTGAGTTGATGCGGCTGGCGAACGTGGCGGGTGGATTCAACAGTGGGCTCAGGCTGATCGGTCCGTGAACGTTTCAGCCTCAGGCAACGGTGCCGCTCCGGTCGTTTGGCTGGAGGGCATCTGGAAGTCGTTCGGCCGACTTGAGGTGCTGACCGATGTTTCGCTGTCGGTACCGCGCGGCGAGGTGGTCTGCATCATCGGCCCATCCGGCGCCGGCAAGTCCACGCTGCTTCGCTGCATCAATCATCTCGAGACGATCGACGAAGGCACCATCCATTTCGAGGGGAAGCCGGTGTATCGCTACAAGGAGCACGGCAAGATCGTCGTGGATCCGGACCGGCGGATCGAAGCTGTCCGCGCGCAGATCGGGATGGTGTTCCAGTCGTTCAACCTGTTCCCGCATCTGACGGCGCTAGGCAATGTGATCGAGGCACCGATCTATGTGCTGCGTGAACCGGCGGCCGCTGCGCAGGCGCGGGGATTGGCGCTGCTGACAAAGGTGGGACTGGCCGAGAAGGCGGGATCCTATCCGCATCAACTCAGCGGCGGGCAGCAGCAGCGCGTGGCGATCGCGCGGGCGTTGGCGATGAACCCGAAGCTGATGCTGTTCGACGAGGCGACGTCCGCGCTCGATCCAGAGCTGGTCGGAGACGTGCTGCGCGTGATGCGGCAGCTGGCAAGCGAGGGAATGACCATGATCGTGGTCACCCACGAGATGGACTTCGCGCGCGACGTGGCCGACCGTGTCGTGTTCATGGATTCCGGCACCATCGTCGAGGAAGGTCCGCCGGCCACCGTGTTCACCAACCCGCGCAGTCCGCGCACGCGGCAGTTCCTGCAGTCGATCCTGAACAGGAACGGCAGCGTCGAAGCATCGTGACACCACAACAAGGGGGCAACACACCATGACTGACACAACAAATCCGCTCGGCAGGCGTGGCTTGATTCGATCCGGTGCGATCGGCGGCACCGCGGCATTGCTCGCGGCGGGTACCGGCACCGCGCATGCCGCTGCGGTCGCGCCGCCGCCGGTGGACAGCACGACGTTTCCTGACTTCTCGCTGATCAAGATCAACTCGGACGATGACTCGCTGGCGAAGATCCAGAAGAAGGGCAGTCTGGTGGTGGGCACCTCGAACGACTGGCCCTATTCGTTCCTCGACCCAAAGACGAACGAGTGGACGGGGCTGGATGGCGACATCATCAAGTACATCGCCAAGATGCTGAAGATCGACAAGATCGACGTGCAGACGGTGACGTTCGACGGACTGATCCCTGGTCTGCTGGATGGCCGCTTCGATATCGTGGGCGATTCGATCCACTACACGAAGAACCGTTCGAAGGTCGTGAACTTCTGCTGGGGAACTTACTACTACGCGGAAGGTCTGGTGGTGCCGCAGGGCAATCCGAACAAACTGCACAAGCTGACCGACCTCAAGGGCCACACGATCGGCTCGCTGCTTGGCACCAACTACGCCGAGTGGATACAGGCCGTGCCCGGCGTGCAATTTCAGGGCTACAAGGACTGGGCGCAAATCATCCCCGAGCTCGCAATCGGCCGCACCGATGCCGCGTTGTTCGACCAGCCGGTGGTTGCCGCGCTGATGAAACAGCATCCGGAATGGAAGATCGAGCTGGTCGAGGACTATGAACCGAACACCTTCAAGAACCCGGTGGGCTACAGCAGCTACGCCTTCCGCCAGGCCGATATCCAGTGGCTCACCGCGTTCTCCTCGGCGGTGCAGTGGATGCAATACAACGGCAAGATGAAAGAGATTCTGTCCAAATGGGGCCTTAGCGGCTACAACAACTAGCGTTCGCGATTGAACGCCTGACAACGGCGCGGCAGGACAGATGTACTTCTCGCTTGATGATATAATCTTGTTCCTGCCGGCGCTGCTGCGGGGCGCGCTGCTGACGATCGCGGTTTCACTGCTGGCGTTCGCCTTGGCCCTGGTGTTCGGCCTTGCCATCGGCATCGCCCGGCTCTCGCGCGTGGCGCCGTTGCGGGCGGTGACGGCATGTTACATCCAGTTCATCCGTGGCACGCCGCTGCTGCTGCAGCTGTTCTTCATCTACTACGTGCTGCCCTATGCCGGCATCGTGCTGACGCCGTTCGTGTCCGGTGCGATGGGCCTGACGTTGAACTATGCCGCCTACATGGCCGAAGTGTTTCGCTCCGGCATCCTGGCGATTCCGAAGGGTCAGTGGGAGGCGGGATCTTCGGTGGGCATGTCGCGCCGGCTGCTGATGCGGCGGATTATTCTGCCACAGGCATTCCGCATCATCGTTCCGTCACTCGGCAACTTCTTCGTGTCGATCTTCAAGGATTCCGCGCTGGTGTCCGTCATCACCATGCGCGACCTGATGTTCAGCGGGCAGTTGCTGGCTTCGGCCACCTACAAGCACTTCGAGATCTTCGCAATGGTGGCGGTGATCTATTTCTTGATCAGCTATCCCACCGCGAAATTCGTCGAGTGGATCGAGGCGAAGATCGACATCACCCGGCGGCCGGTGGTGATCGGAATGCGCGGCTAACAGCCGCACCATCGGTTGATGTGCCACTCCGTGCGTGCCAGTGCTGGACAGAAGTCGTTGATGATCGGCGCGACTGCATCAAATCGCCGCCGGCTGGCAACGCTGCGCGCGTCGATATCGGCGCGCAGTGTCGCGGCGCACGCCGCCAACGCCGGCAGGTCCACGGTCAGCAGCCGCCGTTCGCGCACGACAAACCGGCCGCCGACCATGACGTCCGCAACGCTGGTTCCGTCCTCGCCCATCACCACCTGCGTCGCCGGTTCGTTCAGCGGGATCAGGGTCGGCGCGTCGAGATCGAGGAATACGATATCGGCGGCATAGCCCGGTGCGATGCGGCCGATCCGTTCGAACCCGAGCGCCCGCGCGCTGCCGCTGGTCGCCGCAGAAAACACCTGCGGCGCGGTGATCCACCGCGACGGATCTGGACCACGCGCATGCGATACCGCCGCCGCGAAATGCAGTGCCTGATACATGTTGAGATTGTCGTTGCACGTCGTGGCGTCGGTGCCGATCGCCAGATTGACGCCCGCGCCGAGCATTCCCACCGCATCGGCGACGCCATTGCCCAGGCGCATGTTGCTTGCCGGATTGTGCGCGACCGAGGCACCGTGCGCGCCAAGCCGCCGCATATCGTCGCCATCCAGCCACACGCCATGTGCGGCGACGAAATGCGGTCCCAGCAAGCCGAGATGTTCGATGTGCGCGGTGAGTGAACGACCGTAACGGCGCGCACCGGCGACTGCCTGGAGTTTCGATTCCGCCAGGTGAGTGTGGATGCCGACATCGAATTCGCCCGCCAGATCGCGGCAGGCAACCATGAACTCGTCGCGACAGTGCAGCGGAATGGTCGGCGCCACCGCCGGACGCACCATCGTGCGATCGCCGTGCCAGTTACGCAGGATCGCGCGCATCCGCTCGATCGTCTCCTGCCAGGGCGGCAGGCCGAGTGGTGCGACGGCAGTCTGAAGATGCGGTGGCAGCACCTCCATCAGCCCAGGGATCGCCTCGTACAGCGTCATGTCGGCCATCATCGGTGCGATCACCGCGCGCATGCCGACCTGCGCATAGGCCTCGACAACGGCGGCGATCCCCTCCTCGGTCGGCAGCGGAAATTCCACAAATAAATCGTAACAGGCAGTGCAGCCCTTCAGCAGCATCTCGGCGGCGCCGATGGTGGCGGAGACGCGTTTCTCTTCGATGCCGACGTAGGCTGACATGTGGGGTGCGGCGGCGAGCAACAGCTCCAGCGTGAAGCGGTCGCCCATCGAGCGCGCCAGATTGGCATGGCCATGGGTGTGCGCGTTCACCAGTCCGGGATGCAGCAGGCGGCGCGAAGCATCGACGACGGCCGCCCCGTCTGGCACGGGCATGTCGGACGTACCGATCGCGACGATGGTACCGTCCTGCACCAGAATATCGACGCCACCGAGAAAGCCTGACGCGTCCAGTACCAGCCCGCCTCGAATGACCAGCGGCCGACGCGGATCCTGGCTTTCTTCGCTCATTGTGGCCTCACTCGCGTCGGATGACGACCTCGATCGGTGTTGGGCCGAACCCCGCGGCGGGGTTGAAACGCTGCGGGCAATTGGACAGCATCGCGATGACCGGAACCTCGGCGATCAGCTCGACGAGATCGCCTGGCTTGGACAGGCCCGGCTCGATCGCCATCCCGCCATCCTGGCGGACCGGCACGTTCATGAAGAAATTCACGTTGGCCACCACGTCCGATGGCGACAGCGACCACGCCGCAAGTTCCGCGACGAAGTTGGCATGGCAACCGGGCGTGTCCTTCACACCGTATCGGGCGAGGTTGCTCCACGCGCTGCAACAGCCACCAATCGTATCGTGGCGACCGCAACTGTCCTCCACGATCCGCATTAGTGCCAGCGCACGATCCGAGTAGAGTTTCGTTCCCTTGCCCAGATAGATGTTGCCGTTGATCTTCATCGTATTGGCTGCATTGTAGCGATCGGTTGGCAGCGCGGCCGCATAGCACAGAAAATCGACCGCCTGCTGGCCGTGGGTATCGACAATGCGCAGCAGGTCGCCAGGTTCAAGCCGCACGGAGAAGCGACCGCCAGCCGGAATGGTGTGACGAGCGATCTCGCCAGCGAGCGCGGTGCCGCTCATGCTGCCAGCAATGCCGGCGGCGGGATCAGCGCGCTGTCGGCCGCCAGCATCTTTCCGGCACGCAGTGCGAAGGCCGGAGTCAGCATCTCCTGAGCGATCACCTTCTCACCGCTGTTGTCCGACAGAGTGAAGCGCCCACGCAGCAGATCCAGCACCGAAATATCGGCTTCGCGTCCCGGCAGCAGCGCGCCGATGCTGTCCTCCATCTTCAGCATGCGGGCGGGATTGCTGGTGACCGTCGCGACCACCTCCGGCAGGCTCAGTCCCAGCGTCAGCAGTTCGGTCATCGCATGCGTCAGATTGAACGGCGCGACACCAGCGAACGGATTCTCCAGGCGCGAAGCCGCGTCGCCATCACCCGGCACGCGCACGTTGTAGCCGTGCATGTCGGCGCCAAGCGTGTGCGGGCGGATACCGGCAGCGATAGTGCGGCGCGCCATCTCGAAGCTGAAATGCGAGCCGTGACCGACATCAACGGTGACCCCTCGTTCCAGCGCCGCCCAGACCACCGGGTGGACCTCGCCTGTGGCTGTGGAGACAAAGCCGCCCGGATGACGGGTGAACGGATGCGCCAGCACGTCGCCAGGTTCCATCAGCGGCATCAGCGCGCGCACGACTTCGTCGGGATCGATGGTGGCGCCATCTTTCACCGGCCAGATCTGGCCGAGATGAATGTAGAGCGGCACGCCGAGTTCGCTGGAGATGCGCTTGCCGAGTTTGATCACTTCCAGTCCCCAGCGTGACGCACCGCCGATTTCCGCATGCGCCTTCACCCCGCGCACGATATCGGCATTGGCGCGCCCGGCACGGATCGTCGCCTTCACATCGACCTGATCGGGGCCGTACAGCGCCGGATACAGATGGCCTTCCAGTCCGCCGACCAGATAGGCGGAGATGAAGCACAGCACACGGGTTTCCGCTGGCTCGACGACGAAATGGCGGAAGCCGGGAATGGTCATGCAGCTTGGCCCGCCCTGGTCCACCACTGTGGTGACACCAGAATGCACCCCCACCATGTCGGCGTTCAGGCCGAAGCGCCCGGTGACGTGCTGATAGACGTGGGCGTGTGTGTCGATCATGCCCGCGGTGACGATCTTCCCCGCGACATCGATCACTCGCCGTGCGGCATCCGCGGGCAGCGCCGATTCGATCGCCGCGATGCGATCGCCGCTGATGCCGATATCGGCGACGCCGTCGCGACCCGACGCGGGATCGATCACCCGTCCGCCACGCAACAACAGATCGAACTGGCCGTCCATCGCATCCCCTCCGCGTATGTCGGAACCTTTGTATCATCAGTATGCTTCGTACAGGGTGCAAGCGGAAAGGGCGCCGGATGCTGATCTGTGAGCGTGACGACGGCAGGACGATGGGTTTCGCTGCGCTCTGCCCATCCTACGTGTCTGGTCACGATGCGGCGGGTGGCGGCGGCGAAAGCGAAACCCATCAAGGCCTGGCGATCAAACTCACATGGGCGGCTACGATGCGCCATCCCTCGGGCAGCCGCACCCAGGTCTGCATCTGGCGGCCGAGCTTGCCGGGTACTGTGTCGCGCTCGAACAGCGTCGAGGCAGTGGCGAAGTCGCGTCCATGGGTCGTGATCACGGTGCGCGAAATGCGCCGCGCCAGGCCGACCGGCGAACGCGCCGCACGGAATGCGCCGATTTCGCCGCTGCCATACAGGTTCTCGGCGATGCCATAGCGGATGGTGTGTGCGCTGTCCCAAAACAGCTCCTGCAATGTCGCCACGTCATTGCTCGCCAGCGCTGCCTCGTAGCGCGCGAACGCCACTTCGACCTCGGCGCGCACCTCGGGTAAATTGATCTCCATGTCGTCACTCCGGAGGTTGCGGTGCACGCACAACACCGCGTGCCTCCAGATCATAGGCGATGCGTAACGCCACGTCCTCGCGCCAAGGGGCTGTCACAATCTGCACGGCGATCGGCATGCCGTCCGGCTGCGGCACCGGTACGGCAACGACGGGCAGGCCAATGAACGAGATCGGCTGGGTATAGATTCCGATATTCGGCCGCAGCGGCACTTCCTGCCCGTTCAGCATGAAAGTCTTCTGACCGATCTTCGGTGCGACGCAGGGCGTGGCAGGCGCGATTATAGCGTCCACTTCTTCGAACAGACGCAGCACCTTATCGCGATACCAGCGGCGGAATTGCTGCGCCTGCGAAACCCAGGCGGCCGGTATCATCGCGCCGGCGATCAGCCGGTCACGCACATCGGGGTCGAAGTCGCGTGCTCGCGTGCGGAGGCGATGGAGATGCAGGGCAGCCCCCTCGGATGTGGTGATGACATACGCCGCGGCCCGCGCCCGCGCAGCTTCGGGGATTTCGATCTGCCGTGTTGCGCCGAGCGCGTTTGCAACACCGTCCAGTGCGGCGAGCGCCTCGCGCCCGGCGCCGGAGCGGAAATAGCCGCCTGCGCTGGCGACGCGCAACCCGGTTATACCGGAGGCGAGTATTGGTCCGACCGGTTCATCGACACGGTCGGTGCAGACGGGATCATGCGGGTCGGGTCCGGTCATCGCGTCATACGCAAGCGCCAGATCGGCGGTGTTGCGTGCGAATGGGCCGAGGTGATCGAGGCTGGATACGAACGGGAAGCTGCGGGCGCGAGACAAACGTCCATACGTCGGCTTCAGACCGAAGATGCCACAGAACGACGACGGCACGCGGATCGAGCCGTTGGTGTCGGAACCGAGCGCAATCGGCACCAGACCGCCGGCGACCGCGCCGCCCGATCCGCCGGACGAACCTCCGGTCATCCGCGTAATATCGTGGGGATTGCGCGAGGGGCCGTCGTGGCTGTTCTCGCCGGTGAAGTCATAGGCGTATTCGCCCATGTTCAGTGCGCCGACCAGGATCGCGCCGGCGGCTTCAAGTCGCGAGATCAGCGTTGCGTCGGCGGTAGCCGGAGGATGCTCGCGGTTGATCTTCGAGCCGGCGAGCGTCGGCAGGCCGGCGATGTCGATCAGGTTCTTCACCGCGAACGGCACGCCGGCGAGCGTTCCCGTCGGATTTGCCACGGCACGCGTGCGGGCGCGTTCGGCGGCGACGGCGGTAAAGGCGTTCAGCACCGTGTCGCGGCGGGCAATGCGCGCGAGCGTTTGTTCGATCACCTCCGTCGCAGTGACTCCCCCGCGCAGGACGGACGACGCAATAGCGCCGGCCGAAGTCCATGCGAGCTCTGTCATGCGTGAAAGACCGGCGCCGGATCCGCATCGTCCGGCAGGGGGAAGTCCAGTACGCGCTGCGCCATGTCGCGCGTGATGCGCAGGTGCAGTCGTATAGCGTCCCGCCACTCGGGGGCGATAGTGATGCCGAGCAGCGCCGCGTTGGCATCCAGCCAGTCGTCGAGTTCGTCGCTGTGGTTCATGTTGGTCCTGTTGCCGCAAGCCAGGCGCGCCAGCCGCCGAGACCGGTGATGTCGCGCGCGCCGACGATACCTTCGGTTTCGGCCAGGAAGCCAAGGCACGGACCGTCGGTCAGTTGCACGGTGCCGAAGCCGAGTGGAGGCGGTACCCGGGCAAGCAGCGTCCCCACGGAAGATGTGGGCAGTGCCCAAACTTCGCCCTCGATCGCGGCACCATCAGCCGCGCGCACCATGCCCGGGCGGTCGCCGAGTGCGTACAGCCGGTACTGCGGGGCGGTCTGCGTTGCACGGAGGAAACGGCCACCACGCTCGGTCAGCTGATGGTTGAGCGGCAGGCCGGACATGTGGGCACCGATGCAGAACAATGGCGTTTCATCGGCGGCGAGCGGGTCGGGAGCAGCAGGCGGCGGCAACGTCATGCGTGTCGCGCCGACGCGATCGACGTTCGCGCGATGGATGGAATCTGCGAGCGCGGCAAGTCTGCCCTCGGACCACGCGGGTCCGATCAGCGTCACGCCGATCGGAAGTCCGTTGCTGTCGAAACCCGCCGGCACCGCGATGGCGGCGAGGTCGCACAGGTTGACGAAGTTGGTGTAGGTGCCGAGGCGGCTGTTCACGTCGATCGGATTCGCCGCCACTTCGGCCAATGTGGGGCAGAACGGGACCGTCGGCAGCAGCAGTGCGTCGTACTCACGGAACAGGATCTCCGCCGCGCGGCGCGCCACGGCGAGGCGATGGAACGCATCGAATGCATCTACGGTGCGGCGGCTCAGTCCGCCTTCGAGGATCGCGCGCGTTACCGGGTGCAGGATGTCGGAACGCTGCTCCACCACGTCGCGCAATGCAGCCGAGCGCTCGGCGACCCACGGGCCGTCGTAGAGCAGGCGGCCGATTTCCAGAAACAGCGAGATGTCTACCGTTTCGGCGGTCGCTATCCGCGCCGACGGCGTCGCCACGCCACGCCGCAGATACGCAAACGGCGCGACGCGCGAATACGTATCATCGGTGTCGTAGCCTGCGATCACGCGCTGCACAGCCAGCGCTTCATCGACGGATGGCGCGAAGATCGAGACGGTATCAAGCGAACGGCATGCCGGCACGAGGCCTCGCGTAGATACGCTGCCGCGCGTCGGCTTCAGACCGACGATGTTGCCGAAGGCCGCGGGAACGCGGCCGGACCCGGCGGTGTCGGTACCAAGGGCGAAGCGGACGATGCCGGCGGCGACAGCGGTGGCCGAACCTGACGACGAGCCGCCGGGAATGTAGTCGGCATTGAAGACATTGCGCGGCACGCCATACGGACTACGGGTTCCAACGAGGCCGGTGGCGAACTGATCGAGATTGGTCTTGCCGATCAGCAGCGCACCTTCGTCCAACAGGCGCTGCACAGCGGGGGCTGTGATCGTCGCGGTATAGCCGTAGCCGGGGCAGCCCGCTGTGGTCGGCAGCCCGGCAATATCGATGTTGTCCTTCACCGCCAAGGTCACGCCCCAGAATGCGCGGCCTCTCGGCCCCTCCGCTTCCAGTTGGCGGGCGCGCGACACGATCGCTTCGTCCGTCAGACGGGTGATCCAGATCGCCGGATCATCGTGACCGCGGTCGGCCGCGAGCGCGGTGTCGGCGGCCTCGAGTGGCGTCACGCGGCACCGCGTCGCTGCATGCGATAGGTCCACCATTGCAGCATGACGCTTACTCTGCCGGTGACTCCTCCGCGAGTGCCTCCGCGTCGGTTATTTCGGCCGCGGCTGGATAGCGGCTAAGGCCCAGGCACATCAGACCGATCAACAGATAGCCGAGTGCCACCGGTGCCGAATCAGCGAATTCCAGCGACGTGCCGTTAATGAAGCCGAAGAATGCCAACACCGCGGCGGCGATCGCGTACAGCGCAGCGCGATCGAATTTGCGGTCAATGATGAAGGCGGCGATGGCGCCGAGCATCAAACCTGCCAGGGTGCCGCCGCCGCCGAACAGTTGCAGGCCATGATAGATCACGCCGTTGCCGGCCATCTTGTCGAGACCGACCTGCGATGCCGAGGTACCCGCGGCGGCGAGCGCACCATCGATCTGGCTCTGCGCCCACGAGGCGATATTCGGCAGCATGGCGAGGATCACTGCTGGTGCGTGGCGCGCCGGCGTGGTCTCGAACGCCTGTGCACCGATCACCAGGCCGATATACAGCAGGATCGGCAGGATCGAGACCAACGGGACGACGGCCAGCAGCAGAGCGGTCAGGCCGAGGAAGCACACCAGCGAGATGACGACGCCGGTGGCCAGCGAATAGCCGACGCGGCCGCCGACCGATTTCCAGCCAGGATGGCCGATATACACCGCCGGCGGGAACGGCGAGCCGAGCACCGCGCCGGCGAGCGCGCCGATGCCGTCGGCCAGCAGGACCTTGCGCAGATCGAAGTTGTCGCCGGCGGCGGAGGCGCTTTCGACGTTGTTCATGCCCTCGGTGAAGTTGTAGACGCCGAGCGGCACGGCGACGACGAGCAGGGGCCCGATGTCGGAAAGGCCAGCCAGGAAGTCGGCGGACGGCATCGGCACGTGCACGCCGAATTTCTGGAATGCGACGATGACCGCGTGCGGGTCCATCACCTGGCTGATGCCGCTCAGCGTGGCTAGCCACGCGAGGATGGTTCCGACTCCTACCGCGGCGAGTCCGCCGGGCAATCCCCAGGGCAAGCGCACCCGCGCGCACCACGACACCAGAATGATGCCGAGTGAGATGAAAGCGAGCCACGGCACCTGCCAGCTCAGCGCCGCGGGGCGCATCGAGATGAAGGCGATCGAAATGCCAGCCAGCGCGCCCAGCATCGCCGCGCGCGGTGTATATTTGCGGATCGTCGGGCCGACGAAGGCGCCGAGCAGGATAATGATACCAATGATGAACGCCCAGGCGAGGCCGGCCTGCCAGGCAAGGATCGGATCCTTCGTCTTCAGATAGGTCGGCAGCATGACCAGAAAGACGACGATAAACATGTGCGGTACGCTGGGGCCGTACGGCAGGGCGGTGACGTCGTCGCGGCCCTCGCGCTTCGCGAGCTGCCAGGCGAGCCAGGCGTAGAACAGGTTGCCGATCGGCAGCGCGATGCCGAGTGCGGGAAGCACACGGCCGAACACGATGTCATCGGGCAGCTTCACCACGCCGAGGCAAAGGCCGGTCAGTACGATGACGTTGAGCGCGACGTTGGTGAACAGGCCGAAAAAGCCGTTCCAGTCGCCTGGTACCCACCAGGAGGGAGCAGCGGTTCGTGTGCTCACGGCAGTCTCCTGTTCATGCCAATGCAGATAGCAGCGCGGTGGACGGCGCGACCCAGCCGAAGATGCCGCCCTGCGCCTTGATCATCGCGATGCCGGCCGCATGGAACTCGGGGAAGTAGGAGCCGGTGCAATCTTCCAGCACGAGGCAATCAAAGCCGCGGTCATTGGCCTCGCGCACCGTGGTGTGCACGCAGACCTCGGTGGTGACGCCGCAAATGAAGAGCTGTGCGATGCCGCGGCCGCGCAGCATCGTTTCGAGGTCGGTGGCGTGGAACGCGCCCTTGCCCGGTTTGTCGACGACCGGCTCGCCGGGATCCGGGGCAAGTTCGGGGATGATGTCGTGGCCGGCTTCGCCACGCACCAGGATGCGGCCCATCGGGCCGTGATCGCCGATGCCGGTAGCGTGGTTGCCGCGCGCCCGCTTCGCCGGAGCGAGGTCGGAGAGGTCGGGGCGGTGACCCTCGCGGGTGTGGACCACCATCATCCCGGCGGCGCGGCAGGCGTTCAGGACGCGCCCGGTCGGGGCAATCGCGGTGCGGAGCAGGGCGACGTCGTTGCCCAAGGCGGCGCCGAAGCCGCCGGGTTCCAGGAAGTCACGCTGCATGTCGATGATGACCAACGCCGCAGAGACCGGGTGGAAGATGAAGGGATACGGATCGGCATCGACGTGCAGCATGCCTGCTTCCTGGGCATAGAGCCTGTGCAAGGGGCGGAACTCGTTCCGGATCGAGGCAAATGCGCCGGCGGCGAGCTGAGCCGATTGCTTCCATTGGCAGGAAGAGCAAGAACAGGGCCACGGCACATTGCTTGCACACAAAACTTAGGGCCAGCGGCCGAAGGAGTGCACGGATGGGGGCGAGGCCGTTTCACCTTGGTTGGTTCCTGCAAGGCTCGAGCGTGCAGGCCTGGGACGAGAGCTGGACCGGACATATCGGCACCACCTGGATGGTGCCCGAGCTGTTCGTCGACATGGCGCGCTGTCTGGAACGCGCCTGCTTTGACTATGTGTTGCTCGAGGATTCATCGTATGTCGGCGAGAGCTGGGGCGGTTCGACCGAGCTCTACCTGAAGCACGCCATTGCTGTGCCGCGGCAGGACCCGTCGGTAGTGGCCTCGATCATGACGCAGGCGACGTCGCGCATCGGCATCGTGCCGACCTTCGGCACCTACGCCTATCCGCCGTATCTGCTGGCGCGGCTGATCGCGACGCTGGACCAGGTGTCGTCTGGGCGTATCGGCTGGAACGCGGTCACCGGCAGTTCGGACTTTGCGGCGATGAACTTCGGCCTGCCGGGCATGCCGGAACACGACCTGCGCTACGACATGGCCGACGAATACATGGAGGTCTGCCGTCGGCTCTGGGCGTCATGGGAGCCGGGCGCGATCATCGCCGACCGGCATAGCGGATTTCTGGTCGATCACACCAAGGTCCATGCGGTGAACTTCGAAGGCCGGTTCTACCAGACGCGCGGGCCGCTGAACTCGGGCCCGTGTCCGCAAGGCCAGCCGGTGATCGCGCAGGCCGGCGGTTCGCCGCGCGGGCGGCAGTTCGCGTCGCAATACGCCGACACGATCGTCGCGCACACCAAGGGCGTGGCCGGCATGAAGGCGTATCGCGACGATGTGCGGGCGCGCATGGTGGCGCACGGCCGCGATCCCGATGCGTGCAAGGTGCTGTTCCTGGTGGCGCCGATCATCGGCGAGACGGCGGTGGAGGCACAGGAAAAGAAGCGCCTGCGCGTCGCGCGCGCCGAGGCGCAGATTCCTCAGCGGCTGGCGCATCTGGGCAAGGTGACAAATATCGACTTCGGGCGCTTCGATCTCGACCAGCCGCTGCCGGACGACGTCACGACCAACGGGCATCAACAGACGCTCGACGAATTTCGGCAAAAAAGCGCCGGCAAGACGCTGCGCGAGGCGATGCTGGAGCACAACACGACGGCGCTGTCGGTCGAACTGGTCGGCACGCCTGACGCGGTCGCGGCACAGATGGGCGATGTGATGGAGGCAGCCGGTGGCGACGGATTTCTGTTCTCGCTGCCCAACGTCAATCGCCGCACCCTGGCGGAAGTGGAGGACGGCCTGGTGCCGGCGTTGCAGGATCGCGGGCTGGTGCGATCGGCTTACACCCATCGACACTTCCGCGATAACCTCCTTGAATTCTGAGGGAGGAGAAACCGGATGGCGCTGAACCCGACACAGCAGTCGGCCGTCGCCTGGATCGAGGCCAACCGCACGCGTCTGTCCGACTTCAACAGGGCGATCTGGAACTTCGCAGAGCCTGCCTGGCGGGAATACAAATCCGCGCGCGCCTATTGCGAGCTGCTGCGCGCCGAGGGATTTGCGGTGGAGCAGGGCTCGGGCGGCATGCCGACCGCGTTTGCCGCGAGCTGGGGCAGCGGCTCGCCGGTGCTGGGCAGCTACGCCGAGTACGACGCGGTTCCGGGCCAGTCGCAGCAGGTGGTGCCGTACCAGGCGCCGCGTGAAGGGCTGCATCCGTGGACCGCCGGTCACACCGATCCGCATTCGTCGCTTGGGTCGGCGGCGCTTGCCGGCATCCTGGCGACCAAGGCGGCGATGCAGCAGCATGGGCTGCGCGGCACGTTGAAGTTCTTCGGCGAACCGGCCGAGAAGGTGTGCGGCTCGAAGCCGGTACACGCCGCCAAGGGTTACTACGACGGCTGTGATGCCTTCATCGCCTATCATCCGCACGCCAGCAACACGGTACAGGGCGAGACCCAGTGCGGCGCTTACTGGAGCGTCGTGATCACCTTTGAGACGCTGACCCCCGAGCAGTGGATCGACAAGTCGCTGCTGCCGATCCGCACTTCGGCGCATGCCGCGGCGCGCTGTCCCGGCGCGATCGACGCACTGTGCCTGATGTACACCACCACCAAATACACCAAGGAGGCGATGTATCCGCACGCCGGTGCCTGGACGCTGAACGAGTTCATCCTGGCCGGCGGCGACGCGACATCGGACAACCTGCCGCCGCGGTTCAGCCAGATCCAGTATTCCTGGCGCTCGCCGTCGCTCGCGGTGCAGCAGCAGATCTTCAATGTGCTGGCCAACAATGCGAGCCACGCCGCGGCGTCATGCGGCTGCCAGGCTTCCGTCCGCTGGGTGACGAAGACCCGCGTCGGCCTGGCGAACAGCACGCTGATCGATCTGGCATACCGCAACATGGAGGCGATCGGCGCGCCCGCGTTCGACGACGAGGCACGGAAATTCGGCAAGGCGATCCAGACGAACCTGGGGATCGCACCGATGGACGATCCGTTCACCGCCGACAATCAGCGTCTGACCCCGCCGGAGCAGTTCGAGGCGCTGCAACGGCGCAGCTTACCCCCAGGGCAGTTCCATATCGGCGCCGATGATTACGTGGAATACAGTTGGCACGCGCCGGCGGCACGGGTGTTCACCATGCGGCCGGCGCTGCGTCCCGCCGCGGACAGCTACGAGTACCCAGCATGGTCTCGCAACGCGCTGGGCGGTCTGCCGGCGGCGATCGATCCGGGGCTGTTCCTCGCGGCGAAAACGCTGGCTGCGTCGTTCCTCGATCTGTTGGCACATCCGGACATCCTCGAACGCGCCAAGGCGGAGTTCAACGAACGCACCGGTGGCGGCGTCGGCGGCACACAATGGGTGGCGCCGCTGCTGCCTCGCGACTTCGTTCCGCCGGTCGATCTGCGGTGGCCCGAATACATCACCACCGCGCGCGGCGACGAATGGTGGATACCGACGCCGTTCTCCGGCTCCGGTGCCGGAGAGAAACTGACGTAACCTCTGATCAGGAGCGTTGCCATGACCACGTCCGACCACAGCCGCCGCCGCTTCCTCGGTCTTGCCGCCTGGGCTACCGCGGGGATGACCGCTCTCGGCGGCACGCGGAGCTTCGCGCAATCCGCGCCGCCGCCGAACATGCCATCGATCACCGCGATCCCGGACAAGCTGAAGGGCAGCGGCGAGGTGCGCATCGCTGCCTATGGCGGCACCGGGCAGGACGCCGAACGCACCGCCTATTTCGCGCCGTTCGAGCAGCTGAGCGGCATCAAGACGCTCGACTTTCCCGGGGCCGACCTCAACAAGGTGAAGGCGATGGTGGATACCGGCAATGTCGAATGGGACGTCGTGCAGCTCGGCCGCTCAAGCGTGAAAAACATGCTGAAGAAGGGCGACTACTTCGAAAAGATCGACTACGACCTGGTCGACGTCGACAACATCGATCCGCTGTATCGCTACGAGTACGCGCTCGACATGCTGGTGTGGTCGCAGGTGATGGCGTATCGCACCGATGCGTTCAAGGGCGCGACGCCAAACGGCTGGGCGGATTTCTGGGACGTGAAGAAGTTCCCCGGCGACCGCACGCTGACCGGTGCCGGTCCCAGCACACCGGAACTCGAGTTCGCACTGATGGCGGCCGGCGTGCCACCGGACAAGATCTATCCGATCGATATCGACAAGGCGTTCGACAGCTACGACAAGATCAAGGCAAGCGTCGTGAAGTGGTGGGAGACCGGCGCCGTTCCCGTGCAGATGCTCAGCGACCGCGAAGTGGTCCTGGCGTCCGTGTGGAACGGTCGCATCGCGGCGATCCAGGCAGCGGGTGTGCCGGCGGCGATAAGCTGGAACCAGGGACTGCTGAAGCGCGACTGCTGGGCGGTGCCGAAGAATGCGCCGAACAAGGCCAATGCGATGAAATTCATCGCGTTCAGTACGCTGCCGATCTCGCAGGCACGGCTGTCGATGCTGATCCCATACGGCTTCGTCAACAACAAGTCCGCGGAATACCTCACCGAGAAGCAACTGGAAGTATTGCCGAGCGCGCCGGCGATCAAGTCGCAGTTGATTCCGTACAACTACGAATGGTGGGTGGACAACCGCGACACGGTGATCGGGCGCTGGAACAAGTGGATCCTGGCCTGACATGGATGGAACCGCCTTGCTGGCCACGGGACGGGCAGGGGCGTTCCAGGGTGCTTCCGTCGTCCTGTCCGGCATCGAGAAGCGGTTCGACAATGTCGGCGCGGTTCAGGGCATCTCGCTGGACATTCGCTCCGGCGAGTTCCTGACGCTGCTCGGACCGAGCGGCTCCGGCAAGACGACGACACTGATGATGATCGCCGGCTTCGAAGCGCCGACCGCAGGCGACATCGCCATCGACGGACGCTCGGTGGTGGCGCTGCCGCCGCACAAGCGTAACATCGGCATGGTGTTCCAGAACTACGCATTGTTTCCGCATCTGACGGTGGCGGAGAACATCGGCTTTCCGCTCAAGCAGCGCGGCATCGACCGGGCCGCGCGTGCCCGGCTGGTGGCGGAGTGCCTGGAACTGGTGCGGTTGCCGGGCTACCAGACCCGATATCCGCGCCAGCTCTCCGGCGGCCAGCAGCAGCGCGTTGCGCTGGCCCGTTCGATCGTGTTCCACCCGCGTCTGCTGCTGATGGATGAACCGCTGGGCGCGCTCGACAAGCAGTTGCGCGAGAGCCTCCAACTGGAGATGCGGCGACTGCATGCCGATCTCGGCATTACCTTCATCTATGTCACGCATGATCAGGAAGAGGCGCTGACCATGTCCGACCGCGTGGCGGTGATGCACGAGGGACTGATCGCGCAGGTCGGCACTCCGGAGGACCTGTACGATCGACCATGCGGCCGGTTTGTCGCGTCGTTCATCGGCGAGTTCAACTTCCTGCCAGGCGTGGTACGCGGTGGCGAAGACGGCTTGATGGTTGCCGAATGCGCCGGCGAAACCATACGCGCGACAACGACGACGCGTCTGTATCCCGGCCAGACCGTGACCTTGGCGACGCGGCCTGAACGTATTCACTTCGCCGAACCGCAGCGCGATGTAGCCGGCCAGAACCATATGACGGCGACGATTGTCGAGGCCGTATTCGCCGGCGAGCGCTGTCGCTATCTGTGCCAGTGCGAGAACGGCACCTCGATTGTCCTCAAGGAGCCGTCCAGCGCCACGATTCGCCGACGTGTCGTTGGCGAACCTGTCGAGCTCGTCTGGTCGATCGCCGATACCGTCATCGTCTGACGCATGGCCACTGTCTCCATCGCATCCGTGCCGCTGCCACGCGTATCCGCGCTGCGCATTGCACCCTTCCTGCTGGTCGCACCGCTTGCCCTCTACATGGTGGCGTTCTACCTGCTGCCGCTCGCGTCGATGCTGCTGCGCAGTATCGCCGATCCAACCTGGACGCTGGAGAACTATCGCCGGCTAGCCGGAGACGCCGTGTTCCTGGAGGTATTCTGGGCAACACTGCGCACCGCTCTCGTCGTTACGTTCGGTGCGCTGCTGCTTGGCTACCCCGTAGCGCTCGCGCTGTCGCGTCTGCGGCATGGCGCCGCGACGCTGGTACTGATCATCGTCCTGCTGCCGTTCTGGACCAGCGTGCTGGTGCGCAGCTATGCCTGGATGGTGCTGCTCGGTCGCAGGGGTCTGGTCAACGAGACGCTGATCGCCACGGGCCTGATCGACGCACCACTGAAGCTGCTGAACACGCCGTTCGCAGTGCATATCGCGATGATCCACATCCTGCTGCCCTACATGATCCTGCCGATTGCCAGCGTGCTGCGGCAGATCGATGGCGCGTTGCTGCGTGCGGCCGCGGGTCTGGGTGCCCCGCCGTGGCGCGTGTTCCTGCAGGTCGTGCTGCCGCTATCGATGCCCGGCGTCGCCGCCGGCGCTTTACTCGTGTTCGTGCTGTCGCTCGGTTTCTACATCACGCCGGCGCTGGTCGGCGGGCCGCGCGATTTGATGCTGTCGATGCTGATCGCGCAGCAGGTGGACCTGCTGAACTGGCCGTACGCCGCCTGCCTCTCCGCCGCGCTGCTCGCCACCACGCTGCTGCTGATCCTGCTGTTCCAGCGATTGCCGGGTGTGCGCGACGTTCTGCGCGCGGCCGCGCGATGATCGGCCGGCTTGCATTCAATCTGTGCTGGGTATTGGTGGTTGCTTTCCTGGCGCTGCCGATTCTCATCGTTGTCGCGCTGTCCTTTTCGTCGGCCAGCTATCTGACGTTCCCACCGCCTGCATTCGGCATCCGCTGGTATCGAGCCTATATGGGCAGCAGTGAATGGCTGGCGTCCACCTGGCTCAGCCTCGCCATTGCCGGCTGCGTCGTCGTTCTGGCGACCGTGCTCGGCACGCTTGCCTCGCTCGGCCTGGCGCGCTTGCCGAGGGCGATGCGCGTTGCCGTCGGAGCGTTGATCCTGTCGCCCTTGATCGTGCCCGGCATCGTGGTGGCGATCGGCATCTACTATGTATTCGCGCGCTATCGTCTGGTCGGAACGCCGGCCGGCCTCGTGCTCGCGCATACCTGTCTCGCGGTGCCGTTCGTGGTGACCAGTGTGAGCGCCAGCCTCGCGGGGCTGGACCGCAGGCTTGAGCAGGCCGCACTCAGTCTCGGCGCGACGCCATGGGGAACCTTCCGCCAGGTGACATTGCCGCTGATCCGTCCCGGCGTGCTGGTCGGTGCGCTGTTCGCGTTCATCACCTCGTTCGATGAACTGATCGTCGCGCTGTTCTTGTCCGGCTCGGGTGCCATTACTTTGCCGCGCCGCATGTGGGACGATCTGCGCTTCGCCATCGATCCCACCATCGCTGCCGTCTCGACATTGACCATCGTTCTCGCCGCGGCGTTGCTGGGTGGCGCGCATATCCTGCGACAGCAACAGATCGCGCGTCAGCGTGCCGCCGTTCGCCCCGAGCTGACGATCGCGTAGTCGCAGTCGTCCACGACGATGCAGCTAGAACGTCTTCAGGAACTCGATCAACGCGCGCTTGTCGCTGTCGCTGAGCCCCGGTTCGCCAGCGGCCAACCCGGTGCCGAAGTAATGCCCGCGATTGACCTCGAAGTCCGGGCACTTGTTCAGCGCCAGGATCGTCGATCCCATCTTACTAGCGATACCACTCACCATCTGCTCGTCCGTTGCATCCTTTGGCAGCGAGATGAGATACAGCTTGAGATCGACCAGCAACTGCAGGATCCGTTCGACGTGTCGCAATTTATCGATCGGATTGCTGCTCTCCGACAGCGGCTGCAGGTTGGAGAGCAGGTTGACCGGCAGACCCTTGGGGAACGGTCCGATCGTGATGCCACCGTCGGGCCGGAACAGCGACGGCAACAACCGGCTCATCCTGGCCGAGATCGCGCGCAACGATTCGGGCACATAGTCCTTGGGCATGCTGATGTAGCTGCGCTCGGTGGTACGATCGATCTCATAGATCGGGTCGCCCGGATTCTTGTTGCCCAACACCGGGTCATGCTTGCGCTTCTCCGGCCACAGCATCTGTTCGATCGAGGCCTGGAACACCCGCATTCGTGCATCGACCGACGGGTCCTGCTCGAACGCGTCTTCGCCCACTGTGTTGTTGAGCAGGAACGGTGCGGTGGACCACAGGCTGATCAGTGACGGTGGCCGCGTGTAGCCGCGCCCGCCCGCAGGCATCGGGTACTTTGCCGACTTGCCGGTGAACGGATCATGCACCGTTATCGTGCCGGCCGACGGCAGCGTCTTGTAGGACTGCGACGAGAAGTTGTCCCAGATGTTGCCGGCCAGTGCGTTGGTCGCCAGCGGACTGCACGCGTTGGTTTGCAGCAGTGTCACTGGCACGCGCGCCTCGGTGGACAGGAAGTTGTGGTCGAGGAAGTCGGGCGCGCCGACGATGGCGCGCATCTGCTTTTTGTAGTCCTCGGTCTTCGTCCACGCCCAATAGTTGTTCCAGCACTGCATGTAACCAGGCCCGGCGCAGCCGGACGGGTCCAGCCCGACGACAGACTTCGGCAGCTTGCTGGAATGGCAGCGCGCGCAGGTCTCGGCGAACACCGTCTTGCCGCGATCCAGCACCGCGGCATCGGTTGTCAGGTATTTCGCCCCGCCGGGCGCGTCCTTCAGCCGGTCCGGCTTCGCGGCTTGCAGGAAGAACCACGCTGTATGCGGCGTCCAGGCTTCCGTCGCCTGCCAGTAGCTGGAGTTCTTCTCAGCGCTTGCGATTTCGATCGGCGTGATCGGCTTGCCGCCGATGACCGGATTGAAGTGCAGCAGCCATTCCTCGCTGAACAGCCCGATGTTCAGATAGACACGATTCAGCGCACCCAGCGCTCCCACCGAGTCAGAGCCGTCCTTCAGCACCCGCGGCGTCCATGAGGTGTTTGGCCGCTGAAAGAATTTCGTCAGCGGCCCGCTGGCGAGATAGTCGTTGAACTGCTTGTTGTTGAGCTGGCCGCCGGCCAGCGTCTCGTGTCCCCAGCGCAATGCCTGCGTCAGCCGGTCGCCCAGACTGTACACCGCGTTCATCGTCCGCGGATTGTTGATGTTGTCGGTAGAGACCAGCGACGTGTCCATCGCACCCGGCCGGTAGGTGTGCACGAGCTGGAAGAAATAGTTGTCAGGATTCTCGCGGTAGATGAACAGGCGGTCCACCCACATGTACTGCGCGCCGACGGTCGAGCTGAGATCGGCCCATTGCGGATTGGCCGGATCGGCCGGCGGATGTACCGGGCTGGGGCCGACATGGCAAAAGCCGCACGACATGCCGACGCGGTACGGCCGCACCAACGCATTGTCGCCGCCAAAATACTTCGCCGCATCCCATTTCGCCTTCGCCGCATCGTCGAAGTCCGGGTTGGGGAACAATCGCAGGCCGACGATGCCGCTGGCATAGCCGTACAGCGAACCGATCGGCACGGTATTGCCGCGCGCGCCGACCTTCACGCCGGGATACTTGGTCTCGTCCTCGAACGGATCGGCTGGGCAGCCGGCCTTGCGCACGTCGAACATCAGGCCAAAGCGATTTGGATCAGGTGCGCTGGGCGCTTCCATGCATGGTTCATTGATCAACCCGAGCCGCTTCCAGCGCTCGGCGCGATCGATCGGCTTGCTCGGGTCGTAGGCGAGGATCTTCAGCAGATCGAAGGCGCCAAAGGTATAGCTGGTCATTTTGTCCCAGAACCGGTCGTTCCCCCCGGTCCACACCAGCCAGGTGTTGCGGCCGAGCACCGGATTGAGCTTGGTGTCCGGGTCCACCTTTAGATCGGTGCCGCCATCCATGTCATGGAAGTAGTCTTCCATCGGCGGCGGCAGCGACGCAGCGCTGCGGCCGGCCTGCCGCGCCTCGTCGAGCACCTTGCCAGGCTGCGGTGGCTCACCCGCTCCGGGCATAGTCAGCAGACAGCACAGCAGCAACACGTTCCTGGCGATCTGCCAATCGACCCGCGCCATGATGTTTCCCCCTCGGTGCACCGACTATTGCGTCACCGTGAAAACGGCATTCCGGCTTACTCAGTCACTGCCAGTTCGGCGGCCTCGGACTTGTGGCCTTGTTGGTGGAAGTAGTTCGCCCGATAGAACTCCAGCACCAGGTCGCGATACACCGCCTTCGGATAGCGCGGCGGATCGTCAGCCGATTCGCAGCTTGGCAGACATTCGATCACAGCCTCTGGATTCGGGCTGTGGAAATACGCGATCGAGTAGCGATCGGTGCCGGACTCGTTGATCACGCCATGCGGCGTGGACAGGAACCGGTCGTTCGACCAGCGCCGCATGATGTTACCGAGGTTGACCAGGAACGTGCCGGGGATCACCGGCGGCGGGAACCATTCGCCACTCGGCAGGCGGATCGCGAGGCCCGGTACGTCGGTGCGCGCCAACGCCGTCATGAAGCTGTTGTCGGTATGCGGCGCGGTGCCGAAGGTGTTCTCGCTCATGTCCTGCTGCGGCGGGTAGTGCAGGAAGCGCAGATTTGCATGGCCCTCGTTGGCAAAGAACGGCGTGAAGAAATCCTCGCGCATGTCGAGGGCCACAGCGAAGGGCGGCAGCATCCTGTCGCACATGGCCCGGAGCGCACGGAAATAGGCCGTCATATCTACCCGTAGCTCGGGCATGCCGTCCGGCCACTGGTTCTGTCCGCGCAAGGAAACCCCGGCCAGCACGTCCGGATGATCTGGTCCTCGGTCGTGGCTGATGAAAAAGCTTTCGTTCTGGTTCGGCTTGGTCGCCTTGTGCACCTGCGATGCCGCCTGCACGGAAGCGTTCATCGGCATGTAGCCGACGTTGTTCTGGTTCAGCCGCAAACTCAGCTTCTGCTCGAGCGGCAGCGCATGGAACCGACGCGACGCCGCGAAACCGCGATCGATGATCTCCTGCGGCACGCCGTGGTTCAGCACATAGAGGAAACCAATGTTCTCGCAGGCATACCGAACCTGCTTGGCCAGACGCGGCAGCGCCCCGAATTCGCCGGCGAAATATGGGCCATAGTCGATCACCGGGATCTTGGCCGCCGCGGCGGCAAAATCGTTGACCGCGTGCTGCTGGAACAGATGCATGGGCCGCTCCCAGGATGCTTCATCCTCAGTATAGGGGCACGCACGGAATGCTGCCAATTTGACCCCTGAGCGATCCATCCACTACCGTGCAATGCGAGGGAGATGACCAGGATGACCAGTTACCGCGTCTCCGCTGATCTCGACATGCACTACGAAGTCAACGATTTCACCGATCCCTGGCGCGCGCCGCAGACTATCCTGATGCTGCACGGCAACGCGGAGTGTGGGCTTGCCTGGTATGCCTGGGTGCCGAGGCTGACACGGCAATTCCGCGTGGTTCGGCCCGACATGCGTGGCTTCGGCGAGTCGACCGCGATGCCGCGCGACTATCCTTGGAGTCTCGATCGGCTGACCGAGGACTTCTGCGCGCTGATGGATCACCTCGGCGTCTCCCGCTTCCACCTCGTCGGCGCCAAGATCGGTGGCACGATCGCCCGCGCCTTTGCCGCCCGCCGGTCCGAGCGTGTCATCACACTGACCGTTGTCGGCACGCCGCCGCCGTTGCGCATCGGCGCCGTCGAGAAGGTGCCCGAGCTAATTCAGGACTTCGAAACGCGCGGCGTGGAGTACTGGGCACGCCAGAACATGGGCAGCCGGCTCGGCGGTGCCTTCCCGCCGGAG
Organism: uncultured Alphaproteobacteria bacterium; assembly: GCA_963819855.1. Classification (GTDB taxonomy): domain Bacteria; phylum Pseudomonadota; class Alphaproteobacteria; order Acetobacterales; family Acetobacteraceae; genus JAMXLO01. The sequence continues at coordinate 380,046 of CAWFYC010000021.1, forward strand.
GGCTTCGAGTGGTGGTGCAAATTCATGGGGCGCACCGCTGTTTCGACACAGATCGGCTTCATGGGCACCATCGCCTGCGCCGACATCCGCGCTGATCTGCCGAAGATCGCCTGCCCGACACTGGTGATCACCACCGAGCAGAGCGGGCTGGCCACGGTCGAGGAAACGCGTGCCTGGCAGCAGCAGATCGCCGATTCGGAACTGCTGGTACTGCCGGGAAATTCCTATCACGTCGCGGCGACACATGCCGACCGCTCCGCGGACGCGACCCTGGATTTCATTGCGCGGCGCGGTAGTTCGACGCAGGAGGAACATGGCAATGGTTGAGATCCGTCGCATGGGGCCGCAGATCGGCGTCGAGGTGACCGGCGTCGATGTGAAGACACTGGATGACGCGGGGTTTGCGCCGATCTACCAGGCATGGCTCGACCACAACGTGATGGTGGTGCGCGATCAGGATCTGACGATCGAGGAATTCTTGCGTTACAGCCGCCGCTTCGGCCTGGTTGTGCCACATCCGTCGAAGAGCACGCGGCATCCGGAGGTGCCAGAGATCACGCTGCTCGGCGTGGACAAGTTCGATGCCGATGGCAAACTGAACCAGGCGATCTACCGGCGCGGCGCAGAGGGCTGGCACACGGATGGTGCGTATGATGCCGATCCGTTCAAGGCGACGCAGCTCTATGCCCTGGCGATTCCCAGCACCGGCGGCGACACTCTGTTCGCCGATGGCTATGCGGCGTATGCGGCGTTGCCGGAGCAACTGAAGCAGCGGCTGGACGGACGGTTGGGCGCGTTCACCTATGGTGGGCGGAGGAAGCACCGCGAACTGCTAAACGAGGAGGACCGGGATTGGCAGCCGGTGTTCCATCCGATCATCCGTACGCATCCGGAGACCGGACGCAACGCGCTGTATTTCGATCCGGGCAAGATCGAGTCGATTGTGGGTGTGCTACCGCAGGAAAGCGATGATCTGATCGACGAACTGACCGGATATATGATTCAGCCCGAGGGTGAATACCGTCACAAGTGGCGCGTCGGCGATATCGTGATCTGGGACAACCGCTGTTCTTATCACCGCGCGGCGGGCGACTATCCGCCGCACGAGGATCGCGTCCACTGGCGCGTGTCGATCAAGGAGCAGGGGGCGCAGAGGCTGGCGGCGGAATAATCAACACCCCCTCCCCAACTTCGCGGAGAGCGAGTTCAGCGCTCGATCCGCCCTCTCCCGCCAAGCGGGGGAGGATTGGGAAGGGGGCGTCAGTATCAGTGCGCCGGCGTCTCGGCCGCCGGGAAGTTGCACTCCACCGCGATGCCGTCGGGATCGTAGTAAAACAGCTGCGTCATGTTTAGCCGCGGCAGCACCCGCTCATTGTACTTGATCTTGTGCTGCTCCAGGTTTGCCTTCATGTCCTTCAGTCCCTCGCAGGCGAAGGCGATGTGGTCCAGCCGGCCGGTTTTCGCCGGATCGGTCGCCGCGTCGTTGATTGACTCGACCTCCGGCCGATGCCCGACCAGGTGCACCGTCGGCACGCCGCCGCAGTAGAGCCAGTAGCCGGGGAAATCCAATGGCGGCCGGTCGCCGACCGCCAGACCGACAACGTCGGTATAGAAATCCTTCGTCGCGTCCAGATCGCGTGCCATGATCGTGTAGTGGTTGAGCGACATCGCGGGCATGTTGTTCCTCCGTCAGAATGCGTTTTCCGGCTCCATGCCGAACAGTATCTGTCCGACCAACTCGTAGTGAAGCTGCCGCCCTTGCGACTGCTGCGCCACCGTGTGGATGTCGCGCAGTCGCTGCTCGAACGGCTGCTCCTCGAACACCGCCATCGATCCGGTGGCATGATACAGCGCGTTGACGATCTCGCGCGACTGCTGGATCGCCCAGGTGGAGGCCAGCCGGATCATCGCCCGGTCCTCCGGGGTCTGCGCGCCCGTCGCTTCGACGTGACCCCACGCTGCCTCCCAGGTCGTGTGCAGGAACGCGCGCGCCGAGCGCCAGCGTGCCTCGCACTGCGCAAGCTGCGACTGCACCACGTTGTTCTCGCGCATCGGCTTCGATGCGCCGCGCGATACCTTGTTGGCCGGCAGGTTCAGGAAGTCGTCGATCGTGCCGCGCGCGATACCCAGACCGACACCGGCGAAGCCGCACGAATACAACTGGTTGCTGGTGAAACGGTATAGCAGCCCGTCCTCCCGCCGCTCCGCCGGATCGTCGCGCGACGCGGAGAAACGCTGCGGCACGAACAGATCCTTCACCACGTATTCGTCGCTGGCGGTGCCCCGCAGGCCGATCGTGTGCCAGATGTCGTTCATCTGCACACTGGATTTCGGAAACAGCATGGTGCGCACCTTGCCGGTGCCCGCGACCGGCATATGCGCGCCGAGCCACTTCGCGTGGTGACAGCCGCTGGCGAAGCGCCACTTGCCGCTGATGCGGTAGCCGTTGTCGACCGGCTGCGCCTCGTAAGCCGCGCCGGGCGGACCCCACGCAAGTATGCCGGTCGGTGGACCGAACATCTCGCAGGCGACCTCCCGGTCGAGATATGCCGCGGTCATTGAGCAGCCGTTGTTCTGCCCGACGCACCACGCGACAGAGGCGTTGGTCTGCGCCAGTGCCTCGGTCACCTGGGTAAACAGCACCGGCCGCATCTCCGCCCCGCCGAGAAATCGAGGCTGCAGCATGCGAAAGAAGCCGCCATCGATCAGTGCCGCCACCACGTGCTCGGGCAGTTCGCGGCGTTGCTCGACCTCGTCGCCGGCTTTCTCCAGCATCGGCGCCAGGTCGCGCGCGCGTTGGATAAATTCGGAGCCGTCACTCATGCCCGCTGCTCTAACCTATCCAGCAACGCGGCAACGCCGGCGCCAGCGGCGGCATCGACGGCACGCAGCGGCGGGCGCATGTTGCGCCAGATCTGTTCACCGGTCATTGCGGCCAGTGCTGCCTTCAGCAGCGGAATGCCGTTGATCGGTGCACAGGCTTGCTCGATCGCCGCCTGCGCGGTTGCATCGTCGAACAAACGGCGGAGCAGTGCTGGCACCAGATTGGCCATACCACAGATCGTGCCCCGTCCGCCGGCGGCAAGCGCTCGCACGATCAGCACCTCGGCGCCGACCAGCGATGCGATGTCCGGTGCCGCAGCGCGGAACGCGAGGAACGACGCGAAGTCACCGCTGCTGTCCTTCACACCCGACACCGTCGCACCGTAGCGCGCGCGCAAGCGGCCCAGCACAGCCGCCGGTACCGGCACGCCGCATACCTGCGGGATGTGGTACAGGCAGGCGCTGAGTCGCGCGTCGGCAATGCGGTCCAGAACGGCAGCAAATGCGTCCTCGATGCCCTGCGGCGACACGCCGGCGAAGTAATAGGGCGGCAGCAGAAGACACCGCGTAATGCCCAGACCGAGCATACTTTTGGTCAGCGTCACCGTATCAACAATCGCGGGACAGCCAGTGCCCAACGCCAGTTTTGCCGGGGGAACCCCGGTGCCCAGCACGGCCTCGGCCGCGGCCAGGCGCTCCGCGATTGAGAACGATGGTCCCTCGCCGCAACTGCCGAACAGCACCAGCCCGTCGCAGCCGGCACGCAGCAACCGTTGCACGTGGCGCGCCAATGCGGCGTGGTCGATCATGCCGGCGGTATCGGTCGGCGTCGTGGCAGCCGCCCATAATCCTGTGATGGGGTCCGGCATCCTCGTCTCCTGCGGCACTATGTTGGCGACCAGCCTGCCACCGAACGGTGATTGCGGCCATCCCCGCGGCTGCCTAAGTTTTGCTCTGTCCGATCCGGAGGCCGTCCATGCTGCGAGGCATCCATCCGCTGCTGTCACCCGATCTGCTGCACGCGCTCGCCGCCATGGGACACGGCGACCGCATCGCCATCGTGGATGCCAATTTCCCCGCGCTCAGCCACGCGAAGCGATGTATCCAGCTACCAGGGGTCGCGGCGCCCGCAGTGCTGGAAGCGATACTGTCCGTGCTGCCGATAGACGACTTCGAGCCACATCCCGTGTCGGTGATGCAGGTCGTCGGCGATGCCGCGATGATCCCGGAGGCGGTGCGCGAATTCGCGACCATCCTGAAGCACAACGATCTCGCCCCGCCGGCCCGGCTGGATCGGCACGCCTTCTACCGCGCCACAGCCGAGGCGTTCGCCGTGGTGCAGACCGGCGAACGTCGGTTCTATGGCAACATCCTGCTGACCAAGGGAGTCTTGCCGCCGGACGCGCCCACATGATTCGCGTCGATGCCCATCACCACGTCTGGCGCATCGCGCGTGGCGACTATGGCTGGCTGACAGCCGACCTGCCGATCCATCGCGACTTTATGCTCGATGATCTGCGCCCACTGCTCGGTGATGTCACCGCGACCGTGCTGGTGCAGGCGGCAGCTACCCAAGCAGAGACTGCGTTCATGCTTGAGGTAGCGCAAAATTCGGCAGGCTTGGTTCGTGGCGTCGTTGGTTGGGCGGATTTCGCCGACCGCGAGGCGCCCGCCCGCATTGCGGCACTGGCACGCGAGCCGCTGCTGAAAGGGCTGCGGCCCATGTTGCAGGACATTGCGGACACCGACTGGCTTTTGTGTGCCGAAGCCCTACCGGCGATTGCGGCCCTGATCGAGGCGGAACTGTGCTTCGATGCATTAATTCAGCCCCGCCATCTGCGAATGCTGCTGCGACTGTGCGCGCGGCATCCGTCACTGCGACTGGTGATCGACCACTGTGCCAAACCCGCGATCGCAACCGGTGGCTGGCAACCCTGAGCAGACGACATCGCCCGCGTCGCGCGCGAGACACAGGCGTTTTGTAAGCTGTCCGGCCTGGTAACAGAGGCTGCGAAGGATTGGCTTGTGGATGATCTGCGACGTTATATAGACTTTGTCATGGATTGCTTCGGTCCTGAGCGCCTGATGTGGGGCAGCGACTGGCCGGTGGTCAATCTGGCTGGCGGGTACGCACGCTGGCGCGAGGCCGCTGTCGCGTTGTTCGCTGCACTATCCACGTATGAGCGCGATGCAATCCTGGGTGGCACAGCTCTGAAATTCTACGATCTGACAAGGCACTAGCAAAATTTGCTGAAATAACGTTAGTGTCCGCGCGGGTTGAAGGGGCGAACAATGAACGAATCGACTGACCAGGTCCTCGGGCTGACCGCCCAGATCGTGTCGGCGCATGTGCGGCATAATTCCGTCGCGCCGGATGCACTGCCTGGATTGATTCAGGAGGTGTACCGGGCGTTGCTGAACATCGGACAACAACCGGCGCAGGTAGAGAAGGTGGCGCCGGCTGTGCCAGTGAAGCAGTCGATCCGGCAGGACCGCATCATCTGCCTGGAAGACGGCAAGAGCTTCTCCATGCTGAAGCGGCATCTGATGACCGACCACAAGCTGACGCCGCAGCAGTATCGCGAGAAGTGGGGCCTGCCTCGCGATTACCCGATGGTGGCGCCGGACTATGCGAAGACGCGGTCCGCGCTGGCCAAGAAGATCGGACTCGGGCGGAAGGCCGGCAGGCCGGTGAAGCGCGCCGCCGGTCGCCGCAAGCGCGGCTGACATCGGCCGGTTGTCCGCGATGGGATGATCCGGATCACGCCAGCCATAGCGATCGACGAGAAGGCGATCGTCGAGAGTTTCGTGCGTGCGTCGGGACCTGGCGGGCAGAACGTCAACAAGGTCGCAACCGCGGTGCAGTTGCGGTTCGATCTGGCGATGTCCGGTCTGTCGGAGAACGTGCAGGCGCGGTTGCGTGCGCTCGCCGGCAGACGCGTCACCCAGCAGGGCGATCTGTTGATCACCGCACAGCGTTTTCGCACGCAGGAGCGCAATCGGCAGGCGGCGCTGGATTCGCTGATCCGACTGATCCTACGTGCGGCGGAACCGCCGGTGCCGCGCATCGCCACACGCCCGACCTTTGCCTCCCGACGTAGGCGGCTACAGACCAAGGCGCATCGCGCACGAATCAAACAGACCAGAAACACGGCTTCTGATGAAGAATGAGCAGGTCGGCTACCATGCATTCAGTCCGCGCGCGATCAGCAAAACTGCCAGCACGGACAGCGTCACCAAAGCGGTGATGCGGTGGTGATACGGCGCCGAACGGCTAAATCCCCAATTGCCGATATAGGTTCCCCCGATCAGCACCGGCACCGACCCGAGCGACCATAGCAGGATGTCGCGATCGATCAGGCCCTTCCATATCATCAGCAGCAGCGACAGCACCGCCGCTAGCATGAAATAGATGATGGACGTGGCGCGCACGACTGCCGCGCGACGTGACAAGGCCATCAGATAGACCACGATCGGCGGGCCGCCCATCGAGGCAAGCCCGTTCATCACGCCGGCGACGAGTCCAACGGTTGCTGTCAACCCGCGCGATGGACTTGGCGGCAACCGAAGCCCGCGCCACAAGAGCAATACGGAAGCAAGGATCACGCCGCCGATCGCGAGCCGCACCGGATCGGCGGGCAACGCAGTCAGTGCCACCATGCCGATCGGTATGCCCAGCACCATTCCCGGACTCAGTCCACGTACCGCGTGCCAGTGGCACAGCCGCCAGGCGTTCCGCAGTCCGACCACGCCAACGATTACCTGCAACACCACGACGAACGGCACCACTTTGGCCGGCGGCAGTACAAGGCTGAGTAACGGCACCGCGGCGAGGCCGAAACCGAACCCGGTGAAGCCGCGCAGCAGTGCGGCAGCAAATACTCCGAACACGGCGATCATCAGCGTTTCCACCATCGTGGGCCCAGCCTCTGCCTGTGCCGCGGCGCGTGTCCAGGCGCGGGGATTGGTGCCATGCTGAACGTCGGCGGCAGGCGAGAGGCAGCGATGCATCGAGACGCTCACGGGTTGGAGGTGACGGCAGCATCCGCGGCGGCGGTACAGGCATTCGACCACACGCTGGTCGGCTATCTGGGTTATCGCGCTGATACTCCGCAGCGCACGGCGACGCTGTTGGAGGCCGACCCCGGGTTCGGACTGGCGCATTGCCTGAAGGGCTATTTCGCGATGCTGGCCTACAAGCAGGCCGCGGTGCCGATCGCCGAAGTTGCCGCGGCGGATGCGGCGCGCCTCACCGCACAGGCGACACCGCGCGAACGTGCGCATGTCGCGGCGTTGCGGCGCTGGATCGACGGCGAGCCGGACCGTGCCGCGGACATCTGGGAACAGATCCTGGCGCAGCATCCGCGCGACATCCTGGCCTTCCGACTGGCCCATTTCGTAAATTTCTGGCTTGGGCGACCGGATGCCATGCTGGCATCGGTGCTTGGCGTCGAACGGCATTGGAGCGAAGATCTGCCTGGCTTCAACGCCATCCTCGGCTGTCGCTGTTTCGCGCATGAGGAATGCGGCCACTACACCGAGGCGGAAGCGTCGGGCCGAACTGCAATCGACCGCGATCCCGGCGATCTGTGGGCCGCACACGGTGTGGCGCATGTGCTGGAAATGCAGGGCAGGCGAGGCGAGGGCATCGTTTGGATCGATAGTCTGCGCGGCAACTGGGACGAGGCGAACAACCTCCGCCACCATCTCTGGTGGCACGCCGCGATGTTCCGGCTGGAACGCGGCGACATGGATGGCGTGCTGGCGCTGTACGACGGCGAATTCCGCAATCTGACGTCGCGACTGACCGAGGCGCTGCCCGACCTTTATATCGACGTGCAGAACGCCGCCTCGATGTTGTTTCGGCTGCAACGACATGGCGCCGATGTCGGCGATCGCTGGGAGGAACTGGCGGACCACGCCGAGGCACGGATCGGCGACTGCCTGTCCGCGTTCACCTTGCCGCACTGGATGATGGCGCTCGGTGCAACCGGCCGCTACGCCGCGGCACATCGCATGTTGGAGGCGACGCGAGCTTTCGCACAGAGCCCGGGAATCACTGCAATGTTGATTGCGCGTTATGCGCTGCCGGTCTGCGAGGCGGTGCTGGCACACGCGCGCGGCGAATTCACGCTGGCGGTCGCGGCGACGCGTCCGGCACTCGCCGGTATGTATCGCCTCGGCGGCAGCCACGCGCAGCAGGACGTGCTGGAACAGCTCTATCTCGACGCCGCTATGAAGGCGGGCCTGCATGACGATGCACGGCTGCTGCTGGAACGCGTCGCCGGCCGCCATCCGCTGCCGCCGCAGCGCCGCACCGGTTACGCTGCGGCAGCACGCACTGTCGGGCTGTGAAACGGAGGTCGATACCATGAATGCCGTGACCGGCGCTCTACTGATCGGCAGCGTGCCGCTGCCTGATGCCGAGACCGTGTTCCGCACCGTCGCAAGCGAACTTGGCCCTCATCTCGCTCGCATCCCTGACGGCGAGACCGGCAATCGCGGCCGCTGGATCTGGTGGCAGCGCGAGATGCTGCTGCATCACCCCGCGATGGAACCCGACACCGACACGCCGCCATTCGAAGTCCGCCAATGGGACGGTGCGGTGATTCGCACCACCGACTGGTTGCGCTTCCGGTCCGGCGTCGATCCGACGACAGTGACGTTCGACACCGGCTACGCCGCGGCGGCGCGCAAGTCCTATGCCACCTTCCGCCGCTTGCGCGAGGCCGGTGAAATTCCCGCCGGCATGCGCTTCCAGGTCTGTCTGCCCACGCCGATGGCGTCCGGCTACATGTATGTCAGCCCCTCGTCGCTCGCCGCCTATCTGCCGGCCTACGAACGCGCGCTGATCAAGGCGTTGCGCGATATCGCCGATACTATCCCGCATCGTGATCTGTCGATCCAATGGGACGTCTGCCAGGAGGTCCTGGTGTTCGAACACTATTTCCCGCACCGCCCACCCAGTTACAAGGCCGACATCGCCGCCGAACTGGCGCGGCTCGGCGACGCGGTACCCGACGATGTCGAGTGCGGCTACCACCTTTGCTACGGTTCGCCGCGCGACGAACACCTGATCATGCCGAAGGACACGGCGATCATGGTCGAGATGGCGCGCGATCTGAGAGCTGGCCTGCGCCGGCGGATGGATTTCCTGCATCTACCGGTGCCGAAGGACCGCGCGGACGATAGGTATTTCGCCCCGCTCGGCGAGTTGTCGCTGCCGGCGGATACCGCGCTGTATCTCGGCCTGATCCATTATGCCGACGCGGAAGGCGACCGCGCGCGCATTGCCGCCGCACGCAGGGTGGTACGGCAATTCGGCGTCGCCACAGAATGCGGCTGGGGCCGCACCGATCCGACACGGATAGCCAGCCTGTTGGCGGCGCATCGAAACGCCATCGAGGGCGCCACGCATTGATGCGTCGCCTCGCGGTTTTGCCGCTGCTGCTGTTGGCCGGCGCGACCTACGGCGATTGGCATGACGATGCGCCCGGAGTGGTGCGGCACTTCACGCCCGAGGCGATGCCACCGCCATTCGCCACCGGCTCGGCAGGGCGTGCTCCCTCGGTCGTTGCGCGCCCGGCAGGCGCGACGCTTCGCGTGCCGCCGGGCTTCGTCGTCGACCAATTCGCGTCCGGGCTGGAGCGGCCGCGCACGTTGCGCGTGGCGCCGAATGGCGACGTATTTATTGCCGAAAGCGGTGCCGCGCGCATCCGCGTGTTCCGGGCACCGGATGGCGCGACACACCCCGCGCAGTCCAGCATCTTCGCCGAGGGCCTGTCGCAGCCATTCGGCATCAGCTTCTGGCCGCCCGGCCCGGATCCGCGTTACGTCTACGTCGCACTGTCCGGCGAGGTGGTGCGATTGCCATATCGCTCGGGCGATCTGCGGGCGCGCGGGCCGGCCGAAGTGGTGGTGGCGAACCTGCCGCGGGGCGGACACTGGACGCGCGATCTGGTGTTCTCGCGCGACGGACGCACGATGTTCGTCTCGGTCGGATCCGCCAGCAATATCGCAACCACCGGCGAGGAGGAGCGGGCCGACGTGCTGGCATTTGATACCGACGGCGGCAACCGGCGAATCTTCGCCTCCGGCCTGCGCAACTGCTCAGCCGAGGCGATCGCGCCGGTGACGGGCGCGCTGTGGTGCGTGGTGAACGAGCGCGATGGGCTGGGCGACGATCTGCCGCCGGACTTTGCGACATCGGTGCGCGAGGGCGCATTCTACGGCTGGCCCTGGTATTACATCGGCGATCATGAGGACCCGCGGCTCAGGGGACAGCGCCGCGACCTCGCGGGACGTGTCACGCTGCCCGACGTGCTGATCCAGCCGCATTCGGCGCCGCTCGGTATCGCGTTCTATGACGGCACTCAGTTCCCGCCGGAGTATCGCGGCGATGCGTTCGTGACGTTGCGCGGTTCCTGGAATCGCGCGAGGCGTACCGGCTACAAGGTGATCAGGCTGCGCTTCGCCAACGGCAGGCCGACCGGGCAGTACGAAGACTTCCTCACCGGCTTTGTCGCCTCGGATCAGGCGGTATGGGCGCGACCGGTCGGCATCGCAGTGGCACACGACGGCTCGCTGCTGGTCAGCGAAGACGGCAACGGGACAATCTGGCGGATCGCCTACCGAGGAGGAAGCCAATGAGCACCACGCGACCACCGAAGCGGCAGGCACCCGCCCTCATCTGCGATTGCCACTTCCATATCTTTGGTCCGTATGACCGGTTCCCGCTCGACGCCGGTCGCACCTATACCCCGCCGGCCGCGCTGGTGCCCGAGTACCTTGCGATGGCCGACGCTGTCGGCATCGGCCGTATGGTGGTGGTGCAGGCCAGCGTGTACGGCACGCAGAACGAGGTGACGCTGAATGCGGTGCAGCAGTTCGGCCTGCATCGTGCACGTGCCGTGGTGGTGATCGACGACAGCATCGACGATGCGGCACTGCGACGAATGCATGAACGCGGCGCGCGCGGCGTCCGGTTCAACATGGTGTCCGGCAATGGCACGCCCGAGGAACAGTTGGACGCACTGGCGCGCCGGTTGGCGCCGTTGGGCTGGCACATCCAGATCTATGCCGAGGGCGACAAGCTGGCCGCGATCGCGCCACGCCTGGCGAAGCTGCCGGTCGACGTGGCGATCGATCACTGCGGCGGCGTGAAGGCGGAACTTGGCACCGCGCATCCGCAGTTCACAGCGCTGCTGCGGCTGCTGGACAGCGGCCGCATCTGGATCAAGCTGTGCAGCTACCGCGTTTCGTCGGCCGGACAGCCGTGGAACGACGTGGCACCGAACGTCAAGGCTCTGGTCGCCGCCGCGCCGGAGCGCTGCGTGTGGGGCACCGACTGGCCGCACCCGCAGATGGATCCGGCGCCGGAGGCTGAATTGCTGTACGACCAGTTCGTCGAATGGGTGCCCGATGCGGCGGTGCGGCAGCGTGTGCTGGTGGACAATGCGCAGGTGCTGTACGGGCTCTGAGCTCCGCCACCACGCTCCGCTGTCACACAACTGTCTCTGTCCTGCCACGCGAGGTTCATGATTGGCCGCGTATCAGCGCCGACGGATCGATCAGTGGACCGAATGAGCACCACGACACTCGGCGTTGTCGCGAGGGCTGCTGCCGTCCACCCGCGGGCGCGGCGGGGCTCGACATGGGCACCGTACTGGCTGCTGCTGCCGTCCGGCATCTTCCTGCTGGCCTTCACCTATTGGCCAGTGCTGCAGGTGGCAGTCGGTTCGGCCACCGTGCGCACATTCGGCGGCGCCGCATCCTGGGGATTCGGCAATTACGCGCGGCTGTTCACCGATCCGCACTTCGCGACCGCGGTGCGCAATAACCTGATCTATGCCGCGGGCACCATCATCCCAAGCCTGACGCTTGCAATGCTGTTCGCCCTCGGTTTGCGCGAGAGCAACCGTGTCACCGCATTCCTGCGTACGCTGATCGTGTTGCCTTTGCTGATCCCGCTGGTCGCGGCGGCATCGCTGTTCATTTTCATTTTTCTGCCCGGCGCCGGATTGCTGGATCACTACCTGGCCTGGTTCGGTGCCGCCGAGACCAATTGGCTGGGCAATCCGTCACTCGCACTCGGTTCGATGATCGCGATCACAGTGTGGAAGAACACCGGCTACTATATGCTGTTCCTGTTGGCCGGTCTGGCCGGAATTCCGCAGGAGCTGCTGGACGCGGCGAAGATCGATGGCGCCAGTGCCGTGCAGCGCTTCCTGCGCGTTACCCTCCCGCTGCTCGGCCCCACACTCGCCTTTGTCCTGGTGATAGCCGGGCTGAATGTCCTGACCCAGGTGGACCACGTCATCGTCATGACGCAGGGCGGGCCGTCTGACTCAACCTCGCTGCTGCTCTACTACATCTATCAGCAGGCGCATCAGAACTACGATATCGGGCTCGCATCGGCGGCAACCGTGGTCAGCGTCGCCTTCCTGTTCGCGCTCTCCGTCGTGTCGTTGCGCTCACTCGAGCGCGGGATCCACTATGAGTCGTGATCCCGCACCCGCAGCATCGTCAGCCCATCGCCGCGGCATGGCCCGGCAGCAGACGACGATCCGCCAGCCAGCCGTCGAGACCCCAGACGCGGCCGGCATTCACCGTGACCAGCCAGGCGGTCAGCGTGGCATAGACGATGTGATAATCGATGATCAGGTTCACGTGGCTCTCGATATAGGGAAAGTCCATGTGCGCCGTCCAATAGGTCAGCAGCAGCGCGACACCGAACACGCCGCTCACCCGCACCAGCAGGCCCGAGACCAGCGACAGACCGATCAGCAGATGGCCCCAGCTCACCAGGAATGTCAGCACCGGAGCGATCGCCGGCGAGGTCAGCGGCGCATAGACGTCGTGGAACGTCTTGGTATGCGCGAGAAACGACGCCGCCGAGAAATCGGACGACAGGACCTGCCACGCGCCGGCATAGAGGAACGTCCAGCCCATCAGCAGCCTGAACGCGAGTACGAACTTCCTGTCCATCATGACGCCGTTCATTCCGAGCCTCCTGCTCTGTCACGGTTCGCGGGCAGATTAGCGGCGCGATCGAGGCCGGCATTGATTCAGATCAACCTGAAATGAGATCCCGAACGACGCCGATCCTGCTGGTTCTGCTCGCCGCCGCCGCGCTGTTCTGGGCGATTCCGTTCGCCTGGATGGCAGTGGCGAGTCTGCGTCCCGGCGATGCCGGGGCGGCGGACATCGCCTCGCTGTCTCCCACCGGGCCGTTCAGCCTGGCCAACTTCGCTGAAGCCTGGAGTTCGGGGCATTTCCCGCTCTGGTACCTCAACACTGTCCTGCTGTGCGGCGGCATCCTCGTCGTCCAGTGCGTGACGATCAGCCTGGCCGGCTATGCCTTCGCACGGCTGCGGTTCCGCTGCCGCAACATACTGTTCCACCTGTTCCTGCTGCAGCTCATGCTGGTGCCGCCCATCCTGATCGTGCCGAACATGACGACGCTGGTGACACTGCATCTTTACGACACGCTGCCGGGCGTGATGGCGCCGTATTTCGCCTCGGCGTTCGGCGTATTCCTGATGCGTCAGACCTTCCGCACTATCCCGCGCGACTACGAGGAGGCGGCGCTGGTCGATGGCGCATCGCTTCCCACCATCATCTTCCGCGTGCTGCTGCCGCTGGCGCGACCCGGGCTCGTCGCGTTCGCCATCGTGTCGGTGACGGCACACTGGAACGAATTCCTCTGGCCGCTGATGGCGACATCGTCGCCGGCCAATCAGGTGCTGACGGTGGGACTCGCGTCGTTCACCTCGGGCGCCGAAGCGGGTTCCGAATGGGGCGTGATCGCCGCCGGTACGTTTTTCGTCGCAGCGCCGCTGCTGGTGGTGTTCCTGGTGTTCCAGCGGCAGTTCGTCTCCAGCTTCACGCTGTCCGGGATCAAGTAGGGGGAAAGGGTCATGCGTCGTAATTTTGATCTGTCATTGCGGGGAGCACAGCGAGGATGCAATCGCGGACGAGATTGCATCCTCGCTGCGCTCCTCGCAATGACAATGGCGTCGGGTGCGTCGCAGGCGGCGACAGACATCGACCTGTTCTTCCCGGTCCCGGTGCAGGGCAAGCTCGCTGTCGAGATGCAGCGGCTGATCGAGCAGTTCGACAAGGATCACGCCGATATCCATGTCACCGCCGTCTATACCGGCAGCTATGACGACACCAACCTGAAGACGCGTGCGGCCATCCAGGCCGGTCATCCGCCCGGCGCGGTGATCATGAGCGCCAACTTCATCCGGGAGTACGCGATCAACAACGACGCGATGCCGCTCGACGAGTTGATCGCCAGGGATGGCCAGACGCCGGCCCAGTTCATGGACCTGTTCTGGCCGGCGTTGAAGCTGAATGCGACCGAGCAGGGACACGTCTACGGCGTGCCGTTCCAGAACTCCACGCCATTGCTCTACTACAGCGTCGATGCGTTCAAGGACGCCGGGCTGGATCCCGACAAGCCTCCGGTCACCTGGCAGGACTGGGTGGACGACCTGCGTAAGCTGACGAAGCACGACGGCAGCACGACGACCCGCTGGGGTCTCATGTTCCCGGGCACCTACGACTATCTTGGCTGGATCACCAGTGCCTTCGCGATGTCGAATGGCGGCCAGTACTACAATCCCGACTACGGCGGCGAGGTATATTACACCGCACCCAGCACGATCGGCGCGGTACGGCTGATCGACGCCATGGTGCACAAGTGGCACGTGATGCCCGAGGGCGTCACCGACGCGAACGCGGTGACCACGGCGTTCTTCCAGGGGCGCACCGCGATGATGGTCCTATCCACCGGCTCGCTGTCGTTCGTTCGCGAAAACATGAAGACGCCGTACCACGCCGCCTTCCTGCCACGCAGCCTGGTGAACGCCGCGCCGATCGGCGGCGCCAGCCTGATCATCCCACGTGGCAATTCGCCGGAACGACAGGCGGCGGCCTGGACGCTGATCAAATGGCTGACCAGCCCCGAGATCACCGGCGGCTGGAGCCGCTTCACCGGCTACTTTGCCCCGCGCATCGCCGCCTACGACCTTCCCGAGATGAAGACCTTCATGGCCGAGCATCCTGACGCCAAGGTAGCGCTGGACCAGCTTGCTTATGCGCGCGGCTGGTTCGCGACCTACAACACGGTGGGCGTGCGCAAGGCGCTGGAGGACGGCGTACAGGCGGTGCTGTCGGGCAAGGCGACCCCCGAGGCGGCGCTCCAGACGGCGCAGCAACAGGCCGACTCGCTCATGAAATCGTATGTGGAACAAACTGCGCTGAAAATGCCAGAATAGGCGTCCCTGTCCGTAGGAGCGCCGCATCATGTTGATCTGCCAGCTCACCGACCTGCACGTCCGGCCGGTGGGACAACCCGCCGGTCGCGTGTCAGAAACCAACGTGTTTACCGAACGTGCGTTTCGGGCGGTGGCAAGGCTGACCCCGCGCCCGGATGCGGTGGTGATCACCGGCGACCTGACCGAGTGCGGCTTGGACGCCGAATACAGCAACCTCAATCACCTGCTCCGCAAGCTCCAGTCGTTTCCAGTGTTCGTCATCCCTGGCAACCATGACCGGCGCAGCAATCTGCGCGAGGCCCTGAAGCACTTGCCCGGCGTGGTCAGCGACCCGCAGTATGTTCAGTACGCCGTGGAGGACTTCCCGGTCCGGCTGATCATGCTCGATACGCTGGTGCCAGGCGCCGGCCATGGAGAGCTGCGCGCCGAACAACTTGAATTCCTCGACCGCACCCTCGCTGCGGTGCCCAATAAGCCCACCATCCTTGGCATGCATCACCCGCCCTTTGCTTGCGGCATCGCCCACATGGACCGGATCAACCTACGCAATACACCGGAGTTCGCGGCGATCGTCGCCAGGCACCGGCAGGTCGACCGGATTATCTGCGGCCATCACCACCGGCCGATTGTGGCCCGGGTGGCGCATGCCATCGCCTCGATCTCACCCTCGGTCGCGCATCAGGTCGAGATGTCGCTGGATCCGCATGATGCGGGGTCCTTTGTCTTCGAGCCACCCGCCTTTCAACTTCACCGCTGGACCGCCGCCGACGGCATCGTCTCACACACCGTCTACGTCGAGGACTTTCCCGGCCCATATCCATTCGTCAACGATCCGCAGTATCCCGGCAAGGCCTGACCCACACCATATTGTGACCGAATGGTGGGGGAGCCTAGTTTTCCCGGTGGCTCCGTGCGCCCACATCGGTGTTTCCACAGACTTGCCACGATGACAGCTACGGGCGAGGCTGTCGTATAAGTCCGCGAAGTCAATTTGCCTGATACAACTACAAGTCGTATGTTTGCGTTATGTTACGGGATGCACTCATAGCGATCGGTGATAATTTAGCGGCTATCGCCTTGCCGGCGACGCTGCTCACACTCGCCGTCTGCGCCGTGGTTGTGATGGCAGGCTGGCGACGGCGTCAGGACCTCCTGCAGCGGCAAGGGCGACCGATCGTTACCGACCGTGTCGAACTCGGCCAGACCCCGTTTGCCGCCGGCGTGCTTGACGTCGCCGCGGAGACGGCAGCGGTGTTGCGCCGGTTCGACAGTCTTGCTGCCATGCGGTTCGTCGCGCTGGAAATCGCGGTGCAGCCTGATCTCGCGGTGCGCGCCGATCCCCGCGTCTTGCGGGACATTCTCGGCGAGCTCGTAGGACAGGCCATCGATCAACCGTCCTGTGAACGCGTGCTGCTCGGCGCCGTCCGGATTGGCGGCCACGTGCACATCTCCGTGTCGGACGACAGCGTGCAGGCCGATCGCGCCTTGCGAGCGAGCCAGCTAAGGTCTGCGGAGCGCCTCGCTGCCTTGCAGGGAGCAACGTTGGACGTCGACGCCCGGGCGGGACAGGGTACCACTGTGCTTTTGCGGTTGCCCGGTAGTGCGACCGGCCGCCGCCCGGGGAACGAGGCCGAGAAACTTGACCCGGCGAGTGTCTGGGCACCGGCAGCGCGGGCACCGGAAAGCAGCAGGGTCGGGCGGTAGCGGTACCGCCGCTGCTCACTTCCAGCCGAGAATCAAGGGAATAGTGTCGGTGCCCGCACGTCAGCCTCGCGGATGGGGCCGATGCCGGGAATACCAGTGCTCGCTATGGTGTCTTTACTAGGCGGCAGCTCGGTTCGCTTGCCGGGCGGCGGAGGATGGGATGGCGGCGGCAGAACGGCCGATTTCTACTGACGAACTGCACGCATACGTCGATGATCAGCTGGATGCGGTCCGTCGGCGGGAGGTCGAGCAATACCTCGATTCCCAGCCTGAGATGGCGCGACGCGTGGCGGCTTATCGCACCCAGCGCGACGGTCTTCGCGTGGTGCATGCTGCCTATGCGGCAGAGCCGATCCCTCCTGAGCTCAATCTCAGCCGGTTGTTGGAAGCCCGCCTGGGACGGCGACCGGCTTGGTGGCGGATCGCCGCTGCCGTCGTGCTTTCGCTTGGTCTCGGCGGGGCGGCCGGTTGGTACCTGGGAGCATCGCCGCAGCCGAGCCGTATCGAGCAGGCGATGTCGCTGCTGCAACAGCAGGCGATGGCGAGCCATGCAGTGTACGCCGCGGACAGCCGCCACCCGATCGAGGTCACCGCCGCCGACAGCGACCACCTGTCACAGTGGCTGTCAAATCGGCTGCGGCGCAGCGTGGCACCGCCCGATTTGAGCGCGCTCGGCTATCGATTGCTGGGAGGACGTCTGCTGGCGACAGAACGGGGGGGTACGGCGGCGCTGTTTGTCTATGACGATGCACACGGCAATCGGCTCAGTGTGCTGCTGCGTCCCATGGCGCCAGAGTTGCGTGCGGGACGCGCCGACATCACGCACGGATCGTTGTCCGGCTGCACGTGGATCGGCGGCGGCATGGGTTATGCGGTGGTCGGTGCGGCGCCCGATCAGACATTGGATGAGATCGCCGATCAGATCCGCCGGCAGGCGAGTCACCCGATATAGCGACCCCTGGGTATTCGGGCAGGTTTGAACGCGCGATGGGGTTGCTTCGCTTCACTGGCAATGCCAGTGGAACTCCATGGACGCGGATTATATTGTGGTTGGTGCCGGCTCAGCCGGCTGCGTCGTCGCCAGCCGGCTGAGCGAGACCGGGGCAAGCGTGACGCTGCTGGAAGCCGGACCGCGCGACTGGCATCCAATGATTCACATCCCCGCCGGCGTGTTGAAGCTGCTGCACCATCCGGTGGTGAACTGGAACTACAGCGCCGATCCCGGTCCCGGCACCGCCGATCGCGCCATTCATTGGCCGCGCGGCAAGGTGCTCGGCGGATCGAGCTCGATCAACGGGATGCTGTATGTGCGCGGCAATCCCGCGGACTTCGACGGCTGGGCGCAGATGGGTTGCCGCGGCTGGAGTTTTGACGACGTGCTGCCGTTCTTCCGCAGGTCCGAACACTACGTGCAGGGCGGCGACGCCGAGTTTCGCGGCAAAGGCGGCCCGCTGCGCGTCGAGGACTATCGTACCATTCTACCGCTGACGCATCGCTTCGTCGAAGCCGCGCAACAGGTGGGCTTCCCGTTCAGCGCCGACCTGAACGGCAGGACGCAGGAAGGCGTCGGCTACTCGCAGATGACACGCAAGGGCCGGTTCCGCGGTTCGACGGCACAGACCTTTCTGGCGGAAGCCAAACAGCGCGCGAACCTGCGGATAGAGACCGGCGCGACGGCGACGCGGTTGGTGCTGGACGGCAAACGCTGCATCGGTGTTGTGTTCCGCCAGCTTGGCATGGACCGCGAGGCACGCGCGGCGCGCGAGGTGATTCTGTGCGGCGGGTCGGTGAACTCGCCGCATCTGCTGCAGATTTCCGGCATCGGACCGGCCGATCACCTGCAATCCATCGGCATCGCGGTGGCGCACGACCTTCCAGGTGTCGGCGCCAATCTGCAAGACCACTATGTTGCTCGGATTTCACATCGTGCGAAGCATGCAGTCTCAATCAACCAGCTTGCGCACGGCGTCCGGCTGGCAGTGGAAGCGGTGCGGTTCGTCGCCGCCGGCCGCGGCGCACTGACGTTCGGTGTCACCAGCGCACAGGTGTTCTGCCGTTCACGTCCGGAACTCGCGAGCCCCGATCTGCAACTTCTGTTCACGCCCGCAAGCTATGACCCGACGCGCTTCGGCCAACTGGAACATGCGCCTGGCATGACGGTGGCGGTATGCCCGGTGCGCCCCGACAGCCGCGGCACGATCATGGCGCGTTCAGCCGACCCGTTTGCCGCGCCGGTCATCACGCCGAACTACCTGTCCGACCCGAATGACCAGCGCGTGCTGAACGCCGGCATCCGGCTGACGCGGAACATCTTCGCCGCTCCGGCGATCGCTGAGCACAGCGCAGCCGAGATTCTCCCCGGGCCATCGGTGGTGTCCGATGACGATTTGGCGGATTACTCGCGGCACTTCGGCACGACGATCTTTCACCCGGTCGGAACATGCCGCATGGGCGAAGGTCCGGGCGCCGCCGTCGATGCGCGTCTGCGTGTGCATGGCATCGGCAATCTGCGAGTGATCGACGCATCGGTGATGCCGACATTGACCACCGGCAACACCAACGCGCCCACCATCATGATCGCAGAGAAGGGCGCGGCGATGATCCGCGAGGATGCGGCCTGAAGCCGCTCTAAACCTGCACCGGCGCTATATGCCAGGCCAGCCGCGCTGCTGATAGGCACTGTCCCAGAACAGCCACTCATACTGTGTCGAGCGGATGAACGCCGTCATCATGCGCGTCCGGATCGCCTGCGTGGTCGCGTCCGCCGCCCGATCAGTGATGCCAATCACCGTGCGCACCGCCTCCCCGAATGCCTCGTCTGCATACGTATCGATCCATGCTCGATATGGATTGTCCGCCGCCGCATGTCGGGCAACGCGGGTGCCCACATCCCAATAGATCCAGAAGCACGGCAGCAATGCCGCGACCAACACCTCCCACGGTTCGTGATAGGCCGTCGCCAGCAGAAAACTGGTGTAGCCAAGACAATCAGGCGATGGCTCCGCATCGACAAGCCGCGCAGGATCGACGCCGAACTCCTTCAGGTAGCGTTCGTGCAATGCCTGCTCGACAGCGACAGCCTCCAATGCGCACGAACCGAATGCGCGCAGCGTCGCCGCATCGGGCCCCTTCACGCCGGCCATCGCCAGGATGCGCGAGTACTGCGCCAGGTACAGCGCATCCTGCACGATGTAGCCTTGGAAGCGCTCACGACTGAGCCGGCCGGCGGCCAACTCGGTGTTGAACGGCAACTCATCGATCGCCCGGCGCAGCAGCGCGGTGCGCTGCCAGGCCGCCTCGGAGAATTGCGTCATTGCGCGGTGTCCTCCCTCCAGAGTGCGTGGAAGTGATGCACCGGTCCGTGACCGCTGCCAACGGTCAGACGATCGCTCGCGGCGATCGCGGTGGTGAGGTAGGCCTTCGCTTCGCGCACCGCCTCCACCATGCCGAGGCGCGGCAGCAGCGCGGCAATCGCAGCCGACAGCGTGCAGCCGGTACCATGGGTGTTCCGTGTTTCAATCCGACGGCCTGGCAGCTCGGTGATAGTTGTGCCGTCGAACAGCAGGTCGGTGCTGTTCACCTCGGTAAGATGTCCGCCCTTCAGCAACACCCACTGCGAACCCAGCCGATGCAGTTCGCGCACCACATGCCGCATGTCGGCAAGCGTCGCCGGCACGGGTCCGCCAAGCAACGCGCCTGCTTCCGGCAAGTTCGGTGTGATCACGCGCGCGATTGGCACCAGTGTCTCGCGCAATGCGGCAACCGCATCGTCCCGCAGCAGATGATGGCCGCTCTTCGCCACCATCACCGGATCGAGCACGACGTTGCGCATGCCATGGTGCCGCAAGCGGTCCGCAACCGCCGTGGCAATCTCGGCGGTCGCCACCATGCCGATCTTGACCGCATCCACCCGCACATCAGCGAAAATCGCGTCTATCTGCTCTGCGACAAACCCGGGATCGACGGTCTGGAACGATCGCACACCCTGCGTGTTCTGCGCGGTCAGCGCGGTGATCACCGCCATACCGTACGCACCGAGCGCGGAGAACGCCTTCAGGTCAGCCTGGATGCCGGCGCCGCCGCTTGGGTCGGAACCCGCAATGGTAAGGACATTGGCGATCATGCGGCGACCGCCGGTGCGGTTTCGTTCAGCCGCGGCAGCACCTCGGCGCCGAACAGCCGAAGGCTCTTCTCCGCCTCGGCGTGGGTGAGAAACCCGGAGCGCCCGATGAAGATCAGGTGCCCGAAACCGCCCAGTTCTGCATAACATTCCATGATCTGCCGGTACACGGTCTCCGGCCGGCCCGCGAACATCAGCTTGCTGGCGATCGCCTGTTCGGCAGTCATGTTGCGCAGCGCATCCGCGGGACGCGCTGCCGCTCCGGGTCCGGAACGCCATGCCTGCGGCGCCATCTCCGGCGGCATTCTCCCGGGTAGGAACTTCGACATTTGCGGGGCCTGCTTCAGCGACGTGTTGAGGAACCACAGCAGTTTGCTGCCGACACGCACGCCTTCTTCGTCGCTATCGGCGACATAGACGAATGCTGTGTATGCAAAACGATCCAGCGCAGGCCGCGATAGGCCCGCTGCCTCGCGCGCGCCACGATACGCGGACCAAGCCCGCTTGGTGCCTTCCATGCCACGCAGCACCAGCGCGTTGACCATGCCGCGCCGGCCGAGTTCGGCCGAGGTTGCCGGATCTCCGGTTGCCGCCCACAGCGGCGGGTGCGGGCGCTGCCAACAAGGCGGCCAGATGTTCGCGTGACGATGCGTGAAGTGCTTGCCCTCCCAGCTGAACGGGCCGTCATGGCTGGTCAGCGTCTTCACGATCAGGTCGATCGCCTCCCAGAAGCGTTCGACGATGCCGATCGGGTTGGCGTTGCCCGATACCATCTCGCTGTCGCCCGACTTGACGAAGCCGATCTCCAGCCGCCCGCGCGAGATCACATCGGCGGTGGCGTACTCCTCGGCGATGCGCACCGGATCGCGCCGCACCGTGATCAGCGTGCCCTGGCTGAGGATGCGCACCTTGCTGGTCTGCCGCGCGATGTTGCCGAGAATCATCGGGCTGGCGCCATACAGGCTGTTGATGCCGGAATGGTGCTCGATCGAGACGATGTTGATGCCCAGATCGTCGCATAACAGGTGTTCGTCGAGGCATTCGTGAAACAGGTCGGCGGCGATCTTCGGATCGCAGTACCTGTTGGGCAGGCTGCCGCGTACCGAGTCGGCATCGGTCAGCACTTCGGGTGGCACGAAGGGATAGGTATTCTCGCAATGATACCAAACCTGCATTGCCTCGCTCCCGTTATCGCGCGTGGATCGCGCGCCACACCCGTTCGGGTGTTGCCGGCATCTCGATATGCATCACGCCGAATTCCGCCAGCGCATGGACGATGGCGTTGACAACAACGCCGAGTGCCGGTGTCGTGCCGCCCTCGCCGGCGGGACGGATGCCGAGCGGATGTGTCGGCGACGGCACCTCGCTCAGTTCGGTATCGTAGGTCGGCACCTCGTCCGCATGCGCAATCGCATAGTCCATCAGCGAACCTGACAGCATCTGGCCCGTTTGCGGATCGTAGCAGACCTGCTCCAACAGCGCCTGGCTGATGCCATGCGTGATGCCGCCGTGCACCTGGCCGTGCACGATCATAGGGTTCACCGCGCGTCCGACATCGTCCACTGCGGCATAGCGCGCGATCTGCACCACGCCGGTGTCCGGATCGACCTCCACCTCGCAGACGTGGCAACCATAAGGGAATGCCGCCAGGGTCATCGTTTCGTCGCCGATGCCATCCAGCTTGCGCAGATCGTCCGGCAGGTCGTTGCGCTGCACCGCCGCCGCGGCAACATCGAAGATACCGATGGATCGGTCGGTGCCCTTCACGGTGAATCGGCCGTCGGCGAACTCCAGATCGGCCACCGCCGTTTCCAGTATGTGGCTGGCGATGCGTATGCCTTTGGCGATGATCTCGTTCGATGCGCCGAGCATGACGATACTGCCGAGCCGCAGTGCGCGTCCCGAGTGCGAGCCGCCGCCGACCGAAACGCGCGCGGTGTCGCCCTGTACCAGAACCACGCTGTCCAACGGCACGCCGAGCCATTCGCTGACGATCTGCGAAAAACTGGTCTCGTGCCCTTGGCCGCTAGATACCGTGCCGATGACCACTTCCACCACGCCGTCCGGCTGCACGGTGATCTCGGCGCGCTCGCGCGGCACGCCAGTCGCTGTGTCCACGTAGTTGGCAACGCCGATGCCGCGGCATTTGCCGCGCCGCTGCGCTTCCGCGCGGCGTGCCGCGAAGCCAGTCCAGTCGCCGAGAGCCAGCACGCGCTCCATCACCTTGTGATAAGTTCCGCTGTCGTATTCGAGACCAACTGGGTTGCGGTACGGCATCGCGGCTTCCGGCACCAGATTGCGCCGCCGCAGCTCGATGCGATCGAAGCCGCATTGGTGCGCGGCGATATCGATCAACCGCTCGACCACGAACATCGCTTCCGGGCGGCCGGAACTGCGATAGGGTCGTGTCGGTGCGGTGTTGCTGAGCGTGGCGCGGGCGCGAAAATGCACCGTCGGCACGTGGTAGATGCTGGTCATGATCTCCACGCCTTTAGCCAGAGGCCCGAACGAGACGGGATACGCGCCGCTGTCGACGATATTGGTCCCGCGCATCGCGAGGAAGGTGCCTTGCGCATCCAGCGCAAGTTCGGCATCGGCCGTCAGATCGCGCGCCTGATAGTCGCACAGGAACGCCTCGCTGCGGTCGCAAGTCCATTTCACCGCGCGGCCGACGCGCCGCGCCGCCCAGGCGACCAGGGCGAACTCCGGATTGGATGCGCCGCGTGTCCCAAAGTTGCCACCGACGTCGTGCATCACCATACGCACGTCCTCGTCTGCGACGCCGAGGACAACCGCCATGTCGTGACGTGGCCGCACCGCGCCGCCGGCGCCGGCGTGCAGCGTATAGCGGCCGGTCGTGGCATCGTATTCGCCGATCGCCGCGCGAGGCTCCATGGTGACGCCCGCAATGCGCTGCACCGAGGTGCTGAACCGCACCACGTGCGTGGCGGCGGCGAATGCCGCGTCGGTCGCGAGGGCATTGCCCACTGTTGCGTCAAGGCACAGATTCGATGTGGCATCCGACCAGGCGTGTGGCGCTCCCGGTGCGACCGCTTCGCGCGAATGCACCACTGCCGGCAGCTCGTCGTAAACCACCATGACCAACTCGGATGCATCCCTCGCCGCAGCGCGGCTCGTGGCCACCACCATCGCAACGATGTCGCCGACATGGCGCACTTCGTCGGTAACCAGCGGATAGTGCGGCGGAATGAATGGTGGTGACCCGTCGGCATTTTCGAGCTGAATGTCCACCGGATGTCCGGTCCGCACCGCATGTGGGATCGGCCGCAATCCGTCGGCCAGCATGTCTCGGCCGGTCAGCACCGCGAGCACGCCAGCGGCTACCACCGCCGACTCAACATCGAGACACCGAATTCGCGCATGTGCGTACCGCGAACGAACCATCACCGCGTAGGCCTGACCAGGCACGTCGATGTCGTCGCTGTAGCGGCCGCGCCCGGTCAACAGGCGCAAATCTTCCCTGCGGCGGACCGGCTGTCCAATTCCGGTATCGGTCGGGCTCAAGGAAGCCGTCATCCCTCGTTCACCACCCCATCCGCCGCCAGCGCAGCTATCCGCTGCTCGGAATAGCCGATCTCCCGCAGCACCTCCCGCGTATGCTGCCCCAGTGCCGGTGCTGGGTGCCGCAGCCGCCCTGGCGTCTCCGACAGGCGCGGGATCACGTTGTGCATCAGCACCGAACCCGCTTCCGCATCCGGTACCTCCACGATCACCCCGCGCTCCTGGATATGCTCATCCGCGACGAGCTGATCGATCTCGTACACCGGTGTAGCGGTCACCTCGGCTGCCTGGAACACCGCCATGTTCTCGTCCAGCGTGCGCTGTTCGATGAACGCCGCCACCGCCCCATCGCACTCGTCGATATGTCGCACGCGATCCGTATTGGTGCGGAAGCGCGGATCGTTGATCATCTCCGGCCGCCCGATCGCGTGGAACACCCGCTCTGCCATCGCCTGGATCGAGGCCGAGATTGCGATGAAACGCTCATCCTTCGTGGCATAAACGTTGCGCGGCGACGTGGTCAGCGAGCGGCTGCCGGTGCGCTGCGGCCGCTCGCCCGATACGCGATGGATCGCGGCGTCCGGCCCCAGGATGGAGATGATCGGATCCAGCAGCGGCAGATCGATCACCTGTCCCCTGCCGCCGCGCTCGACGACGCGTAGCGCGATCATCACCGCATAGGCGCCATACAGACCGGCCACCATATCGGCCAGCGCCAGCGGCGGCAGCACAGGCGGACGATCGCCGAAGCCGTTCTTCGAGGCGAATCCCGACATCGCCTCCACCAGCGTGCCAAACCCCGGTCGCTCGCGATAGGGGCCGTCCTGTCCGAAGCCGGTAATGCGGACGATGATCAACCCCGGATTGCGCGCATGCAGCACATCCGGGCCGAACCCCATCTGCTCCAGCGTACCAGGACGATAGTTCTCGATCAGTACATGGCTTTGCGCGATCAGGTCATGCAATGCATCGCGCCCGGCCTGCGGCCGTAGGTTCAGCGCCAGGCTCTTCTTGTTCCGCGCGTACACCTTCCAGTGTAGCGACAGTCCTTTCACGCGCCAGGCACGCAATGGATCGCCGGTACGCGGATCCTCGATCTTGATCACCTCCGCGCCCTGATCGGCGAGCTGCAGGCTGACCATATTGCCTGCCACCAGGCGCGAAAGATCAACCACGCGGATACCGTCGAGCGGCGCACTGGCGTCCGGTGCGAAATCGATGCGAGGGATCATTGCGTACTCTCTTGGATAAGCTACTGTGGTTCCAGACGCCGGTGGCCCGCAAGGGCTGAAACGGGAAAGCCAGACCCTCGGGTCAAGCCCGAGTGCAAGGCTGCTGCCCCCGCAACTGTGCGCGGTGAGCCTGGTTCCAACATGCCATTGCCGCAAGGCGAGAAGGCAGGAACCGGCGAAGACCCGCGAGCCAGGAGACCGGCCGGCGTCGAGACTGCACGCGTGCCTCGGGCGGGGTGTACCGGTGCGACGGGGGTGAACCCGCAGGCGGGCTGTCGTTCTACATACGACGGAGGTCCCGCATGCGCCGTGCTACATCCACGCTCTTCTCGTCATCTCCGTACAAGCGGGGACCCAGGGCCGCTCCCACGGGCCTTTATTGTATCCTTTGGATTCCAGCATTCGGGGCAGTGACGATGAATGCCGCCCTGGCCGACGAAGTCCCGCCGATCCCCGAAACCGTCGTCACCGCCACGCGCGTCCCCACGCCGGTGGTCGACATTCCCGCCGGCGTGACGGTGATCGATCGCCAGACCATCGAGGAACGCGGCTATACCACGCTTACCCAGGCGCTGGCCGCTGTGCCCGGCGTGCACGTCAGCCAGTCCGGCGGGCCTGGCGGCAATGCCAGCGTGTTCGTGCGCGGCACCAATTCTAATCAGGTGCTGGTGCTGCGCGACGGCATGCCGCTGAATGACGCCTCCGATGCCTCCGGCGCCTTCAACTTCGGCATCGACACGCTGGCCGACGTCGAGCGCATCGAGGTCATCCGCGGTCCGATGGCGGCGCTGTACGGTTCCGGCGCGATCGGCGGCGTGATCAATTTGATCTCGCGGCAGGGCCATGAGCCGGGTTTCCACGTGACCGGCGAACTCGCCGGCGGCTATCCCAGGCAGATCGAGGGCAACATTAACGCGTCCGGCATCGAAGGTCCGGTCGATTACTCGGCCACCGTCGAGGGTCAATCGCAGCGCGGCTACGACACCACGCCGCAGCGCGAGTCGATCTATACCGGTGTCCCCGATCCGTACCGCAACGTCGTCGGCACGCTCAACCTGGGCTACACGCCGATCGACGGTACCCGTCTGTCGCTGTTCCTGCGCGCCCGCAGCGCGGAGTTCGGTTTCAACGCACTCGGCAACCCAACCTTCGACGACAGCAATTCCACTGGCTATGACGACTCGCTGCTCGGGCGCGTCGGCATCGCCTCGAAGCTGTTCAACGGCGCCTACGAGACCAGCGTGTTCGCAGGCCGCCTACAGGACGACCGCCGTTACACCGAGACGCTCAAGCCGCTCGATCCCAACCAGGAGAGCAACAACTCGCGCTATCACGCCTACCGCACCGACGTGCAGTGGAACAACGCGTTGCATTTGTCGGATCTGATCGACGTTCCGGCGTTGTCGGCGACCGACCTGACCTACGGCTACGAGTACACCGCCGACAACATCAACGTGAAAGTGAACCAGTCGTTTGGCGGCTTCCCGTTCGCGCAGTCGGCCAAGGCGTCGATGACGGACGATGCGCTTTACGCCGGCCTGCAGACCACGCTGCTGCAGCGCCTGACGTTCACCGGCCAGATCCGCCAGGACTGGGTCAGCGGCGATGCGCCATTCACCTGGCGGCTCGGCGTCGTGCTCGACGTGCCGGAGATCGCAACCCGCTTCAAGGCAGCCTACGGGACCGCCTTCCGCGCGCCCTCGCTGTTCGACCGCTTCGGCGTCGACTCGTTCGGCTATGTCGGCAACCCCAACCTGAAGCCGGAAAGCGCGCAGGGCTGGGAAATCGGCTTCACCACCACCATAGGCGCCACCAGCTTCGGCGCGACTTACTTCAACGAACAGATCAACAATCTGATCGTTGCCCAGACGTTTCCCGTCGACACCGCGGTGAACGTCGGCTCCGCCCACATTCAGGGCGTGGAAGTGGAACTCACGCTGCACGCGACGAACTGGCTCGCCCTGCAGGCCAGCTACACCTACACCGACGCGCAGAACGCCGACACCGGCTCACTCCTGCTGCGCCGGCCGCTGAACACCGCCGCATTCGATGCGACGATCACCCCGGTGCCAGGCCTCACCATTGCCCCCGAATTGCTGATCACCGGGGCGTTCCAGGATTTCCTGGTCGACAACGGTGGCAATGCGACCGGCACGATCATATCGTCACCGCACGGCGTTATCGCCAACCTCACCATCACCTACGACGTGGCTCCCCGTGTCCAGCTCTTCGCCAACGGCCGCAACCTGTTCTACTCACGGTTCGAACCGGTAAACGGCTACCAGACACCGGGCCCGTCCTTCCTGGCCGGCGTGCGAGTGCGACTCTAGCAGCCACCGGTTCGTGATGCGGTTTGCCATCGTTCCGCCATGCAGCCGCATGACATCGGGACCATTGCATCCTTCGAGGTTCGACATGCGTGGCATCCTGCTTTGGGCTATCGGCATTCCGATTCCGGTTATTATTCTGCTCTATCTGTTCCACGTCATCTGACAAGTCGGCATCATGGCGGCGGGTCGTCCGGGCGTCGGTCCGGATGACCCGCCGCAACCTGCCGACACCGCCGTTAACCGGGGGTTCAGGGCTTTCTGGCAAAGCACGGGCATTGAGGGAAAGCCCGTATGCTCTCTCGCTTCGCCAGGTTCGCCGCGCTGGTTGGCCATGCCCGCGCCAGGCATCTTCTGGTCGCATGCGGCCTGTTGCTTGGCGGCACACTTGCGGCGGTCGGCGCTTGGATCATCAGTGACCTGCGGTCGGTTCATATCTCCCATGAAAAACAAAATCTGACCAATCTGTCGTACATTCTCGCGGAGGAGATGGATCGCCGCCTCGAGGTACTCGACCTGCTGCACCGTGGACTGATCGAACACATGCGGCAACTCGGCGTCGCATCGCTGGAAGCGTTTGAACAGCATATGGGATCAATCGAGGTTCACCGGGACCTGAGCGAACAAATCGCCGGCCTGCCGCACGTCGCGGCCCTATCACTGCATGACAGGACCGGGAACCTGATCAACTTCTCGCGGTCCTGGCCACCCCCCCGCATCGATGTGCGCGATCGGGACTTCATCAGTATGGTTCTGGCTCCAGGCGCCCCGAAGCTGTTCATCAGCGCACCGGTGCGGAGCCAGACAACCGGCCAATGGACCATATATTTCAGCAGCAGGTTCGAAGCTCCCGACGGGCAATTGATCGGCATAGTCGTCAGTTCGATACTGGCAGACCATTTCGAGCAACTGTTTTCCCAGATTGCTGTGGGTGGCGACGGCAGCTTCGGACTTTACCGCAGTGACGGAATGCTGCTGGTTCGCTATCCACATGTTGATTCCAAGATCGGGACGGCCCTCGGCCAGACCGACAATTACAATCGCATGCATGGCGCTCTCGATCATGGTATTGCCAGGCTGACCAGTATGTTTGACGGCAAGGATCGCCTGGTGGCCGGACATACCGTGTCCCACTACCCGCTGATCATCTCCGTCGGCAACACCATCGATGCAGCGCTCGAAGCCTGGCGCAACGAATCCCGTGCATTCGCCATGGTCACGGCTTTCCTGGAGTTGGTCATCGCCGTGACCGTCGTGCTCGCGGTCCGTCATCTGCACGGATATGAGATGCTCCAGGCGGCCGAGGCGGCGCGGGCGCGCGCCGAGGAGCGCGAACGTGGCGCGAACGCTCTGCATCAGCAAGGGCAGCGGTTCGACACTGCGCTGAACAACATGCTGCAAGGCCTGCTGATGTTCGGCCATGACAGCCGGTTGCTGGTCGTCAACCGCCGCTTTTTCCAAATGTTCGGCGTCCCGGACGGGGCGCTCGCGCCAAGCATGACGTATATCGAGGTGACCGATCGTGTCATCGAGGCGGGTCAGGTCACCGCGGAAGACATGGCTGGGGTTCGCGAACATCGTGCGGAACTGGTCGTCAGAAATGAACGCGCAACCGCAACCTGGGAGATCTCCAGCGGCCGGGCCTTCGCGATGACTCACCAGCCAATGGAGGATGGCTGGCTCACCACGTTCGAGGAGATCAGCGATCGGCGCCGGACAGAAGCCAGAATGGTGCATCTCTCGCACCACGATGCGCTGACCGATCTGCCGAATCGCGCGCTGTTTCACAATCAACTGCAGGACGCGATCGCGTTCGCGCGGGAGAATGAATACCTGGCGCTGCTCTGCCTCGACCTCGATCAGTTCAAGGCGGTCAACGACACGCTAGGGCACCCGGTCGGCGACGCGCTGTTACTGGCGGTGGCTGAGCGGCTGGTGCGGCGCACGCGGAAGACGCACACTGTGGCACGCCTCGGCGGCGATGAGTTTGCCATCATTCAGGCACCGATCGCAAAGCTGACCGACGCGGTCGGTCTTGCCGATCGGCTGATCGAGCTGTTCGGTGAGCCATTCGACGTGGCCGGAAATCAGATCGTCATCAGTACCAGCATCGGGGTCGCGTTCGCGCCACAAGACGGCGCCGATGCCGATCAACTGATGAAAAATGCGGATCTTGCGCTGTATCGCGCCAAGATGGATGGCCGCGGTGTGTATCGGCTGTTCCGTGGCGAAATGGAGGCGCAAATGCAGGAGCGCCGGCTACTGGAACTCGACCTTCGTCAGGCGCTGAGTGCGGGCCAATTTGAGCTGTTCTATCAGCCACAGGTCAATCTGTGTGCTGGTGAGGTCACTGGATTCGAGGCGCTTCTGCGCTGGCGCCACCCGGAGCGCGGCCTCGTATCGCCCGCCACGTTCATTCCGATAGCGGAAGACATGGGCCTGATCGTCCCCATCGGCGAATGGGTGCTGCGCCAAGCCTGTGCTACCGCCGCATCCTGGCCGCAGGGCATCCGGGTCGCGGTTAATCTCTCACCCGCACAGTTCAAGAGCCTCGATCTGGTGGCCGTGGTGTCCCAGGCGCTGCGCGACGGCCCGCTTGCGCCGGAGCGGCTCGAGCTGGAGATCACCGAGACGGCGATATTGCTGGATACCGATGCCACGATAGCGACATTGCACCAGTTGCGTGCGCTCGGTGCTGGCATAGCCATGGACGACTTCGGTACCGGCTATTCCTCGCTGAGCTATCTCCGCTGCTTCCCGTTCGACCGCATCAAGATCGATCAGTCCTTCGTGCGCGAGCTCTGCACCAGGCGCGACTGTGGCGCGATCGTGCGGGCGGTGGCCGGCCTAAGCCAGGAACTCGGGATGGCGACGACTGCCGAGGGCGTGGAGACGCGCGAGCAACTCGATCTCCTCGTCAACGCCGGCTGCACCGAGGTCCAGGGCTATCTGTTCAGTCCCGCGGTGCCCGGCGACGAGGTGGCCGGCGTGCTCGGCACGATCGCCGCGATGCTGCGGCCGCCAGCGGAAATCGGCGTTTCTGAGCCGGTCGAATAGCGGCTGCTCGCGCAACCGTGCGCGGAAGCGGCGACATAGTCCTCACATTTGCCATGAGTTGCGGCCAGCCTGTACGGTGCTGCAACAGAGGAAACTCGACCCATGGATGGACTAGACACGAATGTGCAGATCGCCCGGCTTCGCGAGCAGGTCGAGGCGTTGATGAAGGACCGGGTCACCCCGGTCCTCGCCGATGCGGCCGGACGCGCCGAGTCGGCGGTATATGGGGCGGCAGGCGTGGTGCGGGATCAGGCCGATGCGGTGTCCGGCAAGGTGCGCGAGCAGCCGCTGCTGGCGATTCTGATCGCGGCCGCCGTGGGCTTCGTACTCGGCCGGACGATCCGCTGATCCATGCGTACCCTCCGCCTGGCGCGCGTTGCGGCGGAGGCGGAGGGACTTCGCCTGCGCTACAGTGCACGACGCGCCGCGACCCGCGCAGTACTGGCACTGGTCGCGCTGGGGTTGTTCTTTTGCGCGCTGGTGTTCCTGCAAATCGCCGCCTGGTACTGGCTGCGCGTGTCCTGGGACCGACCTGCGGCAGCGCTCATCCTGGCTGGGGCGGAGGTGGTCGTGGCCGGACTACTCGGCATGCTGGCTGCACGGTCCTCGCCCGGCCGCCTGGAGATCGAAGCGCTGGCAGTGCGCAACCGAGCGCTGGAGGGCGCCACCGGCAGCCTCGCCTTCTCAGCGCTGGCGACGCAGGTGCTCCGACTGGCCTTTGACCTGTTCAGACGGGCGCGACGCTGAACGCTATCGCATCCGCTCCCAGATCCCGGTCTCCTCGTCCAGCCGGTCCTGTTCCAGCCCACGGAAGTCGCCGCGCGAGACGATGCCCATAACGATGCCCTCGTGCACGACAGGCACGTGACGAAAGCCGCCGTCGCGCATCAGCCGTAGCGCGTGGATCGCGGTATGGCGCGGCGGTAGGTACGCAGGATCCTTGGTCATCACCTGGTGCAGCAGCGTGGCTCCGGCGTCCTTGCCCTCGGCCAGCACCCTGACTGCGTCCCGACCGGTGAAGATACCAACCAGTTCCCCTTTGGGACCGGTGATCAGCACGGCGCCGAACTTGTGGGCATGCATGTGCTTGCACGCCTCCTGCAGCGTCGCAGTGGGTGGTAGCGTCAACGGTGTCTGATTGCGGATGATCTCCACCATTTCACGATTCATGTGTCGGTCCCTCCAGCCTGCTGGCCAGGCAACAGTTAAATTCGCATGCCCATGGGGCGTTGCCATTGATCTCGATCAAACAGCTGCCTGCCGTGTCGCGGCCAGTCGCTCCGCGTAATCGATCGCCTCGATCAGGCTTTCCTCGTTGGCGATCCCTTTCCCCGCGATGTCGAACGCGGTGCCGTGATCGACCGAAGTGCGGATCACCGGCAGCCCCAGCGTAATGTTCACTCCCGACAGCGCGCGCCAGGTACCGGTGGCGGGATCGACATCGAAGCCTAGCAGCTTCACCGGTATGTGACCCTGGTCGTGGTACATCGCCACCACCGCGTCGAACTGGCGGGCGCGCAGCTTGACGAACACGGTGTCGCCCGGCACCGGTCCGCTGACATCCAATCCTTCGGCGCGACACTGCTCCACCACCGGTGTGGTGATCTCGATGTCCTGGCGCCCGAACAGGCCGCCCTCGCCGGCGTGTGGATTGAGCGCCGCCACCGCGACGCGTGGCTCTGCGATGCCGAGATCGCGCACCGCCGCATGCGTCAGATCGATGGTGCGGCGCAGCCGTTCCGGGGTGAGCAGCTTCGGCACGTCGGCCAATGCGACATGGGTCGTGACATGTCCAACACGCATGTCGCCGTGCGCCAGCAGCATCACGGAACTGCGCGTGTTGGTCAGCGCCGCGAGCATATCGGTGTGGCCGGCGTAGTGATAGCCGGCGAGATTCAGCGCCTCCTTGTTCAGCGGTGCGGTGACGATGGCGTCGATCTGTCCAGCCTGCGCGAGCTCCACCGCCCGCGCCACCGCGAGATAGGCGAAGCGCCCGGCCTCTGGCGCGACCCTGCCGGCGGCGATCGGCTCCGCCTCCTCGCCCGCAGCGAGGAACTCCAGTGGCGCATCCCCGGTCGCCGCAAATTCCAGCGTCTCGTGCAGCAACGTCTGTGCGGCGAGCAGCGCCGAACGGTGGCCGATTACCAGCAGGCGCAATCCGCCCGCCTCGATCCGTGGCAACATCCGGCGGCACGCCTTGACGATGATCTCGGGCCCAACTCCAGCCGGATCGCCCATGGTGATTGCCAGTCGCGGCACCCGGTCGCTCATCGCGTTTCTCCAAGCAGCCCTGCGATGAACCCTGTATCGCCGAACGCGCCTGATTTGGATACCAGACGCTGTCCATCCCAGCTACCGCCATGCATCAGCGACGTCGGCACGCCAGGCTCGAGCTCCCCGTCCACCTCGAGGTGCGTCACGCCAAGTGCATCGCAAACGTCGCGCAGCGTCTCGCCGCCGGTGACAAAGAGGGTTCCCGGTTGCTGAACCCGTCGCAACAACAAGGAAAACGTCTCGCCGATGCGCCGGCGGGCCTCGCGCCGGTCGGTGCCGGGCGGGAGGTCACACATAACGACGGACTTTTGGAACTCGGGTGGAACCGCGGCGACCTGCGCGCGGCTCACGGCATGATCGCTACCGATCAACGCCAGGCGCGGCATCGGCAAAGCGGGCCGGGGCACAAGACCAGGGCCGGCGAGCGCACCGGCAAGGCCGCCGGTGCCGCACCACAGCACGCGTCCGTTCAGCCGGCGGCCCTCGGCCACGATGGCATCGAGGTCGGCGTCCGTCTCGGCGTCGTGGATATGCGCCACGATGCCATGCGCGCACAGTTCGGCCGCCAGATCGACGCCGGTGTCGCGCCACCCATCGCCGTGGCGCGCAAGCTGTCGGCCGCAACGAGTGATTCGGCCCTGGAACGGGAACGCCGGCGCCAGCACGCAATGATCAAACCAACGCATGCAGGCGGCGAGTTCCAATGCCACATGGCCGCGCAGCAGGCTGTCGATTTTCTTGAACGCAGGATCGCCACCGCTCAACGACGGCGCGAAACGATCGATGCGGGCACCTGCCGTTTCGGCAGGCAGGTCGCGGGTACCGCTGTCGATGGCCAGGGATCCCTCGGCGGCGACATGCTGCCAGGCGATTGCAACCGGACCGGTCAGCGGAACGAACCTGGCCGCGCTGTCCAGCGCTCCGGTCAGGTCGTCAGCCAACAGACGCAGGCGTGCCATGACGTCATCATAGCCGCTCGCGGGAGACTTATCATCCCGGGCGCCTTACCGCGGGTTCTCTTTCTCTGAGTGATACGCGGTCTCCGTGGCGTGCCGATCGTGCGTTGGCGTTCCCTTGGGGCGAGCCTCCTCGTCCCGCTCATCCGACTGTTGCGGCCGTTGAGTGCGCGCACGCCGCGGTCCCACGACACCGCTCCTGGCAGGTGGATCGCTCGCTGGGAAACTGTCCTCGATTGCTCGGTCGAGCTTCTCGTCGTCCTTTGGTGTCGGCATTATTGCACCTCCAGCTCCATTCCTCCCGCCGCACGCAGGATCGATTGCGCCTCTGCCCGCTTTTCGGCACTCGGCGCTCGCACCGAAAGGATCAGATTGCCACTTGCCGCCTTGCGCTCGCGATCCATCTGTTCGTCCGCGTTCGACGCGCTGCTGAGCGTGTAGGCGACGCCACCGGCGGCACCCCCGCCTAGCAGCGCTGCCGCGACTGCCGGTACCGCGGCGCCGCCCGAGGCGACAACCGCCCCGCTGGCCGCCAGTGCCACAGCGGCTGCTGCGCCACTGACGTGCAGGGTCCGCGTTTGCCTGGCGTCCTCTTCAGTGTCGACTGGCTTGGCACCCTGTTCCAGCGTAGCCCGCTCCGCCGGTGGCATCACCTCCGGCAGGCTCAGGTCGGCACGGTCGAAGCCTGATATTTCCAGCCGCGCAACGGCTCGCTGCATCGCATCGGTATCGCGGAACATGGCGCGCACCTCATGCAACGCGCCTATTACCGGACCTTCCTTGCGTGGGATCGCTTGCAATGCAGCCGTTCCTCCATTCGGGGTGATATCAGGAGTGCGCTCGGCGGCGCGTCGCAGCGAAACGGGCCACCCGGCAAACACCGGGTGGCCCGCCGCGATCAGCGCTGTCCGCCTTTGCGACCGGCCTCTGATGCGCGCTCGCGATCCTGGGCGAAGTTGCCCTGATTGTGTTCGGCGCCACCACCGCCATGACCCTGTTCACCGCTCTTGCGTCCGGCCTCGGCCGCGCGCTCCCGGTCATTGGCGAAATTGCCAGAGCTGTGCTGCCCGCCGGTCTGGCCGGTGCGCGAAGCCTTCTCACGGTCTTCGGCGATTTTGCCCGGATTGCCGGTATGACGCTGTTCAGCCATGCAAGTTCTCCTTGTTGAACGCTGTGACGGGCTCGCCCGTCCTCGCATGAACGGAACCGACGACACCGGGTTGTCTTCACGTTTGCCGTGAGGCCGAAGGTGGCCGTTTGTTAAGGCATTGCGGTACACAAGCGTCATTCCGTTGCCCATCGACAGCCGCCTACGCAACTGGCTGCTCCGTGAAAGAACCCCCCGCTATCTGGATCGAGTATGGAATAACGTTATTTATCCCGACGGCGCGCACGAATTCACCTTGTTTCCCAATGCACTGGCGGAGCAGGCGTCGGCGCGGATGGATGCGTTCCTGCGGCGCGTGAGCACCTGACGCCACGACTACTCCGCCGTTTCCAGCCGTTGCGAACTGCTGTACGATCGCCGGCGAACTCCCGAAAGGTAACCCCAAATGCTCGATCGCCCAGCCAGCAACGCGAGCCTGTCAGCCCGCGACATCGCCTACCACATGCATCCGTTCACCAATGCGCGGCGGCTGGAAAGCGAAGGCCCGTTCGTCATCACGCGCGGCAACGGTATCCACATCTATGACGAGCAAGGGCGCGACTATATCGACGGCTTGGCCGGGTTGTGGTGCGCCAGCCTGGGTTTCAGCGAGAAGCGCCTGGCCGAGGCGGCGTACAAACAGATGCTGGAACTGCCGTACGCGTCGACCTTCGGTCAGCGTTCGCATCCCACGGTGATCGAGTTGGCCGAGAAGCTGATCTCGCTAATGCCGGTGCCGATGTCGAAAGTGTTCTTCAACAACTCCGGCTCCGAGGCGAACGACAGTGCGCTCAAGCTGGTCTGGTATTACAACAACGCGATCGGCCGGCCGCGCAAGAAGAAGATCATCGGCCGGATGAAGGGCTATCACGGTATCACCGTCGCGTCGGCCAGCCTGTGCGGGCTGCCATACGTGCACCAGGACTTCGATCTGCCAATTCCCAATGTGCGGCACACCGAGTGCCCGCATCACTGGCGCTACGGCAAGCCAGGCGAGAGCGAGGAAGATTTCGCGTCGCGGATGGCGGAAAACCTCGATGATCTGATTGAGCGCGAAGGCCCTGGAACGGTCGCCGCGTTCATCGCCGAACCGGTGCAGGGTGCCGGCGGGGTGGTGATTCCACCACGCACCTACTTCGCCAAGATCCAGCAGGTGTTGCGCAAACACGACGTGCTGTTCATCGCCGATGAAGTGATCTGTGGCTTCGGTCGCACCGGCAACATGTTCGGCTGCGAGACTTTCGCCATCGAGCCCGATATCCTGACCTGCGCCAAGGCGCTGTCCTCGTCGTACTTGCCGATCTCGGCCACGGTGATCAACGAGAAGCTGTATCAGGGCCTGGCGACGCAGTCCGACAAGAACGGCAGCTTCATTCACGGCTTCACCTATTCCGGCCATCCGGTATGCGCCGCAGTCGCGTTGGAAACGCTGAACATCTATGAGGAACGCGACATCGTCGGCCACGTGCGCAACATCTCACCGCGGTTCCTTGCCGGCGTGCGGCAATTTGCCGATCATCCGCTGGTGGGCGAAGTGCGTGCGATCGGCCTGATGGCCGGGCTCGACCTGGTCCGCGACAAGGCGACGAAGCAGCCGTTCGATGCCAAGGCCGGCGTCGGCGCATACTTCGAGGAGCGGGCGCGCGAGCATGGGCTGATTATGCGCGGGCGTGGTGAGCAGCTCGTGTTGAGCCCGCCGCTGATCATCACCGAGGCAGAGATCGACGACATGCTGGGACGCCTGTCCCGCGCACTCGATGAGACCGTGAAGTACGTCGAACTCATTGCCGTGACGCGCCGTCCGCTGCCGCGCAGTCTCTACGTCGAGACTGCGCGGCCGGCTGTCGCAACGCCGCCGCTCGATGGCGATCGGCGCGTCGATGTCTGCGTGATCGGCGGCGGGTTCACCGGACTGTCCGCTGCGCTGCATCTGGCGCAGCAGGGCGTCGATGTCGCGGTGCTGGAGGCGAACGAGCCAGGTTGGGGGGCGTCGGGGCGCAACGGCGGGCAGATAAATCCAGGACTGAAACACGATCCCGATCGGGTGGAGGCGGATTTCGGCGCCGATCTGGGCCGGCGCATGGTGGCGCTGTCCGGCGATGCGCCGAATGTGGTGTTCCGGTTGATCGAGCGGCATCAGATCGAGTGTGACGCGCTGCAATCGGGCACGCTGCGCGCCGCGTTCGGTGACCGGGATGCCAGGGGGATTCGCGAGTCGGCCGAGCAGTGGATGCGCCGTGACGCGCCGGTGGACCTGCTGGAGAGCAACGCGGCGCGGGCTATCACCGGCACGGAGCGTTATGTCTGTGCCATGCTCGACCGGCGCGGCGGGCAGGTGAACCCGCTGGGCTATGCGCGCGGCTTGGCGCGTGCGGCGATGCAGGCGGGCGCCGCGGTGCATGGCGCGACGCCGGCGTTGGAGGTGAAGCGCAACGGCATCTGGGACGTGCGGACACCAACCGGCACAGTGCGTGCCGACAAACTGGTGCTGGCGACCAACGGTTACTCGGACGACGTGTGGCCCGGCTTGCGCCGCAGCATCGTGCCGGTGTACAGCGCCATCGTTGCGAGCGAGCCGTTGCCGCAGGCGCCGATGCAATCGGTGCTGTATGAGACTGGTCGCGTCACGGTGTACTACCGGTTCGACCGTGCCAACCGTCTGCTGATGGGCGGCCGCAGCATGCAGCGCGACATCAACGAGCCGTGCGATCTGCGATACCTGATCGCTTATGCGGAAGTTCTGTGGCCCCAGATGCGCGGTGTGCACTGGTCACATGCGTGGAGTGGTCAGCTCGCAATTACCCCCGACCACTACCCGCATCTACACGAGCCGGACGAATCGGTCTTGGTGTGCCTAGGCTACAACGGTCGTGGCGTCGCGATGAGCACCGCGATGGGACCGCAGCTTGCGCGACGCGTGATTGGCGGCGGGTCGGCCGAGATTGACATGCCGATCACCACGATGAAGGAAATCCCATTCCACGCGCTGTGGCGGTCGGCGGTGACGGCGCGCGTGGTATATGGGCGCATCAGGGATTGGCTCGGCCGTTAGAGCACTTTCAGGCTGACCGAAATCGCGGGAGCCTGGCTCGATGGGTTTCGCTGCGCTCTACCCATCCTACGGGTTGGCACGCGCATGTTGCCGTAGGATGGGTAGAGCGCAGCGAAACCCATCATCCAGTCGCGCTTCCACTTTGCCGGAAACAGCCTGAGGCCACGGGCCCAGCGTCACGGCGGCCCTGGCCCCGCTATCCACATCTCGCGACGTCCAGCAGACAACAAGTGGATGGCCGGCCCAAGGTCGGCCATGACGGGAGGGCACGCCAGTGGCGGTCAGCCCGGAAAAGCTCGAAGTCGTCATTCACCCGTGCGCGTGAATGATGACTTTGATGATCAGAACAGCGAATAACCCCCATCGATCACAAACGTATCCCCGGTGTGATATCGCGCCGCCGAGCTCATAAGATACACGGCGATCCCGCCAAAATCGTCGCCACGCCCCCAGCGCCGCATCGGAATCCTCGGCATTACCTTGCCATGGAACGTCTCGTTCGAGGTCAGCCGCTGCGTCATGTCGGTCTCGATCCACCCCGGCAAGATCGCATGCGCGCGCACCTTGTGCCGCGCGAATTCCACCGCCAGCGAACGCACCATCGAGATCAGGCCGCCCTTGGTCGCGGCATAGTGCTCGCTACGCGGCGAACCCTCGATCGCCGCCAGCGACGCAGTACCGACCAGCACACCGCCCTCTCCCCGCTCCACCATGTGCCGAGCCGCCGCTCGAAACGTGTAGAACGCGCCGTCGAGATTGACCCGCAGCACGCGGTGCCACAGCTCGCTGCTCATCTCCAGGAACGACTTTGCGCCGCCGCCGCCGATGCCGGCATTGGCGAAGCAGCCATCGACCCGCCCCAATGTCTCGAGCGTCCGCGCGAAGGCCGCGTCCACCGCCGCCTCGTCGCCGACATCGCATTGCAATGCCACGACGCGCCGGCCGGTCTTCGCCAGTTCCGCCTGCGCCTCGGCGTTCTTCGCCGCATTGGTGCCCCAGATCGCGACATCCGCACCGGCCTCGGCCGCCGCTTGCGCGATGCCGAAGCCGATACCACGGTTGCCGCCGGTCACCAGTGCGACCTTGCCGGTCAGATCGAACGGTTGATACGCCATCTATGTGCTTGCCTCGAACAGCTCGACTTCCCATCCCGCCGCGGTCAGCGGAAACTGCTTGATCGCATCCCGCACCGCGAACTGGTAGATCGGCTGGAACAGGACGATCAGGTTCGCCTGGTCGATCATCGTTTTCTCGTATTCCAGATACAGCGCGGACCGCTTCTCCGCATCGGGTTCCGCCGCTGCCTGCGACACCAGCTTCACCAGGTCCTCGGGCGGCGTCCAGTGAACGCGCTTGGCGACGCGCTGCACCGTGGCCGATGCCCAGCCATCCGTCTCGACGCCGGACGGATTCCAGAACGTCAGCACCGCGGTGGACTTGCCGGTGGTGTACTGCGTGCGCAGGTTCACCTGATCCATCGGATCGAGATTCACCTTGATGCCGACGCGCGCCAGATCGGACTGCAGCTTCTGCGCCAGCACCGCATAGGACAGCCCCGACACCGCGGCATCGCCGTAGCTCAGCTTGAACTCGAACCCGTCGGGGAAGCCGGCCTTCTGCAGCAACTGCCTGGCCCGGTCGAGATCCTGGTGATAGCCGAACTGCTTCGTCGTCTCGCGCGTCGAGCCATACAGCCCGATCGGGATGAAGCTGGCGCAGCGGATCGCCTGGCCGCCCAGCATGCTGTTGATGATGCCGTCGTAGTCGATCGCGTTCCAGATCGCCTGCCGCGCCTCCTTCACCGCCAGCGCCTTGTTGAAGGCGGGTTCGCAGGTCAGCGCCATGTAGACGAAGTCGAGACTCTCCAGCCCCTCGACGCGCACGTTCGGATCGCCCTTCAGCGTCGCCACCTGTTCGGGGATGAGATTGAACGCGGCATCGATGTCGCCGCGCTTGATCGCCAGCAACTGGGTCGCGCTGTCGCCCATGTGACGCAGCACCACGTGCTCGAAATGCGCCGGCCCGCGCCAGTAGTGCGGATTGCGCGTCAGCAGGATCTGCGCGTTGCGGGTCCAGCCGGCCAGCGTGAACGGACCGGCACCGGCCGAGTTCTGGTTCAGCCACTGGGTGGCCTTGTCCTCGGTGCTGGCGTTCGGCGCATTGGTGCCGCCATGCGCCTCCACCACTTTGCGTTCCATCACACCGAAATTGGGACCGCACAGCACGGTGAGCAGCGGCGCGGAGGGGTCCTTCATGATGACGTCGATGGTCTTGTCATCAACGACCGCGACATGATCGACCAGGGCCACGTATTGCGAGGGCTGATCCTTGACATTGATCACCCGCTCGAGGCTCCACTTCACGTCATCGACGGTGACCGGGTTGCCGCTGTTGAACTTGGTTCCCGGCCGCATCGTGAAGCGCCAGCCCTTGCCGTCCGGCGTGCGCGCCCACGCGCTGGCAAGCGTCGGCTTCACGTTGAGATAGTCGCCGGGCGTCATGGTGATCAGCGATTCATACGCGGCGGTCAGCGTCAATGGCGGGGTGTACTGCGCCTCGCGTGCCGGGTCGAAAGTGATGGAATCACTGATGTCGAGGCCCAGCACCAGCGTGGTCTTCGCCGTCGCCGCGTGAACGCACGCGGGCAGCCCCGCGGCCAACGCCGCGCCACCCACGCCGAGCAGGCGCATCACATCACGCCGACCGATCCAGCCAATTTCCCGCACGTCTGCCTCCGGAGCTTGTTCTTGCGTTGCGTTGACATCATAGCCGTGTGCGACGGGGACACAACTTGGCTGGCGCAATCCAATCGGCAATAGTCCGCCGAATGCTGCGCTACCTCGTCTCCCGCCTGGTCGTGGCCGCACTGATGGTCCTGCTGGCCACGCTGGTGATCTTCCTGATCGCCAACATGGTGCCGGGCGATCCGGTGCTGACCCAGCTTGGCGACATCGCGGCGAACAATCCCGACATGGTCGCGGCGTTCCGCCACAAATGGGGGCTCGATCTGCCGTTGTGGGACCGCTACTGGATCTTCCTCGTCGGTCTGTTCCACGGCGACCTCGGCATCTCGATCGGTTCGCAGCGCCCGGTGCTCGAGGACATCGCGCAATACGCACCGGCCACCGTGGAACTCTCCACCATCGCCTTCCTGCTCGCGCTGGTCGTCGGCCTGCCGCTCGGCGTGGTGGCGGCGATGAAGCGCGACACCTGGGTCGACCATCTGGCGCGCAGCGTCTCGCTGGTCGGTGTGTCCGCGCCGACCTTCTGGCTCGCCTTCGTCATGCTCGCGGTGTTCTACGGCGCGCTGGAATGGGCGCCGGGTCCCGGCCAGATCAGCGCCAGCACGTTTCCGCCCCCGACTGTCACCGGCATCATGCTGATCGACGCGCCGCTCGCCGGCGACTGGGACACGTTCTGGGATGCCGCGTCGCATCTGATCCTGCCATCGATCGTG
Source organism: uncultured Alphaproteobacteria bacterium (assembly GCA_963819855.1). Taxonomy (GTDB): domain Bacteria; phylum Pseudomonadota; class Alphaproteobacteria; order Acetobacterales; family Acetobacteraceae; genus JAMXLO01. The sequence continues at coordinate 422,001 of CAWFYC010000021.1, forward strand.
CTGGCCGCCAGCACGCTCGGGCTGATCACCCGCACCACGCGCGCCGCCATGCTGGAGGCGCTGTCGCAGGACTATATCCGCGTCGCGCGCGCCAAGGGCCTGGTGCGCCGCGCGATCATGCTCGGCCACGCGCTGCCGAACGCGCTGCTGCCGGTGGTGACGCTGGGCGGGCTCGCCTATGCACAACTGCTGACCGGCACCGTGCTCACCGAATCGATCTTCTCCTGGCCCGGACTCGGTCGTTACACGTTCCAGAGCGCGGTGCGGCTCGACTTTCCCGCCATCATGGGCATCACCCTCGTGGTTGCGGCGATCTACGTGCTGGTCAATCTGCTGGTCGACCTGTCGTACGCGGCGCTCGATCCGCGCGTGTCGCGGCGATGAGCGGCGTCGAGACCGCCCTGCTTGCCGCCACCGCGGAAACCGGCACCGGCGCGCGCCGGCGCCGCTGGCTGCGCCGCTATGGTCTGGCCGCGCTCGGTGGCGCGGTGATCGCGCTTTGGGCGATTGCCGCGATCCTGGCGCCGTGGATCGCGCCGTATCCGCCCGACGTGGTGAATGTCGCCCGCCGCTTGCTGCCACCGTCGGACGTGCACTGGCTCGGCACCGATGTGCTCGGCCGCGACGTGTTCACCCGCGTGCTGTACGGCGCGCGCACCTCGCTCGCGGTCGGCTTCATCGTGGTGCTGCTGGGCGGGCTGTTCGGCACGCTGCTCGGCGCCGTCGCGGCGTATATGCGCGGCTGGGCCGAAGAAGCCCTGATGCGCGCCACCGACCTGGTGTTCTGCTTCCCGCCGATCATTCTGGCGATGGCGATCGCCGCCGCACTCGGCATCGGCACCCGCAACACGGTGATCGCCATGCTGGTGGTGTGGTGGCCGAAATTCGCCCGACTGGCACGCAGCCTGGTGATCGGCCAGCGCTCAGCCGAATACGTCGCCGCGGCGCAGGCGATCGGCTTCGGCCCCACGCATATCCTGTTCCGCCAGATCATCCCGAACGCCGTCGGTCCGCTGGTCGTGCTGGTCACGCTCGACCTCGGCAACGCGATTTTGGTGTTTGCCGGTCTGTCGTTCCTGGGCCTTGGCGTGGTTCCGCCGACGCCAGAGTGGGGCTCGATGGTGTCGGAAGGCCGCGAACTGGTGAACCAGTGGTGGGTCGCGACCTTCCCCGGCCTTGCCATCCTCACCGTGGTGATCGGCTTCAATTTCGTCGGCGACGGCATCCGCGACTGGCTCGATCCGCATGCGCGACGCCGCTGAGCCGATCCTTCAGGTCGAGAACCTGCACACCTGGTTCTTCACCGACGCCGGTGTCGTGCGTGCGGTCGACGGCGTCAGCTTCTCGCTGCATCCCGGCGAGACGCTAGGCATCGTCGGCGAATCCGGCTCCGGCAAGAGCGTGACAGCCAAGTCGATCATCCGCCTGCTCGACGAGCCGGCCCGCATCGTCGAGGGCACGATCAGCTTCCGCGGCCGCGACATGGTGCATCTGGACGACGAGGAACTGCGCGAGATCCGCGGCGCCGAGATCGCCATGGTGTTTCAGGACCCGATGACGTCGCTCAATCCGGTGCTGCGCATCGCGCGGCAACTGATCGAGACGATGACGGCACACCGTCGGTTCGGCGTGACGGCGGCGCGTGCGCGTGCGGTGACTTTGTTGCGGCGTATGGGCATAGCGACACCAGAGCGCGCGGTGAATTCCTGGCCGCACCAGTTCTCCGGCGGCATGCGCCAGCGGGTGATGCTGGCGATGGGGTTCGCCAACGAACCCACGCTGCTGATCGCCGACGAACCGACCACGGCGCTGGATGTGACGATCCAGGCGCAGATTCTCGATCTGCTGCGCGAACTGAACGCCGATCTCGGCACCGCGGTGATCCTGATCAGCCACGACCTCGGCGTGATCGCAGATGTCTGCTCGCGCGTGCTGGTGATGTACGCCGGCGAGGTGGTGGAGGAAGGCGCGCCCGAGGACCTGCTGAGCGATCCGCGCCATCCGTACACCTGGGCGTTGCTGCATGCCGCGCCGCGGATGGATCAGGCCAACGACGGCGACCGGCGGCTGACCACTATCGAGGGCCAGCCGCCCGATGCGCGCGACTGGCCCGCTGGCTGTCGCTTCCGCGCGCGCTGTCCGTTCGCCGTGGCGCAATGTATCGAACACCCCGCCCTGCTGCCGGTGGGCGAGGATCGCTTCGCGCGCTGCTGGGTCACGCAGCGGGGCGAGACGTTGCCGCCACCCAGCCACGCCCGTCCCGCCGCCGAGACGCGCGTCGCCGCGACGCGCCAGCCGATGTTGCAGGTGCAGGCGCTCGCCAAGCATTTCGAGCTGACGCGCGACAGTTTCCTGGAGCCCCACCGCATCCTGCGCGCGGTGGACGGGGTAGATTTCGACGTGTTCCGCGGCGAGACGGTCGGCCTGGTCGGCGAGTCCGGCTGCGGCAAATCGACCCTGGCGCGAGTGGTGATGCGTCTGACCGAGCCAACCCAAGGCCGCATTATTTTCGACGGCCAGGACATCACACACATGAGGCAGGCGGAGCTCCGTCCGCTGCGCCGGCGCATGCAGATGATCTTCCAGGACCCTTATGGGTCGCTCAATCCGCGCATGACAGTGGGCGAGATCCTCAGCGGCCCGCTGCGGCTGCACGGACTGGTGCCTGTTGGCGGTGCGCATGAACGGGTGCGGGATCTGCTCGATTTGGTCGGGCTGCCGGGAGCTGCCGCTGCACGCTTCCCGCATGAGTTCTCCGGCGGCCAACGGCAGCGCATTTCGATCGCGCGCGCACTGGCCGTCGAGCCGCAGTTCATCATCGGCGATGAACCGATCTCGGCGCTCGACGTCAACATCCAGGCGCAGATCATCAACCTGATGATCGGATTGCAGGAACGGCTTGGGCTGACCTATCTGTTCATCGCACACGATCTCGCGGTGGTGCGACACATCTCCGACCGGATCGTGGTGCTGTATCTCGGCCGCGTGGTGGAGACCGCGCCGTCGCAGGCGCTGTTCGCCCGGCCGCTGCATCCCTATACCAATTCATTGATCTCGGCGGTGCCGATACCCGACGCGCATCTGGCCCGTGGCCGGCGGCGGATCGCGTTGCAGGGCGAGGTGCCGAATGCGGTTAGCCCACCCTCGGGTTGCCGCTTCCGCACACGCTGTCCCGCCGCCGTCGTGCGCTGCGCCGAGGAAACGCCGGTGCTGACCGAGGCAGCGGCCGGGCACTTCGTCGCGTGTCACTTCCCGGGGGCGGTGACGATGGTCTAGCCACGCGGGCGGCAATCGGCACTGTCGTTCAGACCAAATCGCTGTGCCATAACTGCGGTATTCGGAGGGCCTTTAATGTCAGTCATCGAACGCGCCAGCGTCTGCACCTTCGATTGCCCCGACACCTGCAGTCTGAGTGTCACGGTCGATGACGGCCGGATCACCAAGGTGCGCGGCTCCGAGGCGGCGCCGTTCACCGCCGGCGTCATCTGCAACAAGGTGGCGCGCGACATGACCGCGTTCGTGCACGGACCGCAGCGCATCCTGCATCCGTTGCGCCGCACCGGCCCGAAAGGCTCCGGCGCGTTCGAGTGCATCACCTGGGATGCCGCGCTGGACGAAATCCACGCGCGCACCAGCGGGGTGATCGAGCGCTGGGGGCCACAGGCGGTGTCGCCGCTGAACTATGCCGGCCCGCACGGGATGCTCGCCGGTGACAGCATGTCGTCGCGCTTCTTCTACAAGCTGGGTGCCACGCAGCTGTATCGCCGCTCGATGTGCGGAGGCGTGCGCAGCGAGGCCTGGGCCGGCACCTACGGCGCGGTGCCCGGCTGTCCGCCAGAACTCGCAGCAGGCGCGAAGCTGAACGTGGTGTGGGGCAACAACGCGACCGTCACCAACCTGCACCTGGTGCGCCGCATCCGGCAATCGAAGCGTAACGGCGGGCGTCTGGTGGTGGTGGATCCGCTGCGCACGAAGATCGCCGAGCAGGCCGACCTGCATCTGGCCCCGCTGCCTGGCACCGACGTGCTGTTGGCCTGGGCGCTGGCAGCGGAGCTGGAACGGATGGACGCATTCGATACCGCGTTCATTGCACAACATGTGCTCGGATTCGACGAGTTCATGGCCGAGGCACGCGCGTGGCCGGCGGCACGAGCAGCGGTTTCGTGCGGATTGCGCGAGGAGCAGATCGTGACTTTCGCGCAATGGCTGGCCGAAGCCGATCCGCTGGTGTTCGCGCCAGGCAACGGGCTGGAGCGGGGGCGCAACGGCGGCAGTTCGATCCGCGCGCTGATCGCGCTGCCGGCGCTGCTGGGAAAGCTGGGCAACGGCAGCGGTATCGCGCTGGGCGCGAGCAACGCGTTCCCCAAGACGATGCTGCGGTTGCAGCGGCCCGATCTGGCGCCGCCGGGCATGCGCACACTGAACCTGATCGACGTCGGGCGGCATCTGGCGGACGACGATATCGATCCGCCCCTGCGTGCGGTGTTCATCTACAACCACAATCCGATCGTGGTGCATCCCGACCAGAACCGCATGCGTCGTGGGCTGGCGCGCGAGCACGTGTTCGCGGTGGGCATCGACGTGGCGATGACCGAGAGCATGGCGTACTGCGATATCGTGCTGCCGGCGGCGACGCATTTTGAATATGCCGATCTGTATGCGTCGTACGGCCATCACTGGCTGCAGCGCGCCGAGGCAGTGATCGCGCCGGTGGGCGAGTCGCTGCCTAATACCGAGATTTTTCGCCGTCTGGCGGCGCGGTTCGGGTTTGACGAACCGTGCTTCAAGACGACGGATGCTGAGCTGATGGATGCCGCGGTCGATCTCGGCCAGGTGCGGCCGAGCGAGATTTCCACCGAGAACGCATTGCAGATGAAGGGCAGGGACGGCAAGCCGCTGGTGCTGTTCGAGAACGTGTTCCCCGCTACACCGTCGGGTCGAATTGAGTTGCGCTCCGAGATGCTGGCGCAGCGGTGGGGCGAAGCGGCGCTGATGCCGGCGTGGCGCGAGCGGACGTCGAATTATCCGCTGATGCTGATCTCGCCGGCATCGGATCGACAGATCTCATCGACACTGGGCTCTGCGGGATCGACGCCGCGGCTGATGATGCATCCGCAGGATGCAGAGACGCGGGGGCTCGCGGCGGGCGGCGATGTGAAGGTGTGGAACGAGCGAGGCACGGTGATCCTGCCGCTCAACGTGACCGACGATGTGCCGCCGGGCGTCGTGGCAAGCGAGAAGGGCGCGTGGCTGGCCACCAGCCGGACCGGTCAAACCATCTCCGCGCTGGTGTCCGCCGATCTGCGTGCCGATCTGGCGGAAGGCGCCTGCTTCAACGATACGCGGGTGGAAGTGGAAAGAGTGTGACGTCACCGGATGACTTCGGGCGCTTCGCACCGTCCTTCCGGATTCTTGGTCGACCCTAACAATTCATTGTACCGCAAGAGTGTTCTTATATATTTTCCCATCCTTCATGATGACCATGAAGCTCTTGTCCGGCCTGGCGACAAGCTCGATGTCGCTGATGGGATTGCCGTCGACCACCAGCAGATCGGCAAGCGCATCCTCTTCGATGACCCCCAACTTTCCTTGGTAGGGATTGCGCGGACCGGACATCGCCAAGAGCTCGCCGTTGACGGAAGTTGCCATCTTCAGGATGTCGACATTATCGTACCAGCGGGTCAAATGGGTCAGCATGAAGCCTTGGCGCTTGGTTATGGTATTGGAAAACAACAGGTCGGTTCCGAACGCAGTCTTGACCTTGTGCTCTTTCGCCAAAGCATAAACTGTGTTCGTGCCGGCGATTACCTGACGCAGGTTGATCTGGCTTTGACCGACCAGCGGAGGTGCGTCGTCCTCGCTGAGGAACGGCTGGGTGCTGAGCCATATGTCTTTTTCCGCCATGATCTTGGCGGTCGCCTCATCCATCAGATGCCCGTGCTCTATGCACTGGATTCCCGCAGTGATCGCCCGCTGGATCTGAGCAGGCGGGTAGGCGTGAACCGCCACATAGGTATTCCGGTCTGCCGCGGCCTCGACGCCCGCTCGAAACTCAGGCTCGCTGAAGGTGAACATGTCCAGCGTGGTGCGCCATGACGCGACGCCTCCGCCGCCGACGAGTTTGATCTGCGAGGCACCCTGAAATAGCTGTTCGCGCACGCGTAACCTGATCTCGTCCGCACTGTCGGCGATACTTGCACCGCCGGTCCGCTCCATATAGCTCAACGAGCCGCCGGGACTCCTTGGTAGATCGGAGAGGGGACGCATGTCTCCATGGCCGCCGGTGGTCGTGATCATGGCGCCCGACGGATAGATGCGAGGCCCAGTCACGAGCCCATCGTCGATCGCCTGTTTCAAAGCAAATGACGGGCCGCCGAGGTCTCGGACGGTGGTGAAGCCTCGCATCAGCGTCCGCTCGGCCTCGGCGCTTGCGGCAAGAAAGATATAGCCAATGTCTGCCGAAAACAGAGTGCTGATCGAGACCGCCGCGAAGATCGTATGCCAATGCGCATCGATCAGACCGGGCATCAAGACCCGTCCGCCGCAATCGATCATCCGCGCGCCTTCCGGTGCGGTCACGTCACCGGTGGCGATCCGCTTGATGCGATTGCCCTCGACAAGGAGGCGGAGCCCTCCGCGCAAGGCATTGGACCTCCCGTCGAACAGCAGCAAATTCCCGAACACGATCGGCGGCGTGGGGCTGGGGGGAGCCGCTTGTGCGCCGGCCGGTTGGACAAGCCCGAGCGATGTGAGTGAGGCACTGGCCCCGGCGATAAAGCCGCGTCGAGACATTTCCCGTTCGACACGACGAGCAGCGGACCGAAGCTGCGGCGTACAACAACGACAGGCCGGACAACTGGACTGATCGGCTTGATCGGCCGAAGTGCACGAAAACATCAGATTGCCCCGCACAGACGAGGTTATCGCGGCAACACGCTTGAACCCGTCAGGTACTCGTCCACCGCCCGCGCACACTGCCTGCCCTCGCGAATCGCCCATACCACCAGCGACTGTCCGCGCCGCATGTCGCCGGCGGCGAACACCTTGTCGACCGTCGTGCGATAATCCGTCGTGTTCGCCAGCACATTCCCGCGCGGATCGAGCGCAATATGCGCCTGTTCAACCATTCCTGCCTTGCGCGGCCCAAGGAACCCCATCGCCAACAGCACCAGATCAGCTTTGAGCTGGAACTGGCTGCCAGGCACGTCCTGCATCGCGAACCGCCCGTCGGCGCCCTGCGCCCACTCGACGCGGACGCACTCCAGCGCCTGGACTTTGCCGGACACGCCGACGGCACCTCTGGTCAGCACCGCCCAGTCGCGGTCGGCACCCTCCTCATGCGCATGCGAGGTGCGCAGCTTCAGCGGCCAGTCCGGCCAGGTGAGCGTCTTGTTCTCGCGCTCCGGCGGCCTAGGCAATATCTCCAGCTGCGTGACCGAGGCAGCACCTTGCCGCACTGACGTGCCGATGCAGTCGGAACCGGTGTCGCCGCCGCCGATCACCACGACATGCTTGCCCCTCGCGGTGATCGTGTCGCGGCCCGCCGTGGCGCGTGCCTCGTCATCGCCGGCGCCGCGCTTGTTCTGCTGGGTCAGGAAATCCATCGCGAAATGCACACCGTCCAGCTCGCGGCCCGGCACTTCGAGATCGCGTGGCCACTCAGCGCCGCCGGTCAGGGCGACGGCGTCGAACTCGCGCAGCAGCGCATCCATCGGCAATGTCCTGCCAACCTCGATGCCGGTGCGGAATGCGACACCCTCCGCACTCATCTGCTCGACGCGGCGATCGACCAGATGTTTCTCCATCTTGAAGTCCGGAATGCCATAGCGCAGCAGGCCGCCGATACGGTCGTTCTTCTCAAATAACGTCACCGCATGCCCGGCACGAGCGAGCTGCTGCGCGCACGCCATGCCCGCCGGTCCGGAACCCACCACCGCGACGCGCTTGCCGGTGCGATGCGATGGCGGATGCGGCTTGATCCAGCCTTCCTGCCAGGCGCGATCGACGATGGCGCACTCGATCGTCTTGATGGTCACCGGGTTGTCGTCGATGTTCAGCGTGCAGGATGCCTCGCACGGCGCGGGGCAGATGCGACCGGTGAACTCCGGGAAGTTGTTGGTGGAGTGCAGCGCGCGGATCGCCGCTTCCCACTGGTGGCGATAGACGAGATTGTTCCAATCCGGAATCAGATTGTTGACCGGACAGCCGTTGTGGCAGAACGGGATGCCGCAGTCCATGCAGCGCGCCGCCTGCTCCGACAGTTCCGGTTCGGACAGCGGCTTCAGGAATTCGGTCCACGTCCGGCGTCGCACTTCAGGCTTGTCATAGCCGCGGTCGTGCCGCTCGATCTCGAGGAATCCGGTTGGCTTGCCCATTGGGAAATCCTTAGTCGGCGGCAGCGGCTTCCGCCGCCTGGCGTTCTGCACGCAGCTCGACCAGAGCGCGCCGGAAGTCGAGCGGCATCACCTTGATGAAGCACGCCAGCGCGTTGTCCCAGTCATCCAGCAGTTCGCGCGCCCGCGCGCTGCCGGTGTACAGCAGGTGCTTTTCCACCAGCACGCGCAGCCGCTCGGCATCGAAGCGCAGGAGGTCACCCATGCCGCTGTCCTCGACCGACACCGAGCGCTGGCGCGGCCGTTCCGGATCGTCCGCCACGCCTGGATCGGGTGGCACGACCGGCTCGAGCTCGACGGCGGTCATGTTGCACAGGCTCTCGAAGCGGCGCATCGGATCGTACACGTAGGCGACGCCGCCCGACATGCCTGCGGCGAAGTTGCGGCCGGTGTCACCCAATACGACGACAACGCCTCCGGTCATGTATTCGCAGCCGTGGTCGCCGCAGCCTTCCACCACCGCGAGCGCGCCCGAATTGCGCACCGCGAACCGCTCGCCGGCGACACCCTGGAAATACGCCTCGCCGGCGATCGCGCCGTACAGCACCGTGTTGCCGATGATGATGTTCTCGGTCGGCTCCCGCGGCACCGGCGGATGGCGCACGACGACGCGCCCGCCGGACAGGCCCTTGCCGACGTAGTCGTTGGCATCGCCAGTAAGTTCCAGCGTGACGCCGCGCGCCAGGAACGCACCGAAACTGCCACCGGCATTCCCGTGCAGGCTGATCTGGATGGTGTCCTCGGGCAGCCCGGTGTGGCCGTAGCGCTTCGCTACCTCGCCCGACAGCATCGCGCCCACCGTGCGGTGCACGTTGCGGATGTCACGCGAGATACGCACCGGCTCGCCCCGTTGGATCGCCGGCGCTGCCAACTCGATCAGCTCGTTGTCCATCGCGCGGTCGAGGTGATGGTTCTGCTTCTCGCAGTTGTAGATCGCGACTCCCTCGCGCGCCGGGGCCCGGTACAGGATGCGGCCGAGATCGACACCCTTTGCTTTCCAGTGTTCGACCGCCTTGCGCATATCGAGACGGCCGACCTGGCCCACCATCTCGCTGAACGTACGGATGCCAAGTTTCGCCATCAGTTCGCGCACTTCTTCGGCGATGAAGAAGAAGAAGTTGATCACGTGCTCGGGCTGTCCGGTGAACTTCTTGCGCAGTACCGGGTCCTGGGTCGCGATGCCGACCGGACAGGTATTCAGGTGACACTTGCGCATCATGATGCAGCCGGCGGCGATCAGCGGCGCGGTCGAGAAGCCGAACTCATCGGCGCCGAGCAGTGCGCCGATCACCACGTCGCGGCCGGTACGCAGCCCGCCATCCACCTGCACTGCGATGCGGCCGCGCAGACCGTTCAGCACCAGCGTCTGCTGCGTCTCGGCCAGGCCGATCTCCCACGGCGAGCCGGCATGCGTGAGCGAGGTCAGCGGCGACGCGCCGGTGCCGCCTTCGAAGCCGGATATGGTGACGTGATCCGATCGCGCCTTGGCGACACCGGCCGCCACCGTGCCGACGCCGACCTCGGATACCAGCTTCACCGAAATCCGCGCCGTCGGATTGGCATTTTTCAGATCGGCGATCAGCTGTGCGAGGTCTTCAATTGAATAGATGTCATGGTGTGGCGGCGGCGAAATCAGCCCCACGCCTGGCGTGGAATAGCGGACGCGGGCGATGTTCTTATCCACCTTGCGGCCCGGCAATTGCCCGCCCTCGCCGGGCTTGGCGCCCTGCGCCATTTTGATCTGCAAATCGTCCGCATTCACGAGGTACTCGATGGTGACGCCGAACCGCCCCGACGCAACCTGCTTGATCGCCGAGCGCATTGAATCGCCGTTGGGCAGCGGCCGATAGCGATCCGATTCCTCGCCGCCCTCGCCGGTGTTCGACTTGCCGCCGATGCGGTTCATCGCGATCGCCAGCGTGGTGTGCGCCTCGCGCGAGATCGAACCGAAGCTCATGGCGCCGGTGGCAAACCGTTTCACGATCGACGCCGCCGGCTCCACTTCGTCCAGTGGCACCGGCGCATCGGCGAACTTCAGCTCCATCAGACCGCGTATCGTCAGCAGACGCCGGCTCTGGTCGTTGATGATGTCGGTGAACGCGGTGAACTCCGCGCGCGAGTTGCCGCGCGCCGCATGCTGCAGCTTCGCCACCGAATCAGGTGTCCAGGCATGCTCCTCGCCGCGCAACCGGAACGCGTAATCACCGCCGGCGTCCAGCATTCCGTCGTACAGCGGGTTCTCGCCATAGGCGTTCTGGTGCCGCTGCACCGCCTCGCGCGCGATCTCCTCGAAGCTCGCGCCTTCGATCGTGCTGGCGGTGCCTGTGAAGCATTTCTCCACCAGGTCGGTCGACAGCCCGACCGCGTCGAAGATCTGCGCGCCGCAATAGGACTGATAGGTTGAGATGCCCATCTTGGACATCACCTTCAGAATGCCCTTGCCGACCCCTTTCAGATAGTTCTTCTGCACCTCGTACGGCTTCAGCTTGAGGCCGTCCCGCTCGCGAATCTGCTCCAGCGTTTCGAACGCCAGGTACGGGTTGATCGCCTCCGCGCCATAGCCCGCGAGCACACAGAAATGGTGCACCTCGCGCGCCTCGCCGGTTTCGACGACAAGCCCCGTGCTGGTGCGCAGTCCGCGCCGGATCAGGTGATGGTGCACCGCCGCCGTCGCCAGGAGTGCCGGCATTGGGATCCGCGTGGCGGACACGGCGCGATCCGACAGGATCAGGATGTTGAACCCGTCCAGCACCGCATCGGTCGCCTCGACGCAGAGGCGATCGACCGCGCGTGCCATACCGGCCGCGCCCTCGGTCGCGGGCCAGGTGACATCGATCGTGCGGGTGCGAAATGCATCGCCCACCAGCGAGGAGATCGCCCGCACCTTTTCCAGATCGGCGTTGGTCAGGATCGGCTGCGCCACCTCCAGCCGATAGTGCGATCCGGCATGATGTCCGAGCAGATTCGGGCGCGGCCCGATCATCGACACCAGCGACATCACCAGCGCCTCGCGGATTGAATCGATCGGCGGGTTGGTGACCTGCGCGAAGTTCTGCTTGAAGTAGTTGTACAGCAGCTTCGGTTTGCTCGACAGCACGGCGAGCGGCGTATCGGTGCCCATCGAGCCGACCGGATCGTCGCCTTCCTGTGCCATCGGTTCGAGGAAGAATTGAATATCCTCCTGCGTGTAGCCGAACGCCTGCTGTTGTTGCAGCAACGAAGTCTGGTCATTCGGCCGCGACGGCGGCATCTCCGGCATCGGCGCCGGCGTCTCGGACGGCTCCGGCAGCTCCTCGAGCTGCACCTGCGTCGCCTTCAGCCACTCGGCATAGGGATGCTGGGTCGCCAGCGTCTGCTTCACCTCGGCATCGTCGATGATACGGCCTTGCTCCAGATCGATCAGCAGCATCTTGCCGGGTTGCAACCGCCACTTGCGGACGATGCGCGCCTCCGGCACCGGTAGCACGCCGGCCTCGGATGCCATGATCACATGGTCATCATCGGTGATGATATAACGAGCGGGCCGCAATCCGTTGCGATCCAGTGTGGCGCCGATCTGCCGCCCATCGGTAAATGCGATCGAGGCAGGACCGTCCCATGGCTCCATCAGAGCGGCGTAGTACTCATAGAAGGCGCGCCGGTCCGGATCCATCAATGGATTTTCCGCCCAGGCTTCCGGGATCAGCATCATCATCGCATGTGCCAGCGAGTAGCCACCAGCGACCAGGATTTCCAGCGCGTTGTCGATGCAGGCGGTGTCAGATTGGCCGTGCGGAATGAGCGGCCACATCTTGTCGAGGTCTGGTCCGATCAGCTCCGATGCCATCGAACGACGGCGTGCATACATCCAGTTCACATTGCCGCGAACCGTGTTGATCTCGCCGTTATGTGCCAGAAAGCGGTACGGATGTGCCAGTCGCCAGGACGGGAACGTATTGGTGGAGAAACGCTGATGCACCAGCGCCAGCGCCGACTGGGTCAGCGGATTGCGCAGGTCGAGGTAGAACGTGCCGACCTGCGGCGCCAGCAGCAGGCCCTTGTAGACCACCGTGCGGGTGGAGAACGACGGCATATAGAGGTCGCTCAGCCCCGGCAGATGCCGCTGGTCCGCCAAACCCCGCACGTTGTTCAGCGTCTGCTTGCGGATGGTCAGGATCTTGCGCTCGAACGCGTCCTGGTCCTTCACCTTCGGGCTGGCAACCACGATCGCCTGGCGAATCACCGGCATCGTCTCGATCACGCGCCTGCCGAGGCCTGCGGTGTCGGTCGGCACCTCGCGCCAGCCAAGCAGGGTCTGGCCCTCGGCCGCGACGTAATGCTCGAGCAATCGGATCGCGAAGTCGCGCGCGTTGGCGTCCTGCGGCAGGAAGCACATCGCCACCGCGTAACGGCCGGGCGGCGGCAGTGTCAGGTCGTGCTTCTCCGCCCAGTCGCGCAGCAGCCGGTCCGGCATCTGGATCAGGCAGCCGGCGCCGTCGCCCACCAGCGGGTCGGCACCGACCGCGCCGCGATGATCCAGGTTGACCAGGATCTGCAGCCCGCGTTGGATGATGTCGTGCGACTTTCGGCCCTTGATGTTGACGACGAAGCCCACGCCGCACGAGTCGTGCTCGTTGCGCGGATCGTACAGTCCTGGTCCCGCCGGGGATCCCATCATGGTGCCTTCGATCGCCTCCGTTTTCGCGGACATGGCTTCGCCGTCCGGTAGTCTGACGGGTCGCAAACGATGACGTTAGCCTCCGCTTTGCTGCGCTGCAACGACCAAGCTGGCGGCAGCGCTTAGGACCGCTGAACGCCCAGCGGGTCCGTGCCGTGGCAGCAGGCGATCAAGGTCGCCCGCTCCTGGTTCAGCGCGCCATTGAACCATCGAAGGCGGCAGTGGGCAATCCCGCAGGCCGTCGCGGAGACCTCGCGGGCCTACGTCCAGCGTGTTGCCGGCTAGCCGTTGCGGGCACGCCCGCCGCGCTGCGCCGCCGCCTTCGGACCGCGCCGCTTGGCCGGTGCCCGGGTCGACGGCGCCGCCCGCTTCCGCCCAAGACCGATCTTCTTTGCCAGCGACGAACGCACCTTGGCGTAGTTTGGCGCCACCATCGGATAGTCCGCCGGCAGCCCCCAGCGCGTCCGATATTGCGCCGGAGTCAACTTGTACGCCGTCATCAGGTGCCGCTTCAGCATCTTCAGTTGCTTGCCGTCCTCCAGGCAGACGATGAAGTCCTGCTTGACCGACTGCTTGACCGGAACTGCGGGCACTGGCTTGGCAGTTTCCACCGGCGCCTGCCCAACATCGCGCAGCGTCTGGTACACCTTTTCTATCAGGCCAGGCAGCGCTTCGGCCTGAACTGTATTGTGCTCAACGTGCGCGGCGACGATCTGGGCGGTCAGCCTCAGAACAGCTTCCGACGATCCGGTTTCAGCCACAGCTACAGCCTCTGATTGTCTATCGGCGCATTACTACAGGATTATTACCGAATTTGCCAGATGTTCTATCGCGTGGGCTCACCTGATACGTCAGTATGGGCAAGTATCGCCCAATGATGCGGACTCTCGGGAAGGGCTCTAATTTGCTAAACTGTCGTAGCACGCGCATTGCTGACAGCGCGGCGATCTGTATCGATCGCCGGCCATCGCGAATCTACCAAAGGTGAGCTACATGCGTTACCTGCTGCCGCTCGTCGCAAGCCTCGCCGCCCTGACCTCATTGGCACCGATTGTGCGGGCCCAGCCGGGCGAGACGCTTCGGATCGGCATGGGCGACGATCCGGATATCCTCGATCCGACCTTCTCGCGCACCTATGTCGGCACCGTCGTGATGACCGCGCTGTGCGACAAGCTGTTCGACTTCGATGCGAAGCTGAACATCGTGCCGGTGCTGGCCGCCGGTTACGAATGGACCGACAGCGACACGTTGCTGATCAGGCTGCGTGCCGGGGTGCAATTCCACAACGGGGAAGCATTCGACGCCGATGCGGTGAAATACTCGCTGGAACGCCACCTCAACGCCAGCGGGAGCTTCCGCCGCAGCGAGATCGGCGCGATCGACCATGTCGAGGTGATCGATCCGCTCACGGTGCGCGTGGTCATGAAGCAGGCGTTCTCGCCGTTCATCGCCATCCTGACCGATCGCGCCGGCATGATGCTGCCGCCGAAGGCGGCGGAGGCGGGCGGCAAGGAATTCGGCCTCCACCCGGTGTGCACTGGGCCGTTCCGCTTCGTCGAGCGCGTGGCGCAGGATCATATCACGCTGGAGCGCTTCCCCGGTTACTGGGACGCGCCGCGTATCCACTATGAGCGCGTAACCTACCGCATCATTCCCGACAGCAGCATTCGGCTTGCCAATCTGCAGGCGGGGACACTGGACCTGACGCAGATCGCGTCACTCGACGCGGAGACGGTCAAGCGCGATCCGAAGCTGGCGCTGGTTTCGGTCCCAAGCCTCGGCTACGGCGCACTGACCATCAACACCGGCAATTTCCCCAAGGCCGACAACCCGCTCGGTCGCGATGCGCGTGTGCGCCACGCGTTCGAGCTTGCGCTGGATCGCGAAGCGCTGAGCCAGGTGGTCTACGCGGGCACCTTTCAGCCGAACGCGCAGGCGACATCGGCTTTGAGCCCGCTCTATGTCGAGGAGATCGCGCCGCCGAAGCGCGACGTTGCACAGGCGCGCACGTTGCTGAAGGAGGCTGGCGTCAGCACGCCGGTCCCGGTGCCGCTGATCGTTTACAACACGCCGCAGGGCGTGCAGGCCGGCGAAGTGATCCAGTCGATGGTGGCCGAGGCTGGATTCGCGGTGCAGGTCAATGCGATGGAGTTCGGCACGGCGATTGCGACAGTGCAGCGCGGCGATTATGTGGTCGCGCTGGGCGGCTGGTCCGGACTGCTGGACACCGACAGCAACGCGTGGAGCTTCCTGCACACGGGGGGCGCGCTGAATCGGGCTGGTTACGCGAACCCGAAAGTGGACGAACTGCTGGACCGCGCCCGCACTGTGAGCGACACCAAGGAGCGACGCGCGGCGTACGAAGGCGTCTGGCAGCAGGTGAGCAAGGACCTGCCGATCATTTATCTCGGGACGCCGCGCAACATTGCCGGCCTAAGCAGGAAAGTGGCAGGCTTCACGCTGCTCGCCGATGGACTGCTGCGCCTGCAGGATGTGCGTCCGGCACAATGAGGCAAACGACAGGAGGAGCCGTCATGCAACGTATCGTCGCCCTGGCCTGCACCGCATTGCTGGCGTTCGGCACCGCTCGTGCCGAGACTACGCTGGTGGTCAGCATCGCTGCCGATCCGACCGGGCTCGATCCGGAGGCGGTGCTCAACAACACCTCAGGCTTCGTGATGGCGACGATCTATGACGGCCTGATCCGCTACAAGCCGGGCACGGTTGAGGTGGAGCCCGGGCTGGCGCAGAGCTGGGATGTCTCGGCCGACGGACTGAGTTTCACGTTCCATCTGCGCCAGGGCGTCAAGTACCAAGACGGCACGCCGTTCAACGCGCAGGCGCTGATCGCGACGCTGGATCGCCAGCTCAACAAGAACGATCCGAACTACATCGCCAACTCCGGCCCGGTGGAGAACCTGGCCGACTTCACCTATGGCGCCGTCGCCTCGTATCGCGCGATCGACGACAAAACGGTGGAGTTCAAGATGAAGGAGCCGTCGGCCGCGCTGCTCGCCAGCCTGGCGATGGTGTGGAATGGCGTGGTCAGTCCGACAGCGGCGGCAAAATACGGCAAGGACTTCCGCAACCATCCGGTCGGCAGCGGGCCGTTCGTCTTCCGCGAATGGCGTCAGCGCGATCAGGTCGTGCTTGACGCCAATCCCGACTATTGGAAGGGCAAGCCAAAGGTCGATCACCTGGTGTTCAAGGAGTATCCCGATGCGCAGCCCGCGCTGCTGGCGCTGAAGCGCGGCGAGGTGCAGATCATGGGCGACGTGGCAACCCCGGTGATCGCGTCGATCCGAAGCGATCCGAACCTGGTGCTGCTGACCCAGCCCGGTCTCGCGATCAGTGGCATGGCAATGCCGAACGAAGTGGCCCCGTTCAGCGACAAGCGGGTGCGGCAGGCGCTGAACTACGCGGTGGACAAGGATGCGATCGACAAGGCGCTGTACGGCGGACTGGCGAAGCCGATGGTCTCGCCGCTGCCCGAGGCGCAATGGGGTTTTGACAAGACAATGACCGGGTATCCGTATGATCCGGCGAAGGCCAAGGAACTGCTGGCGGCGGGCGGCGTGCAGCCCGGGCTGAAGGTGGAACTGCTCGCCTATAGTACGCCGCGCGGCTATAATCCAGCGGGGCCGGATCTGGCGGTGGCGTTGCAGGGCTATTTCCAGAAGGTCGGTATCGAGGCGGATGTGCGCAAGCTCGACATCGGCGCGTTCCTCGCCCAGACGCGGTCGGGGAAGTATCCGGGGATGTTCCTCTCCGGGTTCAGCGGCGACAACGGGGACCCTGACAATTTCATGGACTCGCTGTTCAACTCGGAACGGATACCTGTCGGCGATACCTCGCACTACAGGAACGAGGCGGTACGGAAACTGATGGTGGAGGCCGCGCGCGTGACGGATCCCGAGAAGCGTCTCGCGCTGTATAAGACGATTCAACGGCAGATCATGGATGACGCACCGTGGGTGTTCGTGAATTCGGTGTTGCAGGTGCGTGCCGCTCGGAAAGAGGTGAAGGGGTTCGGGCTCAATCCGACGCAGATGTTCTTCGATATGGATCAGGTATCGGTGGAGAAGTGACGGCTCTGCCGTCATGGCCGGCCATCCACGTCTTTCCTGTGCGGCAAAGGCGTGGATGCCGGGCCCAGGCCCTGGCATGACGGAAAGGGGGGCTACCGCACCCGCAGCCGCGGATCATACTGATCCCTGAGTGCATCGCCCAGCAGATTGAACCCTACCACCACCAGAAAGATCGCCATCCCCGGGAACGTCGCGATCCACCACGCTGTCAGAAAATACCCGTGCCCTTCCGCCAGCAATGCCCCCCAGTCAGGCGACGGCGGCTGCGCGCCGAGGCCAAGGAACGACAGTCCTGCCGTCTCAACCACCACCGCGCCGGATTGCAGCGTGGCCAGCACCAGCACCGGGGTAAAGCTGTTCGGCAGCACATGGCGCAACATCACGCGCAGTCGCCCTGCGCCGATCGAGCGCGCCGCCATGACGAAATCGGCCGCCTGCACCGACAGCACCTGGCCACGCATCAGCCTGGCGTATTGCGGTGTGTAGATGATGCCGATCGCGATCACCGAGTTGGTCAGACTCGGCCCGAGTACCGCCACGATGATCAGCGCCAGCAGCAGATAGGGAAACGCCAGCAGCACATCGACCACACGCATGATCAGTGCGTCCACCCGTCCGCCGATATAGCCCGCCACCAGCCCGAGCGTGCCGCCCAGCAGCAGCGCCAGGCCGTCCGCCATCACGATCGCCAGCAGTGCCGTGCGGGTGCCGTAGAGGATCCGGCTCAGCGTGTCGCGGCCGTACTGATCGGCGCCGAACCAGTGCAGTGCGGACGGCGGCGACAATGCACTCGACAAGTCCTGCTCGTACGGGTCAAACGGCGACACCAGTGGCGCGAACACGGTCAGCGCCAGGAACACCACCGCGATCGCCAGACCAAACCGCGCACCCGTGCCATGCAACGCGCGGCGGACCACGCCTGGCGATGCGATGGTGGCGCTCACGACCGGCTGATCCGCGGATCCAGTGCGGCGTACAGGACATCGACCGCCAGGTTCACCAGCACAAACACGACCGCGATGAACAACGCGCCCGCCTGCACCACCGAATAGTCGCGCGACAGAATCGAATCGACCATCAATCGCCCGAGCCCCGGCAATGAATAGATGGTCTCGGTCAGTACCGCGCCCGACAGCAGGAGTCCAAGCTGCAGGCCGATCACCGTCACGATCGGGATCGCCGCGTTACGGAGGATATGGCGCAGGATGACGCGCGAATCGGTCACGCCCTTGGCGCGCGCGGTGCGCACATGATCCGCCGTCGCCGCAGACAGCACCTCCGCGCGCGTGATGCGTGCAATCAATGCCAGCGGCACGCTCGCCAGCGTCACGGCAGGCAGCAGCATGTGCCGCAGACTCGCGCCGATCATCGTCGGATTGCCCGACAACAGGCTGTCGATCACGCTCATGCCGGTGACGCGTGGCGGGTCGAGACCAACGGGCATTAGCCCGCCGACCGGCAACCAGCCCAGACCGGCGGCGAACAGCACCAGCAGCATCAGGCCCAGCCAGAAGATCGGCATCGACACGCCGAACAGGGTGAGCGTCATCACCACCGTATCGAAGCGCGAGCCCTGCCGCACCGCCGCCAGCACGCCGACCGGCACGCCGCAGAAACTCGCCAGCAGCAGCGACGCCAGCGCAAGCTGCAACGTCACCGGAAACGCGGTCATTACGTCACCCAGCGCCGGCCGGTTGCTCTGAATGGAGCTACCGAGGTCGCCACGCAATGCGTCGACCATGAAGCGGCCGTACTGCACCCAGACTGGCTGATCCAGCCCGAGCTGTTCGCGCAACCGTTGCAACTGTTCGTTGGTCGCGTGATCGCCGAGCAGCAGTTGCGCGACGTCGCCCGGAAGTAGATGCATGGTGACGAACACCACGATGCTGACGCCGATCAGCACGAACAGAAGCTGGATCAGGCGGGCAGCGACGTACGGGGCCACTCACACCGTCTGCGATGTGCTGTGCCGGATCGAGCCGGTTTGCTGGGTGAGACCAAGCGCCGCACGCAGCGTATCGGCCAATGTGCGGCCGAGGAACGGCTTCATAAGCACCCAGCGCTCGCCGCCGATCCATTCGGCATCACCACCGGTAAAGAACACCACCGGTATCGACGGCCGGCGCGCGCGAACTTCGCGTGCCAGTTCGGCACCGTTCATGCCGGGCATGGCGAAATCAACCAGCAGAAGATGGAACTCGACACCGCCGTCCATCAGGCGCAGCGCTGCCTCGCCACTGTCGGCCACAATTGCGGTAAAGCCGTTGGCCACCAGCATGGCGGAGATCGTGTCGCGGCATTCCGCTTCGTCATCGACCACAAGTATCGTACGGTTCGCTGCCGCGTCGAGCCGTGGCTCTGCGCCGACCGCGCGCGCCAGGTCGGAGGCGTCGTCAGCATCGGTATCCTCGGCGGCGCGCGGTAACAGTAGGCTGACGGTGGTGCCCTTGCCGACCACACTGTCGATTTGCACTCCGCCCCCGGACTGGCTGGCGAGGCCATAGACCTGGCTGAGCCCAAGCCCGGAACCTTGGCCGGGCGGCTTGGTGGTAAAGAACGGCTCGAATGCGTTGCGCTGGACCTCCTCGCTCATGCCGGTGCCGGTGTCGCTCACCGCCACGGCGACGTAGTCGCCCGCCGGCAGATCGATCGCCGTCCTGGTGCGTGCCAGTGTGGTGTTCGCGGTCGCGATGGTCAGCGTGCCGCCCTCCGGCATCGCATCGCGCGCGTTGATCGCCAGGTTCAGGATCACGTGCTCGATCTGCACCGGA
This sequence comes from uncultured Alphaproteobacteria bacterium, assembly GCA_963819855.1. Classification (GTDB taxonomy): domain Bacteria; phylum Pseudomonadota; class Alphaproteobacteria; order Acetobacterales; family Acetobacteraceae; genus JAMXLO01. The sequence goes on from CAWFYC010000021.1 coordinate 441,910, forward strand.
TCGATCAGAGCCGGCCAGAGGCTCTCATCAAGCCTGGTCTCGACCCGGGTCGCGCGCCCGAGCGTGGCACGCAGCAGATCACCCATGCCGCGCACGACCTGGTTCAGATCGACCGGCACCGGCGCCAGTTCCTGCTTGCGCGAGAATGCCAAGAGTTCGGCGTACCAAATCGGCTCCGCGTCCGGCGGTTTGCAGGATCATGGCGAGCCTGCGCCCATGCGCTGGGTGGTCGGCGAGCAGGCTGTGCAGGATCTCGGCGTTGCCGGTGATTGCCGCCAGCAGGTTGTTGAAGTCATGCGCAACGCCCGCGGTCAACCGGCCGACCGCCGCCATGGTCTGCGCCTGGCGCAGCCGCTCTTCGGCCTGCCGGCGTGCCGTCACGTCGGTGTACAGCGTGACGAAGCCGCCGCCGGGCAGTGGATTGCGCCTGATTTCGAGCTGCCGGCCACTCGGCCGCGGCCGCTCGATGGTTCCCATGCTGCCGCCGGAACGCAGCAACGCCATGCGCCGGGCGACTTCGGTCTCGACATCGACCGAACCGAATTCACCGCTGGCCACCTGGCCGCGCAGGATTTCCTCCATTGATAGATCGACGTGCAGAATCTCTTCCGGCACGCCGGTGAATTCTGGGAAGCGCTGGTTCCATGCCATCAGCCGAAGATCGCCGTCGACCATCATGATGCCGTCGCTCATGCCGGTCAGCGTCGCCTCGAGAATCGCCCGTTCGCGCGCGAGCGCCTCGTGTCGGCGCCGGCTGGCATCCTGCGCGCGCAACAACAGCACCGCCAACAGCACGATCAGCAGAGTGATGCCGCCGGTGAACAGCAGCGCGTTCGTCTCCCACTCTGCCGACGCCCGCATCGCCTCGGCACGATCGATGCCGACCACCACCTTCAGGTCGTAGTCCGGAACGGTTGCGAAGGCATACATGCGGTCAACGTCGTCCAGGCCTGACGCGCGATCCCAACTTCCCTCGGCCGATTGACGCATTGCCGCGAAGAAGGGCGTTTCAGCGATTTTCACCACCGTGGAAGCCTGATCCGGGCCGGCGACCGTCCAGGCTTCGCCGTCGCGAACGCTGACCATGGCGATCAGGCCGCGGGTACCGAGATCGACCTCGCGATAAAACCGCGTGATTGAATTGGTGTCGTACGAGGCAGCGATCACGCCGGCAAACCTCCGGTCAGGACGGTCCAGCCGACGGGCCAGGTTGATCTGCCACAATTTGGTGACCTGGCCCTGGGTCAGCTCGCCCACGTACATCTTGCCGTTGTCCGCCGTCAGCGAGGCCTGGTAGCGGAAATAATCACGGCTACTGACGTCGGTGCCGATGATCGCCGGACGTGAACTGGACCGAACGATGCCCTGCGCATCGGCGATGAACAGTTGCAGCGACACGTCGGACAGCACGACCACCTGGGCGGAGCGCGCGCCAATATCAAAATTGTCCGGGTCGCGCTCCCATTCGTATTCCAATATGCGCAGCGTCTGATCCAGAGACAGCAGATCGCGGCGCAATTGTTCCTCGAGCGCCAGCGTCTTCGCGAGCACTTCGGCCTGGACACGCGCGCGCGCCTCGGATCGATGGGCGCGGATGGCGTCGCGCGCGCCGATCCAGGCCAGCGCGACAAGCACCAGCGCAGCAACAATGATAACGGCCTGGCCGAAGCGGCGAACGGCATGGCTCTGCGAGGGCACCTTGGTGCGCCCGTCGTCCCCGATGTGACGGTGTTGGTCTATGCACCCCTCCTTTCGGTAGCGGCATGCCCCGGCCACACCGCTATCGTCCGCTCCAGACTTATCCCAATTTCGCGTGAGGCAGGGAAAAAAAGCGCGACTGGCTGCAAGGTCCGCTCGAACCGCGGAACTATCGCCGGCTCGCGCCGATCATGCTACGTCGGCGGACCAGCATTGCCGGAGCGTTCCATTGGCGGATTCCAGACAGCCAACCCGATTCGGGCGAATTTACCCGCCGGACGAAGCATGGCTGGCCAAGACGCCGGCGGAACCGGTTCTCGACCCGGAATTGCCCATTATTGATACGCATCATCACCTTTGGCAGCGTCCAGATCATCGTTATCTGTTGCATGAACTGCTCACTGATCTGCGCAGCGGGCACAACGTGGTCGCCACCGTGTTCCTGCAATGCCACGCGATGTACCGCAGCTGCGGATCGGAGGAGCTGCGTCCGGTCGGCGAAACCGAATTCGTCGCCGGCATCGCCGCGATGAGCGACAGCGGGGGATATGGACGGACAAAGGTCGCCGCCGGGATCGTGGGATACGCCGACCTGACGCTGGGCGAGCGGGTCGAGGCGGTGTTGGAGGCGCAAATCCGCGCCGGCGGCGGTCGATTCCGCGGCGTGCGCCATTCCGGCAATTGGGACGCGGATCCGGTTATCGGCAATGGTGCACCAGGGCCCGACGTCTATCGCCGATCCGATTTCCGCCGGGGCCTGGCGCGACTTTCCGCGCTCGGGCTGTCGCTGGATGCCTGGGTGTTTCACGCACAACTGGAGGATGTAATAGACTTGGCGCGTGCCTATCCTTGCGCGAATATCATCATGGGCCACGTCGGTGGGGTGCTGGGTTACGGTCCGTACGCCGGGAGGCGTGACGAGGTTTTCGCATCGTGGAAGGCATCGGTGACCGAACTGGCGAGGTGCCCGAATGTGACGATGAAACTGGGCGGCATGATGATGCGGGCAGCGCTGTATGACTACAAGGCGGCGGAGCGGCCGGCCACGTCAGAAGAACTTGCGGCGATGTGGCGGCCCTATATGGAGACCTGCATCGAGCTGTTCGGGCCACAGCGCTGCATGTTCGAAAGCAATTTCCCGGTCGAGAAGATGGGCATCGGCTGGGTTGGGCTGTGGAACGCATTCAAGCGGATCGCTGCCGGCGCATCGGCGCATGAGAAGCTTGCGCTGTTCCATGATACGGCAAGCAGGGTCTATCGACTGGGGTGAGGCATACCATGAACGACACCACGCACCAGGAGCGGATCCTGGATCAGTTCACCCGTCAGGCGATGCCGTTCAGCACCGCGCACACCATCACCGATGCCAACGCATTGCGGATGATCGTGCAATCCGCCGCGCCACGGCCGGACGACACACTGTTGGATGTCGCCTGCGGCGGCGGCATCGTGGTGTCCGCGTTCGCGTCCCACGTGAGGCATGCGACCGGCATCGACATGACGCCGGCGATGCTGGACCGCGCCCGGCAGCTTGCGGCCGAGCAGGGTATCGAGAATGTCACCTGGGAGCGGGGCGATGTCGGTAGACTGCCGTATGCTGACGGCACGTTCGACATCGTGGTGACGCGGTTTTCCATGCACCATTTCCTTGATCCGTTGGGCGTGCTGCGCGAGATGGTGCGCGTCTGCGCTCCGGCGGGACGGGTCCTCGTGGTCGACATGTACGCGTCGGACGACCCGGCGAAGGCGGCGGAGTGGAACCGTGCGGAGATACTGCGTGACCCGTCGCATGTGCGGTGTCTGACGCTACCGGAGCTGAAGGCTTTGTTCGGTTCGGTTGGATTGCCCGAGCCGGAGGCCAGCTTCTATGAACTGCGCGACGAGATCAGGAACCTGCTGGCCCGTTCGTTCCCGAACCCAGGCGATGACATGAAGATCATCGAAATGTTCGCCGCATCGGCCGAGGACGATCGGCTGGGCATCCCGATCCGACGCGAGGGGGAGAGGATAGAATATGCCTACCGGGTGGCGATTCTGGCCGCGGAAAAACTGACAGGCAGCTGATCACCCCAGATAGGCCCGCCTTACCCGCTCATCGTCCAGCAGCTCGCGCCCCGGCCCGTCCAGCACGATCCGGCCGCTCTCCAGCACATACCCTCGGTCGGCAATCCCCAGCGCCATCGGAGCATTCTGCTCGACCAGCAATATCGTCACGCCCTGCGCATTGATGCGCTGAATCGTCTCGAACACCTGCTCGACCAGCATCGGTGCCAGCCCCATGCTCGGCTCGTCCATCAGCAGCACGCGCGGCCGCGCCATCATGGCGCGTGCGGCCGCCAGCATCTGCTGCTCGCCGCCCGACAGAGTTCCCGCCACCTGCTTGAGCCGCTCGCGCAGACGCGGGAACAGCACCAGCATCTGTTCCTTGTCCTCGGCAATCGCACGCCGATCACGGCGGGTGAACGCACCCATCTCCAGGTTCTCGTTCACCGTCAGGCGGCCGAAAATGCGGCGTCCTTCCGGCACCTGCACCACGCCGATCGCGGCGATGTGGTGCGCGCCAAGTCCTGCCAGCGCGCGGCCGTCGAAGCGGATCGCACCCTGGCGCGGATGCAACAGCCCACTGATCGCGCGCAACGTCGTCGACTTGCCGGCGCCGTTGCCGCCAACCAGCGTGACGATCTGCCGCTCTTCCACCGCGAGGGAGATACCCTTCAGCGCCTCGATCTTGTCGTAGAAGACGTGGATGCCGTCGACCTCGAGCAACGCCATCGCCTCACTCCGCCGCCGATTTGGCGGCGGTACCGAGATAGGCCTCGATCACCGCCGGGTCCTGCTGCACACGCGCCGGTACGTCCTCGGCGATCTTCACGCCATGATCCAGCACCGTGACCCGATCGGACATCGACATCACCACGCGCATCTGGTGCTCGATCAACAGAACGGTGACGCCGACCCGCTCGCGCACCTGCTGAATGAACGTCATCATCTCGGAGGTCTCGTGCGGGTTCATCCCCGCGGTCGGTTCATCGAGCAGCAACAGCTTCGGCTTGGTGGCAAGCGCGCGGCCGATCTCGAGCCGACGCTGTTCGCCATAAGCGAGGTTGCGTGCCAGCATGTCGCCGCGACCGCGCAACCCGACGAAGTGCAGCAGACGCAGCGCCTCCTCGTGCGCCCCGCGCTCATCGCGCATGGTGAATGGCGTACGCAGCACCGCACCCCACCAGGTGGAGCGCAGGTGCAGATGCATCCCGACCAGCAGGTTCTCCAGCGCGGTGATGTTGCGGAACAGACGGATGTTCTGATAGGTGCGGCTGATCCCGGCCGCGGCGACACGATCGGGCTTCAGCCCGTCGATTCGCTCACCGGCGAACCACACCTCGCCCGAGGTCGGCTGCAGGTTCTGCGTGATGCAGTTGAAGACGGTGGTCTTGCCGGCACCGTTCGGGCCGATCACGCTGTGGATGCTGTGCTCGGCCACCACAAGATCGAGATCGGCGATCGCCACCAGGCCGCCGAACCGCATCGTGAGGCGATTGCATTGCAGGAGCGGCATGTCTGCCACGTCGCCGCTACCTCGGTTGCACCGGCACCGCGTCGGTACCGGCGTCCAGTGCCAGGGTCTCGTCGGCGGCGTGCAGTTCGCGCTGGCGCACGTCCGATGGCCACAGCCCCTCGGGCCGTAACCGCATCATCACGACCAACACCGCGCCGTAGAACAGGTAGCGATACTCGCCGAACTCACGCAGCAGTTCCGGCAAACCAATCAGCACGATCGAACCAAGCACCACGCCCGGCAGACTGCCCATGCCACCCACGATGATCAACGCCAGCACATTGATCGAGATCAGCAACTGGAAGCTCGACGGATAGACCGAGGTGACCATGGTGGCGAAGATCGATCCGGCCAGCCCGGCGAACGCGGCGCCGAGCCCGTAGGCCAACAGCTTTGATCGTACCAGGTTGATGCCGAGTGCCTGCGCCACGTCCTCGTCGTCGCGCAGCGCCATCCAGGCGCGGCCGAGGCGGGAATTCTCCAGCCGCCAGGCGACGAACGCAGCGACCGCCGAAGCGACCAGGGTCAGGTAGAACAGCGACACCGGGCTGCCCAGCACGAAAGTTCCCAGTTGCGGCTTGGGGATTTGCAGAATCCCCTGGGCGCCACCGAGCAACGGTGCGGCAAAATCCGACTGCACGATCACGCGCACGATTTCGCCCAGCCCCATCGTCGCCACTGCCAGGTAGTCGCCGCGCACGCCGAGCACCGGCAGGCCGAACAGCACGCCCACACCAACCGCAAGCAGCACGGAGACTGGCATTGCCCCCCAGTAAGGCAGCTGCGCGAGCGCGTGGGGGGAGTCGGCGGTCAGCAGCGCGGTCGTGTAGGCGCCGACGGCAAAGAACGCAACGAAGCCAAGGTCCAGCAGGCCTGCCAGACCGACCTCCAGGTTGAGGCCCATGCCCATCAGAATATAGAGTCCGACCAGCATCAGCACCTGGCCGATGTAGGAACCCGCCAGTGCCGGCAGCAGGACGAGAACCAACAGCGCAAGGCCGGCCCAGACCAGGCGCTCGCGTCGGTGATCTCTGACCTCGATGCGAGCGGCGCGTCGGCGCCCTATCGAGCCGATCACTTCGCTGCACAGCCCCACAACGACAAAGATTGCGATTGCGCCTTGCGGACTGAGTCCTTCCCAGGTGTAGATGAATTCGCGGAAGTCGCCGATTGACTCCTCATACTGTTGCAGCATCAGCTGGATCAGTTCCTGGAACACACCGGCGACGGCTACGGCGATCGCACCGGGAAAAATCGCGCGGCGCACGGCGGACGGACTGATACGCAACGCCGCGCCGAGCAGGCCTGCAGCCGCGCCAGCAGCAATGAGTATTGCAACACCGGCGGCGAGGCCCAGTTCCAGCGTCAGCATGTCGTACAGCGCAGGCGATAATGCGATGAAGATCGACTGTAGTGGTACCACCGACAGCACCGCGGTCAGCACCGCGATCGGCACGCCGGCGGCGGCGCCGGCGAGCAGACCCTGCAGCGGCCGTCCGGCCATCGCACCGGCACCACCGGCGATCACCAGCAGCACGGCCTGACCGAGGCTCAGCGTACCAACGACGATCGCCCGCTGATGCAGCATCAGCAGCACGCCGACCACGGCGAGATGCACCGCACCGGCACCGAACGCCAGGCCGATCAGGATGGCGCGGCGCATCAGGCGCGCTTCCTCGCCATCCGCTCGCCCAGCAGACCCTGAGGACGGAAGATCAGCACCATGATCAGCAGGGTAAAGGCGATCAGGTCGCGCAACTGGTAGGGCGCTGGAATGCCGAGGCCGTCGAGGAACAGCGCCGGCCCGACCGATTCCACCATGCCGAGAAAGAACCCTCCCAACATCGCACCCGGTATATTGCCGATGCCGCCCAGCACCGCCGCGCCGAACGCCTTGATGCCGGGGGTGAACCCCATGAAGAAATACACCTGCTTGTAGACGAACGCATAGAACACGCCGGCGATGCCGGCCATCGCGCCGCCGAGCACGAAGGTGAACACCACCACCTTGTCGACGTCGATGCCCATCAGCGCCGCCGCCTCACCGTCCTCGGCCACTGCCCGCATCGCTGTCCCCATGCGAGTGCGCTGCACGATCAGGTAGAGACCGCCCATGAACAGCACGGCCAGGATGATCACCAGCACGTCGACGCGCGGAAGATGGAAGCCGAACACGTCGAAGCTTGCACGTTCCCAGGTCGGCGAGGGGTAGGACTTGACCGCCGAACCGAACATGCCGCGGAAGGTCTGCTCCAGGAAGAACGAGACGCCGATGGCGCAGATCAGTGGCGCCAGGCCGACCACGCGGCGAAACGGCCGATAGGCGATGCGCTCGGTCAACAATGCGACCGAGGTGGAGGTGAGAACCGACACGATCAGGATCGCGCCCATACCAAGTGCGGGATGGTTGTCCAGGAAGCCGGACCGGTCCAGCGGCTGGGCGACAAAGTAGCCGGCAAAAGCGCCGGACATGACGAAGTCGCCGTGCGCGAAGTTGATCAGTCGCAGGACGCCGTAGACCATCGTGTAGCCGAGGGCGATCTGCGCGTAGATCGCGCCGATGGTCAGGCCGAATACGACGAAATCGACCCATTGGGCTGCATCGTAACGGTTCTTTACCACGGTTCCGATCGTGCCGGCCACGACCACCGCGATCACCAGCAGGCGCAGGGCCCAGAGGACCACATCCACCGCGTTCAGGCGTGCCATGGCGACCAACCATGGCGCGCGCGGGGCAAGCGCCTCGCTCACTTACGGCCAGAACTTCTGCCCATTGCCTGCACCGTCACCCAAACCTCCATTATTGGTGCACGTAAGGACCCGGTAGCGCCGGTCGCAGCTCGCCTGGTGCGTTGCAGCATGGCAAGTGTGATGGCTGCACATGGCGGAAGTCAACATCTCGCCGCGGTTTATTGGACGTTTCTGTCACTGCCGACGAAACGGCGAGTCGGAGCGCGGTACGCAAGCAGCCCGCCCGACGCAGGTCGAGCGGGCCACGATCCAGGCAGCGATCGTCGCGAGACGACGCTTACGGCCAGATCTTCTTCGGGTTCTTGCCCATCGCGAACGTCTTCGCATCGGCCGATACGAACTGGTAGATGGCCGGCTTGAACGCAGCACATTGGCCGTGTGCGTCGCAGGCGATCGGCCCGCTCAGGCCGTCGAACTTCACCGCGAACACGGCGTCCCGCAGTGCTTTCCTGCCGATGTAGAGGTTGCCGTCCTTGTCGGTCTTCGCGACCTTCTCGATCGCCTTGATGGCCATCTCCGCTGCGTCGTAGGCGTTGGCGTGGTAGCCGGAGATCGGCGCTTCGCCGTATGCCTTCTTGTATTTCTCGAGGAACGCCGGATATCCCTTACCCATCGTATCCGGCGAAACGTCCGGGTAGCCGACGCGGAAGCCGACCACCGCCGGACCCGCTGCCTCGATGAATTCCGCCGCCGCAAACGAGCCACCGCCGATTAGCGTTGTGTTCTCCAGCCCTGAAACCTCCTTCGACTGACGCAGCAGCTGCGCGCCAGCGGCGACGAAGATCGGCATGTAGATGACGTCCGGCTTCGCGGCGGCGACCTTGGTCAGCACCGGATGCATGTCGACATCGGTCGGCGCGACCGCCTCCTCCGACACGACCTTGCCGCCCATCTTGATGAAGTTCTTTGCGGTGACCGCGACCAGCTGCTGGGCATAAGGGCTGCCGTCATGCACGGTGGCGAGGGTACGCGCCTTCAGCACTTCATAGATGTACTTCGCGTCCGATGCGCCCTGGTCGATGTCGCTCGCGATCGTCCGGGCGAAACCGTCATAGGCAGGCTTGCGATCCGGCGCGGTGAGTGCAGGCGCCGAACACGCGTTGCAGATATTGGTAATGCCCTGCTGCCACAGGATCGGCGCAGCCGGCGTGGCGGCGCTGGAACATGCTCCGCCAAGCACGACGACGATCTGCGGATTCGATGCGAGCTTGGTTGCCGCCGTCTGACCGCCCTCGGCGTTGCACAGATCGTCCTCGACGGTGAACTTGATCGGATGACCGAGCAGCTTATTGCCGATATCAGCGAAGGCGATCTCGGCGCCACGCTTGCCGTCAAGGCCGAGTGAGGTGTCGGCGCCGGACAGCACCCAGTAGCCGCCGATCTGGATGGGCGCGCCTTTGGCGATCTTGACCACGCCGAGATCGTCAGTCACCGGACCGACGGTCGCCGCGGTGGCAGCGTGCGCCACGGCGAGCAGTGCTATGACGGCACAGGCTTTCACCAGGCCACGACTCAACCTATTGAGGATCGATCGCAAGTCTTCCTCCTCCTTGCTGTGCATACGTACATAGGCGCGCTGACGGCGGATCGTCAAAGGCCCGTGACTTTGCGGCTACGTATCGCATCAAGTCAACCGGCAGCGGTTTTCGCGGCAGGGCAATCGCTTGAATGGGGGTAGCTTCCGGCGCGGCAGAAAGTTCAATTCATAGGGAGCCTCATCGATGGAGGCTTCCTCATGGCGGTCCCGGTCGTCGTCTCGCTGCTGGATCACTTCGCCGCGCTGTCCGATCCGCGTCAGCATGCCAAGGTTCTGTATCCGCTACCTGAGATCCTGCTTCTGGTGTTGTCGGCGACGCTGGCCGGGGCGGACGACTTTGTCGAGACGACGCTGTGGGGAACCGAGCATCTGGCGTTCCTCAGACGCTTCTACCGCTACGAAAGCGGCATCCCGAGCCACGATACATTGTGCGACGTGTTCGCGGCGCTGGACCCGGAGTTGTTCAAGGCCTGCTTCCTCGCCTGGATCCGCGGGCTGCGCGACGATGACCCCGACATCATCGCCATTGACGGCAAGACCTCGCGGCGCAGCCACGACAGGCGCAAAGGTCGTAACCCGTTGCACCTCGTCTCGGCCTGGGCGGCGCGGCAGCGGATCGTGCTCGGACAGCAGGCGACCGAGGAGAAATCCAACGAGATCACCGCCATCCCGCTGCTGCTGAAGCATCTCGATCTGAAGGGTGCTCTGGTCACCATGGATGCCATGGGGACGCAGACCGACATCGCCCGCGCGATCCGTGACGGAGGCGGCGATTATTGCCTGTCATTGAAGAAGAACTGGCCCGCCGTGTATGCCGACGTCGAGCAGTTGTTCAGCGATCCGCCGGACGATGTGGCGTTCGAAACGCATGCGACGGTGGACCTCACCGGAGGACGGATCGAAACCCGCCGGCACACGGTCTGTCATCAGGTCGACTGGATGACCTCGAACCGGCATTACCCAGGCGAACCCGTGTTCCCGGACCTCGCCATGATCGGCCGGATCGAAACCGAGGTCGAGCGGAATGGCAGGATCGAATGTGAAACCCGCTATTATCTGTGCTCGCTCGCGCTCGGTGCTCTGACATTCGCTCGTGCCGTGCGGGCGCACTGGGGGGTGGAGAACCGCCTGCACTGGGTGCTGGATGTGATCTTCCGCGAAGATCTGGCGCGCTTCAGGACAGGCGATGGGCCACAGAACATGGCCATCATCCGCCATACCGTGCTCAATCTGCTGTCACGCGCCAAACCGACGACCAGCCTGAAGAACCGGCGGAAACGGGCCGGGTGGAACGTCAATTATCTGGAAACGATCATCCGACAGACCGCGTGACGTTCAAGCGATTCGCCTGGTTTTCGCGGCGTCTCGGTCCTTGTAGCCTGGGTCTGGTGACAGGGAGGTCGAGGCAATGACCAGCCAACTGGAACAGGAGGTCGCCGACCTCTGCGCGACCGCCAGGCGCTATGACGATCGGCACCAGCGCATCCCGGATCTCACTTGGCCCGATGGGGCACGGATTGCGGTGAACTTCACCGCCGATTTCGACGCCATGTTGCTACGGCGGTTGCTGAATGAGCCGCCGATGCAACTTGCCAAGGGCGAGTTCGGCGGGCGCGTCGGCATCTGGCGCCTGATCGAGCTGTTCGATTCACACAGCATCAAGGCGACAATCTTCACGCCGGGCCGGATCTGCGAACTGTACCCTCGGGCATTACGAGCAGCGGTGGAGAGCGGGCACGAGATCGCCGACCATATGTGGGAGCACCACGTGCCGAAGGATCCGGTGCTGGAGCACGACCATCTGCTGAAGACGGCAAATGCCCTGGAGGCGATCGCAGGGCGGCGGCCAGTGGGTAGTCGCAGTGAACACACGCTAAAGTTGTTAAGGCGGGAGGGGTTTCTGTACATCTCGCACGAATCGGCGGATCATCGGCCATATTATCTGAGCGATGCCGAGCGCGGGGGCACGATGCTGAACCTGCCGTTCCACTACGCGATCGACGATGCGATGTTCTACAGCTTTGCGTGGCTGGGCAGCGGCAATCCGGCGCAGCGGATCACCGATCCGGATCGGGTGTTCGATCTGTGGTGGGCGGCATTCTGGCAGCAGTACCGCGCCGGCGGTTATCTCAATATCGTGGTGCATCCGTTCGTGTCGGGTCGCGCGTTGCGCATCGAGATGATGGACCGCCTGATCACGCGGATGAAGACACTGCCAGGCGTGTGGTTCCCAACCTGCGAGGAAGTCGCCCGGCACTGTCTGGATAATTTCCCACCGAGTACGCCCTGAGCGAGGAGCTGACACGATGCCGTGGAAGCAAGGCTACACGATCTCGGACGAAGTCGGCCTGCGGGATCACGAGGTGCGGTGGCCAGATGGCCACCGGTGTTGCGTCACTGTTGTGGTTGACCTGAGTGTTGCACGCGGTCCGGAGGGGATCAGCGTCGCCGATCTGATGCATCCCGACGCCTACTTCGCCGCGCATGACGGGCTGAATCAACTCCTTGCCGTGCTGACGCATTTCGGCATCACGGCAACATTTGCGGTACCCGCGGTGATCGCGCAACTGCGCGCCGATCGGATCCGGGCGCTGCTCGCCGATGGCCATGAGATCGCGGCGAACGGCCTGAAGCATGAGGATGTAAGCGGGTTGACGGCAGCGGAAGAACGGACACGGCTGGATCTGGCAACCGACCTGCTGACGCGTGCGATCGGGCGCAAACCCGCGGGATGGTTCTGCCTGCCACGGCAGGACGATCCGTTCGCCGGAGGCACGATCAGCCGGCATACCATGGATCTGCTGATCGACGCCGGCTACGAGTACATGGGCAATGGGCTGGCGGATGATGTGCCACATTACTGGGTGACGAACTTTGCCTCGCGCCGGGCGATACTGGCGCTGCCGTACTACTACCACTTTGATGATCAGTGGTTCCTGCTGTTCCCGCGCAAGGGGACCGGGCTCGAGCACGCCGATGATCTGTTCCGCAACTGGCGAGCGGAGTTCGATGCACAGTACAAGCGTGGGCGACAGTTCAGCATGGTGCTGCATCCCGGTGCAGTGGGGTGGTGCAACCGGTTGCAGTTGCTGGAGGATTTTTTTGCACACATGCGGAGCTATCCGGGCGTGTGGAATCCGACCAGCGCGGCGTGCGCGCAGTACTGGAAGTCCGCGTATCCTGCTGAGGAGAACCTGAAGCTTGAGCCAAGCGTGTGGCAGGACTATCCGGGCAGTCTAAGTTGATCGGCCGTTCCGGCGTATGAGCCGGCGGGTTTCGCTTCGCTCGACCCACCCTACGAAGGCCACGACGGTCGCAGGTGCGCGTAGGATGGGTTGAGCGCAGCGAAACCCATCGGATTGGCAGATCGCTAATCGAACAGCGCCAGATCGATGATCTCGCCCATGCGGTTGTAGCCCGCGTCGCTCGGATGCAGGTGATCGCCGCAATCGTAGATCGGCAACATGCGTGCAGGATGCTCGGGATCGCGCACGCCTTTGTCGAAGTCGATCACCGCATCGAACGCACCGCCTTCCCGTATCCAGGCATTCACCGCCTGCCGCACCGCCTCGCGGGCCGGGGTCCAGGCACCCACCAGGAAGGTCTCGTTCTCGAACGGCATCAGCGTGCCGCCTAAAATCTTGATGCCGCGCGCGTGCGCCCGCTGCACCATCTGCTTCAGGCCGGCGATCATCTGCTCGGCGGTAACCTCCTCCTCGGGCTTGGCCCATCGGTTGCGCAGATCGTTGGTTCCCAGCACCACGATCAGGTGCGTCACGCCCGGCTGCGCCAGTACGTCGCGATCGAAGCGGCGTAGCCCGCTGTCGCCGCGGATGTCGTGCAGGATACGGTTGCCGCCGAGCCCCTGATTCATCACGCCCATCGCGCGTCCGCCGTGGGCAACCAGTCGTCGCGCAAGCTGGTCAGGCCAGCGACAGAACGCATCGTGGGTGGAGATGTTCGCGTCGGTCAGCGAGTCGCCGAGCGCGACGATGCCGCCGGTCGCTGCCGTGGCCAACACGTCGATGCCGGCGACGAAATACCAGTCGTCGGTTATCCTGCCGACCGGCATGATTGTCTCGTCGGAAAAATCCCCGGGTGGCGAGATATAGTTGGTCTGGCGCGCATAACGGCCGGTGATGCCGAAGCTCGCCGGTAGGTCTCCGGGCAGAAAGAACGTGATCGCAACATCCGCCAGCGGCGCCACCGCCAGATCGACGGCATCGCTCAGCAGCACAGCACCGGCGGCGATCGTGGCCGCAGTCTCACCGCCGAATGTCAACGTGCGATCAGTGCCGGCCACCACTCGGGGGCCGGATTCCCGCAGGCCGACATGCGCCGAACCGATGGTCAGCGGCCGGTTGCCATAAGCATTCGACAGGCGCACACGCAGCGTGTTCCCGCCGATGCTGACGCGCGCATTCATCCGCAGTGTTTGATTGCTGAACGCCGCTCCCTCGGCCGGAGCGGGAGAGGTGGCCCAGGTGCCGACCCAATGCGTGTCATTCGCCATGATGCGACCTCGGCTGGTTGGACGGGCAGATGCAGAAGGCTAAGGTTGACTGTGCCACGTGAGGCAAGGGAGGAACAACAATGCGTCCGAGGCTTGCGGCACTGCTGGTGCTGCTGCTCGCCGGCACTGCGCCGGCGCGTGCGGCCGAACCCATCACCATCGGCTTTGCCGAGGCGCTCACCGGCGGGCTTGCCGTAGTCGGAAAGTCAGGCGTGCTGGCGGCGCAGATCTGGGCAGACGAAGTCAACGCGAAGGGCGGTCTGCTGGGTCGGGCGGTGAAGCTGGTGTTCTACGACAACCAGAGCAACGCCTCGAATGTGCCTGGCATCTACACCAAGCTGCTCGATGTCGATCATGTGGACCTGATCGTCTCGGGCTATGCGACCAACATGACGGCACCGGCGATGCCGGTGGCGATGGGACACAACAAGCTGTTCGTCAGCCTGTTCTGTCTCGCGGTGAACAGCGAATTCCAGTATCCCCGCTACTTCTCCATGCTGCCGAGCGGACCGGATCCAAAGCACGCGTTCTCGCGCGGTTACTTCGACCTGGCGATGGCGCAGAACTCGAAGCCGCAGACGGTGGCCATCGTGGCGGCTGACGCGGAGTTCGCGCGCAACGCCTCGGACGGCGCGCGCGACAACGCCAAGGCGGTGGGACTGCGCATTGTATATGACGGCACCTATCCCCCGACCACGACGGACTACACGCCGGTGGTGCGCGCGGTGCGGGCGACTAATCCCGACGTGATCTATGTCGCGTCGTACCCGCCCGACACCGCCGGCATCCTGCGCGCTGCCAACGAGGTCGGACTGACGGCGATGCAGTTTGGCGGCAACATGGTGGGGCTTTCCACCACCGCGCTGAAGACGCAACTAGGGCCACTGCTGAATGGCGTCGTGATCAGTGAGAACTGGCTGCCCGCGCCCACCATGCAATTCCCCGGGGTGCTGGAATTCCTCAAGCGCTATCAGGCGAAAGCGGCGGGCGAGGGCGTCGATCCTCTCGGTTATTTTCTGCCGCCGTGGGCCTATGCCCGGATGCAGTTGCTGGCACAGGCGATCGAGGGAACGCAGAGCATCGATGACGGCAAACTGGCGGATTATTTCCGCGGTCATACCTTCAAGACGATCATCGGCGATGTTACGTTCGGCAAGGACGGCGAATGGGCCGCGCCGCGCATCGTCTGGACGCAGTTCCAGAACATCAAGGGAAATGACCTGAAGCAGTTCGAGGATCCCGCGACCGAGGTGGTCGTGCTGCCGAACGAGCTGAAGTCGGGCTCGCTGATCTGGCCGTATGCGGCAGCGAAGCAATAGCGCAAGGGAAGAGAACTCATGGTACGCTCATGTCTCTGCTGCGGCCCGGTCCTTGGCCGCCGCTCGTTCCTCGCCGGCGCGGCCGCGCTAACCGCCACTGGCGCGCGGGCGGATGAACCGCCGCACCGTATCGACGTGCACCACCATATCGTGCCGCCGACCTGGCTCGACGCGCTGAAGACGGCGAAGCTCGACACCCCGCCGATGTCGAGCTGGACGCCGCGGCGGTCCATCGACGACATGGACAAGGCCGGCATCGCCACCGCCATCACGTCACCGACCACGCCACAGGTCGGATTCCTGCCCACCGCCGATGCTGCCCGTGTTGCGCGCGAGGCCAACGAATACGCAAACAGGCTGATGACCGATCACCCTGGCCGCTTCGGCGTCTTCGCCATGCTGCCGATGCCCCATATCGACGAGTGTCTGAGGGAGATCGAATACGCATTCGATACCCTGAAGGTCGACGGCATCGGAATGATGACCAGCTATGGTGACAAGTGGCTCGGCTATCCGCAGTTCGCGCCGGTATTCGATGAGCTCAATCGCCGCAAGGCGACGGTCTACACCCACCCGACGACCGCCAACTGCTGCGTCAACCTGGTGCAGGGCGTGGGCGATGCCACGGTGGAATACGGTGCCGATACCACGCGGAGCATCACCAATCTGATTTTCAGCGGCGCAGCGCAGCGCTACGCCGACGTCAACTTCATCTTCTCACACGGCGGCGGGGTGCTGACCGCGGTGGCCGAACGGCTGGAAATTCAGATGGTGGCTACGCCGCCCTACAAGGAGAAATTCACCCGCGAGATGGTGGACGGCCAGCTTCGTCGCTTCTACTACGACACGGCGCAGGTCGCCAACGCGGTGACGATCGGCGCGCTGGCGAAGCTGGTGCCGGTATCGCAGATCGTGTTCGGTACCGACTACCCGTACCGCACCGGGGCAGAGCACGTGCGCGGTCTCGCGGAACAATTCAATGCCGATGAGTTGAAGGCGATCGGCCGCGACAACGCGCTGCGCATCCTGCCTCGGCTGCGCGCGGCATGACGGATGAAGGAGAATGCGATGCGGCGCTGCCCTCTGCTGCTGATCCTGCTGTTGGTCGGCTGTTCCAACGACAGCTCGACCCGCAACTTCAGCCTGTCCCGTGATTCCGGGCCGCAGACCGTCGCGGCGACACGCATGCCGCTGTCCATGCCACCGAGCCTGGCGCTGCGCCCGGCACGGCCAGGCGCCATCGTCCCCAGTCGTGGCGAGGCACAGTCGGGCGAGCAGGCGGCAGGCAGCATCGGCCAGGATGCGCTCGTCCAGGCGGCGGGCCCGGTGGCGTCGTCGGATATTCGCTCGGTGATCAATGAGAATTCCGGGCTGGTGTACGCCGATCCGGGCTTCGTCGACCGGGTGATGAACTGGGCGCCGCCGCCTGGCTACACGCCGGTCATCACGCAGGCGCCGACAGGCGGATGGTTCAGCCGGATCTTCTGACCCCGGATCTTCCGAACCGCGCCATGCAGCGCGACTATCTCGCCGGGTCGCCGGCGAGTGTGCGCACCTCGGCCGATGAACGGCCCTGCGCGCGGAGATCGCGCAGAGTTGCCGCGCGATCGCGCTTCGCCAGGCGGCGGCCGGAGGCATCGGTCAACAGCGGGTGATGCGAGTAGGCGGGGGCAGGCCAGCCCATCAGCGCCTGGAGCAGGCGGTGCAGATGCGTCGCCGGCTTCAGGTCGGCGCCGCGCGTTACCAGGGTGACGCCCTGCAACGCATCGTCGTGGGTGACACAGAGGTGGTAGCTGGCGGGCGCATCCTTGCGGGCGAGGACCACGTCGCCGAAGCGCTCGGGGTGGCACGAGATGATACCTTCGGCGGCCTCGTCAAAGCCCAGTGCCGGAGGCGTCGCTGCAAGTGCCCGTGCCACATCGAGCCGCAGCGCGTAGCGTGCGCCGCCGGCGATGCGTGCCTCACGCTCATCGACCGACAGCACGCGACAGGTGCCGGGATAGCGCGGCCTACCGTCCGGTGTATGCGGCGCGGCAACGGATTGCTGGATGTCCGCGCGGGTGCAGAAGCACGGATACAGCAGGCCGCGTCCTGCCAGCACATCCAGAGTGGCGCGATATTCCGGCAGGTGTTGCGATTGCACACGCACCTCGCCATCCCAGTCGAGGCCGAGCCACGCCAGGTCCTCCAGAATCGCCGCGGCGAATTCCGGCCGGCAGCGCGATGGATCGATGTCCTCCAGGCGCAGCAGGAACCGGCCGCCGGCCTCGCGTGCGCGCCGCCATGCGAACAGCGCGCTGAACGCGTGGCCGAGATGCAGGTGGCCGGTGGGGCTTGGCGCGAAGCGGGTGACGATGGACATGCGGATGCGACACAAGGTAGTCCGGCCGGCGGCAAAGGGAGAGAGAGGCATGGCAGAGCTCGATGGTCCGCATTGGGGTCCAGCCTCGAAGGCGGCGCCGAAGCAGCTTGTCGTGTTGTGCCATGGGCTGGGCGCCGACGGGCACGACCTGATCGATTTGGCACCCACATGGGCACACGCGCTGCCGGACGCGCTGTTTGTCTCTGTCGATGCGCCGTTTCCCCATGAGTCGGGCTTCGGCCGGCAGTGGTGGAGCGTGGCGGATCGCTCGCCCGCGGTGATGGATACCGGCGTACGCCGCGCCGCCGGTTTCCTGAACGGCTTCATCGACGCGGAACTGGATCGGCTCACGTTGCCGGCGGAGGCGTATGCACTGATGGGGTTCAGCCAGGGCGCGATGACCGTGTTGTTCACCGGCCTGCGCCGCGTCTCCGCACCGCGCGCGATCCTGGCATTTTCCGGCGCGCTGGTGGCGCCGGAGACCCTGCCGGCGGAACTCGCCAACCGCGCACCGGTGTTGCTGGTGCACGGCGAGGCCGATGACGTGGTGCCGGTGCAGCGCTCGCGCGATGCCGAGGCGGCGTTGCGTGCTGCGAACCTGCCTGTCGAGGCGGTATATGTGCCGCGGCTCGGCCACGGCATCGACGACACCGGACTGGCAATGGGCGCGCTTGCATTGCAGCGCGCGTTTGCATGACGGTGGCGTGAATCCGTCGTCGGCTCGGCTTGCGGCCCGTTGCATGCTCTGCGATAAACGAGCCGGTTCTCGGCGGCGCACAATATCTGGCGGGTCGGTAACGGATTGTCCCCCAGATTTGCGCTCCGGTCGTAGAGGAGCAGCGCGTGCCTGACGGTGGCCAATTCTATCCTGCGCTGGTGCTGAATGCGGATTTCCGGCCGCTGTCGTATTTCCCGCTGTCGCTGTGGTGCTGGCAGGACGCAGTGAAGGCGGTGTTCCTCGACCGGGTCTCCGTGCTGTCGGAGTACGAGACCGAGGTGCGCTCCCCGTCCCTGACCATGAAGCTGCCGAGCGTGATCGCGCTGAAGGACTACATCCCGTCGGCGCGGCGGCCGGCGTTCACCCGGTTCAACGTGTTCCTGCGCGATGCGTTCGTCTGCCAGTACTGCAGCGACCGCCGTCCGGCTCACGACCTGACGTTCGATCACGTGGTGCCGCGCAGCCGCGGGGGTCGCACAACGTGGGAGAACGTCGTGACCGCGTGCGGCGACTGCAACCTGCGCAAGGGCTCTCGCCTGCCGCGCGAGTGCCGGATGTTCCCGCGCAGCCATCCGCGCCAGCCGACGACGTGGGAGCTCCAGGACAACGGGCGTGGGTTCCCGCCCAACTACCTGCACGAGAGCTGGCGCGACTATCTGTACTGGGACAGCGAACTGGAGAGCTGACCGCTCGCGGCAGTGGCCGAGCACCCGGTGGCGCGCAACCGGGTGACCCGCGATGGCCAGGCTCATGCCGAAGGCTGCCAATGAACTCGTCGTCGTCAGCGCGCGGCGCTCTTGACAGGAAAGGGTAGTCGATTACGGCCGCTTCGCACGAGCGGTTTGAATGCCATTTGGCGAACCTGGGTTTCGAAGCTCCCAACGCTTGGCAAGAATTGAAAGCAGCAGGTGGAACGGCGAACCCATCGTGACGTTGCCGCGGGCCCATTGAGGGATGGTTGAGGCGCGGATCTACACCCGACTTGATCGGCGAATCACCAGGGTGAAGGCTTGACTTCATCTGTCGGTACAGCCTTTTAATCAAACGTCCATGCCGAATCGTGTCGGCTGAATTCATAATGGGCACGCCACGAGCGTCTCGATCCGGGTTGCCAGAGAGTCATGTCAGAAGTTACCAACGATGAGTCACGTCTCCGTGCAACGGAGGCTCAGATGCGCCGTGCTCTCGGGTTGCAGGATGAGTCGTCACCGAGACCGCAACCGAATCACTCAGCACCGGTATTCAACGGGTCGCATCGACCGCCGCACCGCTTCGTTCGAGATGGCGAAGTACCCGTCGTCCATCTGGATAACCACCCGCATGGTGAATCCGGCGGCAATCAACTCGAAGCCGCCCGCCAAACCATTCGATCCCTTACGGCGGCGAGGGAACTAGCAGAGCGATCCCTCGCACAGGCGGAGACCACGATCCGTGACCTTCGGACCAAACTGGCGCATGAACGCCTGGCCAGGGACGAGGCAGTCACCCGTGTTGGAACGGAGAGACAGACTGCCGAGCAGGCTCAGACTGAATTGGTAACCGAACGTGCTGCGCGGCGGCAGGCTGAGATGCGGCTTGCGCAGGTCCTGCACCAGCAGCCGACTGAGGCCCCATCGAGAGGCAGGCCGGGACGGAAGGTTGGCAGGGCCGGCGCTGCGGCTGCGCCCAGTATGGCGATCGATGTCGAACCAGAAGGTACCGCCGAGGATGGCACGATTGTTCCGACGACGGCCAGGGAGCCGATCGGGAACGATGTGGCGCAGCCAACGCAGGCTCGTCGTCGTGGACGACCGCCGAAGATCAGCCAGCCGGAGGCTGAATTTGTAGAGTGGTGGAAACCGGGATGGAAGGAACGGTTTCGGTAGGCGCGCCGATCAATCCATCAGTGCCAGCGTCGGCCAATTCGGCTCACGCGCCAGGCTTAGCGCATCATAAAACCCGCCACTCGTTCGACGACCCAACCGAATGGTGGGCGGACGGCGTCGGTCAGACTGAACTTCGCCTGTTCGAACACGCCCTTCGCATGGCTGAGAGTCTTGAAGCCTTCGTGTCCATGGTAGGCGCCCATGCCGCTCTGTCCGACGCCGCCGAACGGAATGTCGTTCTGGGCGTAGTGCAGAACGGTTTCGTTGATCGAGACCCCGCCGGAGGTCGTCCGCTCGAGAACCATCTGCCGTCCGGGGCCATCACGGCCGAAAAAGTAGAGCGCGAGCGGGCGCGGCTTTGAATTGACGTAGGCGACGGCGTCTGCGAGATCGCGATATGGCATGACGGGTAGGACGGGACCAAATATCTCGTCCTTCATCACATCCATCTGGTCCGTGACATCGAGGATGATGGTGGGAACCATTGTGCGGGTGTGTGTCATTCCGCCGTGCTGGGCCGGTCCGCGAAACTCGATGATACGTGCTCCCTTGGTGCGGGCATCGTCGAGCATGCCCGTGAGTCGGTTGTAGTGGTGGTCGTTGATGATCGACGTATAGTCCGCGTTTGACGCGATATTAGGATAGAGTGTCGCGACTTCCTTTTCGTAAGCGGCCACGAAGGCGTCCACTTCTTGCTCGGCAACGAGGACATAGTCGGGCGCAGTGCAGGTCTGGCCTGCATTGGCCAACTTGCCGTAAGCAACGCGCCGCGCGGCAGTGTCGAGCGAAGCGCCGTGCTCGACGATCACCGGGGACTTGCCGCCGAGCTCGAGCGTGACCGGAACCAGATTGTCGCTTGCCGCGCGCATGATTGCGCGCCCGACGGATGTACTGCCCGTGAAAAGAAGATGGTCGAAGGGTAAACGTGAGAATTCGATACCGACATTCGTATCGCCGGTCACGACAGCGACCTGGTCCTGGGCAAACACCTTGCCGAGGACCGCATCCAACAAGGCTGATGTTTGCGGTGTCAGTTCGGACGGTTTGATCATGGCGCGATTGCCCGCTGCCAATGCCGTCGCAAGCGGCATGAGTGCCAGTGCGACGGGATAGTTCCAGGGCGAAATGACGCCGACGACGCCGAGTGGCTGATAGAGAACGCGGTTGGAGGCGGGAACAAATGATATGCCGACGCGCCGGCGCTCTGGCCGCATCCAGCGTCGCAGATTTCGGTGCAGAAAGTTGATCCCCTCCACGACCGACGCCAGGTCGAACAGCGAAGTCTCCTGACGCGACCGGTGGCCGAAATCCGTGTTGATGGCGGCGACGAAGTGCTCCCGATGTTGCCGCAGGACAGACTTGAGCTTCATCAGGTCGCTGCGCCGATGCGCAAGTGATGGTGGACCATCGCGCAGGAAGGCGGCACGTTGCCGGCCCAGCGTTGCGGTCAATCCGTCATCGACCTTCATTGTCGTGCCAATGGTCACAGCAGCCTCCTTTCAATCGGGCGTCGGGTAACAGAGGGGCGCGAGTCACAAACCAGTTTGCACGCTGGAAATGGCATCGAGGGCTGGCGTCATTTCTCCCGAAAGACGGCCCGAATGCGGCGATGAGTGGTGGTGAGTAAGGCGGGATGCCTTTGTGCCTCACCGGAGGGGATTGCTTCGTCGCCGCGCTGCTCGCAATGACAGGGCATGCAGGAGACCGTCCCCCCGCGAATTCTCGCAGCCCTTTGCCGTATGGGTCTGCTCGCGCAGGGCGCCGACGCATACGGCGAACGCCTGACCGGCGGGGTGTCGTCGGATATCTGGCGAATCGACCTCGCGGGCGGCCCCGTCTGTGTGAAGCGCGCGCTGGCAAAGCTGCGCGTGGCGGCGGACTGGCAGGCACCGGTCGAGCGCAACCGCTACGAGGCGCGCTGGATGCAGCGTGCCAACGCCGCCGTCCCCGGTTCCACGCCACGGCTGCTCGGCGTCGACGAAGCCAGCGGCGCGCTGGCCATGCAGTTCCTGCCTCCCGAAAGCTACCAGCTCTGGAAGGCGCAGCTCCGTGACGGCGACGCTGACCCGGTGTTTGCGGCCCGGGTCGCGGACACACTGGCGTGCATCCACGCCGCCACTGCCGGCGATCCTTCGGTCCCAGGCGACTTTCACACCGACCGGATCTTCTACGACATCCGCCTGGAGCCCTACTTGGTCGCGACTGCTCGCGCGCATGCCGATCTCGCGCAACCGCTGCACGATCTGGTCGCCGCTACCCAGGCCAACAAGCGCGCTCTGGTGCACGGCGACGTCAGCCCGAAAAACATCCTGCGCGGCCCGGACGGCCCTGTGTTCCTCGATGCAGAATGCGCATGGTGGGGCGATCCCGCCTTCGATGTCGCCTTCTGCCTCAATCACCTGCTGTTGAAGTGCCTGTGGACACCGGCCGCCGCCGCGGGCTTCCTCGCCTGCTTCGACGCGCTTGCCGCAGGCTATATCGCGCGCGTTGCCTGGGAAGCATCGCACGCGCTTGAAGCCCGTGCGTCCCGCCTACTGCCGGGGCTGTTGCTTGCCAGGGTGGATGGCAAGTCGCCGGTCGAGTACATCACCACCGAGCAGGACAGAAACCGGGTGCGGCGCACCGCGAGTGCGCTGCTTGCCCACCCGGTCGATACACTCGGCGATGTGCGCCAGGCCTGGACGAAGGAGCTATCCGCATGACCGACACTGCCATCGCGTTCGTGCACGGCCGGCGCGTGTGGGACAGCCGCGGCCGCCCCACGGTGGAAGCCGAGGTGCTGCTGGAGGGCGGCGGCGTTGGCCGCGCTATCGTGCCGGCGGGCGCGTCCACCGGCACCGGCGAGGCGCTCGATCTGCGCGATGGCGGCGAGACGTTCGGCGGCTACGACGTAACGCGCGCGGTAGGTTATGTGAACGGCGAGATCGCCCGCGCCGCCACCGGCCTGGATGCCGCCGACCAACCCGCGCTCGACCGCCGCTTGATTGAACTCGACGGCACGCCAAGCAAGTCGCGTCTCGGTGGCAACGCGGTGCTCGCGGTGTCGATGGCCGCCGCGCACGCCGCCGCGGCCGCCGCGGGCGAGCCGCTGTATCGCTATCTGGGCGGGCCCGACGCGAACACGCTGCCACTGCCGCAGATCCAGATTTTTGGCGGCGGCGCGCATGCGGGGCGGCGCGTCGATATCCAGGACTTCCTGGTCGTCTGCCCCGCCGCCGAGAGCTTCGCCCAGGCGCTGGACTGGACGGCCGAGGTGTATCGTGCCGCCGGCGTGCTGATGCAGGAAGCCGGCACGTTGGCCGGCGTGGCCGACGAGGGCGGCTGGTGGCCCGCCTTCGCCACCAACGAGCAGGCAATCGAGACGCTGGTACGTGCGATCGAGCGCGCCGGCTTCGCGCCCGGCAGCGAGGTCGCCATCGCACTCGACGTCGCCGCCTCGGAGTTCGGCCGTGGCGGCAAGTACAAGCTCGCGCTGGAGGACAAGGCGCTGGACAGCGACGGCATGATCAAGCTGCTGGCCGGCTGGATTCGGCGCTATCCGATCGTGTCGGTCGAGGACCCGCTGGCGGAGGACGACGATGTCGGCTTCGCCGCGTTCACCCATGAGGTGGGTGGGCGCGTGCAGGTGATCGGCGACGATTTCCTGGTGTCGCAGGCCTCGCGAGTGCGCGAGGCGGCGTTGCGGTCCACGGCGAATGCGGTACTGCTGAAGCCCAACCAGCGCGGCACACTCACCGAGACGCTGGATGCCTGGCAGGCCGCGAAGGGCGCAGGCTTCGCCGGCATCGTCTCGGCCCGCTCCGGGGAGACCGAGGATGTGACGATCGTACATCTCGCGGTCGGGTGGGGGGTCGGTCAGCTCAAGGTCGGGAGCTTCGCGCGCGGCGAGCGCATGGCAAAGTGGAACGAGGCGCTGCGGATCGAGGAAGCCCTCGGTGCCCGCGCGCGCTTCGCCGGTGGCGCGGTGCTCGCACGCTCCGCCAAATGAACGTGCTGTTCCACTATGCGGCCGGCCCAGATCTTGCGGCGCGGCTGGCGGCCATCCCGGCGTTGTGCATCACCATGTGTCCCGAACATGATGACGCACTGCTCGCGCGCCTGCTGCCGGAAACCGACGTGATCTGGCACGTGCTGAAGCGCTGCACGGCCGAGATGATCGCGGCAGCACCGAAGCTGCGACTCATCCAGAAGATCGGCGTCGGCGTGAACACCATCGATCTCGACGCGGCAAGGACGCGCGGCATCGCGGTGTGCAACCTGCCCGGCACCAATGCGCGCGCAGTGGCGGAACTGACACTGGCTCTGATGCTGTCCGTGCTGCGCCGACTGCCGCGCTTCGATGCGGCGATGCGGCGCGGCGAGTGGCTCGATCCCGAACTGCAGGACGGCATCGGTGAGCTTGGCGGTCGCGTCGTCGGCCTCGTGGGCTATGGCGCGATCCCACGCTCGCTCGCGCCGGTGCTGGCCGTGCTCGGCTGCCGGGTGATCTACACATCGCGCACGCAGCACGCCGATGCTGCCGCAGAATGGCGCACGCTCGGCGCGCTGCTGGCCGAGGCCGATGTCGTCAGCCTGCATCTGCCGTTGACCGACGAGACCGCGAACCTGATCGACACCGCGGCGCTCGCGCGTATGAAGCCCGGCGCCGTGCTGATCAACACTGCGCGCGGCGGACTGGTCGATCAGTCGGCTCTGGCCGAGGCGTTGGCAGAAGGCCGGTTGGGTGGCGCCGGCCTCGACGTGTTCGTCCACGAACCGCACGACGCGTCGGAGGTGCTGTTCCGCCTGCCCAACGTCGTGCTGACCCCGCACATCGCCTGGCTCACCACGGGCACGTTCGATCGCAGCTTCGCGCTGGCTGCTGAGAACTGCCGCCGACTGTCCGCCGGCGACGCGTTGCTGCATCGGGTGGTGTAATCGCCCTTGCGGAGGCGTACATCACCGTGAACGGGCATCAGCGGAAGGCGATGGCCGATCAGATCACGACTGCAAGTACGCTACACCTGCGCCGGCGCATGGGGCGGCTGCTCCGCGACGATACCGATGCCGTCGCACGCGCGGTGCGGGTGCAACTCGACCTGTGACCCGCCATGCGTCGCTGCTGACGACCTGGCTGATCGCCTGCTACGCCTTCCTCTACGCGCCGATAGCGTTTCTCGTGGTACTCAGCTTCAACGCGTCGCGGCTTGTCAGCACGTGGGACGGGTTCTCGCTGCGCTGGTACGCGACGCTGTGGCATGACCGGACGCTGATCGCTGCCGCGCTGCTGTCGCTGCGCATCGCTGCCACCTCGGCCACGCTGGCGCTGATCGTCGGCACGCTGGCCGGCTACGCGCTGGCACGGTTCGGCCGCTTCCCCATCCGTGGGGCATTCACCGCCGCGTTGGCCGCGCCGCTGGTGCTGCCGGAGGTGATCACCGGTCTGTCGCTGCTGCTGCTGTTCGTTACCTTGCAGCAGACAATCGGCTGGCCTTCGGGCCGAGGTGCGGGGACGGTGACGCTGGCGCACGCCTCGGTCTCGGTCGCCTATGTGGCAGTCGTGGTGCGGGCGCGGCTGATCGGCACACCGGTCGATCTGGAGGCTGCGGCGATGGACCTCTACGCCCCACCCTGGAAGGCGTTCGCCCTGGTCACTCTGCCGCTGATGGCGCCGGCGCTGGTATCCAGCTGGTTGCTGGCCTTCACCCTGTCGCTGGATGACGTGGTGGTGGCGAGCTTCACCTCCGGGCCGGGCGCCTCGACGCTGCCGATGGTTGTGTTCTCCTCGATCAAGCTAGGCCCGACGCCGGAACTCTACGCTCTGGCGACGATCATCGTGGCGGCGGTGGCGGCGATGCTGCTCGGGGTGTGGCGGGCGCAGCGGAGCTGGACTGTTGTGTCGAACCGCCGCCGCGCCGGGTAGCGCAATGCGGCCGTGCATGGCGGCCGCGGCAGTGCAGGCTTCGCGGCGTCCTCAGAAGGCCGGCAGCGGGTCCTTATCACCGATCGACGTGTCTCGGTGGTCGGTCTCCCGCCCGCCGGCCGGCGGCCCCGGATCAAGGACCGCACAGCCCACCACTGCGAGCAACAGTGCTCCCAGGGCGACGAGCATGGTGGTAAGCATGGTCCTCTCCATCGAATGGCTGCAGCCCCGGGAGGGGACCGCCTGACGGAGATAAAGGACCCGCGAGCGAAACGCAGTGAAGCGTTTCACAGTGCGGCGGGTTTCAGTCACCGGGCCGCTAGGCCGAAGTTACCCCCTCCAATAATGCGCAAAGCGGCGGAGAGCCTGGGATTTCTGCGGGGGGCGCTCTGATTTGTTGGCATGTAATCGGCAGAAAACCCTTGACAGGTCACGAATTGGTCTGATTCCAGCATCGCATGTATGTCGCACTGGTGCCAAACCGGAATTCGCCGCCGGCCTATCTGCTGCGGGAAGGCTACCGAGAGGACGGCAAGGTCAAGAGCCGAACCCTGGCCAACCTCTCACACTGGCCGCTCGCCAAGATCGAGCGGCTGCGCCGCGTGCTGCGCGACGAGGTGCTGAGCGGCGCCGCTGAGGGACTGACGATGCTGCGCAGCCTGCCGCACGGACACGTCGCCGCGGTGCTGGGCATCGCTCGCAAGATCGGCCTCGATCGCCTGCTGGCCGCCGGTCAGGCCCCCGCCCGCCTGGCCGCCCTGGTCCTGGCGATGATCCTCGCCCGCGTCATCGATCCCGCCTCGAAGCTGGCCACCGCGCGGCAACTCGACGCCGCGACCGCGACCTCCTCGCTCGGCCCACTGCTGGAGCTGGGGACTGTCAGCGAGCAGGAACTCTACGCCGCGCTCGACTGGCTGCTCAGCCAGCAATCACGCATCGAGAGCCGCCTTGCGCAACGCCATCTGAGCCAGGGAACCCTGGTGCTCTACGACGTCAGCTCGACCTATTTCGAGGGCCGCACCTGTCCGCTGGCACGACGCGGCTACAGCCGCGACGGCAAACGCGACAAACTACAGATCATATTCGGCCTGTTGTGCGCCAGTGACGGCTGCCCGGTGGCGGTCGAGGTGTTCCAAGGCAATACCGGCGATCCCAGCACGCTGGCCGCCCAGGTCGCCAAGCTCAAGCAGCGCTTCCACCTCGACCACGTCGTGCTGGTCGGTGATCGCGGCATGATCACCGAGACGCGCGTCGAGACACTGCTGAAGCCCGCTGGCCTCGACTGGATCACCGCACTGCGTGCGCCGACCATCAGGACGCTGCTCGATCAGGGTGCTTTCCAGCTCTCGCTGTTCGACGAACGCGACCTTGCCGAGGTGACCTCGACGGACTTTCCCGATGAGCGCCTGGTGGTCTGCCGCAATCCCTGGCTCGCCGCCGAACGCGTCCGCAAACGCCTGGACCTGCTCGCCGCCACCGAAGCCGACCTGCGCAAAGTGGCCAAAGCTGTCGCGCGCAAGACCAAGCCGCTGCGCGGCGCTGACAAGATCGGACTGGC
This sequence comes from uncultured Alphaproteobacteria bacterium, assembly GCA_963819855.1. Taxonomy (GTDB): domain Bacteria; phylum Pseudomonadota; class Alphaproteobacteria; order Acetobacterales; family Acetobacteraceae; genus JAMXLO01. The sequence continues at coordinate 469,689 of CAWFYC010000021.1, forward strand.
CGCCGGTGCGGTGCTCAATCGGCATAAGGTCGCCAAGCACTTCATCCTGACCATCACCGGCGATACGTTCGGCTTTGAGCGCAACACCGAGGCCATCGAGGCTGAGGGCAGGCTCGATGGCTTCTATGTCATTCGCACCAATCTCGACAAGACAACGCTCGCGACCCGCGATGTCGTGCGGGTCTACAAGAGTTTGAGCCAGGCCGAACGCGCCTTCCGGTCCATCAAGACGGTCGATCTCGAGATCCGACCGATCCACCACCGCCTGTCCGATCGGGTCCGCGCCCACGTGCTGCTGTGCATGCTCGCCTACTATCTCGAATGGCACATGCGCCAGGCGCTGGCGCCGATCTTGTTCGATGATCACCAGCGCGCCGAGGCTGCGGCCGCGCGATCCTCCATCGTCGCACCCGCGCAGCGTTCCAAGGCCGCTTACCGCAAGGCCGCTACAAAGCGCACAGCTGACGGCCTGCCGGTCCACAGCTTCCAGTCCCTGCTCGCTGAACTGGCCACCTTCACTCGCAACACCATGGCCATGGCGGCGGCTCCGCACGACACCTTCCTGCTTTACCCGCAACCGACACCAACTCAGCTTCGCGCCTTCGAACTTCTCGCCGTGCAGCCCAGGCTGTAGGCAGTAAATCACCTCTCGTCATCCGCATTATCAAGCGGCATCAAGCCTCTATGTCTCCAGCAAGGGGTAACTTCGGGCTAGGGAAGCCCAGGAACCGCAATTCATCGCGGACCGCCGGCGAGCGCCGCCACAGCCTGCATCATCAGCTCGCCATGGTTGCTGTCGGGCGCCGCCGCCTCGTTCTCCTCGAAAAAAATCACGTCGGCGTCGAGCAGCGACAGGCGGCGCGCATCCGTGTCGATCGGCAGCTCATACAGGCGGCCGCCGGAATAATAGAGGTGCCTCTGCTCCCAGTAGAACCAATTGGTTATGTTGGGCGGGCAGGCGAGCTTCTCCAGCGTGCTGTTGAGATTTCTGAGGAAACTGCCGCCGACCTCGGTGATCGTCATGGTATGGCAGCCGCCTGCCGGCGGGGCCGATTGGTAGGTCAGTTCCGGTACCGGATAATTGGTGTCCGGATGTCGCAGATTCATGATGTCGAGCAGATCGCGATCGCCGCCCTCCGGATGGTATGAAATTCGCCAGGTAAAGCTGAGCGTCGCCAGCAGCGGGTCGCTCCGTTGCGCATTCACCGCCGCGATCACCTTTTGCACGCCGAGCGCGGTCCCCAGCCAGTTCCAGTGCGTGCCGCCACGCGGGAACATGCTGATCCCGTACTCCTCGCGCGCTGCCGCAAGGTCCGATGCGGTGTCGGCGAACCGTACGCCATGACGCATCAGAATTTCGTCATAAACCTTCAGCTTCTCCTCGCGATCCTTGACAGGGGCGGGGCAGGCATAGCCTTCCGGCATGTACTGGGGATTCTGCGCCACCTTGGACGGTGTGATGACGTACAGGAAGACCTTGCCGCGCGCTTCGAGGCTGTCCTGCATGCGGCGAATCCGCGCCGCCCAGTCGTCACCCTTGGTCCGCAATGCCCCGAGATCGCGGCTGCAGTATTCGCTTAGATACGGCATCTCCATCAACTGCTGGTGCTGGCCGACCACCACCTGGTTCGACCCTGCGGTGCCCAGCAGCGTGAGGTAGATCTGGTTCTTCCAGATGATCGCCGGCTTGAACATCGGCGACAGCGTGCCGATCGAACGCGAGACCCACTGCTGGTAGCTCCCGGTTAGCACCGAACTGAGCGACAGGATCGGCGCGGCGTCCTGCATCACACCGGCAATCGTCGTCTTGCTACGAAAACGAAGCTGCGGGACCAGTTCGCCGACCGTGGTGTTCCACATCAGGTAGCCCCACGAAATCAGCGGCAGCGATGCCCCGATGGCGAGCGGCAGATAGCCGGGTTTCAGCCAGGCGAACCAGCGACGCATTTCAGAATCGGAAATACAGGAACGGTTTGAACGGATCGGCGAGCCCCTTGCCGACGGCGAGCACGAACACCAGCGACAGCGCGGTCTGCATGGCGAGCGTCCATCCTGGCGCGGTGAGGATGACGTGTCGCAGCCGGTGGAACCCCGGCGTCCGCGGCAGTGCGCAGATGACGGCAGCGAGCACCGCGGCAGTTGTCATGTCAGGGGTGATCAGCACGCCGGCAACATGGTTGACCAGGCCCGGTTGCACCATCGCGCGGAGGAACGCAATTGCCTGATCCATTGAGTGGGCGCGGAAGATCGTCCAGCCGATCACGACGGTCGTGAAGGCTATAAGGTTTGCCACGAGTCGCGGCATGCGGTCCAGCAACCGCAGCAGGAACAGCCGGTCGAGCACCAGGAACAGGCCGTTGTAGGCGCCCCAGACGACGTAGGTCCACGCCGCGCCGTGCCACAGACCGGAGGCAAAGAAGCAGATCCACAGATTGACATAGACCCGTGCCGGCGAGACGCGATTGCCGCCCAGCGGGATGTAGAGGTACTCGCGGATCCAGGTGGTCAGCGAGATGTGCCAACGGCGCCAGAACTCGGTGATGCTGCATGCGATATACGGCATATCGAAGTTCTCGCGCAGGCGGAAGCCGAACATGCGGGCGATGCCGATCGCCATATCGGAATATCCCGAGAAGTCGAAGTAGATCTGGAAGGTGAAGAAGAGCACGCCGGTCCAGGCGTAACCGAAGCCGACCCCTGCCGGGTCTGCCGCGAAGATCTGGTCGATGCCTGGAGCCAGGGTGTCGGCAATCAGTGTCTTCTTCGCGACACCCATCATGAAGCGGAGAAACCCGGCCGATATGTCGTCGAATCGCGCCGTGGGCAGCGCGCGGAGCTGGCTCTCCATCTCATGATATTTGATGATCGGACCGGCGAGCAGCTTGGGAAAGAAGAACACATAGAGCAGGTAGGTGGCGAACCGTTGCGCCGGACGGCTGATCCGGCGGTAGATGTCGACCAGATAGGTGATCTTCTCGAACACGATGAACGAGACGCCGATCGGCAGCACGATGGTGGGCACCGGAATCGGCCCGACCGCGACGCCGTGCAGCAGCCCGTTCAGGTTCTCGATCAGAAAGCGGGTGTACTTGTAGTGGACGAGAATCCCGATATTGATCAGGACACCGATGGCGAGCAGCAGTCTTGCCTGCCGCGACGGGTGCGGCAGACGGTCGATTCGTCGCGCGATCAGGTGATCGGCCAGCGCCGACGCCAGTACCACCGGCACGAACAGGGGCTCGCTCCAGGTGTAGAACAGCACGCTCGCGCAGAGGATGACGCCGAGCCGCAGCCTCTCCCGCTGCTCGCCCAGCAGGTAGATGAGGTAAACAGTGGGGAAGAAGACGAACAGAAACAGCGGCTCGTAGAACAGCATCCCGGCTGTCTAGAGGCCGGACGCGAGCGGTGGCAAGGGGCTGCCGACGGACCCATTGGCTTCGTGCGCCTGGACCAATCGCCCTGACCCGTTGCCTCTCCAAGCCGGCTCCGATAGGGTCCGCCGCCGCTTTTTCCCGGGACCAGACCATGCATCTCACTGCCGAACGCCTCGACCGCATCCAGCCCAGCCTGACCATCGCGATTGCGACCAAGGCGCGGCACATGATCGCCGAGGGCAAGAACGTCATTTCCCTGTCCCAGGGCGAGCCGGACTTCGAGACGCCGCGCAACATCAAGGACGCTGCGATTCGCGCCATCGAGGCCGGTGAGACCAAGTACACGGACGTCGCGGGAACACCGGCGCTGCGCCAGGCTGTGGCGCAAAAATTCAAGCGCGACTCGGGCATCGAGTACAAGCCGGAGGAGGTCATCATCTCCACCGGCGGCAAGCAGGTGATCTTCAACGCCATGCTGGCGACGCTCAACGCCGGCGACGAGGTGATCATTCCCAGCCCGTGCTGGGTCAGCTATCCCGACATCGTTTCGCTGGCCGACGGCAAGCCGGTGCTGGTGCCGTGCGAGCAGAACCACGGGTTCAAGCTGCGTGCCGAAGCGCTGGAGCAGGCGATCACGCCGAAGACCAAGTGGTTCATGCTGAACAATCCTTGCAATCCGACCGGCGCGGCCTATTCGGCCGAGGAACTGCGGCCGATCTGCGATGTGCTGCTGCGGCATCCCGACGTCTGGATCTTCACCGACGACATCTACGAAAAGCTCGCCTATGACGGCTTCAAGCCGGCGACCATCGTGCAGGTGGAACCGAAGCTGCGCGATCGTACCGTCACGATGAACGGCTGCTCGAAGGCCTATGCGATGACTGGCTGGCGGCTTGGTTTCGCCGGCGCGCCGGTGGCACTGATCAAGGCGATGGACAAGTTGCAGAGCCAGTCCACCTCCAACACCAACTCGATCGCGCAGGCCGCCGCGGTGGAAGCGCTGACCGGGCCGCAGGAATCGATCGAGGCGATGCGCAAGGTGTTCGAGCAGCGGCGCAACCTGGTGGTGGACATGCTGAACCAGGCGCCCGGTATCCACTGCCACAAGCCGGAGGGTGCGTTCTACGTGTATCCCTCGATCCATGGCTGCATCGGCAAGACCTCGCGCGGCGGCAAGTCGATCGCCGACGATGAGAGCTTTGTCCTCGCACTGCTGGAGGAGACCGGCGTCGCGGCGGTGCACGGCGGTGCGTTCTGCTATCCGGGGCATTTCCGCATCGCCTATGCCAACGCGACCGAGGAACTGCGCGACGCGTGCACGCGCATCCAGCAGTTCTGCGAAGGCCTCCACTGATGCCGGCGTTCTCCGAGCGGCTCGGCCGCGTGCAGGTCGCCGCCAGTGTGCAGATGACGATCCGTGCGCGCGAACTGCGGGCGCAGGGCGTGGACATTATCCAGCTCACCATCGGCGAGCCCAACTTCGACAGTCCGCGCCATGCGATCGAGGCGGCACATCAGGCGGCGCTGGCCGGGCAGACCAAGTACCCGCCGCAGGACGGCATCCCGGCACTGAAGCAGGCGATCCAGCGCAAGTTCAAGCGCGACAACGGGCTGGATTATGCGTTGGACGAAATCTGCGTCACCAATGGCGGCAAGCAGGCGATCTTCAACGCGTTGATGGCGACGGTGAACCCGGGCGACGAGTTGGTGATCCCGGTGCCGTCGTGGAGCGCCTACGCGCTGATGACGAAGATCTGCGATGGCGAGCCGGTGTTCGTCAACTGCCCGCAGAACAACGGCTTCAAGCCGCGCGCCGACGACATCGATGCGGCGATCACGCCGAAGACCAAGTGGCTGATCCTGAACAACCCGAACAACCCGACCGGTGCCTGCTGCTCGGCCGCCGAGCTGCGTTCGATCGCCGATGTGATGGTAAAGCATCCGCATGTCTGGATCATGTCGGACGACATGTACGAGCACCTGGTGTTCGACGGCTTCAAGCATGCGACCATCGTCCAGGTGGCGCCGGAGCTGCGCGATCGCACGGTGACGATCAGCGGTGCTTCGAAGGCCTATGCGATGACCGGCTGGCGGATCGGCTATGCCGGCGGGCCGAAGAATCTTATCCGTGCGATGGTGAACATGCAGGGTCAGGCGACTGCCGGCGTGTCCACCGTCGGCCAGGCGGCGGCGGCGGCGGCGCTGGACGGACCGCAGGATGGCGTTGCCGAACAGATCATCGCCTACCGCAACCGGCGCGACATGGCGGTGGAGATGCTGAATGCCTGCCGCGGCATCAACTGCCACAAGCCGGAAGGTGCGTTCTACGTGTTTCCCAACGTGGCCGGCTGCATCGGCAAGACCACGGAGGGCGGACGTAGGCTGGAGACCGACCAGGATGTGTGCATGGCCTTGCTCGAGGAGGCGCATGTCGCGACGGTGCATGGCGCGGCATATGGCATGAGCCCGTATCTGCGCGTCAGCACCGCGACGGACGATACGTCGCTGGCCGAAGGATGTCGCCGCATCGCCAGGTTCAGCGAGGGGCTGCGCTGAGCCTCGCCGTCATGTGAAAGCTGTGTGGCATCGTGCCTTCGCACATCGACATTCGCCCCGGACGCGATGCTGACGCCGATGGCTTCATTGCGCTGATCGGTGCGTGTTGGGAGGAATATCCCGGCGTCGTTCTCGATGTGGATGGCGAGATGCCGGAACTGCACGCGCTCGGCGGGTATTACACCGGCAAGAGTGGCGCACTGTGGGCGGCGGAAGCCGATGGCCGAGTCGTCGGTATGGTCGCGACCCACCCGCATGACGCGAATACATGGGAAATCTGCCGCGTCTACGCCTTGCCGTCGCTGCATGGCAGTGGCCTTGGTGCGCGTCTGCTGGACGCGGCGGAAGCGCGCGCGCTCGCCGCCGGCGCGACGCGCCTCGTGCTATGGAGCGATACGCGGTTCGACCGCGCACACCGCTTCTACGAAAAGCGCGGCTACGTCCGCCAGGGGCCGATCCGCGTGCTGCACGACATTTCCAACTCGCTCGAGTTCGGCTACGCCAAGCCGGTCACCGGCATCGTAGTGCTGGACGCGGCCGCCGCCGCTTCGGCCGAGCGGCGCCTGGCGGAAATCCTCTGTGCCTGCGTGGCTACCGGCGCGTCGGTGTCGTACCTGCCGCCGCTGGCCACCGATGTTGCGCGTGGCTTCTGGAAACGCATGGCGGCCGATGTCGCGGCCGGAACGCGCATCCTGCTGGCGGCCTGGGTCGATGCGGTGCTGGTGGGTACCGTGATGCTGGAATTCGCGTCCTCACCCAATCAGCCGCATCGCGCCGAGGTGCAGAAGCTGCTGGTGCATCCCGCGGCGCGGCGGCGCGGCGTGGCAGGTGCTCTGATGGCCCGTCTGGAGCTCGAAGCACGCCGCGTCGGCAGGACGCTGCTCACGCTCGACACGCGGGCAGGCGATGCGGCAGAGGCCCTGTACCGCGCCACGGGCTGGCACGAGGCAGGCCGCATCCCCGGCTACGCGTTGAACGCTGATCGTACGCCGTGCGATACGATCTTGTTCTGGAAAACCACGCCCGCGTCGTTTGCTGTCCCTTCGCGGTCATGCTAACCGCTGCGCCACCCATGGATACTGTCGTTACGTCCGAAGCCAGGAACGCGCTCCTCGACCTTAAGGGCGATCCAAGGTTCGCAACGCGCAACCGCCTGGCCATGCGGGACGTGCGGGAGGGCTCGCGCCTGCTTCCGCTCGCCTGGACGCTGGGCTGGCTGGACATCAGGCTGCGCTATCGTGGTTCCACACTGGGTCCTTTGTGGCTGACGCTGTCGACCGGTATCATGGTCGGCGCTCTGGGCTATCTCTATTCCAGCATCTTCCACATGGATGTGCACGACTATCTGCCCTTCCTCGCCCTGTCGCTCGTCTTGTGGGGCTTCCTCGGCACTGTGGTGGCGGAATCTTGCACCGCGTTCACCGAATCGGAAGGTATCGTCCGAGCGATGCGTATGCCGTTCTTCCTGTTCGCCATACGGCTGCTGATTCGGAACGTGCTGGTACTCGGGCATAATGTCCTGGTGATCGCGTTGGTCTATGTGGTGTTCCAAATTTGGCCCGGGTCGCACGCAATGCTGGCAATACCCGGCCTGTTGTTGTGGGGCATCGATGCCCTCGCGCTGGTTCTGCTGCTTGGAACGTTCTGCGCGCGGTTCCGCGATATCCTGCCGATCGTGGCCAGCGTGATGCAGATCGCCTTCTTCATGACCCCGGTGATCTGGAAGCCCGAGCAACTCGGCCGGGGGCAGGCGCTGTTGTGGCTCAACCCGTTCTTCGACCTGCTGGAAATCGTCCGACAACCACTTCTGGGCGCGCTGCCCGGCGCGGACATCTGGCTCGGCGCCGTGTTGTACAGTCTGGTCCTGTGGGGCCTCGCGTGGAGCATGTTCACGCGCGCGCGCGGGCGCATCGCGTTCTGGATCTGAACACGCGGCGGCGACAGTGAACCCACACATCCTTATCGAAGGCGTCTCGGTCTTCTTTCCGCTGTACCACGGCAACGCGCGCAGCCTGAAAAAGACCGTGCTGGCGGCTGCGTCCGGACGGTTCGGCGAGGACCGGCAGCATCGCGTCGTCGTGCAGGCGCTGCGCGACATCAGCTTCAGTTTGCATGGTGGCGACCGGCTCGGACTGATCGGCGCCAATGGAGCAGGCAAAACCACGCTGCTGCGCACACTGGCCGGCATTTATGAGCCGGTGATGGGCCGCATGGTGATCCAGGGCAGCCTGAATGCACTGCTCGACGCCGGCCTCGGCATGAACATGGAGTTGACTGGTCGCGAGAACATCATGTTGCGCGGCCTATACAACGGCCTGCCACGAGCCGGCCTGGCACGGCTGGAGGAGGACGTAGCGGAGTTCGCCAGTCTGGGCGACTTCCTGGACCTTCCAGTGCGCATCTATTCGGCGGGGATGGTGATCCGCCTGGGTTTTGCTCTTGCCACGGCGATCCGGCCCGAGATCCTGCTGATGGACGAATGGATTCTGGCAGGCGACGCGCAATTCATGGAGCGGGCACGGCACCGGCTGGAAGCAATGGTACGCAGCGCCGATATCCTCGTGCTCTCGACCCACGACACGCAGATCGTGACGGAGTGGTGTTCGCGCGCGCTTTGGCTCGACCAGGGCCGTGTGCGGCTCGATGGATCACCCGATCAGGTCGTAGACGCGTACCTTGGTCGCACCACGCAGCCAGCGCTGGCCGCGACCGGCGACTGACGAGACACCACACGAACGCCGAGGTTACGGATGCACGGCATCCACTTGCGGTGTCAGGAAGGGTTCGGTGTGATGCACCGCCTTGTCCTCATACAGACGCGCGATATCCGCATCATCCAGGTTCAGCAATCGTGACAGGATGTCGCTGGTATCCTGCCCGATCGAGGGCGCACCGCGCCACACCCGGCCAGGCGTCAGCGACATCTTCGGCACCACGCCATACACTCGGATGGGCACACCCGACTGGTGGTCCAGTACGGGCACCGTCATGTCCCGCGCGTTGTAATGCTCATCCTCATACTGGTCGCGCATGTTGAAGATGCGTGCGCAGCCGACCTGCACCTTGTTCAGTTCGGTCTCGACCTCCAGCGCCGGACGCAGCTCGCAGTAGTCCCGCAGACGACGGTCGAACTCCCGCCCCTCCTCCGAATGGACCGCAGCGGCGTCCTTCGAAACCGTCTCGAAATTGTACAGGGCCGGATCGAGCCCCAGAAATACCGCCAATCTGCTCACCATCGGGTCGCCCAGAGCGCCGATATACACCCAGCCGTCGCCGCACTTGAACGTATCGTAGGGTTGGAAATACGGCGGACGATTGCCGGTGTGACCGTACACGCCGCCCTGCCCGGTGTAGAGCGGCATGCAGTTGCCCATGGTCTGCGCCACCGCCTCGAACTGCGCCAGATCGACGACCTGGCCACGCCCGGTCTTGTTCACCTCCCACAGCGCCATCATCGTGGCGGCCCAGCCGGTGAGCGCGGTGATGTAATCCCCGGTGAACACCTTGGCTCGCTGCGGCGGACCACTCGGGTCGCCTGTTACGTTGATCATACCGCCAAAGGCCTGGGCCAGGGCATCGTAGCCGGGGCGCCCGAGATACTCCTGCTTGCCATACTGGCCATAGGTGCTGATCCGCAAGATGACCAGCCGAGGATTGACCGCCAGAGCGAGCTCGGCGGTCAGCCCAGCCCGCTCGAGCGTGCCGGGCGCGGAGGATTCCATCCAGATGTCGGAAATCTTCCACAGCGCCATCAGCAACTCGGCGCCGCGCGGGTTTCGCAGGTCGATGCCCATCGACAGTTTGTTCTTGCCCACCTCCGCCTCGTCGCAGCCGTGCTCCCGTGGACCGCGGGTCAGCAGTGGCGCGATGAAACGGAATGTGTCGCCGCCGGGTCGTTCGACATGGATCACTTCCGCGCCGAATTCCGCGAGCTTGGTGCCGATATAAGGTTGCGCCACCAGCACGCCCGTGCCGACCGCGCGAACGCCTTCCAACGGTCCAAATTTCGGCATCAAGACGGGCGCGGAGGGCCGTTCCAGGCGCTTGATCCAGTCCGGCAGATTGTCGCGAATGTCTGGGATCTTGTCCTCGTGTTTCAGAATCCTCGGATCATGAAGCATCCCTTGTCCCCTCGGCGCGCGATGATCGCTTCGTACGGCGATCGATCAGCGTTGGTTGATTGTGAAGCCCCGGCGCCCCGCGACGTCGAGCGTCCATACGAACTTATTGCGGATACGCGCCGATATCAAATGCGTTTACGGGCGGCACCTCTCGGTGCCGCCCGTTTCCGTAGGCGTTCGCGGGGAGCCGCGATCAGTTCCGATGCGCCTGGTAGTAGGAGTTACGAATCACGCGTCCCGGCAACGCGCCGGTGTGCTTGCCGTCCTCCAGCAGCACCTGGCCGTTCACGATCGTCATGTGAACGCCCACCGCCGGTTCCTTGATCCGCCAGCCGCCGGCCGGGAAGTCGTGCACCACGCTCTCCGGCCCCGGCTTCACCGTATCGGGGTCGAACAGCACGATGTCCGCCGCCAGACCCTCGCGCAAAAGACCGCGGTCGCTGATGCCGAACAGCGAGGCCGACTCGAAGGTGAGCCGTCGCACCGCCTGTTCCAGCGTCATCGCCTGCTTCTCGCGCACCCACTCGCCGAGTAGCCGCGTGGTGTAGCCGTAGCCGCCGTGGAACTGCACGTGTGCGCCGCCGTCGCCCAACCCGATGAACGCGTTCGGATAGGTCAGGATGCGCTTCACCGCCTCGTCGTCGATGTTGTTCTCGGCCTGCAGGAAGCGGGTTTCCAGCTTCTCCTCGACCACCAGGTCGAGGAACGCGTCGATCACGCGCTTGTTCTGCAACTTGGCGATCTCGCCGATGGTCTTGAATTGCAGCGGCTTGTTCTTCTCCAGCACCGGCTCGTTGACCCACATGTAGTCCCACCAGGTCTTGGAGAACCCGATGGCGCCCCCGATCGGCACCGAACGCTCCACCGCCTCGGCGTGCAACTTGTCGCGCACCTGCGGATCGGCATAGGCGCGCATCTTGTCCGCATCGGATGAGATCAGGATCGGATGCCAGGTCGGCAGGCCGCGGAACACCTGGCAGTTCTTCATCGTGAAGTCCTGCGTCACGCGGTTCGGACTGCACATCGGATAGGCGCGGATACCGGCCCGCGCGGTCTCGTCCACGCGGGCGATGTGCTGCTTCCACTTGTCGCCGGTGCGCACGGTCTGGCTCAGGCTGTTGTAGATCACCGGCCGGCCGCAGGCTTCCGACAGCCGTGCCATCATCCCGTCGGCGAGTTCCGGATCGACGCCGCCGCCCATCTGCACCGTGCCGGTGCCGAGTTCGCGCAGCACGTCGGCGAGCGCGAACACCTCCTTTTCGTCGGCCCACAACGCCGGAATCGGCACGCCCTGCGGATCGAAGTGGCCCTTCTGGCGCGACCCGGAGAAGCCGATCGCACCGGCCTTCATGCCGTCGCGCACGACCTCCTGCATGGTCTTGATCTCGTCGTCGGTGGCGGTGCGCTTCTGGCAGTCCTCGCCCATCGCGTAGTAGCGCACGGCGGTGTGGCCGATCAGCGTGCCAGCATTGACGCCGAGGCCCTTGTCGAGCCGGTCCATGTACTGCGGGAAGGTCTGCCAATCGACATCGACGGTGCGCAGCACTTCCATCGGGATGGCTTCGACATAGGAAAGGAATTCGGCCATGCGTTCCTCGTTGCCGCGGCGCACCGGCGCCAGCGAGAGCGAGCAGTTGCCGAAGATTACCGTGGTCGCGCCGTGCTGCGGCGAGAAGGTGCACAGCGGGTCCCACGTCACCTGGGCGTCGTAGTGGCAGTGGTTGTCGATGAAGCCAGGCGACACCGCCAGGCCGTCCGCATCGACGGTGCGCGTCGCGGTACCGGTGATCTTGCCGATTTCGACGATCTTGCCGTCCTTGACGGCAAGATCACCGCGGAATGCTGGCATCCCCGAACCATCGACGATGCGGCCGTTACGGATCAACAGGTCATACGTCATCTTGTCGTTCTCCCGTTTGTTGAGCCGTCCGCGACGGCCCTTCCGTTTGGGCGGGAGCTTGGCACTGTTGGCCGTTCCGGAAAAGCCGCGACACTGAGTTCGCATCACTTGGCGACGATCCGCAATCGCGCCAGACTCCAGGGACCGGGGGGAACATCCAGGATGGCATCACCGTGAAGGCCGCCGCGGCGCCGCTCGCGTTGCGCGAGCGCATGCCCTGGGCCTTGCTGATCGTCGCCTCGCTGGCGATGTTCACCGTCGCCGCCAGCGGCACCACGCGCGCGCCGTTCCTGATCGATATGGCGCGCGATCTGTCGGTCAGCGTGCCGGTGGTCGCCAATCTGGTTGCCATCACTTCGATTGCCTGGGGCATCACCTCGATCATCGCCGGCGCCGGCGCCGATCGCTGGGGCACCCGGCCGTTTCTGATCGGCGGCCCGCTCGGGCTCGCAGCGACAACAGTCGGGGTCGCGACCGGGGGCAGCTTCCTCGCGGTTGCCACCTGGGCGACGTTCGCCGGCGGGTTCTGTGGCCTGTTCAGCGGCACAATCTTCACCGAGGTGTCGTCTCGGGTCCTGCCCACGCAGCAGGGCAGGGCCCTGGGCTGGGTGATGAGCGGCCAGTCCCTCACGCTGCTGGTCGGCGTGCCACTGGCGGCCTTCGTGGGTTCCTGGATCGGCTGGCGCGGCGTCAATCTCTGCATTGCCGCTCTGGCGCTGGTAACGGCGGCCAGCCTCGTCGCGATCACGGCACAACGGCCGGACGCTCATCCAGTCGGCGCGGCACGCGTTCCATCGATGCGGGCGGCGCTTTCGCGGCCGGTGCTGCGGCTGCTCGCCATGGGGATCGCCGAGCGTATCTGCTACGGCCTGGTCGCGGTGTATTACGCGACCTTCCTGCAGTCGACCTATGGGCTGTCGCTGGGAGCAGTCGCGTTGCCGCTCGCGGTCTTCGCAATCGGCAACATCATCGGCACGCTGCTGGGTGGCCAGCTCGCCGATCGGCTGCGCAACCGGCTGGGCATCTTCGCTTCCGCGATGCTTGGCTCGGCGGTCGCCGCACTTGCCCTGTTCGGCTGGCAGCAGGATGTGCAGACCTCGGTGGCACTGGGTTTCGGCTACGTGTTCTGCAACGCGATCGCACGGCCGTCGCTGATGGCATCACTCAGCGACGTACCAGTGCACGTGCGCGGCACGGTGATGGGGCTGAACGTCACCTCCAACAGCATCGGTTGGCTCGGCGCCGCGGGCCTCGGCGGCTGGATGATCGGCAGCTTCGGATTTGCCGGTTTCGGGCCACTCGCCGCCGCGGTTGCGGTGACTGGCAGCGGGCTCGCGCTGCTCCGCGTTCGCTGACCGGCTGCCCAGCGAACGGGCAGTCGCCGTCCGCGGATTGGGCAGCGATCCAGTGGTCGGATGTTGCAATGCCGTGGCAACGCGGCACGAAACGTGCAAGGTTCGACTGCGAGAAATCCGGTCGAGGAAGGCGGATGCGGCAGGACGGCGTTCTGGCGGACTACGACGCAGGCAGCCTGTTCTGCGAGATGCTGCGGCCGGGCCAGCCATCGCATCCGGCATTGTCGCTGCTCTGCGACCGGCTCCGTCATCTGCCGATCGAGGCGCTGCGCCGCCGCGCTGCCGATGCGGAACGCGACCTGCTGGAACGCGGCATCACCTTCACCGTCTATTCCGACGCGACCGCGATCGACCGCATCCTGCCGTTCGACCTGATCCCGCGCGTGATCACCGCGGAGGAATGGCGCACGCTGGAAGCCGGAGTCATCCAGCGCGTGCGCGCGCTGAACCTGTTCCTGCACGACATCTATCACGACCGGAAGATCCTGGCCGATGGTGTGGTGCCGCGTGAGCTGGTGCTGGGCAACGCGGCCTATTGCGAGGCGATGATCGGTTTCGATCCGCCCTGCGGCACCTACGTGCATGTCTGCGGCACCGACATCATCCGCGACGATGCGGGGCGCTTCATGGTGCTCGAGGATAACGCGCGCACCCCGTCCGGCGTCGCCTACGTGGTAGAGAACCGCCACATGACGCTGCGTGTGCTGTCCGACCTGATGGCCGGACTGCACGTGCGTGGCGTGGACGAATACGGCCTGCGGCTGCATCGCGCGATGACCGAGATCGCGCCGGCGGGGCTGAGTGATCCGCAGGTGGTGCTGCTGTCGCCCGGCATCTTCAATTCTGCCTACTTCGAGCACGTATTCCTGGCGCGCGAGATGGGCGTGCCGCTGGTCGAGGGCGAGGACTTGTTGGTCGAGGACGGCCGGGTCTGGATGCGCACCACGGCGGGACTGGCGCCGGTGCACACGATCTACCGGCGGCTGAACGACGACTTCCTCGATCCCGACGTGTTCCGCTCTGACAGTCACTTGGGTGTGCGCGGACTGATGGAGGCGTGGCGGCGCGGCGCGGTGTCGATCGCCAACGCAGTCGGCACCGGCGTCGCCGACGACAAGGCAGTGTATGCCTACATGCCGCGCATCATCCGCTATTACCTGGGCGAGGACGCGATCCTGCCCAACGTCGAGACGCGAATCTGCGCCGAGCCGGAGGGGCTGGCGTACACACTGGCGCATCTGCACGAACTGGTGGTGAAGCCGGTGGCGGAGTCCGGTGGTTACGGGCTGATTATCGGTCCGCACGCGAGCAAGGCGGAGCTGGAGGAATTCCGCGACCGGCTCAAGGCCGATCCGGCCAACTATATCAGCCAGCCGATGATCCAGCTCTCGGTCAGCCCGACGCTGTGCGACGATGGGGTGAAGGCGCGGCACATCGATCTGCGTCCGTTCGCGGTGACCGGGCGCGATACCTGGGTGCTGCCCGGTGGCCTCTCGCGGGTCGCGCTGCGGCCGGGGTCGCTGGTGGTCAATTCGTCGCAGGGCGGCGGGTCGAAGGACACCTGGGTGCTGGCATGAGCGAAACGGTTTCCGCCACCAAACACCTGATCGCGCGTCATGCCGGCAGCGCGCTGTGGTTCGCGCGCTACATGGAGCGCATCGAGAACCTGGCGCGCCTGCTCGATGTCACCAAGACCTTCGCGGGTGACGCCGAGGGCGGCGGCAACTGGCTGTCGCTGCTGCGCATCAACGGCGACCAGTCGGCGTTCTTCGCCAAGCACGCTGCTCCGGAAGCCACCAGCGTGGCGCAGTTCTATCTGCTGGATGCGGAGAACCCGACCTCGGTGCAGACATCGATCCGCTCCGCGCGGGAGAATGCGCGCACTTTGCGGGCGCTGATCTCGACCGAGATGTGGCTGCACATCAACGTGTTCTACGGCAAGATTCGTGAGCTGGATGCAACCGACATCGCGCCGGAGGAATTGTCCGCGGTTTGCGAGATGCTGAAAGAAGGCGTGCAGGCGCACACCGGAATCATCGAGGGCACGTTCTATCGCGATCAATGCTGGCACTTCTACATGATGGGTCGGCATCTGGAACGCGCCGATCAGATCACGCGGCTGATCGACACCAAGTTCAACGCGCTGCTGCCGACCGCCGCGACGGATGCATCGATCGATGCGGGCGAATGGAACGCGCTGCTGCGCGCCGCCGCCGGCTACCACGCGTATCGCCGCGAGTATCCGCACGGCTACGTGCCGCGCGAGGTCGCCGGCTTCCTGTTGCTGAACGCGGCGTTTCCACGCTCGGCCGGGCTGAGCCTGGCGCAACTCGATTGGCACCTGACGACGCTGCGCAGCCGCTATCATCTGCGTGGCTGCGCGCCGGCGCTGGGGCGGCTTGACAACCTGAAGACCATGCTGGCGAGCCAGACGGTGGACGACATCCTTGGTCGCGGGCTGTCGCCGTTCCTTGACTGGGTGCAGAGTGAGATCGCCGCCTTGCACGAGGATATCGTGACGCAGCTCTGCGGCGGTTGATCAGGTTCTACTCGTCCTCATTGGCACTTGATTGCCTGGTCGCTACGCTCCCCGCGATGACAGTGGGGGCCTCAGACATGCGTACCGATCTTCCTTCCTGGCGCTCTCTCCTCTTCGTGCCGGTCACCGCCGACAAGTTCGTACGCACCGGTGCAGATCGCGGCGCCGACGGCATCATCCTCGACCTCGAGGACGCTGTTGCGCCGTCGGAGAAGGAACGCGCACGCACACTCATCGCCGATGCGATCCCGCAGGTCGCGCGCAACGGCGGCGATGTGCTGGTGCGCGTCAACCGCCCCTGGCGCCTGCTGGTGCGCGATCTGGAAGCCGCGGTGATCCCCGGTATTGCCGCGCTGATGCTCACCAAGGTGGACAGCCCGGAACACGTGCAATCGGTAGCCGATATCGTCGAGGAACTGGAGGCCGAACGCGGGCTGCCACCGGGAAAGATCCAGTTCGTCGTGCTGGTCGAAACTGCCGCGGGCTTCTTCCGCATCGAGGCGATCGCACGGTCGCATCCGCGCGTCGTGGCGCTCAGTCTCGGGACCGAGGATTTCACCGCCGATGTCGGCATGCTGCCCGACCCGGAGGGCCTGCTGTACCCCAAGCAGCACACGCTGTTCGCCGCGCGCGCCGCCGGCATCCTGCCGTTCGGCTTCATCGGCTCGATCGCCGACTTCCGCGATCAGGAGGCATTCCGCGCCATTGTGCGGCGCTCGAAGCGGTTCGGCTTCGTCGGCGCCAGCGCGATTCATCCGCTCCAGGTACCGGTGCTGAACGAGGAATTCTCGCCGACCGCTGCCGAGGTGCAACGGGCAGAACGCATGGTTGCGGCGTACGATGCGGCGTTCGCGCAAGGCCTTGGTGCGGTGCAGTTCGAAGGCGCGATGATCGACGTACCCGTGGTGCAGCGGGCCAAGAATATCATTGCGCGGGCGGCGGCGATCGGGAGGAGATAGCGATGCAGACGAATCCAATGCGCGCGGCGCTCGAGCGCGGCGAACTGCAGATCGGCACCTGGGTCAACCTGGTGCGCAATCCGGCGATCCTGCCGTTGCTGAAGGCCGCCGGCCTCGACTTCGCGCGGGTGGACATGGAGCACACCGCAGCATCGATGGAGAGCATCGCGCACCTGGCGCTGCTGTCGCGGGCGCTGAACTTCCCCATCGCGGTGCGGCCGCCCAAGGCCAATCGGGAGTGGATCACCCGGCTGCTCGATTGCGGCGTGTGGAACCTGCACTGTCCGCAGGTGGAGAACGCCGCGCATGCCGCCGAGATCGTCGCCGCATCGCGCTATGCGCCACGAGGGCTGCGCGGCAATGCGGGGCACAGTCCGGGGACCGACTATGACATGACCGGCACTGCGGCGGAGCGACGCGCCTTCGCCAATCGGCAAGTGTTCGTCACCGTGATGTTCGAGACCGCAGCCGCGTTCAAGGACCTGGATGCGATCGCGGCGATGGACGGGATCGACGCGCTGACGATCGGTCCGGCGGACCTGGCGCAGGACCTGGGTGTGTTCGGCACACAAAATCAGGCGCGCGTGCTGGACGAGAAGCGAGACCTGGTGCTGGCGGCAGCGAAGCGGCACGGCAAGACGTGCGCGATGCTGTGTTCCAGCTATGAGCAGGCACAACAGTGGAAGGCAGCCGGTGCGCTGCTGCTGGCATATTCCAGCGACAGCGAGGTGCTGCAGGGCGCGTTCATCGCGGCGATGGCGAGGATCAAGGGATAGCGTCAGCCCGCCCGCTCGGGCGAGGCTGCCGCAGCCTGCCCAAGGCGACGATGCATCCGCACAGCATCTCGGGAAGACGCTATTCGGTGGTACTGCGACTCAATTCGGCTTCTGGAACTTCAGCACGAACTCGTCCACCGGCGTGGGATTGTGAAAGACAATGTTGCTTCGGGTGTCTTCCGGGTGGCGCAGGAAATCGGCATCGGCGATGAATTTGAAACCGACGGCCTCGATCTCTGCTCGTAATGTCTGTTCGGCGATCCGGTGAAACTTCTTGCCGACCGCTGCGCCATCTTCGGGCAGGGCCGAATGGTCGGCGATAACCAGAACCCCTCCCGGCTTCAACGCGGCAAACAGCGCCTTGTCCATCTTGGCACGATCGACCGCCATGTAGGTCGTGTCATGGTAGGCAAAGAAGTACGTGATCAGATCAAGGTCGTGCACGTCCGCCGGGACCGGATCGTCGTAAGGCCGCACCAGCACGGTGACGTTGCCCATGGCCGGCGTCGTCATACGGGCCTTCAGCTTTTCTCCTTCCTCGTCGGTCTGCCCATAGACCTTGCCGCCCGAACCGACAGAACGGGCCATGAGTTCGGTACTGTAGCCGGCGCCCGCGCCCATATCGAGCACGGTCCATCCGGTCTTTGCCCCGGTAAAGGACAAGAGATCGACGGGATGCCGTCGCTGGTCCGTCTGTCGATCTGCGTCACTGCGATCGGGTGCAGCAACAATTGCCGCATAGTCCTGCGCCCGAGCCGGGATTGCGGCGATGCTGCCAAGCGTTGCGAGTCCCAGCATGACAATGCCGACGGCTCGGGCGATCAGTGCCATAGGTCTTTGCTCCGGTGAGTGGCGCGTTTCCTACCTTCCGACCCAGCGCGGTGCGCGCTTCTCCATGAACGCCGTGCGTCCCTCCTTGTAGTCCGCGCTGTTGAAGCACACCTCGGATATCCGCTTCAGCGCCGCCATGTCTCGCTGACTCTCGTCCTTCAGCATCTCGTTGATCGTCAGCTTCGACGCCGCCACCGAAAGCGGCGCGTTGTCGGCTATCGTCCGTGCGATATCCAGCACCTCGTCGTTCAGTTGCTCGTCCGAAACCATCTGGTTGATCAGCCCGATCCGCTGCGCCTCCTCAGCATCGATCCGCCGCGCCGTGTACAAAATCATCCGAGCGTGCGCCGGCCCGACCAGATCGATCAGCCGCTTGACCGAATCCGGCGCGTACGCGATCGAAAGCTTTGCCGCCGGAATGCCGAACTCGCTGTCAACCGCGGCGATCCGCAGATCGGCCTGCATCGCGATCGCCAGCCCGCCGCCCAGGCAGAACCCGCGGATGCGCGCGATGATCGGCTTGGAAAATGCGGCATACTTCGCCCGCCCCACACCCGCCAGCCGCTCGTATTCCTGCTGCGCATCGGCATTCGAACGGTTCTTCTCGAACTGGCTGATGTCCGCACCCGAGACGAACGCCTTGTTGCCCGCCCCGGTCAGGATCACCACCCGCACCGAACCATCCTCGGCGAACTCGTCGAGGATGTCGCCAAACCCGGTCCACATCTCCAGCGACATCGCGTTGCGCTTCTCGGGCTGATTGAACGTGATCAGCCCGACGCCATCGTCCTTCGCCGCCAGCATTTTTCCCGCGGCGTATTCGCGGGTGACGCCGCCACTGGGAAAATCGTTCATCTCAGATCGCCCCCTTCTTGCGCATGTCGGCGATCTCGTCGGCGCTATAGCCCACCGACGCCAGCACCTCATCCGTGCTCGAGCCCATTTCCGGCGTCGCCAGGCGGATGTCCTTGGCGAAGCCGGTGATGCCGATCGCCGAGGCCACCACCTCCGCATCGCCGATCACCGGCGAGTGCATCTTGGTCGCCATCTCGAGATGTTGCACCTGCGGATCGGCGAACACCTGGTCGATCGAGTAGATCGGCCCGCACGGCACGCCGGCACCTTCCAGCAGCTCGATCCAATATTCGGACGGCTTGTGCCGCGTCACATCGCCGATCGCCGCATTGATCTCCTTGCGGTGCCTGCTGCGTGAGACCTGATCCTTCCACTCCGGCTTGTCCTTCCACTCCGGCTTGCCGAGCGCTTCGCAGAAGCGGCCGAACACGCGTGCGGAGCTGGCGGCGATATTGATATGCCCGTCCGAGGTGGGAAATACTCCGGTGGGAATGCCGGTCGGGTGGTCATTGCCGGCCTGCGGCGCCACCTCCTTGGCGATCAGCCAACGCGAGGCCTGGAAGTCAAGCATGAAGATCTGTGCCTCGAGCAGCGAGGTCGTCACCCAACGGCCGACGCCGGTGCGCTCGCGGTCGAAGATCGCCATCATGATCCCGAGTGCCAGCAGGTTGCCCGCGGTCAGGTCGTCGATCGGAATGCCGACGCGCACCGGGCCCTGGCCTGGCAGGCCGGTGATCGACATCAGCCCGCCCATGCCCTGCGCGATCTGATCCACCCCGGCACGATGCCCGTATGGTCCGGTCTGCCCGAAGCCGGAAATGCTGCCGTAGACGATGCGCGGGTTGATCTCCTTCACGTCGTCGTACGACACCTTCAGCCGATGCTTCACCTGGGCGCGCATGTTCTCGACGATGATGTCGGCGCCCTTCACCAGGCGCATGAACGCGGCGTGGCCTTCCGGCGATTTCAGGTTGATCGTCATCGACCGCTTGTTGCGGTGCAGGTTCTGGAAGTCGAAGCCGTGGCGATTGCCGGTGATCTCCTCGCCGTCGGTGGCCGGCGGCTCGATCTTGATCACATCGGCGCCCCAGTCGGCGAGGTGTCGCACCGCGGTGGGTCCGGCACGCGCCAGCGTCAGGTCCAGCACCTTCAGCCCGTTCAGCGGCAGCCGCGTCTGGGCCTGGGCCAGCATGGTCTTGTCAGCGGGGCTCTCCGGCATCCCTCGTCTCCTCTCGATCTGGCGCCGATACTCCGCCGCAATCGGCGAAGGCTCAAGAGGAAGCGGATGACTGCGGTCGATCTGGCACTAGTTCTGGCGGTGGATGGCTCCGCCAGTGTCACCTACGACGAGTTCGGCCTGATCGCCGGCGGCATGGCCGCAGCACTGCGCGAACCCACGATCATTGCCGGCCTGATCGGTGGACCCGCCAAGGCCAGCGTCTGTTCGCTACTGCTGTGGTCCGGTGCTGGTGCACAGGAGGTGATTACCGACTGGACCCTGATCGCCTCGGACGCCGATGCGCGCGGCTTCGCCGACCAGGTGGACAACATGCCACGCGTGGTGAAGGCGGGGCAGACAGCAATTGGTGAAGCGCTGCTCGCATCGCTGACACTGTTGGGCCACATTCCCGACACGCCGGCGCGTCAGGTGGTGAACGTGATCGGCGACGGCAGATCGAATGACGGCATCCCTCCGGGCCCGATCCGCGACCGGATGGCGGCGGCCGGGATCACCATCAATGGCCTCTGTATCCTGCACGAGGAGCCGGACCTGTTGCAGTCGTACACGCAAGAAGTAATCGGCGGCCCTGGCGCCTTCGCGTTGACCTGCCAGGACTATCCAGCGTTCGCGGCGGCGATGAAGCAGAAGCTGGCACGTGAGCTGAATGCACCGGTTGTCTGACGAACCAGGGCGCCGGGTTGGCGTCGCAGCCGGCGGCGGCAAGGAACTGACGACATGAGCGCGCGAACGGTGAACGTAGCAGCGGAGCCTGTCGAGGACACAGTCGCAGCCATCCGTGACGCCGGACCCGCCGCGATGCCGGTCGACGACCAGGACGACATGCCGCTCCCCACCGAGCCGCGCACGATCTTCCTGGGCGGACTGTTCATGCTCGCCCTGCTGGCGGCGCTTTATGTCGCCTCGCCGATCGTGCTGCCCGTGGTGTTGGCGATCGTGCTGAAGCTGCTGCTGCAGCCGCTGGTCCGCCTGAGCGACCGGCTTGGCGTGCCGCACGCGCTCAGCGCCGTGCTGGCGATCCTGCTGCTCACCCTGCTGCTTGCCGCGCTGGCGAGCGGTGTGGCGGGACCCGCCGCGTCGTGGGCCGGCAAGCTGCCGGAAGCGATCCCGCAGATCCAGCACCAGCTTGCCTTCCTGGCACGGCCGATCGGCACGCTGGAATGGATGATCGGGCAACTGGAGGGGATCGCCGGCGGCGGGGTCGCCCCGCCGCAGGGGCCAGAAGTGCACTCGTTCAACGTGATGGGCGCGCTGTTCAGCGGCACCACCACCGTCGCGGCCGGACTGTTCACCACGCTGGTGGTGCTGTTCTACCTGCTGGTGTCGGGCGAGACCTTTCTGCGCCGCTTCGTCGAGATCCTGCCGAGTTTCGGCAAGAAGCGACAGGCGGTTGAGATCACGCTCGACATCGAGCGGAACATCTCCGCCTATCTGATCACGGTGACGTTGATCAATGCCGTGGTGGGCGTGCTCGCACTGTTCGTGATGTGGGCGTGCGGTGTCGCCAATCCGCTGCTGTGGGGCCTGATCGCGTTTGTGGTGAACTTCGTGCCGATCCTTGGGCCGATGGCCGCTATGGCGATCTTCCTGATGGCTGGCGTGCTGTCGCTCGGCGTCACCTGGTGGGCGCTGCTGCCGGTCGGCCTGTATTTCCTGATCCATGTGGTCGAGGGCGAGATCGTCACGCCGATGCTGTTGGCGCGGCGCTTCACCATCAATCCTGTGGCGGTGATCCTGGCGCTGCTGTTCTGGTACTGGATGTGGGGCGTACCCGGCGCGATCCTGGCGGTCCCGATGCTGGCAATCGCCAAGCTCGTGTGCGACGATATCCGCCCATTGCGGGCGTTCGGGCATTTCCTGGAGGCGTGATCAGCTCCCGAAGAACCGTAGGAACCAGTCGAGCACCCGGTCCGGCGCTTCTTCGTTCACATAGTGCCCGCTCGGCAGCGCCTCGCCGCGGACGTCGTCGGCGCGCTGCCGCCATAGCGCGAGCGGATCGGCGAAGCGCCGTCCCACGCTGCTGGTCCTGCCCCACAGTACCAGGATCGGCATCGCGAGCCTGCGATGCAGGTCCGCGGTGTCGAGCTCGCAGTCGATAGTCGCGGCGGCACGATAATCGGCACATGAGCCGCGGATCGTCTTCTCGTTGAAGCAGCGGACGTACTCGTCCCAGACCTCGGGCGGAATGTGGTTCAGGTTGGCGGTCAGCTTCAGCAGCTTCTTGCGCATGAACCAGTCGGCCGGGACGCCGCCCAGCATGCGCTCGGGGAAGTCCGCCGGCTGAGCCATGAACGGCCAGTGCCAGCCGCCGATCGCGCCTTCCTTGTCCATTGCCGCCCACATGTCGAGCGTGGGAACGATGTCGATGATCGCCGCCTTGATCACCTTGTCCGGGTGGTCGAGGCACATGCGATGCGTGGTGCGCCCACCGCGGTCATGGCCGGCGACGAAGAACCGGCGGTAGCCCAGCGCCTGCATCACCTCCACCTGGTCCTGGGCCATGGCACGGAACGAGTAGTTGACGCTGCCAGGTTCCTCGGGCGGGGCGGAACTGTCGCCATAGCCGCGCAGGTCGGCGGCCACGACATGGAAGTGTTTTGCCAGTTGCGGCGCCACCGCGTGCCAGGCGGCGTGGGTGAGTGGGTTGCCGTGCAGCAGGAGCAGCGGCGGTCCGCTGCCGCCATGGCGCAGGCGGATGCGCGCGCCGGAGGTGTCGATGTCGGTGAGGGTGAAGCCGGACATGATGGCCATGGGATGGTCCTCGTTAAGCGACCGCGATGCGTCGGACGCACAATGTGTCACGACGGGCGGTGTAGCCAAACTTCGACCAGATCCCTGGGGGCAGCCGAGGTGACGCAGAGAGGCTGCCTGCGTCACCTCGGAGGCGTGGCGGTCAAGGGGAGGTGCGTTCCGGCGAGCTGCCGGTCTCCGTCCATTTGGACGACCGCCGCACTGGCAGCGGAACAAGCATCGCAACACGTTGCCGGTACAGGCGATACTGGTCGCCGAACAGCCGAATCAGATCGCGCTCTTCAAGCTGGATCGCGATCAGGATGTAGCCCGTGGTAGCCACAGAGAACAGCAGGTGTCCGGCAGTCATCGACGGCGTTGCCCAGAACGCGAGCAAAAAGCTCAGATAGATCGGGTGACGCACGTGGCGGTACAGCGATGGCGTATGGAACCTGGCCGTTGGCATCTCCTTGCCTAGCATGCGGGCGAAGACCTGGCGCAGTCCGAACAGCTCGAAGTGGCTCAGCAGGCATGTGCTCAGCAGCAGGAGTGCCCAGCCGAACCAGAAGATGCCGTTGAGGATGGCGACGGCGATCGGATCGTGCATGGTCCAGACCGGCGCCAGGATCGGCTGCCAATGCACATACAGCGCCAGCAGCGCGAGGCTGGCGAACAGCACGTAGGTGCTGCGCTCGATCGAGTGCGGCACCAGCCGCGTCCACCAGCGCTTGAAGCCTGGCCGTGCCATGACGCTGTGCTGCACGGCGAACAGTCCGAGCAGCAGCACGTTGATCACGACGCTTTCGACCAAAGGTCCTGGCACGCCGGAGTCGATCGACTTCGGAACTACCAGGTTGCCAACGAAGCCGACCGCGTAGAGCAACGTGAAGACAAAGACGCTGTAACTACTGATGCCGTACACAACGGCGAGCAGGCCTGCCATGGTTCGCTCCGGGATTGAGTTGATCAAGGATGTGTCGGAGCGCGGCACTTAAGTTGTGGCAATGGCGATGACAAAGGATCGATTCTCATCCTCCGCGTGAGCGGAGATCATGCGTCCAGGCGACGCCTCGCCGCCGATAGCGGACTCAAACCTCTGCGTAGATGACCGGATTGATCACCAGACGCTCCAAATCGGCGACTTGCTCGATCGCCTCGGTGGACCACGAGTGCCGCCGCGCGTTCTCGGTCATCACGTCGAGTAGGACGTTGCTGTTGACCAGGACGGCCAGGGACCAATCGTCGCGGGTCAGGGACATGATCTCGTCGGTGTTCATTGCCACATCGCCGCGTCGAAGATGGGTGGCGAGGCGCGCACCGCGTCCCAGCCCGGGGCGACGCTCGGGCGTCAGTCTGTCGCGTAGTCGCTACACCAATAACAACTGATCATGCCGCTGTTGCCGACCCGGATCTCGTAAGTCGTGTGGTCGCTCTGCCGTGTCGTCGGGACCGGACCTTGACGAAAGCCGCGGCCGACAAGCGTCGGATCCAACGTGTCGACGACCTGCTGCGCCGGCTCCGCAGGTCCCGGATAAATGGTTATGAATTTGCCGCGCTGCGGACCACGGTTCATCTGCTCGTACAGGGACTGCGATCGGACGACCTTGTGGTGGATGTGGAGCAGGCGCAGCGTAGGGAGTACCAAGCGTGCCAGCGCATCGGCATCGATCGGATTGACCGAAACATGCAACTTGAAGCCGCTCGGGTAGGCGAGCGGGATCGTCAGGGATGCATCGAAAATAGTGCCATAGGTCGAGATGTACTCGCCGGTTGGCTGCCCCCACGGACCGGTCATGTTTGCGCCGCTCATCGAGCAATCTCCGATTCGTTAGACAGTCGCAACGTGGCCGTGCGGGCGAGGACTATGCCAGGCTTTATCGATTTGGGCGCGATTGGCATTCTGCCGGCCGAGTCGGTGCAGCACGCTCGCAAAACCGTGGTAGGCTGCGAACCAATATGGAGGAGGAGGAACCGAAATGCCCATTACCCACGACATACTGACCACCGCGCTGTCCGCCGTCGCCTTTATCCCATGCGCGATGGCCAGCGTGGCGCCCACGCCCAACCCACAGCCCCGTCGCCGCGAGGTCGCGGTCAACGGCAAACGCATCAAGACCATCGATGTCCACGCCCACTGCATCGTCCCCGCGGCCGCCGCGATCATCAATCATCCGCTCGAAGCCCCTGGCCTGCTGATGCACGACACCAGCACGCGCATCGCGGCGATGGATGCACAGGGCATCGACGTCGAGGTGCTCAGCATCAACCCCTATTGGTACCGCGCCGCGCGCGACGCCGCCGCAGAACTGATCAAGACCCAGAACGAGACACTGGTGCAGTTCTGCGCCGCCAGTCCCGATCGCTTCAAGGCATTCGCCACCGCCGCGCTGCAATACCCTGATCTCGCCGCCGAGCAGGTCGAATACGCGGTGAAGCAACTCGGTTTCCGCGGCATCGGTGTCGCCGGCAGCGTGGCCGGGGAGGAACTGGCCAACCCCCGCTTCCACCCGTTCTGGGCCAAGTGCGAGGAACTCGGCGTGCTCGTTTTCATGCACCCCCTCGGCACGCGCGAACTGGAACCGTCCGGTCGGCTCGCCGGCAGCGGCCTGCTGACCAACACGATCGGCAACCCGCTGGAGACTACGATCGCGCTGTCGCACCTGATATTCGAAGGCACACTCGACCGTTTCCCCGGGCTGAAGATCTGTGCCGCGCATGGCGGTGGCTTCCTGCCGTCCTACGCCAACCGCTCCGACGCGGTGATCCGCTGCTTCCCCGACCGCGTCGGCCCGCTGCCGAAGAAGAACCCCACGGCGTATCTGCGCGACGGCCAGCTCTTCTTTGACACGATCGTGTTCACGCCTGAGGCGTTGCGCCACCTGATCGCGGAAAGCGGTCCCGGTCAGATCATGATCGGCACCGATTATCCTTTCCCGTGGACGAGCACCGAGGTCGACCTCGTGCTCAACACGCCAGGGCTCACCGACGACGAGCGTATCGCCATCCTAGGCGGAACCGCGGCGCGACTGCTCGGGATCGCTGCCTGAGCGGAGGCAGGGACTACTCCGCCGGCACCGGGAGTGGGGCGGCAGCGAGCCGTGGCAGCAGTACACGGCGCTGTTCCTCCGCCTTGGTCCGGTTGGCCTCCTTCACGGGTCCGAAGCCACGAATCATGTCGGGCAATTGCGCGATCGCCACCGCGACATGCAGCGTATCGGGTCGCAACGCGGCCAGCACGGCGTGCAGGTCGCCGACATACTGCTCGATGAGCGTCCGCTCCAACTTGCGCTCCTGCTGCCGGCCGAACAGGTCGAGCACCGTGCCGCGCAGATGCTTGCCATGCCGCAGCAGGCGGAACAGCGGCAGCGCCAGCCACCCCGGCAGCGCGATCTTGCGCCTCCGTCCGGTGGCGGGGTCGATGCCAGTGATCAGTGGCGGCGACAAATGGAACCGCGGCTTCTCACCATACGTCGCAGCGGCGTGCAGACGTGCGACCTCGTATTCGTCCTTGTACGCCATCACGCGATACAGCCCCTCGGCCGCGGCGCGCGACAGCCGCCCCGCTTCCCCGAATACGTCCGTCTCACGTGTGATCACCTCGTCCAGCAGCGCGCGGTAGTATTTCGCCAGCCGCGTGTTCTGATACGCCACCAGTGCCGCGGCACGCGCCTCGATCAACGCGTCCAGCATGGCCGGCGGCGCCTCCAGCGTGTGCACCAGGATCTCGTCTTCCAGCGCCGGCCGCTCGGCCAGGATGCGCCCCCAAAGGAACGCCCGCCGGTTCAGCGACACCGCGGCACCGTTCATCTCGATCGCGCGCAGGATTGCCGCCTCGCCGACGGGGATCAGGCCGCGCTGCCACGCCAGCCCCAGCAGCATCGTGTTCATCGCCTGCGCGTTGCCGAACAGGTGCTCGGCCAGTCGCACCGCATGCAGGTAGGTTGATGCACCCGCATTGGTGGCCCGCTCGATCGTGCGCCGATGTAGCACGGCATCAATCAGAACATTGGCGTCGTGCTTGAACGCAGCGGTGGCGGCCAGGTCGAGATTGCCGATCACTGCGGCGGACGATGCATTGCGCTCCAGCACGCCAATACCGGCACCGACCGCCAGATCGGCGGCGATCATCACATCGGCGGTGCCGAGAGGAATGCGCACGACATCGAGCGACGCCTCGTCGTCAGCGATCTGCACATGCGCGACCACGGTGCCGTTCTTCTGCGCCAGGCCGGTGTAGTCGAGCGTGCGCACCACCTTGCCTTCGAGATGCGCCGCCATGGCCAGGATCGCACCCGACGTGACGATGCCGCCGCCACCGATGCCGGCGAACAGCGCGCGCCAAGGCCGGACCGTTGTCGGGACGTTCGGCTGCGGTAAACCCGCCGACAGTTCGCCCTCGCGCGCCTGCCAGTGCGGATCGGCGTCCGGCGCGCGCGGCGCACCGGCCACCGTGACGAAGCTGGGGCAGAACCCCTTCAGGCACGACAGATCGACGTTGCAGCTGGTCGGATTGATCCGGCGCTTGCGGCCCAGCGAGGTCTCCACCGGCTCGATCGCGATGCAGCTCGACTGTACCGAACAGTCGCCGCAGTTCTCGCACACCTGCTCGTTGATCACGACGCTCTGCTCGGGCTGCGCCATCTTGCCGCGCTTGCGACGTCGGCGTTTCTCGGTGGCGCAGACCTGATCGTAGATCAGCACCGAGACGCCGTCGTACTCGCGCAGCGAACGCTGTACCGCATCGAGTTCGGCGCGCACATGCCGGGTGGTACCGGGTGGCAGCGCCGATGCCGGCGGGAGTCGGTCTTCTTCATCCGCGACCAATGCGATGCGCGCGACGCCTTCAGCCGCGACCTGTGCGGCGTATTGCGCGACGGAGAAATTACCTTCCGCCGGCTGGCCGCCGGTCATCGCGACCGCATCGTTGACCAGCAGCTTGTAGGTCATGCGGGTGCCCGCGGCGACCGCCTGGCGGATCGCCATGATACCCGAGTGCGTGTAGGTGCCGTCGCCCATGTTGGCGAACAGGTGCGGGGTGTCGGTGAACGCCGCCATGCCGACGAACGGCGCGCCCTCGCCGCCCATCTGGGTGAAGGTGCGGGTCTGGTCGCTCTCGTCCAGCGCCATGAAGTGGCAGCCGATGCCGGCGGTGGCGAAGCTGCCCTCTGGC
The DNA here is from genome assembly GCA_963819855.1 of uncultured Alphaproteobacteria bacterium. Classification (GTDB taxonomy): domain Bacteria; phylum Pseudomonadota; class Alphaproteobacteria; order Acetobacterales; family Acetobacteraceae; genus JAMXLO01. Next base: position 498,095 of record CAWFYC010000021.1, read on the forward strand.
AGGCGCGTCGAGGTGCCGTGCGGACACCCAGCGCAGAACGCGGGAATGCGGCGCAGCAGCCCAGGCGGGCGTTCCGGCATGCGCGGCGGCGGCGGGTCGCCGACGTTGAGGCCGGCGGAGCGAAGGAACGCGGCAAGTCCGGTGGCAACGATCTCCGGCGACAGCTCCATCAGCGGCGACAGCAGAGGCGCGCCGGACGGGCTGATCTTGCCGCTGATCTCCGGGCGCTGGTCGGCCGGCAGGTTGTACAGCGCGTCGCGAATCTGCAATTCGACGAAGCTGCGCTTCTCCTCGATCACCAGGATCGCGCGCTTGCCACGGGCAAACGCGCGCAGACCCTCGGTCTCCAGCGGCCAGGTCATCGCGACCTTATAGAGCGCGATCTGCGCATGGCCATCCAGATCGAGCATCCGCAGCGCATGGATTGCATCGGCGTGTGCCCGTCCGACAGTGACGATGCCGATCGGCGCATCATCGGCGCCGAACAGCCGACGGTCGAGCCGGTTGGCGAGCGCCCAGGCGAGTGCCGCGGGAATGCGTTCCTGCACCACGCGGCGTTCCAGTTCGGCGCGCTCGGCGGGGAAGTGCATGTGTGGATCGTAGTTCAGCCCGTGCGGCGGCACGGCAAAGTCCGGTGTGACGAAGCTTCGGCTGGAGGGGATGACGAGCGTCGCCGCCTGCTCCGCAGTTTCGGCGGTGGTCTTCAGCGCGATCCAAAGTCCGGAGAAACGCGACAGCGCAATGCCGGCAAGGCCGAGGTCGAGGATTTCCTGCGCCGAGGAGGGGTTCAGCACCGGGATGAACACGCCCTCGAACACGTGCTCGGTCTGATGGGGATATGTGGAAGAGTGCGCGCCATGGTCGTCACCCGACACGGCCAGCACGCCGCCATGCTTCGCGGTGCCGAGAAAATTGCCGCAGTGCAGCGCGTCACCGGCGCGATCCACGCCAGGCCCCTTGCCGTACCACATGCCGAACACCCCATCGACACGCTTGCCGGGGAAGGCATCGAGCTGCTGTGTGCCGTACAGCATGGTGGCGGCGAGGTCTTCGTTGACACCTGGCTGGAAGCGGATGTTGTGCGGGGCGAGCAGCGCCTGCCGGTGCCAGAGCTCGCGATCCAGTCCGCCAAGCGGTGAGCCTCGATAGCCGGAGACAAAGCCGCCGGTGTTCAGCCCCGCGGCGCGATCGAGGCGTGATTGCTCCAACAGGACGCGGATCAGCGCCTGGATGCCGGACAGCAGGACTGGCGTGTCGAGTTCGGAGAACCGGCTTTCCAGCGTCGTGGCGGCATGGCCGAGTCCGATGTCCATTCTGGGCGTCTTTCGCGATGAAGCGTCCCTGTAACTTAGGCTCGCGTGGGCGATCTTGCCATGTGAGGTGAGGATGCGCACGGGGAGTTGGGAAACTCGCCCCGAAGCTGCGCCGGCCATCGGTGCTGCGATCGGATATTGCCGGTTGACTGCGGTACGCGCATGAGTCGTGCGCTGGTTTTCGTCGTCATTCCCCGCCAGCGGGGTTCCCGCTTGCGGGAGAGCGACGCGGGTGCGGGAGATGCCCATGACCATTGTGCCGATACGCGGCCTGTTCGAGGCACACCTGACGGTCAGCGATCTCGACCGGTCGATCGCGTTCTATCGCGACGTCCTAGGGCTGAAACTGGCACAGCGCATTGCCGCGCGGCAGGTCGCGTTCTTCTGGGTTCCATCGCCCGACAAGGCCATGCTCGGCCTGTGGTCGATCGGAACCTCGCCGCAGCGTCTGCGGCTGCACATCGCCTTTCAGGTCGAGCTTGCCCAGGTGTTCGAGTCCGTGGCAGCGCTGCGGCGCGCGGGCCTTACGCCGCTCGACTCGGGTGGCGGAACGCCGATCGACGAGCCCCAAGTGCTCTGCTGGATGCCGGCCGTCAGTGTGTATTTCGATGATCCGGACGGGCATTCGCTGGAGTTCATCTGCATGCTGGACGAACCGCCGCGGCCCGAACTGGGGCGGGTATCATGGTCGGAATGGCGGAGGCAGGCATGAGCGAAGAGGTCCGCATCGAACGGCGCGAGGGCTGGCGCAAGCTGGTGCTGAATCGGCCGGACAAGCTGAACGCGGCGAACGAGGCGTTGCTGACGGGACTGCTCGCCGCGCTGGACGATGCCGAGGCGGATCGCACCTGCCGCGCGCTGCTGCTGACCGGCGAGGGGCGCGGCTTCTGCGCCGGACAGGAACTGGGGCCGGCGATGATGCCAGAACCCGATGGCCCGCCCGATCTCGCCAAGGTCGCCGAACTGCATCACCGCCTCGTCCGCCGCCTGCGGTCCGTCAGGCTGCCGGTGGTGTGCGCGGTGAACGGTGTCGCCGCCGGCGCCGGGGCGAGCTACGCGCTGGCCTGCGACGTCGTGCTGGCAGGGCGCAGCGCACGGTTCATCCAGGCGTTCGTGAAGATCGGCCTGGTGCCTGATTCCGGCGCCAGCTTCTTTCTGCCGCGCCTGGTCGGCGACGCGCGCGCCCGCGCGCTGGCGATGCTGGGCGAGACGGTGGATGCCGAACGGGCCGAGGCCTGGGGGATGATCTGGCGCGCCGTGGATGACGCGGCGTTGCAGCCGGAAGCTGAGAAGCTCACCGCCCACCTGGCCACGCAGCCGACTGAAGCGCTGGCGGCGATGAAGCGGATGTTCGCGGCGTCCGCAACCAACACATTGGATGCGCAGCTCGATCTCGAACAGGAGCTGCAAGGTGCCGCGGGGCGCAGCACGGATTATGCCGAGGGCGTCCGTGCGTTCCTCGAGAAGCGTGCGCCGGTGTTCGGGCGTCGGGTGTGATGGCGGGCCTCGACGCGATCGAAACCGCATCACGCGACGAGATCGCCGCGCTGCAACGTGAGCGGCTGGCGTGGACACTGCGCCACGCCTACGCGAACGTACCGCACTATCGCACGGCGTTCGACCGCGCCGGTGTGCATCCGGACGATTTCCGCACGCTCGACGATCTCGGAAAATTCCCGTTCACCACCAAGCAGGACCTGCGGGCGAACTATCCGTTCGGCATGTTCGCGGTGCCGCGCGAGAAGCTGGTGCGTGTGCACGCCTCGTCCGGCACCACCGGCAAGCCGACGGTGGTGGGTTACACCGCGAACGACATCGACATCTGGGCGCAGGTCGTGGCGCGTTCGATCTACGCTGCCGGCGGACGGCCCGGGATGATCGTGCATGTGGCGTATGGCTACGGGTTGTTCACCGGCGGGCTCGGCGCACATTACGGCGCGGAGAGGCTGGGCTGCACCGTGGTGCCGGTGTCTGGCGGCATGACCGAGCGGCAGGTGCAGCTGATCGCCGATTTTTCCCCCGATGTGATCATGGTGACACCGAGCTATATGCTGGCGATATTGGACGAATTCCAACGCCAGGGGCTCGATCCGCGCGAATGTTCGCTGAAGGTCGGCATCTTCGGCGCCGAACCGTGGACCAACGCGATGCGCCGCGAGATCGAGGACGGCTTCGCGATGGATGCCGTGGATATCTACGGTCTTTCCGAGGTGATGGGACCTGGCGTGGCGAACGAGTGCGTCGAGACCAAGGATGGGCTGCACATCTGGGAGGATCACTTTTATCCCGAGGTGATCGATCCGGACACCGGTGCGGTGCTGCCCGAGGGCGAGCGCGGCGAGCTGGTGTTCACCTCGCTGACCAAGGAAGGTATGCCGGTGGTGCGCTATCGCACCCGCGATCTGACGCGGCTGCTCCCCGGCACTGCGCGCACGATGCGGCGGATGGAGAAGGTCACCGGCCGGTCGGACGACATGGTGATCGTGCGCGGCGTCAACATGTTTCCGACCCAGGTGGAAGAGCAGTTGCTGAAGAGCGAGGTGCTGAGCGGGCACTACCAGATCGTGCTGACGCGCGAGGGTCGCATGGACGAGGCGGCGGTGCACGTCGAGGCGCGGCCGGAGTACTTCGATCCAGTGCTGCTGGAGGCGGAGGCGAAGGTCGTGATGGTGCGGATCAAGGACACGATCGGACTGACCACGCGGGTGGTGGTCGATCCGCCGGGGACGATCGAGCGGTCGGTGGGGAAGGCGCGACGCGTGGTCGATCTGAGGCCGAGGGACTGACTGGCGATCAGTGCCGGATGTGCTCCGGCCGGAACCCCATGCCGATGATCCTCGCCGGCAGCCGCCGCAATAGCGGAAACCACCCCAGCAGCCGCACCGCGAGCGGCGGCTTCGGTGTCGTCGTGCGGCTCAGCACGTTGCCGATGACGCGGTTCTGGATCGCCACCTGCAAACGCTGGGTCTTGCGCGTCGGAGGTTCGCGCCGGCGCTGCACGGCGCGCAGGTCATCGACTGTGGCGCCACCCTGGCGGAGCGGCGTCACCAGGATGTTCGCCGTGGCCACCGCGTCCTGGATCGCAAGGTTGATGCCGACGCCGCCAACCGGCGACATCGCATGCGCCGCGTCGCCGATGCACAGCAGGCCGGGGCGGAACCACGTGTTCAGCCGGTTCACCGCCACGGTCAGCAGCTTCACGTCGTCCCAAGACGCGAGTTCGTGCACGCGGTCGTGCAGAAACGGCGCCAGACGCACGATGTCGGCACGGAACGCCTCCAGACCGCGCGCATGCACCGCATCGATGCCACCCTTGGGAATCACGAACGCGCACTGCCAGTAGTCGTTGCGGTCCAGCATGATGAAGATGCGGCCGGCATCGATGCGGCCGAGCGTCTGCCCCGGATCGTCCGGCAACTTCGACAGCCGCAGCCACAGCACATCCATCGGTGCACCGATCTCGACAACCTCGAATCCGGCGCCGTCGCGCAACGTGGAGTGGCGGCCGTCGGCGGCAATGGTGAGATGGGCGTTGATCTCCAGGTCGCCGTCCGGGCCCCGCGCCGTCACGCCGACCATGCGGTCGCCCTCACGAATCAGGCCAGTGGCCTCGGTGCTCATCAGCAGACGGAAGGTTGGGTAGCGCTTCGCCTGCTCGGCGAGGAAGTCGAGAAAATCCCACTGCGGCATGAACGCGACGAACTTCGCGCGCGTCGGTAAATGGGTGAAGTCGGCCAGTTCGACGTAGTCGTCGCCGATCTGACCGCCCAGTGTGCGCACCTCGCTGTGCGGTCGCGCGAGGAACGCATCGAGCAGGCCAAGCTCGTCCATCACCTGCATGGTGGATGGGTGCACGGTGTCGCCGCGGAAGTCGCGCAGGAAATCGGCGTGCTGCTCCAGCACCACCACGTCGATGCCGGCACGCGCCAGCAGCAGCCCCAGCATCATGCCGGCTGGCCCGCCGCCGGCAATGCAGCAGCGGGTCGTGATGTCGGGCATCTATTCCGCGGCGAGGCGCGGCGTGTAGGCGGGAACCGCAGCGCGCTGCGCCGTGTCCATCGGCTGCGGCCACCAGCGATGTTCCCATTCGGCGAACAGCGGCTTCAGCTTCGGGATCACCTGATCGGCGAACAGGCGCGAGTTGTACTTGGTGAGTTCCTTGCTCATGTTGCCGAACTGTAGCAGCAGCATCAGGTTGCCGACGTTCAGGTTGACCGCGACCTCGCGCAACTGCTCCGCCACCTCATCGGGCGAGCCGATGATGACGTAGCCGAGATCGACGATCGCATCCATCTCACGCGCCAGTTTGTTGAACTTGTCGGAGTAGGATGCGGCCTTCGCGACCTGGCTCTGCATGCCCATGCGCTGCGTCGCCTCGGTGCTGTAGCCCGGCGGGGCGGCGAAGCGCGGATCGATGTGCAGGCAGTTGCCGTAGAAGTATTCTGCCGCGTTGCCGTAGAGATCCATCGCGTGCTGGCGGCTCTCGCCAACGCCGACAAATTGCAAGAAACCGGCGCGGTACGGATTGCGGTCCTTGCCCAACTTGGCCATTTCGTCCCAGAAACCGTCCATCGTCTGGCGGCCGATCTTGTAGCCGTAATAGCTGAGGTAGCAGTAGACGTAATCCATCTCGGCGCACCACTGCCAGGTTTCGACCGAGCCGCCACCTGGCACCCAGATCGGCGGATGCGGCGTCTGCACCGGGCGCGGCCAGATGTTGACGTAACGCTGCTGGTTGAAGCGGCCATTGAACGCGAAGGTGTCGCGGTCGGTCCAGGCGCGCAGAATCAGGTCGTGCGCTTCATGATAGCGGTCGCGCAGCAGCGACGGGTTCTGGCCGTAGGCATAGCAGGTGTCCATCGGCGAGCCGACCGGAAAGCCGGCGATCAACCGGCCGCCGGAGATGCAGTCGATCATGGCGAACTCTTCGGCGACGCGGGTCGGCGGGTTGTACAGCGCCAGCGAGTTGCCCATGACGCAGATCGCGGTATCGGTGGTGCGGCGCGCCAGCGACGAGGCGATCAGGTTGGGCGAAGGCATCAGGCCGTAGCCGTTGGAGTGATGCTCGTTCACGCACACCGCGTCGAAACCGCAGTCGGCGGCGTATTCGAGTTCGTCCATGAAGTCGTTGTACATGTGGTGGGCGCGGCGCGGGTCAAAGAGCGAGGAATGGATGTCAACCCAGACCGACGGATGCTTGTCGCGGAAGCCCTCCGGCAGTTCGGTGTAGGGCATCAGGTGGAACCACATCAGGCGCATCGGTTTTCCTCCCTCATTCGGCGGCATGGCGTGGAGCATAGGCCGGCAGTTCGGCGCGTTGCCCGGTGTCCATCGGCTTCGGCCACCAGCGATGTTCGTATTCGGCGAATTTTCCCCCGAGTTTCGGCATCACCTGTTCGGCGAACAGCCTGGTGTTGTACCTGGTCAGCTCCTTGCTCATGTTGCCGAACTGGAGCAGCAGCATCAGGTTGCCGACGTGCAGATTGGTGGCCAGTTCGTCGATCTGTTCCGCCACCTCGTCCGGCGTAGCCGATCACCAGGTAGCCGGCATCGACCAGTTCTTTCATCTCGGTCGGCCGTGCCTGCGACTTCGCAGCCGCGGCGCTGACCTGGCTGGTGAGGCCGAAGCGCATCGTCGCTTCGGTGGTGTAGCCGGGCGGCGCGGCAAAACGCGGATCGATGTGCAGGCAGCGGAAGAAGAAGTACTCGGCGGCCTGAGTATACAGATCGATCGCCTGCTGGCGCGATTCCGCCACTGCGACGGTTTGCGCGAAGCCGGCGCGATACGGATTGCGGTCCTTGCCCAGCCGGTCCATCTCGGCCCAGTAGCCGTCCATCGTCGCCTTGCCGATCTTGTGGCCGTAGTACGACAGATACGAATAGACGTAGTCCTTCTCGGCGCACCACTGCCAGGTCTCGATCGAGCCGCCGCCGGGAATCCACACCGGCGGATGCGGGCGCTGCACCGGGCGCGGCCAGATGTTGACGTAGCGCTGCTGGTTGTAGCGGCCGTTGAACGCGAACGTGTCCGGGTGCTGCCAGGCCTTCATCACCAGGTCGTGCGCCTCGTAGTAGCGCTCGCGGAGCTGCGACGGGTTCTGGCCGTAGGCGAAGCAGTCGTCCATCGGCGTGCCGACCGGAAAGCCCGCGATCAACCGACCGCCGGAGATGCAGTCGATCATCGCGAACTCCTCCGCGACGCGGGTCGGCGGGTTGTACAGCGCCAGCGAGTTGCCCATCACGCAGATCGTGGTGTCGGTGGTGCGACGGGACAGCGACGCGGCGATCAGGTTGGGCGAGGGCATCAGGCCATAGCCGTTGGAATGGTGCTCGTTGACACAGATCGCGTCGTAGCCGCACGCGGCGGCGTATTCGAGCTCGTCCATAAAGTCGTTGTACATGTGATGCGCTCGGCGCGGGTCGAACAGCGACGAGTGGATATCCACCCACACCGACGGATGCTTCTCGCGGAAGTCGTCCGGCAGTTCGGTGTACGGCATCAGGTGGAACCACATGAACTTCATGGCGCAGCAGCCTCCCGGGCGGCACTACCGAGGAGTAGATCACTGCCAAAGGCGGAAGGGAACTCGCGCCATGGTTATCCCCGGCGGCTTCCCTGCACCGGCATCTTCTGGCAGTGGTGAGACATGGCCGTACCAGCCACCACAGAGACTGGCCTGGCTCGTCCGTCACCCGACGAGGCGGTTGCGGCGCTGCGCAGGATCGCGAATGCGTGGGAGCTGGACCGACACGATACGACCGCCTTGCTGGGCGTGACGGGCGGAGACCTCGGCGCGGTGGAGTGGACCGATGAGCGGCTACTGCGTGCTGCTTATCTGGTGGAACTGGAAGCGGCGCTGGTGCGGCTGAACCCCAAGAGTGGGACCCCGCGCTGGGTGGTGACGCCGAACCCGGGGCCGTTCTTCGCCGGCAGCGCACCGTTGCAACTGCTGACCGGCAGCACGCGGGAGATGGCGGAGCTGCTGCGACTGGTACGACGGTGGAGTGGGGCGCGGCGCGGGGGCAAACCCGGAACCTAGCCGGAGCGGTCGGCGAGGTCGGATCCAATGCGTTGCAGGGTTCCTAACCCATCTTATTCACCGTACCGGCCGGCTGTACATATATTACGAGTGGACAACCAATATGTTCGCGCACCGCCGCTGCTGGCTCGACCGCGTTTCAGACCGTATCTGGGAGGCGTTGAAGGTTGATCAGGTGGGATTCGACCGGGGCACTTGCCCCGCCGCTCACGTTGGGCGCGGGATCAGCGCACCAATCAAGTCACGGAACAAGGCGGCGTCGGGGCAGTTTGCCGCGAACGACAGCTTGATCCGGCTGGCGGTCTCCTTGATTCGTACGGCGATCTTCAATAACCGCAGTCGGATCGTGGAGAATTCGCCGTTGGCCAGCGCTTGCGGTTTGGCGATGGCATCGCGCACCGTCAGCATCAGCCAGTAGGCGGCGGTGTGCAGGATCAGTCGCATCTGGTTGGCCAGTGGTGAGCGGCAACTGGTGCGATCGGAGGCGAGTTGGCTCTTGTGCCGCTTGATCAGGTTCTCCGCCTGCCCACGTGCGCAGTAGATGCTGTCATAGAGCCATTCGGCGGTACCGTAGGTGATGTTGGTGACGACGTAGCGGACGTCGAGACCTTTCCGCGTTGCCTCGATCCGCGCCACGACGCGACGGAGCTGGGACCAGGACTTGGCGCCGTATCGGGTCTCGGTGTAGTCGCGCACCACATCCAGGTTGGCGATGGCGCGCCGCACGCACACATCGTCGGTCTTGGCAAAGACCTGCGCGGCGAGGACCGCGTTGGTGGACAGACCGAAGATGTAGTGCACGCCGTGCTTTTCGCACCAGTCCATGGCCTCACGCCGGCCATAATGTCCGTCGCCACGAATGGTGATGCGTGTGTGCGGCCAGTGCAGTCGGATACGCCGCACCAACCGGCGCAGATGGGTGCGCACCTCCTTGCCATCTGGTGTTTTCCCGGGGCGCAAAATGGTCAGCACGCAATGGCCGGTGTCGGCGTCATAGATATGGATCGGCAGGAAGCAGCGTTCGTCGTAGTGCGCGTTGAACAGCGACAACTGCTGATGGCCGTGCACGGTGTCTGCGGTATCGTCGATGTCGAGCGTGATCGACTTGGGCGCACGCCTGTAACTCTTGCACCATAGGTCCACCATGGCCCGCGTCAGTCGGATCAAGGTGCGCAGGTCGGGGGCATTTTCCCAGCGTGACATGGTGGGTTGTGAAGCCAGGTGGTCTCCGCTTTCTGGTAGGCGCCCACAGGCGAGTTTGAAGGCCGGGTCCCTGCGTAGGTCGTCCAGATCATCGGCATCCGGGTATCCGCAGGCGATGGCGAAGACGCGGGCGCGCAGAATGTCCGCCATCGAATGGGTGATCAGATCAGGGTCACGATGGTCCGGGATGATCGCGGCCAATGTGTCGATCAGACCAAGTCGTTTGTCGGCACCGGCCAAAAGTAAAACACCGCCATCGGAACTGATCAGGCCGCCGTCGAACGCGGCGGTGATCTTCTTCTGGCCGATACTTGGCAAAGCGAACGGCAGAAGAGTATCGTCGTCGGTGGCGGGCATGGCAGATTCTGTCCTCGCTTCGAGAGTGGCGTCGACAACCAGTCTCTATGCAATTCCAGGCGGTTGTACCATGCCCGTCAGCGAATCCCTGCTATGCGGTGAATAAGATGGGCTAAGCGCTTCGAATGCGGGAAAAAGTCGGCGAGAACGCGCTGGCGCATGAGCTGCGCGACACCGGTGTCGCGGTCGAGCAGCAACGCGGTGTCAGGTCACATCACAAACAGCGCGGTGGTCGGCGAGTGCTTGGCTTAAGCTGAAGACGTTAGGGCGCTGGACGACGCGCATCGAATGGAATGCACCAACTATCTCAACGCGAATGGCCTGCGCTTTGCCTTGCTTTATTTCTGCAAGCCGTGCCGGGAGATCAAACGGGGTGTCCCCGACCGATGAGCCGAACCGGACTATCTGCGTGTTTTGCGTAAATCTCCTCTGATCTGCGTTTGAACCTTTCTTGTCCTGCCAACGCTGCTTCGCCGACGTGTGTTGAATTAACGTTGGCCGGCTCGGAACTGAGGCCGGCGCGCACGCAACCGAACCGCGCAAAATTAGCATATCTGGCGGTGATCGAGCGCGAACATAGAGCGGTGGTGCGAGCGTTGCGGGAGCAAGCCTCACCGGAATGAGTTGCCCCGGTGCGTTGGTTCATGTGCCGATGCGCCGCGTTAACCATTGCGCCCCTCGGGGAGGATGAGGCTCATGTTTACAGCATCCGCTGCAAAATCAGCTTCTGCACATCCGACGTGCCCTCATAGATCTGGCACACCCGCACATCGCGATAGATCCGCTCCACCGGATAGTCCGCCAGGTACCCATACCCTCCCAGCGTCTGGATCGCCGCCGTGCACACCGCCTCAGCCGCCTCGCTGGCGAATAGCTTCGCCATACACGCCGCCTCGATCGCCGGCTGGCCCTCCGCCTTCAGCCGCGCCGCGTGCAGCGTTATCTGCCGCGCCGCCTCCAGCTTCGTCTTGGCTTCGACCAGCCGAAACCCCACCGCCTGCAAATCCAGAATCCGCCCGCCGAACGCCTGCCGCTCCTTGGCATACCCGACCGCGTAGTCCAGCGCCGCCCGCGCCATCCCGACGCTCTGCGCCGCGATGCCGATCCGTCCGCTCTCCAGCGTGGACAGGGCGATCTTATAGCCTTCGCCCTCGGCGCCGATGCGCTGGTCCTCCGGCACCTCCATGTCCTCGAACGCGAGCGCGCAGGTCTCCGACGCCTTCTGCCCGAGCTTCTCTTCCCGCCGCACCACCACGTAGCCCGGTGCCGCCTTGTCCACCACGAAGCACGAGATGCCCTTGCGCCCGGCCGACGGATCGGTGACCGCGAACAGCACCGTGCTCCCCGGCACGCTGGCCGACGAGATGAACTGCTTGGCGCCGTTGATCACATAGCGGTCGCCCTTCCGCACCGCGCGCGTGCGCAGGTTCGACGCATCTGACCCCGCCTGCGGCTCGGTCAGCGCGAACGACCCCACCGCCGTGCCGGTCGCCAGCGGTCGCAGCCACCGGTCCTTCTGCGCATCGGTGCCGTACTGATCGAAGATGATGCACGTAGGGGAGTTGTGCACGCTCACCATGGTGGACACCGAGCCGTCGCCGGCGGCGATCTCCTCCAGCAGCAGCGCGTAGGTCACCGGATCGATCTCCGAGCCGTCCCACTGCGCCGGCGTGGTGGCGCCGAAGATACCGAGCTCGCCAAGTGCGGAAATGATTTCCGGCTCGATCGCGCCGGCCTTCTCGCGCGCTGCGGCACCCGGCGCCAACCGTTCGGTGGCGAACCGCCGCGCCATCTCGATGACCAGGGAGTCGGCGCCGACAGGGGTGTGATCGGGCATGGCTGGCCTCCTTGCGGCGGCCACGATAGGTTGCCGCGATGTCAGATGTCGATGTGGTAGTGATCGGCGCCGGCTTGGCTGGGCTGGGCGCGGCGGCGGCCCTGCGCGCCGCCGGTCGCAGCGCGCTGGTGCTGGAGGCGTCGGACCGCATCGGCGGACGCGCCTGGACCACCTATCCGGCGGAACTCGCCGGCGTGTGGTTCGACATGGGCGCGGTGTGGCTGCACAGCGCCGAGATCAACCCGCTGGTGCCGATCGCCCGTGCAGCGGGCGACGCGCTGCTGCGCTCCGACGAACTGCGGGTAGAACGCACCGTCGTCGGCACGCGCGAGGCGACCGCGGAGGAATATGCCGACTACGCCGGCGCCTGGCAGCGCTTCGAGGACCGCGCCGCCGCCATGCTGCGCACCCGCGACGATATGCCGATGGCCGAGGTGGCGCGGTCAATGCCGGACGATCCCTGGGCGGTGACGGTGGAGACCTGGGAAGGCCCGATCATCTGCGTCGCCAGCGCCGACGAATTTTCGCTCCGCGACTGGTACCGCAACGTGTTGTCCGGCGGCAACCTGGTGCCGCAGGGCGGCATCGGCGCCTTCGTCGCCCGGCGCCTGGGCGAGGGCCTCGACATCAGGCGCGCGACACCGGTGACGCGCGTGGTCTGGGGCGGCTCCGGCGTGGCGGTGGAAACGCCGCGCGGCACCGTCACAGCGCGATCGGCGATCGTCACTGTCTCCACCGGCGTGCTGGCGGCGGGCGCCATCGCGTTCGATCCGCCATTGCCGCCGCAGACGCAGGCGGCGATCGACGCGCTGCCGATGGGGCTGGCGATGAAGGTGGCGCTGCGTGCCACCGGACCGGACCGGCTCGACCTGCCGCTGCACTGCTCGGTCGACCGGCAGGTGCAGCGCAGCGGCGATCCCACCATGGGGTTCCAGTGCTGGCCCTACAAACGTGACTACGTGCAGGGCTGGGTCGGCGGTCCGGTGGCCTGGGAGCTGGCGCGCGCCGGCGAGGCGGCGGCGGTGGACTTCGCGCTCGGCCAGTTGCGCACGCTGTTCGGCGGCCGCGTGGACAAGCTGTTCGCCGGCGGACAGCGGTTTGTCACGCGATGGGACGCCGATCCGTTAGTGCGCGGCGCTTATTCCTTCGTGCGGCCGGGCGACGCCGATGCGCGCATCGCGCTGGCCCAGCCGCTGGCTGCCGGTCGCCTGTTGTTCGCCGGCGAGGCCTGCCACAACGGCATGGCCGGCACCGTCGCCGGCGCCTGGATCAGCGGACAGGATGCGGCACGCGTTGCACTATGATAACGTCAGCGCCGGAGGATCCATAGCATGACCATCCAGGCCCTCGGCTATCTCGGTATCGGCACGGACCGGCTCGACGACTGGACGAATTACGCCACCAACTGGCTCGGCATGCAGGCGGTGGATCGCGGCGCCGGCGTGCGCGCGTTCCGCATGGACGACCGCAAGCAGCGGCTGGTGATCGATCGCTCGCTGCCGGAGGGGCAGCGCTATTTCGGCTGGGAGATCGCCGATGCAATGGCGCTCGATGCGCTGGCGGCGCGACTGGAAGCGGCCGGGGTGGCGGTCAAGCGGGAGCCGAAGGCGCTCGCCGACCAGCGGTTCGTCAGCGGCCTGATTTCGTTCACCGATCCGTCTGGCAACCGGCTGGAGGCGTTCCACGGCGCGCAGATCGCCGATGAGGCGTTCCGTCCCGGCCGCTCGATTTCCGGCTTCCGCACCGGTCCGATGGGCATGGGACACGCGGTGCTGCTGGTCACCAACATCGAACCCGCGCTGGCCTTCTATCGCGACCTGCTGGGCTTCCGTATCAGCGACTACATCCAGAAGCCGATCACCGCGTATTTCCTGCACGTCAATCCGCGCCATCACAGCGTGGCGCTGTTCGAGGCGCCACACACCGGCATGCATCATCTGATGGTAGAGCTGTATTCGTTCGACGATGTCGGGCAGGGCTACGACATCGCGCAGGGCGAGAAGGATCGCATCGTCGCGACGCTGGGGCGGCATCCGAACGACCTGGTCACCTCGTTCTACATGCACACGCCGTCGGACATTCTGGTGGAATATGGCTGGGGTGGCGTCGAGGTGGACGATGCGACCTGGCGGCCGCAGGAGATGAGCAGCGTCGCCAGCTTCTGGGGCCATCACGGCTTGTTCGATGCGATGGGACCCGACGGCCCGCCGTCGATGGCGGTGCCCGAGGTGAAACGCGCACCGTTGCAGGTGATGGAGGGCAACTATCACCGCATGAGCGGCGTGTGCCCGTGGTGGGATTCGCTGAGGGATCAGGAAACGCGGTAAGCCCGCTTGCGGGAGAGGTCGACGCGCAGCGCCGAGTGAGGGTGTTCCGACCGCATATAGACCCACACCCGCCATGCTACGCGTGGCGACCCCTCCCGCAAGCAGGCGAGGTGGGTCGAGTCGTTGCCGCCTGGCCGGACGCACGCTACGCTCCCCCGGACTCAGGGAAGGAGCGCGCCGATGCTGTCACGCGAGGAAAACGAACTCGTCACCCGGGTGGGGCAGGGCACCCCGATGGGCAATGCGATGCGCATGTACTGGATCCCCGCTCTCCTCTCACGCGAAATCGCCGAACCCGACGGCCCGCCGGCGCGCGTCCGCCTGCTTGGCGAGGACCTGCTGGCGTTCCGCGACACTGAGGGCCGCATCGGCCTGATCGAGGAGTTCTGCCCGCATCGCCGCGTGTCGCTGTATTTCGGGCGCAACGAGGAATGCGGCCTGCGCTGCATCTATCATGGCTGGAAGTTCGACGTCGCCGGCAACTGCGTCGATATGATGAACGAACCCGAGGAGTACGACTTCAAGCACAAGGTCCGCATCGATGCGTACCCGACCTGCGAGCTTGGCGGCATCGTGTGGGCCTACCTAGGCCCGGCCGAGAAGATGCCGCCGCTGCCGAAATTCGCCTGGACCCAGGCGCCGGAGGCCAATCGCCACGTCACCAAGGTGATCGAGGAGTGCAACTGGCTGCAGGCGCTGGAAGGCGGCATCGACACTTCGCATGCGCCGATCCTGCACCGGCTGCTGACCGACAGTTCGAAGCGCGGCGGCATCAAGCCGTCCAACCCGTTCGTGCGCGGCAAGGCGCCGAAGCTGGTCGTCGACGTCACCGACTACGGCTATCAGTATGCCGGCATCCGCCCACTCGACGGCGGCGACGATGTGCATATCCGCACCTACCACTTCATCATGCCGTTCCATCAGATCAGGCCGTCGCGGTCGGAGAGCGGGCTGGAGCTCGATGCCGGACACATCTGGGTGCCGATCGATGACGGGAACTGCATGGTCTACAACTGGAGCTACTGTCCCGACGGGCCGCTGACCGAAGAGGACAAGCTCGAGCGCGGGCTCGGCAACGGGCCGCTGCATGTCGATCCGATGACGTTCCGTTCAAAGGCGAACCGCTCCAACGACTACCTGCTGGATCGCGACGTGCAGCGCACCGAGACGTTCTCCGGGATCGACGGCATCAACGCCCAGGACCGCGCGTTGCAGGAGAGCATGGGTCGCATTGTCGATCGTTCGAAGGAGCATCTGGGGCCGGCCGACAAGGCGATCATCCAGGCGCGCAAGCTGCTTCGCCAGGCTGTGAAGACCGTGGAGGCGGGTGGTTCGCCCGATGGCACCGGCGCCAGCTACTACATGCTGCGCGCGCACGAGTTAGTGTTGCCGCGCACCGTTGACTGGCGGGTGGAGCTGACGCCGGAGATGAAGCGCGAGGCGATCCTGCAGACGGTGTGAGAATGCCGATGGCCGGGTTCAGGCCCGGCCATCATTCGGATCATTCGCATGCGGCGTACGTGCAGCGTGGTCGCGCGACCACTCCCGCAGCCAGGTAGCGAAGGCGTCGAACGGCAACGGCGGGCTGAAGTGGTGGCCTTGCAGTCCGTCGATCCCCAACTCCGTCAGCATCCGCGCCACGTTGGCGCTGGGCACGCCCTCGGCCACGCTGGTCAGACGCATGTCGCGGGCAAGCTGGATCACCGAGCGCACGATCGTCAGCGAGTCGTTCGACGTCTCCACTTCGCCAACAAACGACTTGTCAATCTTGATCGTCGAGAACGGCATGCGCCGCAGCGCGGTCAGCGACGAATGTCCGGTGCCGAAATCATCGAGCGCGACGGTGAACCCCTTCAGACGCAGCCGCGTCAGCACCGCGGCCGTCGCGTCGAGATCGTGCATGGCAACGCTTTCGGTGATCTCGAGCCCGATCGCGCCGGGCGGTACGGACATCCGATCCAACACGGCGGCCATCCGGTCCGGGAAATCGAACGAACGCAGGCTGTGACTGGAAATATTGATGCCGACCTGGATCGACAAGCCGCGTTCGGCAAGTCGATGGTACTGTGCGACGGCGGTCTCGGCCACCCACATGGTGAGCCGGTCGATCACCGCCGCGTCGCGTTCGGCGGCGGCGACGAACTGCTCGGGCGGCACCGGTCCCAGCACCGGGTCCTGCCATCGGAGCAACGCCTCGGCGCCGGTCACCGCGAGTCCTTTGGCGGACACGATCGGTTGCAGATGCAACGTCATGCGGCCGCCGTCGATCGCCTCGGCAACGTCGTTCGCCGAGACGGATCGGACCGCCGGCCGCGCGTCGGCAGCGGTTGATGCCGCGGCGCTCGGGTTCTGCTCGATCGCCGCCAGCACGTCGTGGACCCGCGCCGCGCGCGCCGGCTTCTCGATGACCGCGGCAATCGACAGCCCCAGTGAGTTGCCGATCTGCTCCGCCGAGGCGAGCACTCGCGCATCGAAACCGCTCATCAGCACGATGGCGCCGTGATAGCCGACGCCGTGCAGGAAGCGAAGTTGTTCGATCCCGTCGCTGGCGCCGAGTTGCAGGTCGAGGATGATCGCGTCCGGCTGACCGGCGCGGATCAGCGCCTGGAACTCTGCCTCATGCGTGACGGCGAGCGCGTCCCAGCCGCGGGCGCCGGCCACCGTCGCCATGAATTGTGCGATCGGCTCGTCATCGTCGAGCACGACAAGATGCATGTCAGGTGACGCTGTCCATCAGCATGGCTAGGTCGGTCTTGCTACTGGGCTCTGCCATCGATTCGGCACCGTCCAAAGCGTGAGATTCCGCTCGCATTATAACAGGGGCTGTGCATCCAGAAGTCAATGAATACAACCCGAATAATTGTCCGTCCATCCGATGCGGACGGTTTATCCGGGTCGTATGGCCACGGCGGCGCGGAACCCCGGAAGGTCGAGGTCACCGGGCTCGATGACGGACACTCCTGCAGTGGCCAGCAGCTCGCGACACTCCGCATCTTCAGCGATCGCCAGCGCATGCTGGGTGATTTGGCTTTCCCTGGCCGCGTCGGCGAGGACGCGGCGCAGGTGCGCCGGCAATGCGTCGTGACGCGTCCGGTTGACCAGGAGCAGGGCGATGCCAAGCAGATGCCCGGTGAGGCTGACATGTTTGTGTTGCGCATGCAGGTTGAAGTTCACCATGTTGGTGAGCGGATTCTCCTGGGCATCGACGATCCGCTCTGCCACCACGCGCGGCAGGTCGGCGACGTCGATGAACACCGGCCGAAAGCCCAGCCGGCGAAACGCGGCCTGGTGTTGGGCATTGTCGAGCGTGCGCAGGCGCAGGCCGATGCAGTCGGCCGGCGTTCGGATTGGCCGCACGGCGTTGCTAATATGGCGGATGCCATTGTCCCACCAGGCCAGGACCCGATAGTCCGTGGCGGCCGCCACTCGCTCGGCGAGGGTCGCGCCGGCATCGCCATCCAGTTCGGCGAACACCGCCTCGCGCGGACCAGCCCTGAATGGCTGGTCGAACCGCTCGAGCGCCGGCACGCGGGCGGCGAGGTAGCTCGAGGCGAAGTAACACCCGTCGAGTTCACCACTTGCCACCATGGTGAGCAGATCGGCGGCTTTGCGGCCGTCAGCGACGACACTGTCGGTCACGCGGATCGCGAGCGCACCTCCGGCACGGCGCGCAACGCCATCGCGTAATCCGTGCAGGGCGCGCGTGTGCACGGAGCGGGCAGGCTGATAGCCGGCGAAGTGCAGCGCAATCATGTGTTGTATATGGCGCTGCGCCCGTCATCTTGCCATGGTCTCGCCGATCGGAGGTTACATGGCGTTCCGTCTGCTGCCCTGGCGCCGGCCGCGCATCAACGTGGTCGAGTTGCATGGATTGATCGCGCCGCGGGCCGGTGCGGTGGGCATCGGAACCATGGCACCGTTGATCGACCGTGCATTCCGCACCGCACGCGGCCAGCCGGTGATTCTCGACATCGAAAGTCCCGGTGGTTCGCCCGTGCAGTCCGACCTGATCGCCGCGCTGGTCCGCCGCCGCGCCGACGAACACGATGTGCGCGTGCATGCGGTGATCCGCGAGGTGGGCGCGTCGGGTGGCTACTGGCTCGCCTGCGCCGCCGACGAGATCCACGCCAATCCGATGAGCATCGTCGGGTCGATCGGCGTGCGTGGCGGTGGTTTCGGCTTTCCCGATATGCTGGCGCGCTTCGGGATCGAACGCCGGCTCTACACCGCCGGCAGCAACAAGGCGCGGCTCGATCCGTTCAGTCCGGAAAAGCCTGAGGATGTCGCGTTCGTGCAGGAGTTGCTCGATGCGCTGCACGAGCGGTTCAAGGCGTGGGTGCGTTCGCGCCGCGGCGACCGGCTGAAGGGCGACGAGGCCGCGCTGTTCGATGGCAGCTTCATGCTGGGCGAGCGCGCGCTCCAATGCGGCCTGATCGACGGTCTTGCCGACATCGACGGCCTGGTGCGCAAGCTTGGCGGCGAGCGAATGAAAACCCGTGTCCTGCGCCCGCGCCGCCGAGGTCTGCTGCGACGGCTGCCTGGGCTCCTGTTCGACGCATTGTTGGATGCGATTGAGGAACGCAGCTGGCGGTCAGGTCTGGGCCGCTAGAACTTCTTCAGCGTCAGTGTGTATGAGCAGCTGTTGCCCACCTTGGTATCGGCCTGGATCGCTGGGCCGGAAATTTTACCACTGAGTGTCTGGATCTGCGGCGCACCGCGAGTGGCATACATGTTCTGCGCGGAGCCGCTGAACGAGCCATCGGCGGCCACCGGCGCCCTGATGACCGTGTTGCTGAAGTGATGATATTCCAGCTGACTGTCGGTCACCGTCATCTGGACGGGCGCGCTCTTGGCGCAATTGAGGGCATTCATGCCGCCGCCCGTGAGCGTACCGTGGTACGTCCCATCGTACGGTCCGGCAGCGACCGCATCCCGCGGCCCTGGAAGTACCAGCACGGCCGCCACCGTCAGGACGCGACCGACCACGCCCGCAGCATATATGTTCATGCGAAATCCTCTTCCGGAGTTTGTTTCACTCAGGCATTGTATCCTGGGGCTTGCTGCTGCCACAAGGTGGACGTCACCCCCGCCCGATGAACGGCATCTTGGTCGCCATGATGGTGACGAACTGCACGTTCGACTCCAGCGGCAGGTTCGACATGAACAGCACCTGTTGGCCGACATGGTTCACGTCCATGCGCGGTTCCACCATCATCTGCCCGTGCGGCTGCATCTGCCCGGCGGTCGAGCGTGCCGTCATCGGCGTCGCGGCATTGCCGATGTCGATCTGGCACGAGCAGATGTCGAAATCCCGCCCATCGAGCGCGATCGACTTGGTCAGTCCGGTCACCGCATGCTTGGTCGAGGTGTAGGCACAGGACCCTACCCGCGGCACATGCGCTGAGATCGAGCCGTTGTTGATGATCCGTCCGCCGCGCGGCGATTGATCGCGCATCATGCGGAATGCGGCGTTGGAGCAAAGGAACATCGCGTTAAGGTTCACCTGCACGACGCGGGTCCACATTTCATATGTAAAGTCGCCGAAATTGGTGGTGGGTGTGCCGCCGCCAGCATTGTTGAACAGCATGTCGATGCGGCCGAAGTTCGATTTGGTCTGTGCGAACAGGTTGTCGACCTGGGTGGGGTCGGTCACGTCGGTGGGCACGATCAGCGACTTGCCGCCCGTCTTCATGCCGGCGGTCTCCTCCAGCATCTCCCTGCGGCGGCCGCACAGCACGACGGACCAGCCGTCGTTCATCAGTGCAAGCGCGGATGCGCGGCCGATGCCGGTGCCGGAGCCGGTGATGACGGCGACACGGTCTGCCATGGTGTCTCTCCCCTTCGTCCCTGTTGGCTGGCCGCATTGTGGACCGTGGTTGCGGGGTGGGGAAGATGGTGCAAGCGTGCACCGGACGAGGAGGGACCGGCATGCCGCGCTTCGCCGCGATCGGACTGGATCATCGCCATATTTACGATCTGACGCAGGACCTGCTCGATGCGGGCGCCGAGTGCGTCGGATACAATCCTGATACCACCGATCCGCGTGTGCTCGCCGGCTTCCGCAAGCGCTTCCCGCACGTGCCGGCGGCCGACACGAAGCGGCTGCTGGAAGACCCGTCGATTGACTTCGTGGTGATCGCCGCGCGTCCCTGTGACCGCGCCGATCTGGCGATCGCGGCGATGCAGCGCGGCAAGGACGTAATGGTGGACAAGCCAGGCGTTACCACGCCCGACCAGCTTGCCGCGCTCGAACGCGCGGTGCGCGACACCGGGCGCATCTGGTCGGTCTGCCTCGGCCGGCTCGCCTCACCGGCGGTGCAGGAGGCGTTGCGCATCGCGCGTTCCAGTGAGCTTGGCCGACTGGTGCATACCACATCGCTCGGCCCGCATCGGTTGAACCGAGCGCTGCGACCGTCGTGGTTCTTCGACACACCCGCCTATGGCGGCATCATCAACGATATCGGCGTCCATTCGATCGATCAGTTCCTTGCCTTCGCCGAAGCGGACGATGCCGAGATCGTCTCATGCAGCATCGGCGCGTTCGGCACCGAACCGGCGGGCTTCGAGGATTTTGCCGAACTGGTGCTGGCGACACCGTCGGTGCGCGGCTACATCCGCCTCGACTGGTTCACCCCCGACGGCCTGCCGACCTGGGGCGATGGCCGGTTCTTCATCGTCGGCACCGAAGGCACACTCGAACTGCGCAAGAATCTCGACATCGAGGGGCGCGAAGGGACGGACCACATGTTCGTCGCTAGCAAGACCGCGACGCGCTACGTCGATTGCAGCAAATTGCCGGTGACCTACTACCGAAACTTCCTCGCCGACATCACGCACCGTACCGAGACGGCGATGCCGCAACGGCAGACCTTCAATGTCTGCCGCCTCGCGTTGCAGGCGCAGGCGCAGGCAATCCGCTATACGGCGAGGCGACCGTGATCGGCATCTCCGTCATAGGCCTCGGCAACGCGCTGCAACCGCACGCGCGCGCCCTGGTCGATCTCACCGACCGAGTCCGCGTGGTGTGGGCCGCGGCGAGCAGCGAAGCGCGACTGAAGGACGTTGCCGACCGTTATGGATTTCCCACCACCACCGATGTCGCGCGCGCCATTGCGGATCCGGCGGTCGATGCAGTGGTGGTGCTGACGCCGGCGAACGCGCATCTGCCGATCGCCGAAGCGGCGTTTGCCGCCGGCAAGCACGTGTTGTGCGAGAAGCCGCTGGAGGTTTCGATCGAACGCGGCGAACAACTGATCGCGGCGGGGCGTCGCGCCGATCGCCGCCTCGGCATCTGCCTCCAGCATCGCTTCCGTCCGGGCAGTCAGCGTCTGCATCAGGCGCTGCGAGCCGGGGTGCTCGGGGATATCCAGGCGGCGACGATGTTCGTGCCGTGGTGGCGGCCGCAGGCGTACTACGACCAGCCTGGCCGCGGCGTTAAGACGCGCGACGGCGGCGGTGTGCTGATCACCCAGGCGATCCATTCGCTCGATCTGTTCCGCTGGCTGCTTGGCATTGAAACCGTCGCGGCGGCGCAGGTGTGCACCACGTCGTTGCACCGAATGGAGACCGAGGACTACGCATCGGCATTGGTGCGTCTCGGCTCCGGCGCGCCGGGCACGATCGTCGCCACAGTCGCCGCCTATCCCGGCAGTCCGGAATGGCTGCACATCATCGGCTCGTGCGGCACCGCGCGGCTGGATGGCGGCAACCTGCGTCTGGCGTTCGTCGACGGGCACGAGGAGGTGCTGACCGATAGTTCCGGCACCGGCAGTGGCGCCAGCGTCATGGCGTTCTCGCACGAGGCGCATCGCGCGGTGCTGAGCGACTTCCTCGACGCGATCGAGCAGGGACGCGATGCAGCCATACCCGGCGAGGAGGCGCTGGCGACCCAGCGCGTGATCGAGTCAATTCTGGAGATGGGAGGACGTTAGATGCAGGACCTGCTGCCATTGGCGGAGAAGCTGGGCGCGCGGCTGAAGGCGCGCGGCGACACCATCGCGATCGCGGAATCCTCGACCGGCGGGCTGATCTCGGCGGCGCTGCTGTCGGTGGCCGGTGCGTCGGCGTATTTCCGCGGCGGCAGCGTGATCTATACGCAATATGCCCGGTCGGGATTCCTCGAAATTCCGAACCCGCTGCCGAACGGCATGCGCGCTTCGTCCGAGCCGTACGCGGCGCTGTTGGCAACGACAGTGCGGAGCCGGCTGGGTTCGACCTGGGGGCTGAGCGAGACCGGCGCCACCGGTCCCACCGGCAATCGCTATGGCGATGCGGCGGGGCACACCTGCATCGGGCTGGAAGGGCCGAATTTCTCGCGCGCGATCACACTGGAGACCGGCAGCGCGGATCGCGTGGCCAATATGCGGGCGTTTTCGAAGCGGGCGATGGAGCTGCTGGCCGAGGCGCTGGGGTAAAGCAATGAACCTCCCCCTCCCCTTGCGGGAGGGGGTTGGGGGAGGGGGCGATGCCAGGTACCGAACCGCCCCCTCCCCCAACCGCCTCCCGCAAGGGGAGGGGAGTATTATCCTGTTCACCTCCCCGCTCACCTCACCGCGCCGCCACATGCGCCTTGTCGCCGAGCAACCCGGCAAGTGTCGGCTCGATCGCTTCGGCCATCAGCGCCTGGCCTTCCGCGGTGGGATGCAGCGGTGCGCCAGGCGGCGTCAGCAACGGGTCAAAGAACAGGTCACGGTTCAGCGTGCCGTTTCGCATGAACACCTGGCCAATATCCAGGTATGTGACGTCGCCGCCGCGGCGGTAGCGCGCCGCCAATGCCCGGTTGATCGTGACCGTCGATTGACTGGCCCAGGCGGAACGGTCCGACGGCAGGACACCGAGCAGCAGCAGCCTGGTGTGCGGCAGGCGGTGCCGCAGTTGTGTCACAATGGCGTCGATACCGGCGACGGTATCCTCGGGTGCCCAGTGCAGCCGGCCGAGATTATTGGCGCCGATCAGGATCACCGCGACCTTCGGCGCGATGCCGGCCACCTCGCCGTTCTCGATCCGCCACAGCAGATGCGCGGTCGCATCGCCGTTGAACCCCAGATTGACCGCGTTGCGGCCGCCATAAAAGCGTTGCCAGATCGGCGCGAAGTCACGCCAGTCGGGAGGGCCGCTCACCTCGTAGTCCTGGGTAATGGAATCACCCAGGAACAGCAGATCGACGTGGTGGCCTTGCAGTTCTTCCAGTTTGGCCTCGTGGCGCGCGCGCCACCAGGACTGGTTCATGCGCGAGATCGGCGCGGCGGCGAGCACGCTGTGCGGTGGTGGTGGCGCGGCGCCGGACACGAGCGACAGCGACGCGGTCAGTAACAGGCGCGAAATGAGTTGCATGGTCGGCGAATCCATCCTGCGAATCGTGTGGCGCCTCTATAGCCGAAGCATGGTGGCAATTGGTATGTGCGGGCGATGCCACCAGAACTGATCATCTTCGATTGCGACGGCGTGCTGATTGACAGCGAGGTGATCGCCTGCCGGACGGATTCCGCGTGCCTCGCGGAGCTCGGCATCGCGCTGTCTGCCGACGAGATCATGGATCGCTATCTCGGCATCAGCTCGGCCGCAATGTGCGCCGATATCGAGCGGCGCCAAGGTTGCGTGCTGCCGGCGGGCTTCGCTGAGACGCTGCGGCTGCGTGTTGCCACCGCGTTCGAAGCCGAACTCGCTCCGATGGCAGGCGTCGAGGCGGCGCTTGCGGCGTTGCCGTACCCCCGTTGCGTCGCGTCGAGCAGCGCGCCGGAACGACTGCGCCATTCGCTGTCGCTGACGGGCTTGCTGCATTGGTTCGAGCCGCACGTGTTCAGCGCCACACAGGTGGCGCGCGGCAAGCCGGCGCCGGACCTGTTCCTGTTCGCCGCAGCCGCGATGCAGGCCGTGCCCGCGATGTGCGTGGTGATCGAGGACAGCGTGCCTGGCGTGCAGGCTGCAGTCGCGGCGGCCATGCGTGTGATCGGCTTCACCGGTGCCGGTCATTGCCGTCCCGGCCATGCCGAGCGGCTGCGCGCCGCCGGTGCCGCCGCGATCGCCGATGCGATGGACCGGCTTCCGGCCCTGGTGTCGTCGGCCTAGCATCCGCGCGACGCAAGGGAGGGAAGCATGCGCATCACCAAGATCGAGGACCTGCACTGCAACGCGGGCTGGCGCGACTTCTCGTTCGTGAAGATCAGCACCGATGAAGGCGTGGTGGGTTGGTCGGAATTTATGGAGTCCTACGGGTCCGAGGGCCTCGCCGGTGTGATCCGCAAGCTGAGCGCACGACTGATCGGCTGGGATCCGCGTCCGGTGGAGAAGATCACCGCCTATCTGCACGGTGTGACGCGCCAGTCGGTGGGCGGCATCGCGCAGCAGGCAATCGCCGCGATCGAGAACGCACTGGTCGATCTGAAGGCGAAGGCGCTCGGCATTCCGGTCTACGAGATGCTGGGCGGACCCATACGCGATCGGTTGCAGCTCTACTGGTCGCATTGCGGCACCTGGCGTATCAGCTACGCCAGTCGCATCAAGGAGTGGACGGGCTTCGATCCGATCCGTTCGCTCGACGACGTGGAGCGCGCCGGCGCCGAGGTGGCGCGGCGCGGCTTCAAGGGCCTGAAGACCAACATCATGCGCTTCGAGGGGCCGGAGCCGTATATACATATGCCCGGCTTCAACGGTCCAGGCTGGCCGGAGCTGAACATCAGCCGTGATCTGGTCGATGGGCTGGTGGCGCAGATGACCGCATTCCGCGATGGCGCGGGGCCGAAGGTCGGGCTGCATCTCGACCTGAACTTCAACTTCAAGACCGAGGGCTACATTCGGCTGGCGCAGGCGCTCGAGCCGTTCGATCTGGTGTGGCTGGAGATCGACAGCTACGACCCGGCGGCGCTCGCGACGATCCGCCGTTCGGCGCGCACCCGTGTCGCCTCGCTGGAATCGCTGCACGGGCGGCGCCAGTTCCGGCCATTCTTCGAGCAGCAGTCGGTCGACGTGGCGATCATCGACGTGGCGTGGAACGGTATTCTCGAATCGATGAAGATCGCGGCGATGGCGGACACGTATGAAGTGAACGTCGCGCCGCACAACTTCAACGGCCACATCGGCTCGCTGATGAGTGCGCATATGTGCGCAGCGATCCCGAACTTCCGGGTGATGGAGATCGACATCGAGGATGTGCCGTGGAAGGACGAACTGGTGACGCCGGTGCCGGTGATCGAGAACGGCGAACTGGTGCTGCCGAAGGGGCCGGGCTGGGGCGTCGAGGTGAACGAGGAGGTGATCCGCGCGCATCCCCCACAGCCGATGGGGCGGTGGGAGAGGTGATGGGGGGAATGAGGCCGTTTCGATTTGGCGTAAGCATCCGCGATGTCGCGTCGCGGTCGGACCTGTCAGAGAAGGCGCGGAAGGTCGAAGCGCTCGGCTATGACACGCTTACCGTACCGGATCACCTCACCGAACTGATTGCACCGATACCAGCGTTGATCTGTGCCGCAAACGCGACGACGACGCTGCGGGTCGGCACCAACGTATTGAACAACGACTTCCGTCACCCCGTGCTGCTTGCGCGTGAGGCAGCGGCAGTCGATCTGCTCACCGACGGGCGTCTGCAGCTTGGCTTAGGGGCTGGGAGCATCCGATCGGAATATGAGCAGATCGGGCTCGGCTTCGACAGGGGACGCGCGCGAGTTGAGAGACTGGCGGAGTCGGTCGCAATCATCAAAGGCCTGCTCAAAGGAGAAGCGGTAAGCTTTGCCGGCCGTCATTATCGAGTGGCGAACCACAGCATCGCCCCTCTGCCGCTGCAAAAGCCGCATCCGCCTATCCTTATTGGCGGCAACGGACCGCTGCTTCTGGAGCTTGCTGCCCGCGAGGCCGACATGGTCGGGCTGTCAGGGATAACGTTTCGGGACGGTGGAGCGAAACCGCCCGATCTTTCCGGCTGGAAGGCGTCGGGCATCGACGAGCGGATGAGACTGGTGCGGGAAGTGGCGGGCGCCGAGCGCTATGCGAAGCTGGAAATCAACGCTCTGGTGCAGCTGATCATCGTGACGGACGATCGCCGCGCGGCCGCGGTGGAGGTGACGAGCCGATGGAATCAGCTGATGCCAGACGAGATACTGCAGAGCCCCTTCGTACTGATCGGGACCGTGGACCAGATGGTCGATGACCTTCAGGCGCGGCGCAACCGATGGGATATCTCGTCCTATGTCATCTTCGAGCGGGATCTCGACGATTTCTCTCCGGTTGTAGGGCGGCTGACTGGAAAATAGCCGATCCGCCATTGCTTCGCTTCGCTCGCGATAACAGCTAAGGATGCACCCGCACCAATGCACGCGGCATCAGCAACGGCAGGATGATGCCGACGCCGAGACCCCAGCACCCATTGATCACCACCGAGCGCAGCATGGCCGCCGGCACCCAGCCACCCGCAATCGGAAAATGCTTCAGCGGTGCGACGACGAACCAGCCGACCAGCACCGCGATCAGGCCCAGCACCAACCCGCACAGCCACGTCGGCCAGGTGAAGCGCGGCATGGCGAGGCCGAACGCCACGCCGTACATGCCGCCCCAGAAGCAGTTGCTGACGATCACCGGCACGCCGAACGGCGGCGTGGTGCGGTAGGGCGTGAACGGCGACCAGCCGAGCGCATGCAGCGCCTCCACCATCCCCTGGTGGAAGGTCAGCACCGCGATCGCAGCGGCGATGAATCCGAGAAACGCGCGCATGGGTGCGTTCGGCATGACGATCTCCCCGGGACACTTGTGTTGTTGCGACGAACCATCCGGTACCACCTGCGCTCCGTCAATCATCCGGCGCCGATAGTGCGCGCGACTGCTCGTCCTTCAGCGCGACGCCCGTCAGGCCAATCCGCCGCATCGCGCCGATCAGCCACAGCAGCTTGTCGGCTGCGGCCTCCAGAGGCAGCCCGTCCGGACGGACATTTGAGATGCAGTTGCGCTCCGCGTCGGTGCGGCCACGCCTTGGCCGCCAGGTGAGGTAGACCCCGAGGCTGTCGGCAGCGGTCAGCCCCGGCCGCTCGCCGATCAGTACCGCGACCGCCTCGGCGCCCATCGCCTCGCCGATGTCATCGCCCAGCGCGACGCGGCCCTGTTCGGCAATGACGATCGGCGCGACCGGACCGGGAAGACGCGGGATCGTCCGACGCAGCAACGGCACGGCGTGACGCTGCACGGCGGTTGCCGAGAGCCCGTCGCACACCACGAACAGCATTGCTCCCGGAACGGTCGGAATCGCACCGCGCTCACGCAGACGCCGGCCGAGGTCGGGACGCACCAGATAGCTACGGCGATCCGGCGCCTCGCTGTGCACCGTCAGGTTCGGCAATTCCGCGGCATCGAGGTCCGCCCGTAATGCGCCCACGTCGAGCGCAGCGTGCACCGCATCGCGCGCCGCGGCGTGCGCTGCCTGAAAGTCCAGATGCGCCGCAGTCGGCAGGCCGTTGCCCGCGCGCCCGAGTGCGACCCGCGCCGGTGTGAAGCGTCGCAGATCGATCCAACGCGAAACCGTGTGTTCCCCTTCGGTCATGTCGTCGCACTGCCCCGATCAGTGGCTGGCTGGCGTTCGTCGCATTGTGGGACTGTAGGCAGTCTCGTTGAACACCTGCACAGGATAGCGAGCATTTGCCGTCACGGCTGCCCCTGCAAAGCCATTGCAACAACGCCAGCTTAACGTTCCGGCAAACCCGACCTGCTATCACCGTACATCACCCGGAGGCGTGATTTGGCGGCCAACAGGCGAACCGACCACGCGCGGATCAGCCACGTCACGCTGATTGCGGACGATGACGCCAACATTCGCGATATTCTGCGGACGCTCCTGAGCGAGTTCGGGCTGCCAGGTCATCGCTGCGGCCAGCAGAGTATGGAGATGCCCGTTTGGGGTGGGCTTGAGGCCACCCGCGCCATCCGGCGCATGGCGGGCAATCCAGGGATGCCGATCGTGGCCGTGACAGCGAACGGCATGCCCGAGCGGATCGCTGAGTGCCGAAAGGCAGGCATGAATGACTTCGTCTCGAAGCCGATCGATCGGGCGCTGTTGTTGCACACAATCGCGAAATGGATCGTCCGGCGGCCAATAATGTCCGCTCCAGAGGATGCCCAACCGCCTGATATCGAGGATCGCGGGATATTCTTCGATTTGGAACGCCGGTTCGGCCGAGACCGTGCGCGTCGGTTTATGGCGATTGGGCGCGACAATATCGAGCAGGTGGTCGGCCTGCTGTCGGAGTGTGGCGATAGTACAGCCACAGCGCACACGCTGCACGATCTTGTATCGGTGGCGGGCAACATCGGCTTGAAAGCACTCAGCGAGCAGTCACGCGCGTTGATGAACGCGATTCACGAGGGGGCTTCAGATACCTCCTGCCTTGCAGCTGCCGTCCTGACATCGGCACGCGCTGCCCTGGCGCTGCTGGCCGCGCAGTGCCACGGGGAGTTTTTCGAGGAATCCATCGATGCCTGATCAGCAGCATCCATCGGATCGACCTGTTGTCGAAAAATCCAGACGAGGGCATCTGAAAAAAATCATCCAAACGTAAACCGAGTTTGGCAAATTCCTCTTGCCACCAAACAATTCCGGCGAGAATCCCGATGGACATCCCATCAGATGCGGCCATCCCCGGTGCTCGACCCGGTGTGGAGTTGGCGCAATCGCCTTGCTTGGCATCGGCCTTGAACATCCGCGAGATACTTGACTGCATACCTCTCGCTTTGGCTGTGATCGACAGCGATCGCAGGTTCGTCATCCTGAATCGTCGCATGGCGGAGCTGATCGGTTGTGCTGCGGAGGTGTGTATCGGTCTGCCGGTCTGCGAAGTGGTTCCCCCCGTCGCCCCCCAACTCGAGCGGCACCTGCTGGCGGCGCTGTCAGGCGAGTTTATCGAAGACATCGAACTTCGCCATTGTTCCGGAGACGTCGCCCCGTGCTGGGGAGTCCACTCGCTCGCGCCACTGCATGACGAGGACGGTGTTGTTGCCGGTGTTTTGTGGGTGCAGCACGAGCGGATCGGGCAAAGGCCCGCCCGGCAGCAGACAGCACCGACCGGGGGGAGACGGCGAATCCTCATGGCCGAAGATTTGCCGATGAACCAGATTATTATCGCGGACATGCTCGAATTGGCCGGGCACGAGGTGTTGACGGTGGGCGATGGTGCGGCGGCTGTGAATATGGTTCGTCGGGAGACTTTCGATCTTGTCCTGATGGACATAGAGATGCCGCTGATGGGCGGCATAGCAGCCACGCATGCGATCCGTGCGCTCGGCACTGCCGGAGCTATTCCGATCGTGGCAATGACGGCGAACCACGGCCCCGAGCAGCTCGCCGCCTGCCGAGCCGCCGGAATGGATGCCTACATCTCCAAGCCCATTGACCGGGCCTACCTGCTGGCAACACTTGATAAGTGGCTCAGGAGCGGTGATCACCGATCGCCCAGCTCGTCGACAGCGGAACGCAGCATCTTCGACGTGCGAGTGCTCGACGACGTCAGGCTCCGCTTCGGCGCATACCGGGCACGATGCTTCATCCAGGAGATCCGCCAACAAGTCGAGGAGAGCCTTCAGCAGCTATCCGATGGTGATTGCCGCAAGGATCTTGGGGATTCGCTGCACTCGCTGGTGTCGCTGACGGGGCATCTTGGACTGAGGGATCTCAGCTCCAGCGCGCACGCGCTAATGGTCGCAGTCAGGAGCCAGGCAGAGGACGAGCGGGCCGTGGCTGCCGAATTCCGCAAGTCCGCGGCGCGCGCGCTCTCGGTGCTGAACGCCGAGCTGTCTGTGAAAGCAAAGGCAGACTAGCTGTCGCTGCTATAGAAATTGTCCCTCCGGGGCTGAGGCAAGAGGCTGTGGTTGCCAGACTCGCGACCCCTGCGCGGAGGCCCCGGATGGACATTCATGATAATTCCCGCACCACACCGCATAGTCGATTGCTGATGGCGCAACACTGGAGAAGCGGCTGGACGGTGGTTGCCCTCGCCGAAGCGCATGGCGTGACGGCAAAGACCGAAGCCTGACTCTAGCCCCCCTGACCTTCGTCCAAGTCCAATCCGATTTGTTTCGGCGACAGCGTCGCGGGGATATTGACGCCCGGATCGTCCTGGGCAATCCCCATGCGCGTCAGCCAGTCTTCGAACTCCGGCGCCGGTCGCAAGCCCAGCGCAGCGCGTACATACAGCGCGTCGTGGAACGAGGTGCTCTGGTACGACAGCATCACATCGTCGGCTCCCGGCACGCCCATCACGTAGGTCACACCGGCCACCCCGAGCAGCGTCAGCAGCGCATCCATATCGTCCTGGTCGGCCTCGGCGTGGTTGGTGTAGCAGACGTCCACCCCCATCGGCAGGCCGAGCAGCTTGCCGCAGAAATGGTCCTCCAGGCCGGCGCGGGTGATCTGCTTGCCGTCATACAGGTATTCAGGGCCGATGAACCCCACCACGCTGTTGACCAACAGCGGCGAGAACGCGCGGGCTACCGCATAGGCGCGGGCCTCGATGGTCTGCTGATCGACGCCGTGATGCGCATCGGCCGACAGCGCGCTGCCCTGGCCGGTCTCGAAATACATCACGTTGTTGCCGAGCGTGCCGCGCTTCAGCGACAGCGCCGCCTCGCGCGCCTCGCGCAGCAGCGCGAGCGAGACGCCGAAGCTGGTGTTCGCCGCCTCGGTGCCACCGATCGACTGGAACATGAGGTCGAGCGGCGCGCCGCGTTCGATCGCGCGCAGGCTGGTGGTGACGTGCGCCAGCACGCAGGTCTGCGTCGGGATCGCGTAGCGTTCGCGCACCGTGTCGAGCATGGCAAGCAGCGTGCACGTCGCATCGACGCTGTCGGTGGCCGGGTTGACGCCGATCACCGCATCGCCGGCCCCCAGTAGCAACCCGTCGAGCGTGGAAGCCGCCACGCCACGCGGATCGTCGGTCGGATGATTGGGCTGCAGGCGCACCGAAAGCCGCCCAGGCAGTCCGATCGTATTGCGGAAGCGGGTGACGATGCGGCACTTCGCCGCGACGGCGATCAGGTCCTGCAGCCGCATCAGCTTGCTGACCGCGGCGACCATCTCGGGCGTAAGGCCGAGGCGCAGCGCCGCCAATGCGCCTGGTTCGGCGGCGAGCAGGAACTCGCGGAACTCGCCGACGGTGAACGATGACACCGGCGCGAAAGCCGCCGGGGCGTGGCTGTCGATGATCAATCGGGTGACTTCATCGGTTTCATAGGGAACCACCGGCGTTGCGAGGATCGTCGCGAGCGGCACATCCGCCAGCGCCATCTGCGCCGCGACGCGCTCTGCCGCCGTGCTCGCCGCGAGCCCGGCGAGAGCGTCCCCCGAGCGGAACGGTGTCGCGCGCGCCAGCAACGTGGGGAGATCGTCGAAGACGTAGTGGGTACCGGCAAGCGTGTACGCGTAGGTCATGGCGCCTTATGCCGCGTCGAACAGCTCCTGCGCCAGGAATTGGCCCTCGCGGACCCCACCTGGGCAAGCGAACAGCCCGCTCCCGACATGGGTAGTGAATTGGTTCAGCGCGTCGATCTTCGACATGTTCTCGAACAGGCGGACGAAGCCGGTGCGGGGATCGCGTTGATAGGCGATGAACAACAGGCCGGCGTCATACTCGATCCCTTGCCGCCAGGGGGGCCAGCGTTCGGCGGTGAAGTTGGTGCCGTCGTTGTAGGAGTAGCCACGGCGCAGGATCTGGGTGTCGTTGTTGGTTTCGGGGGCGGCCAGACGAAGATGCGCGTTCTCGGCGATCTTCGGATTGCCGTCCTGATCCAGCGCCTCGAAGTCGGGCGCGTCGCGCTCGCGCTCACGGCCGATCGGTGCGCCGGAGAGCTTGTGACGGCCGATCACCTCCTCCTGGAAGTCGACGTCCGTCCTGTCCCAGTGCTCCAGTGCCATCCGGATCCTGCGAACCACCAGATAGCTGCCGCCACGCATCCACGCGGGCCCCTCGCTACCCACCCAGACCGTGTTGGGGAGGTTCTTCGCATTCCGCGTGCCGTCTTTGAAGCCCATCAGGTTGCGTGGTGTCTCACCGGGTGCCGTCGCCGGCAGGAAGCCGGTCTGCGTCCAGCGCACGCGGGCCACGCCATCGGCCAGGCGGACAAGTTGTCGCACCGCGTGGAACGCCACCTGCGGATCATCGGCACATGCCTGAATCGAGATGTCGCCGCCGCTGCGCTCCGGCACCAATTGATCGCCGTTGAAGCCAGGCAGGTCGATCAGCGCCTCGGGCCGGTGCGCGGCGAGTCCATAACGGTTGTCAAACAGACCAGCGCCGACACCGAAGGTGAGCGTCAGCCCGGCCGGGCCAAGACCGAGCGTCTCGCCGCTGTCACCCGATGTGTCCTGACCGTTCGTCAGGCGGCCGGCGGCGCTGGTCCAGTCGCGCAACATGCGCACGATGTCATCGGGCTTTTTGGCAATCAGGTCGAGCGCCGCAAAATAGGTCTGCGTCTGTTGCGGCGTGGCGATACCGGCCTGATGTTCGCCGAAGAACGGATCGGACGAAGCAGCGTTTGCGATGCGTGGCACGCTCGCCGCGGTGACCAACCCACCGGCTGCGGCCAGAAAGAACCGACGGCCGCTCAATGCGCCAGGACGAGCATGTTCACCTCGTCCTCCACGTAATAGAACCCGTCGCCCGCAGGCGTCATGGCGATGCCGAACAGGTCGCCGCTGCCCGGCGGTGACTGCGCCTTGTTGGCATCTACCCAGCGCGCGTAGACCTGTGCGCCGGTTTCCGGATCGATCTCCACCACCTGTCCGTTCAACCCATTGGTCACCAGCAGGTGGCCGTTCGGCGCGGTGGTCATCGCCAGCGGGCGCTTCAGCAGCCCATCCTTGGTCACGTCGCGTCCGGTGCCGGCGCTGTCGGTGCGCGTCGCGGCGTCCGGGATCGCCGCGATCCGGTTGCCCAGTGCGTCGGAGACGTAGAGCACGCCGTCTCTGCCAAGCGCCAGGCCGGTCGGGCCGATGATGAAAACGTCTTTGTCGGCCTGCTCGCCGAAGCCGCTGGCGATCACGGTCTGCCGCGTCACGACCGGAGGCTTGCCATCGGCGATTGACAGCTCGATCCGCAGCACCGTCGCCTTGTTCACCACCGGCGGCTCGTCATCTGGCGGACCAACATCGAAGCCGGTGTTGCTGACGAACAACGTGGCGGTCGCGCCATTGTCGATCACCGCCATATTGCCCCAGGGGCCGTTGATGTTGGGTCCCGCGATGGTTCCGGCGACATTGCCCTGTGCATCCAGCACGATCAGACAACCCTGGCCCTTTGTCTTCGTGGTGCCGTCCTGGCTCGGCAGGCTGCCGACGATAACCCATCCCGACTTCAGCATGGTCATCGCGGTGGTGAGCCCGACGCCGCCCGGACACTGCGGCAGGTTGCGCGGGATCGCGGCGAACGGTTTGAGTTGTTTTACCGCGGGTGTGTAGCTGACGATGGTGCTGCCGAGGCCCTGGAGATTGTTGCGATCGTTGAAGTTGTCGATCAGCACGTCACCGGCCTGGATCTTTCCCGCCGAGACCGGAGCAACGAAGATCGCGTACGGGTTCTGGTCGCCGTTGGCTGGCACGGTCGAGGTGACCAGGCTGTGGCGGCGGATGCCCTCGAGGAAGCCCTTCGGCTCGGCTGCCAGCGTGGCGCCCGCAAGCGTCAGAAGCAGGAGAGCCAGTGTAGACGGGCGGGACACCGTCTGGAAGCTCCGTGGCATGAAATTGCAACTCATTCGCATTTACCCCGAATGTCGACTGGGTTCAAGTAGTCAGAACGTTATCGTGTTGCGCAGGCCGAAGATCGCCTCGTTGTGGACGCGCTGGGTCGGATCATTCGGGTTCAGGATGCCGCCCCCGGGGTTGAACACGTACTGGAAGTCTGGCTGCAGCTGCCACCAGGGCGCGACGGTGAACTGGTAAGTGACCTCTATGAAGGTCTCTGTGGTTCGGACCGGCGAGGCAAAGCCGGAGAAGAAGGTGACCGAGCGGTCAAAGGCCGCCGCGCCGCCGCTCACGCGTGCGATGCCGAAGCCAATGCCCACGGTGTCGTCGTCGCGGCCCTGGAACGGCGCCTTCAGCGTGATGCCGGCGTTGACGCTGAAGTTGATCAGGTTGCGATCGCCTGGCGCGCCCATCAGCCGGGCAAACACGCTCACCGAGCGCGGGCTGCTCTCGGACGGTCGCCACACCATCTGATCCGCCACCCCGTAAATGCTGAAGTTGTTCCACCGCATCAGCGCGATTCCCGTGCTGGCCGGATTGGCAAGCGAGAGGCCAGTGTTGTCGAACTGCTGATCAGGGAACGGTGCGGAATCATACCAGAAGCCAAGCTTGTAGGTGCCGGGCAGGCCGCCGGCGGCGCCGTAGTCCAGGTCGCCGTTGCCTGGCTGATTCAGCGTGTATTGGATCTCGCCCACCACCAAGGCGCCGGTGCGAAGGTTGAAGTTGCCGCCCCAGCGTGTGCTGCCGCGCAATTGCCCATCGTCGTTGAACGGGCCGCCCGGCGGATTGTCGGCGAACACGCCGAGTAGCGCGGTGAACCCGCCGCCGGGCTGAGCACGCAGCCGCACGCCGAGTGATGAGAGCGGATACGCCGGCCCACCGGCATAGAGATCCGCCGACGGCACCATCGGCCAGCCCATCATCGTGTTGAGGAACAGCCCGGAGCCTTGGCTGGTCATGAATTCCTGGTCGATGCTCTGCTGACCGAGCTTCAAGTCGAGGCGACCGTCGAGGAAGGACTGCTGGTACCAGACCTCCCACAGCCGTGTGGTGGGTGCCGCGAGAATACCACTCGGGGTCTGCAGGTTGAGCAGGTTGTCGTTGGCAATGTTGCGCCCGCGGATATTCCAGGCACTGACGTTGATCGTGCCGCCTTCCCAGCCGAACCCACGCTGGGTGTCGAGGCCGATGCTCATCAGGGTGACGCCGTCATAGCTGGCACCGCGACGGATGCTGCCAGTGACGTTGCCCCAGACCTCATTGATGTCCTGCAGGCCGAAGGTGATCCCGAGGTTCCACAGGCCGGAGCGGACGCCGCCCGCGTCGCCCAGCAGATTGCCGCGAGTCCATAGACCGGCGGTGAAGCCGGGTTCCTGATCATTCTGCGCCAGCGCCGGGTTGGCCCATATCCCGGCGGCAAGCCACAGGGCTGTGAGAGCGAAGCGGGTCGGGCTTGGAAGCATTGCTGGCACTCCTCCGCGATCCGACGACCGGATCGTGTGGGTTGGCTGGCTTCCGGGCAACTGGGCCGACACCGGTGGCTGGCGGGTTCGCGGGCAAAGCCTGCGCTATTTCGTCAGGATCAGCTTGCCGGCCGCGGTGAGTCGCAGCCGGTATTCGTCGTTGCCGTGGCGGACGATGATCACCCGCTCTCCGCCCATCAGCTCGCGGCTGGAGATACTCCGGAGGACCGGTGCATCGACCCCGTCGATCGCGGTCCGGTGCGCGTGAGGTTCGTCGGCCATCGCGGTTATTTCACGATCAGTCGGCTTTTCGACGCCGCTTCGTTGTATTCGTCGTGGAATTCATAGCTGCCTGGCTTCAGCGGACCAATTGTGAAGGCGACCTCCCGC
This sequence comes from uncultured Alphaproteobacteria bacterium, assembly GCA_963819855.1. Lineage (GTDB taxonomy): Bacteria > Pseudomonadota > Alphaproteobacteria > Acetobacterales > Acetobacteraceae > JAMXLO01. The sequence goes on from CAWFYC010000021.1 coordinate 533,730, forward strand.
CCAGGCGGCAGCACCTTCTCTGCCTTGAAGTCGTCGCTTTCGAACTCAGCCGGCGTCGGGTCCTGGTTGGTGATCGCCAGCCTGACCCGAACATTCGCGGGGACGGTGAGTTCGGCGGGAGTGAACCTGTGATCTTTCAACGTCAGGCTGAAGCTCGGGTCTTCCGATCTGGCCGGTTGGCTGACGGCGATAAGCAGCAGCGGCAAGAGGGCAATGCCGGCACGGGAGCAACGCATTCGGTGTTACCTCCACTCAAGAATGCAAATCATTCGCAACTGAGCCAGGTCTGGCTACAGCGAGCGGGCCGTGCTGTCAACAACGTTGAGAATGATTCTCAATTAGCGATGTGAGGCGGTTCACTGCGCGAACCGCGTCGCGGTGCCAGTTTGATGTCGCCCGATGGGAAGGAGGGATCAATGAGCATAGCCGCAACCACTTGCCCGGTCGCAGCCACAATGCTCGCCGATGCGCGGCTGGAGGTGGAGACCGCCCGACCGGCGCAACTGTGGCCTTCGCTGATCGCCGCGTGGACGCGCCGCATGGACCGACGGATCGAAGACGACCTCCGCTGGTTAGATCGAGCACCCGAAGATTTCCGTAGTGCGTCACATGGCTGAGCGGCGGCGCCAGCCGTCGCGGTATCCGCTCACCGCCGATCTGGCCGGCGTGCTCGAGGCCGCCCGGCACGATCGGGCGCCGGCACGCGGTACCGGCGCCGTGACCGTTGGCAGCATTGGCGCGGCAGCGGCGCGCGCCGTGAGCGGCCTGATCGGCCGCCTTCTCGTTCCCCGCTCCCGGCGCAGCGTCGCCGGTTCTTCGGTTCGTATTCGATCGGTTTGAGCAGACTTCGGTCGACATTCCGTGACATCATTCCTGCATGCGCGCGACGCAGCACGGTCAGGAGGGAACAATGGCCAATCCAGGACAGCCAACGATCAGTCTGGGCGCGACGGGCGATGCCGTCAGGCGATTGGAGCGGGCGTTGCGTCGAACGCCGGACCTGGGGCTCACGGTCGACGGTGTGTTCGGCGCCCAGGTGGAGACGGCAGTAATGCAGTTCCAGGGCGGCACCGGCCTTGTCGTCGACGGCATCGTTGGCCCGTTGACCTGGGCCGCGCTGCCTGACGGAGGCCCGATGCCATTGCTGCAGGTGGGATCCACCGGTCCGGTTGTATCCAACCTGCAGACGTTGCTCACGAGCGGCGCAACCGGACAGTGGAATGTCACGCCGCAAGGGATAGACGGCGTGTTCGGCCCGAAGACGAAAGCCTCGGTGGAGGCTTTCCAGGCCTGGGGCGGTGTCGCCGTGGACGGGATTGTCGGCGATCAGACCTGGTCAGTCTCGCTGCACGCGATGAGTGCCACGCTCGAAAGCGCGGTCGGTCTCAACTTCGTGATAGGCTGAGGGATTTGGTGCTGCCATTGGCAGTACAGTGAACGTTCGGTGACGATTCTGTCGTTTCGGTGTGAGGCGCGTCACTGCGGCGCGCCGCCCAGGCTGCGAGAACGGCGGCGGCAAGAGGAGCAGGAACGGAGGAGCCCCCGGTGCGAGCCAGGATGGCCGGCAATCCGATGATCGCCATTCGCGCCACGGTCCGGCTGGTGCGTGCCGCGCCGGGGCCGGTCCGGCTCTGCCGGGTCCTGGTCGATGCATGGCTGCGACGCCTCGAGCGCAGAATCGAAGACGACCTCCGCTGGTTCGACCATGATGGCGTAAGCGATGACTTCCGGCCGGCTTCGCGCCGCAGAGCGGAGCGGCCGGCGGCTACCCAGGCGACCGATCCCGCCGGTGTCAGGCCGCAGCACGGCGGAAGCGGGAGGACGGTGACTGGCTCTGGTTCGGTTGGCTCGTCAGGTGCTTCCCGCCGTCATGTAGTCGACAACCCTCTGGACTTGCTGGCCCCCATCCGCTAAACGCCGCCGCTCCATCGGAACGCGGGAGGCTGCTCCACCGCCGGTTGTGCGGGGGCAACGCCGTTTGCACCGCGGTCCCCGGACCGAGGACGCAGGAAGGACCAGGGATTTGGCAAAGAAGATCGCCGGCTACATCAAGCTGCAAATTCCGGCAGGCAAGGCGAACCCGTCACCGCCGGTGGGCCCCGCGCTCGGCCAGCGCGGGCTCAACATCATGCAGTTCTGCAAGGACTTCAACGCTCAGACGCAGAACATGGAGCCGGGTATGCCGGTGCCGGTGGTGATCACCGCTTATGCCGACCGCACCTACTCCTTCATCACCAAGACCGCGCCCAATACCTATTTCCTGAAAAAGGCGGCGAAGATCGACAAGGGCAGCCAGACGGTGGGCAAGAGCGCGCCGATCGGGCAGCTCACGATGTCGCAGCTTCGCGAGATCGCCGAGCAGAAGATGAAGGACATGAACGCCAACGATGTCGACGGCGCGGTGCGGATGCTGATGGGCTCGGCGCGGTCGATGGGCATCACCGTCGTGGAGGGCTGAGCGATGGCCAAGGACAAGCGGCTGGCAAAGGCATACGAGAACGTCGATGCCACCAAGGCATATCCGCTGCCCGACGCGATCAAGCTCGTGAAGCAGAACGCCAAGGCGAAGTTCGACGAGACGGTGGAGATGTCGATGAACCTCGGCATCGATCCGCGGCACGCCGATCAGATGGTGCGCGGGCTGACCTCGCTGCCGAACGGCACCGGCAAGACCGTGCGGGTGGGTGTGTTCGCGCGCGGGCCGAAGGCCGAGGAGGCGCAGGCTGCAGGGGCCGATGTGGTGGGGGCAGAGGACCTGGCCGAGAAGGTACAGGCCGGCGATATCGAGTTCGACCGCTGCATCGCGACGCCGGACATGATGGGCGTGGTCGGGCGACTGGGTAAGATCCTCGGGCCACGCGGGCTGATGCCGAACCCGCGGCTGGGCACGGTCACCCAGGACGTGAAGGGCGCGGTGACCGCGGCCAAGGGCGGGCAGGTGGAGTTCCGCGCCGAGAAGGCCGGGATCATCCATGCCGGTATCGGCAAGGTGAGCTTCGAGGACGACAAACTGGTGGAGAACGCCCGCGCGCTGGCGGATGCGATCCAGAAGGCCAAGCCCACCGGGGCAAAGGGTACGTATGTCCAGAAAGTTTCGGTCAGTTCCACGATGGGGCCGGGCGTGCGGGTGGACATAGGGAGTTTGGCTGCGGGCTAGCTTTCGCACCCCCCTCTGCAATCGTTCCGCCGTTTCGCGGGAGAGGGTTGGGAAGGGGGCACGTTATACGCCTGCCCGCAAGGGCAGGCGGACAGGGGGCGCGAGTCCCCGAACCTGTCCAAGACCGCGCGTTGCCCCTCGGGGCTTTAATGGACCGTAAGGTCCGCGAGCGGGAGACGGGGAAGACCTACGGACCCGGTCCGTGGGTTGGTTCCGGCTTGATGGACAGGCGAACTGGGCAACCCGGCCCGGCGCGGTCCAACCGCGTCTGGCCCTTGTCCCCGGGCTTGTCCCGGGGAATTGGAGACGATACGTGGACCGGACTGAAAAGCGCGAATTCGTCGCCGGTCTGCACGAGGCCCTTGCCGCCACCTCGATGATCGTGGTTACCCACAATACGGGTCTCACGGTCGCCGAGGCGACGGAGCTCAGGCGCCGAATGCGGACTGCCGGCGTGACCTTCAGGGTTGCGAAGAACCGCCTGGCCCACCTCGCCCTGGAAGGGACCCGATTTGACGGCCTGACGCCGATGCTGACGGGACCGACCGCGCTAGCGTGGTCGACCGACCCGGTAGCGGCGGCGAAGGCCACCGTCGAGTTCGCCAGGACCAACGACAAGCTCGTGCTGATCGGCGGGGCGCTTGGCCCCCAGACGCTGGATGCGTCCGGGGTGCGGGCGTTGGCCGAACTGCCAAGCCTGGATACGCTGCGTGCCCGCATCGTGGGGATGATTTCCACCCCCGCGACCCGCGTCGCCGGCGTCCTCCAGGGCTCGGCCGGCCAGCTTGCGCGGGTTTTTGGCGCCTTCGCCAGGAAACACGAGGAGGGCGAGGCGGCTGCCGCGGCCTGACCCTTGCATGGAACCAATCAACGACTAGATTAGGGACACACTCAAATGGCTGATCTGCAAAAGCTGGTAGACGAGCTCTCCGGCCTCACTGTCTTGGAGGCGTCGGAACTCTCGAAACTGCTCGAGGATAAGTGGGGCGTCTCCGCCGCCGCGCCTGTCGCGGTGGCCGCGGCCGCACCTGCCGCGGGGGCCGCGGCTGCTGCCGCACCCGCCGAGGAGCAGACCGAGTTCACCGTCATCCTGGCGAAGACGGGTGAGAAGAAGATCAACGTGATCAAGGAAGTCCGCACCATCACCGGTCTCGGCCTCAAGGAGGCCAAGGACCTGGTCGAGGCGGCGCCGAAGCCGGTCAAGGAAGGCATAGGCAAGGACGAGGTCGCCAAGATCAAGAAGATGTTGGAGGACGCCGGAGCTTCCGTGGAGGTCCAGTAGCACGATCGAACCAACCGAACCGGGCGCGCGGGCTCGTCGCACCGCAGCCCGATCTGATCTGGATGCGGGCGGGAATCAGCTTGGTTCCCGCCCCGCTCCGCGTTGCGGCGATGGCGTCACCTGGGCGGCCGGGGCTTCCGTGGCCGCAGACGGGCGTATGGGCAGGTAGGCAGGGCACTTCATGAACGCAATTAGCAGGTCGTTTACCGGGCGCAAGCGGATTCGTCGCAGCTTCGGGCGTATCCCCGAGGTGGCACCGATGCCGAACCTGATCGACGTGCAGCGCGCCTCCTATGAGGCGTTCCTGCAGATGAACGTCGCCCATGACAGCCGGCTGCACGCCGGGTTGCAGGAAGTGTTCAAGGGCGTGTTCCCGATCGACGACTTCGCCGGCCGCGGCCGACTCGAGTTCGTCTATTACGAGCTCGAGGAGCCGAAGTACGACGTCGAGGAGTGCATCCAGCGCGGCATGACCTATGCTGCTCCGCTGAAAGTGGTCCTGCGGCTGATCGTGTGGGACGTGGACGAGGACACCGGTGCGCGGTCAATCCGCGACATCAAGGAACAGCCGGTCTACATGGGCGACATGCCGCTGATGACCGACAACGGCACGTTCATCATCAATGGCACCGAACGCGTCATCGTCTCACAGATGCACCGTTCGCCCGGCGTGTTCTTCGACCACGACAAGGGCAAGACGCATTCGTCGGGAAAGTACCTGTTCGCGGCGCGGGTGATCCCGTATCGCGGCTCGTGGCTCGACTTCGAGTTCGACAGCAAGGACCTGGTCTATGTCCGCATCGACCGGAAGCGGAAGCTGCCGGTCACCACGCTGCTCTATGCGCTGGAAGGCACGTCCACGGTGAAGCTGCGCGCCGAGCGTGAGGCCAAGGGCGAGACGCTGGAGATCGGCGAAATCCGCGGCATGGATCAGGAGGAGATCCTCAGCAACTTCTACGGCCAGGTGGTATTCGATCGCACGGCGAAGGGCTGGGCGCGGCCATTCGATCCGGACGCGTTCCGTGGCGTCAAACTGCTGGAACCGATCGTCGATGCCGAGACCGGCGAGGTGGTGGCCGATGCCGAGGCCAAGCTGACGCAGCGCCAAGCTCGGCGCATTGCCGAGAAGACCAAGGAAGTGCTGGTTGGCCGAACCGACCTGCTCGGCCGCTTCGTGGCCGAGGACCTGGTGAATGAAGCGACCGGCGAAATCTACGCCGAGGCCGGTGAGGAACTCACCGAGCCGAAGCTCGCCGCGTTGGAAGAGGCCGGCGTCACCGCGCTGCCCACGCTGGCGGTGGATCAGTCCTGCGGGCCGTGGATCCGCAACACGCTGGCGGTGGACAAGAACTCCAACCGCGACGATGCGCTGATCGACATCTACCGGGTGATGCGTCCGGGCGAGCCGCCGACGCCGGAGACCGCCGAGGCGCTGTTCCGCGGCTTGTTCTTCGATGGCGACCGCTACGATCTGTCGGCGGTTGGCCGAGTGAAGATGAACATGCGGCTCGGCTTCGACGATGTGCCGGATTCGATCCGTGTGCTGCGTAAAGAAGACCTGCTGCGCACGGTGAAGATCCTGTGCGAGCTGAAGGACGGCCGCGGCCAGATCGACGACATCGACAATCTCGGCAATCGTCGGGTGCGCTCGGTCGGCGAGCTGATGGAAAACCAGTACCGCATCGGCCTGCTGCGCATGGAGAGGGCGATCCGCGAGCGGATGGGCTCGGTCGACATCGACACGGTGATGCCGCACGACCTGATCAATGCCAAGCCGGCGGCGGCGGCAGTGCGCGAATTCTTCGGCTCCTCCCAGTTGTCGCAGTTCATGGACCAGACCAATCCGCTGTCCGAGGTGACGCACAAGCGGCGGCTCTCGGCGTTGGGTCCGGGCGGTCTGACGCGCGAACGTGCGGGCTTCGAGGTGCGCGACGTGCACCCGACGCATTACGGTCGCATCTGCCCGATCGAGACGCCGGAAGGGCCGAACATCGGTTTGATCAACTCGCTGGCCACCTACGCCAAGGTCAACAAGTACGGCTTCATCGAGACACCGTACATGCTGGTGAAGGACGGCGTGGTGCAGAAGGGGCCGCGCTACCTCTCCGCCATGGAGGAGGAGAAGCTGGTCGTCGCCCAGGCCGATGCGCCGATGGACGGTGACGGTCGCTTCACCGAGGACCTGGTGTCGGTGCGCAAGCAGGGCGACTTCCGTCTGGCGCGGCCAGAGGACGTCACCGCGATCGACGTCTCGCCGAAGCAGTTGGTGTCGGTGGCGGCGGCGCTGATCCCGTTCCTGGAGAACGATGACGCCAACCGCGCGCTGATGGGTTCCAACATGCAGCGCCAGGCGGTGCCGCTGATCCAGGCGGATGCACCGCTGGTCGGCACCGGCATGGAGGCAGCGGTGGCGCGCGACAGCGGCGCCACCATCATCGCCCGCCGCGCCGGCGTGGTGGACCAGATCGATGGCGCGCGCATCGTGGTGCGCGCGACCAACGACGATAGCACGACCAAGGGCGTCGATATCTACCGGCTGCGCAAGTTCATGCGGTCCAACCAGTCCACCTGCATCAACCAGCGTCCGCTCGTGAAGGTGGGCGATGTCGTGCAGGACGGCGAGATCATCGCCGATGGACCGTCCACCGAACTCGGCGAGCTGGCGCTCGGGCGGAACGTGCTCGTCGCGTTCATGCCTTGGAACGGCTACAACTTCGAGGACTCGATCCTGATCTCCGAGCGTATCGCGCGCGACGACGTGTTCACCTCCATTCACATCGAGGAATTCGAGGTGATGGCGCGCGACACCAAGCTCGGTCAGGAGGAGATCACGCGCGATATCCCCAATGTGGGCGAGGAAGCGCTGAAGAACCTCGACGAGGCCGGCATCGTCTATATCGGCGCCGAAGTGAATCCGGGCGACATCCTGGTCGGCAAGGTCACGCCGAAGGGCGAAAGCCCGATGACGCCTGAGGAAAAACTGCTGCGCGCGATCTTCGGCGAGAAGGCGTCCGACGTGCGCGACACGTCGCTGAAGCTGCCGCCCGGTGTGACCGGCACGGTGGTGGATGTGCGCGTGTTCAGCCGCCGCGGCGTCGACAAGGACGAACGCGCGATGGCGATCGAGCGCGCCGAGATCGAACGGTTGGCGAAGGACCGCGACGACGAGAAGGCGATCCAGGAGCGTTCGTTTCTCAACCGGTTGCGTGAGAAGCTGCTGGGCCGCAAGGCGACCGGCGGGTTCAAGGGCATCAAGGCCGGGACGCTTATCGATGAGGACGTGCTGGCGGAGCATCCGCGTGGCGCCTGGCGTCATATCGGCGTGCAGGACGATGCGGTGATGGCGGAGATCGAGACGCTGAAGCGCGAATTCGATGCCGCGATCGGAAGGCTGCAGGCGCGGTTCGACAGCAAGGTGGAGAAGCTGCAGCGCGGCGACGAGCTGCCGCCCGGTGTAATGAAGATGGTAAAGGTCTTCATCGCGGTGAAGCGCAAGCTGCAGCCCGGCGACAAGATGGCCGGCCGCCACGGCAACAAGGGCGTCGTGTCGCGCGTGGTGCCGGTGGAGGACATGCCGTTCCTCGACGATGGCACCTCGGTCGATCTGGTACTGAACCCGCTGGGCGTGCCGTCGCGCATGAATGTGGGGCAGATCCTCGAGACGCATCTCGGCTGGGCGTGCCACACACTGGGCCAGCAGATCGGCGAGCTGGTGGAGACCTATCGCCGCACCGGTGCACAGCGCGACGCTCTGCTGGAGCGTTTGCGAGACGTGTATGGCGAGGAGGAATTCCGCGACCAGATCGCCAACCTCGACACCGATCAGCTCATGGAGATGTGCGAGAACCTGAAGAAGGGCATTCCGATTGCCACGCCGGTGTTCGATGGGGCGCGGATGTCCGACATCGAAGGCATGCTGGTGCAGGCGGGACTGGATACCTCCGGTCAGGTCGTGCTGGTCGATGGCCGCACCGGCGAGCCGTTCGAGCGCAAGGTGACCGTCGGCTATATTTATATGCTGAAACTGCACCACCTGGTGGACGACAAGATCCACGCGCGTTCGATCGGGCCCTACTCGCTGGTGACGCAGCAGCCGCTGGGCGGCAAGGCGCAGTTCGGCGGCCAGCGCTTCGGCGAGATGGAGGTGTGGGCGCTCGAGGCGTATGGCGCCGCCTATACACTGCAGGAGATGCTGACGGTGAAATCGGACGACGTGTCCGGCCGCACCAAGGTCTACGAGGCGATCGTGCGCGAGCAGGATAACTTCGAGGCTGGCGTGCCGGAGAGCTTCAACGTGCTGGTGAAGGAGCTGAAGTCGTTGGGGCTGAACGTCGATCTGGATAGCCGCGCCGCTTGATACACACCACTAACATCGTGCGATCTCCGTCATCCCCGCGAAAGCGGGGACCCAGGGGCTGGGCCCCCGCTTTCGCGGGGGTGACGGCAGTACATAAGGTGACGAACGCATGAACGAACTCATGAAGATCCTCGGCCAGACCGGCCAGGCAATGACTTTCGATCAGATCAAGATCCAGATGGCGAGCCCGGAGCAGATCCGCTCCTGGTCGTACGGCGAGATCAAGAAGCCGGAGACCATCAATTACCGCACGTTCAAGCCGGAACGCGACGGCCTGTTCTGCGCGCGCATCTTCGGGCCGATCAAGGACTACGAGTGCCTGTGCGGCAAGTACAAGCGGATGAAGTTCCGCGGCATCATCTGCGAGAAGTGCGGTGTCGAGGTCACGCTGGCCAAGGTGCGGCGCGAGCGTATGGGGCATATCGAGCTCGCCTCGCCGGTGGCGCATATCTGGTTCCTGAAGTCGCTGCCGAGCCGGATCGGCCTGATGGTCGATCTGACACTGAAGGAGCTGGAGAAGATCCTCTACTTCGAGAGTTACGTGGTGCTGGAGCCCGGCACCACCGATCTCAAGGTGCACCAGCTTCTCACCGAGGACCAATTGCTCGCCAAGCAGGATGAATTTGGCGAGGACCAGTTCGAGGTCGGCATCGGTGCCGAAGCGATCAAGAAGGTGCTGCACAAGATCGTCCTCGACGAAGAGAAGGTGAAACTGCGCGGTGACCTGAAGGAGACCAGCTCCGAGGCCAAGCGCAAGAAGCTGGTGAAGCGGCTGAAGCTGATCGAGGCGTTCGCCGATTCCGGTGCACGGCCGGAGTGGATGATCCTCGACGTGGTGCCGGTGATCCCGCCCGAGTTGCGCCCGCTGGTGCCTCTGGATGGCGGCCGCTTCGCCACTTCAGATCTGAACGACCTGTACCGCCGCGTTATCAACCGCAACAATCGCCTGAAGCGGCTGATCGAGCTGCGCGCACCCGACATCATCGTGCGCAACGAGAAGCGCATGCTGCAGGAGAGCGTCGACGCGCTGTTCGACAACGGGCGCCGTGGCCGTGCCATCACGGGCGCCAACAAGCGTCCGCTGAAGTCGCTGTCCGACATGCTGAAGGGCAAGCAGGGCCGGTTCCGGCAGAACCTGCTGGGCAAGCGCGTCGACTACTCGGGCCGCTCGGTGATCGTGGTCGGACCGGAGTTGAAGCTGTATCAGTGCGGGTTGCCGAAGAAGATGGCGCTCGAGCTGTTCAAGCCGTTCATTTATTCCAAGCTGGAGAAGTACGGCCACGCCACCACCATCAAGGCGGCCAAGCGGATGGTGGAGAAGGAGCGTCCCGAAGTGTGGGATATCCTCGAGGAAGTCATCCGCGAGCATCCGGTGATGCTGAACCGTGCGCCGACGCTGCATCGGCTGGGCATCCAGGCGTTCGAGCCGGTGCTGATCGAGGGCAAGGCAATCCAGCTCCACCCGCTGGTCTGCACCGCGTTCAACGCCGACTTCGACGGCGACCAGATGGCGGTGCACGTGCCGCTGTCGCTGGAAGCGCAGCTCGAGGCTCGCGTGCTGATGATGTCGACCAACAACATCCTCAGCCCGGCCAATGGCAAGCCGATCATCGTGCCCTCGCAGGACATCGTGCTGGGCATCTACTATCTGTCGCTGGAGACGCCCGAATTCCAGGCGGTTGCCGACCAGGACGCGCCGGCGTTCGGCACCATCGGCGAGATCGAGTATGCGCTGTTCGCCGGTGCGGTCGGCATGCACGACAAGATCAAGGCGCGCTATGAGACGATCGATGCCGGCGGCAATCCGGTGCGGAGCGTGGAAGTGACCACGCCGGGGCGGATGATGATCGCGCAGATCCTGCCGAAGCATCCCAACGTGTCGTTCGATCTGATCAACAAGCAGCTGACCAAGAAGAGCGTCTCCGACGTGATCGACATGGTGTATCGCCATTGCGGCCAGAAGGAGTGCGTGATCTTCGCCGACCGGCTGATGGGTCTCGGTTTCGGACAGGCGGCGAAGGCCGGCATCTCGTTCGGCAAGGATGACCTGATCATCCCGGTCGAGAAGGATGAGATGATCCATCACACCCAGTCGGAGGTGAAGGAGTTCGAGCAGCAGTATCAGGACGGTCTGATCACCGCGGGCGAGCGCTACAACAAGGTGGTGGACGCCTGGTCGCGCTGCACGGACGAAGTCGCCGGCGCGATGATGAAGGAAATCTCCAAGCAGGAGATCGGTACACAGACCAACTCGGTGTGGATGATGAGCCACTCGGGTGCGCGCGGCTCGCCGGCGCAGATGCGTCAGCTTGCAGGCATGCGCGGGCTGATGGCGAAACCATCGGGCGAGATCATCGAGCAGCCGATCATCGCCAACTTCAAGGAAGGTCTGTCGGTCCTGGAGTACTTCAACTCCACCCACGGTGCCCGCAAGGGTCTGGCCGACACCGCGTTGAAGACGGCGAACTCCGGCTACCTCACGCGCCGTCTGGTTGACGTGGCGCAGGACTGCATCATCGTCGAGGAAGACTGCGGGACCGAGCGCGGCCTGACCGTGCGCGCGGTGATGGATGGCGGCGAGGTGGTTTCGGCGCTGTCCGAGCGCATCCTGGGCCGCACCGCGGCCGAGGACGTGCTGGATCCGGTTACCAACGAGGTGCTGGTGCCGGGCAACACGCTGATCGAGGAAGATGCGGCCGATCAGATCGAACGGGCCGGCGTGGAGGCGGTGAAGATCCGCTCGGTGCTGACCTGTGATTCCCGGATCGGCGTCTGCGGACACTGCTACGGGCGCGATCTGGCCCGCGGCACACCGGTGAACATCGGTGAGGCGGTGGGCGTGATCGCCGCGCAGTCGATCGGCGAACCGGGCACGCAGTTGACCATGCGCACCTTCCACATCGGCGGCGCGGCACAGCGTGGCGCCGAGCAGTCGAACGTGGAGGCAAGCCACGAGGGCACGGTGACGGTGAAGAACCGCAACGTGGTGATGAACAGCCAGGGTACGCCGGTGGTGATGTCGCGCAACTGCGAAATCGTCCTGACCGACGATAAGCAGCGCGAGCGGGCGCGCTTCCGCGTGCCCTATGGCGCGCGACTGCTGGTCGATGAAGGGCAGCAGGTGGCGCGCGGCCAGAAGCTGGCGGAGTGGGATCCGTACACCCTGCCGATCATCACCGAGCGCGCCGGCAAGGTCGAATACATCGACCTGATCGAGGGCATCACGCTGGTCGAGCGGATGGACGAGGTCACCGGACTCACCTCGAAGGTGGTGGTTGACTACAAGCAGGGCGCCAAGAGCGTCGATCTGCGACCGCGGCTGCAGCTCAAGGACGAGAATGGCGAGGTGCTGCGGCTGCCGAACAACACCGATGCGCGCTACTTCCTGTCACCTGATTCGATCCTCTCGGTCGATAACGGCGCACAGGTGGCGGCGGGCGACGTGCTGGCGCGCATCCCGCGCGAGGGCAGCAAGACCCGCGACATCACCGGCGGTTTGCCGCGCGTGGCAGAACTGTTCGAGGCGCGCCGACCAAAAGACCACGCGGTGATCGCCGAGACCGACGGCCGCGTCGAGTTCGGCAAGGACTACAAGAACAAGCGCCGCGTCATCGTGAAGAACGACGAGACGACCGAGGAAACCGAGTACCTGATCCCGAAGGGCAAGCACGTCTCGGTGCAGGAGGGCGACTTCGTCCGCAAGGGCGACCCGCTGGTCGACGGCCCGCGCGTACCGCACGATATCCTGAAGGTGCTCGGTGTCGAGGCGCTGTCCGACTACCTGGTCAACGAAATCCAGGACGTCTATCGCTTGCAGGGGGTGAAGATCAACGACAAGCACATCGAGGTGATCGTTCGCCAGATGTTGCAGAAGGTCGAGATCATCGATCCGGGCGACACTACGTTCCTGGCCGGCGAGCAGGTAGACCGTACCGAGTTCGACGCGGTGAACGCCAGGCTCGGCCGTGACGACAAGCCGGCACAGGAGATGCCGGTGCTGCAAGGCATCACCAAAGCGTCGTTGCAGACCAACAGCTTCATCTCGGCGGCTTCGTTCCAGGAGACGACGCGGGTGCTGACTGAGGCCGCAACGGCGGGCAAGACCGACAGCCTGACCGGGCTGAAGGAGAATGTGATCGTCGGGCGATTGATCCCGGCTGGCACGGGTTCGGTGATGAACCGGCTGCGGGCGATCGCGGCCGGCCGCGATGAGCGGACGCTGGGCATGGCCACGACGCCGCAGATTACCGAGGAGGCGAAGGCGGCGGAGTAGCGTTGGACTTACGGGTGCAGGTGCGGCGGACGTAAGTACGGGGCCGGCGGCGCGGAGGTGCCGCCGGCCCTTTTCGTCAAGGGGCAAGCGATGAGCGGTCCAGGCGCAACTCCAGGATTTCACCACGTTGCGATCCGCGCGGTGGATTTCGACGCGACCGTCCAGTTCTACACGCAAGGGCTGGGCTTCACGGCTCGCTACGGGTTTTCGGTGCCCGGGCGGATCGACCGGGCGGTGTTCCTGGACGCCGGCGACGGCCGCTATGTCGAGGTGTTCGGCCAGGGCTCCACGGTGCAGGCAGAGGGTCGGCGGCGGCGCCTGGATGAAGCGCCGACCGAGGGTGCGCTGCTGCATTTCTGCCTGCGCGTGGCCGACGTTGCGGCATCCTATGCGCGCGCGCTTGCGGCCGGCGGGGTGTCACGCGTCGCGCCGCGGGTCGCCGCGCTTGGCGGCGAGCCACCGGCCGAGGTTCACATCGCCTTCATCACGGGGCCGAACGGCGAAGTCATCGAGTTCCTGAACAGCGAGCAACTCTGAGGCGGATTTGCGCACGTCCACTGGCGCTGTCGGTCAGTGCGAAATTGACGCCGCGGTTCTCCGCGAGCCACCGAGGAAAGGTCAACTCCAAGGTGCCGGACGATCAGCGTGACGGGATCGTCATCGACGTCCTCTGGTCAGGGGTCTGACCGACCGCCGGTCCCGCCGCATACCGCCGTGCCAGCGCGGCACACACCATGAGCTGGATCTGATGGAACAGCATCAGCGGCAGCACGATCAACCCGAGTGACTGGCCGGCGAACAGCACGCTGGCCATCGGCAGGCCACTCGCCAGGCTCTTCTTCGAGCCGCAGAACACAACGGTAATCCGATCGGCCCGGCCAAGCCCGAGCATCTGGCCGATCCCGGCGGTCGCCAGCAGGACCGCCGCCAGCAGTGCCGCATCCAGCAGCAACAGCGCGGCGAACTGGCCTGCGTCGAGCTGATGCCAGATGCCGTGCGTCACGCCCTCGCTGAACGCGACGTACACCACGAGCAGGATCGAGCCGCGGTCGACCAGGCTGGTGAGCTGCTTGCGGCGGATGACCCATTCGCCGATCCATGGCCGCGCAAGTTGACCCACGACGAACGGCAGCAGCAGCTGGAGCACGATGTCGCCCACGCCACGCGCCGAGAATCCGCCATGCGCGCTCAGCAGCAGACCTGCCAGCAGCGGCGTCAGCAGGATGCCGAACAAGTTGGACGCGGTCGCCGCGCACAGCGCCGCGGCGACATTGCCGCGCGCGATCGAGGTGAAGGCGATCGAGGACTGCACCGTGGACGGCAGCACGCACAGCATCAGCACCCCGGCCCATAGCGACGGCGTCAGCAGCCCTGGTGCGACAGCTCGCGCGGTCAGTCCGAGCGCCGGGAACAATAGAAAGGTGCTGCCCAGCACCGCCGCGTGCAGCCGCCAGTGCCGGGCACCGGCCAATGCCGCCCGTGGCGCGAGGCGCGCACCTTGCAGGAAGAACATCAGCGCGATCATCGCGGTGCTGCCGCCGTTGGCCACTGTCATTCCCAGACCTGCGGCGGGCAGCGCGGAAGCCAGCGCCGCTATGCCCAGAATGCTGGCGATGTAGGGATCAAAGTTCAGCCGGGAGAGCAGCGTGTTCATGGGCGGTGAATATCCGGCCACCTGGGGCCATTGTGAAGTACGCTCGCGCCGCTTATTGTAATCGCTTACCGTGATAAGCGGAGCGCTGCCGTGCTGGACCCGGTGCTGCTGGAGAGCTTTCTCGCGGTCGCCCAGGCCCGCAACTTCAGCGAGGCGGGCCGCCGGCTCGGGTTGCGCCAGTCCACCATCAGCCAGCACATTCGCAAGCTGGAGCAGGAGGCGGGACGGCGCCTGTTCGTCCGCGATACCCATTCCGTCGTGCCGACGCCCGACGGCGAGGCGATGGAGGGCTTCGCTCGCTCTATCCTGGAGGCCAATGAGCGGGCGCGCCGCTATTTCGCCGGTTCGCAACTGCGCGGCCGGGTGCGCTTCGGCACGTCGGAGGATTTTGTCGCTTCGCGCCTGCCCGAGGTACTAAGCGACTTTGTCCATCAGCATCCGCTGGTCGATCTGGCACTGACCGTGGACCTGAGCGCCACGCTGTACCAGATGCTGGATGCCGGCGACCTCGACCTGGTGCTGTGCAAGCGCCGGCCCGGCGATGACCAAGGCCGGCTGGTGTGGCGCGACCGGCTGGCCTGGATCGGCACCGAGGCGACGCGGATCGAGGCCGGCCAGCCGTTGCCCTTGATCCTTTACACCCCGCCGAGCATCACCCGGACCGCGGCGCTGGAAACGCTGGAGAAGGCGGGACGGCCTTGGCGGATCGTCTGCTCCAGCGGCAGTCTGAGCGGGCTGCGGGCAGCGGCGCTGGCCGGTCTCGGCGTCACGGTTCATGCGCGCGGCTTGATGCCGGAGGGGCTGTCGGAGATGGCGGCGGTGTACCGGCTGCCCGATCTGGGGGATGTGGAGTTCGTGGTGCTGGGTGCGGGGCGGCAGGAGCGCGGGCCGGCGGCCGAACTGGCGGCAGCAATCCTGGCGGATGGCGGGCGGCTGCAGCGACGCGCCGCCTGACCGAGGCGATGCGTTCGATACAGACCCGCCGACGAATCGCGCGTTGACGATATTGACTCCCCTCGGGCCCATCACTAGGTTCCGCCCCCTCTGGCCGACCCGGTAAGGCGTGAGCGGGCGGCCGTCGTTTGCAGGCCGAAGTCGCGTGCGGCACCGCCTCCGGATCGACCGGCGGGCCTAGGCCGTGGGCTCCAGGACCCGCAGGATGGGACGCTCCCAGCCGGCGGGCTTTGCCTGTCAGATGACGGTTCGCCCATTACGGGGGCGGCCGAACGGAATGAAAGAGGCGCGATGCCGACGATCAACCAGCTCATCGCCAACGGGCGCGAGCGACAGAAGACGCGGAACACGGTTCCGGCGCTGCAGGGCTGCCCGCAGAAGCGCGGCGTCTGCACGCGCGTCTATACGACGACGCCGAAGAAGCCGAACTCGGCGCTGCGCAAGGTGGCGAAGGTGCGGCTGACCAACGGCTATGAGGTGGTGAGCTACATCCCGGGCGAGGGGCACAACCTGCAGGAACACTCGGTGGTGCTGATCCGCGGCGGCCGCGTGAAGGACCTGCCGGGCGTGCGGTACCATATTCTGCGCGGCGTGCTCGACACCCAGGGCATCGCCAAACGCCGCCAGCGCCGTTCGCTGTACGGCGCCAAGCGGCCGAAGTGAGGAGGAGCACATGAGCCGCCGCCGCCGCGCCGTCAAACGCGAGATCCTGCCGGACGCCAAGTTCGGCGACATCGTGATCAGCCGCTTCATGAACGCGCTGATGTACGACGGCAAGAAGTCGGTCGCCGAGGGCACCGTCTACGGCGCGCTCGACGTGATGAAGCGTCGCGGCGGCGCGCAGGCCGATCCGGTGCGCATGTTCCACGAGGCGCTGGACAACGTGAAGCCGGCGGTCGAGGTGCGCTCGCGCCGCGTCGGCGGCGCCACCTACCAGGTGCCGGTGGAAGTCCGCACGGAACGCCGCCAGGCGCTGGCGATCCGCTGGATCATCGACGCCGCCCGCAAGCGCGGCGAGCACACGATGGAAGACCGGCTGTCGAACGAACTGCTGGACGCGGTGAACAACCGCGGCTCGGCGGTGAAGAAGCGTGAAGACACCCACCGGATGGCGGAGGCGAACAAGGCCTTCAGCCACTACCGCTGGTAACTGATCAACGGAGACAAAGACGATGGCCAAGGCGAAATTCGCGCGCACCAAGCCGCACTGCAACGTCGGCACGATCGGTCACGTGGATCATGGCAAGACGACGCTGACGGCTGCGATCACCAAGGTGCTGGCGAAGACCGGCGGCGCGACCTTCACGGCGTACGACCAGATCGACAAGGCGCCGGAAGAGAAGGCGCGCGGCATCACGATCGCCACCGCGCACGTCGAGTATGAGACGGCGAAGCGCCACTACGCGCACGTCGACTGCCCCGGCCACGCCGACTACGTGAAGAACATGATCACCGGCGCGGCGCAGATGGACGGCGCCATCCTGGTGGTCTCCGCCGCCGACGGCCCGATGCCGCAGACCCGCGAGCACATCCTGCTCGCCCGCCAGGTCGGCGTGCCGGCGCTGGTGGTCTACCTCAACAAGATCGACATGGTGGACGATCCCGAGCTGATCGAACTGGTCGAGATGGAGCTGCGCGAGCTGCTGTCGTCCTATCAGTTCCCCGGCGACGACATCCCGATCATCAAGGGCTCGGCGCTGTGCGCGCTGGAAGACCGCGAGCCGGAGATGGGCGAGAAGTCCATCCTGGAGCTGATGGATGCGGTCGACAGCTACATCCCGCAGCCGGTGCGCGCGACCGACCGTCCGTTCCTGATGCCGGTCGAGGACGTGTTCTCGATCTCCGGCCGCGGCACCGTCGCCACCGGCCGCGTCGAGCGCGGCGTGATCAAGGTCGGCGAGGAAGTCGAGATCGTCGGCATCCGGGCGACCCAGAAGACCGTGGTCACCGGCGTCGAGATGTTCCGCAAGCTGCTCGACCAGGGCGAGGCCGGCGACAACATCGGCGCGCTGCTGCGCGGCACCAAGCGCGAGGACATCGAGCGCGGCCAGGTGCTGGCGAAGCCCGGCTCGATCACGCCGCACACCAAGTTCAAGGCCGAGGCGTACATCCTGACCAAGGAGGAGGGCGGCCGTCACACGCCGTTCTTCACCAACTATCGGCCGCAGTTCTACTTCCGCACCACCGACGTGACCGGTGTGGTGCAGTTGCCGGAAGGCACCGAGATGGTGATGCCGGGCGACAACGTGACGATGGACGTGGAACTGATCGCGCCGATCGCCATGGATGCACAGCTTCGCTTCGCCATTCGCGAAGGCGGCCGAACGGTCGGCGCCGGCGTCGTCGCCAGCATCACGGCCTAGCGGAGAACATCGGCACCGGCGCCCCACGGCAAGGTGGGGCGCCGGTGACGTTTGCAGGGGACCCGGGAAACACGATGGCGATGGACAACCAGAATATCCGCATCCGGCTGAAGGCCTACGATCACCGCGTGCTGGACAACAGCACGAAGGAGATCGTCAACACGGCCAAGCGCACGGGTGCGCAGATCCGCGGACCGATCCCGCTGCCGACGCATATCGAGCGCTTCACCGTCAACCGCTCGCCGCACGTCGACAAGAAGAGCCGCGAGCAGTTCGAGATCCGCACGCATCGGCGGCTGCTGGACATCGTCGAGCCGACGCCGCAGACGGTGGACGCGCTGATGAAGCTCGACCTCGCCGCCGGCGTCGACGTCGAGATCAAGATCTGAAGCCGGATGGCAATCAGCAAGCGCACCGGATTGCTGGCCAAGAAGCTGGGCATGACCCGGATCTTCCAGGATGACGGCACGCATGTGCCGGTCACCGTGCTGCAGCTCGACGGCTTGCAGGTGGTCGCGCAGCGCACCGCGGAGAAGGACGGCTACAACGCGGTGCAGCTCGGCTGGGGCAAGGCCAAGGTGAAGAACGTCTCGCAGCCGAACCGCGGCCACTTCGCCAAGGCGAAGGTGGAGCCGAAGGCGAAGCTGGTGGAATTCCGCGTGGCGGCCGATGCGCTGCTGGAGCCGGGTGCGACGCTGTCGGCGGCGCATTTCGCGGTCGGCCAGCACGTCGATGTGTGCGGCACCACGCAGGGCAAGGGTTTCGCCGGCGGCATGAAGCGCTGGAATTTCTCCGGACTCGAAGCCAGCCACGGCGTGTCGATCAGCCATCGCAGCCTGGGCTCGACCGGCAACCGGCAGGATCCTGGCAAGACCTTCAAGAACAAGAAGATGGCCGGACATCTCGGCGTCGAGCGGGTCACCACGCTGAATCTGGAAGTCGCCGCGGTGGATGCGGAGAAGGGCCTGCTGATGATCAAGGGCGCGGTGCCCGGTGCCAAGGGCGGCTACGTGCTGGTGCGCGACGCGGTGAAGCGCGCGCGCCCGGCGGACGCGCCGTATCCGGCGGCGCTCGTCGAAGCGCAGGCGGGCTGAGCGATGCAGATCGAAATCACCACACTCGACAAGACGAGCGCCGGCAGCGCCGAATTGCCGGACGACATCTTCGCCGCCAAGCCGCGCGCCGACATCATGGCGCGAGTGGTGCACTGGCAGTTGGCGAAGCGCCGCGCCGGCACGCACAGCACCAAGGGCCTGAACGACGTGTCCGGCACGACCAAGAAGCCGTATCGGCAGAAGGGCACCGGCAATGCGCGCCAGGGCAGCCTGCGCGCGCCGCAGTTCCGCAAGGGCGGCGTCGTGCACGGGCCGGTGCCGCACTCGCACGAATACAGCCTGAACAAGAAGGTGCGCCGGCTCGGGCTGATCTCGGCGCTGTCGCAGAAGCAGGCGGACGGCAAGCTGGTGGTGCTCGACGCGGCGAACGGCGCGACGAAGACCGGCGAACTGGCGAAGCAGCTGAAGGCGCTTGGCTGGCGCTCGGTGCTGATCGTCGATCACGCGGTGGATGCGGGCTTCCTGCGCGCCAGCCGCAACATCCCGGGCATCGACGTGCTGCCGACGGTCGGCGCCAACGTCTACGACATCCTGAACCACGACGTGCTGGCGATCACCACCGCCGGCGTCGAGGGGCTGAAGCAGCGGCTCGGTCCGAAGGCCAACGGAGGCGTGGCATGAGCGGGACGATCAAACGCAAGCCGGCGCTGTCGCGCGAGGCGATGTACCAGATCATCCGCGCCCCGCTGATCACCGAGAAGGCGACGATGCTGTCGGAGAGCGGCCAGTTCGTATTCCGCGTCGTCGAGCGATGCGACCAAGCGCGAGATCAAGGCGGCGATCGAGGGTCTGTTCGGCGTCACTGTGCTGGCGGTGAACACGCTGGTGCAGAAGGGCAAGACCAAGCGGTTCAAGGGCCGGCCCGGCCAGCGTTCGGACGTGAAGAAGGCGTTCGTCAAGCTGGCCGCCGGCCAGTCGATCGATTTCACCACCGGCCTCGCATAGGGCACACGCGAGATGGCACTCAGACAGTTCAATCCGGTCACGGCGAGCCTGCGCGGCACGGTGCTGATCAACCGTTCCGAGCTGTGGAAGGGCAAGCCGGTCAAGGCGCTGACCGAGGGCAAGACCGGCACCGGCGGGCGCAACAACCACGGCCGCATCACCAGCCGCTTCATCGGCGGCGGGCACAAGCAGTCGTATCGCTTCGTCGATTTCAAGCGCCGCAAGTTCGATGTGCCGGCGACGGTGGAGCGGCTGGAATACGATCCGAACCGCACGCGCCTTCATTGCGCTGGTGAAGTACCAGGACGGCGAGCTGTCGTACATCATCGCGCCGCAGCGTCTGCGCGCGGGCGACAGCGTGGTGTCCGGCCAGCGGGTGGACATCAAGCCGGGCAACGCGATGCCGATGGCGGCGATCCCGGTCGGCACGATCATCCACAACATCGAGATGAAGCCCGGCGCCGGCGGCAAGATCGCGCGCGCCGCCGGGCACCTATGCGCAGCTGGTCGGCAAGGATGCCGGCTGGGCGCAGATCAAGCTGATGTCGGGCGAACTGCGCCTGCGTGCGCGCCGAGTGCATGGCCTCGATCGGCGCGGTGTCGAACCCCGACAACATGAACCAGAAGATCGGCAAGGCCGGCCGCACGCGCTGGCTGGGCAAGCGTGCCGCACAACCGCGGCGTGGTGATGAACCCGGTGGATCATCCGCTGGGCGGCGGCGAAGGGCGCAGTTCGGGCGGGCGGCATCCGGTCTCGCCGTGGGGCCAGCCGACCAAGGGCTACAAGACGCGCAGCAACAAGCGGACGGACAAGATGATCATCCGCCGCCGCAACAAGGGCAAGTAGGATGGCACGTTCCGTCTGGAAGGGTCCGTTCGTCGACGGCTATCTGCTCAACAAGGCGGAAGCGTCGCGCGCGTCGGGCCGCAACGAGATCATCCGCATCTGGTCGCGCCGCTCGACGATCCTGCCGCAGTTCGTCGGCCTGACCTTCGGCGTCTACAACGGCCACAAGTTCCTGCCGGTGCAGGTGAACGAGAACATGGTGGGCCACAAGTTCGGCGAGTTCTCGCCGACGCGCACCTTCACCGGCCACTCCGGCGACAAGCGGGCGAGGCGGTCATGAGCAAGCCCGGTCATCCGCGCGGCATCGCCGACACCGAGGCGCAGGCGATCGTGTCGAACCTGCGCGTCTCGCCGCGCAAGCTGAACCTGGTGGCGGGGCTGATCCGCAACCAGCCGGCGGCGCAGGCGGTCGCGACGCTGACCTTCTCCAAGCGCCGCATCGCGCAGCAGGTGAAGAAGGCGCTGGAGAGCGCGATCGCCAATGCCGAGAACAACCATCAGCTCGACGTCGATCGGCTGGTGGTGTCGCGCGCCGAGGTCGGGCGCTCGGTGGTGATGCGCCGGTTCCATGCGCGCGGCCGCGGACGCGCGGCGCGCGTGGAAAAATGGTTCAGCCATCTGAAGATCGTCGTCGCCGAACGCGCCCAGGCATGAACAGGACGGAGGCCGCATAGATGGGTCACAAGGTCAATCCGATCGGGCTGCGGCTCGGCATCAACCGCACCTGGGACAGCCGCTGGTTCGCCGGCGCCGACTATTCCAAGCTGCTGCACGAGGACCTGAAGCTGCGCGGCCACCTGCGCAAGAAGCTGCATGGCGCCGGCGTGTCGCGCGTGGTGATCGAGCGGCCGGCGAAGAAGCCGCGGGTGACGATCTATGCGGCGCGTCCCGGCGTGGTGATCGGCAAGAAGGGCCAGGACATCGAGGTGCTGAAGAAGGACCTCAGCAAGATGGCCAATGCCGAGGTCGCGCTGAACATCGTGGAAATCCGCAAGCCGGAGATCGACGCGCAACTGGTGGCCGAGAACATCGCCCAGCAGCTCGAGCGTCGCGTCGCGTTCCGCCGCGCGATGAAGCGCGCGGTGCAGTCGGCGATGCGGCTAGGCGCGCAGGGCATCCGGATCAATTGCGGCGGCCGGCTGGGCGGCGCGGAAATCGCCCGCGTCGAGTGGTATCGCGAAGGCCGCGTGCCGCTGCACACGCTGCGCGCCGACATCGATTTCGGCGAGGCGACGGCGAAGACCACCTACGGCACCTGCGGCGTGAAGGTGTGGGTGTTCAAGGGCGAGATCCTGGCGCACGACCCGCTGGCGCAGGACCGCCGCGCCGCCGAACAGGCGCCGCAACGGTAGATGGATCGGTAGGCGAACATGCTGCAACCGAAGCGCACCAAGTACCGCAAGGCGCACAAGGGCCGCATCCATGGCAATGCCAAGGGCGGCACGGCGCTGAACTTCGGCACCGTATGGGCTGAAGGCGCTGGAGCCGGAGCGGCTGACCGCGCGGCAGATCGAGGCGGCACGGCGCGCCATCACGCGCGCGATGAAGCGCACCGGGCGGGTGTGGATTCGCATCTTCCCCGACGTGCCGGTGTCGACCGAAGCCGGCCGAGGTGCGCATGGGCTCCGGCAAGGGTTCGCCGGAGTTCTGGGTGTGTCCGCGTGGCGCCCGGGCGGATCATGTTCGAGATCGATGGCGTGCCGGCGGAACTGGCGCGCGAGGCGCTGACGCTGGGTGCCGCGAAGCTGCCGATCCGGACGCGCTTCGTCGCCCGCATCGGAGACGCGTGATGGCGAAGCAGGCGACCGATGTGCGGGCGAAGACGCCGGACGAGCTGAGCACGATGCTGCTCGATCTGCGCAAGGAGCAGTTCAACCTGCGCTTCCAGCGCGCGACCGGGCAGCAGGAAGGCGTGGGCCGCGTGAAGCAGGTGCGCCGGCAGATCGCGCGGGTGAAGACCATCATGGCGGAGAAGACATCGCTCCGCGGCGAAGTCGTAAGGAGACCGGCGCGAAATGCCAAAGCGCGTGCTGAGCGGGCGGGTGACGAGCGACAAGATGGACAAGACCGTCACGGTCCTGGTCGATCGTCGCGTCATGCATCCGCTGTACAAGAAGTTCATCCGCCGCTCGAAGAAGTACGCGGCGCATGACGAAGCGAACCTGTGCAAGATCGGCGACACGGTGCGCATCGAGGAGTGCCGCCCGATCAGCAAGCGCAAGACCTGGCTGGTGGTCGAGCGCAATGGTGAAGCGCTCGCGCAAGCGAAGGAGCGGCGGCATGATCTCGGTCGAGACCAACCTGGAAGTCGCCGACAACTCCGGCGCGCGCCGCGTGCAGTGCATCAAGGTGCTGGGCGGATCGAAGCGCAAGACCGCCTCGGTGGGCGACGTCATCGTCGTCTCGATCAAGGAGGCGATCCCGCGCGGCAAGGTGAAGAAGGGCGACGTGCACCAGGCGGTGATCGTGCGCACCGCGTTCCCGGTGCGGCGCGGCGACGGCAGCGCGATCCGCTTCGACCGCAATGCGGCGGTGCTGATCAACAAGCAGCTCGAGCCGATCGGCACGCGCATCTTCGGTCCGGTGGTGCGTGAACTGCGCGCGCGGAAATTCACCAAGATCATGTCGCTGGCGCCGGAGGTCTTGTGATGGCCGCGCGCATCCGCAAGGGCGACACGGTGGTGGTGATCACCGGTGTCAACAAGGGGCGTCGCGGCGAGGTGCTGCGCGTGCTGCCGAAGGCCGATCGGGCGGTGGTGCAGGGCGTGGCGCTGGCGACGCGGCACATGAAGCCGCGCGGCATGCAGGAGCCTGGCGGCATCCGCGAGCAGGAGGCGGCGATCCATCTGTCCAACCTGATGCTGATCGATCCGCGCAGCGAAAAGCCGACCAAGGTCGGGTTCCGCGTGCTGGACGACGGGCGGAAGGTGCGCGTCGCGAAGGTGACTGGCGAAGTGATCGAGAGCTGAGGGCCAGGCGATGAGCGGATCGAAGAACAAACCGAAGAGCAGTGCACCGAAGGGTGGTGCACCGAAGGGTGGCAACCGCGGTGCCGGCCCGCCGATCAAGGGCGGCAAGGCGGAGGCGCGCGCCGAACGGGCGAAGGCAGCGGAAGCGGCGGCCAGTGCCGGTCCGGTCGCCGCGTCCCCCGAGGAGATGCCGCGGCTGCAGAAGCGCTACCTCGAGGAGGTGCGCAGCAAGCTGCAGGCAGGAGTTCGGCTACAGCAACCCGATGCAGGTGCCGAAGCTGGACAAGATCGTCATCAACATGGGCGTCGGCGAGGCGACCGGCGATCAGAAGAAGCTCGACGCGGCGGTGGACGAACTTACTGCGATCGCCGGGCAGAAGCCGGTGAAGACGCTGGCGAAGAAGGCGATCGCCGGGTTCAAGATCCGCAAGGGCCTGCCGATCGGCTGCAAGGTGACGCTGCGCAAGGCGCGCATGTACGAGTTTCTGGACCGGCTGGTCACCATCGCGATGCCGCGGGTGCGCGATTTCCGCGGCATTGCCGGCAAGGGCTTCGACGGGCGCGGCAACTTCGCCATGGGGATGAAGGAACAGATCGTGTTCCCGGAGATCAACTACGACCGGGTGGAATCGGTGCGTGGGATGGACATCCAGTTCGTCACCACCGCCAAGACGGACGCGGAAGCGAAGGCACTGTTGAAGGCCTTCGATCTGCCGTTCGCCAACTGAGGAATTTGGGATGGCCAAGACCTCGCAGGTCAATCGCAATGCCAGGCGGGAATACATGGCGAAGCGCGACAAGTCGAAGCGCGGCGCGCTGAAGGCGATCATCATGGATCGCACGCTGCCGGTGGAGGATCGCTTCAACGCGTCGCTGAAGCTGGCGCAGCTGCCGCGCAACGGCGCGCTGGTGCGCGTGCGGCTGCGCTGCGAGCTGACCGGGCGTTCGCGCGGCAACTATCGCAAGTTCAAGCTGTGCCGCATCAAGCTGCGCGATCTGGCCAACGGCGGGCAGATCCCCGGCATGGTCAAGGCGAGCTGGTAAGGAGAGGGAACGGGCAGATGTCGAATTCCGATCCCCTGGGCGATATGCTGACACGCATCCGCAATGCGCAGCGTGCGCGCCATTCGATGTGCATGGCGCCGGCGTCGAAGCTGCGCGCGAATGTGCTGGACGTGCTGAAGCGCGAAGGCTTCATCCGCGGCTTCGCGGCCGAGGAGCTGCGGCCTGGCATCGCGCAGCTGCGCATCGAGCTGAAGTACAACGAGGGCGAACCGGTGATCAAGGAGATCACTCGCATCTCCAAGCCGGGCCGGCGTGTCTATTCGAAGATCAAGGAGCTGCCGCGGGTCTATGCGGGCCTCGGCGATCTCCATCCTGTCCACGCCGCGCGGCGTGATGAGCGACGCCGAGGCGCGCGCTGCCAATGTCGGCGGCGAAGTCCTCTGCCGCGTGTTCTGACGCGGGTTGAAGGAGGGAGTGCGATGTCGCGCGTCGGCAAGTATCCGGTGGAAATTCCCGCAGGGCGTGCAGGTGGCGATCGCCGGCCGCCTGCTGACCGCCAAGGGACAGCTGGGCGAGCTGAAGCTGGAGCTGACCGATCACATCGAGGCCGACGGTCGAAGGCAACCACGTGACGGTGAAGCCGCGCACCGAGGAGCGGCAGGCGCGGATGATGTGGGGCACCACGCGCGCGCTGGTCGCGTGCATGGTGAAGGGCGTGTCCACCGGCTACGAACGGTCGATGGAGATCACCGGCACCGGCTATCGTGCCGCGGTGCAGGGCAAGAACCTGGAGCTCGCGCTGGGCTACTCGCATCCGGTCGTCTATCCGATCCCGGACGGCATCAAGATCACCTGCGAGCGGCCGACCGCGATCAAGGTGGAAGGTGTGGACAAGCGTCTGGTCGGTCAGGTGGCGGCGGAGATCCGCGGCTTCCGCGGGCCGGAGCCGTACAAGGGCAAGGGCATCCGCTACTCGACCGAACAGATCCGCCGGAAGGAGGGGAAGAAGAAGTGAGCGCTATCTCGCTAATGGCGCGCAGTACGTCATTCCCGCGCAAGCGGGAACCCATGCTCTGGGCCCCCGCTTTCGCGGGGATGACGGTTCCGTGCGAGGGCACGCGGCCATGAGCACGCTGCAGGACCTGCGGGCGCGGCGGCGCGAGCGCCTGCGCTTCCAGTTGCGCCACAAATCCGGCGGGCGGCCGCGGCTGTCGGTGTTCCGCTCGGGCAAGCACATCTACGCGCAGGTGATCGACGATGCGCAGGGCCGCACGCTGGCCGCCGCGTCGCTCGCTCGACAAGACGCTGCGCGCGGTGCTGCACACCGGCGCCGACAAGGCCGCCGCGGCCGCGGTCGGCAAGCTGGTGGCGGAGCGCGCGCTGGCGGCGGGCGTGACGGAAGTGGTGTTCGACCGCGGGGCGTATCTCTATCACGGCCGCATCAAGGCGCTGGCCGACGCCGCCCGCGAGGGCGGGCTGGCGTTCTGAAGGAATCTGATACATGGCACGTGAAGCGAGAGAAGGCGGCCGGGGTCGGGATCGCGACCGCGATGCCGACGACGGCCTGACCGACAAGCTGGTGACGATCAACCGCGTGGCGAAGGTGGTGAAGGGCGGCCGCCGCTTCGCGTTCGCCGCGCTGGTGGTGGTGGGCGACCAGAAGGGCCGCGTCGGCTACGGCGCCGGCAAGGCGCGCGAGGTGCCCGAGGCGATCCGCAAGGCGACCGAGCGTGCCAAGCGCGGCATGATCCGCGTGCCGATGAAGGAAGGCCGCACGCTGCACCACGACATCGAGGGCCGCTACGGCGCCGGCAAGGTGGTGCTGCGCACTGCGGTCGCCGGCACCGGCATCATCGCCGGCGGTCCGCTGCGCGCGGTGTTCGAGACGCTGGGTATCGGCGACGTGGTGGCGAAGTCGCTGGGCAGCCGCAACCCGCACAACATGGTGAAGGCGACGTTCGCCGCGCTGGAGCGGTGCGCTTCGCCGCGCTCGGTGGCGAACCGGCGCGGCAAGAAGGTGTCGGAGCTGTTCGCGCGCCGCGACGCCGTGCCCCCGACCCCGCCGGCTGAGGAGACGGCCAGTGCCTAAGGTGCGGGTGACGCAGACCGGCTCTCCGGCCGGGCGCAAGCCTGGGCAGAAGGAGACGCTGATCGGTCTCGGGCTGAACAAGATGCGGCGGACGCGCGAGCTGGAGGATACGCCTTCGGTGCGCGGCATGATCCGCAAGGTGGCC
Source organism: uncultured Alphaproteobacteria bacterium (assembly GCA_963819855.1). GTDB lineage: Bacteria > Pseudomonadota > Alphaproteobacteria > Acetobacterales > Acetobacteraceae > JAMXLO01. The sequence continues at coordinate 560,885 of CAWFYC010000021.1, forward strand.
CACCTGATCAAGGTGGAGGAGCAGACATGATGGGCGGGTCTGGCCGCCATGGCAATGGAGGGTCGGGCTGACGCCCGGAACCACGGATGAAGCTGAACGAACTGCGCGACAATGCCGGCGCGCGCCTGAAGTCGAAGCGGCTCGGGCGCGGGATCGGGTCAGGCAAGGGCAAGACGTCGGGCAAGGGCGTGAAGGGCCAGAAGGCGCGCGCCGGCGTGTCGATGAACGGCGTTCGAGGGCGGGCAGATGCCGATCTACCGGCGGCTGCCGAAGCGGGGCTTCTGGAACCCGTTCCGCAAGGAATACGCGCCGGTGAACATCGGCGCGCTGGAGGCGGCGATCGACGCCGGCAAGCTGGATGCCGGCGCAGCCGATCGATGAGGACACGCTGCGGGCGGCCGGGCTGGTGCGCGGCAAGCTGGATGGCGTGCGGCTGCTGGCGAAGGGCGAGATCAGCCGCGCGGTCACCATCACCGTGTCCGGCGCCTCGGCGGCGGCGATCGAGGCGGTGCAGAAGGCGGGCGGCAGTGTCACCACCACGGTCGTCCGGGAACCTGTCGAGGCCGCCAGCTGACGCCTACACCTCTCCCGCTTGACGCGGGAGAGGTGTACAAGGGACGACGCGACTGACGAGGGACGTTCCATGGCCTCTGCTGCCGAACAACTCGCGGCAAATCTCAACCTTGGTGTCTTCTCCAAGGCGACCGAGCTCAAGAAGCGCATCTGGTTCACCCTCGGCGCGCTGATCGTCTACCGGATCGGCACCTACATTCCGGTGCCCGGCGTCGATGCCGCGTGATGACCGAGATGCTGCAGCAGCACGGCGGCGGCATCCTGGGCATGTTCGACATGTTCACCGGCGGCGCGCTGCGCCGCATGACGGTGTTCGCGCTGAACATCATGCCGTACATCAGCGCCAGCATCATCATCCAGTTGATGACCGCGGCGGTCCCCACGCTGGAGGCGCTGAAGAAGGAAGGCGAGGCGGGGCGCAAGAAGCTCAACCAGTACACCCGCTACCTCACGGTGTTCATCGCCATGTTCCAGTCCTATGGCATCGCCGTGGGGCTGGAGAGCATGCGCGGCAGCTTCGGCGCCGCGGTGATCGATCCCGGCTGGTTCTTCCGCTTCTCCTGCGTCATCACGCTGGTCGGCGGCACCATGTTCCTGATGTGGCTCGGCGAGCAGATCACCGCGCGCGGCGTCGGCAACGGCACCTCGCTGATCATCATGTCCGGCATCGTCGCCAATCTGCCGAATGCGCTGGCATCGCTGCTCGATCTCGGGCGCACCGGCGCGCTGTCGCCGTTCTTCATCATCGGCTTCATGGTGCTGGCGGTGTTCGTCATCGCGTTCATCGTGTTCATCGAACGTGCGCAGCGGCGAATCGCGATCCAGTACCCGAAGCGCCAGGTCGGCAACCGCATGTTCGGCGGCGACTCGACGCACATGCCGCTGAAGATCAACACCTCGGGCGTGATCCCGCCGATCTTCGCCAGCTCGATCCTGCTGATTCCGGCGACCATCGCCGGCTTCTCGGCAGCAGGCGGCGGCGCGGCGGCTGGCTGCAATGGATCTCCACCGAGCTGTCGCACGGCTCGCCGATCTACATGGCGCTCTACGCGGCGATGATCATCTTCTTCTCGTATTTCTACACCGCCGTGGTGTTCAACCCGCAGGAGACGGCGGACAACCTGAAGAAGTACGGCGGCTTCATCCCCGGCATCCGCCCGGGCAGCGCCACCGCCGACTACTTCGACCATGTGCTGACGCGGCTCACCACGGTCGGCGGGCTGTATCTGGTGGCGGTCTGCCTGTTGCCGGAGGTGCTGATCAGCGACTACGGGCTGCCGTTCTACTTTGGCGGCACGTCGATCCTGATCGTGGTGTCGGTCACCATGGACACCGTCACGCAGATCCAGTCGCACCTGCTGGCGCACCAGTACGAAGGCCTGATCCGCAAGGCCCGCGTCCGAGGCCACAGATGATGGCCGGATCAGGTCCGGCCATGACGGATGAGGGCCGGGCTGGCGCCCGGGACCACGAATGAGGTTGATCCTGCTGGGTCCGCCCGGCGCCGGCAAGGGAACCCAGGCCAAGCGCCTGGAGGATCGCTACGGCATCGCGCAGATCTCCACCGGCGACATGCTGCGCGCCGAGGTGGCCGCCGGTTCGCCGATCGGGCGTGAGGCGAAGGCGGTGATGGAAGCCGGACAGCTGGTCTCGGACGACATCATCATCCGCATGTTGGGCGAGCGGGTGGAGCAGCCCGGACGCGGCGAACGGCTTCATCCTGGACGGGTTCCCGCGCACGGTGCCGCAGGCCGAGGCGCTCGACCGGCTGCTCGCGGAGAAGCGCATGAAGCTCGACGGCGTCATCGAGCTGCGCGTGGACGATGCCGCACTGGTCGATCGGATCGCCGGGCGCTTCACCTGCGCGAAATGCGGCGCGGGCTACCACGACACCTTCAAGCCGACGGCGGTGGCCGGCACCTGCGACGTGTGCGGCTCGCACGAGTTCACCCGCCGCGCCGACGACAACCGCGAGACGGTGATGGCGCGGCTCGATGCCTATCATCGCCAGACCGCGCCGATCCTGCCGCACTACGCGGCGCAAGGCATCCTGCGCACGGTCGACGGGATGGCCGACATCGACGAAGTGGCGCGGCAGATCGACGGCGTGCTGCCACGCGCCGGCCTGAACCGTGGATGCACGGACGGCGCTGCGCGAGGCTGACGCGCTGCACCAGGGCCGGCAGTACGAGGCAGCCGCCGCCGCTTACCGTGGTGCCGTTCAGGCCGATCCGTCGCTGATCGAGGCTTGGTACGGTCTCGGCTGTGCCTGTGCGTCGCACTGACGCCTATGGCGATGCGGTTGCGGCACTGCGCCGGGTAGTAGCGGAGCGTCCGGACGCCGCCGGCGCTCGCTGCACTCTGGCCGAGGCGCTGTTCGAGCTTGGCGAGGTGGACGCAGCCGTCGCCGAGTACCGGCTGGCGGCGAACGGCGGCGATCCCGAGGTGCGTGCCATCGCACTGGGTACGCTTGCCTGCATCGCACCTGGCTGTCCCGGCCTCGACCATGCGGCGATCCGCTCGGTTCGCGAGAGCTGGGTCGCGTCGATCGCGCGCGGCATCCACCCGATGGCACCGGTGCCGGGTCCGACCGCCAGGAAGCTGCGTATCGGCTACGTCAGCGCATTCTTCGGCGCGCGCAACTGGATGAAGCCGGTCTGGGGCGTGATCAATCGGCATGACCGGGACCGGTTCGAGGTCCATCTGTTATCCGACGGTGCCGATCCCTCCGCGGCCAGCGGTTATGTCGACCACCCCGACGACCGCATCTGGCGGATCGGCGGAGTTTCGAACGCCGAGCTTGCAAACCGCGTGCGTGAGGTGGGGCTGGATGTGCTGATCGATCTGAATGGCTACAGCCGGCAGGCGCGGCTGGGACTGTTCCTCCACCGGCCGGCTGCGACGTCAGATCGCATGGTTCAACACCTATGCCACCAGCGGTGATCCCCGCGTTCGACCTGCTGGTCGGCGACGCGGCGGTGGTGACGCCGGACGAGGAGCGCCACTACTGCGAACGCATCGTCCGCGTGCCGGGCAGTTACCTTGCGTTCGAGGTCCGTTACCCGGTCCCCGAGGTGGCGCCGCCACCGGTGCTCCGGAACGGCTGGCTCACCTTCGGTTCCTTCGCATCGGCCACAAGATCACCGATCCGGTGGTGGCGGCGTGGTCACGGATCCTGCTGGGTGCGCCCACGGCGCGGCTGCTGCTGCGCGACCAGACGCTGGATGAACCGTCCAATCGCGCGGCGCTGACTGGGCGGTTCGTGCGACAGGGTGTGACTCCCGGATCGTCTGACGCTGTTGGGCGGAGCCGAGCATTTCGACTTCCTGCGCGGCTATGACGAGATCGACATTGCGCTCGACACGTTCCCGTACAATGGCGGCACGACGACCACCGAGGCGCTGTGGCAGGGCGTGCCGGTCCTGACATTCACCGGCGACCGCTGGGCCAGCCGAACCAGCCGGTCGCTATTGCTCGCAGCGGGCTTGCCGGAATGGGTCGCGGCGGACCAGGCGGACTTTGTCCGATGCGGGGTCGCGTTGGCGCTGGACGAGGGGACGCCTGCCATGCTGACGGCGCTACGTGCCGGCATGCGGCAGCGGTTGCTTGGCAGCGCGGCTTGCGACAGCGCAGGCCTGTGCCGCTCGCTGGAGGCGATCTACTCGGGCGCCCGAGATTGCTTGGCTACAGTTTGAGATAGTAGGGCGACGACGGGTGACAGCCCTCGATCCGCGCCTCGGGTCGCTCCGGTGCGACTTGCCGCAGCGGTTGCCGACGACCCAACCTCAGAGCGGATTTGGGCCGACGACCTCCCACCGATGGCGCTCGTAGAGGTCCGACCATCCCTCCTTGTCGGTCGGGCGGCCCTCGGACATCGCTTCGATGAAGCCGCCGGCCGCGGCGGGGGTGTAGAGGAACAGGACGCGACCGGTCTCGCTGCCGGTGTTCTTCCACGCATGCGGAATATCGCGCGGCATAAAGGCGCAAGTACCGGGTCCACCGACGGTGACTTCGTCGCCGATCTTGAAGGTGATTTCCCCGGCGAGCACCCAGGCGACCTCATCACTATCGTGGTGCAGATGATGGAGGCTCGTGGTGCCAGGAGGCAGAGTTTCCTCGAACATCATGATGCTCTCGCCAGTCTGGCAGCCGAGCAGCTTCAGCGTGAAGGAACGGCCGGGGGCCGACGAGTTGAAATGCTTGCCGCCGCCCGCGGGAACGACGGTGCCCTTGGTGACCTGGCCTCCCGCTGATTCGGTCATGCCTTTGTCGGCCAGCTCCTGTCTTGCCTTGTCGTTCTTGGCGAGCGCCAGGCCCATGCCGCGCATCACATTGGGGGCCTTGGTGAACTGGATGTTGGCATATTCGATGATCTCGAGCCGATTACCCCATGGATCGAGAAAATCGAGAAATGGCCCGTCGACGAAGCGCGCCCCTGCCGCTGTCGCCAGCTCGATGATGCGGCTGCGGTCGTCGACGACAAGGCCGATATGCCGCTTCTCGACGCCGACCGTCGCGTGGTCCGGCAGCAGGGTCATATTGATGAACTGATCGCCCATGTCGATGAACGCGTTGCGCTCGCCCTTGCCGCGCAGCGTGAAATCGAAGATCCGCCCATACCACTCCAGCGCCTCTTCGATGTTGCCCACTTCGATCGCGACATGGTTGATGCCGACCAGCCGCGGCTTCCGTGCTTCGGTCATGATCTCCTCCGACGCTTGTCCTGGATCGTTCGAGCGCGAGATACGCGTTCTCCTGGTTCTGGAATAGCGGTAAAATGCCAGAGGCACTGTTCAAGGTAGTAGAAATGCCGCGGCCAGGGGTGCCGAGTTTCGAGCAGCTCACCGTGTTCATCGCGGTGGTCGAGACGGGAAGTTTCGCAGCGGCAGGCCGTCGGCTCAGGCGGGCCACATCCGCGGTCAGCTACGCGATCACCAATCTGGAACAGCAACTCGGCGTGCAATTGTTCGATCGCGACCGGACGCGGAGGCCGATATTGACCGAGGCCGGCAGCGCCGTGCTGTCGGAAGCTCGCTCGGTATCGGTTGGCGTCGACAACCTGCGCGCCAAGGTCAAGGGGCTGCTTGACGGCGTGGAGGCGCAGATCGGTCTCGCCGTCGATGTGATGCTGCCGACGGCGCGGCTGGTCGATGCCATGCAGGCATTGGAGGCGACATTCCCGACCGTCGCGTTGCGACTCTATGTCGAGGCGCTTGGAGCCGTGACGCAGCTGGTCCATTCCGGCGTCGCCGATGTCGGCATCAGCGGCGTGGACGCGACCCTGCCGGGCATCGAGCGGATCAAGGTGGGTGGGGTGGATCTGATTCCCGTCGCAGCGCCGAACCACCCGTTGTCGCATGGGACGCATCCGCCGGGGGCGGCACGGGACTTTGTGCAACTCGTGCTGACCGATCGCTCGACATTGACCGAGGGTCGGGATTTTTCGGTGATCGGTGTCAGGACGTGGCGCCTGGCGGACCTGGGCTCCAAGCATGCGCTGCTGCTGGCAGGCATCGGGTGGGGCAACATGCCCGAACCGATGGTGCGCAATGACCTCGCCGCGGGGCGTCTGAAACGGCTCGACCTCGCGGAGTGGACCGGCGGTTTCTATGCTTTCCACGCGATTTACCGCACCGACACGCCGCCGGGGCCTGCAGCCGCCTGGCTGATACGACACTTTGCCCGGCAGGCGGGCGGCATGAACCTGGGCGACGACAATGGCTGCGAAGGTTCCGGAGCGGCGGTCCGTCCGCCCCTCGTCTGGGCGCCGGCGGCGAAGGTTTGGTTTCCCCAGAGACACTCCGCGCACGGTAATTTGACCTGCTGTCGTTAACTCGTCGGTAACCCGGACTATATTCCCCGCTCCGGCGCTTTCCTGCGGGACTGCGCCCCCGCGGACATTCCCTAGGAGCAACGGCGTGGCACGTATTGCCGGCGTGAACATCCCGACCAACAAGCGGGTGACCATCGGACTGCGCTACATCTATGGCATTGGCCCGTCCAAGGCCGCCGAGATCTGCGAAAAACTGACAATCCCGGACGAACGCCGGGTCAACCAGCTCTCGGACGAGGAGGTCCTGCGGATCCGCGAGATGATCGACCGGGACTATCGGGTCGAGGGCGACCTCCGCCGCGAGGTCGCGATGAACATCAAGCGGCTGATGGACCTGGGCTGCTACCGCGGCCTGCGGCACCGGCGCGGCCTGCCGGTGCGCGGTCAGCGCACCCACACCAATGCGCGCACGCGCAAAGGCAAGGCGGTGGCGATCGCCGGCAAGAAGAAGGTCACCAAGTAGCCGACCTCGGCTATCGCCGTTCAGCAGCAGCAGCAGGATAAAGCATCATGGCGAGACCCGCCGCGTCCACGCGCCCCCGCAGGAAGGAGCGCAAGAATATCACGTCCGGCGTTGCCCATGTCGCGGCGACGTTCAACAACACGGTCATCACCATCACCGACGCCCAGGGCAACGCGATCGCCTGGTCGTCTTCCGGCAGCCAGGGCTTCAAGGGCAGCCGCAAGTCGACACCCTATGCGGCACAGGTCGCCGCCGAAGACGCCGGCAAGAAGGCGCGCGAGCACGGGATGGAGATGCTGGAAATCGAGGTCAGCGGGCCGGGCTCCGGACGCGAGAGCGCGCTCCGGGCGCTGCAGGCGGTCGGGTTCTCGATCTCCGCCATCCGCGACATGACACCGATCCCGCACAACGGCTGCCGGCCGCGCAAGCGCAGGCGCGTGTAAGGCGGAGCCCGCAACAGCGGGAGGAAGTGTGCCGATCCATTCGGTCGTTGCTGGACCCCGGCCTGAGCCGCGGTCCGAAAGGTTGGAACCATGAGACAGAGTGCAGTCATCCAGCGCAACTGGCAGTCCCTGATCAAGCCGGAGAAGCTCGAGGTCGAGCCCGGTGCCGACCCGTCGCGGATGGCCACCATCGTCGCCGAACCGCTGGAGCGTGGCTTCGGCATGACGCTCGGCAATGCGATCCGGCGCATTCTGCTGTCGTCGCTGCAGGGTGCGGCGGTGACGGCGGTGCAGATCGACGGCGTGCTGCATGAGTTCAGCAGCATCCCCGGCGTGCGCGAGGACGTCACCGACATCGTGCTGAACATCAAGCAGCTTGCGCTGCGCATGCACGGCGAGGGGCCCGAAGCGGATGACGCTGACCGCCACCGGGCCGGGCGAGGTGCGCGCCGGCCAGATCCAGGCCGGCCACGACATCGACATTATGAATCCCGAGCTGGTCATCTGCACGCTGGACGACGGCGTGAAGCTCGGCATGGAGTTCACGGTCAACCTGGGCAAGGGCTACCAGCCCTCGTCGGTGAACCGGCCGGAGGATGCGCCGATCGGGCTGATCCCGGTGGATTCGATCTACTCGCCGGTGCGCCGGGTGTCGTATCGCGTGGAGCCGACACGCGTCGGCCAGGTCACCGACTTCGACAAGCTGCTACTGACTGTCGAGACCAACGGCGCCGTAACGCCGGAGGATTCGGTGGCGCTGGCATCGCGCATCCTGCAGGACCAGTTGCAGCTCTTCATCAACTTCGAGGAGCCGCAGCAGATCCGCGCTGAGGAGCCGGAAGACAACCTGCCGTTCAACCGCAACCTGTTGCGCAAGGTGGACGAGCTGGAGCTGTCGGTGCGCTCGGCGAACTGCCTGAAGAACGACAACATCGTCTATATCGGCGACCTGGTGCAGAAGTCCGAGCAGGAAATGCTGCGCACGCCGAACTTCGGCAGAAAGTCGCTGAACGAGATCAAGGAGGTGCTTGGCTCGATGGGGCTGTCGCTTGGCATGAGCGTGTCGGGCTGGCCGCCGGAGAACATCGAGGACTTGGCCAAGCGGATGGAAGAGCCGTTCTGAAGGGGTAGCGGACTATGCGTCACGGGGTAGCCGGCCGGAAGCTCGGCGTTACGTCCAGCCATCGCCAGGCCATGTTCCGCAACATGGCCGCGGCGCTGATCAAGCACGAGCAGATCACCACCACGCTGCCGAAGGCGAAGGAGTTGCGCCCGGTGGCGGAGAAGCTGATCACGCTGGGCAAGAAGGGTGGGCTGGCCAACCAGCGGCTCGCCCACGCGCAACTGCGCGACGATGCGATGGTGGCGAAGCTGTTCGGACCGCTGGCGCAGCGGTATCGTGCGCGCTCCGGCGGGTATTGTCGGGTGCTGAAGGCGGGCACCCGGTATGGCGATGCCGCCGACATGGCGGTGATCGAACTGGTGGATCGCGATGTCGCCGCGAAGGGCCAGGACAGCGGGCCGAAGCAGGTGCAGGAAGAGGAAGCCGAACCGGCGTAATCCTTCGCATGGCAGGTCAGCGGCTTACTCGCCGGCTGACTGTCGGTCCTCTCCAAGGCCACAGCCTGTCGGTCTCGCGCGGGTCCGCTTTGCCGGCGGCACTTTGCAGTCATCCACGCGCTGCTCATCAGACGCCTTGTCGGTCAGGCGCTCCTTGCCCGTGCGGCTGCTGGCGGAGACCGCCTGCTGATCGCTGTCGGAAGCCGGAACCAGTGGGCCGGGCGCCAGTGTCGCGAGGATGAGCGCCAGGCAAATGTGATGCATCGGATCGGGGCCCCTCCAGAAGGCGCCACCCTGGCACGCTCCTACACGGTTACGCACTCCGCTTCTTGCGCTTGCGGCGGTGTATTATATGGGAATCGTGGCAATCAGACCTGCACCCCAGGACGATATGTTCGGTCCTCCTGCCGAACCCGAGGCGCCGCCCGGCCCGCGCCCCCTCGCCGACCGGCTGCGCCCGCGCTCGCTCGACGAGGTGGTGGGGCAGGACCATCTGCTCGGCCCGGACGGCACGCTCACCCGGATGCTGGACCGTGGCTCGCTGGCCTCGCTGATCCTGTGGGGCCCGCCCGGCTGCGGCAAGACCACCATCGCGCGCCTGCTCGCCGCCCGCTCGGGGCTGCATTTCGTGCAGCTCTCCGCGGTGTTCTCCGGCGTCGCCGACCTCAAGCGCGCGTTCGACGAGGCGGCGCGGCGGCGGCGGACCGGGCAGGGGACGCTGCTGTTCGTCGATGAGATCCACCGCTTCAACCGCGCCCAGCAGGACGGCTTTCTGCCCGTGGTGGAGACCGGCACGATCACGCTGATCGGCGCCACCACCGAGAACCCGTCGTTCGCGCTGAATGGCGCGCTGCTGTCGCGCTGCCAGGTGCTGGTGCTGCGCCGGCTCGACGATGCGGCGCTGGAGGCGCTGCTGGCGCGGGCGGAAGCCGAGACCGGCCGCGCGCTGCCGCTGGATGCCGAGGCGCGCGCCACGCTGCGCGCGATGGCCGACGGCGACGGCCGCTACGTGCTCAACATGGCCGAGCAGATCTTCGCGCTGCCGGCCGATACCCCGGTGATGGACCCGACGGCGCTGGCCGCGCTGCTCGCCCGCCGCGCCGCGCTGTACGACAAGGATCGCGAGGAGCACTACAACCTGATCTCCGCGCTGCACAAGTCGCTGCGCGGTTCGGATCCCGATGCGGCGCTGTATTGGTTCGCGCGCATGCTGAACGGCGGCGAGGACCCGCGCTACATCGCGCGCCGGCTGGTTCGTTTCGCAGCCGAGGATATCGGCATGGCCGATCCCAACGCACTGACCCAGGCGCTGGCGGGTTGGGAGACCTACGAGCGGCTCGGCTCACCCGAGGGCGAACTGGCGATCGCCCAGGTGGTGATCTATCTCGGCACCGCACCGAAATCGAATGCGATCTACACGCGCTTATAGCGCGGCGCGGGCCTCGGCCAAGGCGACCGGTTCGCTGATGCCGCCGGCGCACATCCTCAATGCGCCGACGCGGCTGATGAAGGACCTCGGCTACGGTGCCGGCTATCAGTACGACCACGAAGCCGACGACGCGTTCTCTGGGCAGAACTATTTCCCGGACGGCATGGCGCGCGAGCAGTTCTACCGCCCGCGCGATCGGGGCTTCGAACGCGAGATCGCCAAGCGGCTGGAGTACTGGGCGGAGCTGCGCGCCGCGCGGCAGGATGGGTGATGGAGGTCCATGTCACGCCGTGACAACGCTCGATTGAATATCCGTTCCACGTTCGCGCTGGCACGGGCGCATAAGGTCGCTCGGCATAACGGCAAACGAGGTGATCGAGGAGGCTAAGCTGGCTTGAACTTGCCTACCGGCTGCCCTACAAGGCGCGGCCTGACTGCGGTCCCCTTCGTCTAGAGGCCCAGGACACCGCCCTCTCACGGCGGCAACGCGGGTTCGAATCCCGCAGGGGACGCCAACAGAGAAGCGGCGACATCCGGGTCAGTATTCAGCGTAGATTTCGATGATGTTGTCCTCGGGATCCCGAAAGAACAGAGCGCGGTGGCGCCAGTCAGGCAGATCGGTCGGCCCCTTAAGGATTGGCACGCCTCTTGCGACCAATTCCTCATGGCAGGTATCTACCGCTGGCGGCGAGACCCGAAAGGCAAGTTGGATCGCTGCTGATCCAGGTACCGACGTTCCATCGTCGCAGACGGCCCAGGGTCCGCGGGGCCGGAGCGTCAGCAACGTGGCACCCACGCGAAAACTGACCCAATTCTTGCGATCAGTTTCGATCGGAAAATTCATGACGTCGCGGTAAAACGCGCACGTTTCGTCCATCCTGTTGCATAGCAGGATAGCATAGTCGAAGTTGTGGATGCTGCTCAGACTCAGTGCAATACTCCTTAGCCTCTCATGCGCCCTCGATCGGCCGTCGCTTCCCTACTTACCTTTACCTGAATCGTCTCCATCGGGCTTCGCCAGGTTGCGTCAGCGTAGCAGGACGGCTTCCCTGTGCCCAGTTTCATCGCATCCGCGACGCCAAGGGATCTCCATCCGTTACAGCGCGGCAGGGCAATAAAGCCTCCGCCGCGGTTGTTCTCGCCAGTTTTTCGCGGCCCATGCCGATGGCGAGCGCACTCCTGCTCGTGCTCCCGCTGCCTGGAGGACCTCCAGCGAGTGCTGCACGTCGTGATGAGCACGACCTTGTTTGTATGGCGGCCAGGCCGCGCGACACGTGACGCGCGCTTGGCCGTGGTCCGGCCTCGCCCTGTTGGCGCGTCGAACGGAGCGCCTCGAACTTTCACGCTCTCGTCCCCAGGTACCACACCGATCCACAGGCTGGGGCGCTCCCCCCGTGACTTGCAGGGGCGTATGCTGTCCTGGCCGTGAACACCATCGATTCGCCACTGCTCGGTCTCTCCCAGCGCCTGCCGCCGGCCAACCTGCAGGCGGAGCAGGCGCTGCTTGGTGCGCTGCTCGCCAACAACCGCGCGTACGAGCGAATCTCGGAGTTCCTCGCCGCCGAGCACTTCACCGATCCGATCCACGGCCGCATCTACCAGGCGATCATCCGCCGCGTGGAAGCAGGCCAGCTCGCGGACGCGGTGACCCTGAAAGCGGAATTCGAGCATTCCGGCGTGCTGGAGGAGGTCGGCGGCACCGCCTACTTGGCGCAGCTTCTCTCCGCCATGGTCGGCATCATCAACGCTGGCGAATACGGCCGTGCGATCCACGATGCCTGGCTGCGCCGCCAGCTGATCGACATCGGCGAGACCGTGGTGAACAACGCGTTCGGCGCGGACGCCGAACTCGACGGCGCGCAGCAGATCGAAGCGGCGGAACATTCATTGTTCCAGCTTGCCACCGACGGGGCCGTCGCCGGCGGCTTCATGAGCTTCGAGCGCGCCCTGACCGAAGCGATCCAGGGCGCGGAACGCGCATTCAACCGCACCGGCCACGTGTCGGGGCTGACTACCGGGCTACGCGACCTCGATGCCAAGATGGGAGGACTGCACGGATCGGATCTCGTGGTGCTGGCGGGACGGCCGGGTATGGGCAAGACCTCGCTCGCCACCGCGATCGCGTTCGGTGCCGCCAAGTCGGTGCTGGCCGAGGCCCGCGCGAACGATCCGAACGCCATGCCAAAGCGCTGCGTCGGCATCTTCTCGCTGGAGATGAGTGCCGAGCAGTTGGCCACTCGTCTGCTCAGCGAAGAATCGCGGGTCTCCAGCGACCGCATCCGCCGCGGTGATATCAGCCAGCGCGATTTCGACCGCTTCGTGCAGGTGTCACGTGAAATCGCCTCGCTGCCGATTGAGATCGACGATACCCCGGCGATCACGCTGTCGGCGCTGCGCACGCGCGCGCGGCGATTGAAGCGTACCAAGGGGCTGGCGCTGATCGTGGTCGATTACCTGCAATTGATGCGTCCCGCGGCCGGCACCAAGCCGGAGAGCCGCGTGCTGGAGATCGGTCAGCTTACGCAAGGACTGAAGGCGATCGCCAAGGAGCTCAACGTGCCGGTGCTGGCGCTGTCGCAGCTCTCGCGCGCAGTCGAGAGCCGTGAGGACAAGCGGCCGCAGCTTGCCGACCTCCGCGAGTCCGGCACGATCGAGCAGGATGCCGAACTCGGTGATGTTCATCTATCGCGACGAGTACTATCTCGAGCAGCGCGAACCGAAGATTGCCGCATTCGAGAACCAGGAGAAGTTCCACTCGGCCCACGAAGAGTGGAAACTGCGCATGAGCGACGTGCACAATCAGGCGGACCTGATCATCGCCAAGCAGCGCCATGGTCCGACCGGCACGCTCCAGCTGTTCTTCGAGGCCGAGTTCACCCGCTTCGCCGATCTCGACCGCGCGCATTCGGGCCATGCCGAAGGCTGACCGCGCCGGAGCGGTTCTCGAAGTCGATCTCGCTGCCATCGTCGCCAACTGGCGCCTGCTATGTGCGAAGCACCCATCCGGTCCGGTCGCCGGCGTGGTGAAAGCGGATGCCTACGGCCTCGGCGCACGCTGCGTCGCGCCCGCGCTGTATGAGGCGGGTTGCCGGCACTTTTTCGTCGCCCTGCTGGACGAGGCACTGGAGCTTCGCGAATGCGTGCCCGATGCGATGCTCGCCGTGTTGGGCGGGCTGATCGCGGGCAGCGAGACCGAATACCTCGCGCACGAAATCGTCCCGGTGTGCAGCATGCTCGGTGAGGTCGATGCCTGGACCGCGGCGGCGCGCTCGTCGGATCGCGTGCTGCCCGCGATCCTGCATGTCGATACCGGTATGTCACGGCTTGGGCTCGATGCGCGCGAACTTGCCGTGCTGCAACAGGACCACAAGCGGCTGGCCGGTATCGGGCTGCGTTACGTGATGACCCACCTGATCGCCTCCGAGGTCGCGGGCGACCCGCTGAACCTGCGGCAGCGCGAGCGCTTCGCCTCCGCCTGTGCCGGATTGCCGCCCGCGCCGCGCAGCTTCGCCAATTCGTCCGGCATCTTTCTCGGCGACGGCTGGGCGTCCGACCTGGCCCGACCGGGCGCTGCGCTGTACGGCATCAATCCCACCCCGGACGCGGCGAATCCGATGCGCCTGCCGGTGCGGTTGCGCGCACGGGTCCTGGCGGTGCGCGACGTCGCTCCAGGCACCAGCGTCGGCTACAACGCCACCTGGCATGCAGCGCGGCCAAGCCGCATCGCCACGGCAGCGATCGGCTATGCCGACGGCCTGCATCGCACGCTGTCGAACCGCAGCCACGCATACTTTGACGGCAAGCCAGTCCCGCTGGTAGGCCGTGTCTCCATGGACCTGACCACGTTCGACGTGACCGAGGCTCCGGGCGTGGCTCCGGGCGCATGGCTGGAGATCATGGGACCGGCACAGACCCCAGACGATCTCGCCGCCGCGGCAGGGACCAACGGCTACGAGGTGTTGACTTCGCTCGGCCGTCGGTTCCACCGGATCTACCAGTCCGCGTGAACCTGATCCTGGACAGCCTAGCCGCCACTGGCCGCGGCGTGATCGGCGCGTGCCGCGTAGCCGGCGCGCTCGCGCTGTTCGCGGCGACCGGGCTGTCGCACCTGGTACGGCCGCCGTTTTACGGACGGCTGTTCGTCCGCGCGCTGCTGGAGATCGGCTACTTCAGCCTGCCGGTGGTGGCGCTGACTGCGATCTTCACCGGCATGGTGCTGGCGTTGCAGTCCTATACCGGCTTCGCCCGCTTCTCGGTCGAGGGTGCGGTGGCCAACGTGGTGGTGCTGTCGATCACGCGCGAACTTGGACCGGTGCTTGCGGGGCTGATGGTGGCGGGGCGCATCGGTGCGGCGATGGCAGCCGAGATCGGCACCATGCGCGTCACCGACCAGATCGACGCACTGTCCACGCTGTCCACCAACCCGATGAAGTACCTGGTGGCACCGCGGCTGCTGGCCGGCATCGTTGCGCTGCCGATGTTGGTGGTGGTAGCCGACATCCTGGGCGTGCTGGGCGGCTTCATTGTGTCAACGCTGAAGCTCGGGTTCAACGTGGGGACCTATCTGCGCAACACACTCGACTTCATGCAGGCGATGGACGTGACGTCCGGCCTGGTGAAGGCGGCGGTGTTCGGGTTCCTGATCGCGCTGATGGGATGCTATCAGGGCTACAACAGCCGTGGCGGCGCCGAGGGCGTGGGGGCGGCAACAACGGCGGCGGTGGTGAGTGCGTCGATCCTGATCCTGGCGTTCGACTATGTGCTGACCGAGATGTTCTTCGCGCGATGAAATAAAGCAAGTAAGTCGGACACAGAGTTGCACAGAGTGCACACCGAGTTTCACGGAGAAGAAATTTGGCGCTTCGCGCGGGTCACTGGCCCACGATGCGAAGCGACCAAAACCGTCTTCTCTGTGAAACTCTGTGTGCACTCTGTGCAACTCTGTGTCCGACTTACTTGCTTGCTTACTACATGACCCCGAAAATCCGCCTCCGAAACGTCCGCAAGTCGTTCGGCGAAAAGCTCGTGCTCGACGGCATCGATCTCGACATCATGCCCGGCACCTCCATGGTGGTGATCGGCGGCTCCGGCAGCGGCAAGTCGGTGCTGCTGAAATGCATCCTCGGTCTGCTCGAACCCGACGCAGGCAGCATCGAGATCGACGGCACCGACATCCTGCCGCTGCCCCGGCGTGGGCAGGAGGCAATCCGTTCCCGCATCGGCATGCTGTTCCAGAACGGCGCGTTGTTCGACAGCCTCCCGGTCTGGGAGAACGTCGTGTTCGGGCTGCTCGCCCAGCGCAGGCTGCGCCGAACGCACGGCCCCGCGAGCGCCGCCGAATTCCTCGCCCAGGTCGGGCTCGCTGCCAGCGTCGGCGACCTCTATCCGGCAGAGCTCTCCGGCGGCATGCAGAAGCGCGTCGCCCTGGCCCGCGCCATAGCCGCCCGCCCGGACATCCTGTTTTTCGACGAACCGACCACTGGTCTCGACCCGATCATGGGCGCCGTGATCGACGGCCTCGTGGTCGATTGCGTCAAACAACTCGGCAGCACCGCGGTGGCGATCACCCACGACATGGCGAGCGCGCGCCGCATCGGCGACGCCGCGGCAATGATCCATCGCGGGCGGATCATCTGGAGCGGTGCGGCGGCCGACCTGATGGACAGCGGCAATCCCGTGGTGGACCAGTTCACCCATGGCCGCCGCGAGGGGCCCATCCAGATGGAACTCCGCCGATAGCGCGTCCGTGATCAACAAGACTGACAAGCGGCCGCTCGCGGCGTAACCTATCGCTCAGGGACGCGCCGCAGATGGGACGCGATCGGGGACTGAGGCAAGATGCGACCTGGCTGCCTGTGCATAATGGCGATCACCGGAATGGTGGCTCTGATATCGACCGCCCGCGCGGAGGACCCTCCGAGCGCAGCCGCGAAACAGGTCGCCGGCCTATTCGTGCAGAGCTGCATCCAGTTCGCCGGTGACAAAGAAGCACTCCGCGGCTGGGCGAAGAAGACCGGGCTGAAGACCTTGCCGGCCGATGTCCAGGATCAGTTCCTGTACGGCCTGCCCGGCGTCGTGTTCGACGCCTCCAACAAGGAGGGCAAGTTCGTGCTGGTCTCCGAGGACGGCGGTTCGTGTTCCGCGGTTGCCGAGATGGCCAGCGGTCCGGTCGTCATCACCGACCTCGAGCAGGCGATGAACGACGCCAAGATCAGCTTCAAGGTGACCGCCGAGAAGGCCAATTCGCAGGAGACCTCGCTGAAGCACCGCGAATACCAGGCCTCGCAGGGACAGCGCGAATGGCTGCTGCTGATCAGCACGGTTAAGGATCCGGCCGGCGGTCAGGCGATGCTGACCGCCAACCGCTTCTGAGGCCGTTGGCCAAGTCGACCTCCCGCTTCGTCTGTCAGAGCTGCGGCGCGATCAGCCCGAAATGGGCCGGCCGCTGTGAGGCCTGCGGCGAGTGGAACAGCATCGTCGAGGAGGCAATCGTCCCTCGTCCGGGTCCCGCCGCCAAGGGCGGAGCGGGCAGGCGCGTCGCATTTGTCGATCTGGCCGGCAGCGCCGAACCGCCGCCGCGCTGCCCGACCGGGATCGCCGAACTGGATCGCGTGCTCGGCGGCGGCCTGGTGCCTGCCTCGGCCATCCTGGTCGGCGGCGATCCCGGGATCGGCAAGTCGACGCTGCTGCTGCAGGCGGCCGCCGGCCTGGCGCGCGCCGGCCGTCGCGTGTTGTACATCTCGGGCGAGGAATCCATCGAGCAGACCCGGCTGCGCGCACGCCGGCTTGGCGTGCAGGACGTGCCGTTGGAACTCGCCGCCGCGATCAACCTGCGCGACATTACCGCCAGCCTGCAATCAGCCGGCGATGCGGCGCTGGTGGTGATCGACTCGATTCAGACCATGTGGCTGGATTCGATCGACAGTGCGCCCGGCACGGTCGCGCAGGTGCGCGCTTCGAGTTTCGAGCTGATCCAGCTCGCGAAGGGGCAAAAATTTGCGCTGGCGCTGGTCGGCCACGTCACCAAGGACGGCGCCATCGCGGGTCCGCGCGTATTGGAGCACATGGTCGACGCGGTGCTGTATTTCGAAGGCGACCGCGGTCACCAGTTCCGTATCCTACGCGCGGTGAAGAACCGCTTCGGCGCCACTGATGAGATCGGCGTGTTCGAGATGACCGATCGGGGCCTGGCCGAGGTGGCCAACCCGTCAGCGCTGTTCCTGGCTGAGCGGCGGGGCAATGTCGCGGGCAGCGCGGTGTTCGCCGGCCTGGAGGGAACCCGCCCCGTGCTCGTCGAGGTGCAGGCGCTGCTGTCACCCAACCCCGCCGGCACGCCGCGCCGCTCGGTGATCGGCTGGGATGGTGGGCGGCTGCCGATGCTGCTGGCGGTGCTGGAAGCGCGCGGCGGCCTGCGATTGAGCGCCACCGACGTGTATCTGAACATCGCCGGCGGGCTGCGGGTCAGCGAACCGGCCGCCGACCTCGCGGTGGCGGCGGCGCTGGTGTCGGCAGCGACCGACACGCCCACCAACGCCGGCATGGTGTATTTCGGCGAGATCGGCCTGTCGGGTGAGGTCCGCCAGGTTGCACAGGCCGATTCCCGCCTGAAGGAGGCGGCCAAGCTCGGGTTCGAGCAGGCCACACTGCCGCGCCGGGTGGCACGCGGCAATCGCCCGGTGGCACCACCCGAAGGACTGGAGCTGGCAGAAATCGGCCACATCTCGGACCTCGTCGCGCGATTTATGCAGAACACGACGCCCTCCCCATGATCGTGGCTTGGCGCCGCGTCGGTTGCGTTCGATAAAGCCGCCGGCTTGGCGCTTCATGGCAGGTTGATGACCTGGGTCGATTTCGTCGTTCTGGCTGTTTTGGCGGTGTCCGCGCTGCTCGCGTTCATGCGCGGGCTGGTGCGCGAGGTGCTGGGCCTTGCCGCCTGGGTCGGCGCCATCTTCATCGGTTACTGGGCGCTGCCGCACGTGCGGCCTCAGTTCGAGCACTGGCTGGGCATCTCGCCCTGGGCGGCTCCGATCGCGTTCGCGGTGGTGTTCATCGTCAGTCTGATCCTGCTGTTGCTGGTCTCCCGCTGGATCAGCGCGCTGGTGCGTGCCTCGCCGATCGGCGGCCTCGACCGGACGTTGGGTCTGGTATTCGGCCTCGCCCGGGGTGCAGCCCTGTGCATCCTTGCCTATATCGGTGCCGGGATGGTGGTACAGGTGGAACGCTGGCCCGAACCGGTGCTGAACGCCGAATCGATATGGCCGGTGTATCGTGGTGCAAGTTGGGTGGTGGAGCAGTTGCCGACCGAGTATCGCCCGCGCCTGCTGGCGCCCCCACCAGGACATGAGACGACGGCATCGGCCTTGCTGCAGGCAACTCCGCAGGGCCGGGCAGTGGGAAGGTAGCCGGATGCGGATCGGGAGAGTGCTGGCATGGCAGTGATTTCGCCGCATGACGATGCGTCACGCGTCGCTGCAGGCGACGACAAGTTCCACGACGAATGTGGTGTCTTCGGCGTCTGGAACGTCCCTGATGCCGCCGCCGTCACCGCGCTCGGGCTGCATGCGCTACAGCACCGCGGCCAGGAATCGACCGGCATCGTCAGCTTCGACGGCCGCCACTTCCACTCGCATCGCGGCCTCGGCCTGGTCGGCGACAATTTCGGCGATGCGCGCGTGATCGCCGCGCTGCCCGGCCCCACGGCGATCGGCCACAACCGCTACGCCACCACCGGCGGCACGATCCTGCGCAACGTGCAGCCGCTGTATGCCGATTTCGAGTTCGGCGGGTTCGCCGTCGCGCACAACGGCAATCTGACCAACTCGCACGTGCTGCGGCGGACGCTGGTGCGGCGCGGCTGCCTGTTCCAGTCAACCACCGATTCCGAGGTGTTCGTCCACCTGATTGCGATCAGCCTGTATTCCACCGTGGTCGATCGGCTGATCGACGCGCTGAAGCAGGTGGTCGGAGCCTACTCACTGGTCGCACTGTCCACCGAGGCGCTGATGGGCGTCCGCGACCCTCTCGGCGTGCGCCCGCTGATCCTCGGACGCATCGGCAATGAAGGCACCGGCGGCTGGGTACTGGCCTCCGAGACCTGCGCACTCGACATCGTCGGGGCGGATTTCGTGCGCGACGTGGAGCCTGGCGAGGTCGTGGTGATCAACGACCAGGGGGTGCACAGCATCAAGCCGTTCGGCCGTTCGCGCGAGCGGTTCTGTGTGTTCGAGTACATCTATTTCGCGCGGCCCGATTCGATCATGGAAGGCACACCGGTCTACGACGCGCGCAAGGCGATCGGCGCGGAACTGGCGCGCGAGAGCGGCGTGCCGGCCGACGTGGTGGTGCCGGTGCCGGATTCAGGCGTGCCCGCGGCGATGGGCTACGCGGGCGAGAGCCGCATCCCGTTCGAACTTGGTATCATCCGCAACCATTATGTCGGCCGCACCTTCATCGAGCCGACCGACCACATCCGCCATCTCGGCGTGAAGCTGAAGCACTCCGCCAATCGTTCGGTGCTGGCGGGCAAGCGGGTGATCCTGGTGGACAACTCGATCGTGCGCGGCACCACCAGCCGCAAGATCGTCGAGATGGTGCGCGCTGCTGGCGCGCGCGAGGTGCATATGCGCGTCTCCTCGCCACCCACGACACATTCCTGCTTCTACGGCATCGATACGCCGGAGCGTGGCGAACTGATTGCCGCGCGGCTTTCGGTCGAGGAGATGGCCGATCAGATCTGTGTCGACAGCCTGGCGTTCATCTCGATCGACGGGCTGTACCGCGCACTGGGCAAACGCGACCGCGATCCCGCGCGGCCGCACTACTGCGATGCGTGCTTCACCGGCGACTATCCGATAGCGCTGCCGGATCGGGCGGACAACTCCGATCGCCAACTGAGCCTGCTGGCCGAGAGCCATTGACGGCACCATTGTCGTTGGCCGGCAGTGTGGCGCTGGTCACCGGCGCGAGCCGCGGCATCGGCGCGGCGACCGCCGTTGCACTGGCACGGCTCGGCGCGCATGTGGTGATCACCGCGCGCACGCAAGGTGGCCTGGAAGAGACCGACGATGCGATCCGCGCGGCCGGCGGCACTGCGACACTGCTGCCGCTCGATCTGGCGGAAGGTGGACAGGTCGATGCGATCGGTCCGAGCATCCATCAGCGGTTCGGCCAACTCGACGTCCTGGTGCACAACGCCGGCGCGCTCGGGCGATTGACGCCGGTCGCGCATATCCTGCCGGACGACTGGGCAGCTGCGATGGCGGTCAACCTGACGGCTGCATGGCACCTGATCCGCAGCTGCGACCCGCTGTTGCGCAATGCCGGTGCCGGCCGCGCGGTGTTCGTCACCGACCAACGTGCGCGTGCGCCGAAGGCGTATTGGGGCACCTACGGGGCAGGCAAGGCGGGTATGGAACACCTCGTGCTTACCTGGGCTGACGAAGTGCGGACGACGCGGCTGCGGGTGAACCTGTTCGATCCAGGCGTTGTTGCGACGCGCCTGAGGAGCCAGGCGATGCCGGGCGAGGACCAATCCACGCTGGCAACGCCGGATGACGTTGCGCCGGCGCTCGTCACGCTGTGCCTGCCCGACGAACAACGGCACGGTGTGACAGTGGGTGCCGACCGTCACTGATGCAGCAGCAATCGTTTGACCAGGGCCGGCAAGTCGCCCTAAGCTTGAAACCAAGAACAATGGGGCTCTCACAAGAGTCGAGCTTGAAAAACGCAAGCAGGGAAGGAAGCGGCCATGCAACACATGAGCCGGCGAGCAGTGATTCGCGGATCCCTAGGCTTGACCGCAACAGGGATTCTGTCGCGACCGCATATCGCAAGTGCGGCTGCAACGACTGCAACCGTCTGGCAGGTGCAAGGGTTCGTCCCGGAAGAGGACGAAGCCTTCCGCGTGACGGTCGCAGACTACCAGAAGGCCAGCGGCAACCAGATCGACCTCAGCATCATGCCGTTCACGGCATTGAATCAGAAGGTGATCTCCGCGCTGACCAGCGGCGACGTTCCGGACCTGGTGTTTCACGACGCACCGGCGACGATCCTGCCGCAGAACGCCTGGGACAATAAGCTGGAGGACGTCAGCGACGTCGTCGAGGCGCACAGATCGGAGCTCAGCAACACCGCAGTGCTGGGCTCCAGCTTCTACAACAGCGTCACCAAGAAGCGTGCCTTCTACCTGGTGCCGATCAAGCAGGGGTGCGAGCCGTTCCATATCTGGGGTGACCTGATCGAGAAGGCCGGCTTCAAGCTGTCCGACGCGCCGAATACCTGGGACGCATTCTGGGACTTCTTCAAGCCGATGCAGAAGGAATTGCGCGCTAAGGGGCATCGCAAGCTCTATGCCCTGGGCCTGCAGATCACCACAGTAGGACCAAATGACGGCAACGGGCTGTTCGCGCACTTCCTGATCGCCAACGGTGGCGCGAACATGGTGACGCCGGACGGCAAGCTGCACACCGACGATCCGCAGGTACGCGAGGCGGCGATCAAGTCGGTCGAGTACATGACCAATTGCTACAAGGGGGGCTACGTGCCGCCGGAGGCGCTGAGCTGGAACGACGCCGACGACAACAACGCGTACCACGAAAAGCTGATCCTGATGGACCTCGATGGCACGCTGTCGACCGAACTTGCGATGATCAAGGACAGGAAGGCGTTCGAGGCTTCGGTGACGTTGGCGCTGCCGAATGCCAATGACGGCAAGCCGATGCCGGCGGTGCAGGCTGCCGGCGGCGGCTTCATCCCGCGGGGGGCGAAGAACGTCGCGGTCGCCAAGGACTTCATGAAGTTCTTTATTCAGCCGCAAGTGATGAACGAAAATCTGAAGCAGGGCCTGGGTCGCTGGGTGCCCGCGATTCCATCGCTGGTGACGAGCGATCCGTTCTGGCTCGATACCAAGGATCCGCATCTGGCGCCCTATGTGCGCGAAGCCGTGCTGGGGCCCACGATACCCTCGTACAATGGCTACAATCCGGCGTGGGGGCAGGTGAATGCCGAGCAACTCTGGGGCGTCGCGCACGCCGATGTCATCAAGAACGGAATGACACCCGCCGATGCGGTGGACAAGGCTTCCAGGCGGGCAGAGGCGATTTTTGCCAAGTATACATTCGGGTAAGAGTATGATCCGAATGAAGGTTCGGTGATTTCAGCCGGTCTTCCAATTCTGCACGGTCCATGCCGCCTCCGTCTTGCATCGGCGCAGGATATCCAGCGTGCGGGCCGGCTGATAGAAGACCTGCCGCATGAGCAACCCACTTGCCTCGATGACCGGATTCGCCCACGCGGAAGGCAGAGCCAACGCCTTGGCCTGGACATGGGAGTTGCGCAGCGTCAACGGCCGCGGCCTCGATCTGCGGTTCCGCCTGCCGCCTGGCTGGGACGCACTGGAGCCTGCCCTGCGCGAGACCGCCGGCAAGGCGCTGAAGCGTGGCAACGTAACCGCCAGCCTGTCGGTGAAGCGCGAAAGCGAGCCGCGCCTGGTTGCCGATCCGGCGGCGCTGGAGCAGGCGCTGACGCTGGCGATGGATCTGCACAGGCGCATCGCCGGCAGCCCGGTGCCGCGCGCCGAGGCGCTGCTCGGCTTGCCAGGCGTGCTGCGGCCCGCGCAGGCCGACGAGACGGTGGTAGACACCGGCGCGGTAGCGGCGGGCTTCGCACATGCGTTGGCAGCGCTGTTGACGGCGCGTCAGGCCGAGGGCGCGCGGTTGGCTGCAACGCTGATCAGCCTGCTGGACGAAATCGTCACGCTGCATCGCCAAGCCGCAACCGAGGCGGCCGATCAACCTGCCGCACAGCGTGCCCGTGTGATGGAGAACCTGACCGCGCTGCTGCGCGACGCACCGTCGTTGCCAGAGGAACGGATCGCGCAGGAGGTCGCGCTGCTGGCGGCGCGCTCCGATGTACGCGAGGAGCTCGACCGATTGGCGAGCCACATCGAGGCGGCGCGCGTTCTGCTGCACGAAGCGACGAACATCGGTCGGCGCTTCGATTTTCTCGTGCAGGAGTTCAATCGCGAGGCCAATACGTTATGCAGCAAGTCCGCCTCGGTGGCGCTGACGGCGACGGGGCTGAGGCTGAAGGCGGCGATTGAGCAGTTGCGTGAGCAAGTGCAGAATATCGAATGAGCGAGATCGCGCGACGTGGCGTGTGTCTGGTGCTCTCGGCGCCATCGGGCGCAGGGAAGACGGTGATCGCCAATGCGTTGCTGGCGAGTGAGCCGAACCTGCGACGTTCGATCAGCGTCACCACACGGCCGCCACGTCCCGGGGAAGTTGACGGCGAACACTATCACTTCCGCGACCGGATGGAATTTGACCGCATGGTCGCGGCGGCCGAACTGCTGGAATGGGCGCACGTGCTGGGCCGGCACTGCTACGGTTCGCCCGGCGCGCCGGTGCGGCAGGCGCTGTGCGACGGCAAGGACGTGGTGTTCGACATCGACTGGCAGGGCCATCGCCAGCTGCGCAAGGCGTTGCCTGACGATGTGATCGGCGTGTTCATTCTGCCGCCGACACTGGCCGCGCTGGAAAGTCGGCTGCGCCATCGTTCCGGCGACGATGCACTGGAGATCGCACGGCGCATGCGGCTGGCGCGCGACGAGATCAGCCATTGTGCGGAGTTCGACTATATCGTCGTGAACGACGCGCTGGAGCAGGCTGTGGCTGCGGTGCGCTCCGTGCTGCATGCGGCGCGCGCGGCGACCGGGCGGCTGACCGGTCTCACCGGGTATATCGATCGTCTGTAGCAAGCAGCCGCGCCAGCCGATCGAATTCCGTCACCGACAGTGTCTCGGCGCGGCGATCGGGCGCGATGCCGGCTGCGTGCAGCAACACCTCGCCGCCAACCGCCTTCAACGCACCGCGCAGCATCTTGCGCCGCTGGCCGAATGCGGCCGCGGTCAGCCGCTCCATGGCGGCAAACAGCGCCGGCGTGGGCTGTTCCGCATGCGGCGCCAGGCCGACGACCGCCGAGAACACTTTTGGCGGCGGCACGAAGGCGGCCGGTGGAATGCGCAGTAGCAGTTCAGCGCGACAGAGCCACTGCGCCAGGATCGACAATCGTCCATACGCTGACGTGCCAGGCTCCGCGCAGATCCGTTCTGCGACCTCGTGCTGGAACATAAGCGTAAGCCGCTCGAATGCGGACGCCTGGCGCAGCCAGCCGATCAGCAGCGGCGTCGCGATATTATACGGCAGATTGGCGACCAACTGCCGGGGCGCGGGCACCAGTGCTGGGACATCCAACGCCAAAGCGTCGCCGCCGATCACATGCAGCCGGCTGCCGGCCTCGGCCGCCAACTCCTCCATCGCTGCGAGCGCTCGCCGGTCGAGTTCAACCACAGTCACTGTCGCCGCATCGGAGGCGAGCAGGGCGCGCGTCAGCCCGCCGGGCCCCGGTCCGACCTCCACCACATGCCGCCCCTTCAGTGGGCCGGCCGCGCGCACGATGCGCTGCGTCAGGTTCGCGTCGAGCAGGAAATGCTGTCCCAGCGATCGTTTCGCCGCCAGGCCGTGCCGCGCGATCACCTCGCGCAGCGGCGCCGACGTGATCACGCGCCGCTGGGGCGCAGGTCGATCGTGGCGTGGCGGCGCAGGTTGGCGAGCAACTGACGCGACAGCAACTCCACGCGCTCGTTGAGCAGTTGAGCCTGCACGTCCTGCGCGCTCTCCTGTGCCAGATTCTTCTCCTCGCGCGAGCAGACGATCATCACCGCGATGCCGTCCGTGGTCACCAGCGGCTGGGTGGCGCGATCGAATGGCAGGCTCGCCAGCGTCTGCCGGAATGCCGGCGGGTTCACGGACTCAAGCCGAACCTCGCCGGGGTCAGGTGGCCGCGGCGAGTTATTCGCCTTGGCTGCCTGTTCCATCTGTTCGCAGCTATGCACGCTGGCGCTGATGCCGCGTGCCTTTTCCAGCGCCTGCTTCTGC
Organism: uncultured Alphaproteobacteria bacterium; assembly: GCA_963819855.1. Classification (GTDB taxonomy): domain Bacteria; phylum Pseudomonadota; class Alphaproteobacteria; order Acetobacterales; family Acetobacteraceae; genus JAMXLO01. Next base: position 586,122 of record CAWFYC010000021.1, read on the forward strand.
TGCTCGGTCGGCGCCTGCGGATCGAGCGCGCTGGTGAATGGCAGGAATACCTGACGCAACGACAGCGCGGTGCCAAGTTCGCGGCCGATCTCGCGCTTGCCCTGCAAAGTCACGATCGAGAATCCGCCCGGAACCTTCACCGGATTGCTGATCGCCCCGGCCGGCATTTCGGCGACCAGTTGCGCGACCTCGGGATCGAGTTGATTCGGTTGTACCCAGCCTAACGAGCCACCCTGCAGCGCCGTCTGGTTCTGGCTGAACTGCGCAGCGACCACCGGGAAAGCTGCGCCGGCGCGCAACTCGCTGATCACGGTTTCGGCGAAGCGCTGTGCATCGGCGGTGGCGGCAGGGTCTTCCACCGGAATGAAGATTTCACCGACCCGATACTCAGGCTTGCCGACCTGCTGCGCCAGCACGCGCTGCCGCTCGGCCACTTCGGCATCGGTGATCTTCGCCTGGTCGCCAAGCTGCTCGCGCAGCACCTGGGTCCAGCCGAGCTGGGTGCGCAATTGATCGACCAAGGTCCGCAGACCGACGCCGCTCGCGTTGAGCTTTTGCCGCAGCGCGCCCGCCGGCAGGTTGTTGCGCGACTCGATGTCGTGGATCGCATCGGCGATCGCCTTGTCCGCTATGACGATCTTGCGGCGCTGTACTTCCTGAAAACGCAGCTTCTCATCGATGAGCTGGCGGGTGACCTGATGCTTCAGCCGATCCAGCACATCCGGCGTCATCGGCATGCCGGTGGACAGCGCAAACAGCCGGGTGCGATTGTCGACGTCGGAGTTGCTGATCACATCGCCGTTCACCACCGCCACGATGTGCATCGCCTGTGCCGTTGGCGCCGGCGGAGCCGACGCCGCGAATGCCGCGACCGGTTGCGCGAACAGCAACCCGAATGCAAACCATGCGTATTTTGCGTTAGCCAAGACCTTGGTCCCCTCGGAGTCAGAGCGCCTTATAGCCGAACTGTCCGATCGTTTTGAAGGTCATCTGGATCAGTGCCGTTGTTGCGCCGTGGTCGCCATTGTACGAGGTATATCGCTTATAGAACCGCAAATCCAGGATATAGCATTCGTCTTCGTACGCCGCATCGGCGCCGACCGCGACCATCTGGCTCAGCTGGATATTGCGCCGGGCCCAGCTGCTGAGCCGATAATTACCCCATTTCGACGTCGCGCCGACCGTCACTTCGTTGCGTGGCGTGTAGAAGGCATTGCCTACGGGCGGCGGCGGCGGCTGGTCGAACAGCGTATAGGGATCGAAAGTGCTGTAGAAGTAACCGACGTTGACCGAGAATTTCGCTCCACCGATGGTGGCCAGCGCATCCGCCATGCGGGTTTGGAACGATTTGTGATCGAGCCTGGTACGATAGGTGAGGTTCAACCAGTCGGTCGGCGCGAAGCTGGCACGCCCGACGATGTCCGATACCTGATCGTGCAGACCGGACGCTTCGGGAAACTGATTGTCCACGTTGGTGCGATAGGATTGTCCGAGCAGCCCATCGAAGGTGGTGCCCGCCAGAAACCAGGTACCATGAAATGCGACATTGGCCCGTACTCCCCCATCGAGTCGATCGATCCCAGGGTAGCGATTGAAGCCGAACAGGTTGGCGTCGGAGAACTCGAGGTCCAGACTGTCCTCGTTCGGGTACTTGGAATTCTGGCTGCGGCCGACCTGCGGCCCCACGACGATCTGCGCGATCGGTTCGATGAGCTGGGTGCCCCATGCACCCGAATCGCGCATGAACGGCCAATGAAAATCAAGTGCCGCCTGCGGCTGGGCGCGCGCCTTCTCGATCTGGCTCACCGGGCCGAAGTTCGGCTGCTCGTTGAACGCATTGGCGCTGTAGGCGATCGCATCGTTGTGCAGGGTGATTGACCAAAGATCGCCGAGTGCGCCGACGAATGGCCGCGACCAGTTCACCGTAAGACTGGCACGGCGCGTGTCGGTGCCGACGGTGCGCAGCACATTGAATGCTCCGGTATCGATGCTGAGGCGGCCACCCAGGGCATCGGGCTCACCGAAATAGCTGTACTCGTAGCGCGGCAGCACCAGCGGAATCTTGTCGCTCGCCACCACCTCATTCAGGGTCTGATAGAATCTGACGTCGAAACGCGAATAGGCACCCTGGCCGAAGCCTTCGCCGTAGACCTGACTGGCCAGCAAGACAGGCTGGTTGCCGAGCTGTCCGCCGAGCTGGAAGTCGCGGACGTAGTCGGCTGATGAGGCGCGCGCGATATCGAAGCCCCACCGCCAAGTGTCGTCCAAGCTGAACTGGCCCTTCGAATAGATCGTCGCCTGCGCCGAGTTGTCCAGATAGCCGACCGAACCATCGAGCAGCAGGGAGCCGTTGTTGAACCTCCGCCGGTATTCGACGCTGAGCTGCGGGCCGGCGCTCGTGGTTATCATGGGCGTGAACGTCGCGTCCGACTGATCGTCGATCACCCAATAGTACGGCTGTGCGTAGAAGGCGCCGAGATGTGAGGAGTAGCCGAGTGACGGAATCAACAGGCCGCTGCCACGCTTCACCGACGGATCGACATGCCAGAAATACGGCATGTAGCCGACTGGAAATCCGTACATCTCCAGCACGGCGTCCTGGTACTCGATCTTCTTGTGCTCAAGATCCTGCACTGCCGACAGCGCGCGAATCTGCCACAATGGCGGTTTGGTCGGATCCTTCGCACAGAGATTGCACGTAGAGTATACCACCTTCGACATCTCATTGATCTCGCCGTCGGTGCGCCGGGCGCCGTTGGCGGCCATTCTGCCGTTCTCGGCCATGATCGCACGGACGTCGCGGAACACGCCGTTCTTCATGTCCTGGGTGAGTTCCGCATAGTCGGCAAATATCACCTGGCCGTCGGGCTGGAGCAGCGCGACATTGCCTTTGACAGCGGCCACGCCAGTGTTGCGGTCGAACGTCATGTGGTCCGCGCGCAGCACGGAATCATTCTGCCAGGCCTCCACGTGACCATCGGCGATCACCAGCGAATTTTCGCGGTCGTACTCGACCGAGTCTGCAGTGAAGGTGACCGGCTGATCGCGCGAAGCCTGCGGATGCGCCCCTGGATTGGTCAGCGCGCTCAACTGTGCGCGGACTGCACCCGGCAGGGCTACCACGGGCAGAATTGCCAGCAGCAGAACAGAGACGAGCCCGCGTGTCGCGACCAAGAGGGATCGCATCATGCTCAGCCATCTTCCGTGTGCAGGAGCAGCGCGACCGCCAGCATCAGGCCGGACACCGAGGGCGCCCATGCGGCAAGTGCAACCGGCAACGCACCGGTCTGCCCGAATTCCTCGGCAACCTTCGACACCAGAAACAATGCAAAGCCAGTGGCGACGCCGCTGGCGATCATCTGTGTCACGCCGCCACGGCGTGCCGGACGCATGGAGAATCCGGCGCCGACCAGCGCCATGGTCGCGCAGAGCAGCGGTAGGGCGAGCAAGGTCTGAAAGTGCAGTCGGTGCCGGATCGACGAAAATCCTGACCGGTCCAGTAGCGCAATAAAGTCGGGGAGGGTCCAGAATGACAGCGTATCGGGCGAGGCGAAACTTTCCTGCACGCGTGCCACGGTAAGGTCGGTCGGCAGAGTGATCATGACCGGCGGTTCCGGCATCTGCTCCGGCCGAATGACACGCGCATTCTGCAACAGCCATGCCCCCGGGCCGAGCATCGCCTGACCCGCTTCGATTCGGCTGAGCAGCCGGTCACGGCCATCCAGACGAAAGACACTGACCTGCGATGCTGTCAGCCGCTTGCCGTGCAACTCCACACCGTGCGCATGCAGAATGGCAACTCCCTGCGGCGACGAAGTGCGGTCGGATTGACGCAACCAGAGCTGGCCGCCAGCCAGTGCCAGCGGGCCGCCGCCTGGCTTGAGATATGCATTGTCCATTGCCTCGGCACGCCCGAACATCACCGACGACAATGGGCTCACCGCGGTCGTGGCGAGCGTGCCGAACACCAGCGCGCAGAGCGAAGGAGCGGCGAGGAATTCCCAGGCCGACACGCCTGCGGAACGTGCGACAACCAGCTCGGACGAACGTGTGAGGCGCCAGAAGCACAACATGCCGCCGAGCAGCACAGCGAACGGCAACACCTGCATCGCGATATACGGTAGCCGCAATGCGGCAATCTCGGCCACCATTGCGAAGGTTGCGTCAGGCTTCGACACGGAGCGACGCAACAGCTCTATGAAGTCGAACAGAGCGACCAGACCCGAGAGAGCGAGCAGCATACCGACCACCGCGCCGGCGAACTGCCTGGCGATATAGATCGACAAGGTGATCGGCTGTGTCATGCGCTCAGGTGGCCTCCACCGGACGGCGGCGCGAATCGAGCCATTGTGGTCCGAACAGCATCCAACCGCAGATCATTCCGGGCGCCACGGCCTGCAGCCATATCATGGGCAGCATAGCGTTGTCGCGGGCCGCCAGATTCTCCATGGCGAGGCCGAACGCAAGCAGTACCACCATCGCGGCCACGGCCACCAGCGGCCGCACAAAGCTGCCATGCCGTCGGAAGGTACCGCTGAGTACAGCGTACAGTGCGATGAACGCGTACGAGAACGCGGCGAGCGGTGTTGCCAGGCGCTTGTGCCCTTCAGCGATCCATTTCGACACGTCGCGCGGGTTGGGCAGGTGAGGGTTGAGCAATTCGCTCAGCGACATCTCCGACATATCGCGCAGGCGCTCAGCGGAAGACGCCTGGTTGTCGGCGAGATCGATCTCGTTCTGTCCGAACGTCAGCACGTTGAGACGGCCGCTCTGATGATCGATCTCCTGACGGCTGCCGTTGACCAGCAACACGCGGGGTCCGTTTGGGCCCTCCGTGAGCCGGCCACTTTCGGCCAGGATCGTGGCATGCGCGGACTTGTTGCGCCCGTCGTCAACCAGAATGCCACGCAGCGTGCCATCCGGGTCGCGCGAACGAACATAGACGGTCAGATCGTCCGAGATCTGCGTGAACACGCCTTCCTGCAACAGGAAGGCCGCCATACGATTGCGTATCTCCCACTGGAACTGGCGGAACGAGGTGAGGCTGGCGGGCACGATCCAGAGGGTCAGCGCGTAGCCGCAGATGATCGTCAGGGCCACCAGCGCCAACGCCGGGCGCGACAGCGCGAAGGGCGACAGCCCTGCCGCACGCATCACCGTGATCTCGCGGTCGCCGGCAAGACGCTGGTAGACGAATTGTACCACGACGAAGGTGGTGATCGGCAGGATCACCGCAACGAAGCTTGGGATCAACAGGCCGGTGAGTTCGAGGAAGACCGCCAGCGACAGGCCGTGGTTCACCACCAGCTCGACGAACCGCAGCGACTGTATCAGCCAGACCAGTGCCGTCAGTCCGCCGGTGACGGCGATCAGCGCGAAGGCGAGCTGGCGAAAAATGTAACGGTCGAGCCGTGTGATCAGCTTGCCCGAGCGCATTGCGCGAGATTGTCCCTGCGTGGCGGCACCACGGTTGTGCGTCAGCAGGGGCAACGATGCAAGCCGGGTGAGCTCACGTAACCGGGCTGGAGAGAGCCGCACACCTCTCCCGCCTGCGTGAGCCTGCAAGCAGGAGAGGTGGGCAGCCCAATCGCTACACGCCAGGCTCGTGCACGAACACCTCGAGGTCGGATACCATCTCTTTGCCCTTGGTTTCCGGTCCCAACAGCAGCGAGATGATGAAGCTGATCAGGCCAACGGTCGTGCCGAACATCATTGCGACGCCGAACCCGACATTGTAGTTGACTGCGATATACGTCAGCACCGGCGCGACCAGTCCGCCGAAGATCGCGCCCTGGTGATAGCAGAAGCCGGCGGCGGTGGCACGCACCTCGGTCGGGAAGCGCTCGGAGAGATAGCTCGGATTCTGTCCGTAGATCGCACCACCGAACAGCCCTTGCACCGAGAAGCCGATCGCCAGCGTCAGGTAGTCGTTGGTCAACAGATAGGTCGGTGTGACCGCCAGCGCTATGATCGCGGGAATGATCATCGACCAGCGGCGGCCGAACACGTCCGACACCCAACCCCACAGGAAACTCGAGATGAACGTAGCCGCGTTGGAGAACATCAGCGGCACCGACACCAGCGCCGCGGACAGCGCCAAGTCCTTCTGCAGATGCGTCGCGAACAGAGCGAAGATCGAGTAGTAGACTGTGAACGCGCTCGCCATCCACCAGCAGGCAGTGAGCGTATTGGCGAGATTGCCGCGCCTGAAGATGGTGAACAGCGGCATGCGCACCTGCCGGTTCTGCTCACGCTGTTTTCTGCGGTTCTCCAGCCAGACCTCGGGCTCCTTGACGTATTTGCGAACCCAGACGACGACCAGCGCCGGCAGGATTCCCATCCACAGCAGGCCGCGCCAACCGATGCTGTCGAACAGCAGTCCGTAGGCGGCGCTGGAGGCGAGGAAGCCCAGCGCCCAGGAGCCTTGCAACACCGAGCTCATCAGGCCGCGCGAGCGCGCCGGCCAGGATTCCATCGCCAGCGACGCCCCGGCAGGCCATTCCGCTCCCATACCGATGCCGAGCAGCGCGCGGAAGAAGAACAGAAAGGCGAAGGTGGGTGAGAAGCCGGCGATGAAGTTGCAGATCGAGTACCACAGGATCGAGATCATCAGCGGAATCTTCCGCCCGATCCGATCCGCGAGCCAGCCGGACGCGGTCGCGCCGACCAGCCGCAGCCACAGCGTGATGGCGAAGACCGCGGTCACCTCGGTCAGCGGAACGTTGAACTCCTTGGCGATCGGCACCATGATCAGCAGGAACACGGTGAAGTCGAACGCGTCGAGGGTCCAGCCCATCCAGGCGGCCCACCACGCCAGCCACTGGTCCTTGGTTGGCTCCTTCCACCACGGCACAGCTTGGCCGCGCGCGAGACTTGTCGACATTGGTTTTTTGCCTCCCCGGCGTACTTCAGGACGGTCGATGCGGCGCTAACGGCACGGCACGAACGGCTACGCGGTTTTGCCCGCGCACGGTACGACTTTGGGATGTTATCCTATGCAGCATAGCCGCTATGCGTCAAACGTTTAGCACGGGTCGCGGCGGCGGCCAGCCGCATCGCGCCAGGCCATAGCCGGCATGCGACAACGATCCAAGGTTGCAGTCTGCGAGCCAGACATAGCCTATGGATTGCAGTGGCAACGCGCATCTGGCCTGAAATACGGCCGCTCAGGTCCAGGTGGTAGTCTGTGCCGCTGCTCCCTGCGACCCAGGCGCGGGCTGCCAGCGACCCGCTGGCCAGCGCCAGCGCGACGCCGTCGCCGGTGAGCGAGGCGATCACCGCGGCCTGATCGCCGAGACGGTACAGGCCGGGCGGGTCGCACCCGCCCGCGGCATGGAGATAGCCGTACGGCAGGCCGGCAACTGCCAGCGGCCGATCGAGCAGCGCGCACGCGCCGCCGAGGCGCTCGCGCAAGTGCGGACATTCGCTGGTCAGCGCGTCGAGCACGCTGTCCCAGTTTCCGCCGCCGGCGCGCACCCGCGCAGCGGGCATCAGTGCGCACAATACGGCCCGATCGGCCTCCACGAGCTGCAATCCGGCATAGCCGCCGGGGAACAGGATCAGTTCGACGTGGTGACGCAGCTCTGCGTGCTGAGCAGCAGCGAGCGCGTAGTACATCTTGAAGCCAACCATGCCGGTGTCGCGACCGGTCCGCGCCGCACCGCGCAGCTCGTGCTTACCGGTGGCCAGGAACACCGTATCGGTGATCACTCGACCAAACGAACCGCAGTCGAGCCGAAGCGATCCGTGCTCCTGCCCGATCGCGCCGACGCGATGGCCGCGCAGCACTGTTGCGCCGGCGGCCCGCGCCTGTTGCAGCAATGCTTCATCCAGTACACGCCGAGTCAGGCCACGCGCAGCGAATGGCAGACGCGTGGTGGCGATGCGATTCCGGTGCACCAGGCGCAGCGCAGCAATCGTCGACGCAGCGGATAGATCGACGCCCAGCGTCTCGACCATCGCAACCGCCTCAGCGCTCAGAAAGTCTCCGCACACCTTATCGACGGGGGCGGTATTGCGCTCCAGCAACGTGACGTTCCGGCCGGCGGTCGCGAGGACGATGGCAGCGGCGGCACCTGCCGGCCCGCCGCCGATGATCACCGGTCCGGACAATGTCGCGCGACGCAGAGCCGGAACGGCAGATGCCAGGTAATGGCGACATCGCTGTGCGCGAGGCCTGCGGCGCGCACCAACCGGCACCAGTCATCCGGCACGAACGCGCGCGCGATCGATATGCGGCCGTCGCTCGACACGAAATGATGCCAGCGCGCCGCCCATGCGAGCACGCCGAAACCGTAATACGGCAGCCAATGGCGATGCAGGTCGCCGATGAACCAGCCGCGGCGCGCGTGTGCCTCCATCCAACGGATGAACTTCACCACCTCGGTATCGGAGAGATGATGGGTGAACTGCGAGCTCACGATGAAGTCGAACTCTTCCGCCGCTTCGATCGCGAACACGTCGCCGGTGCGATAGGCGATGGAGGCACCCATGTCGGTCGCATCCCCTGCTGCCCGCGTCGCCCACGGATTGAGGTCTACGCCAACGAGCCGAGCCGCAATGCCGCGGCGCTGCGCCCAACGATGGATGCGGCGCAGTGCGTCACCGTGGCCGCAGGCGACATCCAGCAGTGAGAATGATCGCAGCCCCGCCGCCTCGCGCGCCAGCCATGTCAGCATCGGCCGGTGCGTCAGCGTCACGGTATTGACCCGCGCCAGATCGCGCAGGCAGCGCCTGTAGTCGTCGAAATCGACGCAATCGGTATCCATCCTCTCGTCGGCAGTGCTGCGCGCGGCCAGGCTCATGGCCGATGAAATGCGAAGGTTTCCACGGTCAGCCCGGGACCGAACGCCATCGCCATGCCATCGCCGGTCGCATGCGACGAACGCAGGATGCGCTCCAGCACGAACACCAGCGTGGCTGACGACATGTTGCCGAAGTCGCGCAGCACGTCGCGCGAGAAGCGCAGTGCGTCGGGCGGCAGCGTCATTCCATGTTGCACGGCATCGAGGATCGAGCGACCGCCGGCATGCACCGCCCACAGCGCGACGTCGTGCACAGTGCGGTTGCCGAGCAGGTTGGCGCCGTGCTCGCGCAGCCAGCGGCGGATGCGGCCCGGCACCTGGCCCGACAGATGCATTTGAAAACCCTGATCACCGATGTGCCACGTGATCAACTCGGCGCTGCGCGGGATCACTTCGGCATGGAACCGGTCGAGCGCGAGCCCGACCGGTTCGGCAGACACCAGACAGGCGCCGCAGCCGTCGCCGAACAGCAGGAAGCTCAGCATCTTCTCGAGTTCCCACTGCTCCTGCAGGTGCAGACTGGATAGTTCCAGATTGACCACCAGCACCTTGGCGCGCACTTCCGAGCGGACGATGTGCCGCGCGAGCCTGAGCGCGCTTACCGCGGCGAAGCAGCCCATGAAGCCCACGATGGTACGCTCGACCGAGGGCGCAAGGCCGATATCCTGCATGATGTCGAAATCGAGGCCCGGCGCGGTGAAGCCGGTGCAGCTAGCCACGATCAGATGGGTGATCGTGTTGCGTTCCGACGCGATGTCGAGCGCCGCGATGGCCTGGCGCGACAGCGACAGCGCCGTCTCGCGATACAGCGCCATACGCGCGCCGGTGGATGGGAACGCGCGACGGAGATAGAAGCCGTCGCTGTCGAGGACGTGATCGCGGGGCTTGGGCCCTGGCGCGAAGAATGAAAACCGATGCTCGATGTCGGCGAGATCGGCCATGCGCTCGAACAGCGCGCGGCTTCGAGCGTCGGTCAGCGCGGTGCGCGCAAAATCGACGAATTCCGCGTGGATGTCGTGCGATGGCACGGCGGTGCCGATCCGGTTAAGCCAGGCTCGGGTCACGTTTGGCTCCATACGCGGGATTCCTTGTGCATTGACGCGACCTCGCAGTGATTCATTCCCGCGGCATGGAGCGGTAGTCAGATGTGCTATGGAGCATGCTTGGCGATGCAGCCCTCGAAATGCCCGAGATCGGCGTCGCCATACGGCTGGCGGAATTCTATCGGGACGTCGATCTGCCGCCGCCCGACACCGGCGACTGAGCTACGGCAGCACCTTCCCTGGATTCATGATCCCCAGCGGATCGAGTGCCGCCTTGATCTGCTGCATCACCCTCAGCTCCGCTCCGCCGCGCCAATCAGGCATCATATAGGGTTTCAGCCTGCCAATGCCGTGTTCTGCCGAGAAGCTGCCGTCCAGCGCGCGCACCACCTCGTTCACCGTGTCCATGATCGCATGATCCTGCGCCAGGAACCACGCGGCGTCGGCATCTAGCGGTTGCGCGAGATTGAAGTGGATGTTGCCGTCGCCCATGTGGCCGAACGGCACGGCGCGGATACCGGGGATCAGTGCCTCGCACGCGATGGTGGCGCAACGTATGAATTCCGGGACCTTAGACACCGGCACCGAAACGTCGTTCTTCACGCTGGCACCCTCGCGCTTCTGCGCCTCGGAGTGTTCTTCGCGCAGCCGCCAGATCGCCGCCCGCTGCGCCTCCGATTCCGCGATCGCCGCGTCGGCCACGATGCCGTCGGCGAATGCCGCCTCCAGCACCGTTTCGAGTGACGCACGCAGCGCGGCGTCGGGACGCGGCGTGGCGAGTTCCACGAGCACGTAGTTCGGCGCGGGCGACGCGAGCGGCAGCACGGCGCCCTCGATGTGCCGCAGCACGAAGTCGGTGCCAAGCCCCGACATCAGCTCGAACGCGCTGATCGCGGCCACATCGTGGGACTGGAACCGGCCGAACAGTTGCAGCGCCGCCGCCGGCGAAGCGACCGCGCACAGCGCGACGCAGACTTCGCGCGGCCGCGGCACCAGCTTCAGCACTGCGGCGGTGATGATGCCGAGTGTGCCCTCAGAGCCGACGAACAGCTGGCGCAGGCAGTAGCCGGTGTTGTCCTTGCGCAGCCGGCGCAGCCCGTTCCACACCGTGCCGTCGGGCAGCACCACCTCCAGCCCCAGCACCAGATCGCGCGCATTGCCGTAGCGCACGGTGTTGTTGCCGCCGGCATTGGTGGCGAGCACGCCGCCGATTTGCGCGCTGCCCTCCGATGCGATCGACAGCGGCAGCATGCAACCGGCATCCACCGCCGCGTTCTGCGCTGCCTTCAGCGTGACGCCGGCCTCGATCGTCATCGTGAGATCGAGCGGATCGATGTCGCGGATCCGTGCCAGCCGCGCCAGGCTCAGCACGAATTCACTGCCGTCCTCAGCCGGGGTCGCACCACCGACCATCGAGGTGTTGCCGCCCTGCGGCACGATTGGCACCCGCGCTTCGATACACAGGCGCACGACCCGTGCCAGCTCGTCGGTGCTGGCTGGGCGGACCACTGCCGGCGTACGGCCGCGATAGAGGCGGCGCCAGTCCTCGACGTAAGCTGCCGTGTCGGCGGCATCGGTCAGCAACCCGCGCGCGCCCACCACTGAGCGGATGGCATCGACCAGTGCGGTGTCAGGCATGGGACATCCTCCGCGCGACAGCGTAGTCCGGCCACCGCGCCGCCGCTATGCTGGCGCGATGGACACGCTCTATCTGGATGACCTCAGCGTCGGGCAGCGTTTCGTCAGCGGCATGCACACCATGGACGTCGCCGAGATGACCCGCTTCGCCGCCGAGTACGATCCGCAACCGTTCCATCTCGACGATGCGGCGGCACGCGAGACGCTGTTCGGTGGGCTGGTCGCCAGCGGATGGCACACCGCGGTCACGATGATGCGGCTGATCGTTGACGGCGGGCTGCCGATCGCCGGCGGCATCATCGGCACGGGCGGTGAACTGATGTGGACGCATCCGGTGCGGCCAGGCGATAGGCTGCATGTAGAGTGCGAGGTGCTGGAGATCACGCCGTCGCGCTCGAAGCCGGATCGTGGCACGGTGAAGGTGCGGTGCCTGACCAAGAATCAGAGTGGCGAGACGGTGCAGAGCTTTACGCCGAAGCTGATCGTGCCGCGGCGGGCACGCTGATGGCCGCGCGCGACGTCCCCGCCGCAATAGGCGGCCGTTATCAGCGCGGAACGGCTGGCTTTCTTCCCATCCATTGACAGTTTCGTGACACGAAGCTAACCCGCCGCGCCACGCCCCAAACGGGAGCACCCAGCATGCCGGTTCATGCCTTCATCTTCCCGGGCCAGGGCAGCCAGGCCGTCGGCATGGGGCGCGACCTTGCCGCCGCCTTCCCCGCCGCTCGCGAGGTATTCGAGGAGGTTGACGACACCCTGAACCAGAAGCTCTCTCGCCTGATGTTCGAAGGTCCCGGCGAAGAACTGGTGCTGACCGAGAACACCCAACCCGCGCTGATGGCCCATTCGCTCGCCGTCCTTAGCGTGCTGGAGAAGGAGGGTGGCTTCACGCTGCGACAGAAGGCCGTGGTGGTCGCCGGCCACTCGCTGGGCGAGTATTCCGCGCTTGCTGCTGCCGGGGCCTTCACGATCGCAGACGCCGCGCGTCTGTTGAAGCTGCGCGGACGGACCATGCAGAAGGCCGTCCCGGCCGGCGAAGGTGCCATGGCCGCGCTGCTCGGCGCCGAGATGGCGCAGGCCGAGGAGATCTGCGCCGAGGCCGCTCCGGTCCCCGACTCCGATCCGCTGGCGCGCGAGGTGATCCAGCCCGCCAACGACAACGGCGCCGGCCAGATCGTCGTCTCCGGCCATCGCGGTGCAGTCGAGCGCGCGGTGGCGCTTGCCCCGACCAAGGGCGTCCGCCGCGCGATGTTGCTCCCGGTGTCCGCCCCGTTCCACTGTGCGCTGATGTCTCCCGCCGCCGATGCGATGGCTGAGGCGCTGGAAAACATTCCGCCGCGCCCGCCGATCGTGCCGCTGATCGCCAACGTCTCCGCCGTCAAGGCAACCGATCCAAATGAAATTCGCGAGCTGCTGGTCAAACAGGTCACTGCGATGGTGCGTTGGCGGGAGTGCGTCAACGCGATGGTGGAACTTGGCTGTGACAGTTTCGTGGAGCTGGGCGCAGGCAAGGTGCTGTCAGGCCTGATCCGCCGCATCGCACCGGACGCCGCTGGCGCCTCAGCCGCCACGCCGTCCGAGGTGGAAGCCCTGCTGAAGGTACTGTGACGATGTTCCGGCTGGATGGCAAGGCGGCGCTTGTCACCGGGGCCTCGGGCGGCATTGGCGCCGCGATAGCGCGCGTGCTGCACGCGCAGGGGGCGGTGGTGGCACTGTCCGGAACGCGCCGCGACGCGCTCGACGCGCTGGCGGCCGAACTGGGTGAGCGAGCCTTCGTCTGCCCCGCCGATCTGCGTGACGCCACCGAGCCCGATGCGCTGGTGGAGGCGGCCGAAACCGCGACCGGTCCGCTCTGGGCGCTGGTCAACAACGCCGGCATGACGCGCGACATGCTGGCGCTGCGCATGAGCGACGCGGACTGGCAGATGGTGCTGGACGTGGACCTGTCGGCGCCGTTCCGCCTGGCGCGCGCCGTGCTGCGCGGGATGCTGCGCCGGCGGGCGGGGCGGATCATCAACATCAGCTCCATCGTCGGCGCCACCGGGAATGCCGGCCAGGCCAACTACGCCGCCGCCAAGGCCGGTCTGGTCGGCATGACAAAGGCGCTGGCACAGGAGGTCGCCTCGCGCAGCATCACGATCAACGCGGTAGCGCCCGGCTTCGTGACCACTGCGATGACCGACAGGCTGTCCGAGCAGCAGCGCGCGAAACTGACGGACGCAATCCCGTTGGGGCGAATCGGCAAGCCTGAGGATATCGCCGCCGCGGTGGCCTACCTGGCCTCGGACGAGGCCGGTTGGGTCACCGGCGCAACACTCCATGTTAACGGTGGGATGGCCATGATCTGAGGCCGGCGCACAAGGCCCCCGCCTGCGCGGGGGTGACGTTGGCGCGCCTGCGGAAACCATGCTAAGCGCCCGAAAGCTTCGTCCGGCGCGGAAACCGCGATACGAGCCCCCGGGCGCCCTTCAGGAGGAGTTGCACAGCCGATGAGCGAGATCGCGGACAAGGTCAAAAAGATTGTGGTCGAGCATCTCGGGGTCGAGGAAGCCAAGGTTACCCCGGAGGCATCATTCATCGATGACCTCGGCGCCGACAGCCTGGACACTGTCGAACTGGTGATGGCCTTCGAGGAAGCCTTTGGCGTGGAAATCCCGGAGGATGCCGCCGAGAAGATCAGCACCGTGAAGGATGCGATCGAATACATCGAAAAGCAGAAGTCTGCCTGATCGGCCCACCCGGGGAGGGTCCAAAGCAATGCGGCGTGTGGTGGTGACGGGCATGGGCATTGCCTGTCCCCTTGGGCTCGGGGTCGAGCATGTCTGGCACCGCCTGATCAACAGCGAATCGGGCATCGGCGCGATCCAGGCCTTCGACACCAAGGATCTTCCCTGCAAGGTGGCGGGCCAGGTGCCGGCAGGAGTAAGGGCCGAACACAGCCTGGATATCGCCGAGTGGATCCCGGTGAAGGACGTCAAGAAGATGGACCGCTTCATCCATCTCGGCCTGGTCGCTGCGATCGAGGCGGTGGAGGATTCCGGCTGGACGCCGGAGGCCGAGGCGGATCGTTGCGCCACCGGCGTGATGATCGGCTCCGGCATCGGGGGTTTGCAGACGATCTTCGAAGCATCGATCCAGGTGCATGAAGGGCGCGCAAGGCGACTGTCGCCGTTCTTCATTCCGTCGGCGCTGATCAATCTGGCGTCCGGGCACGTCTCGATCAGGTACGGCTTCAAGGGGCCGAATCATTCGGCAGTGACGGCCTGTGCCACCGGCGTGCACGCGATCGGCGATGCGGCACGGCTGATCATGTGGGGCGACGCCGATGTGATGGTGGCAGGCGGCACCGAGGCTGCGGTGTGCGAGTTGGGCATCGCAGGGTTCTGCGCCTCGCGCGCACTGTCCACCGGATTCAACGACCAACCTGTCAAGGCGTCCCGCCCGTGGGACAAGGACCGTGACGGATTCGTGATGGGCGAGGGCGCCGGCGTGCTGGTACTCGAGGAGTACGAACACGCCAGGCGGCGTGGCGCGAAGATTTATGCCGAGGTGGCCGGATACGGCATGTCGGGCGACGCCTACCACATCACGGCACCGGCTGAGGGCCACGATGGCGCGGTGCGCTCGATGCGCGCGGCGCTGCGCAACGGGCGCATCGGGGTGGAGCAGATCCAGTATGTGAACGCGCATGGGACCTCGACGCCACTCGGCGACGACCTGGAGCTGGAGGCAGTGGAACTGGTGTTCGGCAGCTCGGCCAAGGGGCTTGCGATGTCGTCCACCAAATCGGCAACCGGTCATCTGCTCGGTGCGGCCGGGGCGGTGGAGGCGATCTTCTCGATCCTCGCAGTACGCGACAATGTGGCACCGCCCACGTTGAACCTGGACGAACCCAGCAAGGAGAGCGTGATCGACCGCGTGGCCAAGACGGCGCAGGAACGCAAGATAGAGTGCGCGCTATCCAACAGCTTTGGGTTCGGCGGCACCAACGCCTCGGTCATCTTCCGCGCGCCGCATTGACGCCACCGGACTCCGGCTTTGACGAAGCCGGCAGGATTACGCCAAGGTAATCCGTGTGGTTCGACGGTACGGGGTCCGAGCGATGCGGAGAGCTCTCGACGGCATCCTACGGCGACTTGTCTGCAAGGGCCGGCTGACGGTGCGCTGGCCCGACGGACAACGAACGAGTTACGCCGGACCCGCGGATTCGGGTCCGACAGCCGGTATCGCCATCGCCGATGCCAGAACGGTCCGCCGCGCGGTGCTCAATCCGACGCTTGCGATCGGCGAGGCCTACATGGACGGCGGGCTGACGCCGGACGGTTGCGGTATCTACGATGTGATCGACGTGCTGGCGCTCAATGTGATGGCGAACGCCAAGGGCCATCCGATCGCCCGGCTCCGTTCGAACTCTTGGCGTGATCCGGCGCCGGATCGACCAGTACAATCCGGCGCATCGCGCACGGCGGAACGTGGCGCACCATTACGATTTGAACGGGCGGCTCTACAGCCTGTTCCTCGATCGTGATCGGCAATACTCCTGTGCGTACTTCCCATCTGGCGACGAGACGCTAGAGGAGGCGCAGATTGCCAAGAAGCGCCACATAGCGGCAAAGCTCTGCCTCGATCGTCCAGGACTTTCGGTGCTCGACATCGGCTCCGGCTGGGGCGGCATGGCGCTTAGCCTGGCGCGCGACCATGGCGCGCAGGTGACTGGCGTCACCTTGTCCACCGAACAGTTGGCCGAGTCTCGCGCGCGTGTCGCGGCCGAAGGGCTTCAGGATCGCGTCTCCTTCGAGCTGCTTGACTATCGGATGCTGGACCGAAGGTTCGATCGCATCGTTTCGGTCGGTATGTTCGAGCATGTCGGCGTGGTGCACTTCCGCGCGTTTTTCGATGCAGTGGCGCGGTGTCTGAACCCGGATGGTGTGGCGTTGCTGCACGCGATCGGCCGTGGCGACGGACCTGGTTTCACCAATCCCTGGATCGCAAAATATATCTTTCCCGGCGGCTATTGCCCGGCGCTATCCGAGGTGCTGCCACCGGTGGAGAAGAGCGGTCTGTTCGTCACCGACATCGAGGTGCTGCGGCTGCATTACGCCGAGACACTGCGTCACTGGCGCCGTCGGTTCACCGCGAACCGTGACACCATAGCGTCGCTGTACGACGAACGGTTCTGTCGCATGTTCGAATTCTACCTGTGCGGCGCCGAGATCGCGTTCCGCCGTGAGGGGCACATGGTGTTCCAGATCCAGCTCGCCCACAGTCACGAGGCGGTGCCGCTGACGCGGGACTACATCACTGCGTTCGAAGCGGGCGCAGGCCGCGTGGGGTCAAGCGCAATGAACCAGGGAATTGATGCGGATGCCAGTGCATCCTTGCAGAGCTCGGGCTGTACCGACCACCGAAAATCCTGATCGGACCAAACCGCTGAGCCGATGATCGGGGTCAGCCGGACACGGAAGCCCTCTGTGCCTTTTCCCGCCTGATTGCGAACAGTGCATCGATCCGCGTCAGCCTGCGACTAGCTTCGTCCGACAAGCCCCCGGGTGCGGCAAGTACCCGATGCAGGACATCCAATGTCGCCATGCGCTCGTTGGCATCCGGTCCCAACAGTTTCGGCAAGGCATTGATGGCGCGCTCCTCATCGAGGCAGACGAGCAGATACTGCTCCCGCACCAACTCCTTGAAACGCGCGAGGCTCATTCGCTTGCCGGCCGGGCGGGATGCACGGATCAGCTTGAGTACGGCAAAGCCACGCTCATCGACGCTGCCCTCCGGCAGGCGGATATAGATCAGCGCGCGCAGTGCGGCCTCCTGCAGGCCCCCCACATCGAAGCGGCCTTCCAGCTCTGAGCGCAACCTTGCCTCGTCTGCCTCTCTGACAAGATCCCGTTCAATCCGATGGGATGCCGTCGGTTGCGCCCCGAGACCGACCAGTGCCTGAAGCAAAGGTGAGCCATAGGTATTCAGGAACACCGTCTCGGTCATGGCGTCCCGGAATTCGCCATAGGCCTGAAGACAGGAGGTGATCCAGGCCGATGTTGCCTGTTCCATCGCCAGCAATGGATTGTCGGCGCTGACGGGCTGGCGCGCCGCGCGGACAGACTCCGCCAACGCCTTCACCGGCTGCATCAGCGGATTCTGCTCGGAGAACATTGCAAAGCGCAACCGGCTGGGATGCATGGCTCGCGACGCCTCGGCCGCCTGTTCGCTCACGGCCATGCGCACGGTCGGGGCGACGAAATTCTGGTACAGCCCTCGATTTACCTCCGACACGCGCGCGACCGCGGCGAACCGCAGGTCGTCTGTCGCGTCATTGCACCCCAGCGCGCGGATGTGGTCCAGCGTGCGCGTTTCGACACGGAACAGATACTTGCCATGCACGAGATCAGGGTTGACGGTGTCCTCATCGACTTCGGTGATGACTGCCTCGTACAGCCCGGGGGGCAGTACGTCGATCAGTTCCATGCACGACACGAACTCGCCGTGCTCCCTGGTGGCAACCTTGCCGGATACGAAGATCCCCAGGTGTCCGATGCTCTGATGCATCGTATACACGATGGTCTGGCCGTTTGCGACGATCTCTCGTTCATTGTCGTACAGATCGAGAACCCAATCCAATGCCTGCTGAGGAGGCGTGATGTTGTCGCCCCATGAGCAGAACACAATGATCGGTGCGGTGATGTTGCGAAGGTCGATGCGAATCCCGTCCGCGGTGCGTATCTGCCCGGTGGACAAGCGATTGCCGACGAACAGGTTGTCGGCAATCCACTGCATTTCTTCGGCGTTGAGCAGGACCGGGCTGCCCCACCAGGTCTCGAAATCCAGGAAACGCTCGGCTTCGGTGTCCACCTTCGAATAGACGTTGTAGGCCTTGGTCCAATACGTGTTGGCAGGATTCATCGACTCGAAATTGGCGACCAGGTTCGCGCCATCGAAGATGCCATGGCCCAGATCGCCGGACAGCGCTGTCAACCAGGTGCCGCCCAGCATGCCGCCCAGATAACGCAATGGATTCTTGCCGCGCACGCCAGCCCAGTACGACAACGGCGAGCCGGCCAGCATGATCGGACCGGTCCGGTTCGGGTTGATTGCCGCCATCATCATGATCTGCCAACCGGCCTGGCAGTTGGCGATGACCACCGGCTTGCCTTCCGCATCCGGATGCCGTGCCGCCACGTCCTCGACAAATATCGCCTCGGCGCGACAGACATCCTCGATTGTCTGTCCCGGCATCGGTTGCGGCAGGAACCCGACAAAATAGCACGCGTGGCCGGCCGCCAAAGCCACACCGACCTGGCTGTCCTGCTTCATTCCGCCGATGCCTGGGCCGTGGCCGGCGCGTGGATCGACGACAATGATCGGCACCTTGGCTGGATCTATCTCGATGCCGGCTGGTGCTACGATACGCACCAGGCCGTAGTTCACCGGCCGCTCCAGCGTGCGCCCATCACGCACCAGCTCGACGTTAAAGTTGAGGACGTTAGGGACTTCCTTGGCGCCTTGCTCCAGATAGGTATTCCCGCGTTCGCGCAGTATATCCAGAAACAGAACCGAGCGTTGCCAGGCGTCCAACCAATATTCCTGGACAGCGCGGATATCAGGCCAGTTTTGCATCGTGCGATCTCCGGTTGGCTTCATCGGTTGATACCACCGAAAAACGCGCCGAAATACCCGGCGTAAAGAGCTGGCAGTTCGAGATTCATCGAATGTCCTATGCCGGGAATAGAGACCAGCCGGCAGTTCGGCATCGTCGCAGCCATCGCCTGCAGGTCCGCAATACTTATCCAGCCGTCCAGTTCGCCCCACAGCACGAGATGCTCGTGTCCGATTTCTCGTATCCGCGGGGCGAGCTCACACCGTTCGTATTCCAAGTTCAGATTATATGGTGTCCCCAGCCATATACCCTCGGAAACAGCCCAGGTCTGCTCCAGGATTCGTTCGAACAGAGCCTGGGTTGTTGCGGCCAGCTCTTCGCGGAAGCCCGGCACCTGACCATGTAACAGCGATTCCGGTCGGAACAGCGACGGAGCGGCCGTGGCCATCATTGCGCGGGCAACAGCGCGGTTCGTCATCATGGCGCGGAAGATCGCAGTCTGCTCGGGCCGGAACGCCAGGTCGAGCGGCGTCACCGGATCGAGCGCCAGCACCTTGCCGAACCGACCGGGCGCGGCCAACAGCATGCGCGCCGCGATGATCCCGCCGGTGGAGTGCGTCGCCAGGTGGCAGAACAGGACGTTCAGCATATCGAGTGCCGCCAGCATATCGTCGGCGTGCTGCTGCATAGTGTAATTTGTGTAATGATCGGTGGCCGGCGGCCGGTCGCTGTCACCACAGCCGCGCCAGTCGATGCCGATGACGCGGATGCCGCGCGGGAACAGGGGCGCCGCTGCCTCGATCCAATCCTTGCTTGCCAGATTACCGTGGATGAAGACGACGGAGGTGGCGCCGTCGCCCCACTCCCGCCATCCCAACTCGATCTCGCCGGCTTTGACCCGAGGCATCGGATCCCTACATGTTCAGGCCCGCGGTGGGAGATGCGCCGGCCGGCGTTGACGTCGCAGACGACGCGGATACGGTCGCGCCATTAACGAGACGATCAACTGTTACCGGTGCATTCGTGGACACCGAACCGCTCTGAACGAAGTCCACTGCATCGGCGGCGAACTCGACCTGACGGTCGGTGTGAATGAAGTGCCCCGTATCCGGGTAGATCTTCAGCATCGGACTATTACCTGCATTGGACATGAGCACCATGAACGGCGTGACGATGTCATTGGCAAGGTCCGTCAGGCCGTTGAACGCAGGCCCGGGAATGAACGGCTCCTTGATCTGGGGAGGCGGCGGTAGAGGTTGTTGGGGTCATCCATCTGCAGCTCCGCCACCATGGCGTAGATGTCGAAGATGAAGACGTTCACCCACTGGTCGAATTCAGCAGGGTTTACCTTGATCATGGCGACGCGCTGTTCGGTGTGCAGGCGGGCGTACTCGCTGTCGTTCAGAAAGTAGTCGCTGCCGATGTCCACCACCTTACCAGTCTCGGGATTGGTTTTCTTGCAGCAGAAGAAGTCGCGCACCCCCTGCTCGGTCCTGCCTTCTCGGATGCCAGGATGCCGGTCTGATCCCAGGTCTGCTTCGCAAAGTCGCGCGCGAACGCCGGATCGAACAGCTCCAGCTTCGTGTCGGGCGCGATCGTGATGTCGCGCGGGTATTCCTCGAGGCCGGCCGGCGCCTCCAGGATCAGGCTCGGCTCACGGTCCCGGATTGATCCGCGTGATCTTGGAGCCTTCGAGACCGAGCCCTGCCATCAGGCCGTGCTGGCCGAACGGAAAGGCATAGACGTCCTGGGTAAGCGTCGTGCTGGTCAGGCTCGCGGCGGCTCCCTTGTCCATGACCACGACGCTCGGGCCGGAGCCGATCGACCAGCCATCGCTGTCCTGAAGGTATTTGAGCGCCGAGTTGGTCATGAAGAACAGGGCGTAGCTAAACCGTTGCGCTCCCGCCTGTAGACCGAAGGACGCTGCCGAGATGTTGTAGTAGCCGGCAGTCTTGCCGCCTATGAGGAGTACGCCGTCGCCCCCCTGGCCACCGATGATCAGGCCGGCCTTGATGATCTTGGGGAACACCAGGATTGCCTTGGCTCGATTGCCGAGTTGCCGTGCCTTGGGCTGCGCGGCGTACAGTGCCCGAAGGGCGTGATCGGCGTCCCGGCTGATTTGGCGGGCGGATGCGGCATGCGCCGTGCGGATTTGCACGACGCCGCCGCCCGCCAGAATCGCGAATCCGGCCAACAGCGAGCGTCTCGTTCTGTTCATACCCGGTTTCCGTTTGTTGATTACGTGGGATCGAGTTGGTGCGTTCAGCCGGATGGCCAGGAGAGCTCCGGCACGAACTTGTATGGATAGTCCGGCTCCTTGTAGCCGTGCGGCTTCTGGCGGTCCGGCAGCTTCACTTTATCGCGCGGGATGTCGCCGTAGGGGATGCGCTTCAGCAGGTGGCTTATGGCATTCAACCGTGCCTGCTTCTTCGCATCCGAACGGACCACGTACCATGGTGCCCATGGGGTGTCGGTCGCCTGGAACATGTCGTCGCGTGCCCGCGAATAGTCATACCAGCGGCCGTAGGACTTGAGGTCCATCGGCGACAGCTTCCAGATCTTGCGCCCGTCCTCGATGCGCGACTCCAGGCGTCGTTTCTGTTCCGATTCGCTGACCTCGAGCCAGTATTTCAGTAGAATGATCCCGGACTCGATAACCGCCTTCTCCACCGGGGGCACCATCGAGAGAAAGCGCTTTGACTGCTCGTCGGTGCAGAATCCCATCACCCGTTCGACGCCGGCGCGGTTGTACCAGCTCCGATCGAAGATCACGACCTCTCCGGCCGCAGGGAGATGCGAAATGTACCGCTGGATGTACATCTGCGACTTCTCGCGTTCGGTCGGCGCCGGAAGGGCGACGACGCGGAATACGCGGGGGCTGACACGCTCGGTGATCGCCTTGATCGTGCCGCCTTTTCCGGCGCCGTCGCGTCCCTCGAACACGATGCAGACTTTCAGACCCTTATGCACGACCCATTGCTGCAGCTTGACCAGTTCGACGTGAAGCCGCGCCAGCTCGTGCTCGTACGCCTTTGTCTTCAGCTTGCCGGTCGATCCCTCGGAACCTTCGTCAACCGCGGCCTGCCTGGTCTTTTTCGCTGTGCTCATTGTGGTCCCCGTGGCTGCGTCACCGAGCGACGCCGTCAGTATGTCGGATCGATCGGATCATGCCTCCATAGCGCTCTTTGGCCAGGAGAAGAACAAGCCGACATCGCCTGGCATTCCACCGGGGTAGTTGATGATGCGAGCGCTGAAGCCGAAACCGCCGGATTTCAAGTCGGTCTTCCAGTAATCGTAGACTTGGCGAACGCCTACCGGGAGTGATGCCAGCCATTCCGGCTCGTCTGACTGCGCGGCGAGTTCTGCCTCGCTTGGTTTGTTGATCGGCGGGGCACCGGCGTTGATGATCGCCCGGCCGCCGTCCGTGCAAAAACTGCTCGGAAACGACGCGAACATCAGTTCAGTCTCGCCCCGTTCGAAGGCATGCCTGATCCGGTCGTGGCCAGACCGGATGATCGTATCGGTCAGTTGAAAGCTGTCCAGACGCTTCCTGAATTCGGCGAGTTCCTCTTCCTTTCGCTGCTGCAGGTGCTCTGCCGCTTCGCTGTCTTGGCGGCGGCGAGCCTCACGCTCGGCGAACAGTGCGCTTACCGATAAGGCAGTTCCCGACATGACACCATCCTTCTCCCAGACCCGCCGCAGGCGGTGACGGCGTTGGCGCTCCCCTAGCGCGAGCGAGAGCCGGCCGCGTTGATCTACATCAAACCGGACGGCCGCCAACAACTTCCTCACTTCGTCTTCGGTAGCTCCCTGGAGGAGCCGCCGTGCGGCAGCCGGAGCCACGGGTGCTGTGTCGCACACGGTTCCATTGTCGCAAATTCGGCTACCTGTTTGGCTACGCGATCAACCGATCTTCCAGCCGTCCTTGGTGTTGCACCAGGTTAGCGTGGTGCTGCGGCTCGTGTTTCGCGCGGTCCGGGTGGTCTGGTAGCGTACGATGCGACAGGCCATCCCCTTGCGCTGCGCAGGGTCGCCGGCGGTAACCGTTCCGCTCGCGCCGGACTGGGGATTGCTCCATGTCTCGACGTCGCCGGCAACCAGCTGCGGTCGATCCAGCAGACGGTTCGTGGCATCTGTCAGAGCCGCTATGTCGTCGGCGTTGAGCGGCGTGCCGCGACTGCCGCGGAACGGGTTGATCTGGGCGAGCGCCGGTCCTGCTAGGCAGGCGACGATCAGCAACAGCGGCAGGAAACGGCGGCTGGACATTGCGTCCTCCATGAGGGTCAGGTCAGCCAATGGCTGTCATCGTTGCGGCTCAACTGCCTCGATATCAGAAACCCTTGGTTCCAGCGACACTCGGCCGAGTCCGCTGTGTCGCCCTGCCTCGCAACGTGACAGTTCGGTTGGCCGTCCGGAACCGCTTGCATTCCGCGTCGCAACATCCAACCATCTCCGCATGCCCGGTCCGGATTCCGGTTTCGCCCCGCGTGTCAAAGCCGTTCTTGGCCCGACGAACACCGGCAAGACCCATCTCGCCATTGAGCGCATGCTGGCGCATGCCTCGGGCATCATCGGCTTCCCCCTTCGTCTGCTCGCCCGCGAGAACTACGACCGCATGGTGGCGCAGAAGGGCGCCCGTTACGTTGCCCTGATCACTGGCGAGGAGAAGATCGTCCCGCCGGAGGCGCGCTGGTTTTCCTGTACGGTCGAGGCGATGCCGCTCGACCGTGACGCCGAGTTCCTGGCGGTGGACGAGATCCAGCTCTGCGCCGACCCCGATCGCGGTCACGTGTTCACCGACCGGCTGCTGCACGCGCGCGGCCTGGTCGAGACCATGTTCCTGGGCGCCGAGACGATCCGCCCGCTGCTGCAGCGGCTGGTACCGCAGGCCACGATCGAGACCCGGCCGCGGTTCTCGCAGCTCAGCCACTCCGGCCCCGTCAAGCTGGTCCGCTTGCCGCCCCGCTCCGCGGTGGTCGCGTTCAGCGCGGCCGAAGTCTATGCCATCGCCGAGCTGATCCGCCGCCGGCGCGGTGGCTGCGCGGTGGTCATGGGGCGGCTCAGCCCGCGCACCCGCAACGCCCAGGTGGCGCTGTATCAGGACCAGGAGGTGGACTTCCTGGTCGCCACCGACGCGATCGGCATGGGGCTCAACATGGATGTCAACCATGTCGCCTTCGCCGCGATGGGCAAGTTCGACGGCCACCGGCCGCGCCGGCTCACCCCGGCCGAGGTGGCGCAGATCGCCGGCCGCGCCGGCCGTGGCATGCGCGACGGAACGTTCGGCACTACCGCGCAGTGTCCACCGTTGGGCGACGAGGTGGCGGCAGCGGTGGAGGCGCACAGCTTCGAAGCGTTGGATCAGCTGTGCTGGCGCAACAGCGACCTCGACCTGAGCCATGTCGATGCGCTGCTCTCCACGCTGATGGCGCCACCGCCCGGTCCCGGCCTGGTCAAGGGCAACGACGCCGCCGACCTGGAGACGCTGGCCGCTCTGGCGCACGACCCGGAGATCCGCCGCCTCGCCCACGGACGGAGAATGGTCCGGCGTCTGTGGGAGGCCTGCCAAATTCCCGACTTCCGCAAGCTGGCCGACGACACCCACACCAAGCTCTGTGCCCGGGTATTCGGCCACATCGCGCGCGATCAGCACCTGCCGACCGACTGGCTGGCCGGACAGATCGGCGCGCTGGCCCGCGCGGACGGCGATATCGACACGCTGATGCAGCGATTGGCCGGTGTGCGAGTCTGGTCCTATATCGCCGCGCGGGCCGACTGGGTGCGGGACAGCCCGCACTGGCAGGGGCGCGCGCGCGAGGTCGAGGACCTGCTGTCGGATGCGCTGCACGAGGGATTGACCAGCCGCTTCGTCGACCGCCGCGCCGCTCACCTGATGCGCCGGCTGGAGGCGAGCGAGACCGAGGAACTGCTATCGGCCGTCACCCGCCGTGGCGAGGTGATCGTCGAGGGTCACCCGGTCGGCCGGATCGCCGGCTTCAGCTTCTTTCCCGACCCGTCCGCGGTGGGCGACGAGAAGCGCCTCGTACAGCGAGCCGCACGGCGGGCGCTGCGCGAGGAGATGCCGCGCCGCGTGGCCACGGTCGAGAGCGCGGCGGACGCCGCATTCGCATTCGGCGGCGACAACGCGCTCGTGTGGGACGGCGTATCGATCGCCCGGCTGAAGCGCGGGAACAGTGCATTGCGGCCGCGCGTGCAGGTACTGGACAGCGAGTTCCTCGACGGTGCGCAGCGTGAGCGGCTTCGCATCAGGCTGCAGCGCTTCCTGGACGACCGCGTGCGCCATGATCTGGCTCCGCTGCTCGCTGTGGCGGACCGCGGCAAATTGCAGCCGGAGTTCCGTGGGCTGGTGCATCGGCTGACCGAGGCTCTCGGCCTGATCGCAAGTGATGAAGGCGACACGCTGCTCCCGCAGGCCCGGGCTGCATTGAAGGCGATCGGCGTGAAGGCCGGCCGTTTCGGCCTGTTCCTGCCGCCGCTGCTGAAGCCACGTGCCGCTGCCATACGTGGCCGGTTGTGGGGCGTGCAGCACGGCGTGGCGGTGCCTGAACTGCCACCGCCTGACGTGGTCTCATTGTTGCACCGGCCGGACTGGCCCGCCGGTTTCTCCGATGCCATGGGCTGGCTGGAGGCTGGTCCGGTGTTGCTCCGGCTCGACATCGCCGAGAGGGTAGCCGCCGAGTTGGCTTTTGCGGCGCGGCGCGGGGCGACTGCCATGCCGGCTGGGCTGGCGTCGCGCTTCTCGCTGAGGGCCGATCTGTTGCCGGTGGTGCTGCGCCGGCTCGGGTTCCGGGTGGTGCCGGCCGAGGTCCTGGCGGCGCACGCATATGGCCCGCCGGCGCCAGCCATGCTGTTGCCGCTGCGACGGCGCCGACCGGCGGCAAGCGACGTCCCGCAGGTGCACGCGCATGGACCGTTCGCGGTGCTGGCGGCGCTGAAGAGCTAGGGGGACGCTATCGCCGAGACGGAGGACCGCGACTGGCAGCGCCTGGACAAGTGGCTCTGGTGCGCGCGGTTCATGCGGCAGCGTAGCGACTGCGCCGCCCTGGTGGCCAAGGGTTCGATCCGCATCAACCGCCAGCCCACCGACAAAGCGCATGCACGGCTGCGCCTCGGTGACGTACTGACAGTGCCGGTACACGGCTCGGTCCGCGTGGTGCGCGTGGTTGCGCTCGCCGCGCGCCGGGGTCCGGCGACCGAGGCCCGGTTGCTGTACGAGGAGATCAGCGAAGTGGTCGGCGTACCTTGCACCTGAGCGGAATCGTCGGCATATCGCCGCTCTGACAGCCGCGCCGGGGACTGAGCATGACCTATGTGGTCACCGAGACCTGCATTCGTTGCAAGTACATGGATTGCATCGAGGTCTGCCCGGTTGATTGTTTTTATGTCGGTGAGAACATGCTCGTCATCCACCCCGACGAGTGCATCGACTGCGGCGTGTGCGAGCCGGAATGCCCGGTCGAGGCGATCGTGCCCGACAGTGATGACAAGGCGACCGACTGGCTGGAGCAGAACCGGACCTACGCGGCCCTGTGGCCGAATATTACCCGGAAAGGCGAACCGCCGGAGGACGCCGACGAGTGGAAGGACAAGGCTGGCAAGGCCAAGCTGTTCTCACCCAGTCCCGGAAAGGCCTGATCCGGGCGGCAAAGCGGGGCCGGCTCAACCGGGCGTCGCGTGCCTTCCCCGATGACGTAACGCCGGTTTGATGCTATATTGGTTTGTATAGGCGGCGGGAGTTGCGCGGGAGACGCGACGGCTGTCGCCATTCCCAGGAGCCGATCTATCGGAGCGGGGCGCGCGGGCGGGGCGACTGATCCCGGCCATGCCGACCACCGAGGGGATCGCAATGCACGAGAGGCAAAGGTCTAGAGGTGTCAAGCATGAAAGTATCGGCTGGAGCCGCGGTGAAGGGTCGTGGAGCCGCTGTTTCCCCCCACGCGGCTCCGCGTCGCGCGGCCAAGGCGGCGCAGACCGCGGTGGCGGCCAAGAAGACGGCGGCCCCAGTGGAGCCTGCCGTGCCGGTTGCGGACAAAGTCATCGCCAAGCCGGCGGTAGCCAAGGCTTCCTCCATGGCAAAACCGGAGGCGCCGAAGCCGGTGCCCGGCAAGCCGGATAGCAATCCGGCTCAGGCCGCGCCGGCCGCGGGAACTGCGTCGAGGGCGCCAACCGCCAACCCGCCGGCGCCACCGCTGCAGGCAGCGCAACCGAGGCCCCCGGCGACTCCGCCTCGTCCCGTGCTCCCGGCCGCCACCGCACCCTCACCAGCCGAGCGCCGGTCTGCAATGCCGGATCGGCTACCGCCCAGGCTGCCGGCCAAGGCCGAGATCTTTATCGAGGGCGACCACGTCGTTTACCCAACCCATGGCGTCGGCAAGGTTGAGCGGATCGCGACCGAGGAGATCGCCGGCCACAAACTCGAACTGATCCACATCACGTTCGAGGAGAACCGGATGACGCTGCGCGTGCCGGTGGCCAAGGCGCGCAGCGCCGGGCTGCGCAAGCTCGCCACGCGCAAGCTGTTCGATGAGGCGCTGGCGGTGCTGAAGGGCCGGGCGCGGATCAAGCGCACGATGTGGTCGCGCCGGGCGCAGGAATACGAGGCAAAGATCAACTCCGGCGATCCGCTGGCCATCGCCGAGGTGGTGCGCGACCTGCATCGCAACGCCGGTCAGCCGGACCAGAGCTTTTCCGAGCGGCAAATCTACGAGGCGGCGATGGACCGGCTGGCGGCGGAACTGGCGGCGCTCGACAAGACCGACAAGCTGACCGCCGCGACCAAGCTGTCGAACTTCCTGAAGACGGTGTGAGGCGGCGGCATTACACCTTGACGTGGTGCTCCACCGGGACGGAGCGACAGTCCATTTCGTATTCCAGGCCCTCGACCGGCGGGCGGGCGAAATGCCAGATCAGGCCGTGCTGCGCCGCACCCCGCTGCACGATCTCGTCGGCCAGGTACGAATGCAGGTCGTGCACTGCATAGACCTGGGTCGCGCTGGTGTCCGCCCAGGTCTTGCCAAGGACTGCCATGCGCTCCTCCATGCGGCCGAGCACGAACACAGCCTTTTCGCGCATGGCTTCGGGACTTGTTTCGCCATAGCGGATAATCCGCTCGCGGTAAGGCGCGGGACCGTCACCTGCCTCGCCGCTGCCGGCGATGACAAAGGAGCCTGATGCGCCGTCGGCTGGGCGGGCGAAGCAGAACGCGTGGAAGCTCGGTTCGGCCGGCTTGTGCAGCGGCGGGATGACGTTGCTGCGCGCCACCGGGTTGTCGTTGTCGTTCTTCATTACGCCCCAGCGCTGCAGCGTCCCGGTGTATTGACGGTTGAACGCGATGAAGCCGGCTTCGGTGAATTGCGCCGGCGAGCGCAGCTCGCAGGCACAGAAGGCGGTGAGAGAGATGCCCTGTCCGCCCAGGTACTGCTCGATCCGGGCAAAGCCGGCGGCGAGCGGCAGCGGCCGGGCGAACTCCACGCGCTCGATCTGGTGGCCGGCCAGCGCCTCGACGCCGCCGGAATACTGGAATGCGTATGGGATGTAGCGATAGCCGCCCGCCGGAATGTCGATCGTCGCGGCCATGTGTTCTCCCCTCATGCAAAAGGGCCTCGGGTTGCCCCGAGGCCCTTGGTAGCACAGTTCCGCGGCTGGCTAGCTGTTGTTCCGGTTGCCCAGCAACTGCAGCAGCAGCATGAACAGGTTGATGAAGTTCAGGTACAGGCTCAGCGCGTCGTAGACGCTGCGCTTGGCCGCGCCCTCCGGCCCCTCGGCATAGGCATACTGCACGTAGGTCGCCTTGATCCGCTGCGTGTCGTATGCGGTGAGGCCGACGAACACAACCACGCCGATCATGCTGATGGCGAACTGCAATGCGGAGCTGGCGAGGAAGATGTTCACCACCCCGGCGATGATGATGCCGAACAGCCCCATCATCAGGAAGCTGCCGAAGCGGCTGAGGTCCGCTTTCGTCGTGTAGCCGTAGATGCTCATCGCGGCGAAGGTCGCGGCCGTGATGAAGAATACACGGACAATCGACTCGCTGGTGTAGATCAGGAAGATGTTGGTCAGGCTGGCGCCCATAGCGGCGCAGAACACCCAGTACAGCGTCTGTGCGGCAGAGCGTGATAGCCGGTTCACCCCCATGCTCAGCACCAGCACGAAGGCCAGCGGCGCAAAGATCGAGATCATCGCCAGCGCCGACGGATGGCGCGCCATTCCCATCGGGGTCGCAACCATCGGGTAGAACGCGTCGATCAGGCTGGTGTTGGCGATCGAGTAGGCGACGATCCCGGTGAGCAGCAGACCGGAGGTCATCCAGTTATAGACCCGCAGCATGTATGCGCGGAGCCCGGCGTCCAGGACCGCAGCGGTCGTGGCGGCCGATGCTCTTGGATAGGTCCGGTAGTCGGGACTGAAGGCCATGGTTTCCCTCGTTTACCTTTCAGGCGGATTGCCCTTGGCCGCTCAATGTGGCGATCGGCCGGGGCGGTTCAAGCCAACTTGGTAATGAAAGCTCGGTAACCCATCCGGTGTCCACCGGCCTTCACTCGTTCCGCAGCATCGGTGCCGCCTTGGCCCGCAGCGCGGCCGCGGTGCCAGCATAGCCGAACGCGAGCATCATGGCGAGAGAGGCGATCAGGGTCCCCGCCAGGGTGCCCGGCAGGAACACCCAGTCGATGTGCATGATGTAGCGCACCACGCCGAAGCTGGCGAGCGTGCCCACCAGGGCGGCGATCAGACCGGCGGCGAGACCCAGGGCGCCGAACTCGACCATCCAGGCAGTGCGGATCTGCCGTCGTGTCGCGCCAAGTGCCTTCAGGATCACCGCCTCCTGGGTGCGGCGACGCTGGCCGGCGGCGACCGCGCCGACCAGCACCAGCGCGCCGGCAATCAGGGTCAGCGATCCGGTGGCGGTCAGCGCGGCAGCGACCTGGTCCAGCAGCGCGGCCACCGCGGCGAGCACGTCCTCAACCCGGATGCCGGTGACGTTGGGCAGGGCATCGGTCACCGCACGCAACAGACTGCCCTGGTCCGGGCCGGCCACCCGCACGGTGGCGATATGCGTGTGCGGCGCATGCTCCAGCAGGCCGGGACTGGCCACCAGGGTGAAGTTGAGCGACAGGCTCTGCCAAGAGATGTCGCGCAGGCTGGCTACCCGCAGGTCGATGTCGCGGCCAAGCACGTTGACCCGGAGGACATCGCCGATGCCGAGGCCCCAGCCACGGGCCAGCCCGGCGTCGAATGAAACCAGCGGCGCGCCGTCATAGTCGGGTGCCCACCAGTGTCCGGCAACGATGCGTGTGCCCGGCGGCGGCGTGGCGGCATAGGTCAGGCCGCGGTCGCCGCGCAGCGCCCACTGGGTGTCCGGCGTGGCACGCACCTGATCCGCCGGAACACCATTCACCGCGACGATACGGGCGCGCATGCTGGGGACCTGCCGCATCTCCTCGACGCCCGCCTGCGCGTTCACCAGGGACTCGAAGCGCGGCAACTGGCTGTCCTGGATGTCTACGAAAAAGAAGCTCGGCGCGTTGGCCGGGAGCTGTTCGGTGATTTCGCGCTGCACATTGGCCTCGATCAGCGCGACGGCAGCGAGGGTGGAGAGGCCGAGTCCGACCGATACCAGCATGAGCGGCGTCGACGTGCCCGGCCGGTGCAGGTTGGCAAGGCCCAGCCGTCCGGCCGGATTCCGCACCAGTGTTCCGGCCCGTGCCACCAGCATCACCAGGCTGCCGCCGACACGGAACAGGACCAGCGTACCAAGAGCGGCGGCGCAGAACCACAGTGCGAAACGGCGATCCGCCGCAGTGGCGATGGTCAGGATCATCAGCAGGGCAGCGACAGCGGTGTTGACGGCAACCAGGGAACGTGACGGGCGCGTCCGCTCGGGGATCAGCGTGTCGCGGAACAATGCTGCACCGGGAATGCGCGCCACTCGCCCAAGTGGCCAAAGCGAAAACGCCAGCGCCGTCAGCAGGCCGTAGCACGCGGCGAGCAGAAGCGGGCCAGTATAGAGGCCGAGGTACTGGCGGCACCGGCAACACGTCCTTGAGCCAAACGGCCAGCGCGACCGGCGCCAAAGCGCCAGCCGCGACCCCGATGATGATGCCGCAGAGGGCGAGCGCCATGACCTGGATCAGGCAGACGGCCAGCACCAGGCCGGAGGAAGCGCCGAGACAGCGCAAGGTCGCGATGGTCCGCACCCGCGCGTCGAGCCAGGCACGGACCCCGTTGGCGACTCCGATGCCCCCGACCAGGAGCGAGGTCAGGCCAACCAGCGTCATGAACAGGCTGGTCTGGTCAATGAAGCGGGCTACGCCGGGCGCGGCATCGTGTGGGTCGCGGATGCGCCAGCCCTGGTCGGGGAAGGCGCCGCGCAGCGTAGCTTGCGCGGCGACTGGGTCGGGCAGTGCGGCGCGGAGAGCGGTACTGCACCATGGAGCCGGGGGCTATGAGGCCAGTAGAGGGCAGCGCATCGGCCGAGATCAGAACGCGGGGACCGAGGATAAGCGGCACGGCGACGCGGTCGGGTTCGGAGAGCAGTGTACCGCGGACGGTGAAGCTGGCGTTGCCGAGACGGACGGTGTCGCCGGGGTGGAGGTTGAGGCGGTCCAGGACCACGGCTTCGGCGAGGAGCCCGTGGTCGGACAAGGCGCTGGCGACACCCCCTCCCCAACCCTCCCCCGCTTCGCGGGAGAGGAGGCCTAGTTCTGGCTTCCCGACCAGCGGCCACGCGCGATCGACCGCCTTCAGCTCGACCAACTGACGCTCGCCGGATGGTGCAACCAGCATGGAGCGCATCTGCACGACATCGGACAGCGCCGCGCCCCGCGCACGCAGCCAGTCGCGCAAGGCATCCGGCAAAGGCTGCGAGCCGCTCTCCACCTCGAGATCGCCGCCCAGGATGCGCCGGCCGTCCTCCGCCAGCCCGCGATCGGTCGCGGCGCGCAGGGAGCCGACTGCGGCGATGACGGCGACACCCAGGGCGAGGCACAGCAGCACGATCCATAGTCCGCGCACGCCGCCGCGCAGCTCTCGTCGCGCCAAGCGTAGAGCAAGCATCAGAGCACCAGCTCGACGACGCGGCCATCAGCCAGATGGACCCGCCGCGAGCAGCGTGCGGCGAGGTGCTCATCATGGGTGATCAACATCAGCGTGGTGCCGGTCTCGGCGCGCAGGCGGAACAGCAGGTCCATCACCGCGTCGCCGGTTGCCTGGTCCAGGTTGCCGGTCGGCTCATCGGCCAGCATCAGCCGAGGCCGCGGTGCGAAAGCACGGGCCAGCGCCACACGCTGTTGCTCGCCCCCGGAAAGCTGGCCGGGCAGATGGGTCAGCCGATGCGCCAGTCCGACCGCATCCAGCGCCGCACGCGCCCGGACCACGGCATCGCGTGCCCCGGCCAACTCCAGCGGCACCGCGACGTTCTCCAGCGCGGTCATCGTGGGGATCAGGTGGAACGCCTGGAACACGATGCCGATCGCCTCGCGGCGCAGCCGGGCCAGCGCGTCCTCGTCCATCGCGGTGACGGAGTGCCCGGCCAGCAGAATGCTGCCGGAACTGGCGCGCTCCAGCCCGGCCAGCACCATCAGCAGGCTGGTCTTGCCGGAACCCGACGGACCGATGATGCCGACCGCCTCGCCGGCCGCAATGTCGAGATCGATGCCACGCAGGATGTTGACCGGCCCGGCGGCGGAAGGCACGGTCAGATACAGGTTCCTGACCTGCACCAGCGGAACCTGAGACGGCGGAGTGGCATCCATGGCGGCACCATATGGCGTTCGCGCCCGATGGCGGAAAGCCATGATCGTGCTGGCTCTGGCGCTGCCGGCTGCCACCCAACCGTCGCCGGTCCGTCTGCTGGTGCTCGGCGATTCGCTGTCCGCCGGCTACGGCCTGGCACACGCCGACGGCTTCGAGGCACAGCTTGCGGCTGCGTTGAAGGCGCACGGCCGTGACGTGCGGATCGTCGATGGCGCGGTGTCCGGCGACACCTCGGCTGGCGGCCTGGCACGGCTCGACTGGTCGTTGGGCGACGGCGCGGACGCGGCGATCGTCGAACTTGGAGCGAACGACGGGCTGCGCGGCGTCGATCCTGCGGTGACAGAGCAGAACCTGACCGCGATCCTCGACGCGCTGGCCTCGCGACACATTCCGGTGCTGCTGACCGGGATGTATGCGCTCCCCAACCTGGGGCCGGAGTACGCGGCGGGGTTCCGCGCGGTGTTCGAACGGCTGGGGGCGCGGCCCGGGGTGCTGTACGATCCGTTCTTCCTCGACGGCGTGGCGAACGACCCGGCGCTGAACCAGCCGGACCGGTTGCATCCCAACGCGGACGGGGTGCAGCGCATCGTGGCCCGGTTGCTGCCGCTGGTGGAGCGGCTGCTGGCGGAGGTGCCGCCGGCATGAGGCTGTTCGTCGGTCTCGATCTGCCCTGGGAGTTGCGCCGGCGCGTTGCGGTGCTCGCAGGTGCCGGGATTCCCGGCGCGCGATGGGTGCAGCCAGAGAACTACCATGTGACGCTGCGCTTCATCGGCGAGGCGCCACGCCATCTGGCCGAGGAGATCGACCACTCTCTGTCCGCGCTGAAGGCGCCCGCGTTCGCGCTGACGTTGGCCGGCATCGGCACCTTTGCCAAGGGCGGGCGCAGCCAGTCGCTGTGGGTGGGCGTGGAGCGGTGCGAGGCGCTCGATCGGCTGCGGGGCAAGATCGAGACCGCGCTGCAACGCTGCGGGCTGGAACCGGAGCGGCGGCGGTCCCGGCCGCACCTCACGCTGGCGCGGCTGGATGGCGGTGCGGAGGCGCGGCTAGCGGGGTTCGTGCAGGCGCATAACCTGTTCCGGGCCGATCCGGTGCCGGTCGAGCACTTCACGCTGTTCAGCTCGCTGCTGGGCAAGGACCAGCCGGTCTATACCGCCGAGGTGGAGTATGCGCTGGGGTACTGATCGCGCGAATTCGCTCAGAACGGCGTGTCCCCGCACACCGTGATCCGCCGCATAATCCGCGTCTCGGCCGGATAGTCGTTGACTGCGAAGTGCTGCGTGCAGCGGTTGTCCCAGAACGCCAGCGACCCGCTCTCCCAGCGGAACCGGCAGGTGAACTCCGGCCGCGTCGAGTGCTGCTTCAGGAAGTTGATCAGCGGCTCGCTTTCCTCATCCGTCATGCCGTCGAAGTGCTGCACGTGCCCGCCGATATACAGCGCCTTGCGCCCGGTCTCGGGATGGGTGCGGACCAGCGGATGCACCGACGTCGTTTGCACGTTGCCCGGATCCTTCACCTTCATGTGAGCCATCTGCCGGTCGTAACGCTGCGCGCGCGATTGGCCGCCATGCTGCTTGAAGTTGTCGCCGACGCAGACGGTATGAAGTTGGCTGACCAGCGCCTTCATGCCGTCGGACAGGCTCTCATAGGCGAGGTACTGGTTGGTGAACATGGTATCGCCGCCGGCCGACGGCACTTCCAGCGCGTACAGGATCGTCCCCATCGCCGGCGCCGGTGAGAACATCTGATCGGTGTGCCAGGAACCGCCGAAGTTCTTCTTGTCCTCGGGTGTCTTGATGATCTCGAGGATCTCCGGATAGTCCGCCATTCCCTGCATGAACGGATGCAGATGGATCTCGCCCCAGCGACGCGCGAAACGAAGCTGCTGTTCGGGAGTTAGCTTCTGGTCGCGGAAGAAGATCACGCAATTGTCGAGCAGCGCGGCACGGACTTCCGCCAGCACATCGTCCGGCAGATCCTCGGACAGATCGACGCCTTCGACGACCGCGCCCAGCGAGCCGGCGATCCGATGGGTCTCGAGATAGCGATACTGGGTGTTGCGTGGCGCATTCATGGGCAGGATCTCCTTGGCGATCATGATGCCTCGGAAGCCGGCCAAGGTGAAGGGGCGACACGCTGCCGGTGTATCGTGGTTCAGTCGCGTTCCAGCCGATACAGCACATGGCGGCACAGCTTGTGGCCTGCCGGGTAGTTCGGGTGATCGAACTCGATCGAGGGCGTCATTCCCAGGCGCTGCATCACCCGTATCGAGGCGTGATTGTCGAGCACGGTCATCGCGACGATCGCGGTCAGGCCGACGCGCCCGAAGCCATCGTCGATCGCCGCCTGCGCTGCCTCGGTCGCGTAGCCGCGCCCCCAATAGCGGCGGTTCAGCCGCCATGCGACCTCGACCGCTGGCGTGAACGATGCCTGGAACCTGACATAGGAGATCCCGACGGCGCCAACGAACGGCGCGACGCCGGGCGCTTCGACTGCCCATTTGCAGAAGCCGTGCTCGGCGAGATGCGTTTCCACGCGATCAACATACGCGTCGCTGGCTTCGTGGCTGAGCACGCCGCCGAGCAGCCGCATGACGATAGGGTCCGCATTCTGGCCGGCGAACGCGGCACGATCGCTCGCGCGCCAGGGACGGAGGATTAGTCGGACGGTTTCGATCAATATTGTCAAGCCGCTGGTAGCTCGAAGAGGCTGCGACTGCGTGCGGTCTCGGCCCACGTTGCAGGGCCTGTGGTGCTCGAGGACAAGAAAGATTTAAACGCAGATGCAAGATAGATGCACGCAAAACACGCAAATGGTCCGGTGCGGTTCATAGACCGCGGACCACGCGTTTGATCTCGAGGCGCGGCTTGCACGCAGTTCAAGTGCCAGGGCATTCTCGTAGAGCCTTTCCAGGAATCCGATACCAAGCGCATTGAGCACGGTGAACGCGCAGCCGCTATCTGCGTGCATCAGCGTGCACCCGCTACATTTGCGTTTTAAACTTCCTTTCTTTCTCAGTGTCTGTCCGGGAACAAGTTGAGTCTTTAGAATCGGTTAGCGCAAGGAGCTTGAAGCGGCAGAATGCCTTGTGATTCGCTGTGCGGCATCGATTCGCGAGGTGCCACATGTGGACGGAAGAGAACCGCCGCCGCTACGACCGCAGCGGGCTGCGCTATGAGAGCGACCTGACCGACGATGAATGGGCCGAGATCGCGCCCCTGATCCCGCCTGCCAAGCCAGGCGGTAACAAGCGTTCGGTCAATATTCGCGAGGTGGTCAATGGGCTGATGTACATCCTCAGCACAGGCTGCCAATGGCGGGCCATCCCGAAGGACCTCGCACCGCGTAGCACGGTGTACGATTACACCGACCGCTGGAGCTGGGACGGGACGCTGGAGCAGATCCACCATGCGCTCTACCTGAAATGTCGGGAACAGGCCTCGCGAGAGGCCAGCCCCACTGCCGCGGTAATTGATAGCCAGAGCGTCAAGAGCGCCGAAAAAGGGGGGCCTGTATCGACCCACATGGCTATGATGCGGGCAAGAAGATCAAGGGGAAGAAGCGGCATATCCTGGTAGATTTACAGGGATTGCTGCTGCACGCCATCGTGCACGCGGCCGACATTCAGGATCGCGACGGCGGTGCAATGCTGATGGCCACTTTGTTTGGGCTCTACCCCTTCTTGCTGAAGCTCTACGCCGACGGTGGCTATCAGGGGCCGGAATTCCGCAAGGCGATGAAAACGATCCTCTCCCAGGTGGATGTGGAGATCGTCAAGCGTTCGGACCAGGCAAAGGGCTTTGTCGTCCTGCCCAAACGTTGGGTGGTCGAGAGAACCCTCGCATGGCTCAACCGCTGTCGTCGCCTGGCCAAGGATTGGGAGAGCCTCAACCACAAGGCGCGCGCGTTCCTGCTCCTGGCATCCATCCGCCTGATGGTCAGAAGGCTATGCAGAATCGCGTTGAGGTTTCCGGACAGACTCTCAATGCTGCCAACGGGCAGGTACGCAAGTGTTGACAGCACTGCTGGTCAAACGCAAAGCGGCATCTAGCCAAGAACAAGCGCTCAGGACCGCTGTGCAGCGGTACTGGTACATGTGCTGCCCGCCGTTGATGGACAGTGTCGATCCAGTAATAAATTCCGCCTCGTCTGCGGTCAGGAACGCCACCCCGCGGGCGATGTCCACGGCCCTGCCGAGCCGTCCCACCGGGATCCGCGCGACGATCTTCTCCAGCACATCGGCCGGGACCGCGCGCACCATGTCGGTGTCCACATAACCCGGGGCGATCGCGTTCACCGTGATGCCGAACCGCGCACCCTCCTGCGCCAGCGCCTTGGTGAAGCCGTGGATGCCCGATTTGGCGGCCGCGTAATTCACCTGGCCGTACTGGCCGGCTTGGCCATTGATGCTGCCGACATTGACGATGCGGCCGAACCTGCGGTCGCGCATCCCTGGGAAAGTCAGCTTGCACAGATTGAAGCAGGACCCGAGATTGGTATCGATCACCGCGTCCCACATGTCGCGCGACATCCGCTGCAGCGTGCCGTCACGGGTGATGCCGGCATTGTTCACCAGCACCTCGATCGGCCCCACCTCCTCGGTGATCTGCTGCACCGCCTTCTGGCACTCATCGAAGTGGCTGACGTCGAATTTCGCGACGCGGATGCCGGTTTCCTCGTGGAAGGCGGCGGCGGCGGCCTCGTTGCCGGCGTAGTTGGCGATGACGGTACGCCCCTGCTCCTTCAGCACCGTGCTGATGGTGGCGCCAATGCCTCGCGTCCCGCCTGTGACCAATGCGACCCGTGCCATCGGTTCCTCCCTGTGTATTGCCCGGACCGGGCGATCTTAACACTCGGAGGAGAAACCGACAGCACGTGCGCGTTCAGGATTTGTTGCCGCACCAGGCCTCGATCCGGTAGCCGTCCGGATCGACAGCGAAGGCGGCGTAGTAGTTCGGCCCGTAATCAGCGCGCAGCCCCGGTTTGCCGTTGTCCTTGCCGCCTGACTTCAGTGCCGCCTTGTGGAAGGCGTCGACCGACGCGCGGTCGGGAGCAGTAAAGCAGATATGCAGGCCCGACCGATCGTCCGCCGGCACCGGATGCTCGGTGCCGATGACCCAGAAGTCGGCCGTCTTGGCGCCATAGCCCAGCGCGCCGTCACTGGGACTCAGGCACGTGTAGCCGAGTGGCTTGAGCGCGGCGTCGTAGAAGCGACGGGCGCGGGCGATGTCGCGCGCACCGATGGATACGTGGGCAATCATAGGATTCCTCCTTCTAACCATCATGACAGTTAGATAAGGCCAGATTGCTGCCCGAGTGTCAACCTCCTATATGGTTAGGATGCCATGGTGAACCGACCCGGCGAGGTGATTCCAGCGCCCGACGACGATCTTTGTCTGGCCTATGCCAACACGCGCTATTGGCGCGGCAGCGCAGCACCGACCGAGCAACTGAACAATCCAGCCGACCTGCTGCGTTGGGCCGCAACGGCGGAGCATTTGCCGCCGGCACTGGTGCGGCGGTTTGATCAGGCGTCTGGAATATTCAGCGGTGCGATCGGCCTGCGTGAAACCATCCACCGCTGCTTTGTCGCCACGGCGTCCGGGCGCGCTCCCGACGCGACTGTCCTGGCGGCGCTCAACGTCGCCTTGGCCGAAGCACCGCCGCGGCGACACGTGCGACCGGGCGGGTGGAACATCGGCACGCCGGCGCCTTCGGCCAGTGTGCTGCTGGCGCCGGTGCTATGGTCGGCCGCCGACCTGCTGGTGGGCAATCAGCTTGGGCGCGTGCGGCAATGTGCCAATCCAGAGTGCGGGTGGCTGTTCCTCGACAACAGCAAGAGCGGCAACCGCCGCTGGTGCTCGATGAGCGCCTGTGGCAACCGCGCCAAGGCGCATCGGCACTACCTGCGGCAGAAGAAGCAATGACCCTGCACTCCCCGGGGGCGACGACCCCGGCGCTTCTAGTCGGCCTGCCTTTGCGACAGCTCGATCGTCACACCCTCCGGCCCTTCGATGAACACCAGCTTGCGCGCATGAAAATCCATGACTGCGTTGCGGGTCTTGAATCCGCCGCCGCGCAGGCGCGCGACCTCGGCTTCGATGTCGTCGACCGCAAAGCAGATGTGATTCATCCCGAGCTTGTTCAGGTCGTGGACATGCGGATCCGGCAGCGTCGCCGGATTGAGATAACGGAGCAGCTGGATCTCGGCTCGCGGCGTGGCATGTTCCAGGACCAGCGTGATGTGTTCGGCTTCAATGCCGGGAACGCCCATATAGTCGGCGAACACCGGGCCCTTGATTATAACCGACATCGCCTCTTTGAAGCCGAGCAGGGCGAAGAACGCCTTCGCCCTTTCGGCATCGCGCACCACGATCGTCAAGTGGTCGAAGTGCCTGACCATGGCGCGGTTACCGCTCCACGCACATGGCGACGCCCATACCGCCGCCGATACACAGCGTAGCGAGCCCCTTCTTCGCATCCCGCTTCTGCATCTCGTGCAGCAGCGTGATAAGCACGCGCGCGCCGGACGCCCCGATCGGATGTCCAATGGCGATCGCGCCGCCGTTCACGTTCACCTTGTCGATGTCCCAGCCCAGGTCCTTGTTCACTGCCAGCGCCTGAGCGGCGAACGCCTCGTTGGCTTCGATCAGGTCGAGGTCATCGACCTTCCAGCCCGCCCGGGCCAGCGCCTTGCGTGTGGCCGGTATCGGACCGGTGCCCATCACCGCCGGATCCACACCCGCTGTCGCGAATGCCGCGATCCGCGCCAGCGGCTTCAGGCCGCGCTTCGCCGCCTCGGCCGCGCTCATCAGCACCAGCGCAGCCGCGCCGTCGTTGATGCCGGACGCATTGGCGGCGGTGACCGTGCCGTCCTTGCTGAATGCCGGCCGCAGCTTGGCCATCGTCTCGATGCTGGCGTCGTGGCGGATGTACTCGTCATCGGCCACCACTACGTCGCCTCTGCGACCCTTCACCGTCACCGGCGCGATCTCGTCCTTGAAGCGGCCGGCCTTCTGCGCGGCACTCGCCTTCTGCTGCGAGCCGAGTGCGAACTGGTCCTGCTGCTCGCGGGTGATCTGGTACTTGCTGGCGACGTTCTCGGCGGTATTGCCCATGTGATAGCCGTGGAACGCATCCCACAGCCCGTCCTTCAGCATCGTGTCGATGAACTCGATGCCGCCCATCTTCTGGCCGGCGCGCAGATAGGCCGAGTGCTGCGACTGGCTCATGCTCTCCATGCCGCCGGCGGCCACGATGGCGCTTTCACCGGTGCGGATCTGCTGCGCGGCCAGCGCGACGGCACGCAGGCCGGAGCCGCAGACCTGGTTGATGCCGAACGCGGTCTTGGCATCCGGCAGGCCGGCGGCGCGCGCGGCCTGGCGGGCAGGGTTCTGGCCCTCGCCGGCGGCCAGCACCTGACCCAGGATCACCTCGTCGACGTCAGCGGCCTCGACACCGGCGCGCTCGAAGGCGGCCTGCAAGGCGATCGTGCCGAGCGCGTGCGCGGACAGCGTGCCGAGCGCGCCGGAAAAACTGCCCACCGGAGTGCGGGCGGCGGAGACGATGACGATGTCGTCCATGTCTGGCTCTCCTGTTGTGGAGCGGCAGCCTAGCGCCGCCAACTGCCTCTGGCCATGTAGGCACGAAGCGGCACAATATCAGGCCCGACAAGAACGCAGGGAGGCTCTTTGATGACTGAGGCCGCGCTTAGCTATGTGCACGGCGCTACCAGCGTGCCGCTGATCGGCGAAACGATCGGCGCAAACTTCGATCGGGCGGTGGCACGATGGGGTGATCGTTCGGCATTGGTGGTACGTCAGCAGGGCGTGCGTTGGAGCTACCGCGAGTTGGGCGAGAAAGTCGATGCGTTCGCCGCTGGCCTGGTCGCGCTCGGGCTGCAGCCCGGCGAACGGGTCGGCATCTGGTCGCCGAACAACGCCGAGTGGGTGATCACGCAGTTCGCCACCGCCAAGGCCGGATTGATCCTGGTAAACATCAACCCAGCCTATCGGCTGTCGGAGCTGGAATATGCGCTGAACAAGGTGGGCTGCCGCGCACTGATCATCGCTACTTCGTTCAAGACCTCGGATTATGTCGGCATGGTCAACGCGCTGGCACCGGAACTGCGCACCGCCTCGCCCGGCCAGCTGAAGGCGGCGCGGCTGCCGTCGCTGGAGATGGTGATCCAGATCGGCGGTCCGGCCGCGCCCGGCGCGATCCCGTTCGACAGCGTGTCCGGCATGGCAGCGAAATCGCACCATGCACGGCTGGTCGAGCTGGCGCCGAAGCTACAGTTCGACGATGCCGATCAACATCCAGTTCACGTCTGGGACGACAGGCGCGCCGAAAGGGGCGACGCTGACGCATCACGGCATCCTCAACAACGGTTTCTTCATCGGCGAGGCGATGAAGCTGACACGAGCGAGGACCGGCTGTGCATCCCGGTGCCGCTGTATCACTGCTTCGGCATGGTGCTGGGCAATCTGGTTTGCACCACGCATGGTGCGGCGATGGTGTATCCGGGCGAAGGCTTCGATCCATTGACCACGTTGCAGACGGTGGCGGAGGAGCGCTGCACCGGGCTGCACGGCGTGCCGACCATGTTCATCGCACAGCTCGAACATCCGGAGTTCGAAAAGTTCGATCTCTCGCAGCTGCGCACCGGCATCATGGCCGGCGCGCCCTGCCCGATCGAGGTGATGCGTCGTTGCACCCGCGACATGCACCTGAGCGAGATCACCATCGCCTACGGCATGACCGAGACCAGCCCGGTCAGCACGCAGACAACGACGGACGATCCAGTGGAGCGGCGCGTGACCACGGTGGGACGCGTGCAGCCGCATATCGAGGTGAAGATCGTCGACAGCGAGGGCCGCATCGTGCCTCGTGGCATGGCGGGCGAGTTCTGCACCCGCGGCTATTGCGTGATGCTAGGATACTGGGACGACAAGGAGCGCACCGGGCAGACGATCGACGCGGCACGCTGGATGCACACCGGCGATCTGGCCACGATGGACGAGGAGGGTTATTGCAAGATCGTCGGCCGGATCAAGGACATGGTGATCCGCGGCGGCGAGAACGTCTATCCACGCGAGATCGAGGAATTTCTCTATCGTCATCCGAAGATCCAGGACGTGCAGGTGTTCGGCGTTCCCGATGAACGCTACGGCGAGGAGCTGTGCGCCTGGATCAAGCTGCGTAGCGGCGAAACGCTGACGGCGGAAGAGGTGCGCGAGTTCTGTCGGGACCAGATCGCGCATTACAAGGTGCCGCGGCACATCCGGTTCGTCGATGAGTTTCCCATGACGGTGACGGGCAAGATGCAGAAATTCATCATGCGCGAACGGATGGCGGCGGAGCTGGGGGTGAAGGAGGTGGTGACCGCATGAGCGAGGCCCCTTCCCCCCTCCCGCAAGGGGAGGGGGAGTGATTGGCGATGACGACACGCCGAATACGACTTCATCGTCACCGGCGCCGGTTCGGCCGGCTGCGCCGTGGCCTCCCGCCTTTCTGAATCCGGGCGCTACCGCGTGCTGCTGCTGGAAGCCGGCATCCGCGACAGCAACCCATGGATCCACATCCCGATCGGCTACACCAAGGCGTTCGCCAATCCGCGCGTCAACTGGATGTTCGACAGCGCGCCGGAGCAGCAACTGAACAACCGCACGCTGTATCTGCCGCGCGGCAAGGTGCTGGGCGGCACCAGCTCGATCAACGGCATGGTGTATATGCGCGGCGATCCCGCCGATTACGATCACTGGCGCCAGCTCGGCTGCGACCGGTTGGGACTGGGACTCCGTCCTGCCTTACTTCAAGAAGGCCGAGGACAACCAGCGCGGCGCTGACGAGTTCCACGGCGTCGGCGGTCCGCTGCGCGTCTCCGATCCGCCGCATATCTGGCCGCTCGCCAAGGCGATGGTCGAGGCGGCGATGCAGGCCGGCATCCCGCGCACCGCCGACTTCAACGGCGCGCAGAAGGAAGGCGCCGGCTACTACCAGACCACGACCAACAACGCCCGCCGCTGGAGTGCCGCTGCAGCCTATCTCCGGCCCGCGCGCAAACGACCGAACCTCACGATCGTCACCGAGGCACATGCCACGCGCGTGCTGATCGAGAATGGCCGTGCCGTCGGCGTTGAGTATCGCACGCCCGAGGGTCTGCGCACGGCACGCGCCCGCGGCGAGATCATCGTGTCCGGCGGCACGTATGGCTCGCCGCATTTGCTGCAACTCTCCGGCCTCGGACCCGCGGACCTGTTGAGCGAAACCGGCATCACCTGTCGTGCGCGACATGCCAGCGGTCGGCGCCAATCTGCACGATCACTTCAACACCTACGGCGCCTATCGGCTGTCGCAGTCGGTTACGCTGAACGATCTGGCGCGCAGCAGATCGCGCAAGTTCGTCGCCGGTGTGCAGTACGCGTTCGGCCGGCGCGGCATGATGGCCAGCACCGGCCTGTACGCCGGCGCATTCGTGCGCAGCGACCCACGGCTCGAGCGGCCCGACATCCAGATCAACATGACCGCCTGGAGCACCGCTGAACGCAACCGTGACGGCATCCATCCGCATCCGTTCCCGGGCATCACGCTGAGCCCGGTCCATCTGCGCCCCGAGGGCCGCGGCACCGTGCGCGTCTCAAGAGCCCGGATCCGCTTGCGCCGCCGGAGATCCGCTTCAACTTCCTGAAGTCTGATTACGACATGCAGGCGCTGATCTTCGGCATTCGCACCTGCCGCAGGATCGCGGCACAGCCCGCCCTGGCGTCCTACATAGCGGAAGAGATCGCTCCCGGCACGAAATTCACCAGCGATGCCGAACTCGCCGACGTGGTGCGCGCCAGCGGGGTGTCGAACCATCATCCGGTCGGCACCTGCCGCATGGGCGCGGGGACCGATGCGGTGGTGGACCCTCGGCTGCGCGTGTATGGTGTCGAGCGGCTGCGGGTGGCGGATGCCTCGATTATGCCAGCCATCATCGCCGGCAACACCAATGCGCCGTCGATCATGATCGGCGAAAAGGCAGCCGCCATGATCCTGGAAGACGTCAGGGCGGCATAACGAAAGAGGAAACCGGTCACATGCGCTGGGCACGCTTCGA
The DNA here is from genome assembly GCA_963819855.1 of uncultured Alphaproteobacteria bacterium. GTDB lineage: Bacteria > Pseudomonadota > Alphaproteobacteria > Acetobacterales > Acetobacteraceae > JAMXLO01. The sequence goes on from CAWFYC010000021.1 coordinate 630,081, forward strand.
GCAGAACGGCACGCCGGGTTACGGCGTGGTCGAGGGCGACGAGATCATTCCGGTGCGCGGCTCGCCGTTCGAGACGTGGGAGCGGACGTCCACCCGCCTGCCGCTCGCGAGCGTGAAGTTGCTGCTCCCGGTGATCCCGCGGACCTTCTATGCCGCCGGCCTGAACTATGCCGAACACGTGCGCGAGGCGGCCGAAAAGATCGGCCTGAAGGTGGAGCTGCCGAAGCAGGCGGACGCCGGCTATCGCGCCAACAACGCGCTGATCGCGCATGGCGAGAACATCGTCATTCCCAAGGACGCCACCGACCAGGTCCAGTACGAGGGCGAACTGGTCGCGGTGATCGGCCGCAAGTGCAAGCACCTGACGCGCGATAATGCGCTGTCCGCTGTGCTCGGCTACACGATCGGCAATGACGTGAGCGAGCGCACCTGGCAGAAGGCCGACCGCACGCTGTGGCGCGCCAAGAACACCGACACGTTCAAGCCGATGGGCCCGTGGATCGAGACCAATGTGAAGCTGGACGATCTGGTCACCAAGGTACGGCTGAACGGCAAGCAGCTGATCGCGTTCCCGACCAACCACATGGTGTTCGGCGTGGTCGACTTCCTGGTGTCGATGACGCGGTATCTGACGCTGTATCCTGGCGATGTGCTGTGGATGGGCACCGAAGGCGCCACCGAGAACATGAAGCACGGCGATGTCTGCGAGATCGAGATCTCGGGCATCGGCACATTGCGCAATCCGGTTGTGCGGGAGAGCTGACATGGACATGCAACGCGAGGTCGTCGTGGTTTCCGGCGTGCGCACCGCGATCGGCGATTTCGGTGGCGGTCTGAAGGATGTCGCGCCGACCGAGCTCGGTGCGCAGGTGGTGCGCGAGGCGTTGTCACGCGCCGGCGTCGATGGCGCCGAGGTAGGGCAGGTGGTGTTCGGCAACGTGATCCACACCGAGCCGAAGGACATGTACCTCGCGCGCGTCGCGGCGATGAACGCCGGCGTGGCGAAGGAGACGCCGGCGCTGACGCTGAACCGGCTGTGCGGCTCCGGCCTGCAGGCGATCGTGTCGGCGGCGCAGACCATCATGTTGGGCGACACCGACATCGCGGTCGGCGGCGGCGCCGAGAGTATGAGCCGCGCGCCGTATCTCGCGCAGGGCGTGCGCTGGGGCGCGCGCATGGGCGACGCGGCGATGGTGGACATGATGCTCGCCGCGCTGCACGACCCGTTCGATAATATCCATATGGGCGAAACCGCGGAGAACCTGGCGGAGAGCCATCAGATCACCCGCGGGGATCAAGACGCACTGGCGGTCGAGTCGCACCGCCGCGCCGCGCGCGCGATTTCCGAGGGGCGGTTCAAGCAGCAGATCCTGTCGGTGACGCTGAAGACCCGACGCGGCGAGACGGTGTTCGACACCGACGAACACCCGCGCGCCGATGCCACTCTCGAGGACCTGGCGAAGTTGCGTGCGGTGTTCCGCAAGGACGGCACGGTAACGGCAGGCAATGCGTCCGGCATCAACGATGGCGCGGCGGCGGTGGTGCTGATGGAGCGCAACACCGCGGAGAAGCGCGGCGTGAAGCCGATGGGCCGGCTGGTCGCCTACGGACATGCCGGCGTCGATCCGAAGATCATGGGCATCGGCCCGGTTCCCGCCACGCGCATGGCGTTGCAGCGCGCCGGTCTCGCGCTGACCGACATCGACGTGATCGAGAGCAACGAGGCGTTCGCTGCGCAGGCCTGCGCGGTGGCGAAGGACCTCGGCTTCGATCCGGCGAAGACCAACCCGAACGGTTCCGGCATATCGCTCGGCCATCCGGTCGGCGCAACCGGCACCATGCTGGCGGTGAAGGCGCTGTATGAACTGGAGCGCATCGGCGGACGCTATGCACTGGTCACCATGTGCATCGGTGGCGGCCAGGGGATCGCGGCGATTTTCGAACGCGTATGACAGTGACTGCGTATGACGTCCTTGGTGCCGCGGCTTGATATTCTGCCGGAGCCGCAACGCCGTCTCTGGCCGGAGCTTACCGCTGTGCCGGATCATTTCACGCTATACGGCGGAACTGCGCTTGCACTCCGGCTGGCGCATCGCGTTTCGGCTGACTTCGACTTCTTCTCGAATCAGCCCTTCGACGCCGCCGACCTTGCCGCGGCAATTCCTCCTCTGCGCGATGCCGAGCAGGTTCAGGTCGCGCCAAACACGCTGACCTGCCGGGTCGAGCGCAGAGGGCCCGTGCTGGTCTCCTTCTTCGGCGACCTTCGGCTTGGCCAGGTGCGCGAACGCGATCAGGCGTCGGATATCGGTCTCGGCATTGCCTCCTTGCTCGATATTGCAGGAACCAAGGCCGCGGTCATTCAGCGTCGTGCCGAGGCAAAGGATTATGCCGATATCGCTGCTCTGCTGGAGAGCGGCATTGATTTGCCGACCATCCTCGCGGCGGCAAGCATTGTCTACGGCAGGACGTACAATCCGCTCATCACCCTCAAGGCACTGAGCTATTTCGATGATGTGCCCGCACTGCCGCCTGACATACGCGAGCGCCTGGCTCAAGCGGTCGCAAGGGCCAACCCCGATCGACTGCCGCGGTTGACCGCGTACCGTGAACGCGAGACGCCATGAAGCAGTTGCCGAAGACTCCGGAACTGATCCGCGTCGCCGAACGTGTCGTGTGGTTCAAGTCGCCGGAATCTGCACTGGACGATCCGATCCATTTCCTCGCCCACGTCATGACCTATGGCACCGTGGAGGATCTGGCCGCGCTGTCCGGCACCGTCGGTCCTGAAGAGCTGAAGGAAGTGCTGGACCATGCGCCAGCAGGCGTGTTCGACCAGCGATCCTGGGCTTACTGGCATCTGAGGTGCGGCCTCAAGCCAACGCCGCTGCCGACACGCAGCTTCGCCTGACGGCTGCGGTTATAATTACTGCACCAGCAGCCACACCCCGAACGCGGCCATCGCACCGCCGCCGATCCGCCCGACCCAGACGCCACCGGGCAGCAGCTTCTCGGCGAACACGAACGCCGCGATCGCGGCCACCCACAGCAGGTTCATCACTCCAACCGCGAACAGCAGCGCCATCAGCACCCAGCAGCAGCCGAGGCAATACACACCGTGGCTGGCGCCCATGCGCAGTGCCCCGCCCCACCCGTCGCGCCAGTGGTTCAGCACGAAGGCGAACGGCGAACGGCAGTGACGCAGGCAGACGTGTTTCAGCGGCGTGAACTGATAGATCCCGGCCAGGATGAACAGCACCCCGCCCAGCACCGTGCTGACCAGTTCGAGCATCGGTGACAGCAAAGCGCCCTGCTGCAGCGCCCATTGCGCCGCGGTAGCCGCCAGGCTGAATCCACCCCACACGATCAGGTAGCCCGCGACGAACATCGCCGTCGGCACGTAGGGTTGTTCGCGCTCCCGTTTCCGTCGCTCGAGTGCGGCGAACGTCAGGATCATCGGTGTCGCACTCGGCAGCATCATGCCCAGCATCATCACCCACCACATGGCGAACACCCACGGTGCGGCGAACGGCATCGCCATGCCGGGCATGTCGTCCATCCCCGGCATCGACATGTCCATGTGCTGGCGGGCAACGAACAGATACAGCCAGGCGATCGCCGTTACCCCGACCAACGCCAGCAGGACGACAGCGCGGTCGCCGCGCAGCAGGCTCGCCGGCGCCAGACGCACGTGCGGCGCCTAAGCCGCCCAGGCGAACGGCGCGAAGTGGCCGTTGTTGCCCTTGCCCACCATATCGAGATCGAGCCCGAAGCCATGCATATGGAATTGGCCGGTACGCGCCAGCGCAAGGCGCCGTCCGGCCGGATGTGCCGTGTTGTCGATATAGAACGGCTCGCCGCTCCGGTTGCGCGACGGTACGCCCTCGATCTCGAACGACAGGATGTCGGGAATCGACACCGACCGCTTCAGGCCCTCCAGCTTGAATTCGATCGGCTTGAACGCCACGCCGCGGAAGTCGCTCACCAGGTTGCTGCGGATCATGCCGGGAGGGCCGCCGGCATCGCCGGCGACGATCGCGGCCAGCGCCGCGCGCTGCGCATCATCCGCTCGCTCGTCCACCACGCCGGCGAACACCCAGTTGCCGTCTGCCATGATCTTGCCGGAGCGGATCACCAGCGCGAAGCACAGTCCGGACAGATCGGTGCCGCCACGCTGCCCCTTGTCGATCCGGAAGATCAGCGCCGCCGTGCAGTGGTCATACGTCACCTCGGCCTGAGGATTGGTGTAGATACAAGGACATAGATAGTCGCAGTTGCAGCTCTCCATGTACTCTCCGCTGATCTGCCAGCCGCTTCCGGACATCGTCTGCCTCCTATGCGTCCGCCCGCCACCAGCCGCGCTGCGGCGATGGCAGTCCGAGGTTTTCCCGCAGCGTCGCGCCCTTGTAGTCCTTCTGGAAAATGCCGCGCCGTTGCAGCTCCGGGACCACGAACTTGACGAAATCCTCGAACGTCCCCGGCGTGTGCGTGCCACCTACCACGTAGCCATCGCAGGCGCGCTCGACGAACCATTTTTCCATGCGGTCGGCGATCTCCTTCGGGCCGCCGACGATCGCCTCGCGCGGCCGGCCGCGGCGCGTCACCTCCAGAAAATCCCGCACCGTCGGATTACGGCCGATCACGCGCATCACCCGATCGCGCATCGCCTGCATTCCCGACATGCCGTCCAGCTCCTCGTCCGTGAACGCCTCGTCCATGCCCTTCCTGGCGAAATCGAAGTTCAGCGCCTCGGATAGCAGCGACAGCCCATCGACCTCGCGATAGCCGCGTTCGATCACCGCCATCTTGTCTTCGGCTTCCGCCTTCGTCTCGGCCGCGACCGGATAGGCGATCGTATTGACAGTCACCAGATCGGGATCGCGGCCATGCCTGGCCACGCCGTCCTTGAATGCGGCGTAGCGCCGCTTGCCCTCCTCGAAATCCGGATAGCCGACGAATATCGTCTCCGCCCACCGTTCGGAGAACCGCACGCCGCGATCGGACGAACCGGCCTGAATGATCACCGGATGGCCCTGCGGCGAGCGCGGCACGGTGAAGGTCCCGCGCGACGTCAGATATCTGCCGCGGTACTCCATGCGATGTACCTTGTCCGGATCCGCAAACAGGCCTGACTGCTTGTTCACGACGAGCGCATCGTCCTCCCAGCCATCCCAGCAGCCCAGCACGATTTCCATGAACTCATCGGCGCGGTCGTAGCGCAGGTCGTGCGCGAGATGCACCTCGCGGCCCATGTTCTGCGCTTCTCCGTCGTTGACCGAGGTCACCACGTTCCATGCTGCCCGTCCGCCCAGCATGTGGTCCACGGTCTGGAACCGGCGCGCCACGTCGAACGGTTCGTAGTAGGTGGTGGACGCGGTCGCCCCGATGCCCAACCGGCGGGTGCCGAAACCCATCGCCAGCAGCGTCGCCACCGGGTCCATCTTCACCACACGCACGCCGTTCGCTACCACCTGGCCGGGATTGCCGCCGTCATAGATGTCCGGCATGGCCAGCCGGTCGTCGAAGAAGCCGAGTTGGAACTTGCCCTCCTCCAGCACCTGACCGATCTTCTGATAGTACGCGGCCGTGGTGAAATCCGTCCGCGACTCGGGATGTCGCCACGCGCTCGCCAGCGTCGTGCAGTTCTGCGCCTGCAGGAAACCGACCAGAACCATTTGACGCATAATGTGTCCTCTCAGAACTGTTAGCGACGCGGCCGTCAGGTAAGCCAGATCACCACCACCGCCAGGTCGTCCCAGTAGCGCACGGGCATTTCCGTCTCGGCAAGCGCCTTGCGAAAGTCGCCTGGGCCGGTAACCCGTGATCCTGCCGCGAAGGCAGGCTGACCCGGCCGGCTACGCCCTAACCCCTTCCGTGCCCCGCCGCTCGCCGCAGCCTCGGCTTCTCTGCCCGCGCCGTCGTGTCCAGCACCGCGTGCAGCGCGGCCACTGTCTCGGGCGACAACCGATGAATGCTCTGCGCCAATCGATTGGCAAGCGCCGTCTGCTCCGGTGCCAGCCCCGCTGTGTTCACCGTCACCCGCGGATGCGACAGCCGCGCGAGGCGCGCCATCTCCTCCGCTTCGTCCCAGATCAGGCCGAAGAACTCGTTGACCTGATGCACCAGCCCCGCGCTGGGCGCGCCGCGCCTGCCGTGCTCCAGAGCGGAGAGATAGGCCGCAGAGACCTGCAACTCCCCGGCCAGATCCTGCAGCGTCACCCCCCGCTCCGCCCGCAGAGCACGCAGCCGGGCGCCGAACGGGGTCATGTATGGTCGCCGGCGCAAGCCAACCCTGCCATCGTCATGGCAGGAACCGGTCCGGTCATCATCGCGCCCGCCGCAACAACAGCCGCACCGACCCGGGATTGGCGGCGTGCGGATGCGCCGCCGCCAGCACCACCCCGCGCAACTCCGGGAGGTTCAGCCACAGCGGCAGCTCGCGTCGCAGCACGCCGCCCTGGCCGGTCACCACCTCGACACAGCGCAGCCCCTCCGCTTGCGCCCCGCGCAGGAACGTCGCCAGCGAGTGGGACGCGCGCTGTGCGGTATGACCGTGCAGGTCGAGCGTGCGCGCAGCCGGCAGCTTTCCTGTGCGGAAACGGTGCCAGGTGGCGCTGTCGACGCCGCCCGGCTGCGCACCGATCGCCAGCGGCGCCAGCTTCCCGCGGGCAGCGCGCGCGGCAGCCTGTGGTCTGGGCTGCGCCGGCGCCACAATGATCGGTTCGGGGCCGGCGGGCGGCGCCGGAAGGCCGCGGTCGGGAAGCGGCCTGATCCGGCTGGCATAGCTCGCCCACAGCGCACGATCGGCCTCGGTCAGACGGATGCGGCGCGGCGACTCCATGGCCCGACACAGAGCAGAACCGCGCCCGTCGACGCAAGCACCGCGAGCGTGGAATAGGCCAGCGTGTAGCCGCCGGACACCGCCACCGCCAGGCCGAAGCTCGACGGGATCAGCAGCACGCCGGCGAACATGACCGCAGTGCCGAGCCCGGTGGCCTCGGTACGGTGCGTGCCACCGAGATGGGCGTACATGGCGTAGGCCACGCCGGTGTAGCCGCCGGCCGTGCTGCCGGCCAGGGCGGCGACCGCCAGCACCAGAGTGCGGTTCCAGTGTGGGCCGAACTGCCCCGCCGCCAGTGCCGCCACCGCCATGCCGAACCCGTGCACCACCAACGTGTGGGCCGGTGTCAGCCAGCGGTCGGCAATCCAGCCCCAGATCGGCCGCGTGACAGCGCCGGTGACCTGGTAGATCGCCAGCGCCCGCCCGGCGCCGATCAGGTCGAAGCCTGCCGCCGTCGTCAGATGCGCTGTCATGAAGGCTATGAAGCAGAGCTGGGTGCCGGAGTAGATGAAGCTGGCGATCGAGAGCCGCAGCATCGGTTGCTGGCGTAGCAGCGAAAACGGGGCCAGCAGCGTGCGGCCGAACAGCCGGCGCGTCGGGTGCGCGTCGGCATCCCAGCGTCGCCGCGGGATCTGCAGCAGCGCGATCAGCAACAGTACCGGTGGGATTTCCGCCAGCAACGTCGCGCGCCAGCCGATGTGCAGTGCGAGCGGCGGTAACAGCAGGCTGCCCAGAACGCCGCCCAGCGGTACGCCGATCTGGCGCAGCGACATCACCATGTTGAACACACGCGCCGGGGTTTGCGGTACCAGTAGATGCGTGGATGCAGGAGCCGCCGCGCCGTAGCCGAGGCCCAGCACCACCGCAGCGATCGCCAGCCATGCCACACTGCCGCCGGCGGCGAGCAGCAGCATCGCCGCGGTCGCCACCAGCACACCTTGCAGCGCGCGCACGCCGCCGTGGCGATGGATGAAGCCCGGCGACAGCAGCGCCGAGACGATGCCGACGCCGTAGACCATCGAGACGAACAGGCCGACCAGTTCGCACCTTTACGCCAAGGGCGCTTGCCACGGCCGGAGCGATCGCGGGCAGCGAGAACAGCGCCATGGTCGCCAGCGTCTGCGCGGCCAGCGAGGCGATCAACGGCCAGAGCGGCATCACCTGGGGCCGGCATCCTCCACCAGCACCACGTGCAGTCGCCGGGGACCGTGGGCTCCGAGTTCCAGCGTCTGCTCGATGTCGGCTGAACGAGACGGGCCGGTGACCAGCATGACGTTGCGCGGCATTTCGCCGAGTTCGGCGCGCAGCAGGTCCCAGGCGTCCTCATAGGCGCCGACCAGCCGCGAGGCGCGCAGCAGCACGATCTCGGTATCCGCCAGCAGGTTCAGCGTGGTGGGCCGCTGCGGCGCCGAGGGCAGCATCAGCGTGCCGGTCTCGGCGACGCCGGCGAAGGCGTGCTGCAGGCTCACCATGTCGGAGGCCTCGGCGCGGCCCTCGCGCAGGCGCAGCAGCGGGCGCGTCGCCCAGGGGATCGCCCAGCAACTCGGGATGCGGCGCCATCACGATGTCGGTCGGCAGGTTCTGCGCCGCGAGATAGGTTGCGACCGCCTCCGGCACGGCGTCGAGGTCGGGCACGCGCGTGACGCTGCCGAACTCCTTCTCGATGTTGGCGACGAACAGCGCCATCTGTTCCGCGTGAGGCAGCCGCGAGCGCGCCGGGATCAGGTGGCGCGGGTGCGAGGCGAGCCGGCCGCGCAGCATCGCCGCCTGATCCGCGGGCAGCGCACCGCGCCGCAGGCCGCGGCGGATTGCCGCCAGCATCGCCTGCTTGCTCACCGGACGCGTCCGGCGCGCTGCTCGCGGGCGTAGCGGGCGAAGAAGGTGTCGCCTTCCGGGGCCGGAAGGTCACGGCCGTCGGTCCAGCCGGCGGCGAACGGCAGCTTGTGAAAGCGTCCGCGCTTGCGGCCCAGCAGTCCGAGCGTCCACGCAGCAGCCCGCGTCGCCAGCCGATACAGCGCGGGGCGTCGCGCGAAGAAGCCCCACAGCGCTAGGTTGGTGCGCACCACCGGCGGAGTCAGATGGCGTTCGAACTCGCGCTCGCGCCAGTGACGCATCAGCTTGGGCAGCGGGATCTTCACCGGGCAGACGCTCTCGCACTTGCCGCAGAAGGTGGAGGCGTTCGGCAGATGCCCGGCCTGCGTGCACGCCGATCAGCGATGGCGTCAGCACGCTGCCCATCGGGCCGGGATACACCCAGCCATAGGCGTGCCCGCCGACGACGCCATACACCGGGCAATGGTTCATGCAGGCGGCGCAGCGGATGCAGCGCAGCATCTCCTGGAAGTCCGTGCCGAGCATCGCGGAACGGCCGTTGTCCACCAGCACGACATGGTATTCGTCGGGCCCGTCCAGATCGTCCGGCCGCCGCGCGCCGGTGGAGAACGTGGTGTAGACGGAAAAGTCCTGTCCGGTCGCGGAGCGCGCGAGCACGCGCAGCAGCGAGGTGCAGTCCTCGATGGTGGGGACCATCTTCTCGATGCTGGCCAGCACGATGTGCACGCGCGGCAGCGTCTGCGTCAGGTCGCCGTTGCCCTCGTTGGTGACGATGACGCTGCTGCCGGTCTCGGCGATCAGGAAGTTCGCGCCGGTGATGCCGACATCGGCGGCAAGGAATTTTTGCCGCAGCCGGTTCGCGCCTCGGTGAGGATGTCGCGGCGTTCGCGGAACACGCGGTCGGGCGGCAGGTCGGTGTGCGACTTGCGGAAGCTGTCCTCCCAGTCCTCCTTGTTGAGGTGGAACGCCGGCGCAATGATGTGGCTGGGCAGCTCGTGGCGAAGCTGGATGATGTATTCGCCGAGGTCGGTCTCGACCGGCGTGATGCCGTGGCGCTCCAGGTGGTCGTTGATGCCCAGCTCCTCGCTGATCATCGACTTGCCCTTGGTGACGGTGCGCGCGTTGGCGGATCGGCAGATCGTCCAGCACCGCATCGCGCGCCTCATCGGCGGTGGCGCACCAGTGCACATGGCCGCCGGATGCGAGCGACGTTGGCTTCCCAGTTCGTCCAGGTAGAAGTCGAGATGCGCCAGCGTGTGGTTCTTGATGTCGCGCGCGATATCGCGGAGCTGTTCGAACTCCGGCAACGCGGCGACGGCGGTGGTGCGGCGGGCGATGAAGCTGGGACCGCTGCGGGCGAGCGCCTTCTGCAGTCCCACATCGGCGAGCGCGCGGTGGGCATTTTCCTTGAAGGCCGACGAGGTGGCGACGTGCATGCCACGCAATCTAGCGTCACGCCATTGCTATCGCCACCCGCCAACAATAGGTTGACTACCAGTCCAATCGCAGCCGGGTCAATGAGCGATGAAACTGATCGGCATCGTCGGAGGGCTGAGCTGGGAGGCGACGGCGCTCTATTACCGGCTGCTGAACCAGGCCGCAGCGCGTGAACTGGGGCCGCATCACAATGCGCGCAGCGTCGTTGTGAGCGTTGATTTTGCTGAAGCGCTCGCGCTGGCGAACGCCGGCGACTGGGATGGCCTCGCCGTTCTGCTGATCGACGCCGCCAGGCGGACCAGTGACGCCGGCGCGGACATGGTGTTGCTTGCAGCGAACACGGCGCACATCGTTGCGGAGCAGGTTGCCGCAGCGATCGATGTACCGCTGCTGCACATCGCCGATGTTGCCGGCGCGGCGGCGCAGACGCAGGGGTTTTGCCGCGTGGGCCTGCTCGGCACCAGGTTCACCCTCGAGTCGCCGATCTATGCCGAGCGCCTGCGCGAACGAGCCGCACTGTCGGTCATCACCCCAGATGCTGGCGCACGCAACGAACTGCAACGCATCATTGTCGACGAACTGACCGTGGGCCGGGTCGAGCCGCAATCACGACAGGAATGCGCGACCATCATTCGGTGGCTTCGCGACGAGGGCGCCGAGGCGGTCATTGTCGCCTGTACCGAGCTGCCGCTGCTGATTCGGCCGGAGGACAGTGTGTTGCCACTGCTCGATACCACGGCGCTGCATGTCGAAGCGGCACTGCGGCTGGCGTTGGGAAATGACTGAGGCACATGCGGCATGCCCTGGCGGCCCTTGCTGTGAAACTTTGCCTTAATGTTCCACATCGAGAACTACCGGCCGGCGAGCCTACGCTTTCAGTCCAGTGCGCAACTCCGGAAGGTCTGCTGAATGACGTCTGCACACGCCGCTTCAACGCAGCCCCGCAACGAATACCGCATCCCCAAGACCATGAAGGCATGGGTCCTCGGCGAACCCGAAGAGTTGGCGTTCGTCGAGAAGCCGGTTCCCGAACCTGGCCCCGCCGAAGTGTTGGTGCGCATCGACGCCGTCGCCATTTGCGCGACCGACCTCGAGATCATCAGGCACGGCCTGCCGGCATCCATCGAGGGCGAGTTGCCGTTCAACAAATCCTACACGCCCGGCCATGAGTACATGGGCACGGTGGTGAAGCTCGGCCCGACGGTCGAGGAATTCCAGCCCGGCGATCGCATCGCGGTCGAAATTCATGCCGGATGCGGTCGCTGCCGGCGCTGTCGCGAAGGCATGTACACCTCGTGCCTGAATTACGGCTTTCACAGCAAGGGCCACCGCGCCAATGGGTTCAGCACCGATGGCGGGTTCGCGGAATATGCGGTGAACCACGTGAACACCATGGTTCACGTGCCGCACGACATGTCGGATGAAGAGGCAACCCTGATCGTTACCGCCGGCACCGCCATGTACGGTCTCGATGTGTTGGGCGGCATCATCGCTGGAGAAGGTGTTGTCGTCATCGGTCCGGGGCCGATCGGTCTGATGGGCGTCGGCGTTGCCAAGGTCCTGGGCGCGCAACCGGTCATCCTTACCGGAACGCGAGAACGTCGGCTCGAAATGGGCAAGCAACTCGGCGCCGATGCGGTCATCAACGTGAACAACGAGGATGCGGTGACAGCGGTGCAGCGGATCACCGGCGGCAAGGGCGTGCAGTATGTGCTCGAATGTTCCGGTGCACCCAACGCATTGAACGAGGCGGCGCGGATGGTGAACCGCGGCGGTCGGATCTGCCTCGCGGCGTTTCCACACCAGCCGGTTTCGGTCGATCTCGCCTACATCGTGCGCAACAACATCTATGTGTTCGGAATTCGCGGCGAGGGCAAGAGTGCCACCCACCGGGCCGCCGCCCTGATGGGACAGCGGAAGTTCGATGCGAAACTGATCCACACTCACACTTTTCCGCTCGGTGAGTTGCCGACCGCACTGAGATACGCGCGCGACCGCGTCGAGGATGCGATCAAGGTGGTGGTGAAGATGCGAGGCGACTGAGGGCTGCGGCGGGGCCTGCGCAGCATTACATCGCGGAATAAGCGTCGACGTCGACCACGGCTTGGGCAAAGGCCTGCGGGGCTTCCTGGGGCATATTGTGCCCGATGCCGCCCGTGATGATCCGGTTCGCGTATTTGCCCGAGAATTTCTTGCGATAGGGCGCGTCGTCCGGATAATGCGGGGCGCCGTTCGCATCGCCTTCGAGCGTGATCGCCGGCACGGTGATGACCGGACCTTCGGCAAGCCGCTTTTCCAGCGGGTCATACTTACGCTCGCCGTCAGCCAAACCAAGCCGCCAGCGGTAATTGTGAATCACGATGGCGACGTAGTCCGGGTTGTCGAACGACGCAGCGGTGCGATCGAATGTCGCGTCGCCGAAGTTCCATTTCGGCGAAGCGATCTGCCAGATGAGCTTACCGAAGTCGTGCCGGTATTTGTCATAGCCGAGTGCGCCGCGTTCTGTGGCGAAATAAAATTGGTACCACCACTGGTACTCGGCATTTGGCGGCAACGGCATCTTGTTGACCTCGGGACTGCCGATCAGATAACCGCTCACCGAGACCAAGGCCTTGCAACGCTCCGGCCACAGTGCCGCGACGATGTCGGCTGACCGCGCTCCCCAGTCAAACCCGCCAAGGATCGCCTTTTCGATTTTGAGCGCATCCATCAGATCGATGACATCGGCAGCAACCGCCGCCTGCTGGCCGTTGCGGACGGTTGTACTCGACAGGAAGCGCGTCGTGCCACAGCCGCGCACAAACGGTACGATCACGTGGTAGCCTGCCGATGCCAGCAAGGGTGCCACATCGACATAGCTGTGAATATCGTAGGGCCAGCCGTGCAGCAGCACGACCGCGGGACCATCCGTGGGGCCGGCCTCGGCGTACCCGACATTCAGGGCGCCGGCATCGATCTGCTTGAGCGAGCCGAACGACGTGTTCGTCCCTGGCTTGATCGCGGGCACATCCGCCGGTTTTGTCCGACCGGATTGTGCGGCCGCGGAGCCGATCACGGCGAGCGGGGCGGCAGCGAGCGTGATGGCCGCGGTGCCCAGGAAGCGGCGGCGATGTTGGTTGATTGCGTCGGTCGTTTTAGTTGCATCCATTACTGAATCCCCAGACTTTCGCTTCCTACGATGCGTGGCGGTTGAACACGAAGTCGCGCGCTCTGATTGCGGTGTCCTTGGCTGCCGCGCGCACTGTCATCGGGAGCAGGCCAACGGTACAAGCGACTGCCGAGGCCGTAAGCACTCTGCGCCGGGAGAGCGATTGCGGCGTAGCAAACACGATCATTGTGCTGGTCATAAGCCCGGAAGCGGTGGCGGTATTGTTGATTTTCGGCAAATTTGGTTGGACATGATCTCGCAAGCGCAGGTTTCCCCGCGGCAATCGGGTCACCTGGCTGTCGCCCGATGAAGCTTGTAGCGTTCGGCCGGTTCACGCCGCGACGCCTGTATCGAGGAGAGCCCAGTGGAACTCAACGCAGACTTTTCCCAGCGTGCCGTCGTACATGCGGCGCGGCTGGCATGGGTGCCGTCGCCGATCGCCGGGGTGGATCGGCGCATGCTCGACCGGATCGGCGACGAAGTGGCGCGCGCCACGTCCATCGTGCGTTACGCCCCGGCGTCGCGGTTTTCACCACATACGCACGGCGGGGGAGAGGAATTCCTGGTGCTGGATGGCGTGTTCGAGGACGAGCACGGCGCGTATCCGGCCGGATCGTATGTCCGCAATCCGCCGACGTCCTCGCACACGCCGGGTTCGGCGCCGGGCTGCACGCTGTTCGTCAAGCTGTGGCAGTTCGATCCCGACGATCGGACCGAGGTCAGGCACGATGCCGGCACGATGCAGTTCGCGCCCGATCCGTCGCGCCCCGCGGTGTCGGTGATGCCGTTGTTTCAGGACTGTCGAGAAACTGTCGCGCTGGAGCGCTGGGAGCCGGGCGCCCGGATCGACCTGCCGGTGCCGGGCGGCATCGAGCTGCTGGTGCTGGAGGGCGACTTCAGCGAGGGCGGCGAATGCTTCGCGCCGCAGTCATGGCTGCGCCTGCCGTGCGGTGGCAGCTTACACGCAGCAGCCGGTCCAAGTGGGTGCAGGGTGTGGGCGAAGACCGGGCATTTGGCCTACGCGCTGACTGGACCTGGCGGAACGTGACCGGCGGCTCCCCCGTGCAACGCGCGGGGGAGGAGAAAGCTCCGATCAGGTCGAGTAGTCGGAGAACCGCACGCCACCATACCGTGCGCGATAATCGGTGCGCACGTTGACCAGCGCCACCATGCCCTCGTCCACCTTGGCCTGCGCGCGCTCCAGCGCCGGTCGGATGTCCTCCGGCTTGGTGACGTACTCGCCGTAGCCGCCGAACGCCTCGCACATCTTGTCGTAGCGCATGTAGCCGAGGTCGCGGCCCGGCTTCTCGCGCGTCGGATCGCCGGTCCAGCCGCCGTTCAGACTGATCACGATCAGCAGCGGGATCTTGTGGCGGATCGCGGTGTCCATCTCCATCGCGTTCATGCCCATCGAGCCGTCGCCATGCACCACGATCACCTGCTTGTCCGGGCACGCAACCTTGGCGCCGACCCCGAAGGGCAGCCCCACGCCCATGGTGCCGAACGGGCCGGAATTCAGCCGATGCCCGGGCGAAAACGTCGGCATCGTCTGGCGACCGAAATTCAGCGTCTCCTGGCCATCGACGCACAGGATCGCGTCGCGTTTGGCGAAGTTCCTGACCTCCTCGAGCATGCGCACTGGATGGATGTCGCCGTCCTCGGCGTATTTGTTGGCGCCCGCCGCTGAGCGCTTCTGCGCCTCGCCGTCCGCCAGCTTCTGCCGCCACGCCTTGTAGCTGTCCTGCGTCACCTTGCCCTTGATGCCGTCGAGCAGTTGCCCCAGCACCATCTTGCAGTCGCCGACGATGGGAATGTCGACATGGCGCGCCGCAGCGGCGATCTCGATCGGGTCGATGTCGATCCGCGCGATTTTCGCATTGCCGCCGAAGCGCGGCGGTGCCGCATGACCGATGATGTAGTTCATTCGCGTGCCGAGCACGATGATCAGGTCGGCATCGGCGAACGCCGTGTTGCGCATGGTCAGGAACGAGCACGGATGATCGTCCGGCACCACGCCACGGCCCTGCGGGGTGGTGTAGAACGGGATGCCCGCCGCCTCGACGAGGGCCTGCATCTCGCCCCAGGCGCGCGACCAGATCACGCCGGAGCCGGACACGATCAGCGGCTGCTTCGCCTCGGACAGCGCCTTCACCAGCGCGCCGACCTGGCGCGGATCGCCGAGCGGACGGCTGTCCATGCGCGGGCGGCCGGCAAAACTCCAGTCGATCAGGTTCTCGTCGATCTTCTGGTACAGGATGTCGCCGGGCATATCGACATAGACCGGGCCGGGCTTGCCGTTGATCGCGGTCTGCAACGCAAAGCTCACCTGCTGCGGGATGCGCTTCAGGTTGTGCACGCGATCGACGTGCTTGCAGCAGCCGCGCATCAGCTCGACCTGGTCGATCTCCTGGAACACCTGGCGGCCGAACTGGCTGATCGGGCTGGAGCCGCCGAACGCCACCACGGGGCAGCAGTCGATCAGTGCGTTGGCCATGCCGGTGATCAGGTTGGTCACGCCGGGACCCGACGCCGCCATGCACACGCTCGGCGTCTGCCGCAGCCGGCTATACGCCTGGCACGCGAACGCCGCCGCCTGCTCGTGGCGGACGTCGATCATGCGGATGCCCTCGGTGATGCAGGTGGACTCCGCCAGCAGCATCGGGCCGCCCATGATGTAGAAGATGTCCTCGATGCCTTCCTTCTTGAGGCACTTCGCGAGGATTTCCGAACCGGTCAGTTCCGCCATTGGTGCGTCTCCTTCATCAAGTTGTCGTCCCCGCGAAGGGGGGACCCAGGAGACGCGGGATCGGTGCCGCTCGCCTAGGCCCCCGCCTTCGCGGGGGATGACAGTTGGGGATTAACCGATCACGCCGTTGTGCTTCAGGCCGCCGATCGTGTCCTGGTCCAGCCCGAGCCAACCGCTGAGCACTTCCTCGTTGTTCTGCCCGAGCAGCGGCGACGGCGTCACGGGCGGCGGCCGGCCCTCGAACCGCACCGGCCAGGCCGGCATGCGGAACGTGCCCACCGTCGGGTGCTCGATGGTCTGGAAGATACCGCGCTGCTCGAACGTCTGGTCGTTGTACAATTCCATCGTGTCGAGCACCGCCCCCGCGGGCACACCGGCGGCACCGATGATCTCCATCGCCTCATGCTTGGTGTGTTGCCTGGTCCAGTCCGCGATCATCGCGTTGACTTCGGCCGGCCGTTCGGCACGCGCCGCGGGCGTCTCGTAGCGTTCGTCACCGATCAGGTCCTCGCGGCCGATCACCTTCAACAACCGCCGCCAGTGATCGGGATTGGCGCGGCTGGTGAAGACATACACGTGGTCGTTCAGCCCGCCGCCCTGGCACGGGAACGTGCCCATCGGCGGCGTGGGGGTGGAAACGCTGCTGTCTGCCGCACGTCCCGCCGCCTTGCCAGTGCGATACTGCGCGGCAAAGGCGATGCGGATGTAGTGCAGCATCGCATCCTGCATCGCCACCTGCAGATGATCGCCCTGGCCGGTCTCCTTGCGCCGGTACAGCGCGCCGAGGATGGAGATCGCCAGCAACATGCCCGTGCCGGTGTCGCCCAGCGACGGGCCCGGCTTCAGCGGGCGGCCGTCGCGTTCGCCGGTGATGCTCATGGTGCCGCCACAGGCCTGCGCGATCATGTCGAACGCCAGGTTCTTCTCGTACGGGCTGCCTTCGCCGAACCCCTTCACCTGGCAGTAGATGATCGACGGGTTGATCTTACGGATCACGTCGGCGCCAAGCCCAAGCCGCTCGATCGCGCCCGGGGCGAAATTCTCCACCATCACGTCGGCCTTGCCGGCGAGGTCCTTCACCAGCGCCAGCCCCTTGGGGTCTTTCAGGTTGACCGTGATCGACTTCTTGTTGGCGTTGAACAGCAGGAAATACGGATCGTCCTTGCCGCCTTGCCCGCCAAGCGCTCGGCCGGGATCGCCGCTTTGCGGGTTCTCCAGCTTGACGACGTCGGCGCCGAGCCAGGCGAGGGCCTCGGTGCAGGACGGTCCAGCTTCGAACTGGGTGAGATCCAGAATCTTCACCCCCTTGAGACAGGTCTGTCCGTCCGCCATGTCCGTTGCCCTCCGCTTCCGAGTGACAGGAAAGCTACCGCCAAGCCGAGTGCCCGTCACCCCTGAGCATCGCAGCTTGGCGAAGACATCGCGTTGGGAGACACTCTCGCCGGACGCGCGAGGTGCCGATGCTTTTTCTGGTGATCAGCGAGCCGCGGCCGGAGCCGCCCAGTTCCGTGGTCGTTTCGCGACAGCGCTACTGGCAGTGGATCGAGCCGCTACAGGCGGCGGGTGAGGTGCGATCGGTGTACGCCAGGGTCGGACGTGGGGCGGTCGTGCTGTTCGACGTGCCGTCGAACGAGGTGCTGCATCGGCGGCTGAACGAATGGCAGGACATCATTCCGGTGCGGTTCGAGATTTACCCGCTGATCGACCCGGACGCGGCGCAGCACTATCTGCGGACGAGCGGTGCGGAGGCTGGCTGATCGGGCCTCAGCGCCGCCATCAGCTCCTCCCATTCCCGACGGTTCAGCCCGCTGTCCGCCTGCTCCACCGCCTCGCCCGCCAGCTTCCGCCGCACCACCTTCAGCATCTGCGCCGACAGCGTCACCGCACCCAGCCGGTAGTCGAGGAATGCCTGATGCGCCACTGGCACCCATGCTGCCACCGTGCCCAACATCGCTTCGGCGTAAGCGCGAATTTCGTACTGCGCGTGCGCATCGGCACGCAACGAGAGAAAGTGGCACAGGTTGTACAGGTCGATCTTCCAGTACCACTGCGTGTATGCGTTCAGCGTCAGGTTCATCCGCGCCAGCTCTCGCGCCAGCCCCTGGCGCGACGGATCGACCGCCGCTCCCGACGCATCCTCGTTGAGCATCTCGGCGTAGTGGTCGTAGCAGCGCGCGGCATCCTCGCGCAGCAGGTCGAGCACGTGCGCCGCCTCGTCGCCGGCCAGCACGTCTCCTCGACCCTGGCGGTTGACCGAGGACTGCGCCGCCAGATGCTCGGGTGCCGGCAGGTAGAATTCGCGGTCCAGGATCGAATAGCGTGCGGAATACTCGTTCACGTTGGCGGTGCGGTGGCGGATCCACTGCCGTGCGACGAAGATCGGCAGCTTCACGTGGTATTTGATCTCGCACATCTCGAACGGCGTGGAATGCCGGTGCCGCATCAGGTAGCGGATCAGGCCGGCGTCCTCCGACACCCGCCGCGTGCCGCGTCCGTACGACACCCGCGCCGCCTGCACGATCGCGGCATCGTCGCCCATGTAGTCGACCACCCGCACGAAGCCGTGGTCCAGCACCGGGATCGCCTCAAACAGCAAGGCTTCCAGCGCGGCGACGGTGGGGCGGGCGGTCGGCGAGCGCTGGGCTCGGGCGACCTCGATCTCGGCTTCCTGCTGCTCGGTCAGGCGCATGGGCGACTCCACTTCCACCGGGCGGGACGAATGCCTATATTACCCCTGCCGGTTCGCTGGCTATGGCGATAAACGGTGCGTGGAATAAGCGTAGTGGACCCGGGGGCAGTGCCCGGCGCCTCCACCACTCTGGTCACGAAGCGGACAGTATCCCCCAGGGGGTAATGTCAACTTCCAACCGTATGGGGGCGACACAGGCTCGACACGCGCGGTAAAGACGTATCTTTCGCTCGGCATGGTTCCGCCGTCATCGGGCCATATGACAAGTGCCAATGATAACTCAAAGGTGCTCGCTGTCGCTGCATAAGCGATAAGCGCGGTTCGGGGGGCACCGGGCAACAGAAGCCCCCCACTTCACGCCTCCAGGAACTCCGTCACCGCCGCGCAGAACCGCACTGGGTCGTCCTCGAACATGAAATGCCTGGCGCCCGGGATCATCGCGACACGCGCTTCCGGCACGTGCGCCGCCAGCGCGTGCAGCACCCCAGGCAATGCGCCCACGGTGTCGGTGCCGCCGACGAACAGCGTCGGCACGCGGATCGACGCCGCATCGGCGCGTGTGAACGGTTGGCGCTGTTCGTTGACCTGACCGGACAGCGTGTGGGCATTGTCGCGCCAGGTCTGGCGCACTGTGGCCGGCACGTTCGGCCATGCGCCTGGGCCGTCGGCAATCTCGGCGAAGATCATCAGCGCGCCGTCGATGTCGTCCGCGGCGATCCTCTCGGCGGTGGCAGCGTAGCGGGAGCCGAATGATGCCGGAGGGGCCGGCGTGCCGCCGGTCGACAACGTCGCGTCGATGTCGCCACCGGGCTCGGCCAGGACCAGCCGCCGCAGCAGGTCCCCCCGCTGCTGCGCCACGCGGAATGCGATATGGCCGCCGCGCGAATGGCCCATCAGATCGACCGGTCCGCTGCCCATGGCCTCGATGAAGCCGATCACATCCGCGACGTGCTGCGCGATGGTGTAGTCGGAGCCGATGCCGTCCCAGTGCTCCGGAAAGAAATGCCGCAGGCTGAGGGCGACCACGCGGCGTCGCCGGGACAGTGGCCCGATCACCGGCGACCAGACACGGAAATCCCCGAGCGTGCCATGTACGCAGACCAGCGGCGTGCCTTGGCCCAGCTCGAGATAGGCCATGTCGTAGCCGTTGACGTGACGTTGCAGCATGCTTGTCCTCCCTGGACCCTCGGGCGCAGCATGGCCGGCGCCGATACGGCGGGAAACCCATCAGGAGCGCGGCCGATGAACGACGCAACCAGACACCCCGAAGGCGAACCGTGGCAATGGTCCGAACCCACCTGGCGGCGCGTCGTCGGCCGCGCCCGCGCTGGCCGCAGCTTGAAGCCGAAATCGTGGCCCGACGGCGCGCGCTGCGCAGTGGCGATCAGCTTCGACGCGGACCATGAGACGATCCCGCTGCGCGATGCCGACGAAAGCCCGATGCGCATCAGCCAGGGCCAGTACGGCAATCGCCAGGCCATGCCGCGGATCCGCAAACTACTGGAACGCGAGTCGGTCCCCGCGTCGTTCTTCTATCCCGCGGTATCGGCACTGCTGCATCCCGAGGAGGTGCGCGCGACCGCCGATGACGGCCACGAGATCGGCATCCATTCCTGGATCCACGAGGCCAATACCACCCTGTCGCGCGAGGCGGAGCGCGACCTGACGTTCCGTGCCGCGGAGACGCTGGGGCGCATCGCCGGCCGCGACTCGGTCGGGATGCGCACGGCGAGCTGGGATTTTTCCGTCAACACCCTCGACATCGTGCGCGAGATAGGGCTGCTGTACGACAGCTCGCTGATGGCCGACGACGACCCGTACGAGCTGGTCGATGGAGGTGAGCCGACGGGCATTGTGGAGCTGCCGCCGGAATGGATCCGCGACGATGCGGTATACTACAACTTCGTCCGCTTCTCGGCGCTGCGGCCCTACACGCCGCCGTCGGCGGTGGAGGAGATTTTCACCGCGGAATTCGACGGGGCGTGGGAGGAAGGCGGGCTGTTCCTGCTGACCATGCATCCGCACATCACCGGACACCGCTCGCGCATGCCGGTGCTGGAGCGGCTGATCAGGCACATGAAGGCGCGCGGAAAGTGCTGGTTCGCCACCCACGAGCAGGTGGCGCGCTGGTGCAAGCAGCATGCATGAATCGATCCGCTATTGCTGATTTGCACCATCGGGGCGCGTTGCGGCACTCTTCCCGTCGAACGACGCGCGACAAGGAGCATCCCATGGCCACGATCCCCGATGCCTATCTCGATCTGCTGCAACAGAAGAAGGCATTCGCCGAACTTGCGACCGTGATGCCGGACGGAACGCCGCAGGTCACGCCGGTGTGGTTCGACTACACGGGCGGCGTGATCCGCGTGAACAGCGCCAAGGGGCGGACCAAGACACGCAACATGAAGCAAGGCGCGCCGGTCGCCCTCTCCATCATGGACCCTGATAACCCGTACCGCTACCTCCAGGTGCGCGGCAAGGTCACGCGCGTCAGCGAGGAAGGCGCCAGCAGCCATATCGACTCGCTGGCGAAGAAGTACCTCGGCCAGGACAAGTACCCCTGGTCGCGTCCGGACGAAGTGCGGGTGACGTTCGAGATCACGCCGAGCGCCGTGCAGGTGATGGGCTGAACCGGCGACGGGGAAAACGCCATGCAGAGCACACAGCAATTCGCCGGCGCGGTGCGCGGCCGGGTGGAGATATTGCGCGATCGTTCCGGCATCCCGCATATCTACGCCACCGCCACGCCCGATCTGTATTTCGGCCTCGGCGTCGCGATGGCGCAGGATCGGCTTTGGCAGATGGATCGGCTGCGCCGTCGTGCACTCGGCCGTCAGGCGGAAATCCTCGGGCCAGACTACGTCGCCAGCGACATCGCGCATCTGACCGTCGGCATCGATCAGATCGCCGCGCGCGAAGCCGATGCACTGGACGAAGCGACTCATCGCATGGTCGCCGCACTTGTCGCCGGGATCAATCGACAGATCGAGCAAATGGCACACGATCTGCCGCCCGAATTTCGCCGGCTCGACTACACGCCGGAGCCGTTCAGCGTGCGCGATGTCGTCGCGATTGCCCGTGGCATCTGGTGGTCGCTGAACGGTCGCATCGATCGCATCGTGGCCGCCGAGGCCGCGCGCATGCTGCCGGAAGCGTTCCGCCCGCTGTACCTGACGCCGGAAGCCTCGGAGCATCGCGTGCTGCAGCACGCCGCCGGCACCGACGATGCGACCGGCAGCAACAACTGGGCGGTACATGGCAGCCGCACCGCGGGCGGCAAGCCTGTGCTGTGCGGCGATCCGCATCAGCCGTTCTGGGTGCCGTCGAGCTGGTACGAATACGCGCTGCACGGACCGGAGGATGACGCGGCCGGCGCCGGGCATCCCGGCTTTCCCGGTATGTGGTGGGGCAGCAACGGCAGCATCGCCTGGGCGATCACCAACAACATGGCGTCGACCCGCGATCTGTACCTCGAGCAGGTCGATCCCGGCAATCCGCGCCGCTATCGCGACGGCGACAGCTGGCGCGAGTTCGCCGAACGTCAGGTCAGCATCAAGGTGCGTGGCGCGGCAACGCGCGCGCTGATCATCCGTTCCACGGTGCGCGGACCGGTGGTGAATGCGCTGGTGCCATCGCTGGATGCCGCCGGCGACCCGCCGCTTTCGTTGCGCTGGGTCGGCATGGAGCACATGGACGACATTCGCGCCTCGATCGCGATAACGCGTGCGCGCGACTGGTCCGGCTTCCGATCGGCGCTGCGCGACTGGTCGGTCGCGATATTCAACTTCGTCTATGCCGATGCGAGCGGCCATATCGGCTATCAGATGGCCGGCCGCATCCCGATCCGTGGCCGCGTCGTGCCGGGCTTCCGCGACGCCAACGCGGCGGCGGATCAGTGGCAGGGCTACATTGGGTTCGACGACCTGCCGCACATGTACGATCCGCCGAGCGGATACGTCGCGAGCGCGAACCAGCGCATCGTGCCGGACAACTGGAAGCAGCCGATCTATGGCGCGTACTCGCAGGGCCATCGTGGCGTGCGGCTGACGCAGGCGTTGGGCGGCCGTGGCGAGATCGATACCACGGCCAACATCAGGTTGCAGAACGACGTGAAGAACTGCCGCGCCGAGCGGCTTTGCCCACACATTCTGCGGCATCTCGACGGCAACGAACCGACGTTCAGGCGCATTCTCGACGACTGGGACTATCGCTATTCGCTCACCGGTATCGCCCCGACGCTGTTCGAGGCGTTCATGGCGCTGTGGCAGCGTGAGGTGATCGGGCAACATGTACCGGATCGGCTGTTCGATCTGACGCATCAGCAGACCGGGCTTGGCGCCAGTTTGCTGGAAGATCCCACGATCAGCTACTTCGCGGACGGCATCGCGCCGCACGTCGCCGCTGTCGCGCAACGCGCGCTCGCGGTACTGCGCGAGCGGCTCGGCGATGACCAGGCGGCGTGGCAATGGGGCCGCATCCACCAGGCGCACTGGCATCATCCGGTCGGCGACGTCGCGTTCGATATCGGCCCGCGCGAGGTCGATGGCGGATCGCACACACTGCGCAATACCGGCGGCGAACTGCCGCCGCACGCCGCGAGCTCTGGCGCCGAGTACCGCATCGTGGTCGATTTCGCGACGCCGGATTCGTTTCTCGCAGTGCAGAACATCGGGAATTCCGGCGTGCCCGGCAGTCCGCACTACCAGGATCAGTTCGAGCCCTGGCTGCGCGGGGAGTACCATACAGTGCATCTGCGTCGCGAGCATGTCGAAGCCGATTGCGAAAGCGCCACGATAATCCAGCCGCTTTGATCTATCTGGTGCGCCACGGGCAGACCGAGTTCAATCTGGCGCGGCGCCACCATGGGCATAGCGACTCGCCGCTCACGGAATTGGGGCGTGAGCAGGCGCAACGTGCCGGCGCGGCGCTTGCCGCGCGGATTGACCGGAACGACGCCGTGATCTTTTCGAGTCCCCTCGGTCGTGCCCTAGACACCGCCCGCATCATTGCTCACGTGGCTGCGATCGAGGATATCGTCATTGATCCCGACTTGATGGAAATCGGCATGGGATCGGCCGAGGGGATGACGGAGCTGGAGATGGCAGAACACTGGCCGGGGGGGCAAGGCGTTGCAGTGCACGGCATGATGTCACTCCAATCACCCGACGGGGAAAGTTTGCATGCTTTGGCCGAACGGCTGGAGCGTGCCTTGTGTCGCGTAGTCAGGCATGCGGCAGTATCTCGCATCGTCGTATCGCACAGCGTTGCGGGGCGGCTGTTACGCGGTCTTCATCTCGGTTTGGATACAGTCCACGCGCTGCGCCTGGATGCGCCGCAGGACGGATTGTTCCGTTTGAACGGCAGCGAGGTCACCCGCGTCACCTTCTGATCTGCGTCACCAACCGCCATCGACACCGATCGCCTGTCCGGTGACGAACGCCGCCGAATCGGACGCTAGATAGGCGATCATCGACGCGACCTCGTCCGGACTTCCGAAGCGGCCAACCGGGATCGCCTTGGCGCGCTCCCGGAAGCCGACCTCCAGATCGTCGCCGAATTCGCGCCGGTTGGTGCTGATCGCGCGCGAGGTGCGGATCGGTCCTGGCAGCACCGCATTCACGGTGATGCCGCACGGCGCGAGATCGAACGCGAGCGACTTGGTGAAGCCGACGATCGCCGCCTTGGACGCGGCATATGCGGTTCGTTTCGCCCCCGGCCGGAACGCCGCACGCGACGAGACGCTGACGATGCGGCCCCATCCCGCCTTGCGCATCGCCGGCACCGCTGCGCGCGACATCAGGAAGCAGCCGCGCGCGTTCACGCCCATGGTCAGGTCCCAGGCGGCGACGGGAACGTCCTCGATCTCGTTGCGATCCGCGCCCTGTGGCGCGCCGGCATTGTTCACCAGGATGTCGAGCCTGCCGTAACGGCGCAGCACCTCGTCCACCATGCGCGCGGCATCGGCCTCCACGCTGACGTCGCCCAGTGTGGCCGACGCAGTGCCGCCGTCACGGACAAGTGCCTGCACGAGGCTGTCGATGCCGGTCCAGTCAGGATCCATGTCGCCCTGCACGTTGTGCTCGTTGGCGACACCGGCCGGCGATACGTCTGACACCACCACGGTGACGCCGGCAGCGGCGAGTGCGCGCGCGGTCGAATTGCCGATGCCGACCGGCTTGCCGCAACCGGTGATCAATGCGACGCGGGCTTCGCTTGCCATGGGTTCCTCCGGTCGATTTGGTTGGCGTTGTTGGCTGGACTATACCGCCAATCGGCACCGGGAGAGGAAGCATGGATATTCTCGAGCATCGCACGCTGGGGGCAGGCGGACCTGCGGTCTCGGCGATCGGCCTTGGCTGCATGTCGCTGTCCGGCATCTATGGTACCGCCGATGACGCGGTGTCGGAGGAGCTGATCCGTTACGCGATCGACCAAGGCGTCGATCATCTCGATTCATCGGACATGTATGGCTGGGGTCACAACGAACAGGTGATCGGCCGCGCGCTGAAGGGGCGCCGCGACCGCGTGGTGCTGGCGACCAAGTTCGGCCAGACCCAGAACCCGGGCGGTCCGAACGGCGTGAACGGGCGGCCGGACTACGTGACGCAGGCGTGCGAGGCGAGTTTGCAGCGGCTCGGTGTCGAGGTGATCGATCTTTACTACCAGCACCGCGTCGATCCGTCGGTGCCCATCGAGGACACGGTCGGCGCGATGGCGAAGCTGGTGCAGCAAGGCAAGGTGCGGCATCTCGGTCTGTCCGAGGCGTCGCCGGCGACAATCCGGCGCGCGCACGCGGTGCATCCCATCGCGGCGGTGCAGACCGAGTATTCGCTGCTGTATCGTGAAGAGGCCGAAGAGACGCGGGAGACGACGCGAGGGTTAGGCATCAGCTTCGTGGCCTATGCGCCGTTGGGGCGCGGCTTCCTGACCGGTGCGATCCAGACGTTTGCCGATGTCGATGGCCGGCGTGCGGCGCATCCACGGTTTCAGCAGCAGAATTTCGATCGTAACCGCGAGCTGGTGGCGGGGATCGAGGCGATCGCGCAGGAGAAGGAGTGCACGCCTGCGCAGCTCACGCTGGCGTGGGTACTGGCACAGGGACCCGATGTGGTGGCGATCCCGGGGACACGGTATCCGCGGCGGCTGGACGAGAACATCGGCGGGCTGCGAGTGAAACTGAGCGCCGAGGATGTGGCGCGGATCTCTGCGGCAATTCCCAAGGGCGCGGCAGCAGGTACGCGGTATCCGGCGGGCGGGATGAAGGGAGTGTATGTTTAGTTCAGGCGGACCAGGCTTCCCAAGCCGGCACCGACGTCACATAACAAGCAGCAGCAGCAGACTGCCGGCGCCTATCACGGCGCAGTAATAGGCGAACGGGTTCAATGCCCACGCATCGTGCTGACGAAAATAGCGCATCAGAAACCACGTGCTGGCATACGCGGTGATGCCGGCGAGCACCGCCGCAACCGTGGCAAGCCCGAACGTACCGGCCGGCACGCTCGCATGCAGCAGCTTCGGCACCTCCAGCACGGTGGCGCCGAGAATGATCGGTGTCGCGATCAGAAACGAGAAATGCGCCGATCCTTCGTGATCGATGCCGCGCAGCAAGCCCCCGACAATGGTGGCTCCGGAACGCGAGATGCCGGGTATCAGCGCGGTGCACTGCCAGCAGCCGATGGTCAGCGCGTCCATCATGGTGAGACTGGCCAGCGGCCGATGGCTGTGCCCGCGCAGCTTCTCGCCGGCCAGCAGCAGCACCGCGTTGACCATCAGGAACACCGCGGCGACCACTGGTGTACCGAACAGGCCGCGGACGAACTTCTCCAGCAGGAAACCGACGATCACCGCCGGCACGGTGGCGATCACGATCAGCAGGAACACGCGCCGGCTCTCGCTGATCTGATGCGCCGATGCCAAACCGAGCACGCCGGTCGCCAGCGACCACCAGTCGCGCCAGAAGAACAGCAACAGCGCAGCCGCGGTCCCCAGATGCAGCATCACCAGAAACGGCAGGAACTCGGGCGAGCGCTGATCGAGCGGCCAGTGCAGCAGCGCCGGCAGCACCACGGCGTGACCCAGACTGCTCACTGGGAACAGTTCGGTGGCACCTTGCAGGATGGCGATGACGATGGCCTGTAGCGCGCTCATGCCGTGTTCCTGACCGAAGGTCGCGGATTCGGCAAGCGGTCAGTCGTTCATCGGATACGCCGCCATCAATCGTTTCTGCCGCCGCCACAGTCGATACAGTGACCACAGGCCGCATGGTCGATGGCCGCGTGCGCGGTTCGCCGCACCGATGCGGAAGGCCGCACCGTAGTGGAAGAACTGCGCGCTCCAGGCCTCCCGCAGCGTGGTGTTCGGGTCCCAGATATGCGTGGCCTCGGAGCCGACACCGTTGATCTCGATGATGCGGAAGCCTTGGCCGCGCAACAGTGCCGCCAAAGATGCAAACCGCACATCGATGCGGCCGAAGTGAAAACCCGGGGTCGCGCGCGCGACACGTTCGAAGGCCTGCGTCAGCGCTGGAGTCACCAGGCGCGTTCCGTCCTCGAAGATCGACCCCTTGCAGTGATTGCCGACGAACACCAGGCGAACGCGCTCGCGCTGCCGTGGCACTTCATGCAGCCGGTGCGCCAGCCGCGGCAGATAAAGCTGCTTCACGCGTCCTGCCCGCGGATCGGCCATGATCAGCTGCCGCAACGTCGATCGTCCGTCCCCGGTCACCACCGGCGCATGCTTCAACGTGACCGACGTGATCCGCCCCACCGGCTCGTCCGGATGGCGCACGTAGAAGATGCCGGCCTCTCCCTCGTCGGCGATGAATTCCTGCACGACGATGCGTTCACCGCTGGGGAACTCCTTCAGATAATGCACAAGATCGTCCCGGCCGCGGAGCAGGCGCACGCCGGTACCATTGCAGCCGACTTCCGGCTTGGCGACGACGGGATAGGCGATGGCCGCAACTTCCAACGCCTTCTCGGCCGCCTCGATACCGCCGGGCTGCGCGACGATGCTGGTGTAGCGCGCGATCAGAGCGCGCATCGACCCCCGCACCTGTTGCAAGGTCTCGAGCTTCGACTCACCGCAGAGACCCCCCGCCGTGATGGTCGGGTTCGCCGCGGTTGGCAGGCTGAAATCGCCATAGCGAATGCCGAGAGCGATCCAATGCAGCGCCACCGGAGCATAGAACAACCAATCCGGCCAGAATTCGAAGAACGAAAGCGTTCGCTCGCGCGTGGATCGTCGCCTTGCGGCCGTGGTGTCGAGTGCGGTCCCCAGTGTCATCGCCGCCTGCTCTGCAGGCCGGCAGCGGAGAGCCGGCCGGCAACGATGATGAACAGCGCGAAGCCGCCCGCCCCGGCCCAGCGCCAGGCCCCGAAATGCTCCATCAGCACGTCTCCGATGCGCAGCGATACGCCGAACAGCAGCGACGTCCAGCAGATGGTGGCGATCACCACCGCCAGCGCGAACTGCCGCAGATCGGCGCCGACGAAGCCACAGGTGGTGTAGGTCGGCAGCCGCATTCCCGGCAGGAAGCGGCTGACCAGTACAACTCGGAACACGCGGCCATCAAGCCACGCGCGAATGACCTCACTACGGCGCGGCGGCAGAAGTCGCGCGACCGGGGGTAGTCGCGCGGCTAGCCATCCCAGGCCGTACAGCCCAACATCGCCGAGGGCGATACCGACGTAGAGCGAGGCCAATGCCAGTGCGGCGGACAGGCTGCCCTCGCTCGCCTGCATCGCGGCGAGCACAGTCGCCGCATCCTCCAGAATGAAGGTACCGAGTACGATGGCGGTTGCCTGGAGCAGCGGATGATGGCCGGCCCACGCCAGCAGCGAGGCGATCGAGTTTCCGAGCATCACGCGTCCGGAGATTGGCAGGCAGACGCGGCCTGCGAAGTGTGCATAGCTCCAAGTGAACCGCCTCGCGCCATCATGAGTGCGTGAACGGCGACACCAACGGACGTCCGGTTCGCCGGGTTGGCCAACCGTGACGTTGCCGGGCATGATCGCGCGCGCATGGCGCACCATCATCACGACCACACGCACCATCACGCGCATCCTGGGCGCGGGCACGATCGTGCCTTCGCCGTCGGCACGGCGCTGAACCTCGGTTTCGTCGTGGCAGAGATCGGGTTCGGCCTGGCAGCCAATTCGATGGCGTTGCTGGCCGATGCCGCCCACAATTTCGGCGATGTGCTGGGTCTGCTGCTCGGCTGGGGTGCTGCCTGGCTTGCGCGTCGGCCGCCCACGCGCCGGCGTACCTACGGCTGGGGACGCAGTTCCATCCTGGCGGCACTGCTGAATGCCACGATACTGCTGATCGGCGTCGGCGCGATCGGTGTGGAGGCGGTGCGGCGCCTGCTCTCGCCGGCGCCGGTGATCGAGACCACGGTGATCCTGGTTGCCGCCGCCGGCATTGTGGTGAACGGTGCCACAGCTATGCTGTTCCGGCACGGCCGCGGCGCGGACATCAACGTACGCGCACAGTTTCAGCACATGGCCGCGGATGCCGCCGTCTCGGGCGCCGTCGTGGCGGCCGGGCTGATGATCCTGCTTACCGGCTGGCTGTGGCTCGATCCGCTGGCGAGTCTCGGCATCGGCATCGTCATCGTGGGGGCCACGTGGGGCCTGCTGCGCGAATCGATCGACCTGGCGATGGATGCGGTGCCCGGCGGCGTGGCGCACGACGATGTGCAGGATTATCTGGCTTCGGTGCCTGGTGTGCTGGAGGTACACGATCTGCATATCTGGGGCCTCAGTACGACACAGACCGCATTGACGGCGCATCTGGTGTTCGCCGATGCGTCCGCCGAGAATCGGCTGCACGACGTGACCGCGGAATTGCGCGATCGCTTTGGCATCGGCCACGCAACGTTGCAGATCGAAACCGACGCCGATGCCGAGTTGTGCCGGCTGCGGCCACATGACGTGGTGTAACGAATGGATCGCGTAGTGTTGGTGACCGGCGCGGCGAGCGGGATCGGCGCCGCGGTGTGCCGCGCACTGGCTGCGCCCGGCGTCGCGCTGCTGGTACACACGCGGAAGAACCGCGCCGGCGCGGAGCGTGTGGCGGTCGCGGCAAGGGCGGTCGGCGCGGCTGCTGAAGTTGCGCTCGGCGACCTTGGCGACGCCACAGTGGCGGACACGCTGGTGGCGCAGGCGGTCGCGCGATTCGGCGGGTTGGACGTGCTGATCAGCAATGCCGGCTTTGCCGATCGGACCTCGTTCGCCGAGGTGACGGATGCCGCGATGACCGCGTCGGTGGAATCGATCCAGGGCGCTTTCTTTCGCCTCGCGCGTGCCGCCGTACCGCACCTTAAGGAGGGCCGTGCTGCGCGCGTGGTGGCGGTATCGAGTTTCGTTGCCCATGCTTTCCGCACCGACACTGCGGTGTTCGCTGCGTCCGCCGCGGCGAAAGCGGGGCTGGAGGCGCTGGTGCGCGCGCTGGCGATCGAATTGGCGCCGTCCGGCGTCACGGTGAACGCGGTGGTGCCAGGCTTCATCCGCAAGGACCCTGGCGCGCATGCAGCGATCGATCCGGACCGGCTGCGCCGGCAGGTTGCCAGCGTGCCGCTCGGGCGGGTCGGATTGCCGGACGAGGTCGCGGCGGCGATCGCGTTCCTGGCCTCGCCGGCGGCGGCTTACATCACCGGACAGGCGCTGCACGTCGATGGCGGCTTGGTCATTTGACCAGCCGCGGACCGAGCGGCTTCAGCACACGGATGCCGGGGGTGCCGGCTAGCAGGTCGGTCTGATCGGGCGGCATCACCGCGAGGCCACGACGGCGCACGGTTTGGTCAAGGCCGATCGCCTCCAGCCAACGCAGATCCGCATCGCGCGGCAGTGATGATTCGCAGTTGCGCTCGACCACGGTGAGACGCGCATTCATCGGCACATCTGGCGTGTGATTGAGGCCACGGAACAGGTTGCGATGCCAGTTGGACATCTTGGTCTGCCACTCGCCGGTGTTCGACGGGCCGGCCTGTTCGCGATAGGCGTTGGAGGTGAACACCTGCGCGCCGTCGACCTCGTGCAGCGCGACAAAGGGAGCGGCGGCGGTGTGGATGCATTCGAAGCGCTGGCTCGCGTGAATGCCCGGAATGGACAGCAGCCGATGTTGGTGCGCGACATACCACGCGTCCCATTCCGTGCGGCGGTCGGTGTCGAGGAATGCCATTTCGACCATGTAGATCATGCTGCAACCCTTGCTGCGAGACTGTTCACCCACCGCCGCGCCGCCTCAAACCTGAGCCCGGTCGCCACGAGTGGTGCGCAACCCTCGGCAACCCTGGCGCGCGCAAGTGTCTCAAGCTGGCGCTTGTTCCACAGCGCGTGGGGCCGGGTTCGGCGAAGGCGCGGCGGTTGAGGCTCGCGAAGTCCTTCCGGTGTTCTGGCTCGGCTGTTCCGAGGTTGGTTTGCCGGCCGGTCCAGCGCAAGCAAAGAAATCGCTGCGTCAGGACGCCGCTTCCAGCGCCTCTTCCGCTGCCAGCCAGTCCACCTCCGCCGCGGCCGCGAGCTTCCTGATCGCGGCCAGGCGAGCGTTGGCGGCGGCGATCTCCGCCTTCCGTGTCGGGACGTAAAGCGCCGGATCGGCCAGCGTCCGTTCGATCGCCGCGCGTTCGGCGCCCAGCCGCGCCAGTCGGGCCTCGGCGTCGCGCGCCTGCCTCCGCAATGGTGCCAATGCGGCACGGGCATCGGCGCGTTCGCGGCGTTCGTCGCGGCGATTGGTCGCGTCCAGCCTGATCGTCGGGCGCGCGCGTTCGGCGAGCAGCGCGCGGTAGTCGTCCAGGTCGCCGTCGAACGGGCGCACCGTGCCGTCGGCAACCAGCCAGAGCCGGTCGGCCACCAGCTCCACCAGATGCGGATCGTGGGTGATCAGGAGCACCGCGCCCTGGAAGTCGGCGAGCGCCTTTACCAGCGCCTCGCGCGCGTCGATGTCGAGGTGGTTGGTGGGCTCGTCCAGGATCAGCAGCTGTGGCGCCTCGCGGGTGGCGAGCGACAGCAGCAGCCGTGCCTTCTCCCCGCCGGACAGGTTGGCGACCGGCGTCTCGGCGCGGTCGGCGTCGAGGCCAAACCGCGCAAGCTGCGCGCGCACCTGTGGCGGCGAGGCACGCGGCAGGGCGCGGGTCATATGGTCGATCGCGTTTTCCGCTTCGACCAGTTCGTCAGTCTGGTGCTGGGCGAAGTAGCCGACGCGCAGCTTAGGTCCGCGGCGGACCTCGCCGGCCAGCGGCGGCAGGCGGTCGGCCAGCAGCTTCGCCAGCGTGGACTTGCCGTTGCCGTTGGCGCCGAGCAGCGCGATGCGGTCGTCCGTGTCGATCGCCAGCGAGACGTGGCGCAGCACTGGCGTGCCGTCGTACCCGACGGCGACGCGGTCCAGCGCCAGGATCGGCGGGGCGATGCGGGCGGGCTCGGGGAAATCGAAGCGGGTCGGCGCGGCCTCGATCACTGTTTCCATCTGTGGCAGGCGGGCCAGCGCCTTGATGCGCGACTGCGCCTGGCGTGCCTTGCTCGCCTTGTAGCGGAAGCGGTCGATGAACGACTGGATGTGGGCGCGTTCGGCGGCGATGCGTTTGGCCGCGCTTGCCTGTTGCAGGGCGCGCTCGGTGCGGATGCGGACGAACTCGTCGAAGCCGCCGGGGGTAACCGTGATGGTGCCGCGGTCGAGGAACGCGATCGCCTGCACCGCGCGGTCCAGCAGGACGCGGTCGTGCGAGACCAGCAGCACCGCGCCGGGGAAGCGGGCGAGCCAGGTCTCCAGCCACAGCGTGGCTTCCAGGTCCAAGTGGTTGGTCGGCTCGTCGAGCAGCAGCAGGTCGGGGGCGGCGAACAGCGCAGTGGCCAACGCCACGCGCATGCGCCAGCCGCCGGAAAACTCCTCCACCGGTCGCTGCTGTGCGGCCTCGTCGAAGCCCAGGCCGGCGAGGATGGCGGCGGCGCGGGCGGGTGCGGCATCGGCACCGATGGCGCGCAGGCGCTCGTGGATTTCGGCAAGGCGATGGGATTCGGCGGTATCGGCTTCGGCGAGCAAGGTGAGGCGTTCGGGGTCGCCTCGCAGCACGGTGTCCAGCAGGCTGGAATCGCCGGACGGGGCCTCCTGGGCGACGGTGGCGATACGGGCCCGGGCGGCCAGGCGGATGTCGCCGCCGTCCAGCGGCAATTCGCCGGCGATGGCGCGCAGCAGCGTGGACTTGCCGGCGCCGTTGCGGCCCACCAGGCCGATGCGACGGCTCTGGTCCACGGTGAGGTCGGCGCCGGCGAGGATGTTGCGTCCGCCCAGACGGACGGTGGCGCCGGAGATGACGAGAAGGGACATGGCGGCGCGTGATCGGACGGGTTGGGGGGTGTGGTCAAGGGAGCGCCGGCGGTCGGCACATGTCCGGTGCGTTTGAAATACTACTCGTGGACGCGGACATCACCGTCGCGGCGCCCCGATTACCTCCCGCTGAACTCCGGGCGTCGTTTGGCGGTGAATGCAGTCACCGCCTCCTGGTGATCCTTCGACAAGTTCGACTGCGTCTCCAGGCTGATGCTGAGATCCATGGTCGCGTGCGCGATCTGCCGCAGCGGAATGTTGATCACCTGCTTGGTCCACCGGATCGACTTCATCGCGCCGCCGGCCAGCCGGCGCGCCAGGCCATACACCTTCGCATCCAGCTCCTCGGCCGGCACTACGTGGTTGATCAGCCCGATCCGGTGCGCCTCGGCCGCAGTCATCAGATCGCCGGTGAACAGATATTCCTTGGCCCGCGCGAAGCCGATCAGTTGCGGCCAGATCAGTGCCCCGCCGTCGCCCGCCACCAACCCCGCATTCACGTGTGGATCGCCGATCTTCGCTGTGTCGGCGGCGATGATGATGTCGCACATCAGCGCCACCGTGGCGCCCAGCCCCACCGCATGGCCGTTGACCCGCGCGATCACCGGCTTGTCGCATTCCAACATGCGGAAGATGATCCGTTTCGCTTCGGGCACGCTGGTCGCGTCCCACAGTTCCGGCCGGTCGATCTTCTGCTGCATCGCGATCACGTTGCCGCCGGCCGAGAACGCGCGGCCGGCGCCGGTCAGCACCACCACGTTCACCTCGGGGTCGTCGTGCACATCCTCCCAGATGCGCGACATCGAGTAGTGCATCTCGGCCGAGAACGCGTTCATCGACTCCGGCGCGTTCAAGGTGATGGTCATCACCTTGTCCTGCTTCGCGACCAGCAGCCCGCCGTACTGGCTGTAGTCGTACCCCTTGTCGAGCGGTGGCATGGCATTGCTCCCTCGCAGCGTCGGTCGATCGCCGACTGGCGGACAGTGTGACGCCAACCAGGCGGCACGTCACTGTCGCGGCATGGATCGCATGCACCCCGAGGTGCTAGGCTCCGTGCATGACGCTGCCTTTCCCCTTGCCCGACTGGATGCCCTGGTGGGTGCCGATCGCACTGCTCGTGCCGCTTCTGCTGTACGCGCTGGCATTCCTGTTCATGCCGTTCAGCGTAATCGGCGTGAAGAGCCGGCTGGAGGTGATCGAGGCGCGGCTGGACGAGATCCAGGGCGAGATCCGCCACCTGGCGCTGCGCCTGCCTGCGACGGGTCGCGCCGCCGACTACGACGAGATCTACACGCCGGAGCCTCGGGTTCAGCCGCGGACCGCGCCTCCGGCGATGACCCGTCCGCCGATCCCGCCGGCTGCCCACGATCTGGAAGACGATCAGACCCGCGAGACCCGCCGCGATGCGGAGCGCCGCTCCGCCGGCGGTCGTTCCGAACCACGGGTAGACTGGCCGCGATAGCCGCAGTTGCGTCTGACCCGTGCTTCGGTTCTCCTGACGTACCACCCGGATGCTGATCCGGGAACTCGACCATTGGAGCCGCCCATGCGCATCAGCGTCGTCCAGATGAATCCCGGCGCCGACAAGGCGGAAAACATCGCGCAGGCGCGTCACCTGATCAGCGAGGCGGTGGCAGCCGACCGGCCCAACATCGTGTCGTTGCCGGAAGTGTGGGACAGCCTTGGCGGCGACCGCGCCGTGCGCAACGCCAACGCCGAACTGCTGCCGACCAAAGGCTCCAACGAACCCGGCGGTCCCGCCTACGAGTTCCTGCGCGAAACCGCCCGCGCGGCGAAGGTCCACGTGCACGGCGGCTCGATCATCGAGCAAGGCCCGGAAAAACTGTTCAACACCACGGTAGTGTTCGATCCCGACGGCCAGGAGATCGCGCGCTACCGCAAGATGCACTTGTTCGACATCGTCGCCCCCGACGGCACCGGCTATCGCGAAAGCAACACCTACGGCGCCGGCGACGAGGTGGTTACCTACGAAGCGGACGGCACCAAGGTCGGCTGCGCGATCTGCTACGACCTGCGTTTCCCCGACCTGTTCTGGAAGCTGCGCGAGCAGGGCGCCGAGGTGATCTTCCTGCCGTCCGCGTTCACGCTCGCCACCGGCAAGGACCACTGGGAGGTGATGATCCGCTCGCGCGCGATCGAGACGCAATGCTGGTTCGCCGCGCCCGCCACCTGGGGCAAGCACCTGGAGGGCAAGGGGGAGCCGCGCTTCACCTACGGGCACTCGATGCTCGTCGACCCGTGGGGCCACGTCACCGCGCAGGTGTCCGACGGCACCGGCTGGGCCACCGCGCGCATCGACCACACGGTGACCGCGCGGGTGCGCCGCGACATGCCGGTGCTGGAACACCGGAAGCGCGTTTGAACGATCTCGAATCCGTCCCGCTCGCCGCACGCGTGCGGGACTTCATCCCCGGCCGGATCGCGTTCGCCGGCTCCGCCACTGTGCTCGCCACCGAGGCGCGCGAACGCCTGGTGGGGTTCTATGGCGACTGTCCGCTGGAGCAGGCCGCGGTGGTGGTATCGCTGGGCGGCGACGGGTTCATGCTCGAAACGATCCATCGGGTGCTGCCGCTCCGCATCCCGGTCTACGGCATGAACTGCGGCTCGGTCGGCTTCCTGATGAACTCGTTCAGCGAGGACGAGTTGCCGACCCGGCTGGCCCAGGCGCAGGCGGCGGTGCTGTATCCGCTGCGCATGCACACGGTAAGCGCGGAGGGCACGGAAGCCGAGGGGCTGGCATTCAACGAAGTGTCGCTGCTGCGCCAACTCCGGCAAACCTCGAAGATCCGGGTCACGGTGGACGGGCGGGTGCGGCTGGCGGAGCTGATGTGCGACGGCATCCTGATCTCCACGCCGGCCGGATCGACCGCCTACAACCTGTCGGCGCACGGACCGATCGTGCCGCTGTCGGCGAACCTGCTGCCGCTGACGCCGATCTCGGCGTTCCGGCCGCGGCGCTGGCGGGGCGCGCTGCTGCCCAGCACCGCCCGCGTGTTGTTCGAGGTGCTGGAGGCCGACAAGCGCCCGACCGCGGCGGTGGCGGACTTCACCGAGGTGCGCGACGTGATCTCGGTGGCGGTGGGCGAGGATCGTTCGACCAGCATCACCGTGCTGTTCGACCCCGACCGCGTGCTGTCGGAGCGGATCATCGCGGAGCAGTTCACCGTGTGAGCTTTGGTCTCGCGGATGTCTCATAATCTCTGATTCCGGGATTGTGCTCAAGGCGCGATGCGGTTGTCGCCACGGGTTGGGTGCGTGGGCGGGTTCGCAGCAACGCGGCGACGATGTCCGGCTCCGGCGGGCCGAAGTCGAGCCGGGCGGGGAGGCCGCCCACCGCGCGGATGCGGGCGGCGCGATCGGGATACCTGACGGCGTAGAGTTCGGCCTCGGCATCTATCCCGGCCTGGGTACGCACGGGTTCGGCTGCGTCGGGTGGCGGCGTCTCGGCCGCAGCGGGCGCCGGCGGCACGACGACCGACCTGAACCAGTAGCCTGCCTTCTCCATGGCCGCCGGGTGCATCGCGGCCTCCTGCTTCTCGCGCCTGGCCTGGATGCGCAGCAGGGAGCGCAGCGCGGCATCGGACTGGCGGGACATCGACGCGGCCTGGGCGCGGCACTGGCGCACTTTGTCGGGGTCGCCGGCGGCGAGGGCAACCGAGCGGAGGGCGTCGGCGGCATGGGCGTCAGTTGCGACGGCGCGGACGGCGAGACGCACCTCGAAGGCGTCGTAGGGGATGAGGGCGGCGACGGCGTCCATCGCGCGCTGCTCGCGCCTCGCGCGGGCTTCCGGGGCTTCGTCCGGGAGCGACGGGAGCTGGATGCGGAGGTCGGCGAAGATCTCGCGGTAGTTGGCGCCGGAGGGGTTTGCGTTGTGGGTATCGAGGGGCATGGCGGTCGCCGGGTTCAGGTTGAAACACGGTGACGTGGTAGTTATGTATGCTAATGTCAATAGTTAGTCTATTGCTTCGGCGAACAGGCCGAGGAAGCGGACAGGACCAGCTCCGCCAGCGCCGTTAGTGGACGACCCAGGTCGGACGCCCAGGCCGGGCCAACAAGGCGGTGCTCGCCGGATGGTTACGACGTATCGTGAATGCGCGTTTCGCAATGCATGAAAGGTGGCGAACATGGGAAGGCTCGACGGCAAGGTCGCAGCGGTGACGGGCGGGGCATCGGGGATCGGCGAGGCGACGGTCAGGCGTTTCGTTGCCGAGGGCGCGAACGTGGCATTCTGCGATCGGGATGGCGAGCGCGGCCAGCGCGTGGCGGCCGAACTGGAGACCGCCGGCGCCAAGATCGCCTTCACGCAGGCTGACGTTGGTACCGAGGCCGCATGCCTCGGCTTCGTCAACGGCGCCGGGGAAAGGTTCGGGCGCCTCGACATCCTCATCAACAATGCCGGGATCCGCAAATACGAGAAGATCGACGAGGCGAGTGCCGCGAGCTGGAACGAGATCCTCGGCGTCAACCTGATGAGCTACGTCTTCTGTGCCAAGGCGGCGGTTCCGCTGATGCGCAACAACCAGGGTGGCGCCATCGTCAACGTCGCCTCCGTGCGTTCCGTCGTCGCGGGTGGCGGCAACCTGCAGTACGACACCACCAAGGCCGCGATCGCGGGCTTGACGCGGGCGCTCGCCGCCGACCACTCGGCAGAGGGCATTCGGGTGAACGCCGTCGGCCCTGGGCCGATCTTCACGCCCTTCCATGCGCGCCGCATCGCGGCAGGGGGCACGAGCATCGAGCAGTACAACGCCAGGGCCGCGGAGGGCACCATGTTGAAGCGCCCGGGCAGGGCCGAGGAGGTCGCCGCAGCGATCCTGTTCCTGGCCTCCGACGATGCTTCGTACGTCACCGGCGCCCTGCTGTTTGTGGACGGTGGTATGACTGCGATGTGAGGGGTGTTTGGCCGGCGCTCACATACTGAGTCCACCGTCATGGCCGGCCATCCACGTCTTTGCTGCACTGCTGGCGTCAACGGCTTGGCAAGGTTGTGCCGGCAGTAAACAAGGAAGATGGAACCGCAAAACACGCAGAACACGCAAATGGATACCGGCGAGGACAGGGTTAACCTCCTGCCCAAACGAATCATTAGAGCGGCTTCAGGCAGAGCGGAATCGCGACGGGATGATGGGTTTCGCTGCGCTCTACCCATCCTACGGCAACGAGCGCGCGCCAACTCGTAGGATGGGTAGAGCGCAGCGAAACCCATCGAGCCAGATGACGGCGCGGGTTTCCGGTCAGGCTGAAAATACTCTAGCTGCGCCTTGACGGTGCTTCGCGTGCTGGGAACGGGATTTCTTGAGAAAGTCTATGAAAATGCATTGGTGTACCAGCTCCGCAGCTCGGAGCTCGCCGTGTCGCAGCAACATCCCATGGTTATTCGATACGATGGGATCGTGGTCGGGGAATATACTGTTGACCTACTCGTCGAACACATCGCCGTCGTTGAATTGAAGGTAGCCAGGGCGATCGACGAGATTCATCGCGCACAGTGCCTGAATTATCTGAAAGCCACAGGCTTGCATCTCTGCCTGCTACTCCACTTCGGCAAGCCTCGCCTTGAGATCAAACGCCTTGTCCGTGCCCTGTAAGGCACCGCCGCCCTTTGCGTGTTCTGCGTGATTTGCGGTTCCATTTTCCTTGCGGTCGGACAGACCGCGCTGCGCGGAGCCAAGGCACACGTGTACCCAACCAAATTCATCCTGCTCCAGCACGGACCCCGGTGCGGACAGTCAGCTGATCGGCCAGATCGTGCCGAAGATTGAACGTCCCCTTCCAGCGGTTGTCGCACTGGGACCGGACAGTCGTAAAACCATCCGGCCAGCCTGATCGATTTCGACCAACGTACGCAGCGGGCGGCGCCAGCTTCCGGCGCGACCGTCAGAGTTCGCTCGCGCCGCTGTCGGCCGCGAAGTCACTGCCAATGGTTTAGCTGTTATCGCTCGATGTCAGGAACAGGGCGCGTCCGCTGCCATCTCTTCCGAGCTGCGCGCTGACCGTTGGTGTCGCAGCACACACCGCGTCGATCCGGCGGCTGCCGCAGTGGCCGCAGCGAAACCGGAGGCGGATCAGCGACGCGTCGCCTCGGTCAGTTTCGATCAGGCGCGCTGGCGAAGGCAGGAACGGCACGGCAGCAGCAGCCGCACCTGCCCCGTCCGAAGCGTGCTGCGGGCTGTCGGCAGAATGCCCGGTTCATCGGCCACGCCACGCGTCCCTGAGCCGCGCCCAGCGCCTCCTCGCCCGGGGAATAAAGCCACGGATCGCCGAGTAGTCGCTTAAGCGACCCTTTCCGTGGCTATGCACCCAAGGAGACACACTGCATGCGATTCCGAATGACCTTGGGGCTATTGGGCCCGCTGGCCGTCGCGATGCCGCTGACCGCCAGCGCCGCGGATGCGTCCCGATGAGTGTGGATTTCACCGCATTCGACGCGCAGGTGACCGGGACTGCCGGCGCGGCCGGTTCCGCGAGCGGCAATATCGACGGCGGCGACGCCGGGAATGCCATCGACTCGCTGCCGCCGTACAGCAACACCGACTTCTCCCTGGAGCCGAGTCTCAACCGCGTTTTCCCCACCACGATTGGCGGAACCGGTGGCAACGGTGCGGGCGGAGCGAACTCGACGACGACCGCG
This sequence comes from uncultured Alphaproteobacteria bacterium, assembly GCA_963819855.1. GTDB lineage: Bacteria > Pseudomonadota > Alphaproteobacteria > Acetobacterales > Acetobacteraceae > JAMXLO01. The sequence goes on from CAWFYC010000021.1 coordinate 669,746, forward strand.
CCGGCACTGCAGGGCGGCGCCGGCGGCAAGGGAGGCGGCGCCCTGGTCACCATGGCCGCCGACGTTTTCGGATCCTCGGCGAGCCCCTATCCCGGGTTCGTCACCATCACCGCGAGTGCGACCGGACGGGGACCGGAGGAGCCGGAGGCAGAGGCGGACTCGGCATTACCGTCACCACCGGCGTGAACGGCTCGAATGATACGCAAGGCACCAGCGGCGCGGGCGGCGGCATTGGCGGCAGTGGCGAGATCGCGCAACGCCGATCTGACCGGGATGATCAGCTACGCCACCACCGATCTCCAGATCCAGCTCCTCACGACTGGCGGCCAGGGTGGTCAGGGCGGCTTCGGCGGCTCGGGCGGCGGCGGCAGTCTATCGGCGGGCAACGGCGGGAATGGCGCTGCCGGCGGCCTTGGCGCGCCCGGCCGAGGCAACGTTCTCCGGCGCGACCGCCGTCAACGATTCGGCGATCTTCGTGATCGAGAAGGTGACCGGCGGCCTCGGGGGCATGGGGGGCACCGGGGGCAACGGTGGCAATGTCGGTCCGGTCGGATCGCCGCCGACGGGCTTCGGATCGAACGGGAGTGGCGCCGACGGTGGGCAGGGCGGCAGCGCTTCCGCGACCGTCTCCAGCGATACGCTGACCGCGCCGAGTGTGCAGTTCACCCTCATCGCCAATGGCGGACCCGGCGGTGCGGGAGGCGCCGGCGGCAGCGGCGGCGGGGCGCCGGCGCAGGCGGGGGCCGCCGGCATCGACGGCGCCGGATCGATCACATTCACCAACAACGTCGTCACGGTCGGGTCCGGCATTCCCGGCGACACGCTGAACAGCGCAAAACAACCTGCTGCTGCTCAATCTGCGCGTCGGCGATATCGGCCCCGCGGGCTTCTTCCCCGGCGTGCTCAACGGAGCCGTCGGCGGAAACCTGGCGTTCTCCGGCAATACCTTCATCGGCAACGGCACCTCCCGGATGGTATTGCAACTCGGCAGCACCGGAACCGCGACGGTCGATACCGCGTCGAACACGATCAGCATCGACGGCTCTCCGACGAGCAACACCATCAGCGGGTTCAACACATTCATGCTCGATACCAACGACACGTTCGTTGCCGGCGGTGGCGCCTACAAGGTCACGTTCGCGCCCGACCCGGACACGCTCGTCGTTCACGCCGAACTCCGGCAGCGTCGCGTTGTCCGGCATCACCTCGACGAATTTCCTGCTCGACTTCCGCGGCTTCGGCCCGTCGTTCGATGCCGCGGCGCTGGCGGCCGACACCAGTACGAGCACCGGCAGCACCGTCATCACACTCAGCCCGACCAGCACGATCACGCTGCAGGGCTACACCGGCGGCATCACGCCGGGCGACCTGCTGTTCGAGGCGGCGTGCTTCGTCGAGGGGACGCGGATCGCGACGCCGGATGGCGCGGTGGCGATCGAACACCTGAAGCCCGGCGATGCCGTCCTGACGGCTTGGGGCGGCATCCGTCCGGTCCAATGGCTGGGTTACCGCCACGTCGATCCGCGACGCCATCCGCGTCCCGCTACCGTCCAGCCGGTGCGCGTGAGCGCCGGAGCGTTCGAAGACGGTTTGCCGTGCCGCGATCTGTGGCTCTCGCCGGATCATGCCATATTCGCCGATGGCATGCTGGTGCCGATCAAGCGCCTGATCAATGGCGGCACGATCACGCAAGTGCCCGTGGACGAGGTCACCTATTACCACGTCGAGCTGCCGGAGCACGATCTGTTGCTGGCGGAGGGTCTGGCGACGGAATCCTATCTCGACACCGGCAATCGATCGAGCTTCGCCAACGGCGGCGACACCGTCGCCCTGCACCCGGATTTCGCCGAGGCCACCGGCCAGGAACGGCGCGAACGCCATTCCTGCGCGCGCTTCGCTGTCAGCGATGCCGAGGTTGAACCGGTATGGCGCGGGCTTGCGGATCGAGCGAGGCACCTTGGCTCCCCGATACCGCCGGTGGGTGAACTGATCACCGATCCCGCTCCCTCCATGAGGAGGGTCGACGGCAAGGTGCTGCTGCCAATCGGGCAGACGGATGTGCGCTACACCTTTGTCCTGCCAGCTCCTGAAGGCGGGGCGAGGCTGCTCTCCAGGTCAGGCCACCCGACATTGAAAACGCCCTGGAGCGACGACGGACGGCGGTTGGGGCTGCGGGTGACCAGGCTCACCATTCGGGGCGGTGAGGCATTCAGGGACATCCCGGCCGATCACCCATGCCTGATCACCGGGTGGCACGATGTTGAGCGGGACGACCGTTACATATGGCGCTGGACGGATGGCGACGCGCTGGTGCCGGAAGAGTTGTTCGCCGACATCCAGGGGCCTGTCATTGTCGAGTTGTATATCGCGGGTGGCATGCTCTACGCGGCCGATAAACCCCGTGCCCCGACGATTGCGGCGAACCGCAATCGCCCTGACGTGCACGACCCTGATATCGCCACGCGTAAGGCAAAGAGGGCGTGAGGATTTGCCCGCCGAACATCGGATATCGTTGTGATGAAGCGAGCTGGGTGTACAGCACCGCAGGCGGTGTCTCCCGGGTTCACGACGGCGGATCACTCTGGGACGCGGTTCGCCGCGCAGCAGACTTGGCTGGGTTGGCCAAAGTCAAACTACCTCGATTTCTCCCCGCAGCAAGGCGCGGCGTCCCGCTGCCTCGCACTTTGGGAAGGCGTGGGATACGGTAGGTCGAGCACGAGCCGCCGGACGTTGCGGTGATCGTCAGCCCGACGCGCCAGTCGATCCCCATGGATCACGTCGCATAAGGCCCATTACGACAAGACGCGGTCTCTCTTCTCGCGAGGTGCCGAACTGCGATCGAGCCCGTGAATCACGCGGTAGTTTCACGGCCGCGGCCCGTTGCGGTCAAGTCGTGCTGCGAGGTGATATCCGATTTTGACCGTCCGCAAGCGGACCGCCGGAATCCATCCATTGGGGCAAGTTGTCCAACCAAACTTCCGCATCACCCAGGGTATTCGGCAGACGGATGCGATAGTTCACCGGGGGGTCGCCTCAATTCGGGCCGGTGACCCACCATCAACCAGGTCCGCCCCAGAGTTTCGGATCGGCCGGCTTGATCATGCCGCCCTCGTAACGCAGCCCCGCCGCGCGATCGGACGCCAGGCGCAATGGTCCGTCGAGATCGACCATATCGGCCTGCTGTGCGACGAGCAGCGCCGGCGCGATCCCAAGCGACGTGCTGATCACGCCACCGACCATGATCCGCAAGCCCCGCCGCTTCGCTGCCGCCGCCAGCGCGAGCGCCTCGGTCAGCCCACCCGCCTTGTCGAGCTTGATATTGATCGCCTGGTATTTCCCGTCGAGCCGGTCGAGATCGGCCAGCGTCCGGCAGGATTCGTCAGCGCAGAGCGGGATCGGATGCGCCAACCGCGCCAGCGCGTCATCAGCGTCGGCCGGCAGCGGCTGCTCTATCAGTTCAACCCTGCAATCGACGAGCATCGGCATGTATTCGCCAAGCTGGGCCGCATTCCAGTTCTCGTTGGCATCGACGATGAGGCGCGCCGCCGGCGCCGCTTGCCGCACCGCCCGCACCCGTTCGACATCGCCGTCGCCCAAACATTCCAATTTGAGCAGCGGCCGGGTGCGATTGGCGGCAGCAGCCTGCTCAGCCATCTTGTCCGGCGTATCGAAGGCGAGCGTGAACGCCGTCATCAGCGGCGGCACCGCGCCGAGCCCGGCCAGCTCCGCGACGCTGCGATAAGCGCGCTTCGCTTCGATGTCCCAGAATGCGCAGTCGAGCGCGTTGCGCGCCGCGCCCGGCGGCAGCGCGCTTTGCAGTGTGTCGCGGTTGAGCCCCGAGAAGACCGCGCCTTTCATCGCATCAATCGCGGCGACGACGCTGTCGATGCTCTCGCCGTAGCGCCGAAGCGGCACGCCTTCACCGCGGCCGCGTCCCTCGCCGTCGGCAATTTCGGCGACAACGACGTCGACCGTGGTCTCGACCCCGTGCGCGGTCGTAACTGGTCGCGCGAGCGGCCACGCACGGCGGGTGACTGTCAGTCGTTGAGGATGTGGCGCCATGTCCGTCCCGACCCTTTCGGCAAATCTCTACGCAAGCGATTATACCGATCATCGGCAGTGCCGGGCATTGGCGCCAGGATAAGGACAGCACGACGATCGCAGCCTGCACATTCCGTCCGCCTTAACAGTCGGCCGGTCCCGAGAGCAGTCGTTCGCCGCGGTGGAACGGAGGCATCTTCGCGCCATTACGGCCGGCAGGGAATATCTTGAGAAGGGGGTGGCGTTCGCCAGGAGAACGCACTCCGTCGTTCTGAACGCCTCGCGCCATTGGTCAGCAGGGCCTCGAAGATGGAGATGCCGACGGCGTTGCCGACATTGCGCAGCAGTCCGAACACGGATGCGACCTGCCAGCGCAGTTCCGCCGGCAACGTCGCGAGCGCCACCGCGCCCGCAGATGAAAAAAGGTCAGCCATCATGCCACTTTGATCCAGGTCAAAGCCACCGGAGACCGAACCGGTGCAGATGTCCGACTCCTGTAACCAACCGGAGGGATTTTTGGCATGAGCGTCACGCACCCCAGCGCCGACTTCGCACCCGTCAAGCGCCACGACTTTGCCGGTGAGCACCCGCAACTGGCGCCGTTCCTGGTCGCGGTCGCGATCTTTATGGTGTCGGCGGTCGTGGCGCTCGCGTTCACCGGCCTGCCTGCCTAGGCAGGCAGCAGCGCTACTCCGCCGCCGGTCGTGCCGGGACCGGCACCGTGTTGGGGCCGAACCGTTCGCGGTACGGCGTGGTGTCGATCTCCTCCAGTTCGATCTCGTGCGCCAGTACCTGGCGCTTCCATTCCTGGTGCGCGGTCTCGTCGGCGTGGAACTCCGGCATCACTTCCTTCGCGAACAGCTCGAGGCTTTCGCAGATGTGCTGATGCGAGTTCTTGCCGGCCTGGTTGAGCAGGATCACCTGATCGATGTTCGACGTCAGGAACCGACGCAGCTTGCGACGCAGCGTCTCCGGCGAGCCGATCAGGCCGCCTGACAGCGCGCGCGCTGCCGCATCGGGATTCTCACGCTTCCACTTGTTGTATTCGTCCCACATGTTGACGGTGTACGGGTCTGGCCGTTTCCGCCCCGAACTGGACCCGTAATAGCGCAGCGCGAACTGGAAGAACGTCGCGCCGTCCGCGCGGCGTCGCGCCTCCTCGTCCGTCTCGGCGCACATGAAGTAGCTGACCAGCGCGATGTTCGGGTTGGTCTGATAGTCGGCCAGCTTCTCCTGCTGCTTGACGAACGCGTTGTAATACGCGTGCACCCAGGCATGCGCGGCATCGGCGGAGAGGAACTGGAAGCCCAGCGCGCCCAGCCCGCGACGGCCCGCCATCTCGATCGTTTCGAGCTGCGAGCACGCGACCCAGAGCGGCGGATGCGGCTTCTGTACCGGCTTGGGCAGCACGTTGCGCATCGGCATCTTGTGCCACTTGGTGTCGAGCTCGACACCCTGGTCCTTGAACATCGGGATGATGCAGCGGAGCGCGTCCTCCCAGACCTCGCGCTTGGTCTCCATGTCGCGATCGAAACCGCCGAGTTCGGTGACCGAGGCGGATTCGCCGGTGCCCATCTCGACGCGGCCGTTGGAGACAAGGTCGAGGCAGGCGATGCGTTCGGCGACCCGCTGCGGCGGATTGGTGGTGAGTTGCACGATGCCGTGGCCCAACCGGATGTTCTTGGTGCGCTGGGACGCGGCGCCGAGGAACACTTCGGGGGCAGGGGAGTGGGAGTACTCTTCCAGGAAGTGGTGCTCGACCTCCCAGGCGTAGTCGTAGCCAAGCCGGTCGGCCAGTTCGACCTGGTCGAGCGCGTTCTGATAGAGCTGGCGTTCGTCGTCCGGACCCCATGGGCGCGGAAGCTGCAGCTCGTAGAAGATGCCGAATTTCATGGGCTTTCCCTTGACCTACTGGCGAGTATCCCGCCGGACGACGGCCGGAGTGTCAAGGCTCGAACGTGCGCCAGCGGGGCGACATGCTGGCGCGCGGCAACGCCAGGGAAATTCGTTATTGAGCCCGGCTCAGTCTGGCCAGCCAGGCGGCGCCTTCCCGGTCGCCCAACGCGGCGCCCTTGCGATACCACTCGGCTGCCACGCCACGGTCGGCGGTGATTCCCGTCGCATGGATGGAGGCCAGAAAGACCGGATCGTATGTCTTGCCAACCGCCGTGGCTGCGCGGGCACTGCCAAGCGCCGCCGCCCGCTCGTACAGCCGCCGCGCCGCAGATATGTCGCCGAGAGCCAGCATGGCATCGCCGCGGGACAGCAATAACGCCAGATCGGCCGATGTGTAGCGGGGAGGCGAGGGCGCCGCGGGGGCTAGCTTCGGCGGTTCCGCTTTTGGCTCGGCTGAGGGGTAGCTGACGGCGCCTGTCAGTGCTTGCACCGGCGTGGCAGCATCCGGGGTCTTGGGGGGCAAGTCGGTCGACGTGGCTACCGGTGCCGCCGCGGGCATTTGTGGCTGCGCCGTTGGAGCGGGTGGCTCGGGTGGTGTGGTGGCGGGAGCCGTTGGCGCTTCGGTCGTGGTGGCGACCGGCGCGACTGGTGTCGCGGCCACCGGCGCTTGAGGCTGTGCCGCTGGAGCGGGTGGTTCGGGTGGTGTGGCGGCGGGAGCTGCCGGTGTTTCGGTCGTGGTGGCGACCGGCCCTGCCGGCGTCGCGGCCACCGGCGCTTGTGGCTCCGCTGTTGGAGCGGGTGGTTCGGGCGGTGCAATTGCAGGGGGCGCTGATATATCGGTCGTGGTGACGGCTGGCGCTGCCGGCGTCGCGGCCACCGGCGCTTGTGGCTCCGCCGTTGGAGCGGGTGGTTCGGGCGGTGCAATTGCAGGGGGCGCTGATATATCGGTCGTGGTGACGGCTGGCGCTGCCGGCGTCGCGGCCACCGGCGCTTGTGGTTCCGCCGTTGGAGCGGGTGGTTCGGGCGGTGCAATTGCAGGGGGCGCTGATATATCGGTCGTGGTGACGGCTGGCGCTGCCGGCGTCGCGGCCACCGGCGCTTGTGGTTCCGCCGTTGGAGCGGGTGGTTCGGGCGGTGCAATTGCAGGGGGCGCTGATATATCGGTCGTGGTGACGGCTGGCGCTGTCGGCGTCGCGGCCACCGGCGCTTGTGGCTCCGCCGTCGAAGCTGGTGGTTGGGGCGGCGCGATCGCGGGGGCCGCTGATGTGTCGGTCGTGGTGACGGCCGCCTCAGCCGGTGTTGCGGCCACCGGCGGCTGGGCCTGCTCTGTTGGAGCGGGTGCCTCGGGCGATGGGATGGCAGGAGCTGTCGGCGTGTCGGTCGTAGTGACAGTAGCCGCGGCAGGCGTTGCGACCGCCGCCGCTGCCGGCTCGAACGATGGAGCAGGCGGTTCAGGGGACGTGGTGGCAGCAGCTGTCGACGCGTCGGTCGTGGTGACGGTACCCGCTGCCGGCGTCGCGGCCGCCGGCGCTTGCGGCTCCGCAGTTGGAGCGGGCGGCTCAGGCGGCGTGGCGGCAGGAGCTGTTGGTGCGTCGGTGGTGCTGATAAACTGAGCCACTCGCATCATGGGTAGCTGCGCTTGCGACTGCTCCGTCGGTGCGGGTGCTTCAGGCATTGCGATTGCAGGAACTGTCGGCGTGTCAGTCGTGGCGACGACCGGCGCAGGCGACGCCACGGCAGGATCGACGGATACCGGCGGCGATACGGCCTGGGCATGGACGTTTGGCAGGACGACCTGGCTGGTCGCGGCATCCGTCGCGGACTGATCAGGAACCGCGGCTGAACCGGCTCCACTGATGCCGGCAGGCCGTGCGTCCGTTCGCGAGATATGCACCAACGCCTGCCAGCCCGCCACCGTGGCGATGACCAGCAGGAGGACAGTCACACCAGCCATGCGGGCGACGCGTCGCACCCAGCGAGACGGAGGCGCGATGGCCGCTTCATCTGCCGATGCGCCGACGGGAGCTGGCTCGGGCGTGGCTCCCGGTGCTGGCACCGACATCCGAGGATCGGCATGGCCGCTATCCTCATCCGGCAGACGATCGTCGCCTTCAAGCGGCACGGTCTCGCCGGCGTCCAGCTTCGCCGCGGCCGCATCGATCAATGTCGGCGTCAGCCAGTGGTCGTGCTGGTTAACCCGCTGCGCCCTGGCGAGCGACAACAGCGCGACGATACGGCCGTACGACCCGCCGCCTCGCCGAACCAGGGCCTCGAGCCCGCCGGGCGCGAACATGGCTTCGGCCGCAGACGCGACCAATTGTTCGATGAATCCCTGTGCTTCGTCCGGGCTCGGTCCATCCAGGTCCCAGCGCGCGGTGATCATCGCCTGCAGGTCGGAATGGGCGGCAAACTCGGTGTCCCAGAGCGCCGAATCGCCAACCAAGACGACCCGCGGCATGGTATCCTTGGCCAGGATCGCGAGCAGGCGCAGATATCCGAGCGCGTCCGCCTGCAGGCATTCCGCATCATCGACGATGAGTGCGAACCCCTGGTCAGCCGCCTCTCGCGCCGTCATGACATCGAATAGCCGTTCGATGTCATCGTTATCCAACTCGGCCTCAGGCTTGTCGAGGACCTGCGAGGCGATGGTCCGTATCGATATGCCGGCGTCTGCACCCCGGCGGACCTGCAGCACGCGTACCGATCGTTGGGCCAGCTCGTCGCGGATGGCCGACGCCACGGTGGTCTTGCCGACCCCGGGTGGCCCGGTCAGGGCGAGGAAAGCCTTCCCCTGCATCACTCCGTCGATGAGCGCGGCGACCGTCGCATGACGCGCGCCCAGCACGAAGCCGAGGAGGGAGCGCGTCTCGTCCACGAAGGCTGTCTCACGGCTCATTCGAGAGAATTCTGTGGACAATTGCTGTCGGGAGCCTCCGGAGAGCGTCGATGCGTAAGGCAGGACCACCGTATGTGCTTTTTTCGTGGTTGAAAAGCTTAATGACGGTGCGCCAAACACCCGCCCTGCCGAAATGAAGTCGGGATTTGTCGTATGGCAAAGCGCCAACCGGTCGCTGTCGCCGTGGCACAATTGACCGCGGCGGCGGCGCGTCCGTATCCTTTCCAGCAAGCAAGACCGGATGACGAGGGGGGCGTTCATGGTGCGGGCGATCGCGTTATGCCTGGGCTTTTTGGCACTGCTGCTTGCTGGCCGCCCAGGCGCGCAGGCTCGGGAGACGGTCAAGATCGGGGTGATCCTGCCGTTCTCCGGACAGTTCGCGGATACCGGGGTGCAACTCGACAACGGCATCAAGCTCTTCATGCAGCAGCACGGCGACACGGTGGCGGGCAAGAAGATCGAGGTCATCCGCAAGGATGTCGGCGGCATCGCCCCCGAGGTCGCCAAGCGGCTGGCGCAGGAACTGGTGGTGCGGGACAACGCGGACATTCTGGCCGGCTTCGCGCTGACGCCGAACGCATTGGCGGCGGCGGACGTGTCCGCGCAGGCGAAGAAGTTCATGGTGGTGATGAACGCCGCCACCTCGATCATCACGACGAAGTCGCCGTATCTGGCCCGGACCTCGGTCACGGTGCCGGAAATCGACGAATCGTTCGGCACCTGGGCCGCCAAAGGCGGCATCAAGACCGCATACACGCTGGTGTCCGACTACGGTCCCGGACTGGATGCCGAGAGCGCCTTCCAGCGCGCATTCGAGGCGGCCGGCGGCAAGATCGTAGGGTCGGTGCGGATGCCGGTGGCAAATGCGGACTTCTCTGCCTTCGTGCAGCGCGCCAAGGACGCCGGCCCCGATGCGATCTTCATCTTCGTGCCTGGCGGCACCCAGCCGGCGGCGATCGGCAAGGCGCTGGCCAGCCGCGGCATCACGCCCGCAAACACCAAGATTTCTCGGGCAGGGCGAAATCACCTTCGAGGACGCGCTGAAGAGCATGGGCGATGACGCGGTCGGCATCATCACGGCGTTCCATTACGACTACAATCACGATTCACCGACCAACCGGGAGTTCGTCGCGGCCTACAACAAGGCGTTCGGTCGCAACCCCGACATCTACTCCGTCGGGGGTTATGACGGCATGCGTCTGATCTATGCAGCGTTGGAGAAGACCGGTGGCAAGGCCGACGGTCAGGACCTGATCGATGCTGCCAAGGGTATGGCGTGGGAGAGCCCGCGCGGCCCGATCTCGATCGACCCGGAGACCCGCGACGTCGTCCAGACGATTTACATCCGCCGGGTGGAGAAGGTCGGCGACCGCCTGGTGAATGTGGAATTCGACAAGGCTGAGAACGTCAAGGACCCGGTGAAGGCCCGCATGCCAAAGTGAGATGGGCGTCCATCCTCCCCCTCCCCTTGCGGGATGGGGATGGGGGGAGGGGGCGGCCCCAATCGGGCGGTGCCGGCTCCAGGGTCCCCTCCCCCCATCCTCCTCCCGCAACGGGAGGGGAAGGATCCCACGCCGGCCATGCCGAAGCGCCGCCATGATCGCGCCGGCGTTTGGCGTCCTGTTCGACGGGTTCGCCTACGGCATGCTGCTGTTCCTGCTGTCGGTGGGACTGTCGGTGACGCTGGGCATGATGAACTTCGTCAACCTGGCGCACGGCAGCTTCGCTATGCTCGGCGCCTACGTCACCGTGACGCTGATGGCGCTGGGATGGCCATTCTTCGCCACGCTGCCCTGTGCATTCCTCGCCGCCGCCCTGGTGAGCGTGGCGTTCGAACGCACCCTGTTCCGCCGCCTGTATCGCGCAAGCGACCTGCAGCAGGTCCTACTGACGCTGGGCGTGGTATTCATTTCGGTGGCGGCGGCCGCCTGGTGCTACGGCACAATGCAGCAGCCGATGCGGCTGCCCGCGTATCTGCGGAGCCATGTGACCTTCGCCGAGATCAATTTCAGCATCTACCGGCTGTTTCTGATCGCGATCGCGCTGGCAATCACGCTGCTGCTGGTCGCAGCGCTGGAATATACGCGCTTCGGTGCGCAGGTTCGCGCCGCGGTGGACAACCAGCGCATGGCCCTTGGCCTCGGGATCAACGTGGATGCGGTGTTCGCCGTCACCTTCGCTCTCGGCAGCGGTCTGGCGGGGCTCGGTGGCGCATTGGCGATCGAGATTGTCGGCCTCGATCCGAACTTCGCTCTCACCTATCTGACCTATGTGCTGATCGTGGTGGCGGTCGGCGGCCTCGGCTCGATTCGCGGTTCGCTGCTGGCGGCGATCCTGCTGGGTGTGAGCGATGCAGCGGGCAAATACTATGTGCCGACGCTGGGCGCGTTTCTCATCTACCTGGTTATGCTGAGCCTGCTGCTGTGGCGGCCTTCGGGCTTGTTCGGCAGGCGGTAACAGCTTGCGCCGGTCATCGCGCCGACTTACCTAACCCGGGTCCGAACTGATGGGATTGCGCTGATGGCACCTGGTGAAACCGGTCTCCTGATCCGGAACCCATGGGTCGGTAGGCGCGCGTTAACCGTCGCGGAATACCACCGGATGGGTGAGGTCGGCATCCTCACGGAGCGCGACCGGGTCGAGCTCATCGAGGGACAGCTCATCGCCATGTCACCCATCGGCAGCGAGCATTCAGGCGCCGTGAACGCACTCACCCGCATGCTGGTTCGGGCGGTGGGCGATCGGGGCGTCGTGGCGGTGCAGAACCCGGTTCAGCTCGACGATCTCTCCGAGCCCGAGCCAGACTTCGCCGTGCTCAAGCCGAGGGCAGACGATTACCGGAAGGCGACGCCGCGCCCGCAGGAGGTGCTGCTCATCATCGAGGTCGCGGACAGCAGTCTGGCCTATGACCGCGCCGTGAAACGCTCGCTCTATGCCCGCCATGGCATCCCGGAATTCTGGATCGTGAACCTCGTCGCCGGCGAGGTGGAAGTCTGCCGTACGCCAACCGGCGATCGATACGCTTCGGTCTCGCAGGTCGGACGCGACGCCATCCTGGAGCCGGAGTTGCTGCCCGGAGCCACTTTTCCGGTGGCTACGCTTTTAGGCTTTTGACGGTGACCATTTGTGGACCCGCTCCAGCGTGCCCCATGAGCGCAGCCCTGTCGCTGTCGGAAATGCGATCGGTGGTTCGGAAGGGTGCCACCCCCTGCTCGTAGGTGATCAGCTGGTTGCCCGTGTCCAGTCGGTGTCCCACATGCAGCGATCGAGACCTAACGCGTCGATGATCGGCATGGCGGCTTCCTCCCGTCTTTGCCGATGAACATGCCTCCGCAGGTTCGCCCGTCAAGGCGCGTTGCACTATCGTCCTGAACCATGGTCATCGACCCACATCGACACCTGGCGGCAAAACAGCGCTGGCAGCCGGTCGAATTCGCGTTCTGGTTCGCCACCCTGCTGCCGTTCGTGCTGATCCCGACCTATCTCACGCTGGCAAGCCAGATCGCGATCACCGCGATCTTCGCGGTCTCGCTCGATCTCATCCTGGGCTATGCGGGCCTGGTCTCGCTTGGTCACGCCGCGTATTTCGGCCTGGGTGCCTACACCGCGGGGCTGATCGCCAAGGCCGGCTGGGGGGAACCGTTCTCCGGACTGCTGCTCGCGGCCGCGGCGTCCGGCCTGTTCGGCTGGCTCACGGGCTTCATCGTCGTGCGTGTCCGCCACCTGGCGCTGATCATGATCACGCTGGGCATCGGGTTGCTGCTCTACGAGGTGGCGAACCGCGAGAGCTGGCTCACCGGCGGCAATGACGGCCTGCAAGGTGTAGCGATGTGGCCGCTGTTCGGCTGGTTCGACTTCGATCTCTACGGCTACACCGCCTATGCCTATGCGCTGGCGGTTCTGCTTCTGGTCGTGCTCGCGGCGCGTCGTCTGGTGCACTCGCCGTTCGGCCTGTCCCTGCGCGCCATCCGCGAGAACGAGCGGCGCATGCCGGCGATCGGCGCGCCGAGCCGGACGCGGCTGCGCGCCATCTATACGATTGCCGCTACCATCGCCGGCATGGCCGGTGGGTTGCTTGCGCAGACCACGGAGTTCGTCTCACTGGGCGCGCTGAGCTTCGAACGATCGGCGGAACTGATCGTTATCCTGGTGATCGGCGGGACTGGCCGGCTGTATGGTGGTATCATCGGCGCCATCGTCTACCTGGTGGCGCGTGACCGGCTGTCTGGCATGAATCCGCAATACTGGTATTTCTGGATCGGCCTGATGCTGATCGGCGTCGTGCTGTTCCTGCCGAACGGCATCCTGGGCGGCCTCGCCAGGGCAATGAATGCTTTTCAACCACGGATACACACGGATGAACACGGATAGGCACTGCATCGACGCTGGCGTGCATTCATCTTACAGCATCCGTGTTCATCCGTGTGCATCCGTGGTTTTATCTGCTTCCTTGTCCCCCGAATCATGATTACCGCGGCGCTGCGTACCAGCGGGTTGTATAAAAGCTTCGGCTCCCTGGTCGTCGCTCAGGACGTCGCGATCACTCTGCCGCAAGGTGCGCGCTACGCGCTGATCGGCCCGAACGGCGCCGGCAAGACCACGCTGATCAATCTGATCACCGGCGCGCTGCGGCCGGACTCGGGTCAAATTCTGCTCGGCGAACAGGAGATCACTGCATTCGAACCGGATCGGCGCGTCAGGCAAGGCCTCGCGCGCACCTTCCAGATCAACACGCTGTTCCCCGACCTGGAACCGCTGGAAGCGGTGACCCTTGCGGTCTGCGAGCGGCTCGGCGTCGCCGGGGTCTGGTGGCGGCGGCTCGCCAGCTACCACCACGCGGTGGACGAAGCCTACGCAATCCTGACCTCGCTCAAACTTGGCGCGGTCTGCCATCGTGCGACGCGCGAGCTTGCCTACGGCCAGCAGCGGCTGCTGGAGATCGCGCTGGCGTTGGCCACCAAACCGAAGGTGCTGCTGCTCGACGAACCCGCGGCCGGCGTGCCGCGCCAGGAAGGCGGCGAACTGTTCGAGGCGATCGCCAACCTGTCGTCCGACCTCACGGTCCTGTTCATCGAACACGACATGGAGGTGGTGTTTCGGTTCGCCAGCCGCGTCATCGTCATGGTCGGCGGGCGTTTGCTGCTCGAGGGCAGTCCCGCGGAGATCGCCGCCGACCCGCGGGTGCGCGAGGTCTATCTCGGTCGCTCGGGTCATGGCTGAGCCGTTACTTGCACTTAACGATGTGCGTGCCGGCTATGGCGAATTGGTCGTGCTCGCCGGCATCTCGTTGGAACTGGCGGAGGGCGGCAGCCTCGCGGTGCTTGGCCGCAACGGCGTGGGCAAGACGACGCTGCTGCTCACCATCATGGGGTTCACACGGATTGCGTCCGGCAGCATGCGCTGGCGCGGGCGCGACATCGGCAGACTGACACCGCATCGCCGGGCACGCCTGGGTATCGGCTGGGTCGCGCAGGAGCGTGAGATCTTTCCCTCGCTGACGGTCGAGGAGAACCTCACCGTCGCCGCGCGCCACGGCCGGTGGGACGTTCCGGAAGCGTATCGGCTGTTTCCGCGTCTGGCGGAGCGGCGGCGCAACATGGGCAGCCATCTGTCCGGCGGCGAGCAGCAGATGCTGGCGATCGCCCGCGCGCTGACCACCAATCCCGCGCTGCTGCTGCTCGACGAACCGTTGGAAGGGCTGGCGCCGATCATCGTCGAGGAATTGGTCGAGGCGATCGGACGCATGATGACGGAACAGGGGACGGCGATCATGCTGGTCGAGCAACACACGGAGGTTGCCTTGTCGCTGGCGCGCGAGGCGGTAGTGATCGAGCGCGGAACCATCGCGTTGCGCGGACCGTCGCAAACGCTGATGGCGGATCAGGCGAGCCTCGATCGGCTGATCGGCCTCAATCTGACCGCGGCGGACTCCGGCGACTGCTGACGCGCCGGCATCCGTCTGCTATCCCGCGCCGGTGAGCCAAGGAGAGCGCATCGCAGCCGGCAGCATCGCGATCGGCTGTCTGGTGCTGGCCATGAAGGCGGCCGCCTGGTGGATCACCGGCAGCGCCGCGCTGTATTCCGATGCGCTGGAAAGCATCGTCAACGTAGCGGCCAGCGTGATCGCGCTGGGGGCGCTGCGGTTTGCCGCGATCCCGCCCGATGCCAATCATCCCTATGGCCACGACAAGGTGGAGTTCTTCGCCGCGGTGATCGAGGGCGTGTTGATCGTCATCGCCGCGCTGTCGATCTTCCGTCACGCCTGGGAGACCTGGCGGGACCTGCAACCGATCGCGCAACCGGTCGCGGGCCTTGCGCTGAACGGGCTCGCCACGGTGCTGAACGGCGTCTGGTCGGCGCTGCTGATCCGGACCGCCAAGCGGATCCGCTCGCCGGCGCTGCTGGCGGACGGATGGCATCTGTTGGCCGACGTGGTTACCTCGGTCGGCGTCGCGATCGGCGTCGGGCTGGTGGTGCTGACCGGGTATCTGGTGCTGGACCCGGTCATCGCCGCCGCGACCGGCGTCTACGTGCTGTGGTCCGGCACGGCGATGATCTGGATGTCGGTGGGCGGCCTGATGGACGCGGCGCCGCAGCCTGCCGTGGTGCAGCGCATCCGCGAATTGGTGGCCGAGAGCGCCGCCGGCGCGCTCGAGGCACATGATCTGCGCATGCGTTATGCTGGGAAGCTCACGTTCCTGGAGTTCGACCTGGTGGTGCCAGGGTCGATGACGGTGGCGGAATCGCACGCGATCTGCGACCACATCGAGGAGGCGCTGCGGGCGGAGATGCAGCAACTGGTAATCACCATTCATGTGGAGCCGGAGGAGAAGGCGAAGCAGCACGGAGTGCCGGTGCTGTGAGGCAATTGCTGATCGCGGAAGCATTCTCCCCCTCCCCTTGCGGGAGGGGGTTGGGGGGAGGGGGCGTTGCTAGTACCCGGCGGCCCCCTCCCCCCAACCCCCTCCCGCAAGGGGAGGGGGAGAAGGGAACGGGTGCCGGTGCTCCCGCTGCTTGTAGCTGCTGCTTTCGCCTTCGCTCCCCGTGAAGCCGTGACCGCCGACCGCGTCGTCTCCCTCAACCTGTGCACCGACCAGATGCTGGTGCTGCTGGCACCCGAGAAGATCGTCGCGCTGTCGCCGCTCGCCCGCGATCCCGCGCTGTCCTTCGTCGCACCGCAGGCCGAGCACCTGCCGATCGTGGGCGCCTCGGCCGAGGCGGTGCTTCGCCTGCATCCCGACCTCGTCCTGGCGGCACCGTACGGCGCACAAACCACGCTCGCACTGCTGCAACAGGAGCACATCCCGCTGCTGCGGATCGCCTTGCCCCAGGACTTTGCCGGCATCCGCCAGATGACCCATCTGCTCGCCGATGCGCTCGGCGTGGCAGAGCGCGGCACGGCGCTGCTCGCCGCGATGGACACCGAGCTCGCATCGCTGCCGCACCCGGACCGCGCAGTGCACGCGCTGGTCTGGGAACCGCGCGGTTTCACCGCGGGACCCGGCACGCTGCTGGACGCAATCCTGCACGCCGCCGGAATAAGCAACGCCTCGGATGGCAGCCGCGTGAGCGTGGAGACTTTGCTGCGCCATCCGCCCGACCTGTTGGTGGTGCCGGCCACGCCCAGCTATCCCTCGCTCGCCACTGAACTGCTCGACCATCCGGCGCTCGCCGGCCTGCCGCGCCGCACGATCCCCCCAGCGCTGACCATCTGCGTCGGCCCCTTCAGCGCCCGGGCGGCGGCGCTGCTGGCACGATGATCCGGCGGCTGGCACTGCTGCTGGCTGTCCTGGCCGCGCTGTCCCTGTTCATCGGCGACGCCACCCTGGCGCTGCCGGATGGGCTGATCCTTTGGCAGCTTCGCCTGCCGCGCACGCTGCTGGGTGTGCTGGTGGGCGGCGGCCTCGGCCTGTCCGGCGCGGTGCTGCAAGGCGCCTTGCGCAATCCGCTGGCCGATCCCGGGCTGCTAGGCATCACCGGGACCGCTGGGCTGGGCGCGGTGATCGCATTCTACTGGGGACTGGCGGCCGCGTTCCCGCCGGCGCTGGCGGCGGGTGGCCTGTTGGGCGCTGGCGTGGGCGCCGCATTCCTGCTGCGCTTCGCCGGCCGTGCGCCGTCCGGCCCCTCGCTGATCCTGGCCGGTGTGGCGGTGTCGGCGATCGCCTCGGCGCTGCTGGCCCTGGCGCTGACGCTGGCGCCCAATCCGTTCGCGCTGGCCGAGATCACCTTCTGGCTGATGGGCGGGCTCGCCGACCGCCCGCTTTGGCAGGTTGCGCTCGCCGCGCCGACCATCCTGCTGGGGGTGGCGATTCTGCTGTCGCTGGGCCGCGGTCTCGATGCGCTCAGTCTGGGCGAGGACACGGCGCGCAGCCTCGGCGTTCCAGTGACGCGCACGCTTCGACTTGCCGCGGTCGGGACTGCTTTCGCGGTGGGCACCGGGTCGGCGGTGGCGGGTTCGATCGGTTTCATCGGCTTGGTGGTGCCGCACCTGTTGCGCCCCTGGTTCGGCGAGCGTCCTAGTGACCTGCTTCCCGCCGCACCGCTGGCTGGCGCCGCCCTGTTGCTCGCCGCCGACATGCTGGTGCGGCTGGCGCCACTGCTGCTGCCGCTGTCCGCGGCCCCGCCGGTGGGCGTACTGACGGCGCTGCTCGGCGCGCCGTTCCTGGTGGCGATCGCGCGGCGGGCAGCCCCATGATCGGCGTCTCAAACCTGTCGGTTGCGCTGGGCGGACGTACCGTGCTGCGCAACGTGACCATGACAGTGACCCCAGGCGAGCTGGTCGCGCTGTGCGGCCCCAACGGCGCCGGCAAATCGACCCTGTTGCGCGCGCTCGCAGGCCTGCTGCCGGACACTGGCCCGCCCGATCCGCGCCGCATCACCTGGCTGCCGCAGGGTGCGCGGTGTGCCTGGGGGCTGACCGTCGAGCAGGTGGCGGCACTCGGCCGCATCCCGCATCGCGACCAGGCGGCGGCACCGGTAACCAGAGCTTTGCAGCTTTGCGGTATCGAGGCGTTGCGCACGGCGCGGGTGGATCGCATCTCGGGCGGTGAGGCCCGGCGCGCCATGCTGGCCCGCGCGTTCGCCACCGAGCCGGAGGTGTTCCTGCTGGACGAGCCCACCGCCGATCTGGACCCGGCCGCGTCGCACGCGATCATGCGTCTGCTGCGCACGACGGCGGATGCCGGCCGTACCGTGGTCGTCGTGCTTCACGCGCTCGACCTTGCGCTGCGCTATGCGCATCGCGTGGTGGTATTGGCGGACGGCCAGGTAACCGCCGACCTGCCCGCCGATCAGGCTCTGCCGGCGGCAGCGGCGGCATTCGGGATGCCGTTCGGCCCCGATCCGGCACCGCGATTGCTGCCGCCATGCTGATGCGGCTTCCTCTCCTGTCGTCATTCCCGCGCAAGCGCGAATCCGGGGCCGCGCTGGCCGCTGCGGCGCTGCGTCCCCGCTGGCGCAGCAATAACGGGAAAAACTTGAGGCTGCGGCTGGCAGGTGTGTTGTCACTCGGGCTGCACGCTGCCCTGCTTGCCGGATTGCTGCTCCGGTTCCAACACGCCCCGCCTGCCGACAGCGCTCCGGAGACGCCAGGAGCGGTCGAGTTGGTGATGCTGGAGCATCAAGGCACTCAGGCGGCGGCGCCCCCATCCGAGCCCCCTCCTGTGGCCGCGGTTCCAACGCCGCCATCGCCAACGCCGCCGCCACCGCAGCAGGCCGCCCCGCCGGAACCGCCGCTGCCCGACGCCGAGGCGGCGGACGAGGCGCTGCCGCTACCACCGCCGCCCGTTCCACCGCCCGCCGTCGCGCCGCCGACTGTGCCGCAGCCGCCCAGCCCGCCGGTGCAGCGCACGCCAGAGGCGCCACAGATCGACCTCGCCGGCAACGACAGCGAGACAAACGCGATCGTTACCGCTGGTCCTAACGTGATTCCGGCCAGCATCGACGCAAAGTCCCGCAACCGGGAGCCGATTTACCCCCTGGAGGCAGTACGTCGCGCCGAACAGGGTGCTGTGATCCTGCTGATCCATGTTTCGCCGGACGGTCTGCCCGCCGGCGTGGACGTTGCACAGAGCTCGGGGTACATGCTGCTGGACCGTGCGGCGCGCGACGCGGTGTGGGGATGGCACTTCCTGCCGGCGGTGCAAGACGGTCGGCCGATCCCGTTCGACATGCAGATCCGCGTAGTGTTCCAGCTCGATTGAAGGAAGCCGGATGGTGCGGATCGACGTTGTGGTGACCCGTGGCGGCGACGCCGGCGAGACCTCGCTCGGCGACGGCACGCGGCGGCGCAAGGACGCTGCGCGCATCGCCGCTATCGGCGCGGTCGATGAAGCCAACGCCGCGATCGGCGTCTTGCGTGTGGCGACGCGCGACGCAGCGGATGTGGATGCCATGCTGGCACGGGTCCAGAACGATCTGTTCGATGTCGGCGCCGATCTGTCGGTGCCGGGCGAGGGTGGCGACCGGCTGCGTCTGACCGATGTGCCGGTGGCACGGCTGGAGGCCGAGGTCACGGCGATGAACGCGGCGCTGCCGAGGCTGACTAGCTTCGTACTGCCGGGCGGCAGCGCGGGAGCCGCGTACGCGCACATGGCCCGCACGATCGTCCGGCGGGCCGAACGCGACCTGGTGCGGCTGGCGGCAGAGGAAGCGGTCACGCCGGCGTTGTTGCGCTATCTCAACCGCCTGTCCGACCACCTGTTCGTGCTGGCGCGCGTGTTGAACGGCAACGGCGTCGATGACGTGATGTGGGTGCCGGGACGGAACCTGGCCGGTTGACTGGACCTGCAGATGGGTCGTCACTGGATGGGACGATGGGTTTCGCTGGCGCTCAACCCGTCACCTCGAAGCCCCCGGTCACCCGCAACGGGAGAAAACGATGAAATTCGGCCTGATCATCCGCGGCCAGTATCCGCAGGGCGACGACATGCAGCTCCGTCTGCGCGAGGACCTCGAGGCGGCGAAACTCGCCGAAGAGCTGGGCTACGACCTCGTTGCCAAGGGCTCGCACTATAGTTCGCATCCGTTTCAGTACATCCAGCAAATCCCCTATCTGTGTCAGGTCGCGCTGATCGCACCGAAGCTGCGGCTGGTGCCGGGCGTGGTGCTGCTGCCGTTGCACAGCCCGCTGCATGTTGCCGAAGAACTGGCGTCGCTCGACGTGATGAGTGGCGGCAAGCTGGTGTTCGGGGCCGGCATCGGCTACCGCGAGGTGGAGTTCCGCGCCTTCGGCACCACGCTGAAGCAGGCCGGCCGCCGCTTCGAGGAATGCCTCACCGCGGTGAAGCGGCTGTGGACCGAGGACTTCGTCACCATGCAGGCGTCGTATTTCGCGCTGGAGAATGCGAACTGCACCGTGCTGCCGGTGCAGCGGCCGATGCCGCCGGTGTGGATCGGCGCCAACATCGATGTCGGCATCCGCCGCGCGGCGCGCATGGCGGACGCATGGTTCATCAATCCGCACAACAAGCTGGCGACCATCGCACAACAGATGGAAGTGTACAAGCGCGAACTCGATGCGTGCGGCAAGCCGTTTCCGGCCGAATTGCCGATGGCGCGCGAAGTGTTCATCGCACGCTCGCGGGCTGAGGCGATCGAACGCGCGCGGCCGTCGCTGGAAGTGAAATACAAGGCGTACCGCGACTGGGGCCAGGACAAGGTGATGCCGTCGAGCGATCACTTCGATCTCGACTTCGACGAGCTGGTGGACGATCGGTTCCTGATCGGTTCGCCGGCAGAGGTGACGGAACAGATCCTCGATCTGCGTCGCCGCTTCGGCGTCACCACGCTGATCGCCGGCGTGCATTGGGTCGGCATGCCGAAGAGCCTTGCGCTGGAGCAGATGCAGTTGCTGGCCGAGGAGGTGTTCCCGGCGGTGCGGCAGGCGGCGTAGTCTCGCGAAGCAACTTCGACGGTCATATCATGGGAATTCTGACCGAGGACATGCAGCGCGTGATTGCCGAACAGAAGCTCGGCTTTGTCGCAACCGTGGGCGCCGACGGCGCGCCAAACCTGTCGCCGAAGGGCACCATGCAGGTGCTCGACGACGACCGCATCATGTTCGCCGAGATTCGTTCGCCGGCGACCGTTGCCAATCTCGCGGTCAACCCCGCGATGGAAATCAACTTCGTCGATCCATTCAGCCGAACCGGCTACCGGTTCAAAGGCAACGCCACGGTGGTGCCACGGGGTGCCCGCGAGTTCACCGCGCTGATCGAGCGCTTCGCCGCTTCCCAACTGCTCGAGCGGATCCGCGCGATAGTCGTATTGCGGGTCGCCAAGGCCGCGCCGCTGACCTCGCCGGCCTACGACATCGGCGCCACCGAGCGCGAACTGCGGCGCAACTGGTGGGCGCATTTCGAGTCGATCCAGCCGCGCTGATTGACGCCGCCCATCGGCTGGCCGTACATCCGTCGTGTCGGAGCAACCGGAACAAACAGGCCGCCGACGGGGAGAACATCCATGCCGCGATTCGCAACGCCAATGGCATTGCTTGCGTGTCTGCTGTTCGCGTTCGCGGGGCCCGCCGCGGCGCAGGGCAAGTACCACGAAGCGCCGGCGCTCGCCGATCAGGTGAAGGCCGGCAAGCTGCCGCCGGTCGAACAGCGTCTGCCCGAACAACCGCTGGTGGTGCCAGTGGTCGAGAAGGTGGGCGAGTACGGCGGCGTCTGGCGACGCGCGTTCCTTGGTCCCGCCGACGCCAACAACTACGTGCGTGTCGTCTATGACGGCCTGTTCCGCTTCACCCCCGACGGCGCCGAGATCGAACCGAAGCTAGCCCTCGGCGCGAAGTCGTCGCCGGACTTCAAGGTCTGGACGATTCTGTTGCGCAAGGGCGCGCCGCTGGTCGGACGGCGTGCCGTTCACCGCGGATGACATCGTGTTCTGGTACAAGGACGTCCTGCTGAACAAGGACCTGACGCCGGCGCTGCCGACATGGATGCGCAACACGGACGGATCGGCGGCGAAGGTGGAGAAGATCGACGACTACACCGTGCAGTTCACCTACGACCGGCCGGCCACGCTGTTCCTGTCGGAGGTCGCCAACCAGGACGGCGCCGATCGACCTACGCGATGTTCCTGCCGGCGCATTATCTGAAGCAGTTCCATCCCGCCTACACGCCGAAGGAGGAGCTGGATCAGGCCTGGCACAGGCGGCCAGCTTCAAGACGTGGACCGAGCTGTTCCGCCCGCGCCCAGCGACGTCGGCAGAACCCCGATCGCCCTACCATGGCGGCATGGATGCCGGTCACGCGGGTGAGCGATCCAGTGTTCACCATCGAGCGCAATCCGTACTATATCGGGGTCGATACGGCGGGGAACCAGCTTCCCTATATCGACGAGGTCCGCTTCACCTATTTCGCCGACCAGCAGGCGCTAAATCTGCGGCCATCGCCGGCGACTTCGACATGCAGGCGCGGCACATCCTGATGACCAACTATCCGGTGCTGAAGGAGCACGAGAAGGACGGCAAGTACCACGTCCTGATCTGGCCGACCTTCGGCGGCTCGGATGCGGTGGTCGCGTTCAACATGACCTACACGGCCGATCCGGTGATCGGCAAGCTGCTGGCGACCAAGGATTTCCGCATCGCGCTGTCGTACGCGATCAATCGCGACGAGATCAAGGAATCGGTGTTCCTGGGTCTGGGTGAGGCGCGACAGGCCGTGCCGGCGCCGTGGCATCCGTACTATCCCGGCGACGAATGGGCGGACAAATACACCGAGTACAATCCCGATCTCGCCAACAAGATGCTGGATGCGCTCGGTCTGACGAAGCGCGATGCGTCCGGTATCCGACTGATGGAGAACGGCAAGCCGGCGACGATCGAACTCAGCGTCGTGCCCGCGTTCGGTGCCTGGCCCGATGTGGCGCAGCTGGTCGCGAAGGAATTGGCAAGAAGGTCGGCATCAAGACCGTGGTGCAAATCCGCGAGCGCGCGCTGGACGTTCAACATGCGCGCTCGCCAATCAGTTGCAGACCGAGATCTGGAATGAGGACACCACGGCGTTCCCGTTCACCGGCGGCGCGAAGATCGATCCGCGCAACGTCCGCTCCAGACGCTGACGTGGTCCGCTGTACTATCGATTGGCTGAGCAGCGGCGGCAAGGAGGGCGTGGAGCCGATCGAGCCGCTGAAGCGGATCATGCAGCTGATCGACACGGCGCGCACGCGTCGGGCACGACGGCCAGGTGAAGGCGGCGCAGGAGCTGTTCACGCATCTGGGCAGACAACGTGTTCGAGATCGGCACCGTCGGGCTGACGCCGATGGTGCAGGGCGTCGTCGTGGTCAACAGCAAGATGCACAACGTGCCGACGACGATCGGAAATGACTGGCCGTTGCGCACGCCAGGCAATGCACGCACCGAGCAGTTCTTCTTCTCCTCCAAGTGACGCGGTACATCATCCAGCGACTGCTGCTGCTGCCGTTCCTGCTGCTGGTCTACTCGTTTGTCATCTTCGTGATCATCCAGGCGCCGCCAGGGGATTTCCTGACGGCGTACGTGGCGACGCTGTCGGCGACCGGCACGTCGATCACGGCCGATCAGATCGACTGCGCTGCGGCACGAGTATGGTTGGATCAGCCGTTCATCGTGCAGTACCTGTACTGGCTGCGCGATCTGCTGTCCGGTCATCTCGGCCTGTCGCTGGAATACCAGCGGCCGAATGCCGAGTTGATCGGCGAGCAGCTTGGGCTGACGGTGGCGCTGGCTGTGATGGCGTTCGTGCTGACCTGGCTGATCGCGGTGCCGGCGGGGATCTATTCGGCGACGCATCGGCGGTCGCTGCTCGACCACGTCATCACGGTGATCAACTACGTCGGCGTCGCCACGCCGAACTTCATGCTGGCGCTGATCCTGATGTGGATCGCGTTCGCGTATTTCGGCATCAGCATCACGGGGCTGTTCTCGCCGGAATACGTCGATGCACCGTGGAGCGTGGGCACGTGTCGTCGATCTGCTGGCAGCATATCTGGCTGCCGGCGCTGGTGCTGGGCATTGCCGGCACCGCGCGGTTGACACGGATCATGCGGGCGAATCTGCTGGACGAGCTGAACAAGCCGTACGTGGTGACGGCGCGGGCGAAGGGAATGCGCGAGTGGCGGCTGGTGCTGCGCTATCCGGTGCGGCTGGCGCTCAATCCGCTGGTGAGCACGATCGGTTGGTATCTGCCGCAACTGTTCTCCGGCAGCCTGATCGTCGCGACGGTGATGAACCTGCCGAATATCGGGCCACTGCTGCTGCGGGCGCTGATCAATCAGGACATGTATCTGGCTGGGGCGATTCTGCTGATCTACTCGTTCCTGACCATCGTGGGCACGCTGCTGTCGGACATCGCACTGGCGATGATGGATCCGCGCATCCGGATGGAGACGTAGCTATGGCGGACTTGCAGAGGATATTTCCTCTCCCATTGCGGGAGGGGGTTGGAGGAGGGGGCCATGGCAATGGCGCCGCCACCTCCCCCCAACCCCCTCCCGCAAGGGGAGGCGGAGCTTAACGGTGTCAGACGTCCAGACCATCGGCGCGGTGGCCGAGGAACGGATCGCGGTCGCTTCCAACTGGAAGCTGGTGTGGTGGCGCTTTCGCCGGCATCATCTCGCGATGGTCAGTGCCGGCGTGCTGATTTGCCTGTACCTCGTCGTGCTGTGCCCGGACTTCTTCAGCACACAGGACCCTGAACGGACCGATGCGCGTCAGGCCTTCATCCCGGTGCAGATGCTGCACTTCTTCGATGACGGCTGGAATCCCTGGGTCCCGGCCATCGTCGGCAAGCGCAATCCGGTGACGCTGCGGATGGAATGGACCACCGACCCGCAGCGCAAAGTCCACGTGAGTTTCTTCACTCGCGGCAGAGCCTTACCGGATGCTCGGACTGTTCTCGACCAATATCCACCTGCTCGGCGCCGCCGATCCCGGCGCAGCGCATCTTCCTGCTCGGGTCGGACCGGCTGGGCCGCGACCAGTGGTCGCGCATCATGCACGGCACGCAGACATCGATGACGGTCGGGCTGGTCGCCGTCACGCTCAGCGTCATCTTCGGCGTCGTGCTGGGCGGCATCTCCGGCTATTTCGGCGGCGTCATCGACCTCGTGATTCAGCGGCTGATCGAGCTGCTGCAATCGGTGCCGACCATCCCGATCTGGCTTGCCCTGTCTGCGGCATTGCCGCGCGACTGGACGCCGATCCAGGTGTTCTTCGCCATCACCGTGATCCTGTCCCTGATCGGCTGGACCACACTGGCGCGCGAAGTGCGCGGCCGCTTCCTCGCGCTGCGCGAGGAGGACTTTGTGTTGGCGGCACGCCTCGCCGGCTGCGGCCGCATGCGCATCATCCTGCGCCACATGGTGCCGACCTTCCTCAGCCACATCATCGCCACCAGTTCGCTCGCCATCCCGGTGATGATCATCAACGAGACCTCGCTGTCGTTCCTCGGTCTCGGCATCCGCCCGCCGGCGATCAGCTGGGGCGTGCTGTTGCAGGAGGCGCAGAACATCCAGACGCTGGCGCTGGCGCCGTGGCTGCTGATCCCGGGCCTCATCGTCATCGTCGCGGTGCTGGCGTTCAACCTGGTGGGCGACGGCCTGCGCGATGCCTCCGATCCCTACAGCCACTGACCCGCTGCTCAGCGTGCGCGACCTGCGCGTGTCGTTCCGCCTGGACGAAGGCACCGTGCGCGCGGTCGATGGTGTCAGCTTCGACGTGTTCCCCGGCCAGGTGGTCGGCATCGTCGGCGAAAGCGGCTGCGGCAAGAGCGTGACGATGCGCGCGATCCTGCAACTGATCGATCCGCCGGGCCGCATCACCAGCGGAGAAATCCTGTACCGTCAGGGCGCGACGCCGATCGACCTAACCCGTTTGCCGCCGCGCGGCCGCCTGATGCGCGACCTGCGCGGCGCCGAGATCGCGCTGATCCCGCAGGAGCCGATGGCGGCATTCAGTCCGGTGCATACAGTGGGTGTGCAGATCATCGAAGCGATCATGCTGCACGAGCGCTGCGGCCGCGAGCAGGCGCGCGCGACGACCGTGGAGCTATTCCGCGATGTCGGCATCTCGATGCCCGAGCAGCGGATCGACGCGTATTCCTGGCAGCTATCCGGTGGACTGCGCCAGCGCGCGATGATCGCCATGGCGCTGTCGTGCAAGCCGCGGCTGCTGATCGCCGACGAACCGACCACCGCGATCGACGTGACCACGCAGGCGCAGATCCTGGCGCTGCTGCGCGAGCTGCAACGCAAGTACGACACCGCGATCATCTTCATCACGCACGATCTCGGCGTGATCGCGCAGATGGCGAACTACGTGGTGGTGATGTATCTCGGCCGCATCATGGAAGAAGGTCCGGTGGACGAGATCTTCCATGCGCCGCTGCATCCCTACACCAAGGCGCTGCTGCGCTCGATCCCGAGCCTGAACAGCGAGACCCGCACCGCGTTGCCGGTGATAGCGGGCACCCTGCCGCATCCGTTCAACCGGCCACCCGGCTGCCCGTTCCACCCACGCTGCGAGGACATTATTTCCGGTTGCTGCGCCACCGCGGTTCCGGCGCTGCATACGCTCGGGCCGCGTCGGGCGGTGAGCTGCTTCCTGCACAGCGACGTGGCCGAACCGGCATGACCGCGCCGCTGCTCGACGTGCGCGGGCTGCGCAAATTCTTTCCGATCGCGAAGGGCATGTTGCGCCGTGTCACCGGCCACGTGCGCGCGGTGGACGACGTGAGCTTCACCGTGCAGGAAGGCGAGGCGCTCGGCCTGGTGGGCGAAAGCGGCTGCGGCAAGACCACCACCGCACGCTGCATCCTGCGCGCCATCGACCCCACCGAAGGCCAGATTCTGTATCGCATGCGCGACGACGCGATCGTCGATCTGGCGCCGATGTCGGCAGCGGATCTGGGGCCGCTGCGCAAAGAGATCCAGATGATCTTCCAGGATCCGTTCGGCTCGCTCAATCCGCGTATGACGCTGTTCGACAATGTCGGTGAGCCATTGCTGGTGCACGGCATGCGAAGGCGCAGGGAGCGGATGGATCGGGTGGCGGAACTGCTGCGCCTGGTTGGGCTGCGGCCGGAGTTCATGCATCGGTTCCCGCACGCGTTCAGCGGCGGACAGCGACAACGGATCGGCATTGCCCGCGCACTGGCAACCGGCCCACGGCTGGTGGTGGCGGACGAGCCGGTGTCAGCGCTGGACGTGTCGGTACAGGCACAGGTGCTGAACCTGTTGCTGGAGCTGCAAACGCGGTTACGGCTGACGTTCCTGTTCGTGGCGCACGATCTGTCGGTGGTACGACACATCTGTGACCGCGTGGCCGTGATGTATGTCGGGCAACTGGTCGAACTGGCACCGACCGATGCGGTGTTCCGGCGGCCGCGGCATCCTTACACAGCGGCACTGATGCGCGCGGTGCCGATCCCCGATCCGCGCGTGTCGGGGACGGATGCGATCCTGAGGGGCGAGGTGCCGAGCCCTGCGTCACCGCCGTCCGGTTGCTATTTCCATCCGCGCTGCAGGTTCGCCGAGGAACGCTGCCAGCGCGAGGCGCCGGTATTGCAGGAGGTCACGCCGGGGCATTTCGCGCGCTGCCACTTCGCGGCACAGTTGGAGCTGGGGGTTGCGCAAGCCGCATAACGGTCTCTATTCGAGTTTCGCGATCGCAGAGCGTATGTGCCATCAGCCGAGGGGTTCGCATGCTTTGGCCAGTTTCATCCCGTCACTCTCGATTGATGATCCGTTGCTGCGGTCTGCTGGCGCTGGCGGGCTGCCAGCCGGCCGTGCTCGATCCGCAAGGTCCTATCGGCGCCGCGGAGAAGACCATCCTGATCAACTCGCTCGCCATCATGCTCGCGATTGTCGTCCCGACGATCGTTGCGACTCTTGCCTGTGCCTGGTGGTACCGGTCGTCCAACACCCGGGCGCGCTTTCTGCCGGACTGGGCATATTCGGGCCAGCTGGAGCTGATCGTATGGGCGATTCCTCTGCTGACCATCATGCTGTTGGGAGGTGTGGCCTGGGTCGGCTCGCACGACCTGGACCCGGCGAAGCCGCTGGCGTCGAACGACGCGCCGCTCAATGTCCAGGTCGTGTCACTGGACTGGAAATGGCTATTCATATACCCCGACCAGCACGTCGCGAGCGTGAACCACCTGGTGATTCCCGCTGGCGTGCCGGTCCATTTCGCCCTGACATCGGCAAGCGTGATGAATGCCTTCTTCATCCCCCAACTGGGCAGCATGATCTACACGATGAACGGCATGGAGACGCGGCTCAACCTGCTCGCTGACGCACCAGGCGTGTTCCCCGGTCTGTCGAGCCATTACAGTGGCGACGGCTTCTCGGACATGCACTTCGACGTAGAGGCGGTGGCGCCCGACCGCTTCGCCGCCTGGGTCGATGCGACACGCAACAGCGGTGCGGCGTTGACCGCGCAGAGCTATGCGGATCTTGCCAGGCAGAGCACGAACGTCGCGCCGTTCACCTTTCGCGATGTCGAGCCCGACCTGTTCCAGCGGATAGTTTCGCAGGCGCTGCCGCCAGGTCCTGGACCGGTCGAAGAGACCAATCCGGGTGCATCCAAGCGGGCGGAGAACTAGCATGTTGGGCAAGCTGAGCTGGGCCGCCATTCCGCTCGACCAGCCGATTCCGCTGGTCGCGGCCGGGCTGGTCGGCTTCATCATCTTCTGTGTGCTGGTCTACGTAACCCTGAAGGGCTGGCTGCCGTATCTGTGGCGTGAATGGATCACCAGCGTCGATCACAAGCGGATCGGCGTGATGTACGTCCTGCTCGCCGCGGTGATGCTGCTGCGCGGCTTCTCCGACGCGATCATGATGCGGTCGCAGCAGGCGCTGGCGTTCCAGGCGCCGGGCTATCTGCCGCCCGAGCACTACGACCAGATCTTCTCGGCCCATGGCACGCTGATGATCTTCTTCGTCGCGATGCCGTTCGTGATCGGGCTGATGAACGTCGTCGTCCCGTTGCAGCTCGGCGTGCGTGACGTGGCGTTCCCCACGCTCAACTCGGTCAGCTTCTGGCTGACGGCGACGGGCGCGCTGCTGGTCAACGTCTCGCTGGTGGTGGGCGAGTTCGCGCGCACCGGCTGGCTGGCCTATCCGCCGCTGTCCGAGCTGACCTATTCACCCGGCGTCGGCGTCGATTACTACCTATGGTCGCTGCAGATCTCCGGCGTGGGCACGCTGCTGACCGGCGTCAACTTCGTCACCACGATCCTGAAGCTTCATGCGCCGGGCATGACCTATATGCGCATGCCAATGTTCTGCTGGACCGCGCTCGCCTCCAGCCTGCTGATCGTCGCGGCCTTCCCGATCCTGACTGCGACCTTCGCCATGCTGCTGCTGGACCGCTATCTCGGCTTTCATTTCTTCACCAATGAGGCCGGCGGCAACATGATGATGTTCATCAACCTGATCTGGGTGTGGGGTCATCCGGAGGTGTATATCCTCGTGCTGCCGGCATTCGGGGTATTCTCCGAGGTGGTGTCGACCTTTTCGGGCAAGCCGCTGTTCGGCTACCGGTCCATGGTGATGGCGACGCTGGCGATCTGCATCCTCGCCTTCATGGTGTGGCTGCATCACTTCTTCACCATGGGTGCCGGCGCCGATGTTAACGCGGTGTTCGGCGTCGCGACGATGATCATCGCGGTGCCGACCGGCGTGAAGGTGTTCAGTTGGTTGTTCACCATGTACGGCGGCCGCATCGTCTACACCACGCCGATGCTGTGGTCGCTCGGCTTCATGGTCACGTTCGTCCTGGGCGGCATGACGGGCGTGCTGCTGGCGGTCCCGCCGGCCGACTTCGTGCTGCACAACAGCCTGTTCCTGGTGGCGCACTTCCACAACGTGATCATCGGCGGCGTGCTGTTCGGCGCGTTCGCCGGCTACACCTATTGGTTCCCGAAGGCGTTCGGCTTCCGCCTGCACGAGGGTCTGGGCAAGGCAGCGTTCTGGTGCTGGTTCATCGGCTTCTACCTGGCATTCATGCCGCTCTACGTGCTGGGGCTGATGGGCATGACGCGCCGCATGCAGCACTACGACGTTCCGGCATGGCACCCCTGGCTGCTGGTGGCGGCGCTTGGGGCAGCCGTGATTCTGGCCGGGATCGCGTTCCAGGTCGCGCAGCTCACGGTCAGCATCCGCCGGCGCGAGCAGCTTCGCGACGTGACCGGCGATCCGTGGAACGGCCGCTCGCTGGAATGGGCCACGGCATCGCCGCCGCCGGCGTTCAATTTCGCCGAGCTGCCGCATGTCGAGGCAAGAGACGACTATTGGATCACCAAGCAGCGTATCCGACAGCGGGCTAGGCTCGACGATGAACCACGCTATGAAGACATCGAGGTGCCGCGCAACAGCGCGACCGGCTTTGTCTGCGCCTTCTTCGCGACGTTCATGGGGTTCGCGCTGATCTGGCATATCTGGTGGCTGGTCGGTGCGGCCTTTCTTGGCGCGTTCGTGACCTTCGTCGTGTTCGCCTGGCGGGACCGTACCGAGGATCGCATTTCGGCGGACGAGGTGGCGCGCATCGACCGGGCCAACCGCAGCGCCCGCAGCGCGGAACTGACCCAGATGCAGCCCGCGCAATGAGCGCCGTGCTCGACGCGCGCACCGCCTCGCACGCGGCGCTGGGCCCGGCCTCCAGGCGGGTGATCGTCGGTTACGGCTTCTGGATCTTCCTGCTCAGCGACATCATCATGTTCTCCGCGTTCTTCGCGACCTATGCGGTGTTGTCGGGGGAGACCGCGGGCGGCCCGAGTGGCGCCGATCTGTTCAACCTGGACATCGTGGCACTCGAGACGGCGTGCCTGCTGCTGTCCAGCTTCACCTGCGGTGTCGCGAGCATCGGCGCCCGCGCCCACAGAGCCCTGATGTATTACGGCAGCATGGCGATGACCGCAGTGCTGGGAGCGGCGTTTCTGTTCCTGGAGATTCGTGAGTTCGCCGGCCTGATCGCGCGGGGTGCCGGACCAAGTCGCAGCGCCTTCCTGTCGGCCTACTTCACCTTGGTCGGATGTCATGGCCTGCATGTCACGCTAGGGATGCTGTGGCTGCTGACCATGATGGCGCAGGTGTTTGCCAAGGGCTTCCGCGCCGACATCCTGCGCCGGGTCCTGTGCTTCGCCCTGTTCTGGCACACACTGGACATCGTCTGGGTCGGGATCTTCACGGTGGTCTATCTGATGGGGGTGGCGCAATGAGCGGCATCGAGCAGCGTCTGCATCTGCACGCCAGCGACACGGCCCCTGGCGATGAGCGCGCCGACGGCCGCGAGATCGCGGAAGGCCTGTTCGGCTACCTGATCGGCCTCGGCCTCGCGACGCTGCTCACGGTGGCGGCGTTCTTCATCTCCGGCACATCACTGGTATGGCAGCCCAGCATTCCGATCGCACTGTTCGTGCTGGCGGTCGCGCAGATGGGCGTTCACCTGGTCTTTTTCCTCCACATCACGACCGGTCCCGACAACGTCAACAACGTGCTGGCGCTGGCGTTCGGCGTGCTGATCGTGCTGCTGCTGATCGTCGGATCGCTGTGGATCATGAGCCACCTCAACCACAACATGATTCCGATGGACCGGATGATGCAGATGCAGCGGTAGGCGCGTGTCACCCAGATGCGAGCGACTTCGCAATGTCCAGCGCGCGACGGATCAGGTTCTCCGACGCCTCCGGCGTGCGGAACGCGCTGTGTGCCGACAGCGTCACGTTCGGCAGGGTCGCCAGTTCGTGTCCCGGCGCCAGCGGCTCCTTGGTGAACACATCCAGCGCCGCGTGCCGCAGCCGTCCTGACCGCAGTGCAGCGATCATCGCCGCCTCGTCGACGATGGCGCCGCGCGCGGTGTTCACCAGCACCGCGCCGGACCGCAGTTGAGCCAACCGTTCGGCGCTGAGAAACCCGCGCGTCTCGTCGGTCAGCAGCAGGTGCACCGACAGCACATCGCTCTGCGCCAGCAACGTGTCGAGATCGACGAACGTCACCCCCGGCGCGGTCTTCGGTGAGCGGTTCCAGGCGATCACCCGCATGCCTGAACCGGCCGCGATGCGCGCCACCTCGGCCGCGATGCCGCCATAGCCCAGCAGGCCCAGCGTCTTGCCGGTAAGTTCCATGCCCTCGGTGCGGAACCATTCGCCGCGCCGCATGCCGCCGTCCATGATCGCCAGTCCGCGCGCCGCGGCCCACATCAACGCAATGGTGTGCTCGGCTACCGCGGTGTCACCGTAGCCCTTGATGATGTGCACAGTGATTCCGTGCTCGGCCAGTTCGTCGGGGTGCATGTAGCTGCGCGCGCCGGTGCCGAGAAAGATGATGTGCTTCAGGCCGGTGCAGCGCCGCATCACCTCGGTCGGCATCTGGCTGTGGTCGTCGAACACGAAGTCGTAGCCAGCCAGCATCGCGGGCAACGTCTCGGGCGGCACCTCGAGTTGTTCGTTGACGGTCACCGGCGGATCGTCGGGGCGCACAACGCGGCGGAACACATCCGCCAGGTCATCGACAGCGTCGAGAAACAGCCCCTTCATCGCAGCCCCCGTCATTTGCGCCGCCAATCTGCGCACGCCGCACGGTATCTGCAACAGCCGTGCTAGGAACGGTGCGCATGAGCCAGCGTGGCTCGATCGAGGAGAATGACATGGCGTATTTCGGGATCTATCGGGGCCTGGTGATGAACACCGCCGATCCGTCGATGAGTGGTCGTGTGCAGGTCAGTGTGTCGTCGGTCAACAACATCGGAGTGGCCTGGGCGATGCCATGCCGAGAATACCAATCGGCTCGCACGCCACCTATCGGCACCCAGGTCTGGGTCATGTTCGAGGGGGGCGATCCGTCGTATCCGGTCTGGATGGGGTGCGTGGCCTGATCGTCCGGACGATCGCGTAGTGTCCTAATTTGGACGGCATCGTCCATATTTTCGACATTGAGGGCAACCCGGCCGCCACGCGAGCTTACGCCTGGTCCTCGCCGATCGAGGGCAGCGACAAGCGCCGGATCGCTGCCGTGCAACAGCTCGGCGCGATCAAAGCGCCGATCGATGCGGTGCAGGCGGCGATCGTGGCGGAGCATAGAAAACCAACCTTAAGGGAGAACTGACGATGCAGCGTCGAGAACTGAATGCACCAGAGGCCCCGCCGGTCGCGACCTATTATTCACAGGCTATCGAAGTAAGTGGGGCCACACGTACGCTTTACATCAGCGGCCAAGTCGGGCTGGACGCAGGCGGCAATCTTGCAGAAGATTTCGCGGCGCAATGCCGTCAGACCCTCCTGAACCTGGAGGCGCAGCTGCGCGTCGCCGGCATGTCGTTCGACAATGTAGTGAAGCTACAAACCATTCTACCGGACCTCGCAAACATCGGCGAATTGCGCCACATTCGCGCGGAGATCATGGGAGACCGGAAGCCCGCGAGCACGCTGATCGTAGGCGGCCTTGTCGATCCGGCATACAAGATCGAAATCGAGGCGATCGCCTGTGCCTAACGGCCCGCACTCAAATTAGGACACTACCGACGATCGAATGCGCTTCCGTTGAACGTCCGCAATGCCGTATGCGTGACGCCCCCGGATGCCCCGCGCCCCTCGATTCGTCCCCGAAGATCGCCAAGCCTCACGTCGTCCGGCCCCGGCCAGGCGACCAGCCGGGTCACAGCAGCGATCCCACATCCCGCCGCCACGCATCGCGGCGCCACGACGGCGCCGCTTCCGCCTGCTCGGCTGTGCCATCATCGCCGCGATATGGGGCACGCTGGCGCTCGCCGTCGTGCTGCTGTGGTTCGCACGCGATCTGCCGCGGCCGGACGCCGCGCTGGATGCCGCACGCCGACCTAGCCTGGCGCTGGAGGACCGCTCCGGCCACGTGTTCGCCACCTTCGGCGACATCGTCGGCGATCCGCTGCGGCTGAGCGACCTGCCGCCGTACCTGCCGGCCGCCGCGGTTGCGGTGGAGGATCGCCGCTTCTGGCAGCACCCGGGTATCGATCCGATCGGCCTCGCGCGCGCCATCTGGGTCAACCTGACCAGCGGGCGCGTGGTGCAGGGCGGTTCCACCATCACCCAGCAGGTCGCCAAGAACCTGTTCCTGACCAATGCGCGTACGTTGCGCCGGAAGGTGCAGGAACTGATGCTGACGCTGTGGCTGGAGCACACGTTCAGCAAGCGCGAGATCCTCGAGATCTGGCTGAACCGCGTCTACCTCGGCTCCGGGACCTGGGGCGTGGACGCCGCCGCACGGATGTACTTCGGGGTCTCGGCGCGCCACGTGACGCTGTGGCAGGCGGCGATGCTGGCGGGGCTGCCACGCGCGCCGTCGCGGTTCAACCCGCGCACCGATCCTGCCGCGGCCGCGGCGCGCGCGCGCGAGGTGCTGGCCGCGATGGCGAACACCGGGGCGATCACCGCCGAGCAGGCCCGCGCCGCCGCGGCGCAGATCGCGTTCCCGCCGGCACCGCCGCTCGCCACCGGCTGGTTCGCCGACTGGGTGGCGGAACAGGCGCAGTCGCTCGCGCCGGAGAATGTCGACACCAAGTTGCGCACCACGCTCGATGCGCACCTCCAGGCGATCGCCGAAGCCCGGTTGACTGCGATGCTGGACGGGCCCGGTGCTGCTGCCGGCGTGTCGCAAGGCGCCGTGGTCGCGCTGGATGCCGCAACCGGAGCGGTGCGCGCGATGGTGGGCGGTCGCGACTACCGGCAAAGCCTGTTCAACCGCGCGGTGCTGGCAAGGCGGCAGCCCGGCTCCGCGTTCAAGCCGTTCACCTGGCTCGCGGCGTTGGAGAAGGGCGTGCGGCCGGATGACACCGTGCTCGACGCACCGATCCGCATCGGCAACTGGAGCCCCGCGGACTTCGAGCGCCAGTATCTGGGCGAGATAACGGTGGAGGAAGCGCTCGCGCAGTCGATCAATACCGCATCCGTGCGATTGCTGTTGCAGGCCGGCGGGCCTCGGGCGGTGGCCCATGAGGCGGCGCTGCTCGGGATCGCCGACAAGCTGCCGAACGATGCGTCGCTGGCACTCGGTACCGGCGAGGTCGGACTGCTGGAACTCGCATCGGCCTATGCCACGTTCTTCAATGGCGGTGCGCGGGTCACGCCATTCGGGGTCGAGGCGCTTCGCACCCCGCCGCAACCCGTGGTCGATCCCGATCTTGCGGCGATGATGGTGCGCATGATGACGGCGGTGGTGACGCGCGGCACCGGGCGAGCGGCGGCGGTGTCCGGCCATCCGGTCGCCGGCAAAACCGGTACGACACAGGACTACCGCGATGCGTGGTTCATCGGCTGTATCGATGGCGAGATCATCGGTGTCTGGCTCGGCAATGACGACAACCGGCCGATGAAGTCGGTGCAGGGGGGAAGTCTGCCGGCGCGGCTGTTCCACGACATCGCGATCGGTCGATAATGCTTCGCCTACCTGTCAGGCTCCAGCTCCAGTGGCACCCAGCGCGGACCCTGGTCGCCCCGGACGAGCAGTGGTGCTAACGGCATGTGCCGGTCGGTGATCGCCTTCAGCGCCTGTTGCACATCTTCGGGCGTGCTTACCGAGCGGTCGCCGACCGCCTCGATCAACTCACCCGTGACGATCCGACGCCGCGCGGCGGCACTGTTCGGAGCGACGTCGGTCACCAACACGCCCTGCTGATCGGGCTGGAGCATGAACTTGGCGCGCATCGGCTCACTGAGCGCCGCGAGCCCCATCCCGGGGTTCGATGGCGTCGCAAATGCCATGCGCTCAGCCATGGGATGGCCCAGAACGGCCATCGCGACCTTCGGATCGTCGGTTGCGTTCGCCACGTTCAGGGCGACGGTCTGCTCGGCGCCGTCGCGCAGCAGCCGAACCTGCAGCGCCTTGCCGGCCGGCGCTATGGCAACAAGGCGGGCAACGGCAGGCATGTCCGAGGCATCCTGATCGTCGACGCGAAGAACAATGTCGCCTTTTCGTATCTTGCCCGCGGCCGGGCCGGTCGGATCGACGTCGGTAACGATCGCACCGCGCGGCGCGTCGAGGCCGAACGCCGTGGCAAGGTCGTTGGTAATCCGTTGCGCGCGCACGCCAAGGGTGCCATGACGCACTTGGCCGGTCTTCATGAACTGGTCGATCACGAACTTCACGTCATTGATCGGCAGCGAATAGCCGATGCCGATCGAGCCGGTGTTGCCGGGCGAGCTGGTGAGCCCGGTGCCGATGGCGATCACTTCGCCGTCCATGTTGAACATTGGCCCGCCGGAATTGCCATGGTTCAGCGCCGCGTCGGTCTGGAAGAAATGGTCGTACATCGTCTCGCCGATGTCGCGGTTGAGCGCGCTGATCACGCCGGTGCTGAGCGAACTGCCAATCCCCAGTGGGTTGCCGAGCAGCAGCACGGAATCGCCGACCCGCACTTTGCTGCTGTCGCCAAGCTTCACCGGCGGCAGCGGCCGGCCGGCATCGACCTTCAGGATGGCGACGTCGATAAGTTCGCTTACGAACACGGGCTTGGCAGGCAGCGGTGGGAAGCCCGGGACGATCGCGTTGATCTCGAAGGCGCCGGCAATGACGTGGCGATTGGTCACGATCAGGCCCGACGGATCAATGACGAAGCCGGCGCCCTCGAAGAACTTGCGCCCCTGCGACGTATCCGCGATCGTCTTGATCTCGGCCACGCTGGGCATCAGGGCGGCGACCCGTGCGGCGAGTCCGGGTGGGTCGTCGGCCGTCGCGGCAAACGCCGGTCGAGCGGCCAAAGCCGGTGTGAGTGCGAGCGCCGTTGCCAACGACACGGCTCCAAACCATTGCAAACGCATTGCCACCATCGATCTCCATGGTCGCCAGCTTAGTGGGCGACGCGATTCTCAGTATCTCGCCGTATTCTGCCTGTCCAACGCACCATGGGTCGAGAGGCCGACCGAACGACTCCACCGCGCGGCACCGGCGCGACGGTGAGAGCCGGCGAACCCGAAGTGCGTCACGGCAGAGGAACAGCGTCAGCAGACCGGCGAGGGCCGCTGCAAACAATGCGTTCATCGCCGCCATCGATAACGGCAGGAACGGGATGAGATAACTGGCGCGGTCGCAGGGCTGCGCCGGCCGGCTCGACAGATCGAGGCTTCGATCCGTCAGCGAGACGCCGCCGAAGTGTGGCGCGGCACATTCGTTGACCGGGTTCTGCCATAGATGCTGTTCCACGCTGACGTGGATGATGGCCAGGCCGACATTCGTTATCATGGCGAGCACGACCAGCCACAGCAGCGGCTGGACCAATGGACGCGGCGCAACAATGGCCAGCGCACCCAGCATGATTGCGACGCGAGAAGGCCGTACCGGGCAAACAATCGGTGACGATTGCGTGTTGAAAACGGCGAGGCCCCGCTGCGGCTGCCTGAGTGCCATTCCGGCCGGCACATTGATCGAGCGCAGCGGGGATTCCGGTTGCGCGGCCCAGGATCACATACCGCACTCCTGTGCGACGTAAACCTTCGACGCCTCGGTGGTTGGCCGCGCGCGCGCGCACCACTCTGGCCTTGGTGCCGCCGGCGCGGTCGTTGCCGCCGCGATCTGCACCGTGGCGACCTGGGCCACCGATGCGGGAGCCTGCGCCGCCGCGGTATCGGATGAGCATGGCTTGCCGCCGACCTTCATGGCCGTGCGCACATTGTCATCCTGGCACATCAGTTCGAGTGCGACCTTTTGTTCGCCCATGTTGAACAGCAGGGCGGCCTGCTGCCGGCGTTCGCAAGCGCGATCCGCCCAGGTGGCGCCTCCGGCGATGCCGAAGCCAGCCACCGAGAGGCCTGCCGAGGCGCCGACCGCGCAGGCGTTGCCGCCCACGATGCTCGGAGGAATGACCTCAGGTGTGTTGCGCACGGTGTAGCCGCCGCCGTAGCCGATATATTGGTCGGACTGCCCGGAGCCAGATGGGTCGGTGGCGCTGCCGGTGCCGTTGCCGGAGTTGTCGACCCCGGCATAGCCCTGCACGGTGACATTGGTGGTGTTGCCCACTGCCGCCGACCGTGAGGCCGAGCGGGTGCTCGATACCGCGTTGGCACCCGAGTTGCTGGACGAGGTGACGTTGCCGATCTTGTTTCCGATCACGTTCACCTTCGGGTTGGACACCGCGGTGGACAGCGATCCGGACGCGGTGTTGACGGTCGCGTTGCTGTTGGAGCCCGAGTTCGAACTTGACTGGGCGTTGCCCGTGCCGCCCAGCGTCACCAGCACGGTGGCAGCCAGAAGCAAGGTTCTCATGTCTGCATCTCCTGCGGGACGGTCCTGGGGCGGAGCATCCGCCCCAAGACTCGTTGCGTCCCGGACAGCGACTGCCGTCCGGGCAACCTACCGCTTAGCTGGGGCCACGACCGTGACTGCGGGGGGTCTGCACGGTGATGGATCCGCCAACATTTTTGTCGGACGCGCTCGCGGCGGAATTGCCCGTCGCGATGCTGCTCTGGCCCCCGCCGGCACTGCCGGACGCGGTTTTGCCAGGCGCCCCGACCGTGTTGCCGAGCAGCCCGGCCCCGGCGACAGTGCCGCCGACGTTGGTCTGCGTCGCGGTGGTGGCGGTGTACGAACCCGTCGGGCTCGCATACCCCTGTGCCGCGGTGCCGACCGAGGTGTAGTTGCCCGACACGGCCCCGGCGACCACACCACCGTTGCCGCCGGTCTTCGCTGCTGCGTTGGTGTTCTGGCTGCTGCCGACGGCGGCGTTCGAGCCCGCCGAAGTCTTCGCCAGATTGATGTCACCCGCTGCCGTCAGCCCCTGCGGGGCGCCACCGGCAAACGCTGTTGCCGCGACGAACGGAGCAAGAATGGTCGCGGCCAAGAGGAATTTACGCATGACAAGTCTCCTGTGTCTGTGCGCAATCGCGCACAAGGGAGCCGGCCATCCGAGCACATGCGCCTGGTTGGCTTCCGTTGGTTGCAGTGGAGCCAGTCAGGAGTTTTTCCGGCTGGGGCGCCCTGGCGGCGAGGGTTCGGTTCTTTCGATCGGGAACCCGCCGCAGGCTCGAAGCTTGGTCCAATTCGGACCTTGCTCCCCGCTCGGTGGGACAGTGTTAACAGAACATTAGGTGAATGTCAACGGATTGTTTACCAAAATAGAGACCGCTCAAGCAAGTTGACACAAATCGGCGCCAGCAGCGCCCGCCAAAGCGGGAGAGGCGCGTTCACTCCATCGCCGCGTGCGCCTCCGTTGGGCGCGGGGCCTGGCGCGGCCGCCGCATCAGGAACAGCAGCAGCAGCGCCGGCAGCGTGGTGAAGATCATCATCTTGTAGTCGTCCACATAGGCGATGATCTGCGCCTGCTGGTTGATCATGTGGTCCAGCATCGCCGCGCCATGGTGGGTCGCCGGATCGAGATGCTGCTGCACCGCGGCGCCGTCCTGCAGCGCGCGGTTGAACGGATTGACGTGCTCGCCGATTTCGGCGTGCAGCGCCTGGGTGTTGCGTGCCAGCATCGACGAGGTGACGGAGACGCCGATCGCCG
The DNA here is from genome assembly GCA_963819855.1 of uncultured Alphaproteobacteria bacterium. Lineage (GTDB taxonomy): Bacteria > Pseudomonadota > Alphaproteobacteria > Acetobacterales > Acetobacteraceae > JAMXLO01. The sequence goes on from CAWFYC010000021.1 coordinate 709,034, forward strand.
CACCGATGTTGCGCGCCAGGCTGAACAGCCCGGCGCCGTCGGTGCGCAGCATCACCGGCAGCGTGGCGAATGCCACCATCTGCAACGGGATGAACAGGAAGCCCAGCCCGAACCCCTGCACGGTGATGGTGACGATCAGCCGCAGTTCGGAAACGTCGGGCGTCCAGGTGGTCATCTCCCAGATCGACCACACCACGCACAGGATGCCGAATCCCATCGCCATCCGCGGATCGACGCGGGCCGCGACGCGGCCGGCGAGCACCATGGACACCATCGTACCGATGCCGCGCGGCGCCATGATCAGCCCGGCGGTATCCACCGGATAGTTCGCGAGGTTCTGCAGCCACGGCGCCATCAGCGATGAACTGGACACCAGAATGGTGCCGGCAGCGAACATCATGCCGATGCCGGTGGCGAAGTTGCGGTCCTTGAACAGCGCCGGCGGAATGAACGGCCGTCGCGCGGTCAGCATGTGCACGATGAACAGGTAGATGCCGAGACCGCCGAGTACCGCCTCGATGATGATCTCGCGGGCGCTGAACCAGTCCTGGTCCTGGCCGCGGTCCAGCATCATCTGGATGCCGCCGATGCCGAGACTGAGCACTGCGAAGCCGGTCCAGTCGAACCGCATGCCGGAGCGCGGTTCGTCGTGCGGCATGAAGAACACCAGCCCGAGCGTCGCCAGGATGCCGAACGGCAGGTTGATGTAGAACACGAACCGCCAGTTGTACATCTCGGTCAGGTAGCCGCCGAGAGTCGGTCCCAGGATCGGGCCGATCATCACGCCGACGCCCCAGATCGCCATCGCATTGCCGCGCTGCTCGGCCGGATAGATGTCGAGCATGGTCGCCTGCGACAGCGGCACCAGCGCGGCGCCGAACATTCCCTGGAACAGCCGGAACAGCACCATCTGGTTCAGCGTCTGTGCCGCGCCGCACATCATCGAGGTGACGGTGAAGCCGCTCAGGCAGACGATGAACAGATATTTGCGGCCGAAGCGTGACGCCATCCAGCCGACCGGCGCGGTCATGATCGCCGCCGCCGTGATGTATGAGGTCAGCACCCAGGTGATCTCGTCGAAGCTCGCCGACAGGCTGCCCTGCATGTAGGGCAGCGCCACGTTGGCGATGGTCTGGTCGAGCGCCTGCATCAGCGTCGCGCCGACCGTGCAGAGGGTGATGATCAGGCGATGCGGCACCTGATCATGCGGGCCTTGGGCCATGAACGAGTCTGGCTAGAACAGGTCGGCGAGGGTGCGTCGGTGGCCGGTGTCGATCTCGGCTTCCACACTCATGCCGGCGCGCAGCTCGGGATCGCCCGCCTTGCGCTCGACCTTGATGCGCACCGGGATGCGCTGCACCACCTTCACCCAGTTCCCCGAGGTGTTCTGCGCCGGCAGCACCGAGAACTCCGAACCGGAGTTGGGGGCGATGCTCGACACCACGCCCTGCCACGGGCGGCCGGGATAGGTATCGACCCATACCGAGACCGCATCACCCGGCTTTACCCAGGTGAGTTCGGTCTCCTTCGGATTGGCCTCGACCCAGATATCCTCGGTGGAGACAATGCCGAACGCGGCGGTGGACGCTGCCAGGTACATGCCAGGCTGCACGGTATCCACCTGCGTCACGATACCGTCGAACGGCGCGTAGATCACTGAGTGATCGAGCTGGCGCTGCGCCTCGTCCACGCGGGCCTTCGCCTGGAGGTAATCGGGCATGGCATGCACGTCGACGTTCGGATCGCCTTGCAGCTTGGCGAGGTGCACCTCCGACATCGTCTTCAGCGCCGTCGCCGCCTGTTGATTGGCAGCGAGCTGGAACCGCATGTTGTCGTACTCGGCGCGGGTGACGCCGCCCGATTTCACCAGGTTGGCAAAGCGGTCGAAATTCGCCTGGTCGGATTGAACCTGCGATTGCTTGACGTCGACGTCGCGCAGCATGCGCTGATAGTCGAGCTTCATGGCGTTGACGCTGTTGACGATGCCGTTCAGGTTCGCCTTGGCGGCATCGAGCATGATCTGGAACTGCTGCGGATCGAGCCGCAGCAGCACGTCGCCCTTCTTGACCCGCTGGCCTTCGTGCACCGGGACCGACGCGACGATGCCGGATACGTCGGTGGCAATCGTCTCCTTCGCTGCGCGCACGTAGGCATCGTCGATCGAGACGTAGCGCCCGCCGGACAGCCAATAGGCGCCGGACGCCACGGCCACGATGACGATGCCGCCCAGCATCAGGATCGGGCGCAGCAGGGCGCGGCTCATGCGCCGGCCGCGGACTGGCGCTTCGGCGACGCGCGGCGCGGTGCCGGCGGTAGCGGCCTGGGACATCAGGCGACCTCCCGCGCTACGGCTTCGACCGGCGGGTAACGGCGTGGTGGATGGGCTTCGTGGATCAGGGTCGTCTTCATCGTGATCAGGGCTTCCGTCATGGTATCGATCGTCGCTTCGTCCAGGCCATCGGTCACCAGCGCGCGCATCTGCTGGCGCTGCCGAGCGATCTCGCGCAGCACCGGATAGGCAGGCGCGCAGACATGCAGGCGCCAGATGCGGCGGTCCTTCGGATCGGGCCGTCGCTCCACCAGACCGCGGCTCTCCAGTCGGTCGATCAGGCGGGCGACCGTGATCGGCTCGACTTCCAGGATCTCGGCAAGTTCCTTCTGGGACAACCCTGGCTGGCGCTCCAGCCAGATCAGAATGCCCCATTGCGCGCGGGTCATCCCGTGCGCGCGGGCCCGTTTGTCGGCGTCGACGCGGAGCAGGCGGGCCACGTCGTGCAACAGGAACATCAGGTCGCGCTGGAAATTGTGCACCGCGGAAGAAATCCTCCGTGAGGAAGGCTGATTATAAGCTGCGTTATGATAAGGGGCCAGCCGTCATTGCATGCGCAGAACGCAGGGCGGCTACGCGAGCCATGCTGGCCGACCGCTCAGCCTGGGACAGGGACGGTCGGTTGCGCGGGAGCCAGGGCGGTCCCGCTGCGCAGCGCCGCCCGTCGTGTCGCCTGGATAAGCGCGTCGGACAGGCCAGGGATCGGCGGAAACGGTTCCATCTGATTGTGTGCCCGCGGGGCAGCACCCGGGACCCGGGGTTGTGGTTTGGCGCGGACCGGCTGGCGCTGCCGGCGGAATGTTCGTAGCAGGTTATCGAACACGCGTCCGGCCGCGATGGCGTTGCCTCGCAGGCGAATCGCCTTCTCGTCGCTCAGACCAGGCTTTGCCGCCCGGGCGAAGCTGTCCATCGCGGCGAGATACGCGGCAATCGCGCGGGCCGCCAGCGCGGCTTCCATCGCATCGGCAGGCTGCCATGCTTCGAGCAGCGTGCGCGCGATGGTCAGGCCGGCTTCACGCGCAGTGCCGGCTTGGCCTTCGTCAGCCGGGACGGTCTTGGCGAGCATGTCGATCAGCAAGGTGAGGAAGGCTTGATTGGTCATGGACTCCTGCTCCCTGGCGGGGTTTGGTTGCTGGAGTATGACACAGTACCACGAACAGATAGTGAACATTCGCTGACCCCACATGGGAACGGCAACGACCTGGCTGGCGGTGGCGACCGGCGGCGCTCTCGGCAGCCTCGCGCGCTTCTGGCTGGCGGCGGCGATGACGGCGCTCACCGGGCCGCGCTTCCCGTGGGGCACGCTGCTGATCAATGTCGTCGGCTCGGCCATCATTGGCCTGGTGGCCGCGGCAACGCTGACCCCGGCCCGCGTCGCCATGCACCCCGACCTGCGTGTGTTTCTGATGGTCGGCATCTGCGGCGGGTTCACCACCTTCTCGGCGTTCAGCCTGCAAACGCTGGAACTGCTGCAGTCCGGGGACATCTGGCCCGCCGCCTGCTACATTGTGGGATCGATCGTGTTTTGTCTGGTTGCGGTATGGGCCGGCTTTCTGCTCGGCAGATTGTAGAACTCGGCTTTCCATTCGCGCGGGGACACGGCATAACCCGGTTAGCCAGTCCCATCTTTCGGGACCGTGATGTTTTTTGTATCGAAGCGCGGACGGGCGGATGAAACTTTTGCTGACCGGCGGATGCGGCTTCATCGGTTCCGCGGTGGTGCGCCACCTGATGCGCCACAGCGACCATGTCGTGATCAACGTCGACAAGCTGACCTATGCTGCGTCGGAGGAGGCGCTGGAGGAAGCCCGCAATAACAGCCGTCACGCGCTGATCCGTGCCGACATTGCCGACGCCGACGCGATGCGGCAGGTGTTCGCAGCCCATCAGCCCGACGCGGTGATGCACCTTGCGGCGGAGAGCCACGTCGATCGCTCGATCGACGGCCCGGCCGCGTTCATCGAGACCAACATCGTCGGGACCTTTACCCTGCTCGAGGCAGCGCGGCAGTACCATGCCGCACTGGCCCCGGCGCGGCGCGATGCCTTCCGCTTCCATCACATCTCCACCGACGAAGTGTTCGGAGCGCTGGGCCCGGGCGATCCGCCGTTCGACGAGACCACGCGCTATGATCCGCGCAGCCCATATGCGGCCAGCAAGGCGGCGTCGGACCATCTGGTGCGCGCCTGGTTTCACACCTATGGGTTGCCCACCATCGTCTCCAACACCGCCAACAACTATGGCCCGTGGCAGTTTCCCGAGAAGCTGATCCCGCTGGTCATGCTGAACGCCTTGGAGGGCAAGCGCTTGCCAGTTTATGGCGACGGCTCCAACCGGCGCGACTGGATCTTTGTCGAGGATCATGCCGCCGCGCTGGTGCGTGTGCTGGAGCATGGCGAGCCTGGCGCCACCTACGCGATCGGCGCCCGGCAGCCGCGCAGCAACCTCGAGGTGGTACACGCCATCTGCGCGGCACTGGACTATCGTCAGGCGGATCCTGCCGGCCCGCGCGAGCGGCTGATCCACTTCGTCACCGACCGGCCAGGCCACGACTTCCGCTACGAGATCGACCCCTCGCGCAGCGAAGTGGCGCTGGCCTGGACCGCGCCGCATGACTTCGAGGCGGGGCTGGCGCGCACCATCGACTGGTATCTGGCGCATCACGACTGGTGGCAGGCGGTACGCGCTCGCCGCTACGCCGGCGAACGGCTGGGGACCGCGGCATGAAGGGTATCCTGCTCGCCGGCGGTTCCGGCACGCGACTGCATCCGATGACGCTGGCGGCGTCCAAGCAGCTGCTGCCGGTCTACGACAAGCCGATGGTGTATTACCCGCTGTCGACGCTGATGCTCGCCGGCATCCGCGACATCATGGTGATCTCCACCCCTGAGGACCTGCCACAGTTCCGCCGCCTGCTGGGTGACGGCGCGCGCTTCGGGGTGCGCTTCGCGTACGCCGAACAGCCGCGCCCTGAGGGCATCGCACAGGCTTTTATGATCGGCCGCGACTGGATCGGTGGCGAGGCGTGTGCGCTGGCGCTCGGCGACAACCTGATCCATGCCGAACATCTCTCCACCCTGCTGCGCGCGGCGGCTACCCGGCCGCACGGCGCAACGGTGTTCGCCTATCAGGTCCGCGACCCGGAGCGCTACGGTGTGGTGTCGTTCGGCGCCGATGGCCGCGCCGTGGAGATTGTCGAGAAACCGACGGCGCCGCAGTCCAACTGGGCGGTGACAGGGCTGTATTTCTACGACCCGGCGGTCAGCGACCTGGCCCGCACCATCCGGCCCTCGGGCCGGGGTGAGCTGGAGATAACCGACCTCAACCGGCTCTATCTGGACGCGGGCACGCTGGCCGTCGAACGCCTGTCGCGTGGCTGCGCCTGGCTCGACGCCGGCACGCCGGACTCGCTGTTGCAGGCGGCGACCTTCGTGCAGACCATCCAGTCGCGCACCGGCATGCTGGTCGGCTGCCCGGAGGAGGTCGCTTTCCGCATGGGCTACATCGACGCCGACATGCTACGCTCTCATGCGCGTCACCTCGGCAACACGGACCTCGGTCGAGCGCTGATGGAACTTGCCGAGGGGGAGCAGGAATGATCGTCGAGCCCACCGACATTCCCGGTGTCCTGCTGATCACCGCGCCGCGCTTTGTCGATGACCGGGGCTTCTTCTCGGAGACCTGGAACGAGCGCCGCTTCATCGAGGCCGGCATCCGCGGGCCGTTCGTCCAGGACAACCACGCGCGTTCGGCCGACCGTGGGGTGGTGCGTGGGCTGCACCTGCAGATCGCGCCCAACGCGCAGGGCAAGCTGGTCCGCGTGGTGCGCGGCGCGATCTGGGACGTTGCGGTGGACATCCGGCGCGACTCGCCGACCTACGGTCGGCACGCCGGCGTGGTGCTGTCGCCGTCGAACTGGCAGCAGCTTTGGGTTCCGCCGGGATTGCTGCACGGCTATTGCACGCTCGAGCCGGACACCGAGGTGATCTACAAGGTCACTGCGCCGTATGACCGGCAGGCGGAACGCGGGGTGATCTGGAACGACCCGACGCTTGCCGTCCCCTGGCCGATCGCGGCGGACGAGGCGATCCTGTCCGACAAGGACCGCGCCCTGCCTCGGCTGGCCGAATGCGGCGAGTGGCACACGCCGTGACATGACGGCGCCGATCCTGGTGACCGGCGGCACCGGGCAGCTTGCGGTGGCGCTGGCCGAGGCGGTGCCGGTGCCTGGGCTGGCCGTGCATCGCGTCGGGCGCCCGGCGCTGGACTTCGACCGCCCCGCCAGCATCGCCGGGGTGTTCGCGGCAAGCGCGCCGGCGCTGGTGGTGAATGCCGCGGCCTACACCGCCGTCGACGCCGCCGAGGACGATGCGGATACCGCGTTCCGCGCCAATCGCGACGGGCCGGCGGAGCTGGCGCGGCTGTGCGAGGCGGCTGGGATTCCGCTGATCCATGTCTCCACCGACTATGTGTTCGACGGGCTCAAGGGCGCGCCTTACGTCGAGACCGATCCCACGTCGCCCCAGGGCGTTTACGGTGCGAGCAAGCTCGCAGGTGAGCACGCGGTGCTGGCGGCGTGCTCGCGCGCGATCGTGCTGCGGACGGCCTGGGTGTATTCGCCGACCGGCAGGAACTTCGTCCGCACCATGCTCGCCGCCGGCCAGCGCAACAGCGAGCTCCGTGTCGTCGCGGACCAGGTCGGGCGCCCGACCAGCGCGCCGGACCTGGCGGCCGCCATTCTGGGCATCGCCGCTGTGCTGGCCGATGGCTGGCAGGATCGCTACGCCGGCGTCTATCACGCGGCCGGCGCAGGCGAGACGACGTGGCACGGCCTGGCGATCGCGACGTTTGCGGCGGCGGCGCGACACGGCATGGCAGCGCCGACTGTGATACCGATCGCGACAGAGGACTGGCCGACGCGGGCGAAGCGGCCGGCTGACTCGCGCCTCGACTGCGGCAGGCTCGCCGCGGTGTTCGGATTGCGGCTGCCGCCGTGGCAGAACGGGCTGGCGCGGACGGTGGACGTGATATTCGCCGCGCAGCCGCTCAGCCGAGTGTGATCGCAGCAGCGGCCTGCAGCCACAAAGCCGCCTGATTGCCGCTGCTGCTTCACCGTCTGCAACGGATGGGGCTTGCAATGATCTCACGAACACATCTGTGCCGCACGGCACTGCTGGCCGTCGTGCTGCTGGCGCCGCTCGCCGCACGCGCCCAGAGCGATCAGCAGCTGGTGGTGGACCGCGCGAGCCGCACCATCGCCGATCTGCGCCATGACAAGGCATTCGGCAATGCGCGGCAATTGATGCATCAGGCGCGCGCGGTGCTGATCATCCCGCGGCTGTTCAAGGGCGGCTTCATCGTCGGCGGCGAGGGCGGTACTGGCGTGCTGCTGGCGCGCGGTGCCAATGGCGCCTGGAGCGATCCGGCGTTCTACGCCATCGGCTCTGCGTCGTTCGGCCTGCAGGCCGGACTGGAGCAGTCCGAGGCCGTGCTGTTGGTGATGACACAGAAGGGGCTGAACGCGCTGATGCGTGACCAGTTCAAGGTCGGCGCGCAGGCCGGAATCGCGGTGGCAACTCTGGGCTCCGGCGTGGAGGGCGCAGTGAGCGCCGGCGGTCCGGACATCGTGGTGTGGAGCTCGTCGAGTGGCGTGTATGCCGGGATCGCGCTGGATGGCTCTATCATCAAGGCGCAGCCGGAGGACGACCAGGCGTTTTACGGACGTCCCCTGACCACTCACGACGTGCTGTATGGGCGGGTTCCGCCTGCACCGCAGGCCACTGCGCTGCGGCGGGAGCTGGCCGGGGTCGGCTGAAGTTGCTCGGAGTGGGCGGAGCGTGGTAATCCCGCGCTCCACCGGTCGTGGTGGGGGATAGTTTAGCGGTAGAACTCCCGGCTCTGGACCGGGCAGCCTTGGTTCGAATCCAGGTCCCCCAGCCAGCAAAAAGCTCAGTTATGCCAGCCGCAAGGCCTGGTGAGACGAGATTTCCGTGGTCGTCGCGGCATAGGCCGGCGCCGCGACGCAATAATCCAGCATCATCGCTGTCGGTTGAGAAAGGCGCGCACCGCGGCAACTGTGGCCGTCGGCTGCTCCTCCATCAGCCAGTGCCCTGAGTTCGGTATCACCAGTTCCTCGACATCGGTCGCCACCGCGCGCATCACGACCGCCATCATGGTGCCAAACGACTTCTCACCGCCGATTGCGAGTACCGGCATGGTTAGCTTGCCTTTGCTGACGAAGGCCTGATTGTCGATGACGTCCTGGTCGAACGCCGCGAACTGAGCGAATCCGGCACGCATGGCGCCGGGCCGTGCGTATAGCCTGGCATAGTGCTTGCGCGAGACCTCGCCAAAAGCCTGCGGGGTGGCCGAAAACTCGTTCCAAAACCGATCGAGATAAATCCGTTCGCGTCCAGCGACGAGGCGCTCCATATCGGGTCCGCCGAACCGGAAATGCCACAGGAGTGGGCTCTTCAGGATCTCCTCCCACGGCCCGATACCGGGCAGCGGTGCTTCCATGAGAACAAAGCGGTCGACGCGGCTCGGGTACGCCGCCGCGAAAGCGTAGCCCACCATGTTGCCAATGTCGTGCGTGACGAGGTCCGCTTGTCCGACCTTGAGCGCGTCGAGCACGCCGGCGACATCCTTACCTTGGGTCTTCTTGTCGTACCCGCCCTCGGCATGTGAAGAGAGCCCCATGCCGCGCAGGTCGGGAACGATCACGGTATGGTCGCGTGCGAGTTCCGTCGCGAGCGGCACCCACATATCGCCGGTTTCGCCATAACCGTGAAGGAGGATGGCGGCCGGTCCCTGGCCTCCGCTCCGCAGGTGAATAGTTGTGCCGTTCGTCGAAATATCCTGGGTCGCAAACTCGGCCGGAAAGGACTGCATCTCGGTGCCGGTAGACATGATTTTACCTCCACACATGAGAGCTGGTCCGGGTCGCTCTGCCACGGCCTTGGCTGATGGGCTACCACCGTCGTGCTGTGCTCAGCATTGGCGGACCAGGCTTGGGCATGCCTGCCACGGCCCGCCTGGGTTCGGGACACGAGTTCCAGATCACCATGGTCTCAAGCACGCGCCGAAACGGTGGCTCTGGCACGATGCACATGGTTCGATACGTGTCCAGGTCCCCCAGCCACGAAATCACAATGCCCTGCCGACATACCCCTTGCCGGATTTGAAGCCGGTCCTGGCTGAGATATCGGAAACGACGTGCCACGATCGCGCGCTCACCGGGATCGTGGTCACCCATCAGCCACGCCGCTATCCGTCGAAAGCGATGGCTCGTGGGTCCACCGAGCCTACCGCCGACCCAATGGCAAGGGACGATCGGCCTATAAAGCGCCGTAGATTTGTTCCACCGTAATGACGATTCCAGGTGGGGCCATCGTAATCGGTCCGTTGACGATGATTCGTGTGTCGATGCCGTCGCCGGTCCGACGGTGATGGATAACGGTCCGGCGGGTCGGATGCACGATCAGGTAGTGAGCGACGGATGGTACGCGGAAATAGTCAGCCAACTTGCCGCCGGTATCCGTCGACGTCGTACTGGGCGACACGACTTCGACGATGATCACCGGGTTCGGTGCCGCGATCGCGTCGTCAGCCATTGGCTCGCCGCAATTCACCAGGGCGTCCGGTTCGTAGTCACTGTCGCCTGTTTCCACCGTCGCGCCATCAGGCAATGTCTGGCAAGGCACACCGGCGAAAGTCACCGCGCGGTCCAGCGCCTTGTAGATTGCTCCCTTGACCCGCAGGTGCGCACCGCGCTCGGGTGCCATGGCCACGATCGCGCCGTCCACGCGCTCGTAGCGACCCTTCTTCTGGGCTTCACACCACCGCCTGAACTCCTCGCGCGAGTAGTATCTGTCCGTCTCTGGTTGAGCGAGGTCCATCGAAAGCCTCCGGCCGCGCCGGACGGTATCATGGGTTGGCTTGCAGGGTCATTCGCTATCGATTGGTTCACCCGCCCGGGGCGGCGGGCCGCATCCCCCGGATCACTGACGTCCTCCCATTCAAGAGAGGAGGCGGGCGACTGTGGCGGTCCGTTATTCCTTGAGCGACCTTGGCCCGCTGACGAACGGACTGCCCCGAAGATAAAATCGCAGGAGGCGGCCCGCATCCCGCGAAATGCCGATCCTGATGCTCTGCCCGATTTCGCCGGGTTCGCGTTCACCGCGTCCGAGCCATAGCGGACCCTTGCGGCAAAGATCGATACCGTCGAGGCAACGATCAACCCGCAGCGCCGCAGTGAGCCTTCCTGGTCCTCGCATCAGGTCGCCCAAGCGCTCGATGCCGCGATTGCGCCGCATGATCGGGATACCCTCGAGCGGTTCGAGCGCCCTGATCAGGACGCCGGCTCCGATCCCAGGCATCTCGCTGGAGACATTCAGCATGTATGAGATGCCGTAGGCGAGGTAAACATAGGCGTGCCCAGGCTCGAGAAACAGCGAACGATTACGCCGGGTCATCCCCCGGTAGGCGTGCCCGGCGGCGTCGCCGACGATATAAGCCTCGGTCTCAACGATCCGACCGCTGGCGACGCCTTCAGGCAACTGCCGCACCACTACCTTGCCAATGAGAAAGCGAGCGAGAGCGGTCGTATCGATCGGCAGCTCCGAGCGAGCGAGCGACAGACGGCCACCCCTGCGCGGGCCAGGTTTCAGGGCATCCGTTCGACCCATTGCGCGCGCGAAGGCCCCGGCTCGAACGGATCGCCGAAATATTGGGTCTCGCGGGCCACCTTGCCGTCGCGGAACTCCATGATGCTAACGGTGTACGACGGCTGCCCGTCGTAGGTCAGGATAAATTCGGTGACCCAGAGGTTGCCCACACCAGATATCCGCCGCACCGTGAAGCGCTTCTGGTTCGGCTGCGCGGTGCGCGACGACTGAATGTTCCGCCGCCCGCGGATGCGCTCGCCCGATTGCGGGTATTCGAGCACAGCGTCCTCTTGGTAAATCTGGTGCTCCGCCTCGAAGTCGTTGGCATCGGAGGCGGCCCAGTGGCGATCCAGCGCCGCTCGGATCTCTCGGTCGTCCATACCAAGTCTCCTTGACCATCCCGGTCGATGTTACCTTCCAGATGACGCAGGGACGGCTGCCTGGTCGAGGAGAGTCGCAAGCTGGCGGTGCTCCTCGGTCGGCGGTTCACATGGCCGGTACGTGTTCAAGCATGGCCACGCGAGGCGCCCTGCCACGACCTTATCGCGTGCCTCGTGATCCGCCAGTGAAGCCGCTGCCGCCGCCCGCGAGGAATTCGGACCATACCCCTCCGTTCATCCGGAACACCATGGTGCCAGGCGCCGGCTTGGCAACCGGACCCGGCAGCATCGCCGCCTGGTAATTGTTGTTGCTGTTCGCGGCGGCACCGTCGTTGGCCGTTACCCGCTGCTGCATGTCCGGCACCCGGACTGTCGGCGCCGCTTCCTGAGCACCAGCGAACCCGATCATCGCGGCACTTGTGCCAACCACGACGACGCCGGCCAACAATGCGTTACGACGCATGCCACGTTCCTCCGTGCTGTGCCGGCGACGTCGTCGCTGCCTCACGCCCGGGTATCAGTAGGGCGGATAGTAGCCCTGAGGCGGCGCATAGTAGACCGGTGGTGGCGGATAGTAGACCGGGGGTGCCACGAACAGGGGTGGCAAGCCGATGAAGACGCCGCCGCGCCAGCAGCAGCCCCAGCCGCCGCCGCGCCAGCCACCCCATCCACCGCGCCAACCCCACCCGCCGCCACCATGCCAACCCCATCCGCCGCCACCATGCCAACCCCCTCCACCACCATGCCATCCACCTCCGCCGCCGCGCCACTGAGCCTGCGCGGCCGGGGGCGCAGCGAGGAAGATCGTAACGGCGGCGGCAATCGCCACGGCGCCAGCTATTGGTCGGAGCGAAGACAGAAAGTGTCGCATTGCACGGTCTCCGGATCGCCTAATGATCATAGCACACATCGTGGCGAAGGTGTGACGGCGATGCGACCGGCGACCGTGTCTGGTGGTCGCGTGGTCCGCGCTCGGCCCCGGCGATCGATCCCTGTGGCTTGCACGCGAGGAGACATCCACCCCAACATCTTGTGGTCAGCGACTCGACCAAGCGAGAGAAACCCCGATGTTGGACATGCCCCCGCAGCTTGCCCGCCCGACCGGATTGAATGGCGGCCATGCGATCCCGGCGCAGCGCAGGAAGCGCGCCAAGCCACCAGCCGATCGCGCACCGGCCCTGGTCGGCTGGCTTTCGAACGACGCCGACGAGATCGCGCGCCGGCGCTGGCGCGGCCGCACCGAGATCGGACCGATCGAGCCGTTGGGGCGTGACACGCCACACTTCGGCAGCTTCCGCGTCCGCTCGGCCGGCGGCAGCCAGTATGATGTCGAAATCCGCTCGCTCGATCAGCCGCTCAACTCGTGCGGCTGCGCCGACCATCGGGTGAACGGTCTCGGCACCTGCAAGCACATCGAAGGCGTGCTGGCGCGGCTGCGGCAGCGTGGCGCGCGAGCCTTCGCGGCAGCGCAGCGGGAGGGATCGCCAAGGGCCGAACTGTTCCTGCCACGCACCGGCGATCCGGTCCCGCGGCTGCTCTGGCCCGCAGACCCGGCGACAGCGGCCTCCGTGCGTGGGGCGCTCGGGCCGTTCCTGGCGGCCGATGGCTCGCTTGCGGACCCGTCCCCCGAGCGCATCGTCCCATTGCTGCAGTCGGTCACGGCCGCCGATCCCGCGGTAAGACAGCAGCTTCGCGTGTCGCGCTACCTCGAGCCGTGGTTGGCCGAAGCGCGACGGCGGGCCGCGCGCGTCGAGGCGCGGGCGCGGTTCCTGACCGAGGTCGCCGCCGGCACACAGACGATCGACGTGCTCCGCCATAAGCTGCTGCCGTATCAGCGCGAGGGCATGCTGCACCTCGCATTCGGTGAGCGCGCACTGCTGGCCGACGACATGGGCTTGGGCAAGACTATCCAGGCGATCGCCGCCGCGGAGGTGCTGCGCCGGCGCAACGGCATCGCGCGTGTGCTCGTGGTCTGCCCGGCATCGCTGAAGGGTGAGTGGCAGGAGCAGATCGCCCGCTTCAGCGGCGCCGCCACGCTGCTGGTCAGCGGCAGCCGTCCGGCACGCCTCGCGCAGTACGCGCATCCCGGCTTCTTCACCGTGGTGAACTACGAGCAGGTCGTGATCGACGCCGCCGACATCAACCGGACGCTGCGCCCCGACATCGTCATCCTGGACGAGGCGCAGCGGATCAAGAACTGGCACACCAAGACGGCGCGCGCGGTGAAGTCGCTGGCGTCGCACTACGCGTTCGTGCTCACCGGCACGCCGATCGAGAACCGCATCGACGAGATCTATTCGATCGTGCAGTACCTGGACCCTGGTCTGCTGGGGCCGCTGTTCCGCTTCAATCGCGACTTCTACGATCTCGACGAACGCGGGCGCCCGATCGGCTACAAGAACCTCGACGAGCTGATGCGCCGCCTGCAATCGGTGATGCTGCGCCGGCGCAAGCGCGACGTGGAGACCGAACTGCCGGGACGCACGGTGAAGAACTACCTGGTCGGCATGGCTGACGAGCAGCGGCTGCGCTACGACGAATACAAGGGTCAGGCCGCGCGCCTGGTGCACATCGCACAGCGCCGACCGCTCACGCAGCAGGAATTCGAGCGGCTGCAACGGCTGCTCGCCTGCATGCGGATGCTGTGCGACACGCCGTTCATTCTCGATCCCGCCTGCCGGATCAGCCCGAAGCTCGAGGAACTCGAGCGAGTGCTGACCGACCTGCTGGCCGAGCCGGAGCGCAAGGTGATCGTGTTCTCGGAATGGGAGCGCATGCTGACGCTGGTGCGCGAACTGGCCGAGGACATGGGGATCGAGGTCGCCTGGCACACCGGATCGGTGCCGCAGGACCGCCGCCGCGCCGAGATCGCAAGGTTCAAGCAGGATCCGGAGTGTCGGCTGTTCCTGTCCACCGACAGCGGCAGCGTCGGGCTCAACCTGCAAGCGGCGAGCGCTGTCATCAATCTGGACCTGCCGTGGAATCCGGCGAAGCTGGAGCAGCGCATCGCCCGCGCCTGGCGCAAGAACCAGATGCGCACGGTCGATGTGATCAATCTGGTGACCGAGGACAGCATCGAACATGCGATGCTGCACGTGCTGTCGCAGAAGCAGGCGCTGGCGGATGGCGTGCTGGACGGCGACGGTGATCTGAAGGCGATGGCGCTGCCGTCCGGCAGGCGCGCGTTCGTCGATCGCATGGCGGCGATGATGGCGCCGCCGGCCGCGCCCGAGCCGGAACCAACTCCCGAGCGAAGCCTGCGCGACGAGCTGGTCGAGCAGCATGGCGATGCGCTGCTGCTGCTCGAGAGCCGCCAGGCCAACGATGTTGGCGAGGTGCTGCTGGTGGTGCTGGAGGACGCCGATGCGGCGGCTTCGGAGCAACATCGCCTTGCGGCGATGGATGGGCCGCGGATCGAGGTGCTCGACCGCCGGACCTACGAGACGATCCAGCGGCTCACCAATGCCGGTGCGTTGCCGGCAGCGCCGAACGCATCGCAGGAACTGCATCGTTCGCCACGCCTTGGAGCCGCCGCCGCACAGGACCGGCAGCGTCTGGCCAAGGGGGCGGAATTCCTCGGCAATGCCGAACGCAAGCTGCGCATGGCATTGCTGCTCGCGGAGGGCGGATTCGCGGCGGAAGCGATGCCAGCGCTGGACGAATGCCTGGAGCTCGCGGCCACTGCACGCAGGATGATAATGGGCGACGGTTCGGTCGAGGATGCGGCCATCGTCGAATCACCCGCCGCGGCCGCACGGCCGCTCGACGAAATCGCCGGATCGATCGCCAGCGTGCTCGCGGACATCGGCCGCAGCCTGCGGCCGGCCTAGCATCATTTGTCCGGTCGGCGGTGTTCCTCAGCGGCGTGAAGGTGCACAATCGGCTGGCCGGTCTCGGCCGCGATCATCTCGGCGACGAAGCGGCGGTGGCACGTCATGTGATCCCGCTCGAAGCACAGCAGGCACGCGCGTCGCTCCCGCGCCAGCCCCTTCGCCTGCGCCAGCTCGGCCTGCGCGCGATCCGATCGCATGTGCTCGCGGAAGATCGGTTCCATCCGTTCGGGATGGCCGGCGCGCACCGCGTCGCGACCCGGCTTTGGTGTGCCAAGACCCTGGAGGTGCACATAGGCGATGCCCTGTTCGTCCAGCCCGGCAGCGAGCTGACGCTTGGAGAAGCCCGGCTTGCGCGACAGCGGCACCGCGCGCACGTCGATCAGCAGGGCGACGCGTGCGTGGCGCAATTCCGCCAGCACCTGGTCGATGGTGCAGCCCTGGTAGCCGATGGTCAGCAGGTCCATGGTTCGACTCCCGGCGCGCGTGCCAATGAAATCACCTGAGGCCCAGCGAACGCCTGAGTTGCCGACCGGCGACAAGCGGCACCTCGACGAGCTATTCATCCGGATCCAGGGCGTCCAGCACTTTCTCTGGGGGCCATGGACCGCCGCCCTGAATTTAACGCGACGGTGCTTGCGCTTCAGCGGATTCGTTAATCGCCATCGCTACACGGTGGCGCGTAAGAGCCGCCGTGCTACGAAAAGCTCGCTGACGGGCGCGCCGTCAGCGAGGTGGTCGGCGACGGCGGACCGCGAACATGCCACCAGCCGCCGCGGCAAGCACCCAGAGCGATGCCGGTTCGGGCACACCAGTGGGGGGAGGCGGTGGTGGGGGTGGCGGTGGTGGGGGTGGCGGCGGAACTGGGAAGGCGAGATCGAGGATCAGCACGTCATTGAGTGCGGGGTTGTCCCCTGCGACGTCAACCGCGATCTCGTTGGGGCCGATGTATTGCAGGCCGAGATGGGGGCCGAACGTCGCCGGCAGAAAATCCGCCGCCGACGCGGGATCAACCGTGACGCCCGAGATATTCTCACCCGTGAACGTGAAGCGGAACGTATCGTAGGGATCGTTGCAGGCCGTCCCGCTGGCACCATTCGGGCTGAAGCAAAACGGCATGTTGGACAATAGGTTGGTGATCGTGATCTGCGTGTCGCCAACCACGATCGACGCTCCGCTCTGTGCGCCCTGCTGATAAGTCACCGGGCTGGTGAGCGAAGCTGGAAGGTTGTTGCCGGTCCCTGCGTCAATCGGGTTTTCGACGCCCGGCCCGGTTCCTGGCCCGGTTCCCGGTATCACATACTCAAAGCCCGGCTGCACCGTCCTGCCGGTGCCGAGCAACCCGGCCTGGGCCGGGAACGATGAGAGCGCGGCCAGACCAGCAACGACGGTTGAAGCGAGCAGCCGACGGCGGAGGGTCATCGATCCGGGTCCTCGCGGTTTCAGGGTCGCGTAAATTCGCTGCGACACGCACCCGCGCTTACATGCAATTCCCGCGCCATCGCGCAAGTTGCTGTTTTTCCGCATAGATTTTATTTCGGAAAGAGCGACGTGTAAAACTATCCGACACGCACCAAATCAACGATACCACGCCGCCGCGAAATCCGCAGCGAAAGCCGAGCTCGCGCATCACCGGTCTGCCGATCGCTCGGCCCCGGCACCCCGACGATGCCTCGCTTACGGCGCCGAACGTCCAAGGGCATACAGGTCCCGATCACGCCGCGACCCGTCGAACGTATAGAACGCGGGCATCGTCAGCCGGTCACCCGTCAGTACCTTGGTCACGCCGTGTTCGTGATGCCAGCCGGCAGTGAACGCCAGCAGCATTCCCATCGTCGGTCTCACCAGCAGATCGAGGCGGGGAAAGTACAGCTCCCCGCCGGTATAGCCGTCGTTCAGATACACGATGCTGGCAAAGTCCCGGAACGGCATCCCGTGCGCCGAGCCATCCGGGTTCGCTCGATCGGCATGGGGCGGCATCGACATCCCCGGCCGCCAGCGCACCAGTTGGACGGTATCGGCGAACACCGGCGCGGTCAGTTCGTAGAACGCCCGCAGCCGCTCGGTGACCCGTCGCTGCGCGTCCCGCATCAGCGCTGCCGCACCCGACCGCACGGCTGCGATGTCACGGAAAAACAGGATCCGGCCTTGCCAGAACGCGTCCTCGATCCCCTCGACGGCCTGCTGCGGCGCTAGCACCTCGGCCGCTTCCGCCAGCAAGCTACATTCGGCCGGGCTCAGGAAACCTGGCTGGTAAATGAAGTCAAATGCGTCCGGATCGAGGTCCATGTCCGGCGTGACCACGACGGTGGCGGCGGTCGGTGCCAGCACCCCCTCGCGAAGCCGGGTGCGGCCGGTGCGGTTGGCGTCGGTTTGGTCCTGGTTCAACCGCACCAGCAGGCTGGTTGGTCGCCAGGCTTCGGGTGCGGCCGACCCGAGGGCCGCCGCGGCGGCCGGTGAGTTTGTGGTATCCTTGGCCAGCACCGGCCGCGTGCCGGACAGGTCGACCGGATCGGCTAACCTGAGCTTGTTGATGTGATCTGCAGTTTCGGTCCCGTCGGGATGGCGTCCGACGAAGTAGTGACGCTGCCAAGCCTGTTTCAGCGCCGTCGGATCGGCGGCCTCCATGCGGGCGCGGAATGTGGCCCGCTCGGAGCGGAATTGCCCTTCCTCCGCTCGCAACACAGGATCGTCGCCCCAGGCGTGGATCGCGACCTCCCATCGCTCCAGATAGTTCTTGGGGATCGGCATGACCGTGCAAAAGACTTCGCCCTGCTCGAAGCGTACGGTTCCCGGCCCGAGCATCTGCCAGTTGACGGTGAAGGGATACGGCAGCCAGTCGGTCTCGATGATGCCGGTCAGCGGCACGATCCCGGGCCGCGGCTCATTGAAGGCGCCGGTCGTCAGCAGATTCCAGCCGGGCGGCGTGCGGAACAAATATCCGGTGTGGAACGTCACGATGCCGCGGGCGAAATTCGAGACGGCGAAGTGCTCGAATGGAAAACCCGCCGGGAATGGCGCCAATGCCCGGACCGTGAGATCGGAGACCAGCGGCTTGCCGTTCCATTCCACTTCGAATGGAGCGGGGGTCAGCAGTTCCCAGCCATGGGTGTTGGCAATCGACAGTGGCAGGCAACGATAGGCGTGTCGGTCAGGAAATGCGTCCATCCAGGCGCGTTCCTGCGTGCAGGGAACGAGAACCGGTGCCTCCTCCGACAACCTGAAGGCTTCAAGGCGCGGCACGGTCACTGTCATTGCGGCTGGACTGGCTGCACGCCCCCCGGCGGCGCGAGTCCCTTAGCCCGCATGCACCGCGTCACCGCCTGGCGTTTCGCCATCAGCAGATCGTCCTTTGTCGGTCCGGGAACGATATAGGCGCCGTTGGTGCGGGTGTAGATCTCCACCACCTTTGGGTCCTTCTCCGCCTGCTGTTCGCATTGCTGCTGCGGGGTGGTGTCGGCCCCGCCGCCGGAACAGGCGACCAGCACGAGCCCCAGCAGGGGAACCAACCGCCGCTTCACTCGGTCGCCATCCAGTCCTCGATCAGACGCCGCGCGATGCTGTCGACACGCGGCAGCAGGAACCCGTTCGCCTCAGAGTTGCGGATCTGATCGCGCGAGAACCAGCGCACGTCGAGCATCTCTTCCGGATCGATGGTGATATCCTCGCTCAGCCCCTCGCCGTAGAAGCCCAGCATGATATTGCCGGGGAACGGCCAGGGCTGGCTCGAATGGTACTGCACGGCGCCGACCTTGATGCCGGCTTCCTCGAACACCTCGCGCCGCACCGCCTCTTCCAACGTCTCGCCCGGCTCCACGAAGCCGGCCAGCGTGGAATACATGTTGGAGCGCGGGAAGCGCTGCGAATGCCCGAGCAGCGCGTGATCCCCGCGTGTCACCAGCATGATCACCGCGGGATCGGTGCGCGGGAAATGCTGCGCCTCGCAGGCAGTGCAGACCATCATGTGGCCCGCGCTGCGCACGTCGCACACCGCGCCGCACACGCCGCAGAACCGGTGGCGCGCGCGCCAGTGCATCAGCCCGCGCGCATGCGCCAGGATCGATGCTTCCGGCCGCGCCACGCCCCACCCAACCGAGCGCAGATCGACGAATTTCCCCAACTCCTCGGAAAGCAGCGGCACCGGATCCTCGGCCGTGCTGATGTCGACGGCGAAGATCGCCAGACCGTCGTGCAGACCCAGAAACGCCCAAGGGCCGCCCTGCATGCGCAGCGCGTGGGCCATCTCGCCGGAAATGAACACGGCCTCGGGCGCGCCGTCGTCGATGCCGCGCACCAGGTTGCGGTTACGCCATACCGGGACGAATAGCGTTTCGGGATCATGCAGTCGCTGCTCGATCCATGCGGCATCCTCGCGCCGTTCGCCGACGCGGTCGAGTGGACTGGATGAATACACGTTCGGTCGGCTGGCCAGGATGAATGTCACGGCAGTCGCTCGCTGCTTGGGATCGGCATCGGGCGACGGTGCCACGCGACGGGTGGAGCGGCAACCGCGGCGGCGTACGGTGCGGTTGCAGTCATGGTGGCGGCGGTGCCACCGCGCCCGGGGCGACCGAGCCGATCAGCCAGTCGCGGAACAGCACGATCTTCGGGGCATCCGCGGTCGCCTCGGGGGCCACGATGTAGAAGCCGGCATCGGCCGGCAGCACGACGTCGAACGGCACCACCAGACGGCCGGCGGCGATGTCCGCCTCGACGAAGCGGGTCCGGCCGAGCGCGACGCCGAGACCCTCGACTGCCGCCTGGATCGCCATGAAACTCTGATCGAAGCTCAGGCCACGCCGGGTCGCCAGCGACACCGGCAGGCCGGCGGCGGTCAGCCAGAGCTGCCAGTCCTCGCGTGACACGGTCGCGTGCAGCAGCGTGTGGTGCGCGAGGTCCTCGGGGTTGCGCAGCGGCTTCTCACCGGTCAGCAGCGACGGGCTGCACACCGGGAACATGTCCTCCGCCATCAGCCAGTTGGTGCGCAGCCCCGGCCAGTTGCCGCGGCCATAGCGCACCGCCATGTCGACCTCGTCGCGCTGGAAATCCACCAGATGCGACGAGGTGGTGATGCGGACCTCGATGCCGGGATTGGCGTCCTGGAACGCCGCCACCCTCGTGACCAGCCACTTGGCGGCGAGTGAGGCGGTGGTGCTGACGGTGAGTAGGCCGTCGCGCTCGGAGCGCCGCAGCCGGGCGGTGGCGCGGCGCAGATCCTCGAACGCCCCGCGCACGGCAGGCAGATAGGATTCCGCCTCGCGTGTCAGTTCCAGGGCGCGATTGCGGCGCACGAACAGGGGGAGGCCGAGCTGGTCTTCGAGCCGTCGGATCAGGTGGCTGATCGCGGTCTGGGTGACATTCAGCTCCTCGGCCGCACGGGTGAAGCTGAGGTGACGCGCCGCTGCCTCGAAGGCGCGCAGTCCGCTGAGTGAGGGCAGGGTGGCCATGACGCTGGTCCGACTTCCGGCATGCGGGCGGATGACCCGCTACGTCTTCACCCCCAGCCCGCGCATGAACTGGTCGCGGATGCGTGGCGGATCGCGTTCGGTGGTGTCGGCCGGCTTCTCGCGATCGATGCGGCAGCCGATCAGCCACGGGCCGTCCTCGCGCAACGACAGCTCGATCAGTTCCTCGAAATCGCCCTCGTCCGCCGCCCAGGCGCTCTGCGCGATGCCGGCGCCGCGCGCCATCGCGACGATGTCGGCGCCAAGTTCGGTCGCGGTGAGCTGCCCGCCGGTGATCTGGTAGGTGCCGTTGTCCATGATGACGATTGCCAGGTTGTTCTGCTTGCGCGCCGCGACCGTGGCGAGCGACCCCACCTGCATCAGGATCGATCCGTCGCCCTCCAGCGCGATCACCTTGCGCTGCGGCTGCGCCATCGCCACGCCGAACGCGATCGGCACCGCCAGCCCCATGCTGCCCAGCATGTAGAAGTTTTGCGGCCGCCGCCCCGCGGCCCACAGGTCAAAATTGGTGTAGCCGATACCGCCGATCACCGCCTCGTCGTGCTTCAGCCGCGCCACCATGCGTTGGGTGATATCGAAGCGATTCATCACCTTCGCCTGGTCGCGGCGTGCCGGATGGTTTGCTGCAAAGGTCATGCGTGGTTCCGGGCGCCAGCCCGGTCCTCAATCGTCATGGTCGGGCTCACTTCGCGAACACCTTGCCGCCGGTCAGCAGCGGCGAGAGGATGAACACGCACGGCGCTCGGGTGGCGACCGCCTGGGTGATGCTGCGATCGAGGATGAACTCCACTTCGTCGAGCCGCGTCATCGTGTGGTGCTCCACCGCGAGCGCTTGCAGAACGGGGCGCATGGTGCGCGCCACCAGCGACTGGCCGATGTTGAATTCGCCCAGCGTGCCGCGCTCGGACACCATCATCAGCACGGGGATTTGGAACGGCACCGCCAGCGAGGCGATCGCGTTCGGCAGCGTGGCGAACCCGGAGGTCTGCATCAGCACGATACCGCGCAGCCCGCCCATCCAGGCGCCGGACACGATACCCACCGCCTCCTCCTCACGCGCGCAGGAGAACGCGGTGAAGAACGGGTCGTCGTGCACGGCGTCGATCAGCGGGCGCAGCACGTTGTCGGGCACGTAGGTGACCAGCTTCACCTGATGCCGTTTCAGCACGTCGCGCACGATCTCGTGCCACTCCATCCCTGCTCTCCGGTCCGGAAGCGGCGACTGTGCGACGCCTTGCGCGCGGCGGCAACCGTTCGTAAGGAGACGCGACGCAGGATTAGGAGGGCCCGATGGCTGATGCCGGCCGGTATGACGTGATCGTGGTTGGCGCGGGCAACGCCGCGCTGTGCGCCGCGCTCTCCGCGCAGGAGCAGGGCGCCAAGGTGCTGGTGCTGGAGAAGGCCAACGAGGAGGAGCGGGGCGGCAACTCCACCTTCACCGCCGGCGGTTTCCGCTTCGTGCACCACGGCGTGGACGACCTGCGCAAGGACGTGCTGGCCGATCTGTCGGACGCCGAGGCGAAGCAGATGTACATCCCGCCGTTCACGGCGGAGATCTACATGGACGATCTGATGAAGGTGACCGAGAACCTTTCGGAACCGGAACTGGCGGACCTGCTGGTGAACCGCTCGCGCGAGACCGTGGTGTGGATGCGCGAGAAGGGCGTGCGGTGGATTCCGATGTTCAAGCGCCAGTCCTATCTGGTGAACGGCATCCAGCACTTCTTCGGCGGCATGGCGGTGGAGGCGGTCGGCGGCGGCTGGGGGCTGGTGGATTTCCTGTTCAAGTCGGCCGAGCGGTACGGCGTCGCGGTGCGCTACAACACCGCGCTGCGCAGGTTGATCCAGAACCGCAAGGGCGACGTCACCGGCGTCACGGTGTTCGGCCCGGACGGCTACGAGGACATTTCCGCCAAGGCGGTGGTGCTCGCCTGCGGCGGCTTCGAGGCCGATCCGGAGATGCGGGTGCGCTACTACGGCCCGGGCTGGGAGATGGCGCGCGTGCGCGGCACAAGGCACAACACCGGCGACGGCATCAAGGCGGCACTGGAGATCGGTGCCGCGGCGTTCGGCGGCTGGTCGACGTGTCACGCGGTGCAGTGGGACCTGAGCGCGCCGCCGTTCGGCGACCGGGTAGTGCTCGACAACTACCAGAAGCACTCCTATCCGATCGGCATCATCGTCAATGCCAATGGCGAGCGCTTCGTCGATGAAGGTGCGGATTTCCGCAACCACACCTATGCCAAGTATGGACGCGAGGTGATGAAGCAGCCGCAGCGCATGGCGGTGCAGATCTTCGACAAGAAGACCATCGATATGACCCGCGACGAATATCGGATCCGCCAGGTGACCAAGGCGGAGGCGAGCACACTGGAGGAGCTGGCGCAGAAGCTGGAGATCAGCCCCGAAGGGCTGGTGAAGACGGTGCACGAGTTCAACGCCGCGTGCCAGCCGGGTGACTACAATCCGGCGATCCTCGACGGCAAGGCCACCAAGGGCATCACGCCACCGAAGTCCAACTGGGCGCTGCCGATCGACGAACCGCCGTATCATGGCTACGCTGTGACCTGCGGCATTACCTTCAGCTTCGGCGGATTGAAGATCACCACCGACGGCGAGGTGGAGGACACCACCGGCCGCGTCATCCCCGGCCTGTACGCGGGGGGCGAATTGGTGGGCGGCGTGTTCTATCAGAATTATCTTGGTGGTGCGGGACTGATGTCAGGGTCGGTGTTCGGTCGGATCGCAGGACGGTCGGCCGGAAGTTACGCGAAGGGTTGAGCAGGCGGCGGCACCCTCACCCGGCTCGCTTGGCTCGCCGACCTCTCCCACTTCGTGGGCGAGATGGACATGCGAATCACCTCTCCCGCTTGCGGGAGAGGTCGCCGCGGAGCGGCGGGTGAGGGTGCCGCCGGTTACTCGTGCGGCCTCACCCCCAATAACCGCTCGAACCGCTCGCAATACGCCGGCCACACCTCCGGATTGATCAGCCGCGGCGGGCGCTTGCCATCCAGGATGTCGATCAGCTGCTCGGCCGCGAACCGCGCCATGTTGTCGCGCGATTCGTGCGTCGCACCTGCCGTGTGCGGACTGACCAGTACGTTATCGAACGCCATCAGCCGGTGGTCATGCGGCGGCGGTTCGTCCTCCCACACATCCAACCCTGCACCGGCAATCTGCTTCGCCTCCAACGCATCCGCGAGCGCGTCCTCGTCGTGGATGCCGCCGCGCGCGGTGGTGACGAAATAGGCGTGCTTCGGCATCAGCGCGAACTCGCGTGTGCCCATCATGTTCTTGGTCTCTTTCGTGTACGGCGCGTTCACCGACACGTAGTCGGCCTGGCGCAGCATCTCATCCAGCGTCGCGACCTTCTCCGCTCCCTTCGCCGCGATCTGCGCCGCCGAAAGATACGGGTCGTACGCCAGCACGCGCATGCGGAACAGGCCCTTGCACAATTCCGCCAGCCGTCCTCCGACATTGCCGATGCCGATGATGCCGATCGTCTTGTCAAGCAGCTCCGTGCCGATGAACGCGTTGCGTGGAATATCAGGGGCGCGGCGCATGCGGCGATCGACCTCGATGATCCGCTTCGACAGCGTGAGCAGCATCGCCAGCGCGTGCTCGGCCACCGCCTCCTTGTTGCCGCCCGACTGGTTCACCACGATGATGCCCTGCCGCGAGCACGCGTCGACATCGATGGTGTCGTAGCCGGCACCGTTCGACGACACCGCCACCAGGTTGGGCGTCTTCGCCAGCAGCGCATCGGTCACCTGAAGGTGCTTGCCGATCACCTGACGCGACGCTCCGATCTGATACGCATGCGCCTGCGACAGGACCGGTTCCGCCTCTGCGTCCGGCGTCTCGTTTTCCAACTTGTCGAGCTGGATGTCAGGCCGCTTCGCCAGGATCTGGCCGAAGATCGGCCCCGACAGATACTTCACATAAAACACGCGCTTTGCGTTGGGCGCCATGGAACCGGCCTCTCGCTCTTGGACTTGCGGCGAGCCTAGCCGGCAGTTGCGCATACCGGCAACCGGCCGCATCGTCGGTCGCATGCATGCGCCGCTATCCGACCTGGCCGGCCCGCCCGACGTGTATACACGCGCCGCGCCGCCACCGCCGCCGACGCAGCCATTGGAGGGCCGGCGCCATGTCGCGGCGGCGGTCATCGGCGCCGGGTTCACCGGGCTTTCCACCGCGCTGCATCTGGCCGAGGCCGGCATCGAGGTCGCGGTGCTGGAGGCGAAGCAGATCGGCTGGGGCGCGTCGGGCCGCGCATTCGGCCAGGTGGTGCCCTATCTGAAGCCGGGGCACGAGGCGATCCTGCGCCACTACGGTGCGGACCGTGGGCAACGTGTCGTCGATGCGGTGGCGGCGGGACCCGATCTGGTGTTCGAACTGATTCTCCGCCATCGGATCGAGTGCTGGGCGATCCGTTCGGGTCTGATCTTCGCCGCGCATTCGCCGAGCGGACGACGCGATCTGGAACGGCGCACGCGGTACTGGCAGCAACGCGCCGCACCGGTGGAGATGCTGGAGGGCGCGCGCTGCGCCGAAGCGATCGGTTCTTCACTCTATCCGGCGGCATCGCTCGATCGGCGCGGCGGCAATATCAATCCGTTCGCCTACGCGCGCGGGTTGGCGCATGCGGCCGCCACGGCAGGCGCCGTGCTCCATGTGGGAACGCCGGTCCACAGCCTGACACCGCGCAACGGACGCTGGGAGATCGGCGCCGACAGTGCGGTCCTTACCGCGGACAACGTCGTGATCGCCACCAATGCCTACACCGGCGACCTCTGGTCCAGCCTGCGCGAGAGCATCATTCCGATGCGCGGCCACGGCTTCGTCACCGAACCGCTGTCCGACAACGTGCGCCACACGATCCTGCCGGAGCGTCAGTCACTCACCGACACACGGCTGCTCTATTCTGGCGTACGCATGCTGCCCGACGGCAGGCTGCACGGCAGCGCGCACGGACCGAGCTTCGGGGCCGAACCACGCGCCGACTGGCGCCGGGTGGATGCGCGCATCCGGCGGCTGTTCCCTCAACTCGGTGCGGTGAAGTGGCAGCAGGCATGGACCGGCTGGGTGGCAATGACTACCGATCACTTTCCGCGTCTGCACGAACTCGCGCCGGGGCTGTATGCCGGTCTCGGCTACAATGGCCGCGGCATCGCCGCGGCAACGATGATGGGTCGTGATCTGGCCACGTTGGTGCGGGGCGCGCGCGATGATGCGACGGTGTTCCCATTGACGCCGCTGCGCCCGCTCGGCTGGCATCGCGTCGCGCCAACGCTGATCCGCGGGCTGGTGCAGGTGTATCGTGTGCGTGACATGGTCGATGAGTATCGGATGGGCAGGGCCACCGCGTAACAGGCGGAGATGGAGGAAACACCAATGAGCGTTGCCGACAAGGTCGTGCTGATCACCGGCGCCGCGCGCGGGCTGGGCTTCGAATATGCTCGCTTCCTGGGCGAGGCCGGCGCGCGCATCGTCGCCGGTGATATTGCCGACTGCGCCGCGGCGGCCAGTGCGGCCGCCAACGGCGCGATCGCCGTCACATTGGACGTCACCGACATCGCGTCCGCCGATACGATGGTGGAACTGGCGATGGAACGCTTCGGCCGCGTCGACGCGCTGATCAACAACGCGGCGTTGTACGGTTCGCTGCGCGGCGGACGCTTCAACCAGATCGCCGAGGCCGACTGGGACGCGACAATGGCAGTGAACGTCAAGGGCATCTGGAACTGCTGCAAGGCGGTGGTGCCGGCGATGCGCCAGTCGGGCGGCGGGTCGATCATCAATATCGCATCGCTCGCCGCAACCTACGGTATGGCATACGCCCTGCACTACACCACGTCGAAGGCCGCGGTGATCGGCCTGACGCGCGGGCTCGCGCGCGAGCTTGGGCGCGACAACATCCGGGTCAACGCGCTGGCGCCCTCCGCCGTGATCACCGAAGGCACCGCCGAGTTCTTCGGGGAACGGCTGGATCACGGATTGGAGGTGATCCGCGCGGGTCAGTCGATCCAGCGCACCTTGGAACCGGCGGACCTGACCGGAACGGTCGCGTGGTTGATCTCGGATGGTAGTTGTTTTGTCACCGGACAGACGATCGCGGTGGACGGCGGGACAGTCATGCTCTGACGGCACTGGCAAGTCACAGGCCCGGCCGGTAGATTACGCCGCCACATTTCATTGCGGGAAACGCCCATGTCAGAAGTCAGATTGTCGCGCCGTGCCATGTTGGCCGGCCTCGCCGCCAGCCCGGTCGCCATGGAATTCCTGCGCAGCGCGGTCGCGGAGGCACAGCAGAGCGGCCTGTCGCAGTCCGGCCTGGTCGGCGAGATCCAGGGCCCGACGATGATCACCGATCCGGCGAAGTGGCCGAAGCAGTTCTCGGAAGCGCCGATGCTCGCGGAACAGGTGAAGGCCGGGAAGCTGCCGCCGGTGGAGCAGCGCATTCCCGCGGAACCGATGGTCTGGCAGCCGCTGAACGAAATCGGCAAATATGGTGGCACCTGGCGGCGCGCATTCACCGGACCCGCCGATGGTGAGAACGGCAACCGCATCCTCTCGTCCGACAAACCGCTGCACTGGAGCGCGGACGGCAGCAAGATCGTGCCCTGCGTCGCCAAGGGCTACGAACTCGGCGAAGACGGCAAGACCTACACGCTGTT
Source organism: uncultured Alphaproteobacteria bacterium (assembly GCA_963819855.1). Lineage (GTDB taxonomy): Bacteria > Pseudomonadota > Alphaproteobacteria > Acetobacterales > Acetobacteraceae > JAMXLO01. The sequence continues at coordinate 736,384 of CAWFYC010000021.1, forward strand.
CCTGCGCAAGGGCATGAAATGGTCGGACGGCGCATCCTACACCGCCGACGATTTCATCTTCTGGTTCGAGGACATCTACAACAACCCGGAAATCGTTCCGACGCCGACGCCGGAGATGCGTCCGCAGGGAAAGCCCGGCCGGATGGTCAAGGTCGATGACACCACCGTGCGCTGGGAGTTCGACGTACCGTATTATCTGTTCGAGGACATGATGGCCGGCGATACCGCGATGGGCGGTGGACAGGCCGTCCGCCAATCCGACAAGGTCAGCTTCGGCGCCTACGCACCGGGCCATTACCTCAAGCAGTTCCTGCCGAAATACTCGTCGGTCGAGGCAGTGAACGCACGCGCGAAGCAGGAAGGGTTCGAGAACTGGGTGCAGATGCTGCACTTCAAGAAGGACTGGAGACTAAACCCCGACGTGCCGGTGCTTGGGCCGTGGCGCAGTGTGCGGCCGATCAATAACCCGATCTGGCTGCTGGAGCGCAACCCGTACTATTACGCGGTCGATACTGCGGGCAACCAGTTGCCCTATTTCGATCGGATCCAGTTCACGCTTGCGGAGAACCTCGAGGTCGTCAACCTCCGCGCGATGGCCGGCGAATACGACGAACAGGAGCGTCATATCGACCTCGGCAAACTGCCGGTGCTGCTCGATAACCAGGCCAAGGGCAACTACAAGGTTCATCTGGATCTCGGTTTCGCCGGATCCGACTTCATGTTCCACGTGAACCAGAGTTTCACGGCCGATCCAGAAGTCCGCAAATGGCTGACCAACGCCGATTTCCGTCGCGCACTGTCGCTCGGCATCGATCGTGACCAGTTGAACGAGACGTTCTGGCTGGGTGTCGGCACGCCCGGCTCGCCCGCGCCGGGCGAGAGCATGCCGCAAAGTCCCGGCCCGGAATGGCGCAAGAAGTGGTCCACCTATGATCTGGCACGGGCGAACAAGATGCTGGATGGCATCGGCCTGGCCAAGAAGGATGCGGACGGCTTCCGGGTCCGCACCGACAATGGCGATAGACTGCGCCTCCAGGTCATCGCGATCGCGGCGTTCCTGCCATATCCAAAGCTGTCCGAAATGGTCGCTGACCAGTGGCGCAAGATCGGCATCCAGGCGGATGTCAAGGAAATGGAGCGCGGGCTCGGCTTCGCCAAGTCATACAACAACGAACATCAACTGTTCGTCTGGAACAATGGCGGGACCGAGTTGCTGTACCTGTTTCCCACCTGGGCGGTGCCCGTCGTGCAGAACGCGGCGTTCGGGCCCGAGTACGCGACATGGTATTCGTCCGGCGGCAAGCAGGGCACCAAACCGGACGATCCGAACATCCTGAAGATATTCGATCTCTACACCGAGGCTGCCGGCCTGCAGGCCGAAGGCCGCAACCGCAACGCGCAGGAGATCTGGAAGATCCTGGTCGATCAGCAGTATGGCATCGGCACGGTCGGGCAGTCCCCGGCGGGACTTGGCGTGCGCCTGGTGTCGAACCGACTGGGCAATATCGCCGCCCGGGTATGCAACGCGCAACACTGCCGCACGCCAGGGAACTCGCATCCCGAGACGTGGTACTTCAAGGCATGACCGGACTGTCACTGCGAGGAGCGAAGCGACGAAGCAATCTGCGCACCCAATGTGGCATGGATTGCTTCGTCGCTGCGCTCCTCGCAATGACAGGGCGGGGGTAATTCATGCTGACCTACCTCGGGCGCCGTCTGGTGCTGGCGGTGATCACCATCTTCGCGATCACGTTGGTGACCTTTGCCATCCTTCATCTGCCGCCGGTGGATTTCGTCACCGCCTACGCGGCCCAGGCGGCCGCCTCGGGCACCCAGATCTCGGCTGCCGAAGCGGATGCCATGCGTCTCGCCTATGGCCTCAATCAGCCGCTATGGGTGCAATACTGGAAATGGCTGGCCATGGTGGCGAGCGGCGATTTTGGCCGCTCGTTCGAATACGGCCGGCCGGTGACCGAAGTCATCGGTGACCGGCTGTGGCTCACCATACTGCTGTCGCTGGGGGCTATCGTCGTCACCTGGGGACTGGCCTTGCCGATCGGCATCTACTCCGCGGTGCGACAATACTCGTTGGGCGACTATTTTTTCACCTTCCTGGGCTTTGTCGGGCTCGCCATTCCGAACTTCCTGCTGGCGCTGATCGTGATGTATTTCGGGCTGCGGTGGTTCGGTATCAGTGTCAGCGGCCTGTTCTCCGCCGAGCAGCAACTGGCGCCCTGGACCTGGGCCAAGGTCGTCGACCTGCTCCAGCACCTGCCGGTGCCGATCCTGATCCTGTCCCTGGCCGGTACGGCACAGCTGGTGCGGATCATGCGCGCCAACCTGCTGGACGAGCTGCGTCGGCCCTACGTCGTCACCGCGCGAGCCCGCGGACTGCCGGAATCGCATGTCATCCTGAAATATCCGGTAAGAGCCGCGCTCAATCCCTTCGCCAGCACCATCGGCTATCTGCTGCCGTTCATGGTCTCCGGCTCTGTGATCATCTCCGTCGTGCTCAGCCTGCCGACCGTCGGGCCGCTGCTGCTGCGATCGCTGCTGTCGCAGGACATGCTGCTGGCGTCCAGCATCATCCTGATGCTCGGGGTGCTTACGGTGATCGGTACGCTGCTGTCCGACCTGCTGCTGATGTGGATCGATCCTCGCATCCGGCTTGGTCAGCTCCGATGAGCGACGCCGTCATCGACGAACCGCTCGTTACCGAAGCGGAATCCCGCGTTGCCGTTGCGACCCAGCGTCAGCTCATCTGGTGGCGCTTCCGCAAGCACCGGCTGGCGCTGGTCAGCGCGGTGATCGTCGGCCTGTTCTACCTGGTCGCGTTGTTCGCCGACGTGCTGGCCTATGCGCCGCCGTTCGATACCGAGGCCGCGCGCAGCTACATTCCGCCGCAGCCGATCCACTGGTTCGACGCCGACGGCCACTTCGACCCGCATGTCTATGCGCTGAAGGGCAAGCGTGACCTTCGCACCTTCAAGCTGAGCTACGCACCGGATCCGAGCGAACCGCGCGATCTGGTGCTGTTCGCGCACGGCTATCGCTACTCGTTCCTGGGCCTGATCCCCACCGACATCCATCTGTTCGGCGTTGCCGACGGCAAGCCGGAGAACGCGCTGTTCCTGCTCGGCACGGACCAGCTCGGCCGCGACCTGTACTCGCGCCTGATACTCGCCACGCGCACCTCGCTTACCATCGGACTGGCAGGCGTGGCGCTCAGCCTCGTGCTCGGCGTGCTGCTTGGCGGCATCTCCGGGCTGCAAGGCGGCTGGGTCGATACCGTGATCCAGCGGATCATCGAAATTCTGCGCTCGATCCCGACCATCCCGCTGTGGATGGGTCTCGCCGCGGCGGTGCCTGCGAGCTGGACGCCGCAGCAGGTGTATTTCGCCATCACGCTGATCATCTCGCTGATCGGCTGGACCGAGCTCGCGCGCGTGGTGCGCGGCCGGTTCCTGGCGCTGCGCGAGGAGGATTTCATCACCGCCGCCGAACTCGCCGGCGCCTCGCGCTTACGCATTGTCTTCCGCCACATGGTGCCGTCGTTCCTGTCGCACATCATCGCCGCGGTCAGTCTGGCGCTGCCGGCGATGATCATCAGCGAGACCACGTTGTCGTTTCTGGGCCTCGGGCTGCGCCCGCCGGCGATCTCCTGGGGCGTGCTGCTGCAGGACGCCCAGAACCTGCAGACGCTCGGCCTGGCACCCTGGCTGTTGTTCGCCGCGGTTCCGGTGATCGTGGTGATCCTGGCGTTCAACTTCCTGGGTGACGGGCTGCGCGATGCGGCAGATCCGTATGGCTGAGCCGATCCTATCGGTACGCGATCTGCACACGCATTTCTTTCCGGACGAGGGCGTGGTGCGCGCGGTCGATGGCACCTCGTTCGACCTGTTTCCCGGCCGCACCCTCGGCATCGTCGGTGAATCCGGCTGCGGCAAGAGCGTCACCGCGCGCTCGATCCTGCGTATCGTCGAACGCCCCGGTCGCATCGTATCTGGTGAGATCGTGCTGCGTCGTGCCGATGGACGCGCCGTGGACCTGGTGAAGCTCGCCGTCGACGGCCCCGACATGCGCGCGATCCGCGGCGGCGAGATCGGCCTGGTGTTTCAGGAGCCGATGAGTTCGCTGTCGGCATTCCATACCGTCGGCAACCAGCTCATCGAGGCAATCCGCCTGCATTCCGCGCTGTCGAAACGCGCGGCTCGGGCGCGCGCGATCGAGCTGCTGGCAATGGTCGGCATTCCGCGCCCCGCACAGCGGGTGGACGCGTATTCGTTCGAACTGTCCGGCGGACTGCGCCAGCGGGTGATGATCGCGCTCGCGCTCGCCGCGGAACCGCGCATCCTGATCGCCGACGAACCGACCACCGCGCTCGACGTCACGACGCAGGCGCAGATCCTGGAGCTGATCCGCCGATTGCAGCAGGAGCGCGGGCTGGCGGTGATCCTGATCACCCACGACATGGGTGTGATCGCCGAGATGACGGACGACGTGGTGGTGATGTATCTCGGCCACGAGGTGGAAAAGGGGCCGGTGGACGCGATTTTCCACGCGCCGCGGCACCCGTATACACAATCGTTGCTGCGTTCGATCCCCAGCGTGCTGGCCGAGCCGCGGGCGCGGCTGGCGACGATCGCGGGCTCGATCCCGCATCCTTATGCGAGACCACCCGGCTGTCCGTTCCATCCGCGCTGTCCCGACCATATCGCCGGCGTGTGCGAGAGGTCGTTCCCTGCCGAGGTCGCGATCGGCGATCGGCATGACGTCGCGTGCCACCTCTACACCACCGGTGTGGAGGCGGCGGCATGAGCGCGACAGCCCGTGTTCTCGACGTGCGTACCCTGCGCAAATTCTATCCTGTCCGCCGCGGCCTGCTCAGCCGCGTGGTCGGTCACGTTCGCGCTGTCGATGATGTGAGCTTCACCATCGACCGCGGCGAGACCCTGTCGCTGGTGGGCGAGAGTGGCTGCGGCAAGACCACCACCTCGCGCTGCATCCTGCGCGCGATCGCCCCGACCGGAGGAGAGATCCGCTTTCGCACCGAAAGCGGCGCCGAGATCGACGTGGCACGGCTGCCGCGCAAGCAGCTGCGGCCGCTGCGGCGGCAGATGCAGATGATCTTCCAGGACCCGTTCTCGTCGCTCAACCCACGCATGACGATCGCCGAGATCATCGGCGAACCGCTGCTGGTCAACGGCATGACCGACACCCACGCCCGCAATGCGCGCGTGGCCGAGCTGCTCGAGCTGGTGCATCTGCCGAGTGCCTATCTGAACCGCTTCCCGCACGCCTTCTCCGGAGGGCAGCGTCAGCGTATCGGCATCGCGCGCGCGCTCGCACTGTCGCCGTCGCTGATCGTGGCGGATGAACCGGTGTCGGCGCTGGACGTGTCAGTGCAGGCGCAGATCGTCAACCTGATGCTGGAGCTGCAGGATCGGTTGGGCATCGCCTATCTGTTCGTCGCGCACGACCTGTCGGTGGTGAAGCATGTCAGCCACCGGGTGGCGGTGATGTACGCGGGCAGGATCGTGGAGGTGGCGCCCACCGCGGCGTTATTTGCGACACCGCGGCATCCCTACACCGAGGCGCTGCTGTCGGCGGTGCCGGTGCCGGACCCGCGGCTTCGAGCGCGGCGTATCGTGCTGGAGGGCGACGTCGCGGATCCATTCGACCCGCCCGCAGGATGCGCGTTCCACCCCCGCTGCCGCTATGCGACAGAGCGGTGCCGGCAGGAGGTACCGCAACTTCGGGAGGTCGCGCGAGGTCATTTCACGCGCTGCTTGCGCGCGACCGAGCTGGACCTCGCGGGTGTCGCGTCGTGACCATTGCTGATAGCTGCCTGACCGCGGCAGTGGAACGCCTGGCCGCGGTAGAAGGACATCAAATGAACGGGGGAAGACTCCCACCGACCCTTTCGAACCACGTGCCCTTAATCTCGCTTCTGAACTCGTTCCTGACCAGGTCGAGGTCGGTATAACGGGCCAGGGGGACTCCGCCAGGCCCGACAGTGACATATCTGGCGTCACCTCCAGGATGAACGGTATGATACCAGGGAACGGCAAGCCCGTACGACGCGTATCCGAATGCGACCCCTCCGAAAGATGGCAGAAAGACCTGTCCGGCCGTTTCGAGGAAAGCCCAGCCTTCGTTACCTGCCGCCACATTACACCCGTCGAAGCACATCCTCGTGAACAAGGGGAACAGTTGCCCGTAGTTCCGTCCAGAGAACGTCTCTCGCAGAACCTTTGCATCGATCGCCTCATCGCCGATGTAGATTCGCCCCTGGTTCCCATGTGTGCTGAAGATGACGCGGCGGAAGGTCATTCTCTTCGCGACCAGGTTGTCCAACGCGGTCAATAGTTCTTTGCAACCACCGAGGACCCATTCATGCGGCGGACTAATTGAGTCAAACACTCCCAGATGACTCATCCTTGCTTTCCATTCCTCGGCGCTTTCTTTCACGGTCTGGTTGCCCGCAACGGCGAGCGAGTAATCCGCCGTCCGCGCGCGAAATGAGCTTCGTATGGCGAAGTTAACACCTGCATCGTAGATGTGGAGAAGGTCAGCCATTAGGTTCTCTCTGTTCGGGAATGGTGCCGAGAGGATGCGTCCTCCAGGGCGTACCTTGCGCCTTATCATCGTCCAGCAACCCGGTAGTAGCTGCCGATCCACAGCATATCCAAGGCTGTTCTGATTTGCACGCGTCATGCTGCCATGGCTGTCTTCGAACACTCGCGCCTGGCTGTGCTCCCGGCCTTCGCACCGTCGTTCCCGGAGAATTCTGCGCCACAGAATTCCCTGTGGTGCCCGCCCGTTCTGGCGTGCTATCGCTTCGCCTGTGCTGACTGGCGACACCGGAGACGAAGGAGTGACGGCACGGTGTGCAGAACCTGTCTAAAGGAGTAGGCGGCCTGACATGCCAGCGTGGACGCGCGAGAGGGCTCTTCTGCGGATGACGGCGACCGGCATGACCGGCGACGTGCTGATTCCCATCATGCTGTCGGCGCAGGAGGCGATCAGCCAGCCCTTTCGCTTCGAGGTGGATGCGGTCCATCAGACCGGGCAGTTCGATTCGAACAACGTACTGAACAAGCCAGCCTGCGTCACATTGCAAGCTGAAGGCGAGCCGGTGCGCTACTTCCACGGCGTCGTGCAGGGCGTCACGGCGATGGGCACCGCGCGCAGCGAATCCGACCCGCACGACAACCAGCTCTATCACTTCAGCATCGCACCGCGGCTCGCCTTCCTGGAACACACGGTCGATTGCCGCGTCTACCAGAACATGTCCGCCGGCGACATCATCACGGCGATTTTCAACGATGCCGGACTGACCGATGTCAGTGGGCCGCCATCGAGCAGCTCGCGCGAGTATACGGTGCAGTTCAACGAGAGCGACCTGCACTTCGTCACCCGCCTAATGGAGGAGGAAGGCTGGTACTACTTTTTCAAGCACCGCGCCGACGGCCACACCCTGGTCATCGTCAACCAGAACGTCTCCTTCTACGACATCGCGGGGGCGACGCTCCATCTGGACAGCGGCGATGCCGATGCGTTGCTGGTCAGCAACTTCAGTGGCGCGGCTTCGACGGCCCGCGGCAAGATGAAGTTCAAGGACTACGACCCGGAGAACCCCGATACGCTGCTTCAGAACGAGCAGCCCACCACGCTGTCGGCCAGCGGCCCCGACACCCGGGACGTGTTCCGCTGGCCGGCACTGACCTTCGACAACGGCACGCTCACCAATCGTACCAAATGGGAGATGGAAGCGCACGAAGCCCGCGCCTCGTTGTTCGATGGCGCCACGCGGTTCGGCGGCATCGTCCCGGGCGGCGAGTTCTCGCTGTCCAGCACGAGCGGCACCTACAACGGCAAGTATGTCGTGCGCAGCGTGGCGCACTATGCCAACGACGACACCTGGCTGGTCGGCGCGGGCAGCGCGGTCTACTCCAACACCTTCACCTGCTTCCCGTCATCCACCACATGGCGCCAACCCCTGGTCACAGCGCGCCCGCGCATGGACGGCGTCCATACCGCGCTGGTGATGGGGCCGCAGAGCGCCAAGGATACCGACATCAAGAGCCAGGACGGCGAGGAGATCCACACCGACGACCTGGGTCGCGTGAAGGTCCGCTTCTACTGGGATCATCGTCGTGAAGCCACCGGCGGCGACGCGGTCTGGGCGCGGGTGATCCAGCCGTGGGCCGGCAAGGGCTGGGGCGCGCAATTCATCCCGCGCGTCGGTACCGAGGTCGCGGTTGCGTTCGTCGACGGCGACCCGGACCGGCCGATCGTGATCGGCGGGCTGTACAACGGCCGTGACACGCCGATCTACAGCAAGGCCGACAAGACCAAGTCAGGCTTTCGCACCCGCTCCAGCCTGAAGGGTGGCACCTCCGACTTCAACGAGTACACCTTCGACGACAAGGCGGGCAGCGAACTGATCTACCAGCAGGCCCAGAAGGACCTGAAGACCTACGTCAAGAACGACCAGACCCTGACCATCGACAACTGCCGCATCGTCACGGTGAAAAAGGACGAGACCGTCGATATCCAGAACAATCAGACCATCAAGGTGAAGCAGGACCACAGCCTCACGGTGACCGATGGCAACCGTTCGGTCGCGGTCAGCAAGGGCAACAACAGCCTCAGCGTCGATCAGGGTAATCACGACGTGAAGATCGCCATGGGCAACCACACCACCGACGTGAAGATGGGCAATGTCAGCCTGAAGGCCGATCTCGGCGCAATCACCAACGAGGCGATGCAGAGCATCGAGCTGAAGGTGGGCGAGAGCTCGATCAAGATCGATCAGATGGGCGTCACCATCAAGGGCATGATGATCAGCATCGAAGGTCAGATCCAGACCCAGCTCAAGGGTCTGATGACCCAGGTCAACGCTGATGCGATGCTGCAGATCCAAGGCGCCATCACCATGATCAACTGACCGACCGTCATGTCGCAGACATTGGTCAAACTCATCGGTGGGGATCTCGCGGCGCTGGTGCCGCAACTGGCGCTGAGTCCGGAAGCGGCGGCGGTCATTGCGGACTGCACCGAGGTGCCGGTCGCGCTGGAACGGCTCGAGCAGGCGGGCTTCCTGACCGAGGCGACGCGGCTGGTCGCACATGCGCTGCCGAAGCGCGAGGCGGTGTGGTGGGCCTGTATGTGCGTCAGTCACACCGCGCCGCCCGACCTGCCGTCAATCGACCGCGCGGCGTGCGAGGCGGCCGAGGAGTGGGTCCGCCAGCAGACCGACAAGACGCGGCGCATCGCCTTCGATCACGCGCAGGCCGGCGGCTGCGTCAGTCCGGAGTCGTGGGCGGCGATTGCCGCGTTCTGGAGTGGCGATTCGATTTCGCCGGAGGGGCAGCCCGCCGTCCCGCCGGCGGCGCATCTCGCCGGGAGGGCCGCGGCTGGCGCGGTGGCGCTCGCCTCCGTCCGTGGCGACGTTACGCGGCGGCAAGCAAGATTGCGCCGGTTCCTCGAAAGTGGGCGTAATATCGCTGCGGGTGGCCCCGGCCGGCTGCCTGCCGAGACGGCATGACGCGACGAACCGGCGGCCGGCCGCATCACGGCTGAGACCATGCAACTGATCATGACGGTACTGCGCTGCCCGGACGCGGTGGCACCCGAGACCCGCAACGTTGCCGGGGGAGAGTTCTCCGTCGGGCGTGGGCCCGGCGTTGACTGGGTGTTGCCTGATCCCGAGCGGCTGCTTTCCAAGCGACACTTCGCCGTGGCGTTCCGCGGCGGGGCGTGGCAGCTCGCTGACACCTCGACCAACGGAACCTTCCTCAATCGCGAAGGCGATCCGATCGGCGCCGGCGATATGCGCAGCCTGCGCGATGGCGATCGGCTGCGCCTGGGCGCCTACGAGATCGAGGTGCGGCTGGTCGAAGACGCGGTGCGGCCGCGCTCGGTTGCGGGCAGCAGCCCGTTCGCCGATCCGTTCGCCATGGACCCGTTCGGCCCGTCCCGGCCGGAGCGCAACCCGTTCGACGAACCGGACCATCCGAGCCTGCGCATCGCGCCCACGTCGGCACAGTTGCCGCACGATTTCGATCCGTTGGCGCCGGAACCGCCCGATACACCATTCCGTGGTCCAACCCAGGCCGACAATTCGCCGGTCATGCAGGACGCATTCCGTATGACTGCCGAGCCCGGCCAGATGCCGCTGAATTCCGGCGGCATAATTCCCGGCGATGACCTGCTGCCGGACGACTGGGACAAGGACCTACTGGAAGGGATAGCGCCGGCCGGTGGCGCACCGCCGGCACCCCCCCCGCAGCCGGTTGCGCGGGCAACGGAGTCGCAACCGGTTGAACCCGAAATAGTCGAGTCACCGTTCGACGAACCGCCGGTTGCTCCGCCGCCCCCGGTGGCCACCCCGCGCCGGGCGGCCGTCGCGCCACCGGTGGCCACCCCGCGCCCGGTGGCTACCCCACGCCCGGTGCGCCCGCCACCGCCGGAGAGCGAAACGATTGCCGATGATGGCGCGCTGCTGGCGGCGTTCCTGGAAGGCGCCGGCCTACAGGACGCGCACCCAAAAGATCCACCGGCGACCATGCTCGCGCTGGGCAAGGCGTTCCGCACTCTGGTTGCCGGTCTGCGGGCGGTGCTGATCGCGCGCGCCCAGATCAAGAGCGAATTCCGCATCGAGCAGACGATGATCCAGGCGCACGGCAACAACCCGCTGAAATTCTCGGCCGGCGATGATGACGCGCTTGCCGCGCTGATCGGAACCGGCCGCCGCACCGACATGACACCGCACGAGGCAGTAGCGGATGCGCTGCGCGACATCCGGCTGCACGAGCTCGCCTCGATGGCAGCGATGCAGTTCGCGGTGCGCGCGGTGCTGGATGGGCTCGATCCGGTAAAGCTGCGCGCGCAGGCCGAGCAGGGCGGCGCCATGACGCTGTTGCCGGCGCAGCGGAAGGCGCGCGCCTGGGACGCGTACGAAGCACTGCACGCCCGCACCGTGCAGGCGCTCGCCGATGATTTCGACAGCGTGTTCGGCAAGGCGTTCGCACGCGCCTACGAGCGTTCGCTGCACGAGGTGTCCGCGAAGGAGCGACAATGATCCGCCGCCGTTCCCTGCTGAAGCTGCTCCCGGTCATCGCTCTGGCGCAGTGCGGGCCGAAGCCCCCCGGCGTGGTGACGCTGACGATGATCGGCAGCGCCGACCAGAACCCGGACAGCGCCGGCAAGGCTGCGCCGGTCGCGGTGCATATCTACCAGCTCACGCAGACCGCGAAGTTCGAGCGCAGCGACGTGTTCGCGTTGACCGAGCACGAGCAGCAGACGCTGGGCCAGGACGATGCCGCATCACAGGAAATTGTTCTGTCGCCCGGCGAGACGCAGACCAAGCAATTTGAGCTGAAACCCGGCGTGCAGGCGATCGGCGTGGTCGTGTTGTATCGCGACATCGACAACGCCCAGTGGCGTGCCGATTCGGCAGTCGCCACCAGCGGACCAACGAAACTCATACTGAACGTGGGCAAGCTTGCTATTACGCTGAAGTCCGGCTGACCTGATGCGGGCTGCCGACTGGGGGGATGCCGATCGATGAGCTGGACGAACCGCGTGGTCTGGCAGGAAGGCATGTTCCTGCGCACGCAGCATTTCCAGCAGCAGGATCGCTGGATGGAGCAGCTTGTGCGCGGGCGTGTGCAGGCCTTGCGCCCGCATCCCTGGGGCTTGGTGGAATACGCGCTGGATCGCGATCTGCTCGGCACCGGCCGGTTCGCGCTCGCCTCGGCCACCGGCGTGTTCGAGGACGGCACGCCATTCTCGCTGCCCGGCGAAACCGATCATCCGCCGCCGCTCGAACTGCCCGACAGCGCGCGCAATGTGCTGGTGTATCTCGCGCTGCCGATCCGCCAGGCGGGTGGGGTCGAGGTCGCCGACAGTGCCACCGAGGGCCGCTATGCCGCGCGGCCGTTCGAGGCGTACGACACGCATTCGGCGTCGCCGCAACCGGCCGAGTTGCAGGTCGGCCGCTTGCGCATGCGCTACCTGCTGGAGACCGACGAGCGCACCGGTTATCTGTCGGTCGGTCTGGCGCGGGTCACCGAGGTCACCGCGGACCGGCGGATCATCCTGGATGACCGTTGGATCCCGCCGTCACTGGTGTGTTCCGCCGCCCCGCCGCTGGCGGGATTGATCGCCGAATTGTTGGGGATGCTGAACCAGCGCGGCGAGGCCCTCGCGGCACGCATGACCGCGCCGGGTCAGGCGGGAGTCGCACAGGTCGCCGACTTCCTGCTGCTGCAATCGCTCAACGGCTGGCAGAATGTGCTGGCGCACTGGGCAGACGCGGCCAATCTGCATCCCGAGGCGCTGTACACCGCACTGGTACAGATGGCCGGTGAATTTTCGACGTTTCTGGAGACGCGGCGGCCGAATGCCTATCCGGGGTATCGGCACGATGATCTGCAACGAAGTTTCGCGCCCGTGGTGGCCGATCTGCGGCGCGCGCTGTCGGCAGTGCTGGAGGCGACAGCGATCCCGATCCCGCTGCGCGAGGCGCGTCACGGCGTGCGTGTCGGATCGATCACCGACCGCGCGATCCTGCGGGCGTCGAACTTCGTGCTGACGGTGCAGGCGGATGTGCAGGCCGAGCAGCTGCGCCGGCTGTTCCCCTCGCAGGTGAAGATCGGCGCGGTGGAACATATTCGCGAGCTGGTGAACGTGGCGTTGCCGGGGATCGCGGTGCGGCCGCTGCCCGTGGCGCCGCGACAACTGCCATTTTACGCAGGCGCGACCTATTTCGAGCTGGACCGCGCCAGCTCGCATTGGCAGCAGATGCAGAACTCGGGCGGGTTCGCGATCCACGTATCGGGGGATTTCCCCAATCTGCGCCTGGAACTTTGGGCGATACGCGGATGAGATACCCCCTCCGGTGAGCGACAATCCGTTCTCCGAACCCGACGACTCGGACCGCACCGTCATCCGCCCGATCCCCGGCGGTCGCCGCGCGGCTCCCGCGCCGGAGTCCCCGCCGTCACCAGCGTTTGGCTCGTCCCCGCCGTCCGCGCCATTGCCCGCTCGCGGCGCTGCGGGATTTCCGGCCGAAGGCGCGGAAACCATCAGCTTCGGCCTCAACCCGCTGATCGAAGCCGCCGCGTCGTTGCTCCAGCTTCTAGGCCGCCTGCGCAACACCTACAGCCAACCCGACTCGGGCGACCTGCGCGAGCGCACAATCCAGCAGATCCGCGCCTTCGAGCAGGCGTCGCGCGATGCCGGTGTGCCGTTGGACCAGCTTCGCCCCGCGCACTACGCACTGTGCGCGAGCCTCGACGACGTGGTGCTGAACACGCCTTGGGGCAGCAGCGGCGCCTGGGCGGCGCGCTCGCTGGTCTCGACCTTCCACCAGGAGGTACGCAGCGGCGAACGGTTCTTCGATCTGCTCACCCAGCTTCGGCAGAATCCCGGCACGTTCCTGCCGGTGCTGGAGCTGATGTATCTCTGCCTCAGCCTCGGCTTCCAGGGCCGTTACCGCCTCTCTCCGCGCGGGCCCGGCGAGCTCGATCGGCTGCGCGAGGACCTCTACACGATCATCATGCGCCAGCGGCAGGGCGCCGATCCGGCGCTGTCGCCGCATTGGCAGGGTGTGCCGGCGCCGTACCGGCCGGCCCGCTTCGTGGTGCCGACCTGGGTGATGAGCGCGTGCGCGCTCGCGGTGATAGGCGGGCTGTTCGTGTGGTTCTCCACCGGCCTCAACGCCGCCTCGGACGATGTGTTCGCACAACTGCTCGGTGCGCCGCTGGCGCACATGCCGCAGATCGCCCGTCCGGCGCCGGTGCGTCCACCGCCACCGCCGCCGGCAGTCGCGCCGGAACCGCTCTACGTGTTCCTCAAGCCGGAGATCGACCAGGGGCTGGTCACCGTGCTGGGCAATCACGCGATGCCGATCGTGCGCATCCGCAATGCCGGCATGTTCGCGTCGGGCAGCGCGACGGTGGCGCCGAGCTATGTCCGCCTGCTGGAGCGTATCGGCGAGGCGCTGAAGGCTGAAAAAGGTCCGGTGACCGTCGACGGCTATACCGACAACCAGCCGATACACACCGTGCAGTTCCCCTCCAACTTTCAGTTGTCGCAATCACGCGCGGAGGCTGCACGCGCGATCATCGTGCGCGTACTTGGCGATCCCGGCCGCGTCACGGCGCAAGGTCACGCGGATGCCGATCCGGTCGCGCCCAACACGACGCCGGCTGGCCGCGACCAGAACCGGCGCATCGAAGTCGTGCTGCGGAGGCAGGGCTGAACCATGCGTGCCGTCCTGCGCTTTCTCGGGTCTCGCTGGTTCCTGAGTTTCGTCGGCGTTGCCCTGCTGGGCGTATTGGTCTGGCTGTTCGGACCGTTCCTGACGTTCCTGGAAGGTTGGCTTCCCCGCGTCATCGTCATCGCGGCGATGTTGCTGATCTGGGCCGGGGTAAACTTCTGGCTCGATCGTCGGCGCAGGAAGAACGAGGCCGCGCTGGTCGCAGGCGTGACCGCCGTCCAGGTCGATCCGACCGCAGCCGCATCCGCCGAGGAAGCGGCGGCGATGCGGGAAAAGCTGACCACGGCACTGGCGCTGCTGAAAAGGGCGTCCGGCTCGCGCGGCTATCTGTACCAGCAGCCATGGTATGCGATCATCGGCCCGCCCGGCGCCGGCAAGACCACCGCGCTGCTGAACGCTGGCCTGTCGTTTCCGCTCGCCGCCGAAATGGGACAAAGTGCGGTCGCCGGCGTCGGCGGCACGCGCATGTGCGACTGGTGGTTCACCGAGACCGCGGTGCTGATCGACACCGCCGGCCGCTACACCACGCAGGATTCCGACAGCGCGGTCGACAAGGCTGGCTGGCTGGCGTTCCTAGGCCTGCTGAAGCGCACCCGCGCGCGCCAGCCATTGAACGGCGTGCTCGTGGCGATCGCCCTGTCCGACATCGCGGCCGCACCTGCCGCGGAACGTCTCGCGCACGCGCGCGCGGTCCGCCGCCGCGTGAAGGAGCTCTACGACCAACTCGGCGTGCGCGTGCCGGTCTATGCGGTGTTCACCAAGGCCGACCTGATCGCCGGCTTCACCGAATTCTTCGACGACCTGGATCGCGAGCGACGCGGGCAGGTCTGGGGCGCCACCTTTCCGTTGAACAAGACCGAGGCCGGTACCGCCGGCCTGTTCGGTGGCGAGTTCAGGCTGCTGGTCGAGCGGCTGAACCAGCGCCTGCTCGACCGACTGCAGGCCGAGCGCAGCCCGGAGCGCCGCACGCTGATCGCCGGCTTCCCGGCCCAGGTGGCGAGCCTCGCCGCCCCACTCGGCGAATTCCTCACCGAGGCGTTCGGCGGTTCCCGCCTCGATCCCGCGCCGGTGCTGCGCGGCGCCTACCTGACCTCCGGCACGCAGGAAGGCACGCCGATCGACCGCCTGACCGGCGCGATGGCGCGCAGCTTCGGCATCGACTCGCAGCGCGCCACGTCGCTGCGTCCGGAACAGGGACGCAGCTACTTCCTCGGCCGGCTGCTGAAGGACGTGATCTTCGGCGAGGCGATGCTGGTCTCACGCGATCCCGCGCAGATTCGCCGCAACCTGTTCGTCCGTGCCGGTGCCGCAGCGATCGCGCTGCTGGTCGCGCTGGGCGGCGCGGCCGCACTGGTGCAGACGCGCGAGGCGAACCAGGCCGCGCTCGATGAGTCGCAGACCGCGCTCACTGCCTACATCAAGGCCGCGCAAGCGGTCCCGCTCGATCCGGTGACCACCGATCCGCAGATTCCCACTGTTGTCCCGCTGATCGACCAGGCGCGCGCTCTGCCGTTCGGTGTCGATGCGCCGCCGCCCCCGACCCAGTGGTTCCCCGGCCTGTCGCAGACCGGCAAGCTCGGCGCCGGCGCACGCGAGGTATATCGCCACGCGCTCCAGCACATGCTGTTGCCCCGACTGCTGGTCCGGCTGGAAGGCCAGATGCGGACCCACTTCGAGCAGCCGGCATTCCTCTACGAAGCAACGCGCGTCTATCTGATGCTCGGCTCCGCTGGTCCGCTCGATCGCGACCTGGTCAAGGAATGGATGAGCCTCGACTGGCAGCTGCAATGGCCCGGCCCCGCGGCGAAGCCATTGCGCGACAGTCTGGAGCGCCATCTCGCGGCACTGCTCGACCAGCCGCTGGAGAAGGTGCCGTTGGACGGTGTGCTGATCGAGGACGCGCGCCGTACCTTCAGCCGGGTGACCCTGGCGGAGCGTGTCTACGGCGCTATCAAGGGGTCGCAGCCGGCGCGCGCGCTCCCGCCGTGGCGGCCGGCCGATGCCGCCGGCGCGTCCGGTGTGCGCGTGTTCATCCGCAGCTCCGGCGCGCCGCTCACCGAGGGCGTGTTGGGATTTTACACCATTGATGGCTTCTACAAGGTGCTGTTGCCCAATCTGCCGTCGGCGACCATGCAGGTCGCGAGCGAGAGCTGGGTGCTCGGCAAGGACGCGCAGATCGATCCGACCAGCCCGCAGGTGTTGACGCTGCAGCGCGACGTCATCGCGCTGTACACCGCGGACTACGCCAGGCAATGGGACGCCCTGCTGGCCGATCTCGACATCGAGCCGATGCGCAATCTCCAGCAGGCGGTGCAGGATCTTTACATCCTTGCCTCGCCGCAGTCGCCGATGCGTGACCTGCTGGCCGGCATTACCCGCCAGCTTACCCTGACCCAGCCGCCCCCGCCGCCGCCCGGTGTCGCCGGCGCCGCGCAGGCCGCGGCACAGGCTGCGACGGCCGCGGCGACGCAGGCAGCGACCAGCGCTGCCGGCCGGCTGCAAGGCGTGCTGGGAGCGGCCAGCGGGCCGCCCCCGGAACCGCCGGGCAAAGCGATCGAGGACCGCTACGCCAAGTTGATCGCGTTCGTCGGCAAGGGGCCCGGCGCACCGATCGACAATGTGCTGAAGCTGCTGAACGATCTCCAGATGCAACTCGCCAAGTTGGCGGCCGCGCCGGCCGGCGGTACGGCAGCAGTCGGCAGCGGCGACGATCCCGCCCAGTTGCTTCAGGCCGAGGCCGCCCAGAGTCCGCAACCGGTGGCGCGCTGGCTTCAGGCACTTGCCATCAGCGGCAACCAGCTGCGTGGCGGCGGTGCGCTGGATCAGGCGAAGAAGGCGTTCGGCGCGCCGGGTGGACCGGCCTCGCTGTGCAGCAAGGCCGTGACCGGCCGCTACCCGTTTGTCCCCGGCGCGACCACGGAAATCCCGCTGGACGACTTCGCCAAATTGTTCGCGGCGGGCGGGCTGCTCGACAAGTTCTTCAACGACCACCTGCAGACTTTCGTCGATACCTCGGGTGCCGTCTGGAAGGCACAACCGGTGGCCGGCGTGGCGCCGCCGGTCACGCCGGCCGATCTGGCGCAGTTCCAGCGCGCCTCGCAGATCCGCGACCTGTTCTTTGGCGGCGGGGGCGCGCAACCGACCGTGCGGTTCGACATCGCACCGGCGGATACCGACGCCAAGGAGGTCACGCTCGACCTGGACGGACAGATCATATCTTACGCGCACGGGCCGATCCGCGCCTCATCGGTGACCTGGCCGGGACCGAACCGCATGAACAGCGCGCGGCTGGTATTCGATCCGGCGCCATCCAGTGGTCCATCCGTGCTTCAGGCGACCGGGCCGTGGGCGCTGTTCCGCCTGTTCGGGCAAGGCACGTTGCAGCAGAGCGGAGCGGCTGATCGCTACATGCTGAGCTTCACTCTAGGCGACCGTCACGCATCGTTTGAACTGCGGGCAGGGTCGGTACTGAACCCGTTCGCCCCCGGAGTGCTGAAAGATTTCCAGTGCCCGGCCATGTGATTGCAGGCTTCTACGGCAAGCTCCCGGCGCGTGGCGATTTCGTCCGCGTCGGTTTGCCGCGCGACTTTATCGACCCATGGGATGACTGGCTGCAATCGGTGATCGCCGGCAGCCAGTCGCTGATGGGCGATGCCTGGCTGCCGGCCTTCCTCGAGGCGCCGGTCTGGCGCTTTATTCTGCCGCCCGGCATGTGCGGCAGTCAGACGGTGCTTGGCCTGATGCTGCCCAGCGTTGATCGGGCCGGCCGATACTATCCGCTCACCTTCGCCGCGCTCAGCCAGCACGGCATTGCCAAGGCGTCGGGTGAGGGTTGGCTGGACGCCTGCGAGAACGCCGGACGCGCTGCACTGGAACAGGATACGCCACCGCAGGTGGTTGCCGACCTGATCGTGTCGCCAGAACTACAGGAAGCGCCGGCGAGCATTGCCGAAGCGACGTGGTGGAGCGAGGGGTCCGTGCGCGTCACTCCGTCGCGCCTGGTCCTGCGGTATATGCCCGATGCAGCAACCTATGCGACCATGCTGGGTGCAGAAACCAAATGCTCGGATGTTGCGTCCGATGCATCGAGGCATGGCGAGGGGACATGGGAGTCGCCATCATGACGACGCCGCGCTTTCGCTCCTGGGCGGTGACGCATCCTGGTGCCAGGCGCAAGCATAACGAAGACGCGTACGTCGACCGGCCCGATCTCGGTATCTGGGCAGTGGCCGACGGAGCGGGCGGCCATGCGGCCGGCGAGGTTGCGTCCGGCATGATCGCCGAGGCGCTGGAAGCCATTCCGATCGGTCTGTCCGCCCCGGAGTTGCTGGCGCAGGTAAGACTCGCGATCGAGCACACGCACATAGCGCTGCGCGAGGAGGCGACGCGCCGCGGACCGGATGTGCTGGTGGCGTCAACCGTCGTGGTGATGCTGGCGCGAGGCGATCATTTCGCCTGCCTGTGGGCCGGCGACTCGCGTGCCTATCTGCTACGCCATGGCATTCTGCGGCAGATCACCCGCGACCACAGCCTGGTGCAGGAGTTGCTCGAGGCGGGAGCGATCGGTCCGGACGAAGTAATGAACCATCCGCGAGGCAACGTGATCACCCGCGCGGTGGGTGCGGAACTCGACGAGTTCCTGCTCGACAAGGTGAGCGACCGGTTGTTGTCAGGGGATCGCTTCCTGTTGTGCAGCGACGGTCTGTGCAAGACCCTGCCGGAAAGCGAAATGGCCAGTCTGCTTGCAGCGATCGACGGCACGCCGCCGCAGGCGGTGATCGACGCAGCACTGGCATTGGACGCGAGCGACAACGTCACGGCGGTGATGGTTGCAGTGAGCTGAGAGGCAAAGCCGGAGAGGCGAACACCTCTCCGGCTGCCGGGGCTCGAGTATCAGGTGGTCTTGGCCAGAGTCAGGTCGTAACCCTGCGTCACCGGAGTGCCCGACACCGAAGGATCGGTACCCGTGAATGACCAGACGACCTTGGTGAAGTTCAGCGACAGGCTTTCGGTCGGCATGTCGCCACCGCTGCTGAGGCTGTAGCCGCTCAGACCGGTGTTGGTCAGCTCGTAGTTGAGGAACTGGGTGGTTGCACCCTGGCTCGTCGTCGTGAAGGCGATCTTCACCGTGGTGTTGAGCTGGCCCGCTACCGAATCAGTCCACAGGCCCGGAGACGATCCGTCCATGCGCTTGGTCACGACGATCTCGCTGACCGACGGGATCGAGCTTTCCCGGCTGGCCTGGCCGCTCATCGCGGAACCGATGCCGCGCCCGACGCCCCATTGGAACGAGGTGAGCTCGATCCACTTCTCGAAGCCCGAGGTCGTCACGTCTCCGGGGACACCGTCCCAGTTCATATAAATTGCCACATTCCACTCCTGTTGTTTCCGGCGAGGCGGTTAGAGGTTGTTAGCCGATATGGTATTGGAACGACCCACCTGTGTCCACGCCCACTGTGACCCCGTTGATCGTTGCACCATCCGCTAAACGAGATAACACTTCCGCTGAGAGTTCCGGCAGTAACGTACGTGAGAGGATTTTTTCCACGTTGCGTGCTCCGGACGATGTCTCAGTGCAACGCGCAGCTATCACGTCCGCCAGCTCTTTGTCCCAGGCGAATTTGGCACCATAAGATTCCTGGACTCTTCTGCTGATGCGTCCGAGCTGCAATTCCACGATCTGCCGGATAATCTGCGGCGAGAGCGGAAAATAGGGGACAAGATTCACCCGCCCGAGGAACGCCGGCTTGAACACCTTCATCAGCTCGGGCATCAGCGCATCGGTCAAGCCCGCCGCGTCGGGAGCGGTTTCCGGATCGGCGAACAGCCGTGTGATCAGGTCGGTGCCGGCGTTCGAGGTCATGATGATGACGGTGTTCTTGAAGTCGATGTCGCGACCCTCGCCGTCCTTCATGTTCCCCTTGTCGAACACCTGGAAGAAGATGTCCTGCACGCCGGGATGCGCCTTCTCCATCTCGTCCAGCAGGATCACCGAGTAGGGTCGTCGTCGTACCGCCTCGGTCAACACGCCGCCCTCGCCGTAACCGACATAGCCGGGCGGACTGCCCATCAGCAGGCTGACCTTATGCTCCTCCTTGAACTCCGACATGTTGATAACTGTCATATTCTGTTCGCCGCCGTACAGCAGGTCGGCGAGCGTCAGCGCCGTCTCGGTCTTGCCGGTGCCGGAGGTGCCCACCATCAGGAACACGCCGATCGGCTTGCGCGGATCGGTCAGTCCTGCGCGTGACGTGCGGATCGCCTGTGCGACTGCGTCCAGCGCGTGCGGCTGCCCGACGATGCGCTGCTCCATCGCCTCTTTCAGGTGCAGCACGGTGCGGATCTCGTTCGCCTGCATGCGCCCGGTCGGAATGCCGGTCCATCCGGCGACCACTTCCGCGACCGCCTGGCGATCGACCACCGGGAAGATCAGCGGCGTCTCGCCCTGCAGCTCGCGCAGCTTCGCCGAGGTCCCGGTAAGCTTGGTGCGCAGCGCGTCCTTGTCCTCGGTGTTTGCCGGATCTTCGATCTTTCCCCGTGTCGCGCCGAGCTCGGCCGCCAGTCCCTTCTCCTGCTCCCATCGCACCTGCAGCTCTGCGAGCTCCTGCGTGAGTTGCGCGCGCTCCTCCTCCAGCCCGGCGCGCCGCGCCTGGTGCGGCTCACCGGCGGCGATCTCGCGATCGAGTATTGCGGTCTCGGTATCGATCAGCGCGATGCGCCGCTGGCGGTCCTCGATCGGCGGCGGCACCGCAGCCTGGCTCATGCCGACGCGCGAACACGCCGTATCGATCAGGCTCACCGCCTTGTCGGGCAACTGCCGCGACGGGATGTAGCGC
Source organism: uncultured Alphaproteobacteria bacterium (assembly GCA_963819855.1). Taxonomy (GTDB): domain Bacteria; phylum Pseudomonadota; class Alphaproteobacteria; order Acetobacterales; family Acetobacteraceae; genus JAMXLO01. The sequence continues at coordinate 757,513 of CAWFYC010000021.1, forward strand.
GCCGACAGCCGCACCGCCTCGCTCACCGCCTCATCGAGGATGCGGACGTTGTGGTGCTTCTCCAGCGTATCGACCAGGCCGCGCACCATCGCCACTGCCATCGGCTCCGGCGGCTCGTCCACCTTCACCACCTGGAAGCGCCGGGTCAGCGCCGCGTCCTTCTCGAAGTACTTCTTGTATTCCGCCCAGGTGGTCGCTGCGATGGTGCGCAGTTCGCCGCGTGCCAGCGCCGGCTTCAGCAGGTTGGCGGCATCGCCCTGTCCCGCCGAACCACCGGCGCCGATCAACTGGTGCGCCTCGTCGATGAACAGGATGATCGGCTTCGGGCTCGCCTTCACCTCGTCGATCACACCGCGCAGCCGGTTCTCGAACTCGCCCTTCACTCCGGCGCCGGCCTGCAGCAGGCCAAGATCGAGGGTGCGCAGTGTGACGCCCCGCAATCCGGGCGGCACATCGCCGGAGGCCAGCCGCACCGCGAAGCCTTCCACCACCGCGGTCTTGCCGACCCCGGCCTCGCCGGTGAGGATCGGATTGTTCTGCCGCCGCCGGGTCAGGATATCGATGATCTGGCGGATCTCGGTATCGCGGCCGAGGATCGGATCGATCTTGCCGGCGCGGGCCTGTGCGGTGAGGTCGGTGGTGAACTGGTCGAGCGCGCCGGTCCCGCGCGGCGCCACCGGTGCACCGTCGCCTGCGGATCCCGCCTCGCCCGCCGCGGCCGCCTGCTGCTCCGCCGCCTCCGCGCTGTTGGCGGTGATCGCGGCGAAGTCCCGCTTCAGCAGATCGGGATTGATCTTCAGGAGCTGCCCGGATGCCTCGCGCGCGCGGCGCGCCAGCGTCTCGTCCGCCAGCAGTGCCCATAACAGATGGCCGGAGCGGAGACGCGCCGCACCCTGTTCGAGCGAGGCCAGCAGCCAGGCCTGCTTGGTCAGTTCCACGATGTCCGGCGCCAGCGACGGCGCGCGCGAGTTGCCGGTCTTCAGCTTCTCCAGCGCGCGGTTGAGATCGGTGACAAACCGCCCTTGGTCGATCTCGTAATGGCGCAGGATGGCCGCGATGTCGCCGTCCGCCCGATCGGCGAGCGTCAGCAGCCAGTGTTCGAGCTCGACATTGTAGTGCGTGCGCGACAGCGTCATTCCCGCCGCCGCCTCGAGTGCGCGGCGACACACGTCGTTGAGCCGCCCTACCAGCTGCTTCAGATCGATCGTCGCCATCCGGCTTCCCCCAGGGGAGTGCTCCCCCTTTTCGCGCTTCGACAGTATGTGTTACGCGGAACCATTGTCCAGCAGATGAGAGGCGCGTGAATGGCGGACCTGCCGGAAGGTTTCGACCTCGAGGCTCTGCTGGCGCCGATCCCAGGTGACGCGCCGCAGGGCACCGACATCCGCGAAGATTTCTCCGCCACCTCTCCATACAATCGTCTGCGCGACGCGCGCTCCGAGGCACGTGATGCAGAGCGCGGGCAGGACAAAGGCGAAGCCGACGCGGGCGATCCCGGACCGGCATGGCGCACGGTACGCGAAATCGCGCTGAAGACGCTGACGGAAGCCGCGAAGGACTTGGAGGTTGCTGCCTGGCTGACCGAGGCGCTGGTGCGCAGCCACGGACTTGCCGGACTGGCGGCCGGCGCCCAGGTCATCGCCGGCCTCGCCGAACGCTATTGGGACGGCCTGTTTCCACTGCCTGATGAAGACGGCATCGAGACCCGCGTCTCGCCGGTGACCGGGCTGAATGGCCGCGATGGCAACGGTTCTCTGATGCAGCCGTTGTACAAGGTCACGTTGTTCACCCGACGGCAGGACGGAACACAGGTCGCGCTCTATCAGTATCAGCAGGTCGAAAAGCTCAGCACGACCAATGCCGAGCGCCGCACGGCATTCGAAACGCTGGAGAAGGATGCGCGTGCCGTAGAGAGTCGTGCGTTTGGCGGGCTGTACGCCGACGCCTGGGCAGCGCGCGAGGCCTGGCAGGCGATGGCGAATATGATGGATGCAAAGGCCGGCGCCGATGGACCCTCCACCACGGCGGTGCGCGATCTGCTGTCCGGGATCATCGAGATCGCCAAGCGCTACGCTCCGGCCGAAGCGGTCGCCGCTGTCGGGATGCCGGCGGCCGAGGCGGCGGTTGGCGAAGCGGCAGGTGTCGATCTGGCGGAAAGCTTGGCCGCTCACGGCCCCGCGGCATCGCCGGGTCGGATCGCCACGCGCGAGGACGCGTTGCGCGTGCTCGCCGATATCGCCGAGTATTTTCGCCGTACCGAGCCGCACTCACCGATTTCCTATACACTTGACGAGGCGGTGCGCCGAGGACGCCTGACCTGGCCCGAACTGCTGGGCGAGGTGGTGGCCGACATGAACACGCGAAACAGCATTCTGAGCATGCTTGGCATCCGCCCGGCGCCGCCTCCGGCGTAGCAATGGCACGGATTGATGTCGGCAGGCCTGTGACGAGCGTCACAGACAAAGGGAATTATTGACCGTAGTCGTCTCGCCTGTCTAATCTTTGGGCAGCCGGCCGGCGTACGGTCATGCGCCGACGAGTGCCGTCGGCACGCGCCGCTCACTGGAATGGGGAAGCTAGGCCATGAGTGCGAGTATCCACGACAAGCTCAACCGCGTCCGCAAGCCGCGGGTGCACATCACCTACCAGGTCGAGACCGAAGGTGCCGAAGTTCTCCGCGAGTTGCCGTTCATCGTCGGCATCATGGGCGATTTCTCCGGCGATCCGACCCAGGCGCTGCGTCCGCTGGCCGACCGCAAGTTCATCCAGATCGACCGCGACAACTTCAATGACGTCATGGCCGGGATGACCCCCGGACTGAAGATGCGGGTCGACAACAAGCTGTCCGAAGAGGGCGGCGAAGTGGCGGTCGATCTCAAGTTCAATGCGATCGAGGACTTCGAGCCGGCGCGCGTCGCACAGCAGGTGCCGGCGCTGCGGGCGTTGCTGGAGACGCGTGCCAAGCTGCGCGATCTGATGAGCAAGGTGGACCGTTCCGACGAACTCGAGAGCCTGCTCGAGCAGGTGCTGAAGAACCAGGACGAACTGAAGTCTCTGTCCAGCCAGTTGGGGCTGGACAAGAAGGAGGGCTGATCGATGTCAGAAGCGCAGACCGCAACCCAGGCGGCCGCAACCGAGACCACCGAAAGCCCTTCCTTCCTGGATCAGGTGGTCGCGGCGACCAAGCAGACCGCGCCCGATCAGGCGCAGGATCTGGTGAAGAACCTGGTTCAGCAGGCGCTGGCCGGCACCGTCACGTTCGACAAGAACGTGTCGCGCACCTTCGAGCGCGCGATCGCGGCAATCGACGCCAAGCTGTCGGACCAGCTCAACGCCATCATGCATCATCCGAAGTTCACCGCGCTGGAAGGCTCCTGGCGCGGGCTGCACTACCTGGTGATGAACAGTGAGACCAGCACGAGCCTGAAGTTGCGGGTGCTGAACCTGCCCAAGCGCGAGTTGTCGCGCGATCTGCAGCGCGCAGTTGAGTTCGACCAGAGCCAGCTGTTCAAGAAGATCTACGAGAACGAGTTCGGCACGCCTGGCGGCGAACCGTACGGCGCACTGATCGGCGACTACGAATGGACCCCGCATCCCGACGACGTCGAGACGCTGCGGCTGGTGTCCAACGTCGCAGCCGCGGCATTCGCGCCATTCATCTCGGCTGCGGGATCGAGCATGTTCGGGTTCGATAACTGGCCCGAACTCTCCAGACCGCGCGATCTCGCCAAGATCTTCGAAACCCAGGAATACACCAAGTGGCGCAGTTTCCGCGACAGCGAGGACTCGCGCTTCGTCAGTCTGGTGATGCCGCGGACGCTCGCGCGGCTGCCATATGGCGCGGCCACCAAGCCGATCGACGAATTCGCCTATGAGGAAGCGCCGTATGACGAGGCGGGCGCGGCCAAGTCGATGCAGCACGGCGAGTACTGCTGGATGAACGCGGCCTACGCGATGGGCACCAAGCTCACCGACGCGTTCGCTCAGTATGGCTTCTGCACCGCGATCCGCGGCGCCGAAGGCGGCGGCAAGGTGGAAAACCTGCCGTACCACGTGTTCACCTCGGACGACGGCGATCTGGACGCGAAGTGCCCGACCGAGATCGCCATCACCGACCGGCGCGAGTTCGAGCTGTCCAACCTCGGGTTCCTGCCGCTGTGCCACTACAAGAACACGGATTACTCGGTGTTCTTCGGCGCGCAGACGACGCAGAAGGCGAAGAAATACGATCGGCCCGAGGCGACCGCGAACGCGGCGATCTCGGCGCGTCTGCCTTACATCATGGCGACCAGCCGGTTCGCCCACTACCTGAAGGTGATGGCGCGCGACAAGATCGGCAGCTTCATGGAAGCCTCCGACTGCGAACGTTGGCTGAACCGTTGGATCATGAACTACGTCAACGGCAACGAGAAGGCCGGGCAGGAGATGAAGGCCCGCTTCCCGCTGCGCGAGGCGCGGGTCGAAGTGAAGGAGATTCCCGGCAAGCCGGGTTCGTACAACGCGATCGCGTATATGCGTCCGTGGCTGCAGATGGAAGAGCTGACCACCAGCCTGCGCATGGTGGCCCGCATCCCGGCAGCGGCGGCCTGATCGCCGCATTTCGCGTCAGGCGGGCACCACGGTGAACGAGCTCAACCTCGCCGTGGACGTGCCCGTCATCGCGGCGCCGGTCGAGACCATCGTCGCGCCCGCGGTGCGCGATGCGATGCTGTCCGGACGGTTCGCCGGCAGCCGTGATCCCGCGCTGGCGGAATCGATCACCGAATTTTTCGGCGCCCCGTCGGGCGACGCGATCGATCTGTGGTTCGGCGCCGAACGCGGTGCGCGTCTGCGCATCGACCATCAGGCGTTGCGCGACGCGATCGACCGCGACATCGCGGCGATCGACACCATGCTGTCCGAGCAGGTCGACGTGATCCTGCATCATGACCGCCTGCGCAAACTGGAAGGTACCTGGCGCGGCGTCGCGTGGCTCGCCGATGGCCTGGAACTCTCCAATCGCCTCAAGATCAAGATCCTGAATATCGGCTGGCCGGAGATCTGTCGCGACCTGGAACGCGCCATCGAGTTCGACCAGAGCCAGTTGTTCCGCAAGGTCTACGAGGAGGAGTTCGGCACGCCGGGCGGCGAGCCGTACGGTCTGCTGGTGGTCGATCATGAAGTCCGCCATCGCCCGACCGCCGAATTCCGCACCGATGATGTGACCGCGCTGGCCGCGCTGTCCGGCGTCGCCGCCGCGGCGTTCTCGCCGCTCATGGTCGGCGCGTCGCCCGCTTTGCTGGAAGTCGACAGCTTCACCGATCTCGCCACGTCGATCGATCTCGCCGCGCCGCTGCGTAATACCGAGCACACGCGCTGGCGCAGTCTCGCTTCGCGCGCGGACATGCGGTTTGTCGGTGTGGCACTGCCACGCGTGCTCGCCCGTCCGCCGTGGGCGGATGACGCTACGCGCGACGATGGCTTCCGCTATCGCGAGTATGCTCCGACCGACGGTGACCGCGTCTGGATGAACGCCGGCTTTGCCTTCGCCTCGGTGGTCGCCCGTGCGTTCGCGAACTACGGCTGGCCGGCCGATGTGCGTGGCGTGGAAACCGATCGGGTCGGCGGCGGACTGGTCACCGATGTGCCGCTGGAGCCGTTCAGCACCGATCCGGACCACGTCTGGGTGCGCAATCCGGTCGAGATCGTGCTGTCCGAGCGTCAGGAGCACTCGCTGCTCGAGGCTGGGCTGATGCCTCTGTCCTCGGTGGCATACAGCGAGGAACTGGTATTCGGGGCGGTGCGCAGCCTGCAGGTGCCGCAGCGCCATCAAGGCCCCACCGCCAACGCGGCCGACGCGAATGCGCGGCTCTCGACGCAGATCAATTCGATCCTGTGCGCGTCGCGCTTTGCACATCACCTGAAGATGAAGGGCCGCCACATGGTCGGCTCGTTCCAGACCGCGAGCGAGATCGAGCGCTTCCTGCAGGCCTGGCTGACGCAATTCGTCAACGGCAATCTGGCTGCAACCGGCGAAAGCCGGGCGCGCTTCCCGCTGGTCGCCGGCAGGGTCACGGTGAGCGAACTGCCCGGCCGGCCGGGCAGCTTCGGCTGCGTGGTGCACCTGCAGCCGCACTACCAACTCGACGATATTTCCGCCGCCTTCCAGCTCGTCACCGATCTCAGTGGTCGATGAGCCCGATGCGGCATGCGCGGGGGTCCCATGAGCGGCACTGACCAGACGGCAGCTTCGCTGTTTCACGCCGGCAGGCTCGACGATGCGGTGGCGGCGGCGCAGGCGGCGCTACGCAAGGCGCCGACCGATCTCAACGCGCGAGTGCTGTTGGGCGAGCTGCTGGCCTTTTCCGGCAACCTGGAACGCGCCGACGTGGTGCTGGACGCCGCCTCGGCGATCGATCCCTCGACCGCGTTGGTGGTGGCGGAATTCCGCCAGCTCATCCGTGCCGACATGGCGCGGCGACAGTTGTTCCGCGACGGCAGGGTGCCCGAATTCCTGGCTGACCCCACCGAGACACAGCGGCTGCAACTCGCCGCGCTGGTGGCACTGCGCGCCGGCGATCTGGCCGGGGCCGCGCGCCAGGCGGAGGCGGCGGAGGCGGTGCGCCCGCGTGCGCCGGGCAAACACGGCGATGCGGCGTTCGATGACCTGCGCGACGCGGACGATCTGCTCGCCGGCAGCTTCGAGGTGCTGACGACAACCGGCAAGTATTTCTGGATCCCCACCGAGCGCGTACAGACGCTCGAGTTCCACGCGCCGAAGCGCCCGCGCGATCTGCTGTGGCGGCGCGCTTCGATGTCGGTCGCCTCGGGGCCGGATGGCGAGGTCTATCTCCCTGCGGTGTACGTCGCCGACGATCCAGTGACCGATGCGCTGCGTCTCGGCCGCGAGACCGACTGGCGCGAAACGGAGGGTGGGCCGGTGCGCGGCGTCGGCCAGCGGCTGTTCATGGTCGGCGAAGAGGCGGTGGCGATGATGGACCTCGGCAATTTCCGGTTCGACGCCGCGTGAGCGGTCGCGCCGGTCCGGCCAATCGGCAGGTCGCACGCGTCCAGTCACCGTTGCTGGATCGCCTGATCGACGACGCACCGGATCAGGCACACGACCCGGCGATGTCGGCGGCCGACTCGATGGCCGCCTTGCGTCTCTCGGTGCGGCGCGATCTCGAGGCGTTGCTGAATGCCAGGCGGCGCTGGCGGTCGTGGCCGTCGCACATGACCCACCTCGCGACCTCGCCGATCGGTTATGGCATCCCGGATTTTGCATCCGGCGCGTTCAGCGATGCGCGGCGCCGCGAGGAGCTGCGGCTCGAGATCGAAGCCACGATCCACCGCTTCGAGCCGCGGTTCCTGTCGGTGCGCGTGCACCTCATCGATGCCCAGGACCGGTTGGAGACAACCCTGCGCCTGCGCATCGAAGCGGTGCTGCACGCCGAACCGGCACCCGAGTCGGTGACGTTCGACACCCTGGTGGACCCGACCACCGATGACGTCGTGGTGCGGCCCGGCAATGTGGTGTGAGCAGCGCCCCCATCGTCATTTCCGCGCAAGGCGGCAAGCTGGCCTGAGGGCGCCCTGGGTTGCCGCTTGCGCGGGAATGACGACCTTGGAATGGCATGTCTGACGCGCTCCTTCCCTACTACGAGCGGGAACTCGACGCGATCAAGCGCCTCGCCGCCGAGTTTGCCGACACCCATCCAAAGATCGCCGGCCGGTTGCGCCTTTCGGCCGACGCGGTAGACGATCCCCATGTCGCCCGCCTGCTGGAAGGTGTGGCGTTTCTGGCCGCGCGCGTGCACCACCGGCTGGACGACGAATTCCCCGAACTGACCGACGCCCTGCTCGGCCTGCTCTACCCGCACTACCTGGCCCCGGTGCCGTCCTGCATGATCGCGCAGTTCGATTGCCAGCCGGACCTGATGAACCCCGCGCGCCTGCCCGCAGGCGTCGCGATCGACACCGAGCCGGTCCGGGGCGAGGAACTGCGCTACCGCACCACAGCGCCCGTCACCTTGTGGCCGGTCGAGGTGGAGAACGTTCGAACTCTCGGGACTGCCGATCGTGGCCCCAGCCAACCCATCCGCTGCCGGCGCCACCGGCGTGCTGCGGATCACACTGAAATGCGCCTCGCCCGAGGTCACCTTCACCCAACTCGGCATCGACCGCCTGCGCTTCTTTCTGCGCGGTCCGACCAACCAGGCGCTGGCGCTCTACGAACTGCTCGGCGCGCATGCCATTTCAATTGCCTTTGCCAACAACGCGGTGGACCCGGCGCCGGTCATCGTGCCGGCCAGCGCGATCGAGCCGGTCGGCTTCTCCCCTGACGAGGCATTGCTGCCCTGGTCGGCGCGCGGATTTTCCGGCTTCCGCCTGCTCACCGAGTACTTTGCCTTCCCGGAGAAGTTCCTGTTCCTCGACATCACCCGGATCGACACCAAGACGCTGGTGTCTGCCGGCAACCGGCTGGACATCTTCATCTATCTGGATCGCGCGCTGCCCGAACTGGAACGCACCGTCGGCCAGGCGTCGCTCGCCCTCGGCTGCACGCCGCTGGTCAATCTGTTTCACCAGCGCTGCGAGCCGGTGACGCTCAGCCACCAGGATGTCGAATACCGGATCGTCGCTGATGCACGGCGGCCGCGCGCGGCGGAAATCTGGGGTGTCGAGCGGGTGCGCGAGACGTTGCCGGACGGCTCATTCCGCCCTTGGCGGCCGTTCCACCGGTTGACGGAGGGGGATCCGGAAGCCGACATGCCTGGTGGCTTCTACCATCTGCCACGCCGCGCGGCCGCCCCGGGCGTGCCGGGCACCGAGGTGTTCCTCGCACCGTACGATCCCGACTTCGACCCGGACAAGCCGGCCGAGGCGGTACTGTCGATCGACGCGCAATGCGTCAATCGCGACCTGCCCACCGACCTGCCATTCGGCGGTGGCCATCCGCGTCTGCGCCTGGTCGAGGGCGCTGCCGCTGTCGCCGCGCTGAACGCGGTCACTGCCGCCACGCCCACCCTGCGCCCACCTTTGCGTGAGACCGGATTCTGGCGCCTGGTGTCGCACCTGTCGCTGGGCCACCTTTCGGTCACCGGAGGGTCGGAAGGAGCTGCTGCGCTGAAGGAGGTGCTGCGGCTCTACGACCTGCGCGACACCGCGGAGACCCGCGCAGCCATCGAAGCGCTGACCGGCGTAAGCGCCGGTCCCGGTACCGCCCGTGCTCCTGGCCGCGCCGGCGGCTTTTGCCGCGGCCTTGATGTCACGCTGGAATTCGACCCGCGTGCCTGGCAGGCCGGTGGCTTGTACCTGCTCGCCGCGGTGCTGGAGCATTTCCTTGCCCTGCATGGCACGGTGAACAGCTTCACGCGTACCCGCGTCAGTCTGAGGGGCCGCCCCGGGTCCGCCGCCGCCTGGCCCGCCCGGAGCGGCACCCGCGTGCTTGCATGAACCAGCCGGGCATGAAGGGCCGTTCCGTGCTGGGCAGGCTGGGGTCGGAGCCACGGCGCTTTAGGTTCGACGCCGCGATCCGTCTGCTGACCAGGGCGAGGCGGGTGCCGGATCCGGCCGATGCGGTGCGGTTCCATTCGCCGGCGGGGCTGGTCTATCCGTCGTCCGACGTCCTGGATGTGCGACAGCCGGGGGATGCGCTGCCGGAGGTGACCGTCGGCCTGATGGGTCTCACCGGCCCGTCAGGAGTGTTGCCACGCTATTATTCCGAAGTCGTCACGCAGACCCTGCGGTCGCGCTCGACAGCGCTGCGGGATTTTCTGGACCTGCTTTCGCACCGCTTCGTAGCGTTCTTCGCGCGCGGCGGCATCAAGTATCGGCCAGCGCGGGCGGCCGAGGCCGCGGCGCAGCGAAGTGTCTCCACGCAGGATGCGGTGGCGCGGGTACTGCTGGCGCTTACCGGGTACGGGACGGCGCACCTGACCGACCGGCTGGCGGCCGGAACCGAACCGTTGCTGCACTATGCCGGACTGTTCGCGATGCGTCCGCACTCGGCGGACCGGCTGGGGGCAATGATCGCAGACTGGTTGGGCTTGCGTGTGGAGGTGGTGGAATTCGCCGGTGCTTGGCTGCCGCTGCCGCCGGATCAGCGCACCAGGATGTCGGCGAATGGCGCATGGTGCCTGCTCGGGGTCGATGCGGTCGCCGGCGTGCGGGCCTGGGATCCGCAGGCGCGCATCATCCTGCGCATCGGCCCGCTCGACCTGAAGGGTTTTCAGCGGCTGCTGCCGGACCGCATCGCGCTGCATCGGCTGGTGTCCCTGGTGCGCGCCTATGTCGGCTTCGAGCTGGGCTTCGCGATCAATCCGGTGCTGGCGGTGCACGAGGTGCCGCCGCTACGGCTGGACGCCACATCGGATCCGCCACCGCGGCTCGGCTGGAATACCTGGGTGCCGGGGCCTGCGGGCGGCGTCACCAGCCGCGGGGACGCGGCGGACGCGGTGTTCGAGGCCGAGGTGATCGAGGCGCAGCAGGTGAATTGGCGCGCGAAGGAGAAGGCGGCATGAACGGCTGGGGTGGCGGCTATGTGACCGACATCGCCTATATGGCCGGTTACTACCGGCTTCAGTCGCCAGCCTTCATGGCGCTGGCGTGCCTGCTCGGCGGCGTTGCCTCGCCGATGCCATCCCAGGACGACCCGGTGAGCTACCTGGAGCTTGGCTGCGGTCAGGGATTCGGCGCGATGATCCTGGCTGTCAGCAACCCGCACTGGACGGTCACGGCGATCGACTTCAATCCCGCCCACATCGCCGCGGCGCGGGCCTGGGCGGCGCAGGCCGGCATCGACAACGTCAGCTTTCTCGAAGCCGATCTGTCGACTCTGGCCGAGGACTCAGCCTCCGCGCAGGTGCCTGAGGCGGATTTTGTCAGTATGCACGGGGTGTGGACGTGGGTACCGCGTGCCGTGCAGTCCGGCATCGTGCGTCTGCTCCGTAACAAGGTGAAACCGGGCGGCGCGGTGCATGTCAGCTATAATTCGTTGCCGGCCTGGGGTGGCGCGCTGGGCATGCAGCGGGTGCTGCATGACGGTGGGAGGCGCCTTGGCGCCCGCAGCGACCGCCAGGCCGAGGAGGGATTGAAGCTGGTCAGGGAGCTGCTGGCGGCGGATGCCATACAGCTCAAACGCTCGCCGATGGCCGCGAAGCTGATCGATCGCACGGGCGTCATGCCGGCGCCCTACCTGGCACATGAGTACATGAACGACAGTTTTGCTCCGCGCTTCCACGCCGATGTGGCCGGCGCTCTGGTCGACGCGAAATTGGAGTGGGTCGGGTCGGCCAACCTGATCGAGAATTTCCCGGAGCTTGCACTGACCCCGGAGCAGCGTGCGGTGACACAGCGGCTCGACGATCCGCTGCTGCGCGAGCTGTTGAAGGATATGTGCCTGGATCGCGCGCTGCGCCACGACGTGTTCGTGCGCGGTGCGCGGCGGATCGATCCGGTTGCGCGCGATGCGGCGCTGATGGGTGTCTGGTTGGCACTCGACGTCACCGCTGCGGAAGTGCCGCAGGAAGCCGATGTACCAGCCGGCCGTGCGGCGCTCAATCGCAGCTTCTACGGACCGATCACTGAAGCGATGGCAACGGGGCCGCGCCGCGTCGGCGACCTGCTTGCACTGCCCGACCTCGAGGGCAGGCGTGACAACCCGGCCGAGCTGGTCGGCATACTGGTCGGTCTCAATCTGGCCGAGCCGGTAGCGCGGCCGGGTGCCGAACCGACGCCGCAGGCGCTGCGCTTCAATCGTGTCACCCTGGAGAATCTGAGGCGAACCGAAAATCTCGGCCGCCAGATCGGCGCGGCGAGCTATGCTCTGGGGACAGGAGCGCCGTGCACTTTGTTCGAGCTCTACGTGATCGAGCGCGTGCAGGCAGGCGATAGCGAGGCAGCCATCGATGATTGGGTACGCGACATCGGTGGCAACCTGAATGATGAGGGCCGTGGCAACCTGCGTGAGGTTTTCACCAGGGCGCTTGGAGTGCGGCTACCGATCCTGCGCGCCCAAGGCGTATTCTGAATCGGCGCCCTGTTGCGGCGGTGACAAGGTTTCGTCCACGACTGCGGCGCGACCGCACAAATTCTCGCGTGTCGCCGTTTCTGTGGTATAACGGCGCCGGACTTGGGAGGAGATTGGCCGTGCGTTCCCTGTTAGCTCCATTCATCGTCGCTCCGCTGGTGCTTGGCAGCCTGCCGGTTCTGGCGCAGGGCAATCCGTCGGCCGATCAGATCATCAACTCGCTGCGCCCCAGCGGCAATTTGGTGTTGGGCGGCACCCGCGGGTTGCGATTGGCGGCGCCGACCAACGATGGAACAGCGCAGCAGCCGGCAACCTCTCCGGCGCAGCAACCGCGCGTCGCTTCTAGCAAGCCGGTGCCAGTGCATTCCGCATCGGCGCCGGTTGCTGGACCGGCGGTGAACCTGACGGTCAATTTCACCAATGGCTCGGCCGACCTGACCCCAGACGCGATCCATACGCTTGACGCATTGGGCCGCGCGTTGGCCAGCAGGGACCTGGCATCCTACCGGTTCCGCATCGAGGGCCACACCGATACGGTCGGCTCGAGCGACTACAATCGTACGCTGTCCGAGCGCCGCGCCGAGGCGGTGGTGGATTACGTTGCGAAGACCTACGGTGTCGATCCGAACCGTCTGCAGGCGGTCGGCATGGGGGAGGACGGACTGCTGGTCCCGACCCCGCCGCAGACGCCGGAGCCGCGCAACCGCCGCGTGCAGGTGATCAACCTCGGCGCCTGAGTCTCACCGCCCCGACGGCCGAAACATGAGGCCGTCAGAGCCGGACGCCAACGATACGATACGAGTCCTGCCAGCCTCACGGCGCAAGCTCGCGCCGTGGTGGTATGCCGTGGCGGCGGTGGTTGGCATTGCGCTGGCGGCAGGCGCAGGGGTCTGGCTGCTGTGGCAGCAACCGTCCCACCGGCCACCGGTCGCGACCGTATCGCAGCCAGTTGTCGGCGCACCGGTATTCCAGATCGAGACAGCGACCGAAGCGGAGATCGGCCAGCATGTGCCGACCTCGTTGACGGTGTTCCGCTTCGCCGACAATCCGAAGATCCTGGTGCTCGACTTCGCCTCGCTGCACGAGCAAGGGAAGATGCTCAATCGGGTGGCTGCGTTCGTGGAGAAGGCGGGGCTGCCGCACGACCGCGTGCTGACCGACGACGAGCTGGATGCGGCGATCCGCGCGCAGGGTGATACGGTCGAGACGTTCTACCTTGGCCACGACTATGCCGCGACAGCGCTGGCGCGCTTCTTCGCGCTCGCCGACAGCGAGCGGATCGTGCTCGATCCGCAGGAGGAGAAACTGCGCGCATTGCTGCGGCAGGAGGACTGGTTGGCCACCGACACCAAAGCCGGTCTTATATCGCTGCCGGCGGTCGGTTCCGATCCACGGATCACCGCGGCGGCACGCGCCGCAATCCTGCATCACGAGCTGTCGCACGGCGAGTTCTTCAGCAATCCGGACTATGCGGAATATGTGCGCAAGTTCTGGTTGACGGAACTGTCCGCGGACGAGCGTGACGCGGTGCGCCGCTTCCTGGCGAAGGAGAACTACGACGCCGGCGAGGAAGAGCTGATGTACAACGAAATGCAGGCCTATCTGATGTTCACCCGCGATCCGACGTTCTTCGCGCCCGAAATGGCGGGGATGACACGGGAGCGGTTGTCCGCGCTGCAGGCCCGCTTCTTGTCCGGTATGCCGGCCGGCTGGCTGCGGAACTGTGCTGGCCAGCTATCAGGGTACGGCGTCAGCACAATAGTGCTCGACACGTGTCCAGCCGCGCCGATCGCTACGGCAAGGCTTCCAGCGTCACCGCCGCTCCAGCCAGACGCGCCCCGCGTAGTCGCAGGGCTTCGATCGCCGCTTGCAGGTCGCGCAGGTAAACATCCGCCGTTTCCGCATTGCTCGGGCGCGGGCGCTCGAACAGCGGCTCGGACGATGCCACGGCGATGACCATGTCGGTGCCATACGGTTCGCCGATCTGCCACGACGGGTGACCCAGGTTGACCGGCTCAGCAGGTCCAAATGTCCGCGGCGGATCGGCGACGATGGCGGCCTTGGGATCGGCGAGCTGCGGATAGAGGTGCTGCACGTTGCCGTCGTGCGCGATGTAGTCCACGCGCAGCCGGCTGGTGAAATCCGGCATTACCAATTGCACGTGCACGCGCTCGCCGTCGTGTAGGCGTGTCTTGCCGTCTGCCATCTGCAGCCCCAGACGCGGCCCGCCTGACACGCCGAAGATGGGTGCAATCGGATGCAGCGCGGTCAGCGCCGGGCAGAACACCCGGTTCACGCCGGTGACACGCAAATCGATCTGGCCCGGGGGCACGAACGACGTCAGTCCCTGTCGCAGGTCGTCGACAGATCCGTGGCCTGCCAAGCCATTGAGATTCACCGTCCTGTCGTCTTTCACATCACCATCCAGCAGCGCACAGCTTCGACTGCTCACCCACTGCGCGATCTGGTGGCGCAGCAAGTCGAGGCCAACCATGGCGAGCTGCTGGTCATTCGATTGCGTAACCGGCGGGGGAGGGGGTTGCGGAAGCGGCGTTTGGGCAACCGGAGCAGTGGGCGGCTGCACGGCGGGCGGCGGCAACTGAGGCGTGACCGCCGGTGGCTGCTGCGGCGGCGTTACCGCGGTGGTGGTGCCAGACTGATTGGGCTCGCTCTGGATTGGTGCCTGACTCTGGAACGTCGACGGGCGGAGTAACGACGACCGGTGGCTTGGTGGGCGTGGCATCGGCGATCGGTGATGGCGGCTCGGGTTGGCGCGCAAAAAACCACCAACCTCCACCACCGACCACCCCGAGCACCAGCAACGCGACGGCGGCAAGGATCGGCGTTTTGGAGCGCTGGGCCGACGCGATGCCTGAAACGGTGTGGGGCGGCGGCGCGGTGGCAGCGGTGTGGGGCGTCGCGACCATGGTCGCTTCGTCCTCGCTGACCGCGGGTTCCGTCGGGTGCGCCAGGGCGCTGCGCATCGCCTCGGCGAAGGCGCTGGCCGATGCGAAACGATCCTCCGGCCGCTTCGCCATCGCCCGCCGCACCACGGCATCGAACGATGGCGGGGCGGTCACCGAAAGCTGCGACGGCGCCGGCGGCTCGGTGTTCAGCGCCTTGTGCATGATCGCCGACATGCCGCCCTCGAACGGCCGCTCGCCGGTTAGCATCTGATAGAGCAATACACCCGACGAATAGATGTCGGTGCGCGCGTCCACCACCTGGCCCATGAACTGTTCGGGCGACATGTAGGCTGGCGTGCCCAGCAGCGTGCCGGCCTGGGTCATCGAGCTGCTCTCGATCCGGGCGATGCCGAAATCGGCAATCTTTGCCTGGCCGGTGCTGGTGAGCATGACATTGGCCGGCTTGATGTCACGATGCACCACGCCGCGCTCGTGGCTGAACTGCAGCCCCGCCAGCAGGTCTTCCATGACACGGACCGTGTCGGTGAGCGCGAACCGCTCCTGCTTGTCGAGCAGCGTCTTCAGCGGCGGGCCGTCGACGAATTCCATCACGATGTAGGCGAGGTCGTTGGTCTCGCCATAGTCGAACACCGCCACGATGTTGGGATGCGTCAGTCGTCCGGCGGCCTGCGCCTCGCGGCGAAAGCGTGCCAGCGCTTCCTCGGTTTCCGGATCGGCGCTGTCAGGCAGCTTGACGGTCTTGATCGCCACGCGGCGGGCGATGATCGGGTCCCAGCCCTCGTACACCGTGCCCATGGCGCCACGACCCAACGGCCGCTTGATCTCGTACTTGCCGAGGGCGTCGATCGTCTCCATGCCGCGTTCCGCCAAACCTCCTGGCGCGGCTTATAGACCGGCTAGACGCCGCGGTGAAACGCGGCTGTCGGCGCTTGCCGGCAAGCGTTCTCCGCCTTCGCCGATCACCGCGAACGGTGCCCAGAAGAATGGATGTGCGATCTCCGCCGGCAGCCCCTTGCCGGCATCTGCCAGAATGGCGAGCTGGGCGTCCCGCAACGCGCCCGCGATGCCGAGGCTCGAGTTCTCGCGTATCCGGCGCAGCGTGTCGGCCACCAGGAATGCCGCAACCTGATCGTTCACCGACCAGTGGGTGACAGCCAGCGATCGGGCTCCGGCATAGAAGAAGGCACGCGCCAGGCCGGAGAGGCTTTCGCCCGCGGTCGTGCCGCTCGGCCCGCCCGAGTTGCATGCCGACAGCACGACAAGATCGGCGTCCAGATCCAGACCTACTACCGCCGAGGCGGTCAGCAGTGCACCCGAGGCGCTGGGCGCATTCGGCGGCGCGGAGGTGATGATGGCGGGCTCGCTCTGGCAGCGCAGCTCAGCGGGGAGCAGGGCGTGGGTGGCGAACTGCAGGATACGGAAGTCCTTCAGCCTCGCCTTCAGCACCGCTTCGGCAGTGAACGCCTGGCCGAGCAGTTGATCGGAGACATCGGCGCCAAGCAGCGCGCGGGCGGCATCGAGTTCCTTGCGCGCGTAGGGCAGCGGCGGCAGGCTGGCGAGCAGCTTGGCGCTCTCGACGCAGCCTGGGCCGGAGAACGTCTTCTCCGCCTGCGCCAGGGTCACCGGATGGAAGTCGCCGAAGCCGAACCACGGGCGCGTCGCGCGCGATCCTGCCGCGATCTTGCGCAGCGAGACGAAGTTGGACGGTGCCGGCACGTGGGCGAGGGTGTACTTGCGCACCAGCCACGGGGCCTCGGCGAGATCGGCGGGCTCCGCCGGTCCGGTCAGCAGCACCTCGAACGGCAGCGACAGCAGCGGACCCGCAGGCGCAACGACGAGCGCCTTCACCCCCTCCATCCCGCTCGCCACACCACCGATCGTCATCTGATACAGCTTCTGCGCATCGGCGACATCGAACGTCGGCAGGCCGTTCGTCGTCAGTTCGATGCCGGCGCGCACGTTGCGCACCAGTTGCGCGACCTGTGTGGCGCCGGCCTCGATTTTCGATACCGCAATGGTGCCGTTGCGCAACAGGAACACCCAGCCATCCTCGTCGCTGAGCGTGATGGCGACGAACGCCTCGTTCGGGTGCAACGAAGCGAACACGTCCTTCGCCGGCACTACCTCCTGCACGAGCTGCCCGTAATTGGGGGACGCCGCCTGCAAGGCTGCATCGGCATCCGCAAGCGCGGCCTGTGCGTCGCTGATCTGCTTGTCGAGGTCGGCGCTGTTGGTCGCGTTCGGCGCAATGGTGGCGCCCTGGCGCTGCGCCTCGGCCAGTTCGTCGCGTTTGCGGTAGAGATCGGACAGGTTCGCCGATGCATCCTGGCGGTGACGGATCGCCTCGGCCACCTTGGGGTCGCGCGAGTTCTCCGACAGCCGTGCCGTGGCCTGGGCGATCTGCTGGCTGGTCACCCCGCCCTGCGCGAGCTGCGCCGCGGTGAACATCTCGGCCAGCAGCACCTGGTCCTTCTGACGCTCGGCCGCGGCGGCATACACGTCGAGGCACGACGCCATCAGCACCGGCGTAGTGCCGGCCTTCAGCGCGGTCAGCGACTGCACGGCGTTGCGGCAGATTGCCAGTGCGGAGTCGCCCTTGCCGGCCTTCACCAGTTGACGGGCTCGCAACAGATAGGTGTCGGCAAGTGGCTTCGAACCGGGCAGGGACCGGTCGAACGCCGAAGTCGATTGCAGCAGATCGGCGAGCGCCTGGTCGTCCAGCCCCTGCGCGGCAGCTGTCAGTCCGCTGGTGCGGAACAGCCGTGCGTTGACGATCGGCCGCGATAATCCGTTGCCGCGCGCCAGGTCGGTTGCCGACTTCAGCAACCCATTGGCTTCGTCACGTCGGCCCATGATGCGCAGCACCACGGCCCGATTGCGCCGCGCCTCGATCAATCCGAGCAGCGCAGCCTGCGCGCGGGGGTCCGTCAGCAGATCCTGGCTGGGCATCAGGTCCGCCAGGCGCACCTGTCCGGCACGGGTGAAGGTGTTGGTCGGCTGGATGGGACGCGGTCGGGCCTCAAGTGCATCGGCCGGCACCAGGGCGGCATAGGCATTGTCGGCCTGGGTCAGCAGCGTCAGCGCCTGTTCGAGCTGGCCCTGGTTCATCGCGTCGATGCCGCGATAGTGCAGCAGTCGCGCCGGCGCGGTGGCATCGGCCGATCCGGGTGCCAGCCTGCCCGCGTCTACAAACAACGCATCGGCCTCGGCGTAGCGGCCCTCGTCCGAAAGTTGCAGTGCGAGCGACATCAGCGCGCTCGCGGTGTTGGGGTTGTCCTTGCCCAACGCCTTCTGCTGCAGCGCGAGTGCCGCACGGAACGCACTCTCGGCCGCACCGGGATTATCAGCGAGATTGGCGCGTGTGCCGGCCGCCATCAGCGTGTCGAACTGCCCGATATCTCCGGAGCTGAACGCCTTGGCGGCAAGCCGGCTCGCCAGCAGTGCGTCCGCGCCCGAGCTAGGTGCAGCAGTGTCGGCGCGTGTGACGCCGGACAATACGCCGATCGAACGTTCCATCACCTGTGCCGCCGGCAGTACGCCGTCGGCATACCAGATCGTGTTGTTCACCAGGGCCACCATGGCGACATGCGCCCAGCCGCCGACGAGCCGCGTGCATTGCATCAGCGCGGCTGGGTTGCCGCCCAGAATGGTGGTGGAAACCGGCGCCTCGCAGTGGAATCGGTTGTCGATGCCGCTGCGCCATTGGCTGTTGGTGGCAAGCTCGGCGAGATGCCCGGCAGTGCCGGACCCGCCCGAGCGGACCCGTGCGCTCGGCTGTTGCCAGGTGCCGCAGAACACATCGGCGCTTTGGGCTTCGGCCTGCTGCGTGCAGTCCTCGCCCACCGAGTTCTTGCCGATCGATACCTGTGCGACAGGCCGGCCGGCGTTGCCCTGTGCGCCATGCACAAAGGAGTCGGGCGGCGGCATCTCGCAGCCAAACAGCAGCAAAGGGACGAGCAGGGGGAGCAGGGCGGTTACTCGCATGGTCAGTAGTCCTGATCGGACACGATTGGCAGCAGCAGGTCGTCATCTTCGTTCGGATTGAACAGCGTGCCGATGTTGATGTCATTCAGCGGATTGGCGGTCGGCACGCCTTGGGTGGGCAACAGCACGCAGTTCACCGAGCCGATCGGGCACGAATTAATGCGGAAGTTAGCGTTTGGGTTGGGCTGGATGCCTGAGGCGCCAGCCGCCGCGGGCCCGGACAGGCCGGTCACCGTTCCGCTCAGGCTGGCGGCGCCGGTCTGGCCGTTATGGATCACGTCCAGGTTCTTCACATGGATCTGCCCCGACGACTTGCCGGTGCCGATGTTCAGAATCAGCCAGGTGTTTGTCCCTTGCAGTCCAGCCACGGGATCGAACGTAATGTTGGCGTCGCGATTGGCATTGATGCGCAGGATGGCGGGGCCGCCGCCGAAACCAAGTATCGTGCCGCTGCCTTGCTGGGTGAAGCCGGACGAGGTGGTCAGGAAGGCGCCGTTGGTGGTCAGTGCGGGCGTGTCGCCGGGGAAGCTGGTGATGGTTCCCGCCGGTCGCGGCGTGCCGCCCGTCGTTATCACCGCCTTGTCGGCGAGCGTCATCGTATTGGCACCGGTGTCGATGACGATTGTCGGCGCGGTGAGCGGACCGTTGATCGTCAGGCCGACGCCGTTGTCGAGGGTAAAGATGCCGCCGCTGGTGAAGCTGTCGAGTTGGACCACCGCGTTGCTCGCGGCCGTGCCGGTCAGACTGGCATCACCGGCCGCGCTGCCGGTCAGGACGCCGGCGATTAGCGTGCCGGTCTCGGTGATGCTCCCCGTGCTGCTGACCAGGCTGACGCTGTTTGCATCCTGCACCGTGCCCAGGATGTTGAAGTTGCCGTTCGCGGCGGCACTGACGGTGCTGCCGGTGATCGTCCCGCCGGTGGCGACGGTGATCGTTTTGCTATCGACGATGGTCACGCTTGGCCCGCCGTTGACATTACCGGTGATGGTAAGGTCCGCAGCATTGTTCAGGGTGAAGCCGGACGCAGTGAAGTTACTCACGGTCCCGATCTGATTGCTGAACGAGGTTCCGGTCAGGTTGGCGGTGGTCACTGCGCTTCCCGTGAGCGTGCCGGCGTTCAGCACACCTGTCTCGCCGATCGCGCCGATCGTGCCGAACAGCGACACCGAAGTGCCGGTCACGTCGCCCGGGATGGTGATGCTGTCCGCCGTCAGGCTGATCGCAGTGGCGGTCACCGTGCCGTCGATCGCAAGCGGGCCGTTGTCCGCGATCGTCGCGCTTGGTCCGCCGGACACCGTGCCGACCACCGTCAGGCCGATCCCATTGTCCAGTGTGAAACCTGCCGCGGTGAAGCCGTTCAGCGTGCCGATGCTATTGCTGAACGACGTTCCCGTCAGGTCGGCGGTAGTGACTGCACTTCCGGTGAGGCTGCCCGCGTTCAGCACACCTGTCTCGCCTATTGCGCCGACCGTGCTGGTCAGCGTCACCGTGGTGCCCGCCACGTTGCCCGGGATGGTGATGCTGTCAGCAGTCAGGCTTACCGCCGTCGCGTTCACCGTGCCGAGGATCGCGAGCGGACCCTTGTCGCCGATCGTGGCGCCTGGCCCACCGGATACGGTTCCGAGCACGGTTAGCCCGACGGCGTCGTCGAGCGTGAAACCCGCCGCCGTGAACCCGTTCAGCGTGCCGACCTGATTGACCGTCTGGGTCAGCCCGGCCGCGGATGCGGCACTGCCCGTCAAGGTGCCGGCGATCAGGTTGCCGCCGGTCTGGCTGATTGCGCCGGCGGAGATCAGATCGACGATGTTGGCCGCACTCACGGTGCCGGCGAGCGTGATGTCGCCGGTCTTGGTCGTCAGCGCCAGTGTGCTCGCCGCCCCGGTATCCACCACTGGACCGTTCACCAGTAGCGCCTCATTGTCGGAGAGCGCGTAGCCTGCCGCGGTACTGAACGCCCCCAGCGTGCCGACCAGGTTGCCTGGCTGGGTGAGGCTGGCGGAGGCTCCCGCACTGCCCGTCAGCGTCGCGCCGAGCAGCGTACCCCCGACCTGGCCGATCGTGCCGGCGGAGATCAGGTCGACCACATTGGCCGCACTCACCGTGCCGGCCAGGGTGATGCCTCCGGTCTTCGTGGTCAGCGCCAGCGTGCTCGCCGCGCCGGTATCGGTCACCGGACCGTTCACCAGCAGCGCCTGGTTGTCGGTGAGGGCGAAGCCGGCCGAAGTGCTGAACGCGCCCAGCGTGCCCACGAGGTTGACCGGTTGCGTCAGGCTGGCACTGATTGCGGTGCCGGTCAGCGTCGCCACCGTGATCGCCCCGGCCGCGGTCTGGCTGATCGCACCGGCTTTCAGGGTCAGGGTGTCGCCGGCACCGGCGAAGGCGCCGGTGAACTGCAGCGGCGTCGCGCCGTCGTTCAGATTGAAGTTGCCGCCCGGTGTGAACGCGCCGATGGCGTCGATGGCGTTGGTGGCGGTGCTCAGGTCAACCCCGCCGGACGACGATCCGGTCAGCGTCGCCGCCGTGATCACCCCCGCCGCGGTCTGGCTGATTGCACCGGCGTTCAGGGTCAGGGTGTCGCCGGCACCGGCGAAGGCGCCGGTGAACTGCAGCGGCGTCGCGCCGTCGTTCAGATTGAAGTTGCCGCCCGGTGCGAACGCGCCGAGGGTGCCGATGGCGTTGGTGGCAGTGCTCAGGTCAACCCCGCCGGACGACGATCCGGTCAGCGTCGCCACCGTGATCACCCCGGCCGCGGTCTGGCTGATCGCACCGGCGTTCAGGGTCAGGGTGTCGCCGGCACCGGCGAAGGCGCCGGTGAACTGCAGCGGCGTAGCGCCGTCGTTCAGATTGAAATCGCCACCCGGAGCGAACACGCCGAGGGCGCCGATGGCGTTGGTCGCCGTGCTCAGGTCGACCCCTCCGGATGACGAGCCGGTCAGCGTCCCCGCCGTGATTGCCCCGACCGCAGTCTGGCTGATCGCACCGGCCTTCAGGGTCAGGGTGTCGCCGGCGCCGGCGAAGGCGCCGGTGAACTGCAGCGGCGTCGCGCCGTCGTTCAGATTGAAGTTGCCGCCTGGAGCGAACGCGCCGAGGGTGCCGATGGCGTTGGTAGCAGTGCTCAGGTCGACCCCGCCGGATGACGAGCCGGTCAGCGTTCCCGCCGTGATCACCCCCGCTGCGGTCTGGCTGATCGCACCGGCTTTCAGGGTCAGGGTGTCGCCGGCACCGGCGAAGGCGCCGGTGAACTGCAGCGGCGTCGCGCCGTCGTTCAGATTGAAATTGCCGCCCGGTGCGAACGCGCCGAGGGCGCCGATGGCGTTGGTCGCTGTGCTCAGATCAACCCCGCCGGACGACGATCCGGTCAGCGTTCCCGCCGTGATTGCCCCGGCCGCAGTCTGGCTGATCGCACCGGCTTTCAGGGTCAGAGTGTCGCCGGCGCCGGCGAAGGCGCCGGTGAATTGCAACGGCGACGCGTCGTCGTTCAAATTGAAGTTGCCGCCTGGAGCGAATGCGCCGATGGCGCCGATGGCGTTGGTGGCGGTGCTCAGGTCAACCCCCCCCGACGACGATCCGGTCAGCGTCGCCACCGTGATCACCCCCAGTGCGGTCTGGCTGATCGCACCGGCTTTCACGGTCAGCGTGTCGCCAGCGCCGGCGAAGGCGCCGGTGAATTGCAACGGCGTCGCGCCATCGTTCAAATTGAAGTTGCCGCCCGGAGCGAACGCGCCGATGGCGCCGATAGCGTTGGTGGCCGTGCTCAGGTCGACCCCGCCGGATGACGAACCGGTCAGCGTCGCTGCGGTGATCGCCCCGGCCGCGGTCTGGGTGATCGCACCGGCTTTCAGGGTCAGGGTGTCGCCGGCGCCGGCGAAGGCGCCGGTGAACTGCAGCGGCGTCGCGCCGTCGTTCAGATTGAAATTGCCGCCCGGGGCGAACGCGCCGATGGCGCCGATGGCGTTGGTCGCCGTGCTCAGGTCGACCCCGGCGGATGAGGAGCCGGTCAGCGTGGCCGCCGTGATCACCCCCGCCGCGGTCTGGGTGATCGCACCGGCTTTCAGGGTCAGGGTGTCGCCGGCACCGGTGAAGGCGCCGGTGAACTGCAGCGGCGTAGCCCCGTCGTTCAGATTGAAATTGCCGCCCAGAGCGAATGCGCCGAGGGTGCCGATGGCGTTGGTGGCAGTGCTCAGGTCAACCCCGCCGGACGACGATCCGGTCAGCGTCGCTGCCGTGATCACCCCCGCTGCGGTCTGGGTGATCGCACCGGCTTTCACAGTCAGGGTATCGCCGGCGCCGGCGAAGGTGCCGGCGAACTGCAATGGCGTCGCGCCGTCGTTCAGGTTGAAATCGCCGCCCGGTGCGAACGCGCCGATGGCCTCGATGGCGTTGGTCGCGGTGCTCAGGTCGACCCCGCCGGACGACGAGCCGGTCAGCGTCGCCGCCGTGATCACCCCCGCTGCGTTCTGGCTGATCGCACCGGTTTTCAGGGTCAGGGTGTCGCCGGCGCCAGCGAAGGCGCCGGTGAACAGCAGCGGCGTCGCGCCGTCATTCAGATTGAAGTTGCCGCCCGGAGCGAACGCGCCGATGGCGCCGATGGCGTTGGTGGCGGTGCTCAGATCAACCCCGCCGGACGACGATCCGGTCAGCGTCGCCACCGTGATCACCCCCGCTGCGGTCTGGCTGACCGCACCGGCTTTCAGGGTCAGGGCGTCACCGGCGCCGGCGAAGGCGCCGGTGAACTGCAACGGCGTCGCGCCATCGTCCAGCTTGAAGTCGCCGCTTGGGGTGAACGCGCCGATGGCGCCGATGGCGTTGGTCGCTGTGCTCAGATCAACCCCGCCGGATGACGAGCCGGTCAGCGTCGCCGCGATGATCGCCCCGGCCGCGGTCTGGGTGATGGTTCCTGCCGAGGTCAGCGTCACCGTTTGGCCGCTCGCAGTCACCCGGGCGCCCAGCGTCAGGCCACCCGTTGTCGTGGTCAGTGTCACCGGTGCAGACGCCGTGACCCCGGTCAACGGATTGCTCGGCTTGCCGGCACCCGTCCCCATCGCCGCCGAGCTTGCGAGCCCTGTAGTGCCGTCAACCGCGATGCCGAGCTGCTGCGCCGGCAAGACCCCAACCTCCAACGCTTGGCCGTTGCTGAACTTGAACGCGCTGCTGTTGTCGGTGAAGCCGGCAAGGCTATCAACTCTGTTAGCCAGAGTTAGCGACACATTGCCGCCCGCGATAATTCCAAGTGTTCCTCCCGGGGCGGTGAAGATCACTGGTTGTGTTTGCGTTACCGTCCCGCCCGCCTGCCCGGTGACCAGAAGTAGCGCCGGGAAGCCTGCGGGATTCAGGCTGATGCCCGCCGCGCCGCCGATGCTGATATCGCCGGTGAACGACGCCGTGGCATCTTCGGCACGGTAACCGACCTCCACCATGCCGGCGGTGATCGTCGCAAAATCGGTGGATTGCAGTCCGAGCGTCGTGCCGGTGCTCGCCGCGCCGAGCACCACATTGAGGGTCGTCGTTGCCGGCCCGAGCACGACGGTGCCCGTCCCGGCATTAACCGTAGCTCCCACACCAGCCAAGGCCAGCGTGTCGCCGAGGAGCACGATGTTGCCGCCGCTGCTGCCGATCGCAGCCGAGTTGCGGAAGCCACTGCCCGGCGCCGCCGCGATATCGATCTCGCCGCCAGTGGAAGCGATCGCGGAGTTCACCGTTACATTGCCCGAGGTCGTCGTCGACAGCGCGACCCGGCCATCGCTGGTCGTGATGCCGACGATGCCACCGACGGTGCCGACGCCCAGCGGGGTCGAGGCATCGCGGAAGGAAATCCCGTTTCCACTGTCGGTCACCGAAGCGGCAAGCATAGTGACGCTATTTGCCGCCAGCAGGCTGACCGGACCCTCCGCGGTAATCGCGAAATTCGCCGCCGTGATTGCCCCCGCTGCGGTCTGGCTGATCGCACCGGCTTTCAGGCTCAGGGTGTCGCCGGCACCGGCGAAGGCGCCGGTGAACTGCAGCGGCGTCGCGCCGTCGTTCAAATTGAAGTTGCCGCCGGGGGCGAACGCGCCGATGGCGCCGATGGCGTTGGTCGCTGTGCTCAGGTCAACCCCGCCGGACGACGATCCGGTCAGCGTCGCCGCCGTGATCACCCCCACAGCGGTCTGGCTGATTGCACCGGCTTTCAGGGTCAGGGTGTCGCCAGCACCGGCGAAGGCGCCGGTGAATTGCAGCGGCGTAGCGCCGTCGTTCAGATTGTAATCGCCGCCCGGAGCGAAAGCGCCGATGGCGCCGATGGCGTTGGTCGCCGTGCTCAGGTCGACCCCGCCGGACGACGAGCCGGTCAGCGTCGCCGCCGTGATCACCCCCGCTGCGTTCTGGCTGATCGCACCGGCCTTCAGGGTCAGGGTGTCGCCGGCACCGGCGAAGGCGCCGGTGAACTGCAGCGGCGTAGCGCCGTCGTTCAGATTGAAATCGCCACCCGGAGCGAACACGCCGAGGGCGCCGATGGCGTTGGTCGCCGTGCTCAGGTCGACCCCTCCGGATGACGAGCCGGTCAGCGTGGCCGCCGTGATCACTCCCGCCGCGGTCTGGGTGATCGCACCGGCTTTCAGGCTCAAGGTGTCGCCGGCACCGGCGAAGGCGCCGGTGAACTGCAGCGGCGTCGCGCCGTCGTTCAGATTGAAATTGCCGCCCGGAGCGAACGCGCCGATGGCGCCGATGGCGTTGGTGGCGGTGCTCAGATCAACCCCGCCGGACGACGATCCGGTCAGCGTCGCCACCGTGATCACCCCCGCTGCGGTCTGGCTGACCGCACCGGCTTTCAGGGTCAGGGCGTCACCGGCGCCGGCGAAGGCGCCGGTGAACTGCAACGGCGTCGCGCCATCGTCCAGCTTGAAGTCGCCGCTTGGGGTGAACGCGCCGATGGCGCCGATGGCGTTGGTCGCTGTGCTCAGATCAACCCCGCCGGATGACGAGCCGGTCAGCGTCGCCGCGATGATCGCCCCGGCCGCGGTCTGGGTGATGGTTCCTGCCGACGTCAGCATCACGGTGCCGGTCCCGGCGTCGATACTTCCGGTCAACGCGAGCCCCACGCCGCCGCTGGCCGTCACCGCGCCCCCGCCGGTCGCCAGACCGACCAGCGTTATCGTTCCTGGATCGAAGTTTCCGCCGCCTCCCTTATTCGCCGACGGTGGTCCCACAGCGATGGCAATGCTCTTACTGGCGACACTGGTATCGATGGCAACGCCAGCGGCCATGGTGAAAGCGCCGAGGCCGGCGCTGCGGTCTGCGAGGCTGGTGCCGAGATCGACACTGTCGTTGGCCGTCGCGGTGAAGCTGCCGCCGTTCATCGTGATGCTGGCATTGACCAGGATGCTGCGGCCGGCCTGGAAGATCAGGCTGTTGGTTGCGAGCGGATCGGTCTTGGCATTGATCGCATCGGTGACCGTGAGGTCGTTGTCGGCGCTGATCGTAACGTTGCTCGTTTTGAGTCCGGCCACGACCTGGGCAGGCGTCTCGTCGCCGCCCGTGATGGCGATATTCCAGTCGATTGGGTCGAGCTGCCACATGCCGGTGAGCCCCTGCGGGGCCCGAGTGTCGACCGTCGCCGACGCCCCAAGCGTCAGTGTCTGCCCGGAGGTCTCGACAAACCCGCCGTCGCCGCCGGCCGGCCCGCCCCTGGCGCTGATCGACCCCGCCAGCGTGGTGGTCCCCGCCGACAGCACGGTGACCCGTCCGCCGCCGCCCTTCTGGGTGGCATTTGCCGCGATCGTCGCGCCCTTCTGCACCATGACATTCGCCGCCGTCAGCGTCGGCGTGACGCCAGGCCCACCCTTCGCCCGCGCCAGCGTGGTGCCCACCGCCACCGTGCCGCCGCCCGCCTGACCCGAGGCATTCAGCTTCGCACCCGACGTCAGCGTCACGGTGCCGGTGGCGTTGGCGACGATCGACCCGCCGCTGGTGCCCGGCACAGTCCCGGGCGCGGCGAGCTGCCCCTCCACCACGATCGATCCGCCGACGCCGTTCAGCGCCACGGTGCCGGTCTGACCGCCTGCCGTCGCGGCGCGGATCGTGCCGCCCGCCTGCACCAGGGTCTGCACGATCCCATCGGCGGCGCGCGCGGTGAGCTGCACCGTGCCGCCGTCGGCGATGATCACCCCGGTGTTGGTCACCAGCGCGGTCACGCTGTTGTTGGTCTTGTCGACCGGCGTCTGCGCCACCTGATTGGTGACATCCAGCGACAGCAGCCCGTCGCCATACAGGTCCAGCGTGGCGGTCTTCGCCCCCGCCAGCACCACGTGGCCCAGCTTCGCGGTGATGGTGCCGGAATTGGCCACCTGCGGCGCCACCAGCGCGGCGAGGCCCGCCTGCTTGATGGTGATGTTGCCCTGGTTGTCCACCATGGCGTTCGGATTGCCTGGCTGGTCGAGCGCCAGCCTGCCGCTGGCCGAGGCAACAAAGCTCTTCACGCTCTGATCGCTGGCACCGATGGTCGAGACCATCACGCCGGCGGCGTTGACCTGGGCACCCTTGTAGAAGTTCACCCCCGACTGGTTCAGCAGGATGATCTGGCCGTTGGCGTCGATGCGGCCGGCGATCTGCGACGGGTCGGGGCCGGTGACGCGGTTCAGCGCCACCGCGCTGGCGGACGGCTGGCTGAAGGTGACGCTCTGCTGGCTGCCGACGTCGAAGCTCTTCCAGTCGATCGCGGCGCGCTGGCTGGACTGGGTGATCTGGGTGTTGCCGGAGGTCCGGCTGATCGCCGCGGCGCCGGCCACCACGGAACCCCCGGTCGGGTGCGCGTTCGGCGCAGGCTGCGCCGCCGCGGGCAGGGTCGCCAGTACCGAGATGGCGGTCGCCTGCAACGCCGTGCTCATCATCAGGGCGGGCCGATTGCGACGGACGGTGCCAACCAGCTTCACCGTGTTGTAGCGTCGAGCCTTCGGCATGCCATCTCCCGTCGGCGCGGGCATCTTTGCGATGCCTGCGTACTCACAGTCAGAACCTCGTCAGCACTCGCCAGTAGAACGCGCCGCCATACAATGGCGAAACGCCCGAACCAGGGGTGTTGCCCCCGTTCGGGAATCGGTTGAAACGCGCAAGTCCCTCGAAATCGACCTCGACGTAACGGGTGATCTGCGCGCGAACGCCGCCGCCTGCCGAATTGATCATCGCGTTATGATCGGTGCTGAGGTTCTGCCAGGTCTCGCCCCAGTCGTAGAACAGATAGTACTGGGTCGAGATGTCGAACGACCGTTGGAACAGCGTCGTTTCGAAGCCGGTATTGAGCTGCAGCTCGACCGTCGCCGCCAGTGCCTTGTCACCTGGCACCTGGCCGGCATAGTAGCCGCGGGTGAAGCGAGCGCCGCCGAGATAGAACTGCTCCGCCGGCGGCAGAATGTTAGGTGACCACTGACCGGTGAGCAGGCCCATCAGGCCGACGGTGGCGCCTTCCCACGGTGCGAACAGGGTCTGTGTCCGGCTGGTCTCGAAGTTGATCTTGGTGAAGCCGGTCTGCTCGCCCTGGCGCGGCGAGGTCCGCGAGTTGCCGTCGGTGGTGGCACCAAGAAGTTTCATGCCTTCCGAGATGCGCAGCGACAGCGCGTTGACTGCGGAGCGGTCGGCACCAAGCAAGAGGTCGGACAGCGCGTAGTCGGCGCCGAGCCGCATGATGCGCAGGGCGTCGTAGCTTGCCTGCAGGCGGGGGCTCCCCGCCGGCGCGGTGGAAATGTTGGAGTCCAGTGCGTCGAACGCGAGGTAGCTGTTCAGCGTCTGCTGCCGCGAACGAATGATCGGGTAGCTCAGCGACGTCCCGAATACGGTCGTGGTGCCGTTATAGCCCTGTTGCCCGAGGCTCCCGGTGGGAATCGTCGTGCCGTAGCCGCCATAGACCCGTCCTTTCAGACCGGACGCGCCGAGAAACACCTCGGAGGAGGCCTGGCCGAAGTTCTGGCTGTTTGGGAAGGTGTGATAGTAGGAAACCTCGGTCTTCTCACCAAACTCGCTGAAGCTGTTGAAATCGAGCACGCCGAGCATCTCTACCGGCCCGGTCTCGTCGAACGCGCGGTTGTCGATGCTGGCTAGACCGGAAATCTTCTGCCGGCTGACCTGGGCGATCAGGTTCAGCGCGCCGGGCGTGTCGGTGGAGGGCTCCAGCACGGCCCGAAGGCTGATGCCGGGTACGTCCTGGGCCAGCAGCAGGTAGCGCTCCAGCGTAACGGAATCGATCGGTTGTTTCTCGGTGAGCTTGTTGAGGAAGCGCAGCACCTGGGTACCGGCCGGGCCGATATCGCCGTCGAGTTTGACGCTGGCAATGTGCCCCTCGGTGACCACGAAGCGCAGCCTGCCGTTGTTGTCGAGGTTCGCCGATACCGTGGTCAGTACGTAGCCGTCGGAGCGGTAGCGTTGCAGGATCGCCTGTCGCGCGGCGTCGATCTGCGGCAGCGGCACCTCGGGCCCCACCAGGCCGGCGGCAAGCTGTGCGATTTCCGGCTGCGGATAGGCGGTGACCCCCTCGACCTCGACGCTGCTGACCCGCACCGGCCGATTGGGCACCTCGGCACCAGGCGCGGCTGGCGGCGGGATGATTGTGCCGGGCGCGACCGACGGCGGCGTCGGCGGCAGGACCCGCGGGATCGGTGAGCCCTGCGGCACCGGATTGACCGGTGCAGGCAAGGGTTGCGCCTCAGCAATCGAAACCGAAACACACACGCCCGTCAGAATCAGCCCGGCGGCGACACATCGCACGGTGCGCGCGATGAGTTGTGTTTCCCGGCCCGCACGCGGACCAACTTCCCCTTGGTTCACGTTTCTGCCTTCTGTGCCGTGCGGTCCCAAAGACCACCCCCGCATGCAGCTTCGTGAGACGTTTCAGATACGTCAACAACTAATCCGGCTTTGCTCACGCGATTTCTCACGGGCGTGGATATTTTCCGTGATCGTGTCTCGACGGCATGTCGGCAATGACCGACGCGGCACCATTGCAATGCCGCTGTTCAGTCGAGCGCGTCGCGGAGCTGGCGCTCGTAATGGCGGTAGTATTTGTCGGTGACCAGGTCGGTCTTCACCACCACGGCCACATCGGTGGTGTTGAACTGGCGATCGATCACCGCGCCGTCGCCGATAAATCCGCCGAGCCGGAGATAGCCTTTGACCAGTGGCGGCAACTGGGCCTGCACCCGCTTCGGGTCGATCTGACTGGGCGACATCCGCCGCATCTCGACATAGCGGTGGGGCAGCGCGCGCGGTCGCACTGCCGGGGGTGCCAGGTGATTGTGGTAGAGATAGGTCAGATCCGCGGCCAGCTCGTCCGGTTCGGTGCCATGCAGGCTGGCGCAGCCGAACATCAGGTCGATCTGATAATGGAACACGTAGGCCGCGATGCCGCGCCACAGCAGTTGCATAGCAACCCGGCCGCGATAGGCGGCATCGACGCAGGAACGGCCGAGTTCAAGAATACGGCCGGGAAAGTTCACGAGCGGCGCGATGTCGTACTCGTCGGCCGAGTAGAAGCGACCCAGCCGCGCCGCGGCTTCGCGCTGGATCAGCCGATAGGTGCCGACGACCCCCTCCGGACCGTCGCCGATAGCGTGGTCCAGCACCAGCAGATGGTCCGCGACGGCATCGAATGCGTCGCGGTCGCGCAGACTGGCGGCGGTCGCCGTGTCCGGCTTGGCGCCCATCTCCTGATAGAACACGCGGTAGCGCAGTGCCTGAACCGCATCGATCTCCGCAGACGAGTCGGCGACACGCACGCCGAGATTGCCGGCGCGCAATTCCGGAAACGGAAGATGGTCGGTTCGCGCCCTGGCGAGCATCTGCTCAATGGTCATCGGGCCGCCCTTCCCTGCTCGGTGGCTTGGTCCGGGTCACGGGCGGTACCCGCGATCCGCCGCGAGAGACGCTGCCGCGCCTCCCTTTCGCGCGCGCTCTGCACCGGTTCGCGGCGCCGGCCGAACAGTTCGAGGCGGAGCGAGACCAGATCGAAGCCGAGCCGTTCGGCGATGCTCTGCATCAGTCGCTCGTATTCGGGATCCTGAAACTCGATCACCTTGCCCGTATCGATGTCGATCAGGTGGTAGTGGTGGCCGTGCTCGGTCGGCTCGTAGCGGGCGCGGCCACCGCCGAAGTCGCGCCGCTCGAGGATGCCCTTTTCCTCGAGCAGGCGTACCGTGCGGTAGACGGTGGCGATCGAAATCCGCGCGTCGAGGGCGCTGGCACGGCGGTAGAGTTCCTCGACATCGGGATGATCGGATGCCTCGGACAAGGCCCGGGCAATGACACGACGCTGCCCCGTCATCTTGAGGCCTCGTTCGACGCACAGGCGCTCGATGCGCGATTCCATCGGATTCCCTGCGTTCAACCTAGCCCGGCCCGGTCATCCGGTGCCAGCCCCCGGTGCGTCCCTCGGGACCCTGGTCCGAAGAGTGGCGACGAGGGCCAGCCGGCCGGCGTCGGCGTAGCCGATCAGGGTCGTAGCTGTCCAATGCCCCGGGCGGGCGGCGTTCCGGCCAGAAAGGCGCTAACGGTGTCCGCCGCTGCGGGGCCTGGTGCCAAGTCCAATCTTCTTGGCGAGCGATGAACGGTGCCTGGCGTAGTCCGGGGCTACCATCGGGTAGTCGGCGCCGAGCCCCCAGCGCTCGCGATATTGTTCCGGGGTCATGTTGTATTCCGTCCTGAGATGGCGTTTCAGCATCTTCAGCTTCTTACCGTCCTCGAGACAGACGATGTGGTCGCGGAACAGTGATTTACTCACCGGGACCGCCGGTTGCGGTCGATCCGGTTGAGTCGGTTTCTTCCCCACTCCCGACAGGGCCCTATAGACTTGCTCAATCAGCGATGGCAGCGCGTCCGGAGACACGGCGTTGTTCGACACGTGCGCCGCGATGATTTGCGCCGTAAGTCCGAGAACATCGGTGGTTGGCGTCTCCTCAGGCATCGCAGGTCCCTTCCTGTCGGAAGACTGTTGCCATATATGAGCCGGAGAGGCCGTTTCGCAACGTGTATTTATCGCGCCAAGAAGCTGGATAGTAATATGACAGACAAGGTGGCCGTCGATAAGGAACTGGACATCACCTCGGAGGTTTGTCCGATGACGTTCGTACGCACGCGACTGGCGCTGGATCGCATGGCGCCCGGGCAGACCTTGCTGGTCCGGCTCCGCGGCGAGGAGCCTTTGCGCAACGTGCCGCGCACCGCCCGCGAGCAGGGGCACGAGGTGCTGTCGCTGGAGACCGACGCCGATGGCGTTGTCACTCTGTTGCTGCGGCGCGGCGGGTGATCACAAAAGATTCATACGCAGCACGAGTGCGTCCGACGAATCAGAATAATACCGGCGGCGGCGGCCGACCTCGATGAGGTTCTCGCGTTCGTAAAGGGCCAATGCGGCGGCGTTGCCGACGGCCACCTCGAGGAACATGGCGCGGCTGCCACATGCGGCGACCTGTGCCCTGGCCGCGCGCAGCAGCGCGGTGGCGATGCCTTGTCGACGTGCTGAAGGTGCGACCGCCAGGGTGAGCACCTCGGCCTCGTCCGCGGCGATGCGCCCAACCAGCATGCCGCCGCGGTCGTCGATGAGACCGAATACACCGGGGAGCGCAAGCTGAAGGCCGATCGCGTCCGCACCCCAGGCTTCGCGCGGCGGAAATGCCGAAGCGTGAATCGCCGCGAGCGCTGCGGCATGCGCAGTGGTCGCCTGGCTGATCATCCGGCGGGGGGCGGGCGCAGGCCCGTGGCGGGAAGCCTGGCCTCGGGCGGATCGACGTAGAGCGGTTGCGCGGGGAGCGGCTGCAACTCGCCGTGGAAACGGCGTTCGGCCGCGACCGCGACGTGCCGCGCGATCGGCAGGCGGGCATCGGTCAGCATCACATCGGCATCGCGCGCTGCCAGCCTGGCGGCGACCGCGGCCGCCGCATCGCCCGCCATTGCAATCTTGCCATCAGGCACCGGCAGTGCATCGAGTTGCATCGCGACCACGGTGTTGCGTCGTTCCAGGAACACCCGGCCACGCCGGTTGTCGATCGCCACCCAGAGTTGCCGATCGCCCAGATGCGGCAGCAAGTCCGCAAGCGCCTCGCCGACCGTCACGCCGACCACCGGCACGCCGGCGGCAAGCGCGATCCCATGCGCCAATGCGAGGCCGGCACGGATGCCGGTGAAGCTGCCTGGTCCCACGGTGACCGCCACGATGTCGAGCGACGCGGCGGCAATCGCAGCTTCCATGAGGGCCTCCCGAGCCATGACCGGGAGCAGTGCGGCGTGCCCCTGGGTGGCGGCGGTCTGGCGCATCGCTATTGTCTCGCCGTCCACGACGATGGCCGCTGCACATCGTGCCAGCGCAGCGTCAAGGGCCAGAATCCGCATTCTCTACGACGGAGTCCTCCCCCTCCACTTGCGGGAGGGGGTGGGGGGGAGGGGGTTCCGCTCAGTGGCGCAGGACCCTCTCCCAACCCCCTCCCGCAAGGGGAGGGGCAGGTCTGTCAGCGGAGTGACCATCACTCTCGGTCTTCGGCAACTACAGCAGCACACACGCTTCGTCGAAGTCGAGACGCGGCGATCGCGGGAACAGGCCCGCGGAATCGCCGTGGCCGATGTTGCACAGGAAATTCGACCGCCAGCCGCGATCGGCCAGGAACAACTCGTCGACCATGCCGTTGTCGAAGCCTGACATCGCCCCGGTGTCCAGCCCTAACGCGCGCGCGGCCAGGATCAGATAGGCTCCCTGCAGCGTGCCATTGCGGAACGCCGTGGTGGCGGCGAGCGACTCGTTGCTGGTGAACCAGGAGGTGGCGTCCGGATTGTGCGGGAACAGCTTCCACAGCTTCTGGTAAAACTTGGGGTCATAGGCAACGATCGCCGTCACCGGCGCGGCCATGGTCTTGTCGTGATTGCCGCTCGACAACGCCGGCGCCAGCTTCTGTTTTGCCTCCTTGGTCCGCAGGAACAGGAAGCGCGCCGGTGAACAATTGGCCGAGGTCGGTCCCTGCCTCAGCAGGTCGTGCAGCGCCCGCAGTTCATCGTCGGTGACCGGCTGGTCGGTGAACGTGTTGTGGGTACGCGCCGTGCGGAACAGGAGATCCAGTCCGTAGGCGTCGATCGCCATGGCTCAAAGATCGACCTGCTCGACCGCTACGACCTCCGGCACGTAGTGGCGCAGCATATTCTCGATGCCGTGTTTCAGCGTGGCGCGCGAAGACGGGCAGCCGGAGCAAGCGCCCTGCATGTGCAGCTTGACGATGCCCTCGCGATAGCCGCGGAACACGATGTCGCCACCGTCGCCCGCCACCGCGGGGCGCACGCGGGTATCCAGCAGCTCCCTGATCTGGGCGACGATCTCTTCGTCCTCGGGGGCGATCTCCTCGACCAGATCCTCATCGGCGGCGCCCTCGATCACCGGGCGGCCGGCGACGAAGTGTTCCATGATCGCGGCGAGCACCTGCGGCTTCAGCGCCTGCCAGGAGGTTTCTTCCACCTTCGTCACGGTGATGAAGTCGCCGCCAAGGAAGACGCGCGCGACGCCGGGGAGGGCGAACAGAGCGCCGGCGAGCGGGCTGCGTTCGGCCGAGTCGCGAGAGGCGAAATCAGCCGTGCTCGCGCCCATCACGTAGCGGCCGGGCAGGAACTTCAGGGTAGCGGGGTTGGGCGTGCCTTCGGTCTCGATGAACATGACGCTGGCCTGCTGTGTTGGTAGTCAGGAAACCGGACCGCCGCGGTCCGGTCGGCGAGCGTTACATCGGCGGGATCGGGCGCGATGACAAGGGGGAACTGCTGTTCTGGCGGCTGACGCGCTCGTCACCCTTCAGTCCGCCGCGGCCGCAACTCCGCCGATGCGAGCGTCCTCGGCATAGGCATGCACCGCAGCCGCGAAGTCGTCGAAGATCCGCCGCGACACGATGTCGGTGCGCCAGTCGTTCTCCGGATGCCACTGTACGCCGACGGCGAACCCCGGTACCGGGCCGCAGGCGGTGGCGATCACGTGCACCGCCTCGATCGTGCCGTCCGGCGCGGTGCCTTCCACCCGCACCCCTGGCGCCAGCTTGTTGACGCCCTGGTTGTGCAGTGAGTTCACCGCGATCTCGCTTGCCCCAGACAGGCGGTGCAGCCAGCCACCAGGGGTAACTCGGATCGAGTGTGCCTTGCCAATTCGCACCTCGCGCGAGGCGACCATCGGCGAGGAGTGGTCGATCCGGTCCGGCAGGTCCTGGAGCCGCTGGTGCAGCGAGCCGCCTAGCGCCACGTTCAGCTCCTGGAAGCCGCGGCAGATCGCCAGCACCGGTACGCCGCGCGCCACCGCGGCACGGATCAGCGGCAATGTGGTGCTGTCGCGCGCCATGTCCTCCCAGGTGCCCTCGGCGTGCGGCGGGCCGTCATAGTAGCTGGGATGCACGTTGGAGCGGCTGCCGGTCAGCATGATCCCATCCAGCCGTTCCAGCAGGGTCTCGATGTCCGCGGTCGGTCCGTTGGCCGGGATCAGCACCGGCACGCCGTGCAGGAGCTGGTCCGTCGCCTCGACATACGAGTTGGAGGCGGCGTGGTTCGGCATGCCGAAAATCCCGAACTGCTTGGTGCAGCAGCTTATGCCGACGAGCGGCTTGACGACCCGGTGCGACCTCATTGCAGGGAATAATCCGCGATCTTCGCGGCAAAATGAAGACACTTTCTGCGATGGCCAGCATGAAAGTCCGGCAATGTTGCCGGATCAGCCCGAATTCGGGCGGAACGCCCGCGGATCGGCAACCTCGAACAGCTTCGGGTCGAACTGCCCGCCGGTCTCCACGTTGTAGAGCGTGACCCGGGTCTCCTGCCGCTGGGCGTCCACCACCGTCCACTGCCGCAGCGCGAGCGGGGTGTCGGCGAAGATCAGCGTCAGCGTCCCGTCGCCGGGTGAGGCGGTGCGGATCAGGCTCACCTGGATCTGCCCGGGCAGCCGTTGCATGGCGGTGACGGTCACATCGCCCTGCAACCGGACATGATCGGCCAGCAGGATACCGAGAGGGGTCTGCGACAGCAGGATGTTGCTGGTCTGGTTCAGCGAACTGTCGTGAAAAACGACCATCCCGTGGCCGGCCACCAGCAACAGCGGGCTTGGCGGATCGTACTGGAACCGCATGCGACCGGGCCGCTCCAGCCAGACCGTGCCCTGGGTGATCGCCCCGTTCGGGGCTACCTGGAGGAAGTGCGCCTTCAGTGTCCGCAGACCGTCCAGATAGGTCTCGATGCGCGTCAGATCAGCGCGGTCCTGCGGGGTCGGCTCGAAGCGCGGTTGCGCCCTGACTGGAGCCACCGAAAGCAGCAGGGTGGACGACAGGATCAGCAGTGCACGTCGCTTCATGCGCCGCATGTGGCGCCGCGCCAGCCGGTTTGCAAACCGGTGGTTCAGACGTCCACCACCACATATTTTTCCTCCACGGTCACCGGCACGGTCTCGGCGACGTAGGGCCCCTGCACCACGCGCTGTCCTTCGGCGACTTCGACGGGATACGAACGCACCTGGATTCGTTCCGGCTCGCAATATGACTGGCCGGTGCGCACGTCGAATTCCCAGCCGTGCCACGGGCAGCGGATGATCTCGCCCTTGCGCGAATACCTGTATTGCCCTGGCTCGTCGGATTCGATCAGGCCGGTCAGGATGCCCTCGCACATCGGGCCGCCCTGGTGCGGGCAGCGGTTGAACAGGCCGAAAAATTCGCCGGACAGGTTGAACACCGCGATCGAGCGGCCGCGCACGGTCACCAGCTTACGGCTCCCTGGCGGAATCTCGGCAACGGTCGCGACCACGTGCTTGCTCATGCTGCATCGGCTCCTGGCATTTCAGGCAGGTTCTTCGCAAACGCTAGCTCCCGCTCCACGGGCCCGCAACGCCTTGACCCCTTGGAACAGGCCGCCCTAGCTTCCCGTGAGCACGTCCGGAAAAGCGGGAGACCAGCAACAATGCGTCGCATTTG
The DNA here is from genome assembly GCA_963819855.1 of uncultured Alphaproteobacteria bacterium. Lineage (GTDB taxonomy): Bacteria > Pseudomonadota > Alphaproteobacteria > Acetobacterales > Acetobacteraceae > JAMXLO01. The sequence continues at coordinate 794,361 of CAWFYC010000021.1, forward strand.
CACCGGCATGGCCGTACTGACGGCCGGCCTCGCCATCGCCTGCGCGCCGGCCGGCGCCGAGACGATCCGCTTCGGCGGCATCCTGCCGCTCACCGGACCCGGCGCGCTGATCGGCACCGCGGAGATGCGCGGCGTGCAGTTCGCGGTCGATCAGGCCAATGCCAAGGGCGGCATCCACGGCAACCAGATCGAGGTCCAGTTCGAGGACAACCAGGCGAAGCCCGACCAGTCCATCCTGTCGTTCAACAAGCTGACCGACCTGCAGCATGTGGCGGTGATCTTCACCGGCTATTCCGGTCCCACGCTGGCAATGGCGCCGCTCGCGACCCGCAAGAAGGTGTTGCTGGTCAATGCGGGCGCCCAGGCCGACGGCCTGGCGAAGGCGTCGCCTTATCTGATCAACACGCTGCCGACGATCGGCGGGGAGATCGAGGTGATCTCGCGCTGGGCGGTCGGTGAGGGCAAGAAGAAGGCCGGAATCCTGTTCGAGAACGGCGCCGCCGGCATGGCGGGCCGCGACGACTACCTGAAGTCGTACGCCGAGGCCGGCGGCACGATCGTGGCGCAGGAGGCCTCGCAGTTCGGCCAGACCGATTTCCGGCCCGCGCTGCTGAAGATCGCCGATGCGAAGCCCGACGTGATGCTGGTGGTGATCACCGCCGGTCTGTTGCAGATGGCGCAGGAATACAAGCAGCTCGATCTGAAGTTCACCGTCGCCGGCACGACGTTCTTTGCCGACCCGTCGACGATCGCCGATCCATCATCCACCGGCTTCGTGCACACCCAGCTGCGGATCGACGCGCCGCCGGATCTCGCCGCGCAGTTCAAGGCCAAGTACGACACCGACATGGAGTTCTTCGCCAAGCAGTACTACAACGCAGCGCAGATCATCCTGGCGACGCTCGACAAGGTGCTGGCTGACAACAAGCCGGTGACCGGCGAGACCATGCACGATGCGTTGTTCGAAATTCGAAAATTCCAGGGACTGATTCCGTTGGAGTTCAAGACCAACACCGCCAGCGTGCCGATGGACATCAACCAGATGCGCGACGGCAAGGACGCATTGCTGAAAGAGATCAAGCTGCAATAGTCCGCATCGATGCTGGCGCTGCAACTGCTGGTCACCGGCCTGGTGACCGGCTGCGCGTTGGGCGTGGTGGCGATCAGCTTCTCGCTGGTCTATGCCACCACCAGGATCTTCCACGTCGCGCATGCCGGCATCTACACGCTCGGCGGTTATCTGGCCTGGTCGCTGACCACCTGGCGCGTGCCGTTGCTGTTGGCGTTTGCAGTGCCGGTAGCCGTATGCGCGGTACTCGGCGCATTGCTGCAAAGTCAGCTCTACGCGCGATTGGCACAGCGGCGTGCGACGCACCTGGTCGTGCTGATCGCCTCGCTTGGCACGCTGGCGGTGATCCAGAACATCATCGCCGCGGTCTATACGCCCAACATTCTGCAGTTCCCGCTGGATTGGAGCAGCCGCATGGTGGCGTTCGGGCCCGTGCGACTCAACTGGACACAGTTGCTGACGATCGTGGTGAGCCTGGCAGCCTATGCCGGCACCATGTGGTTCGCGCATCGCACCATCCTGGGCAAGCGTATCCGCGCCGTCGCATCCAATCCGATGCTCGCCGACATCACGCGGCTACAGCCACAGACCGTCTATGTCTACGTCATCGCCATCGCGTCGGCGCTGGTGTGCCTGCCGGGCATCCTGGTGCCGCTCGACCTCGGCCTGCAGCCGTATAACGGTGTGACCCCGCTGCTCACCGCCACCATCGCGATGATCGCCGGCGGCGTCGGCAGCATCACCGGCGCCTTCGTGCTGTCGGTGGCGATCGCTGTGCTGCAAAACCTGTCGCTGCTGGTGATGCCGGGCGAATGGAGCATCGGCGTGACGTTCTTCATCTTCGTCATCTTCATGCTGTTCCGGCCTACCGGCCTATTCGCGGCGGCGCGCTGATGGATTTCCTCTACAGCTACATCGTGCTCGCCGCGATCTATGTCCTGCTCGGCCTCTCCACCAACCTGCTGGTCGGCATCGCCGGCATCTTCTCGGTGTCGCAGGCGGCCGTGTTCGGCGTCGGCGCCTATCTGGTCGCGCATTTCATGATGGCGGCCGATCCGTTGTCGTTCCTCCCCTCGCTCGCCATCGCCGCCGCGTGCTGCATCGCGCTGAACATCCTGGTCACGCTGCCGTCGCTGCGCGTCTCCGGCGACTACTTTGTGGTGACATCGTTCGGCATCCAGTTGCTGGCGACGGCGGTGTTCACCAACTGGGCACAGGGCACCGGTGGCGCCAACGGTCTGCCCGGCATTCCGCCACCGGACCTGTTCGGCCTGCCGATCGAGACCACCGCGCAGTACATGCTGCTGTGCAGCGCGACCTCCGCGCTGGGTTGCCTGTGCTTCTTCCTGATCATGCGCGCGCCATTCGGTCGTCTGCTGCGGGCGATCCGCGAGGACGAGACCGCGGTGGCGGCGGCCGGCAAGAACGTGCTGCGCGCCAAGGTGTCCGCCGCGGCGCTGGCCGGCGCATTCGCCGGCACCGCGGGCGGGTTGTATGCAACGTTTCTCAGCTTCATCGATCCATCGTCGTTCGATCTGGACGCTTCGATCCTGCTGCTGACCATGGTGGTGGTGGGCGGCGCGCGCACGCTGGCCGGCTCGATCATCGGGCCTTTCCTGTTGCTGGCGTTGCCCCAGGTACTGACGCTGGTCGAGATCCCCACCACCATCGCCGCCGCGGCGCGGCAGTTGATCTATGGTGTGCTGCTGATCGTGTTCATGCTGTTCCGGCCGCAGGGGCTGGCGGGGGAACGGCTGTGACGGCGTATCTTCAGGTGACCGGACTGGACCATCGTTTCGGTGGATTGCGTGCATTGCAGGATTGCAGTTTCACCATCGAGCAGGGGCGCATCACTTGCCTGGTCGGTCCGAACGGTGCGGGCAAGACCACGATCTTCAATGTGATCACCGGCTTCCTACAGCCCGACGAAGGCAGCATAGCGTTTCGCGACCGCACGCTGGACCGGTTGCGGCCGCAGGCGATCGTGCGTACCGGCATCGCGCGCACCTTCCAGAACCTGCGGCTGTTCACCGATCTGACCGCGCTGGACAATGTGATGATCGGCATCGCCGGTCAGTTCGGCGAGGAACCGGTCGGCGCGATCTTCCGCCCGCTGCACACCGCACGCGCGCAGCAGCGGCGTCGGCAGGAGGCACTTGCCACCTTGGATCACGTCGGTCTGGCGGATCGCGCGCATGACGTGGTCCGCAACCTTTCGTACGGCGAGCAGAAGCTGCTGACGGTGGCGCGCGTGCTGGCAACGGGTGCGGAACTGCTGTTGCTCGACGAGCCTGCGTCGGGCCTGTCCGCCGGCGCGTTGGATGCGGTGATGGCGCTGCTGCGCCGGCTGCAAAGCGAGGGCAAGACGCTGCTGGTGGTGGAGCACAACACGCGCGTGGTGCAGCAGATCGCGGACGAGGTGCTGTTCCTGCATCAGGGCCACCTGATGGCGCAAGGCACGCCGGAGCGCATTATCAGCGATCCGGCACTCGCGGAAATCTATTTCGGCGGCGCGCTGTGATGCTGTTGCGGTTGTCCGCACTGGCGGCGGGATATGGCGCGAAGACGGTGATCTCGGATGTGTCGTTCGCGTTGGAGCCGGGGCAGATCCTGGCGTTCCTCGGCCACAACGGCGCCGGGAAGACCACGACGCTGAAGACGGTGATGGGCCTCCTGCCACTGCGCGCCGGCGAGGTGGTGTTCGACGGCCAGCGCATCGAACGACTGGATGTATCGCGGCGCGTGGCGATGGGATTGCGGCTGCTGCCGGAAGGGCGCGGCATCTTTCCGGATCTCAGCGTCGCCGAGAACATCGACGTGGTTGCCGCGCGCAACGTGGGCGCCGCCGCGATGTTCGGGATCCGCGACGTGTATCGGCTGTTTCCCGTGCTGGAAGAGCGTCGCCCGACGCGCGCCGGCAGCCTGAGCGGCGGACAGCAGCAGATGCTGGCGCTGGCGTTGGCGATCCTCGGTTCGCCGCGCTGCCTGCTGCTGGATGAGCCGTCAATCGGACTGGCGCCCAATCTGGTGGAGCGGTTGTTCCAGCAGGTGCATGATTTGTGCAAGTCGCATGCGATGACCGCGATCCTGGTGGAGCAGAACGTCGCCGCGGCGATGCAGATCGCCGACCGGGTGATCATCATGAACAACGGTCAGATTGTGTTCGACGGATTGCCGCAGGAGGCGCGGGAGTCGAATTTCTGGCATTATTTCTAGAGCTGTCATTGCGCGAAGGCGAAGCCGACGAAGCAATCTCGGACCAGAATTGCGCGCAACTGGGTCGAGATTGCTTCGTCGCTATGCTCCTCGCAATGACAGGGTATCAACGATCATCAATGGGTGGATTCGCCACCACCGATGGTCGCGCATCGAACGTGGCGTGCCATGTCGCCAGCCGCGGATGGCTATCCCGCCAGCGCAGGTCGCCGAACCGAAAATCCAGATACGACAGCGCAATGCCGATGCCGATGTGGCCGATAGTGAAGCGATCGGCCACCAGCGCAGCCGCATCCTGCTCCAGCGCTTCGACGCACGCTCGGATCTTGCTTTCCCACAACGCCATGTGCGGTTCGCTCCGCCGTTCCTCCGGTCGGAACCGTTCACCCAGCCATGCCAGCGCGATATCCAGCATGCCGTCACCCAGCGCCAGCCGACGCAGCGCGGTCAGCCGGTCCGGCCACGCGGGGTACAGTCTTCGGTCCGTCATGCAGCGTGTCGAGATATTCGCAGATCACCGGTGAATCGTAGATGATCGTGCCGTTCTCCAGCACCAGCGTGGGAATCTTGCCCAGCGGGTTCTCCTGCATCAGCTCCCGATGCGGGGTCGTCCCGCCGACCACGGTGCGCACGATCTCCAGCCGATCCGCCAGCCGCAGCTCATGCGCAACGATCATCACCTTGCGCACGTAGGGCGAGCGCGGCGACCAGTGCAGCTTCATCATGCCGTGTCCTCCATCGCCACACTGTGCCATCCTCCGGCGGCAGGAGGAAACACGATGAACTGGATCGAGCTGAACGGCACCAGCCTGCGCTATGAACTCTCGGGCACCGGCAAGACGACGCTGGTTCTGGTGCACGAAATGGGTGGCACGCTGGACAGTTGGGACCAGGTACTGCCGGCGCTGAACAACACGCGCCGGGTGTTGCGTTACGACACGCGCGGCGCCGGGCTGTCGGAGAAGATCCAGGGCACGGTCACATTCGATGACATGGCCGATGACCTCGCTGCACTGCTGGACGCGACCGGCATCGAGGGCAAGGTAGCGCTGGCCGGCACCGCGGTCGGCGGCGCGATCGCGATTCATTTTGCCGTGCGTCACGCGGCGCGCGCCGGCGTGCTGGTGGTGACCAGTCCGGCTACCGGTGTCGCCGCCGATCGTCGCCAGGCCACGCTGGATCGCGCCGCTGCGGCCGAAGCGCAGGGCATGCGCGCCCTGGTGGAGGCGGGCATCGCCAACTCCTATCCGCCGGAGGTCCGCCACAACGCCGAGGAATTTCGCAAATTCCGCGCGCGGTGGCTGGCCAACGATCCGCAGAGCTTTGCTGCGATCAACCGCATGCTGGCCGATTCCACGGTGACCGAGGAACTGCCGCGCATTGCCTGCCCCACGCTGGTGATCGGCTGCACTCACGACAGGCTGCGGCCGCCGTCCGCGGTCGAGCCGATGGCAAAGCGGATTCCCGGCGCGGAATACCTGGAGATCAATTCCGGCCACTTTGCCGGCATCCAGACGCCGGGCCTGGTATCGCAGGCGTTCCACGGCTTTCTGTTCGCGCACGGGTACTGACGCCTGGGCGCGCACCTCGATCCGGGGCTGTTCAAGCCGGCCCTGATCATCCTCGCCGCCGCCGCCGTCGTGATTCCGCTGTTCCACCGGCTGCGGCTCAGTCCGGTGCTCGGGTTCATCCTGGTCGGCGTCGCGGTCGGTCCGTTCGGCCTCGCGATGCTGGCCGACCGATGGCCGCTGCTCGGCGTCGTTATGCTGAACCGGCCCGAGACGATCGAACCGATCGCCGAACTTGGCATCACCATGATGATGTTCATGATCGGCCTCGAACTGTCGCTGGAACGACTGCGCGTGATGCGACGCCTGGTGTTCGGCTTCGGCCTGTCGCAGTTTGTGCTGTGCGCCGTGGCGATCGGTGCGATCGCCTACGCGCTCGGCGCGCCACCGGTGCTCGCGGCCATCGTCGGACCGGCGCTGTCGATGTCGTCCACCGCCGTCGTCGTGCAGGTGTTGTCGCACGAGAAGCGGCTGGGCGGCCCGGTCGGCCGCGCCACTCTCGGCGTGCTCCTGTTGCAGGACATCGCTGCGGTGCCGGTGCTGTTCGTGCTCGGCGTGTTCGGCGCGCGCGGCGCCATGGTCACCTGGGCCATCATCCAGGCGGTACTGGTCATTCTGGGACTGATCGTGGCCGGCCGCCTGGTGCTGCGCCCGCTGTTCCGCAGTGTCGCGCGCACCGGCAGCCCGGAGCTGTTCGTCGCCGCGTGTCTGCTGGTAATCCTCGCCACCGGTCTTGCCGCGGCGGAGGTCGACCTGCCGATGGAACTCGGCTCGCTGATCGCCGGGCTGCTGCTGGCGGAGACCGAATTCCGCCGCCAGATCGAGGTCACCATCGATCCGTTCAAGGGCCTGCTGCTCGGCGTGTTCCTGATCTCGGTCGGCATGAGCCTCGATCTCGCCGGTATCGCCGCCGATGCGCCGCGTGTCGTGCTGGGCGGGATTGTGCTGGTGGTGGTGAAGCTCGCCATCGTCGCCTGCCTCGCGCGCGCGTTCGGGTTGCGCTGGCTCACCGGATTGCAGGCGGGATTGCTGCTTGGCCCAGGCGGCGAGTTCGGCTTCGTCATCCTGGGTCTCGCGCGCGGCGGCGGCCTGATCGGCGCGGACGTCGCGCGCTTCCCGCTGGTGGTCGCCGTTGCGACGATGGCTTGCATTCCGCTGATGTCGACCCTGGGCAGGCTGCTGTCGCGCAGCGTCTCCGTCTCACCTGCGGTGGACCCGGCATTGCTGGTGCCGCTGCTCGACGATGCGACGCCGCGCGTCATCATCGCCGGCTTCGGCCGTGTCGGCGAGACCGTCGCCTCGATGCTGGAGGTGCACGGGGTAGGCTATGTTGCGGTGGACAGTGACGCCGACCGCGTCGCCACACAGCGGAAGTCACGACGCTCGGTGTACTGGGGCGACATCACGCAGATCGAGCTGCTGCACCGTCTGCACGTCGAGACAGCGCGTGCCCTGGTGGTGACGATGAGCGACCACGCCGCGAGCGATCGGCTGGTGGCCGCGGCGCGCGCGCTGCGTGACGATCTGCTGATCGTCGCGCGCGCCCGCGACGCGCGGCATGCGGCACATCTCTATGCGATCGGCGCCACCGATGCGGTACCGGAAACCATCGAGGCCAGCCTGCAACTCTCCGAGGCGGTGCTGGTCGATCTTGGCGTGCCGATGGGGCCGGTGATTGCCACCATCCACGAACGGCGAGCCGAGTTGCAACTGGAGATCAAGGCGATGGCGCCGCAGGCCGAGGTGCGCCCGCTGGGGCGGCGGCGGTTGCGCGATATGCTGCCGCGGGCGGGGTGAGGAACGACGACACGCCCCACCCCAGAAGCGCGTCAGCCCTGCCAGCCTGCCTTGCGCAGGCCGTCCAGCATGTGCTCGTAGTCCTCAGGCCGGTGAAATGTCGGTCGACGGCGCGTGTACCATTCGAACAATCGAGGTGAAAGTTCGAGCTCCCGGTGCAAGACGACTTGTGCCTCGTCCTTGCGGCCGAGTTGACCCAATGCCGCTGCGAGCCACCGGCGCGTAGTACGAAGACTGGGATCTCGTGCCAGGATAAGCCGGGCTGCCTCGACCGATCTGACATAGTCGCGTTCGAAATAGTACGAAATCGCGGTCAGGTGCGCCATCCACGTGCTGAGCGGACCTCGCGGGTCAAGACGGATGCTGGCCGTGAAGGCTTGTCTCGCCTCCGCAGGCTGACCGGTGAAGAGAAGAACATGACCTTCGATTGCGAATGCCATCGGCGAGTTTGGGTTGCTGGTTCGCGCCAGCAACGCCTGATCGCGCGCCTCGTCTGCGTTGCCCGAGGCCTGTGCCGTCAGAGCGACCATGGCCCGCGCGTCCGCATCCTCGGGGTCGATGGCAATAGCCTTGCGCGCCCAGTCTGCCGACAACGTTGCTGCGTCCTCCATCGATCGCGTGCCAAATCCCGGCCCATCGTCGAGATAAGACCGAGCCAAGGCCGCATACGGCGCCGCGAATGCGTGATCCAGTGCGATGGCGCGTTCAAAGAGTTGCTTCGCCTGCTCGTGATCAGCGGCGGTTCTTTGTCCGTAGTGCCACTGGCCGCGCAAGTACGCCTCCCACGCATTCAGACTTGTCGGGGGCTTGCGTACTGCGCGCCGTTGCTCGGCGTCCAAAATCGCGGGCCCGATGGCGCCGGTCACCGCAGCCGAAATTTCATCTTGCACGGCAAAGATGTCGGCAACGCCTCGATCGTAACGTTCGGCCCAGATGTGGTCGGCTGTCGTCGCGTCGATCAATTGGGCACCGATCCGTACCCTGTCGCCGCTTCGCCGAACACTGCCCTCCAGGATATAGCGCACGCCCAGTTCCCTGGCGATCTGCCTTACGTCGATCGCCTGCCCCTTGTAGGCAAAACTGGAGTTGCGGGCGATGACCAACAGCGATCGGACGCGCGCGAGTTCGGTGATGATGTCATCGGCCACGCCGTCGGCGAAATACTCCTGCTCGATGTCGCCGCTCATGTTGGTGAATGGCAGCACTGCAATTGAAGGTTTGCCGGTGGCGGCTTCAGGCGTCGGAGACTGTTTGCCGGGGACCGCCATGATCAGCCGATAGCCGCGGCCGGGAATGGTCACAATCATGCCATCGCCCAGCACCTTGCGCAGCGCTGAAATCTGGACCTGGAGGTTGTTCTCCTCGACGGTCAACCCAGGCCAGACCTGGTCGAGCAACGCATCCTTGGACACCGGCTTACCGCCCGCAGCGGCCAGCACGCAGAGCACGTCGAACGCCCGCCTGCCCAAAGCAACCTCGGCGCCGGCACGGGTCAGGCTGTGGCCCTGCTGATCCAGCCGGAACGGGCCGAAAGCGACGGGCTGCGTACCATCGGATGGCATGAAGCCTCTCGTGTCGTTTAAGGATAAATCAGCTCCGCGCCAAAGACCTTAAGACAGCCCTTTGCCTAGCGTCCAGACGCGCAAGCAAAGGAGCAATCAGATGATCCAGCAGACACAGCAGTCAGACGGCGCCACGCGGGCCATAGCGCCATTGCGCACATTGGCGGAGCTCGGTGATGAGGGAGTGCGGCGGGTCGTGGAGACGGATCTCACCCCTCGTTCGACGTTCCCGGTCGACCCTCGCTGGTACGAAAAATATTGGTACGGCGACCGGTCGCCGTCGAAGTGGGGCCTTCCGGCCACCGCTTTGCGCCGGGTTTGCTGCGAGGCGCCGCTCGTCAGCGATAGCATCGTTCGCGCCATCGAACGCACAGCGAGCGCTCTCGTTAGGCTTTGCCGCAGCCACCAGAAAAGTGCGGACCTCTGGTAGCGGACTGTAGGCTCCGGGCGTCCTCCGCTCCCCTACCGGCCGCAAACACAGCTCGAGATGGCGCGTCGGCCGGCGCGCCACAGAGCTGCCAGCCGGCGAGCGGTGGACTCTTGCAACGTATCGCTTCGAACTATCTATCAGATCCGGACCATTAGCTTACCACCGGCACCGTCGGCAGATCGTCCGGCACCGTCAGCCTGCAGCCCACCGTCGCACGCACCTCATCCAGCGTGACGCTGGGCGCGATCTCGCGGATCCGGAACCCGTCGCCGATCGGCTCGAACAGTCCGTAATTCGTCGCCACCAGCTTCACCACGCCGCGCGCGGTCACCGGCAGCGCGCATTGCGACACCAGGCGCGGCGCACCGCCGCGTGTGGTCTGCTCCATGATGATGAACACGCGCTTGGCGCACGCCGCGAGGTCCATCGCGCCACCGATGCCGCCGCCCTTCTGGCCGGCGATCTTCCAGTTGGCGAAGTCGCCGTTGCACGCCACCTCGTAGGCACCCATCACGGTGACATCGATCCGCCCGCCGCGGATGATCGCGAACGAGTCCGCGTGGTGCACCACCGCCGCCCCAGGCTTCAGCGTGACGTTCTGCCCGCCGGCGTTGACCAGGTTGAGGTCCTCCTCGCCCGCCGGCGCGATCGGGCCGTAGCCGATGACGCCATTCTCGGAATGATAGGTGATGTCGCGATCGCCGATGTCGGTGTTCGAGCACATGGTCGGGATGCCGACGCCCAGATTGACGATCCAGCCGTCCCGGAACTCGAACGCGATGCGGTCCGCCATCTGCTGGCGGTTCAGTCCCTTGGTGGTTCCGCTCATCGGCGGCGCTCCTGGCGTCGGGTTGGCCACAGTCCTTCGGGCGCCGGCGGCACCTTCACCAATCGATGCACGTAGATGCCGGCGGTGTGCACCTGGTCGGGATCGATCGTCCCAGCGGGTACGATGTCCTCGTCCACCTCCGCGATGGTGACGCGCGCCGCCGTTGCCATCACCGGACAGAAATTACGCTGCGAGCGGTGGAACTGCAGGTTGCCGAACGTATCCGCGCGGGTGGCGCGGACGAACGCGTAGTCGAGCGGCAGCGCGTATTCCAGCAGGTACTCGCGCCCGTTGATCACGCGCGTCTCGCGGCCCTGGGCGAGCTCGGTGCCGACCGCAGTCGGTGTATAGAACGCCGGAATGCCGGCACCCGCGGCGCGCAGCCGTTCGGCGAGCGTGCCCTGCGGCACCAGTTCGGCATCGACCTCACCGGACTCGTAGTATTTGGTGAACGGGATCACGTCGGTGGGGCGCGTGGATGCGGTGAACGCGCAGATCACCTTCGTCACCTGGCCGTTCTCCACCAACATACCGATGTCCGGCATGCGCGGCTGTTGCGCTCCGCCGGTCGTATTGGCGACCAGCGTAAGCTGCTTCGCGCCGTGCTCGAGCAGCGCGCGGATCAGATTGAATGGCACGCCCGGCATGGCGAAGCCACCGAACGCGATGGTGGCGCCGTCGGGAATGTCGGCCACGGCCTCGCGGAAGCTGCCGATCTGCTTGGATTTCTGCGTCATCTCCCCCCGCCACGTTGTCGTTGGGCGATGGAGAGGCACGGGCGGAGGGGTGTCAAGATCGAGCGCCGGCGCTATCACATCGGATCGCAACGAAGCGGTCACCCTGGCAGAGGAACGTCTCATCATGTCCGACGACACCACGATGGCCCGCCTCGAAGACCAGATCGGTTGGTACGACCGGCGCAGCGGCACCAGCCAGCGCCGCTACAAGGCACTCAAGGTCACCGTGATCGTCATCGCGGCATTGATCCCGCTGCTGTCCGGCCTGCCGCTGGCGCCGCTGCTGCCCGGCGGCCTGCCGACCTGGGTGCTCGGAGCATTGGGTGCGGCCATTGCCATCATCGAGGGCATCCAGCAGGTCAACCAGTACCACAGCAACTGGATCTCGTATCGCTCCACCTGCGAGGCGCTGAAGCACGAGAAGTATCTCTACCTTGGCAAGGCGGGTCCTTACGCCGCCGTGGCGGCCCCGCATGCACTGCTGGCCGAGCGCGTCGAATCGCTGGTGTCTCAGGAGCATGCCAAGTGGGCGTCCACGCAGGAGATTGCGACCAAACCGGTCTCGCAACCGGCCGACCGGAACGCGGCGGGGGTGGCGCCGGATGCCAACGAGGGCGATGCTCCGCCCGGCGATCGGCACTAGCCCGCGGCGCGCCGATCATAGCGGACAACTCGCTGCCGAACCGGTCACTCGACCAAGGACGAGGTGTTGGAGTTGCGCGAGGAAACCATTCGCAGGTGTCCTCACAGGACGGAGACTCCTCCGGTTGTGGTACCTGCGCGAAGTGAATCTCGGCGCTGGCCTGTGGCGCAGTGACGGCAGCTATCACGAAGCATGCAGCCTATAGGAGATGCATTTCATAACGCAGTTTATACAAAATATTCTGGGGACCTGAGGAAACTGCCCGATCTCACGGCGCTGTCAGATTCCGCAACAGCCATTGTCGACCTGCCGTCGATGGCGGATCTCGCCACGCTGCAATCGCGGCTCGCAGAAAGCACCGATCCGATTGCTCTTCCGTGTCATCTCGCCATTGGTGGGCGAGGAACGGCCACGCTCACAATTGTGTCAAGCGGGGCTTCGAGCCAAGAAATTGTCAGAATGCGGGATTGCCAGATGTTAATTCGACATTAACGTACTTCACGATTGGCACGGAGATAGGGCATGCGGCTATCTCGCGGATGGTACGGATTGATCCTTTTTTGGACGGGTGTTGTGTCCGTCTGCGCGATCGGTGTTGGTACGCTTCAGGTGCTTGGGTCGTCAGACCCGGAACAACGTTCAGCGCGAAACAACCACGTCGATCCGACCATGGTAGAAGTTGCTCTCCGCGTGCCGCGCGTACCCGTTGCCGTTGCAGCCGCTGCCGATGTGGCCGGCAAAGCGCCGGATCGGCCGGATGAAGCCGCGGATTTTGTCGATAGCGTGCCGCTGACGCGCTTTGCTGTTGCGTCGGTCAGCGATGTTCCCGTCAAAGCGCCGGATCACCCGGAAGAAGCATCCGCCACGACCGCCCAGGAAGCGTGGGCTGCGTCGGAAACTACAGCAGCGGTGGATCAAGACGCATCGGCGGCTGCCTCGCACACCGATGCATTCGAGCGTTCGGCTTTTGCTGATGAGAAAGCGAAGGCAGCAAACGAAGCCGCGCGCACAACGGCACCTGTGCCGGAAAAGAAACTGCATCTGCGTATCGCGCGCGACAGCAAGCTCTGCCCACAGACGACCTGCTACAAGTGGCGTCTGATAAGTCAGCATTCGAAGGCGCCGCGCGCGGCCACGATCGATCTGGCGCAATTGCGTCTGGCACCCGGTCTCCGTGAAGCTGCCGAGAATGGGGATGTTCAACTGATTGTTGACGTAGTGGAGCACCACAAGACGGTCAAAGGCCGTGACACTGTCATTTTCGAGGCCACGAACCTTGCCGGTGTGTTGCCTCCCTAGCGCTCAGATTTGATCGGAAGATTCGTCAGCGCTGCAAATCCTGTCATTCCCGCGAAAGCGGGAACCCAGAGGGTCGAGGCCCCACTGCTGCCCCTGGGCTCCCGCTTTTTGGGGGAATGACACAGGGGGCGATTATTCACCCGTTTGAGTTGGAACACTAAGTCACGCCGTGACGTTCGAGGTCGACCGAATCGGTGGGTCAAAAATCGGATGAACGTTTGGCGCGCGGGAGCGGTTGGATCGCTTCCAGGCATGCCAGTGACACCGGGCGTTCACCCGATTGGCGGCGCGGCAACCGATTGCGGCTGCAGCGGCATCTGGTTCATACTTACCGGCAAAACTCGGAGGATCGGCCATGACGAACTCCCCGCAACTCCGCCCGCTCGGCGAGAGCCTCGGCACCGAAGCGCTAGGCATCGACTTGTCACAGCCGCTGGACGCGGCGACCTCCGCCTGGATTGGACGTGCCTTTGCCGAGAACCCCGTGCTGGTGTTCCGCGACCAGGATCTTGGTGCCGGCGAACTGGCCGCTTTCGGACGTAGCTTCGGCACACCGCGCATGCACGCGCTTATCAAGTACCGTCACGCCGAACATCCGGAAGTTTCCTGGCTCACCAACGTCGAAGAGGACGGCAAGGTTGATTGGTACGGCGTCAAGCGCGCCACCGACTGGCATACCAACTCCACTTACGAAGACCATCTGCCACTGCTGGCCATCCTGCATGCGAAGGAGGTACCTTCCGAAAAGGGCGGCACAATGTTCGCCGATATGCGCGCCGCGTATGAAGCGCTGCCGGAGGCACGAAAGCAGCAGCTCGAGGGCCTGACCGCCCTGCATGGCCGCAGCACCGGTCCGGCCGGGGAACGGCTGTATGGCGACGAAAAAGGCGTGACCGAGAAGGTGTACCAGGAAATGCGCTGGCCCGCCGTTACGCGGCATCCGGTCACCGACCGGCCGATCCTGTTCGTCAACCCGATGCACACGCACGGCTTCGCCGGCATGGCGCGGGAGGAGGCCTGGAAACTGATTGAGGAACTGGCCGAGCATGCGACGCAGGACCGCTTCGTCTACTATCACCGCTGGCGGGTCGGCGACGTGTTGATGTGGGACGAGCGGGCGACGATGCACCGCGGCGCCGGCGACTATCAGCCCGAAGAGCACCGCGTCATGCTGCGGACGATCGTGTATCCGAACTGACCGGCACCGCAAGCTCGAAGCGGCCGGGATGTCCGGGTGTGACGCGCGCTGCAGGCAATAGCCGCACGGCGGGCGCGGTCAGCCACTGGCTGCGGTCCGCTCTTGGATCCTCCGAACCAACCTTCGTAGCGATCCAGCCCTCTTGACGGCTTAGTTTGCCATACTGTCGCTACCCGCGCTCAGGCCATTCCGGGCGATGATACCCCAGCGGAACAGAAGGTCGCGCCCAATACGGTGGCGTCTCTGACAACTGCACCGTCGGCTTCAGATGCCGCAGCCGGCCTGATGGCGTTTCGGTAACGGTCGACCAGCGCTCCAGCTCCTCAGGAGCGAACTCCGCCGGCGCGTCCCGCGCCGCGGCTTCCGGCACCTCGCCGAGATCGACGATCCACTTGCCGATCTGCGCCAGTGAAACCCGCACAAGCCAACTGCCGCCTTCCTGCGCGCGCCGTGACAGCGCGACCATGGCGCCGAATGCCATCAGATAGCCGGTGCAGTAGTCGATCGCGGACACCGGATAGAACTGAGGTCCTGGCGTCTTCCCCGGTACCACTTCGGCCTGGCGCGACGTGATGCCGCTGACCGTCTGCACCACGGTATCGAAGCCGCGACGCGACGCCCACGGTCCGGCATGGCTGAAGGCGCACAGCGACACATAGACCAGCCCCGGCCGCAACGCTGCCAGTTCCTCGGGTGACAGCCCGCGCATGCCCAGCGTACCGGGCCGGTAGCCTTGCGAGAACACATCCGCCTCGCGCGCCAGCCCGCGCAGCACATCCACGTCGCGCTGCTCGCGCAGATCGAGATGTGCCGACAGCTTTCCATGTCCGGTGTCGAATTCCTGATAGCCGAGGTTCGGCAGATGCGGTGCGGTGATCTTCAACACGTCCGCACCGTGCTCGGCCAGCGTGCGAGCGCAGGTCGGCCCCGCGAGCACCCGCGTCAGGTCGAGCACGCGCACGCCCGACAGCGGCCGGTTGCCCGCGGGCAATGCCTCCGGACGGCTATCGCCGATCCGCACAATCTCCAGCAGCGGCAAGGCGGCGATCGCAGCGGACTGCGGATGCTGCGCCCATTCCTGCTGGGTGCGCACCATGCCGCCGGTGCCCTTGGCAGCGATGATCGCTTCCTCCAGATCGGCGGCGTTCCAGTTCAGCACGGCACGCGCGACCGCCTCGCGATCCTCCGCCACGCCGAGTACGCTAAGCGCGGCGGCACGGTGGTTCGGGAAGTTGCAGTGCAGATAGCTCCAGCGTCCGTCCTTGGTGGGATAGACGCCCATGATGGAATTGCGCCTGGCCGAAACCTCGCCGTCGCCCAGCTTCATGTAGTGGCCGCTGCGCAGCGATGCGGTGGCCTGACGCAGATCGACTGCGACTGACTGGCGGCGCCCGGTGCGCATCTCCCAGAGGTCAGCGGCGGCAAGTCCGGTCGCGGCCAGTGTCGCCGCGCCGGCCACGCCGATGCGGAATGGCGTTGGCAGAATGGGATCGGTGCCGCCAGTGAACGCTACGGGGTCCGCGCGTTCGGTGGGCCAGTTGGCGACCGGCATGATCGAGCGAAGGGCCTTTGTCGGCATGGTCTTGGACCTCCCCAGTGCATGGCTGCCGGGAAGAATGGCGCCGGTAGCGGATGTGTTGCAATCTCGCGGCTCTGAACGACGAACAGGCGGGTGATTCATGCGCGTAAGCACGATGGTTCGATTCACGCCCGGCGAGGAACCACAGGACCGGGTGCTGGACCGCGTCGCCGACTATGCTCGCCGGATCGAGGCCAGCGGCTTTCCCGGCATCTGGGTCGGCGACTCGCTCGGCCGAGGCCGGCCCACATTGGACCCGTTGGTCGAACTCGCCGCGCTTGCCGCTGTCACGCGCAGGGTCGAACTGGGCATCGGCGTACTGCAGTTGCCGTTGCGGCATCCGATCGAGCTCGCCCACCGCGTGCAATCCGTGCAGGCGCTGTCGGGCAACCGGCTGGTTCTCGGTGTCGGCAGCGGCTCAACCAAGGACGACTTCGATCTGCTGGGTTACGACTACGACAAGCGGTTCGGCACGCTGCGTTCATCGCTCGACATCATGCGCCGCACCTGGCGCGGCGAGCCCGCCAGCACCGGCGGAACGCTGTCGACATGGCCGGGCTGCGAAGGCGGACCACCGATCCTGATCGGTGCCTGGCGCAGTCATCGCTGGATCACCCTCGCCGCCAAGGAATATCAGGGCTGGACGCCGTCGGGCCGTTACAGCAGTTGGGACGATCTCGAGGCCGGCATGCGCATCTATCGTGAGGCCGGCGGCACCAACGCCGTGCTCGCCAACTGCGCGGTCGATCTCGGCAACCGGCCCGGCTCGGCCGAGCTGGCACAGGTTGCCGAACCCTCATTGATCGGCACGCCAGACGAGGTGCGCCAAAAGCTGAAACGAATGCAGCAGATTGGTTTCGACGAGGTCCTGCTGGTATCGCATCACGGTGTGCTCGAGGACATCGAGCGCGCGCGCGACCTGCTTTGATCGCTGCGACCCAGCCTAAACGACCGCGCGCGCCCCTTTAGGGCGGTATCAGGCAAAGTGGTATTGCGACGGGATGATGGGTTTCGCTGCGCTCTACCCATCCTACCGCCACGGCAACGAGCGCACAGCAACTCGTAGGATGGGTAGAGCGCAGCGAAACCCATCGAGCCAAGTGATCGCATGAGCTTACGGTCAGGCCGAAAATGCTCTCGTGCCTGACCGCACCAAGCTGAGCCAGGCGGCGCGACGCTCCGCCGCCTGGGCCGCCAGCGTACCCGCGGCGAAGGCAGCGCGCGCGCCATCGGACAGGCGACGGCGCAGGCCGGCATCCCGCACCAGGCGAACCAGTGCGACAAACCAGGCGTTCTCATCGTCGGGCAGCAGCCAGCCGCCCGGACCGTCGGCCAGCGTCCCACGGTACACCGCCCGGTCCGAGGCCAGCACCGGAAGCCCAATCGCAGCGTAATCCAGCGCCTTGATCGCCGACTTGCAGCGATTGAAGGACGTATCGGCAAGCGGCGCGATGCCGATGTCCCAGTGCTGCTGGGTGATCCAGTTGACGAATCCCGGATACGACGAGGTGGCGTGTACCGTCATGCCGATGCGGTTCACCCAGGACGGCAGATCGCCGCGGCTGCTGACGCCGAGCAGTTCGACCGAGACATGCTCGGCGAACACCGCATGCAATCGTGCGAGAGCGCCCTCGACAATGGCGAAATCGGCATCATGGGTCGCTGTTCCCATGAACAGGATGCGCACCGGTCCTTGGCGCGGTCGTGGCGGAAGCGGCGCCGCAGCCCATAATCGCTCGTCGAGGCCATTCTCGACCACACGCACGTCATCGTGCAGTTCTGCCAACGTCGCGGCGAGCGCGGATGTCGATACCCACACCGCATCGGCGCCGCGCACCAGCCGCGACACCAGCCGTGCCCGCGGCCGCAGCAGCCGCGCGTCCGGGTGATCGCGCGGAATGTGCCGCAGATCATCGTCCAGGTCGTACAGCAATCTGATGCCGTGTTTGCGGCAGTGGCTGATCAGCGCATCGGCGGCATCCAGGTCTTCCAGCGCGTAACGCTGTGTCACAATAATGTCGGTGCGGTAGTTCAGCGCCTCGACCGCATCCGCGAGCACGATGTCGAAGTCGCCACCGATGGCCGGATGGTCGAGCGGCTGCAGCAGCCGGATATAGGAGCACGGCGTCAACGCGCCGCCGGTGAACCGCTCCGGTATCACTACCACGCTGGCACGATCACCGGCGCGCAGATCCACCGGTTCATCCACGGCGCGAACGACGGGCGCACGTACGTAATCCTCGCGGTAATAGTCCGTCACCGGAGTGCGGGGTTGCCTGACGGGTAATTTTCGCTGCCGCGTGAGCTCATTGCGCACCTCTGCGAAGACGGCCAGCCATTCTTCGGTCGAGGCTTCCGGATCGACCAGCCAGGTCAGCGGCCGTCCCTCCAGCCGTTCCGGAAACGCGCCGATCCGGCTGGCGACAATCGGCAGGCCGGCATCGATTGCGGCGCTCAGCGTGTAGCTGTAGGTCTCCGGCCACTGCGCGGGGAACCACACGACGTGCGGCTTCACCTTGGCGAGCAGTGCCGGCAGGTCGGCCTCCGCGTATTCGCCGGTCATCGCGATGCGCTCCGCGAGCGGCTCCGGCAGGTCCTGCTCGGCATAGCCTATCACGTGGATGGACAAATCGGCCGGATCGGCCGCCGATGCGACAGTCATCACGGCGAGGGCGCCCTTCTGATTGGCGAGCACGCCGATCACCGCCACGCGCAGCCCGCGGCTCTTTCCGAGCGTCGGCGGCGACACCGGCCACGGCCCGCCGGTCACCGGCTCGTGCGGCACCACGATCGCCTGCCGATCGAAGCGGTAGCGGGCTAGGCGCTCGCGCACGTCCTCGCTGGGACAGATCACGCGATCCGCCTCGATGAACTGCCACGCATTGCCGCGTCGCCATGACACGATATCGCGCGAGCCGTAGCTCGGACGCTGTGCAATGCAGGTGTTGCAGGTCGCCGCGTCCGGTTCGCCGCAATAGGATCCTTGCAGCCAGGGCAGCAGATTCACCTGCGGGCAGATCGCGAAATAGTCGTGCACCGTCACGTCGAACGGCATGCCGAGACGATGCAGCAGCGCACGAACGTCCAGGTCCATGCTCATCAGGTGGTGGATATGCGCCCGCGTCACGCCGGCGGACTTCAGCACGAGGGCGAGGTCGGATGCGCGATCGGCGGGTAGCGCGAGCTCGGGATGGCCGGGCAGCGCCGGGACCGACAGCGCGGCGCCGCGGGCGGTCGATTCCAGCAGCAGGCAATTGGCCGCGCCCGTGGTGCGCTCGACCAGCTCCAGGATATGCCGACGCACGCCGCCGCCCAGGTCGTGCGTGAGCATCAGGATGGTCGGTCGAGCGGAGCGGCGGAACAGCTCCAGGGTAACCGCAAAGCGGCACGGCCCTGCCGCGTCGAGCTTGACGTGCTGTGCCACTGACCGCGCGTAATGCGGATAGCGCTCGCGCAGTACCGCCATGCCTTGCTTCAGGGCAGCGGCCGCGCTGGCGCCAAAGCTCACCGAACCTTCATGATAGACGAAGGTGTCGCAGGCCAACAGGTGACGCCAGCCGCGTGCGCTGGCACGCAGGCAGAAGTCGTTCTCCTCGCCGTAGCCGCGGCCGAATGTCTCGGTATCGAACAGGCCGATGTCGGCCAGTGCCGCGCGGCGGACATACATGCAGAAGCCGACCGTGGTGGGCAGTTCGACGCTGCGTCCGGCGTTTGCCGCGTGACAGGCGGCGTCCAGTTCGTTCACGCCGAGGCCGAATGCGGGAGGGCCGCCCGCGATGCGCGGATAGCCGCAGATCGTGGCGTTGTTGGAAAACGGCGAAACCGACGCGACCCGCGGCGTCGCATAGGCGTGTCCGGCGAGCCGGCCGAGCCAGCCATTCGCCACTTCGGTGTCGCTGTTCAGTAGCACTACGTCATGCGTGCCGGCCGCCTCGATGCCGATGTTCACCGAGGCGACGAAGCCCTGATTGCGCCGGTTTCGCACCAGGTGAATGCGCCCGTCGGCCGCCAGCCGGTCGAGCCAGGCCGACAGTTCCGGTTCCGGCGAGCGATCGTCCACAACGATCACCTCCCCGGCCGGCCGATCGGGATCGGCCAGCACGGATTCGATGCAGTTCCGTGTCTGTGCCAGGCCGCGATAGACCGGAATGATGACGTCCACCACGACGTTGGGCGGTGGGCCCGGCGACGCGGCACCACTCGGCAGGTAGTCGCGGATCGCGATCGGTTTCTCTGTCAGCCAGCCGCGTCCGATGCCGAACAGCAGATGATAAAGCAGCGGGTTGGCCGACGCTTCGGGATGCTGGTCGACGTAGTAGGCGGCATCGAAGCGCGGATGCGGATTGCGCAACTCCGCCGCGCCCATTTGCAGATAGTGCAGCAGCGGATGCTGCCCGGAGTGCGCGACGTCAGGATAGTGCGCGAGATACCATGCGCTCTCGAAAAAGCGGTTCGGGTCGCGGCCCTCGGCAGCGCCGTAGTGCACGAAGTGGTGCAACGGCTCGGTGCCGGACGCGGCCACATCGGGGTAGCGCGTCAAATACCAGTCCGGATCGAAGAAACCGGTCAGGGCATCGCCGAGGTCGGCGAGCGACGAAGCTTCCGATTTGTCTGGGAAGGACGGCATGCCGGTCAATTCCTGTCCGGTCTGGCGCGTCCGGTCAATGCGCGCGAAGCCTGTCCCCGCGCTTCATGTCAAGGCGGCTTGCTCATGGCAGTCGCATCGCTTCGAATACGGGCTAAGCTCGTTGCAGCGGTGAAGAATACAAGGATGACGGCACAGTGACGCATTTTGCATCCTTCTGGCCATCCCAGGCTAGTTGGCAGACTGCCGACCGGACGCGTAGCCTCGTTGATAGGCCGCAGCCTCATTTTTTTTCACCTGATCGACAACGAGGCCTCCAGCCAGGCCTGCGCCGGCACCGATGACTGCGCCAAGTCCAGCGTTGCCTGCGATTGCGCCGATCACCGCCCCTCCGGCGGCACCGATACCGGTCCCGGTCAGTGCGCGTTGCTGGGTCGGCGTGAGATCGGCGCAACCAGTCAACAACGCGGTCAGCGTCAGAACGATGGCGAGATTTCGCATGTCAGGTTCTTCCTCTCGCGCTCAGCGGTGCTTGGTCGGGCAAGGGTAGGTCTGCATGAGGTAATGCAGCACTCCCGCGGCGGGCAACTCGTCGGCCACCGCGGGGTTGGCCCGCACCCAGGCAATGAACCCTGCAATGGCCTCGTTGCGAGTGGGCGGAGGGCTGGGCGTGCAATAGAGCGGAGCGGCACGAGACGCGGCCTGATGCAGTTGCTCCGTCTGGTAAACGCCAGCGCCAAAACCGTGGCAGAAGTGGATCGCGGCGGCATACGACGCATCGGTTGGGTCGGACGAGCATAGTTTCACCAGGTCACCGGTCGTGCGGATCATGAAGTCGTCAGGGGAAACGGCGGCCTGAACTCCACCGGTCAGCAAGATCGTGGCCAGGGCTGCTCCGGTCAGAGAAGTCTTCATGGTTGCGCTCCCTCCTTGCGACGTGTCCGGTCGCAACGTTTTGCTCGATAGGCGATTGGCAGCTTGTATCATCGCGCGACGAGAAGTGGACGTGGATCAACAATCGGCCTGTCGATCGGCATGGTCAATCTGGCAAGACCAGTTTCGGCCATCCTGGACATGTCGGCCGCCTTCCGTGCATGGGTTGGCATCGCGCGAGCGGCCGAGGGAGTGGCAACGATGGACAAGATCGCTGTTTGCGCGATCTTCAAGGACGAGGGGCCCTACCTGCTGGAATGGCTGGCGTTTCACCGGATGATAGGCGTGGATTTATTCGTGCTGTATGACAATGGCAGCACCGACGGTGGCGCCGACCTGATCCGGGCCTCTGACTTTGCCCGGAATGTCACGCTGATCGACTGGCGGGAGCGGCCGGGCCAGCTTTCCGCCTACAACGATTTCCGCATCAACCACGCGCCGCGATTCACCTGGGTCGCGTTCATCGACATCGACGAATTCATTATGCCGCTCGCCGGCGCGTCGGTCCGCGACATCCTGATGCGCCGGGTCTATCAGCCGTACGCGCAAATTTTGCTGCAATGGCTGGTGTTCGGGCCATCGGGACACCAGCGCCGGCCGGAAGGCCTGGTGATCGAGAACTACACCGGCCGGCTGCCTGAGTCGGCCGAAGCCAGCCGCCACATCAAGTCGATCGTGCGGACCGGCACGCTGCGCGGGATAGACTACACGCCGCACGCCGCCGAATGCAGTGGTCCGGCCTGCAATACGCGGGGGGAGGCGGTGCTGCCGTACGCGATTCAGCCGACCGAGTGTCATGACGTCATGGTGGTGCACCACTACTTCACCAAGTCGGCGGAGGACTGGGAGTTCAAGCGCCGTCGCGGCCGCGGCGATTCACTCGAGCCGTACCAGGAGCGGGTGTTCGCCGACGTGGCGGGCGAGGCCACCGTCGAGGATACCAAGGCGCTGCGGTTCATCCCTCGTTTGCGGGCGCTGTTGCGATCCTGAACGGTGACCGGGCACTGGACAAGCGGCGTCAGGTGCGCTCTTGGAACCGGCTGGGGTGGAGCGGAGGACCATGGACAAGATCGCCGTCTGTGCGATTTTCAAGGACGAGGCGCCGTATCTTCTGGAATGGATCGCGTTCCATAAGATGATAGGCGTCGACCTGTTTGTGCTGTACGACAACGGCAGCACCGATGGCGGGCCCGCGCTGGTCCGCCGGTCGAACTTCGCCAGGAACGTGACTCTGATCGAATGGTCGGACCGGCCCGGACAGATCTCGGCCTACCGGCATTTCCACGCCAACTACGCCAAGGATTTCACCTGGGCGGCGTTCATCGACCTGGACGAGTTCATCATGCCGGTCAGCGGCAGTTCGATCCGCGACATCCTGATCCGTAAGGTCTACGAACCCTATGCCGATATCGTGCTGAACTGGTCGATCTTCGGGCCGTCCGGGCACGACCGGCGCCCGGACGGTCTGGTGATCGAGAACTTCACCTGGCGGTTCCCCGAGGACGCCGAGGCCAATCGGCACGTGAAGTCGCTGGTTCGCACCAAGGACCTGATCGGCATCGGCAGCACGCCGCACATCTTCGATTGCGCGCGGCCAACCTGCAACGCGCGTGGCGAGACAGTAATGTCCTACGCGATGCAGCCGGTCGCCTGTCATGATGTGATGGTGATCAATCACTACTTCACCAAGTCGGTAGAGGAATGGGAGTTCAAGCAGCGGCGCGGCCGGGGCGATTCGCTCGAACCGTACGGCGACCGTATCTTCCACGACGTGCGGATGCAGTCCGTCGTGCAGGACACGCGCGCGCTGCGCTTCGTGCCGCGGCTGCGGGCGCTGTTAGGGGCGTGACCTGTCGCTCAGGCGCCGCGTAGCGAATTCGCCATTTCTTGCCGGAACTGCAGGAGTTCGGCATCGTCGCGCCACGGCATGCGGTAAGTCTCGTCGAACAGCAGCTCACGGCATATCAGCCAGTTGCGGTCGCGGTCCGGCTGGTTGGAGAAACTGTTCGGATTGGTAACTTGGATGCTGCTCTTCAGCAGCTTGTAGATCGGCCTGACCTCGCCGTCGATGTCCTCATAACTGCCGCCATAGCCGACCCGCAGCATGCGGCGGGTGTGCTCGACGTGCTCCTGGCCGTAGCCACGGAAACGCGAGTCGAAATAGCCGCCGTACATCAGCGCTGCGCGCGAGAAGCCGCTGCATTGGGCGCTGACATTGGTGCTGAGGACCGGATCGTCGACCGTGCCGCTGCCACTCAGGAAACTGTCGCTGAACCACGCGCCGGCCAGGTTGACGTGCCCCCAACGCTGTGCCGCCTGCGTCCATTCGTGTTCCCAGCCGTCGGCGGTGGGGAACGAATCGTCCTCCAGCAGGATGACCGCGTCGCACTGCACGACTGCGCTGAGCAGGAACAGGGCACGGTTCTTGTTCCAGGCGATGCCCATGTTGCGCCCAGTCACCAGGGTGGTGTTTTGCGATCGCACCAGATCTGCGGTGCCGTCGGTCGACCCGTCGTCCGCGACCATCAGTGCGCATGGCGAGGTGGTGTGGGCGCGCACGCGCGCCAAGGTCTCGGCCAGCACGTCCTTGCGGTTGCAGGTGATGATGCCTATTCCGACCCGTATCGCCATGGCGGTGTTGGTATCATCGTCAGCCGCCCGCCACCACCAGGAACAACGCGCCAGCGCCCATCACCAGCAGCGGATGCAGCCGCGTGAGCGCCAGCAGTAGGGTGGTGGCGGCGGTGACCGCATAGGTCGCCCAGTCGTGCTCGGTGCTGCGAGCGAGCGCGATCCCGCTGGCAATGGTGACGCCGATCGACACCGGCGCCAGCGCCTGCTCCAGCGTCTCGCGCCAGGCGGCGGCGCCGGCCCGATGCCACAGCCGCCCCACGGCGAAGGCGAGCAGTGAGGACGGTCCGAACATGGCCAGCAGCGCCATCAGGCCGCCGAGGACTCCGGCCGCCTTCTGGCCGATCAGCACCACGATCATCGAGCCAGGTGGGATCGCGCGCGACAGCGCAAACATGTCGAGGAACTCGCGCGAGCTGACCCAATGGTGCACCTCGACCGCCTGGCGCTGCATGTCAGGCAGTACCGCCGCGCCGCCGCCGAACGCCAGCAGCGACAGCAGGCTGAACATCGCGGCGATCTGCAACAGCGTCGTCATTACCTGGTGCGCTGCGCCAGGGTGACCACGAGGCTCGCTGGCAACATGACCAGCAGCACTTCCAGCAGCGGGATGCGCATGATGCCGATGCCGACCACTGATGGCGCCGGCGACCAGCGCCGGCCCGACACGGCGGATATTGTGCCGGGCGAGCCGGATGCCGGTTGCGAGATTGAACCCGATGGCGGCAGCGCCGGCGCCGGCCAACGCGGCATTGATCGGGTGGCTGCCAGATACGCCACGCGCCGCGAAGTACAGTGTGCCCAGCACCAGCAGGATCGCCAGCGGTATCAGCAGCAGTCCTGCGACTGCGACCAGCGCGCCGGGGATACCGCGAAGCTGCGTGCCGATGATCACCGAGAGGTTCACGTTGGTGGCGCCTGGCACCATCTGGCTGAGCCCGTAGCAGACCAGGAACTGTTGATCGTCGATCCAGCGCCGCCGCTCCACCAGCTCGCGCCGGATCCATCCCAGCAGGCCGCCACCGAAGCTGGTCGAGCCGATGGTCAGGAAGCTGAGGAACAGGGTGGCAAGGCTGGGCCGCCCAGAAGTGCCGCGATTCGCCATCCGGCCATTCAACCGCGTCCGATGTAAGCTCGATACCCGCAATTGGAGGATCGGCGATGGAGTATCGAACCTTGGGGCGGAGCGGGCTGCGTGTATCACCGCTCTGCCTGGGCAGCATGATGTTTGGCGGTGTCACGGACGAGCCCACCGCGGCGCGGATCGTGGCGCGGGCGCGCGAGCAGGGCGTCAACTTCATCGATACCGCCGATGGCTACAATGCCGGCCGATCGGAAGAGATCGTCGGCCGGGCGATCCGCGAGCACCGGTCCTGGTGGGTGCTGGCCACCAAATGCGCCAACCCGACCGGACAGGGGCCAAATGCGCGCGGGGTCTCGCGCCGGCACGTATTCGATGCTGTCGAAGCCAGCCTGGGCCGGCTGGGCGTGGATGCGATCGACGTCCTCTACCTGCACAAGGAGGATCATGCGACGCCTCTGGTCGAGACGGTGCGGGCACTCGCAGACCTGATCCGTGGCGGCAAGATCCGCTATTTCGGCGTATCAAACTACCGGTCATGGCGGGTGGCGGAGATCTGCCGTCTGTGCGACGAGGCTGGGATCGACCGGCCAGTGGCGAGCCAGCCGCTGTACAACCTGCTGAACCGCGAGGCGGAGGGAGAACACTTGCCGGCCTGCGGCTATTTCGGGTTGGGTGCTGTGCCGTACAGCCCGTTGGCACGCGGGGTGCTGACCGGGAAGTACCGGCCGAACGTGGCGCCGCCGCCGGACAGCCGAGCGGGGCGGCGTGACCGGCGGATGATGGAATCGGAATGGCGGCCGGAGAGCCTCGCGATCGCTCAGGAGATTGCGGCGCACGCCCGCGAACGCGGCATCGCGCCGGGGCATTTCGCCTTCGCCTGGGTGCTGCACAACCGGTATGTCACCGCCGCCATCGCCGGGCCGCGCACCGAGGAGCAATGGGAAGATTACTCTGGTGCGCTGGGTTGCCGGCTGACCGAGGAGGACGAGGCATTGGTGGACCGACTGGTCTCGCCTGGCCACCCGTCAACGCCCGGCTACAACGACCCGCAGTATCCAATCGAGGGGCGGTAGGCCCAGTTCTCAGAGCTGCCGGCGCAGTGCAACCCTCTGCACCGCCCGCAGCCGCTGCATCTCGAAGAACTGCCAGATCAGCAGGATCGGAATGCCCACTGCCAGATCGCGCGCCCGTCGCACCAGCGAGACGCCGAGTGACAGCTCCGGCGGCACGCCGAAGAGCGCGCCCAGACCGGCGTAACCGGCCTCCTGGACACCGGCGTTTACCGGTACCAGGAACGCCATCGCAGCCATCGCGCTCAGCACCGCCTCGATCGCCAGCGCATCGTCGAAGTCGATCGGCACCCCGAGCGCCCGGTAGGTGATCCAGCCGGCCACGCCGGTACCCAGCCAGCCCAGCAGGTGCACGAAGAAACCGATCGCCAGCCGCAGGGTATGGCCATAGATCAGCCCCAACTCGGCCTGCAGCACCTCGATGCGGTCCTGCGCGTCATCGAACCAGCGTCCCGCGATGCGCCGGCCAAGCCGAGCAAACAGCGGCGCAGCGCCCTGCTGCAACCAGATCAACGCCGCGCCGGCCATCACCGCGAGCCCGAGCCCGACCTCCAATGGCACCGCCAGTGACGAGTTCGGCGCGCGCGCCAGCAGGATGCCGAGGCCGATCGCGGTGAACGCGAGCTGGGCAAGGAACTCCGCGGTGACGTCGACCACGGTGGAGGCCGTCGCCAGCGACCATGACACGCCATGCAGTGTCGCCGCCCTTGCGCCGAACACGAAGCCGCCCACCTGCGAGAACGGCAGGCAGTTGGTCGATGCGTCGCGCACCATGCGTGCCCAGACGAACACCCAGGGGCGGCGCGATTCACGCGACGGGGTGATGGCATCCCAGGCCAGGCCCAGCACGACAAAGAGCACCAGTTGCCACCCGACGATGAGCGCGAAGTCCTCCCAGCCGACCCGGCGCATGCCGGTCATCACGCGGCCGAACCCGAACCAGCCGATCAGCACGGTGCCGAGCAACAGGCCGGCCAGGGCAAGCACGATCGGGAGTTTCTTCACGGCGGCGGACTTTCCGGCTGGCGGACGGCGGCTCTACACCAATTCCGCCGTAATGGGCTATATTGGTCTTTTGTTCGAAAGGATCGTGGCGTGGCAGCGGCTGAGCCCACACTGCTGACCGGAGCGACCGGCTTTGTCGGTTCGGCGGTCGCGCGGGTGCTGGCGGCGCGCGGGCATCGGCTGCGTCTGTTGGTCCGGCCCACGAGCGACCGGCGCAATCTGGCCGGCGTCGATGGGGAACTGGCGCTGGGAGACCTAACCGATGCGGCATCGCTGGCGCGCGCCGCCGCCGGCTGCCGTTATGTGTTCCACATCGCGGCGGACTACCGGTTCTGGGTGCCGGATCCCGAAGCGATGCTGCGCGCCAATGTCGAGGGCACGCTCGCGATGATGCGTGCCGCACAGGCTGCGGGCGTCGAGCGCATCGTGCATTGCAGCTCGGTTGCGGCGCTGGGATGGACACACAATGGCTCACCTGCCGACGAGACCACGCCGACCAACGAGGCGGATTTCATCGGCACCTACAAGCGTTCGAAATACCTTGCCGAACGGACGGTGATGGACCTGGTGCGACAGGAGGGCCTGCCGGTGGTAGTGGTGAATCCCGCCGCGCCGGTGGGCCCGCGCGACATCAAGCCGACCCCGACCGGCAAGATGATCCGCGATGCCGCTGCCGGCCGGGTGCCCGCCTATATCGATACCGGCCTCAACATGGTGCATGTCGATGACGTGGCCGAAGGCCACGCACTGGCGCTGGAGAAGGGACGGATCGGCGAGCGCTATGTACTGGGCGGCGAGAATCTACTGCTGAAGGACATCCTGACGCTGGTCGCCGATGTGGTGGGCCGCAGGCCGCCGCGGATCGAGTTGCCCGAGGCTGTGGTATGGCCGGCCGCCTGGCTGATGGAAGGGCTGGCGCAACTCACCGGCATCCCGCCGATGATGACGCGAGATCACATCAAGATGGCGCGGCACAAGATGTTCTACTCCTCCGCGAAGGCCATGCAGGAACTCGGCTATGCGCCGCGCCCGTTGCGCGCGGCGATCGAGGATGCGGTGGCCTGGTTCCGTGCCAACGGCATGCTGCGGGCATGACGACACTGGCGGCGCTGTCACTGCTGGTCTGGCTGTATCTGCTGCTCGGGCACGGCCGGTTCTGGCAGTCCGGCCCGGAACTGGTGCCGGCGCGTCCCGCGGTGGCACCGGCTGTCGCCGTGGTGGTGCCGGCCCGCGACGAGGCACCGCTGATCGGCCAATCGCTGCGATCGCTGCTGACGCAGAACTATGCAGGGGCGCTGCGGATAATCCTGGTGGATGACGGCAGCAGCGACGGCACCGGTGCGATGGCACGATCGCTCGGCGATACCCGGCTGACGGTGCTGGATGGCCGACCGTGTCCGACAGGCTGGAGTGGCAAATTGTGGGCGGTGGCACAGGGGCTTGCGGAGGCGGATGGCGCGGACCTGTTGCTGCTCACCGACGCCGACATCGTCCATGATCCGCGCCATGTCGCGACGCTGGTGGCGCGGTCAGAACGCGGCGATCTCGATCTGGTGTCGGAAATGGTGACCCTGGCCTGCGATACGCCGGCCGAGCACGCGCTGGTGCCGGCGTTCGTATTCTTCTTCCAGTTGCTTTACCCGTTTGCCTGGGTGAACGATCCGCTGCGGGCCACGGCGGCGGCGGCCGGCGGCACGATCCTGATCCGCCGCCGCGCCTTGCTGCGCATCGGCGGGGTGGCGTCGGTGAAGGGTGCCCTGATCGACGATGTCGCACTGGCGGCGGCGGTGAAGCGAGGTGGACGCATCTGGTTAGGCCACTCCGGCCTCGCGCGCTCGATACGTGCCTATCCGGCCGCGGCCGATATCTGGCGTATGGTGTCGCGGACCGCCTATGTGCAGTTGCATTTCTCGCCGCTGCTGCTGATCGGCACCGTTCTGGCGATGACGCTCACCTTCCTGCTGCCGCCGTTCGCCGCGCTGTTCGGCCATGGGTTGGCGCGATGGTCCGGTTGGCTTGCCTGGGGCGCGATGGCGGCGGCCTATCAGCCCACATTGCATCGATTCCATCGCTCCGTGCTGTGGGCGCCGTGCCTGCCGGCGTTGGCGGCGTTCTATCTCGCCGCCACGGTTGCTGCCGCGGTGAACCATCACTTCGGTCGCGGCGTCGCGTGGAAGGGTCGCGCCTATCAGTGCGCCGGCGCATGAGCAATACCGCGACTGTCGAGGCGTGGTCCGGCAAGGATCGCGGCGATGAGAACTTTCCGGTCGGCTCGCTACTGATCCGCCGCGACCTGCGCGCGCATGTGCACGCGTTCTATGCCTTCGCCCGCAATGCCGACGACATCGCGGATTCACCCAGTCTCACAGCGGACGAGAAGATTGCACGGCTCGATGGGATGGAGGACGTGCTGCTGGGCCGGAGCGAGGGCGGTTCGCCGAGTGCGCTGCGGCTGCGGCATAGTCTGGCCGAGACGGGAGTGACAGCGCGCCACTCGCTCGATCTGCTGATAGCGTTCCGGCGTGACGTGACCAAGCTGCGGTATGCGGACTGGGACGAACTGTACGATTACTGTCGCTACTCGGCGATGCCGGTCGGTCGGCATGTACTGGATCTGCATGGCGAGGATCGCGCGACGTGGGTGCCCTCGGACGCGCTCTGCGTGTCGCTGCAGGTGCTGAACCATTTGCAGGACTGCACGAAGGACCTGGCTGCCTTGGATCGCTGCTACCTGCCTGACGTATCGATCGAGGCGTTGCGTGGCGCGGCGGCCTCGCCGGAATTGCGGGCCGTGTTCGATCGCCTGCTGGACCGCGTTGACGCGCTGAATCGCCTCGCGGCGGATTTGCCGCGGATGACGCGGAGCCGGCGACTCAGGCTGGAGACGGCGGTGATCGTCGGTCTGGCGCATCACTTGGCGCGACGGCTCCGGCGCGGCGATCCGGTGGCGCGGCGGGTGCGCCTGACCAAGGGCGACGCGGTGGCAAGCGCAGTCGCTGCGTTGCGATGGTGGTGACCCCGCTGAACGCCGCCCAGGCCGATCTCGACGCTGTCGAGGCGATCGTGCGCGCCGCCGGAACCTCTTTCTATCGCGGCATGCGGGTGCTGCCGCCCGACCGGCGCCACGCCATGTACGCGATCTACGCGTTCTGCCGCATGGTCGACGACATCGCCGACGAGGACGGCGCGTTCGCCGCCAAGCTGCCCGAACTGGTCGCCTGGCGGGAACGCGTCGCGGGTCTGTATCGCGGCCAATCCGATGGTCCTGTCACCCGCATCCTGGTCGCCGCCGTGCAGCGCTTCGACCTCCGCCGTGACGACTTCCTGGCGGTGATCGACGGCATGCAGATGGACGCCGAGACCGCCATCGTCGCTCCCGACCTCGCGACACTCGACCTCTATTGCGACCGTGTCGCCGCCGCCGTGGGCCGTCTCTCGGTGCGTGCCTTCGGTGACGCCTCGCCAGCTGCCGACCAGGTCGCGTATTCGCTCGGCCGCGCACTGCAACTCACCAACATCCTGCGCGACCTGCAGGAGGACGCCGAGCGCGGCCGGCTCTACCTGCCGCGCGAGTGGCTGGACGCAGCCGCGGTGCCGTACGATCCGTCCGCGGCGTTGCAGGCAACCGGCCTGCAACAGGTGTGTGCGCGGGTCGCCACGCTGGCGCACGAGCACTTCCGTGCCGCCTCCGAGGCAATGCGCCGCTGCGACGCCAGGGCGATGAAACCGGCGCGGTTGATGGGCGCCACCTACGCCGCGATCCTGTCGCGCCTGGAGCGTCGCGGCTGGTCGTCGCCACACGAACGTGTGAGTCTGCCGGCGTGGCAGAAGCTGTGGCTCGCTCTTCGCTACGGTCTGGCATGAAATCACGAGGGTGCGGGGAGTGACGGCGATGCGGGCGACTATCGGCGGATGCTGCCGCCTGCTTCTCTTGGCGGTCGCCGTATGCTGTACCACTGGCGCACAGGCCGAGGAGAACGAACGCCGGGTTGCTCTGGTGATCGGCAACGCCGGCTATCAGCATGTCGATCGCCTCGCCAACCCCGGC
Organism: uncultured Alphaproteobacteria bacterium; assembly: GCA_963819855.1. Lineage (GTDB taxonomy): Bacteria > Pseudomonadota > Alphaproteobacteria > Acetobacterales > Acetobacteraceae > JAMXLO01. The sequence goes on from CAWFYC010000021.1 coordinate 825,644, forward strand.
AATGACGCGAAGCTGATCGCCGACACGCTGCAAAAGTCCGGCTTCGCGCTGGTGGGTGGCGGTGCGCAGCGGGACCTCGACAAGGCGGCATTCGACCGGCTGGTGCGGGAGTTCGGCCAGCAGATCCAGGGCGCCGAGGTGGCGCTGTTCTACTACGCCGGGCATGGCATGCAGGTGCAGGGCAGCAATTGGCTACTTCCGGTCGATGCCAACCCGACGCGCGCCCAGGACCTGGACTTCCAGTTGGTCAATGCCGATCTGGTGCTGAAGCAGATGGACGGCGCTGGGACGCGGCTTAACATCGTGCTGCTCGACGCCTGCCGCAACAATCCGTTCGGCAACCTCGGCACCCGTGGCGGGACCGGCGGCTTGGCGCAGATGCGCGCTCCCGAAGGGACGCTGATCTCGTTTGCCACCCAGCCAGGCAACGTCGCGGTCGACGGCACCGGCGCGGATGGCCCCTATGCGATGGCACTGGCCGACGCGATCCGGCAGCCCGGCCTCGACATCTTCCGCCTGTTCAACCAGGTCGGACTCAAGGTCAAGCGCGACACGCAGGGCAGCCAGCAGCCCTGGGTGTCGAGTTCTCCGATCGACGGCGAGTTCTATTTCGCGCGCAGTGAATCATCGCCCGACGTGATTGCCGCACCCGCGCTGGAGGCGCCGCCGTCGGCGCAGGCAGGCCCGAGCCGTGACGCCTCCGCCACCGCCAAGCCGGCGCCGGCGACCGATGCGCAGCAGTCGTTACGGGAGCTTGCGGAGAAGGGACAGCCGCAGGCACAGGTCGATCTTGGCCTGCTGTATGCGAAGGGCCTCGGGGTGGAGAAGGACTATCCCACTGCGATGCAGTGGTTTCAGCGCGCCGCCGAGCAGGGTTCGCCGCGCGCTCTGTTCTTGGTTGGCCTGATGTACGAACGTGGCTTTGGCGTGCCGCGCAATTACGATAGCGCGCTCGACTGGTATCGCCGCGCGGCAGCAAAGAACGCGCCGCTGGCCGAGCTCGCGTTGGCGCGGTTCTACGGCCAGGGCCTTGGCGTGGAGCGCGATCCGGCGCAGCGTGCGGCGTGGCTGCTGCGTGCCGCCAACCAGGGGAACCCGCAGGCGCAGTTCATCCTGGGCAACATCTATCGCCGCGGCATCGACGTGCCACAGGATCCCGCCACGGCAGCGCAATGGTATCAGCGCGCGGTGCTACAGGAATTCGCGCCGGCCGAGATGGAGCTCGGGCTGATGTACGAACACGGCAACGGCGTGCCGCAGGATAACGCACAGGCGGCGCGGCTGCTGCGGCTTGCGGCGGACAAAGGCAACGCGATCGCAGAGAACGCGTTGGGCATGATGTATCGGCGCGGCCAGGGCGTGAAGCAGGATTATGCCCAGGCGCAGCGCTGGCTCCGTGCGTCGGCCGAGCAGGGCAACGGCCTTGGGGCGCTCAATCTGGGCATCTTGTATGCCGAGGGACTGGGCGTGCCGCGCGACCGGGTGGAGGCACGAAAGTGGTTCGAGCGGGCGGCGGCAGCCGGCAACGAAGCGGCGGCCGCTAGGTTGGCGCGGCTGGACGCGCCACCGCATCCGCCGTGAGCGTCAGAGTGCCCGCTCGGTTTTCGGCCCACGCGGCGCTGCTCCATTAGAGGAGCGCTCGCGACCGGCGGCGCCACGCCTGCGCGATCAGACCCAGTCCCAGCATGCCGCTCCCGAGAACTGCCAGCGACGCCGGCTCGGAAGCGGGCACCGAGGTTGCCGTGACCGACGAAGCGAAGCTCAGCGTTGCACCCACTGGCGCCGAGATGGTGAGCAATTCCGTCAGTGAGAACGGTCCCGGCACTGCTTCGAGTACTGCCGCCGCCGGTTCGAAGAAGCCCAGACCGAGCACCGATGACGGATCCGAGAAGTTGCCCGACGCAATCAACTCACCGGTGCCGAGCGGATTATTGGTCGGATCGAGATACACGCTCCAGGACAGCGAGCTCAGTGGCGCGAGAGTTCCGCTGATCGAGGCCGCGACAAGCGACTTGCCTGTCAGGTTCGACAAGTTGAACTGGGTTGCCGAGATCGACAGCGGATTGAACAGACTCGCGGCGACCGTACCGTTGACCTGCAGCACCTGTTGCGTCGCGCTGCCGACGACGGGTGCGCCATTGACGGTGACGCCACCGAACGAAATGTTGCCGGTGGTGACCGGCACCGACGCCACCAGGCCGTCGCTGAATTCAAGTGTCGGCGTCAACGGCGTCGCATTCGCGTGCATGCCACCGAGCGTGGTCGCGGCGGCTAGAATCCCGGCGATGGAGAATGTGCGCATGACTGGACCTCCTCGTTCGTGATGCGTTGGGCGATGCAGCCCATCCGACTGGCGCGTGCCGTCACGGCCGCGTGTCGGACACGCTTCTAGGGGCGCGGGAAGGACGGCCGATGTGCGTAAACCCACATGGCGCGCGAGATAGCGCTGATCGCATCGCGCCAGCGAGCAATGCGAGGCGTTCGATGCGAGGGGGTTCGCGCCGGGCGCGCGCGGTCCAACAAGACGTCATGTTACGCAACTGCAAGTGGCGGATTTGACTTACCGGCTGCAACGCCCGCTAGATCACCGCCATCATGGCGCCATTGATGCTGCCTGCCGATTCGCCCGCCTCCCACGGTCCGGCGCGACGCTGAATGCACGTCCACGTCATTGGCGCCGGGCTGGCCGGCCTGTCCGCGGCCGTCACATTGAGCGAGGCCGGTCAGACCGTGACTGTTGTCGAGGCAGGACCGGCCGCCGGCGGCCGCTGTCGGTCATATTTCGATCGCGAACTGGGATTGCGCATCGACAACGGCAACCATCTGCTGCTGTCCGGCAACCGCTCGGCCTTCGCCTATCTCGACACGATCGGCGCGCGAACGACGCTGGCGATGCCGCCGGAACCGATGTTCCCATTCCTGGATCTCAGCAACGGCCTGCGCTGGACGCTGCGGCCGAATCTCGGGCGGATCCCCTGGTGGGTGCTGTTGCGCCGGCGCCGCGCGCCTGGAACCCACGCCACTGATCACCTGGCCCTGTTGCGGCTGCGCCGCATCACCAGCGATGCCACGGTCGCCGCCTCGTTGCGCAAGGACGAGTTCTATCGTCGGCTGATCCAGCCGATTGCCGTCGCGGCGCTGAACACCCCACCCGATGTCGCATTGGTGCGGCTGCTGGGTGCCGTGATGCGGGAAACCCTGTTCCGCGGCGGTGGCGCCTGCATTCCGGCAGTCCCGCGCGAGGGGCTGTCGGACAGCCTGATCGATCCCGCCGTAGCCTGGCTGCAGGCGCGTGGTTGTCCGGTGATCACCGGCCGACGGGTAACTGCGCTGCGGACGGAGACTGGCCGGGTACGCGAACTGACCACCACCGACGGTCCGATGCCCGTCGAGGCGGTGGTGCTGGCGGTCCCGCCCTGGGGCGTTGCCGATCTGTTGCCTGGCCAGAGCAGTCCGACCGAATTCCAGGCGATTCTCAACATCCACTTTCGGGTTGCAGCGGACCCCGGCCCGACAGGTTTCATCGGACTGGTTGGAGGAACCGCAGAGTGGGTATTCGTCAAGCGCGGCCACGTATCGGTCACCATCAGCGCGGCGAATCGGATGGTGGACCAGGACGCCGAGGCGATCGCGCGTGCCGTTTGGCCTGAAGTGCGGGCAGCGCTGGACCTGGAGGGCCGGATGCCGGCGTGGCGCGTGGTGAAGGAACGTCGCGCGACCGTCGCCGCCACCGCGGAACAAGAGCGATTGCGACCCGGCCCGCGCACGGGGCTGGCCAATTTGGTACTCGCCGGCGACTGGACCAACACCGGGTTGCCCGGTACGATCGAAGGTGCCATCAGGTCCGGCCGAACCGCGGCCGAGGTGCTGCTCGCCGCCTGAGGACCCGCGATGCCGAGTGAAACCCTGTTGCCGAACGAGACCGCGCCGGATGCGATGCTGCACGACGCGATTGCGCGGGCGGCTGCGTCGCTCGTGCGGCAGCAGCACGGTGACGGGCACTGGCTGTTCGAGCTGGAGGCGGATGCGACGATCCCGGCGGAATACGTCCTGCTGGAACACTTCCTCGACCGCATCGATTCGGGATTGGAGGCGAAGATCGGCGTGTATCTGCGGTCGATCCAGGGCGCGCACGGCGGCTGGCCGCTGTTCCATGACGGGGCGTTCAATCTGTCGGCCAGCGTGAAGGCGTATTTCGCGCTGAAGGCGATCGGCGATGACGCGAGCGCGACGCATATGGTGCGGGCGCGGCAGGCGATCCTGTCGGCGGGCGGAGCGGAGCGCAGCAACGTGTTCACCCGCGCGCAGCTCGCGCTGTTCGGCCAGGTGCCTTGGTGCGCGGTGCCGGTGATGCCGCTGGAGATCATGCACCTCCCGCTATGGTTTCCGTTCCACCTGTCGAAGGTGTCGTACTGGTCGCGCACGGTTATCGTGCCGTTGCTGGTGCTGATGGCGCTGCGCCCGCTGGCGCGCAATCCGCGGAAGGTCGCGCTTCCTGAGCTGTTCTGCACGCCGCCTGAGCAGGTGCGCGACTGGATCCGCGGCCCATACAGTTCGGCATGGTGGGGACCGTTCTTCAAGGCGGTGGATTCCGTGCTGCGCAAGGCACAGCCGGCGTTCCCGCGGCGCAGCCGGCAGCACGCAATCGACAAGGCGGTGCGCTTTGTCACTGAGCGGCTGAATGGCGACGACGGGCTGGGCGGCATCTATCCGGCGATCGCCAACAGCGTGATGATGTTCGACACACTGGGCTATCCTCCCGAACATCCGGATGCCGCGATCGCCTGGCAAGCGGTGCGCAAACTGCTGGTGGTCGAACCTGATCGCGCCTACTGCCAGCCGTGCCTGTCGCCGGTCTGGGATACCGGGCTGGCGGGTCACGCGATGGCGGAGGTTGGTGCCGGTACAAAGTCTGCGTGTGCCTGGCTGTGGGATAGGCAGATCCTGGACGTCGTCGGCGACTGGTCGGTTCGGCGGCCCGGTCTGCGGCCCGGCGGCTGGGCGTTCCAGTACGCCAACCCGCACTACCCGGATGTCGATGACACGGCCGTTGTCGGCATGTTGTTGCATCGCGCCGGCGATCCGGCCCACGCCGAGGCGATCGAGCGTGCACGCGAATGGATCATCGGCATGCAGTCATCCGATGGTGGCTGGGGCGCATTCGAGCCGGAGAACACGCATCTCCACCTGAACAACATTCCGTTCGCCGATCATGGTGCGCTGTTGGATCCGCCGACCGCCGATGTCACCGCGCGCAGCGTGTCGTTCCTCGCGCAGATCGGCATGCCGGCGAAGGACCCGGTGCTGACGCGGGCACTGGCGTATCTGCGCCGCGAGCAGGAGCCCGAGGGCAGCTGGTTCGGCCGTTGGGGCACCAACTATATTTACGGCACATGGTCGGTGTTGTGCGCGTTCAACGCGGCGGGCATCGCGCCAGACGATCCGGCGGTGCAACGCGCGGTAGCGTGGCTGCTGGCGGTGCAGCGCGACGACGGCGGCTGGGGCGAGGACGAAGAGACCTACCGCGATGCGCCGCACGGCCGCTACAAGCAGAGCACGCCGAGCCAGACGGCCTGGGCGCTGCTCGGTCTGATGGCCGCGGGCGAGGCTGATCATCCGGCGATGGTGAGCGGCATTGACTACCTCATGAGGACGCAGTGCGACGACGGTGGATGGCGCGAGTTGCCCTATAACGCGGTCGGCTTTCCGCGCGTGTTCTATCTGCGGTACCACGGCTATCGCTGGTACTTTCCGCTGCTGGCGCTGGCACGCTATCGAAATCTGCGCAGCGGCAATACGCGTCAGGTGGCGTTCGGGTTCTGAGTCACGAAACGTCTCCCGGAACAAACGTGCGCGTCGGGGTAGTCGTCGGCCTCGCGGCGGAAGCCCGCATCGCGCGAGGCCTGGGCTGGCGCGTGGCGATCGGCGGTGGGACCGCTTCAGGCGCACAGGCGGCGGCGCGGCGGATGATCGATGAAGACATTGACGCGCTGGTCAGCTTCGGTCTCGCCGGCGGGCTGGACCCGGCGCTCCGTCCGGGCGCGCTGATCGTGCCATCAGAAGTGCTTGTCGGGAGCACGCACCATCAAACCGACCAGAACCTGTCGCGCGTGCTGGGCGGCGCGTCAGCGCATGCCGTACTGGCCGGCGAAGCGATCGTGTCAAGCGTGGAGGAGAAGCGCAGCCTCCGCGAGCGGACCGCCGCCGCTGCGATCGATCTGGAAAGCGGTGCCGTGGCGTGCGCTGCCGCTGCCTATGGCATGCCGTTCGCCGTGCTGCGCGCGATCTGCGATCCGGCGGAACGCGCCTTGCCGCCGGCGGCGCTGGCCGCACTCGACGCGCGCGGCGCCATCCGGGTCTGGCGTCTGGTGACCTCGCTGGTCGCTCGACCGGGACAACTACCGGCGCTGCTGGCACTCGGGGCCGATGCCGCCGCGGCAAGGCGCTCGCTCGCCGCGCGCGTCAGGCTGATAACACGGGCTCGGCGATAGGTGTTCTCGCGGTTTGCATGATTTCGACAATGCGCTCGGGCGGCAGCAGGACGCGCACCGTGGTACTTGCCCGGGCGTGCTCTCAATTGTCAGCGATCCGCCATGCAGGGCCAGCAGCTTCCGACTGATCGCCAGCCCGAGTCCGGTGCCGCCGAACCTGCGCCCGATCGAGGCGTCCGCCTGCTGGAACGGCTCGCCCAGCGACTTCAGCGCCGCTGCATCGATGCCGATGCCGGTGTCGTTGACCACTAGGGCCACCGAGTTCGCCCGCGTGCTCGATATAGAGGCAGACCACGCCGCCGTTCGGGGTGAACTTCACCGCGTTGGACAGCAGATTGAGCACGATCTGCTTCAGCGCGCGCGCGTCTCCGTGCACGGCGATGCGTATCCCGTTCAGCTTGTTGTCGATCCGCACACCGCCCTCGTTGGCGCGGGGCTTCAACATGCCGATACAGGTGCGCACGACCATGCCAAGCTCGACGGTGTCATCCGCAAGCACATACCGTCCCGCCTCGATCTTCGAGAGATCGAGCACGTCATTGATCATGTCGAGCAGATGGTGGCCGGCGGTGTTGATCTCGGTGGCATATTCCACGTAGTTCGTGCCGATCCGGTCGAATGGCTGGTCGCGGATCAGCTCCGAGAAGCCGATAACCGCGTTCAACGGCGTGCGCAGCTCGTGGCTCATGTTGGCGAGAAATTCCGATTTGGTCCGGCTCGCGGTTTCGGCGTGTTCCTTTGCCTGCTCGAGTTGCTGGGCGGCCTCGACCTCGGCGGTAACTTCGCGACCGGTCCCGCGATAACCCACGAATCTCCCGGTGCTATCGAACACCGGATTGCCGTTGATGCTGACGTGATGCGGCCGGCCGTCAAGGTCCATCTCGCGATCGCGAAAATCGCGAAATGACCGCCGCGCCAACATGTCGGAACGCAGCCGGGCCCAATGCGTAATCGACACGTCGGCGTCCAGTGCTTCCCATGGCCGCGTGCCCATGCGAAGCGGTATCCCCATCGCGCGAATTATTGGGCTGTCCGACACCCAGGAAAAGCGCAGGCCGGCATCGACCTCCCAAAGCCAGTCCGAAGACATTTCGGCGAAGTCCAGCACCCGCGCCTCGCTGGCGCGCAGCGCCGCGGCTGTCGCGGCGAGCCGTGCGTTCTGTTCGGCCTTGCGGCGGAACTGCTGGCCGACAACGCCAAACAGCACGGCAAAGCCCAACGACACTGCGATGCCACCCATTGCGATCATCGCCGCCTGGTTGCGCCATTTCGCGAGCGCGACCGGCTCGAGCATCGATACATCGATGACAAGGGGCCAGGCACCCAGTGGGTGCACCGATACGATGGCCCGGCCCGTGCCGAGAAATCCGGGCGAGCGATAAGTACCGCCCTGTCCGGCGACAAGCTGGTACCAAGGCGAAACCGCCGCCATGAGTCTGCCGGCATCGTGCGTGGGGTCGGGATAGCGTGCCAGCACGAGGCCATCGTGGCGCAGCAATGTCACGGTCTCGCCGGCGGGCAGTTCGATCGCCCGGAAGAAGTCGGTGACATATTGCAGGTCGATCGCGCCGACTGCGACACCGAGGAGCCCGTGGTCTGGACCATTGATCCGTCGCGCCAGGTAGACGGTCTGCGAGCCCACCACTCGGCTGGTCACGGGTTCACTGATGAATGGACCGGGATCATCCTGCCCCGCGAAGTGTCGGTAATAGTCACGATCGGAGAAATCCGGGTTGCCGGTCACCTGTGTTCGTGACGTGATCAGTGTGTGCCCATCGGCTCTGAGCAGAAAGAATGCATTCGCCTGCGGGAGATTCTTGAGCCGGTTCAGCAGGAACTCTCGTGTCGTGTCGATCCCAAGCTTCTCCGCCAGCTCTCCTGGGGAGCGGATATCGACACTGGCTAATCGTGATTGTGTCTCTTGGAGCACAAGGTCGACAATCTGCACATAGCGTGACGTCTGCTCGGCGAGGACGAAGCCGAGGTTTCTGACGGCGACGCGCTGCTGTTCAATGGTCTGCTCATGCAGATCCCAGATCGTCGCCCCGCAGCCGAGCAGTGTGATCACGATGAGGGTGACGCCGACCGCCCAGATCAGCCGGCTCGAGCGGAAGATGGGGCCCGTGGCCACTGTCATGCCGGGCCGGTCCTGCACTGACGCTGCTCCGATATCCGCGGCAGCGTGGCATCGGTTCGGCTAATATTGGCTTAAGAGACCGTCGGGAACGGAGCGGTCACTCGGCGTAAACCTCTGTCCGCGTCTCTATCTTCGCCGGATCGAGGTCCATGCCGAGGCCAGGCAACGTCGGCAGCGCGAATTCGCCATACTGCGGCGTGACTGGATGGGCGAGGAAATGCTGGTTGATCGCGTTCCACTTCACCAGGTATTCCTGGATCGGCGTCAACAGCGGCGACTGCGCCAGCGAGAAGTGCAGCCCGGCCGGCGTCGAGTGACCGTGCGGGATCACCGTCAGATCATGCACCGACGCATAGGCGGCGATCTTCAGCGTCTCGGACAGTCCGCCGGCCCAGTAGATATCGGGCTGCAGCACGTCCAGCGCATCGGCATCGATGAAGCGCTTGAACCCCCAGCGAGTGTATTCGTGTTCGGCGCCGGACAGCGGGATCTGGGTGCGCTCCTTCACCCGCCGATAGCTGTCGATGCGGTCCGGCATCACGCATTCCTCGAGCCAGCGTGGCCGGAATTCGGCGATGCGGTCGGCAAGCTCCACCGCGTAGATCGGATCGAACGCCTGCCAGCAGTCAAGCATGATGTCGTAGTCGTCGCCCAGGGTTTCGCGCAGCGTGCGCACGAGTTCGACGTTCTTGCGCATGCCGTCATGGCCGCTCATCGGGCCGTGGCGGAAGAACCATTTTTGCGCCGGATAGCCAAGTGCCTGGTATTCCGCGGCGCGCTCGCGCACGCGGCCCATGTCGAGCACCGCGAAGCCGAGCATCGAAGCATAAGCCGGCATGCTATCGCGCGTCGGGCCGCCGAGCAGGCGATACACGGGCTGGCCAAGCCAGCGTCCCTTGAGGTCCCACAGCGCGCAGTCGATAGCGCTGATCGCCAGCATCGCGTCGCCCTGCCGGCCGTGCACCATGATCCGATGCATCTGGTCCCATAGTTTTTCGTGCGCGATCGGGTCCTGGCCGAGGATGATCGGGCGCAGCCGTTTCGCCACGAACGCGGCCACCGTGTCGGGCAGTGGACCGGCGATGCCGAACGGCCCTTCGTCGGTCTCCACGCGGACGAAGTGCTGTTTCAGTCGGAACTGACTGTCATCGGCCTGACTGCCACCCTCGAAGTCGGCGCGGATCCGGTACTCGGGATAGATATCGATCGGCCGGACCAGGCGCTCCTCCCAGAACGGCCCATCGGTGCGCATGGTGCCGGACAGGCGAAGGACGCGAACCGCGGTGATCTGCATGGCTTGGGGGCGGGTCAGTGGTGCGGCGTGAGCGCCTCGGCGGGCCGCAACTGCGCCTCGCTGACCACGCGCTCGTGGCCGTCCTGCACGTTCTTCACCCGGTACTGCAGATCGCGGCCCTCGTCCGGCAGCGCGCGCTGGATCGTGTAGGCGCCGCCCGGCACATGACGCTCCAGCCGATTGGGCACGAGATGCACGGTCTGTCCGACCTTGAATCTATGGCGCGGCACGATGACCCCTTTCCAGCCGTCAACGGGCGGACTGGGCCCTCTTGACGATATGGCCCAGGTATGTGGACCTTCGAGGTCGAAAATGCCAGGGGAAAGCAGGTTATGGAGGAAACGGCGACGGAGGTTGCCCGCCACTACGCCAGGGGCGGTTTGATAGACCGGCATCCTCGATGCGCTGGCCGAAGCCGGCAAGGATTTGGAGCGCCTCACGATCGACGACCTGGCCCCGGTGGACGAATTCCACTCCCGCCGGCGGCGGGCCATCGCGGTATCTCGCAGTCTCGCAGCGACGTATCATTGCCGGGTCGAGGAATTCGTGGCGGTGGCAACAGAATTGGCCCGGCGTACAGGCTTGGCCGACCGCGTGGACTTCCGCCAGGGATCGGCTCTGGACCTGCCGTTCCCCGCGATGAGTTTCGACCTGGGATGGACGCAGAACGTGGCGATGAACATCTCCGACCGGCCGCGGTGGTATGGTGAGATGCACGGGATGCACAATTCGCGGCGGAACATGTCGGAGAACCGCACGCGCCTGATCAATGCTGTGCTTCGGCGCGGTTGACCTGGCCTGGATACACGCTGCGATAGCTTTCCAGCATCACCTCGTCGAACCGGCGTCCCGGCAAAAAGCCCACCATTCCGCTGGCGTCCGGCGTGACGCCCGGCAACTGGCGCGGGCATTCCTCCGGCTTGCCGAGTACTGTCCGCACCGGCAGCACCGCGCACCAGACCGGCACCGCGTAATCTTCCTCCTCGTCGGAGACGCCGGTGGAGCGAACCTTTGCCGCGGCGTCCTCGATTTCCATTTCGAGGATGGTGATCGCCTTGATCTCCTGCGTGGTGGGCGGCCGCAGCGCCGCCGCGCGTCCGGGATAGAAGCGGTCGATAAAGGTGTCCATCGCCTGTAGCTTTGCCTGAGGGTCGGTTACCGCGCGCGCCTGACCATAGGCCATCACGCAGCGGTAGTTCACCGAGTGGTGAAAGCCCGAGCGCGCCAGCACCACCGCGTCGTGATGGGTGACAGTGAGGCAGACCGGCAAGCCTTTGGACTGCGCGCGCACCATGCGGCTGGCGGACGAACCGTGCCAGTACAGCCGGTCGCCCTCGCGCCAGAACGAGGTGGGCGTGCAGAACGGCTGCCCATCGATGACATAGGCGATGTGGCAGATCATCGCGGCATCGAGGATCGCATGCACCGTGTCACGGTCGTAGTGGCCGCGCTCATGACGGCGGCGGAGCCGGTTGCGGCTGGTCACTTTGTATGCGGCGGTCATGCGGTCCTCCTGGCGAAATCGGTGAACACGCATTGACGTGGAAATTGGCCCGGTCGGAAGGGCCGAGTCCAGCAGGTCGCATCAGTCCAATAGCGTCAGCGCTGCGGAACGAGTGCGACACCGGTACGGGCAAGCGAGACCGAAACCGCGTTTCCAGCGACCAACGGTGCCTCGACATCCGGGGCGACGATGAACAGCTCCTGGTCCAATCCCGCGACAGTCACCCAGTACTCCATGTGGCTGCCGAGATAGGCTGCCTTGGTGATGCGTCCGCTCATCCCGCCGCCGCCGGACGCCACCAGCAAGGCATGCGGTCGGATCGACAGTTGCGCCGCGCCCTCGACGGCGCCGTGGTGCGGCAGCGTCAGCAGCAGCGGGCCGAGCCGCACCGACGCCATCTCACCCTGGCGGCTTTCTATCGACACAGCAACGATATTGGCGTCACCGATGAAGTCGGCGACGAATTGGCTGTTCGGCTGCTCATACAGACCGCGTGGCGTGCCGTCCTGTGCGATGCGCGCCATGCTCATCACCACGATGCGGTCGGAGATCGCCAGCGCCTCCTGCTGGTCATGCGTGACATAGACCGCGGTGAGCGACAGGCTTTGCTGCAGTTCGTGGATTTCCTCGCGCACGTGACGACGCAGCTTAGCATCGAGGTTGGACAGCGGCTCGTCGAACAGCAGCACTTTCGGCTCCAGCACGATAGCCCGCGCCACCGCGACGCGCTGCTGTTGGCCGCCGGACAGTTCGCTGGGCAGTCGCGCGCCGTAGCCGGCGAGCCCGACCAGCGCGAGCTTTGCCTGCGCCAGTTCCACCGCCTGCGCCTTGCGTATCCCCGAGGCGCGCAGTCCGTAGCAGACATTCTCCAGCACCGTCATGTGCGGGAACAGCGCGTAGGACTGAAACACCATCGACACGTCACGCTCGGCCGCCGACAGCAGCGTGACATCGTCGCCTTCGATCAGGATCTGCCCGTCGGACGCCTGTTCGAGTCCGGCGATCAGCCGCAGGATCGTGGTCTTGCCGCAGCCGGACGGTCCGAGCAGCGTCACCAGAGTGCCGCGTTCGATCGACAGGCTGACGGTGTCGAGCGCGGTCACCGCGCCGTAGCGCTTGCTGACCGAGCGGAATTCGACCGCCGGCGTGCTCATGTCTGCGCCAAAGCGATGCCCGGTGCTTCGATCGGCGGCGCCTCGGCGCGCCGACCGATCCGGCGTTCGCCGACCAGCAACTGGATCAGGATCAGAACCAGCAGCATGAAGATGACCAGCATCGCCGAATAGACGATCGCCACACCGTAGTCGCCGACATCGGCGCGCCCGACGATATATACCGTCGCCAGATTGTAGCGCCCGGTGACCAGGAAGATCACCGCGCTCACGGCGGTGACGGCGCGCACGAAGCTGTAGACCATGGCGGTGACGATCGCCGGCCGCAGCATCGGCAGGATCACGCGGATCAGCGTGCCGAACGAATGCGCGCCCAGCGTCAGCGACGCTTCATCCAGGCTGCGATCGATCTGGCTCAGGTTGGCGAGCCCGGCGCGGATGCCAACTGGCATGTTGCGGAACACGAAGGCGATCGCGATGATCGCTCCGGTACCGGTGAGCGATACCGGCGGCACGTTGAATGCCAGGATGTAGGCCACGCCGATCACCGTGCCGGGGATCGCGAAGCTCATCATCGCCAGGAATTCGAAGCTGCGGCGGCCGGGAAACTGCTGCCGATCGAGCAGCCACGCGGTGAGGATGCCGAGTGCGGCAGTGAACGGCATGGCGATCAGCGCGACTTCGATGGTGACGATGAAGGAATTCCAGGCGGAGCCGGAGAGGAACCAGCCGCCGACGCCGCGCTCGATCGAGAACGCGGTCCAGAAGTATTCCAGGGTCGGCGTGTTGTCGCGACCGACCGAGACGACGAAGCCGCCGACCAGGATCATGCCGTAGACCGCGACGGTCAGCAGCAGCCATGGCACGATCGCCGCGTAGCAGGAGGCGCGTACGCCGGCCGGCAGGGCGGCGGGGATGCCGGTATGGCCCTTGCCCGCGACGGTCGCGTAGCTGCGCCGGCCAAGCCAGGTGCGCTGTGCCAGGAACGCCGACAGCGTGAACGACAGCAGCACGATGGCGAGCACCGCGGCGCGACCCTGATCGTGCGACGCACCGACCACGGCGAAGAAGATGTCGGTAGACAGCACGGTGAAGTTGCCGCCGATCACCAGCGGATTGGCGAAGTCGGCCATGCTTTCGATGAAGCCGATCAGGAAGGCGTTGGCGAGACCGGGGCGGATCAGCGGCCAGGTGACGGTACGGAACGTGTACCACGAGCTGGCGCGCAGCGTCTGCGACGCTTCCTCCAGGCTCGGCGCGACGCCTTGCAGCACACCGAGCAGCACCAGCATCGAAATCGGCGTGAAGGCCAGCACCTGCGCGATGGTGATGCCGGGCATGCCATAGATCCAGCGGCTGCGCGGAATGTCGAACAGGTTGCCGATCCACATCGTGACCACGCCGGCGCGGCCGAACAGCAGGATCAGCGCGAGTCCGATGACAAAGGGGGGCGTGATGATCGGCAGGATGGACAGCGCCCGCAGCAGAGGCTTCATCGGCAAACGCGTGCGCAACGCCACCAGCGCGAAGGCAAGGCCGAGCAACGTCGTCAGGACGCCGACCAGTGTTGCCTCGGCCACGGTGTTCCATGCCACACCGCAGGCTCGCGCGCCGGTCAAACAGTCGAGACTCCAGATCGACGCGCTGAACAGCTTGTCAGCGAACAGCGTGGGCGCGAAGCCGCCGTCGTTGTCGCGGACCGCGGAGGACAGGATGCAGAGCACTGGATAGAACACGAACAGCGCGATAAGCCCCACCACCAGCAGGATCGCGCCGACCACGAACACGTCGCCCTTGCACACGCCGAGCCGCGCGAGACCATAGGCGAGCAGCATGAGGCAGGCGAGCGCGTACAGGGCGGCGCCCCAACCCATCGCCGGCTGCATCGGACCGCTGCCGAACCACGCGGTGAGCCACGCGTAGGCCCAGCCACGATGGATGATCAGCAGACCCTGAATCGCGAGCCACACCAGGCCTGCGATGCCGGCGGTAATCAGCGCGCGCGGCCTGATACGGCCGAATGACGCCCAGAGTGTCAGCAGGAGCGGCAGCGCGAGCGGCCACAGCCATGGCATGCCGGCGAACAATGCCGGTGGCGAGATGCGATCGTCCAGACCGTACCACGGCAGGACCAGCAACGCCGCGGCAGCGGCGATGAGCCAGACAATGAGAAAGGGCGCAAATTTCCTCCCCCTCCCCTTGCGGGAGGGGGTTGGGGGGAGGGGGCCGTGGGGTGTTGGCGCGGCCCCCTCCCCCCAACCCCCTCCCGCAAGGGGAGGGGGAGGACGTTGCCAATCGCTTGTGCGCATGCCCTACTTCGGCGCGTTCTTCACCTCATCGGTCCACTTGCCGAGCAGGCGCTTGCGCGTTTCCGACGAACCATATTTGGCGAAGTCGTACTCGATCAGCTTGATCTTGGAGAGGTCCGGCGCCTCCGGCGGCACCGGGGTGGCTGGATTGGAAGGAATCTGAAAACTGCCAGTGGTGGCGGCGATCTTCTGCGCATCGGACGTCAGCGCCCAGTCATAGAACTTCTTCGCCTCGTCCATGTGCTTCGCCCCGGCGATCAGGCTGAGCGAACCGATCTCGTAGCCGGTGCCCTCGCAGGGTGAAACCACCGCGACCGGCTTGTTGTGTTCCGCGACGTCGATCACGTCGTGCTGGAACGCGATGCCGACCAGGGTCTCGCCCTGACCCGCGGCGAGCGCCGGCGCCGCGCCGGCCTTGGTGTATTCGTTGATGTTCCTGTGCAGCGCCTTGAGATACTCGAAGCCTTTGTCCTCGCCCATGAGTTGCACCATGGTCGCCAGCATCGTCCAGGCGGTGCCGGATGAATTCGGGTCCGCCATCTGCACCTCGCCCTTGTATTCGGGCTTGATCAGGTCGGCCCAGCAGGCGGGCGGGGTCATCTTGCGCTTTTTCATGTCTTCGGTGTTGTAGCCGAACCCAAGTGCGCCGAGGTAAAGCCCGACCGTGCGGTTGTTTGAGCGCTGTGCCTGACGCTGTGCCCAGTCGCGCAGCTTCGGCAGCATCGGTGACTCGTACGGTTCGGTGATCTTCTCGTCGGCGGCCTGAAGATGCGGATCGCCGGTGCCGCCGAACCACACGTCGCCATGCGGATTGTCCTTTTCCGCACGGATGCGGGCATAGACCTCGCCGGCGCTCATGCGAGTCATGTCGACCTGGACACCGGTTTCCTTCTGATAGGCGGTGGCGACGGCGCGACACCATTTCTCGTCGACGCCACAGTACATCACAAGCTGACGCTGTGCCTGCGCGTGGCCGGCCATCGCACAGAACGTGAGCACGACGGCGATGCCGCCCAGATGGCGGCGGACGCGATGCGAGATGGCCATATTCCTCCCTCCGGCGGTTTAGCGGGTGCGCCAAACTGCCGGATAGGAACCTGTCTGCGGCGTCTCCGCAATAGACCTGCGAGCAGAACTAATAGATCAGCACGGTATCCCAGAACTCGCACCTGTGCGCCGCTCTGAACTGCGCCTCGGTGATCGTCGACAGCTGCGGCACGTTTTCCGACAGGTAGACCGGAGCTCCGGCGGTATAGCGCGGCCAGGGCGCGTCGCCCTTCAGGTTGGGGTTGCCCGCGTACATGAAGTCGGTCCACGCGGCCACGAGCTGCTTCGATAGCGCGTGCTCCTGCGACGTGAGCTGGTGCGGGATCCCCAGTGGCCCGCCGTGCCAGTCGGTGAACAGGAACTGGATGTCGATCGTGTGGGCCGCGCCGTGGGCGAATCCGAGCTTCGGGAAGTACCACGCCGCGTCGCGGTCGCTGAACTCATAGGCATACAGCGGGACGTGCTGCGCTACGCGGCTGTCGAGGTAGGGATGCTTGCAGACGTTCGCGTCTGTGCCGACAGCGACCCAGGCGTCACCGGGAGTCTTGTAGGCGCTGAGCGGATACTTGGCCATGACGGCCGCCGGTGTTCCCTCAGGATAGTTCGGCGGACCGGCGCCAGGCCCGGCAGGACCGCCGTACGTGGCCTTGACAAGCTCCGCGTATCGCTCGGCCGTCATCGGACCGAAGAACAGCTCATCGATGCTGGCGCCGAACGCACCCTCGTCCGCGACACTGCCGTTCATGATCGGCATGTGGTTGAACTGCCCGGTCGTCCATGCGGTGTCGGCCGGGATCGGCAACACCTTGCCGTCCACCAATAGGCCGTTCACGTAGGGCCCGTTCGCGGCGGCGGTGCCTTGCAGCGACAGGATCTTCGAAACGCTCAGCTTGCGCAGGCATTCCGCGGCCGCCCCGTTCACCTCCTCGCCGCAACCTGCAGCTTCGGCGAACTTGGAACCGCGCTGCTCGGCCAACTCCCGCGGCGCAACTGTGAGCAACGCTCCGCTTTCGAAGATCGCGCGATGGAACAGTCCGGCGCTCGCCGGCGATATGACCAGGGCAGCGGTGCTGGTCGCTCCAGCCGACTGGCCGCCGACCGTGACATTGCCCGGATCGCCGCCGAACGCCGCGATATTGCGCTGCACCCAGTGCAGCGCAGCCTGCTGGTCCATCAGCCCATAATTGCCGAAGTCATGACCTTCGGCATCGATCACGGGATGGCCGAAATAGCCGAGCAGCCCGAGGCGGTAGTTTATGGTGACGACGACTGTCGGACCGGCCGGACCGCCCTTCACCAGCGCGGTTGCGTCATAGTCGTTGGTCTCGCCGTCGAACAGGCCGCCGCCATGGATCCAGACCAGCACCGGCAGCTTCTTCGCGTTGCCGGGGCTCGGCGTGAAGACGTTCAGGTACAGGCAATCCTCGGTCAGGCTCACCGGGCCGGCGAATACGCCAAGTTCGGTGATCTGCGGGCAGGTATTGGCGAACTTCGTCGCATTCAGCGTCTGGGTCCAAGCCGCGGCAGGCTGCGGCGGCTGCCAGCGCTGTGCGCCCGCTGGAGGCGCCGCATAGGGAATGCCGAGGAACGTGCTCACGCCGTTGTGCACGAACCCCTGGACCAGGCCCCCGGCCGTGCGAACTGAAGGCGCGCTCGGATCAGCGGCGGCCATTGCCTTTGGCGAAGCTGATGCCAGCAACAAGACAAGCATGGCAACAGCGGCGTGAAGCACGTTCGGCCATCGTCCCTCTCCCCATATCGTTGTTGGAGGCATGCTGCGCGCCAATCGCAGGTTGTCGCAAGCCTCAGCGCTCGCGTTGCCGCAATGCATCCGCGGTGCTGGCGTCAGCCGGATAGAACGCTTCCACCGCCAGTTCCGACAGCGTGATATCGACCGGCGTGCCGAACACGGTCGTCGTGCTGAAGAATGCAAGAGTGCCCGCATCGGTGATCAGCCTGAACGGCACCACGAAGGCGGTGGGATCCACGTCATGCACAACTTCGTCGGGCGCCGGGTAGTCGCGCAGTTCGCGCGACAGCCGGATCAGCACCGGATCGCCGGAAACCTGCACCTGATGCCCGAGACGCGCCAACAGGTGCGCACGCCACTCGCCGAGATTTGCGGTCCGCCGCGCCATCCCCGACGGGTGCAAGGCCAGACGCAGCACGTTGACCGGCGGCTGCAAGAGCGTTGCGTCGACGCCGGCAATCAATCGTCTGGTCGCGGCATTCGACGCGATCAGTGTCCAGTGGCGATCGACGGCGAGCGCCGGATACGGTTCGTGTCCGGCCAGCACCTGATTGACCGCCTGCCGTGCAATCCGCAGCGCCGGATCATCGAGCGGACGTTCGGGGAACACAGACGCGTAGCCCGCAGCATGCAGCAGCAGATTGCGGTCGCGCAGCGGCACATCCAGGCGTTCCGCCAGACGCAGCACCATATCGCGGCTCGGCTGCGATCGGCCGGTTTCCAGAAAACTCAGATGGCGGGTGGAGATTTCCGCCTCCAGCGACAGCTCAAGCTGGCTCAGGCGACGGTGCTGACGCCATTCGCGCAGCAGGTCGCCCACAGGCCTGACGGTGACTGACATGGCACGATGATAACGCGCGCGTGCATGCGCTTCCAATTACCTGCGATGTAATCGACTGGCGGTGTCGTGTTGGGGAAATGTGGTCTCGCACCGCATCGAGGTGCGACAATGCAGGAGACAGACATGAACACGCTGACCGATCTGATCGATCGCTATATCGCGACGTGGAACGAGACCGACGATGGCCGTCGCCGCGATCTCATCGCACGAACCTGGACCGAGGACGCCCGCTATCTCGATCCAATGCTGCAAGGCGAGGGCAGGGACGGCATCGACGCGATGATCGTCGGTGTGCAGGAACGCTTCCCTGGTCACCGCTTCCGCCGCACCGGCGATGTCGAAAGCCACCACGACCGGGTGCGGTTCACCTGGGAGCTTGCGCCCGAAGCGGGCGATCCGGTGGTGAGCGGCACCGATTTCGGTCTCGTGGCGCCTGACGACAGGCTACAGGCGATCACTGGTTTCTTTGACCATGTGCGGCAGACGAACTAGCGGGGAGCACCTGCCAGCGCCACCACGCCACGGCGGGCGAGATCGGCGATCTCGTCCGCCGTGTAGCCGTGCTCGCGCAGGATGGGTTCGGTGTGTTCGCCCAGTCCGGGCGAGGTGGCGAGCCTGCTGCCATCGATGAAGGGAGGCGCTCCGATCACCTGCGGCATCGGCAGATTCTTCGGCACCTGCGGGTGGTGCAGCCAGGCGATCGCGCCGGACGCCTCGACGTGTGGCTGCTCCAGGAAACCGGTATAACTGTTTAACTGCTCGTGCATGATGCGTTCGGCGGCCAGACGCTCCGACCAGTGCGCGAATTGCCGTGACGCGAGCTGTGGGCGTAGCACGGCGTTGATCTCGTTGCTGTGGTCGTAGCGGCCCTGCGTGGTGCGGAAGCGCTCGTCCGCGGCGAAGTCGGGCAGGTCCAGCGCCTTGCAGAAGCCGAGCCATTCGTGCAGGCGGACAACCGTGATGGTCATCCAGCCGTCGGCAATCTGATAGACGCCACCTGGTGCGCCTGGTGGCCGGATCGCGCCGTCCTCCAGATAGGACTGCATCAGGCGCACCACCTGCAAGCCGGCTGCCGCCTGCATCAGGCTCGCCTCGATGTGGCGGCCGCGCAATTCGTCGCGGCGGGCATAGAGCGCAGTGGATACGGCTGAATAGGCGTAGAGCGCAGTGCTCATGTCGATCGCGATGATCGGCGTGCGGTGAGGGATGCCGTCCTCGCCCTTGTTCTCGACCGTAAGGCCGGTATAGGCCTGGAGGATCGGATCCATCGCCGGACGTTCGGCAAGCGGACCCATCTGGCCGAAGCCCGACACCGACAGGTAGATGATGCGCGGTTCGCGCCCGGCCACCGCGTCGTAGCCGAACCCCAGGCGGTCGATCACGCCTGGGCGGAAACCTTGCAGGAACACATCGGCGCCGGCGATCAGCCGCCACAGGATGGCGCGGCCATCGTCCTGCTTCAGGTCGAGCGCGATGCCGCGCTTGCCGAAATTCGCCGGCAGGGAGTAGGCGCACTGGTCGCCGTACACCACGCCGAGATTGCGCGCCCAGTCGCCGACACCGGGCGGCTCCACCTTGATGACGTTGGCGCCATACTGGGCGAGCAGCATGGCACAATAGGGACCGGCGACTCCCTGGCTCACGTCGATCACCTTGAGGCCGGCGAATGGCTTGTCGTAGCTCATGTGCGGCGGTCAGCTTTCAGTGAGGGTGGGCGGAGGGTAGTCGGGAAATGACGATAGTGCGAGCCTGCGGCCTCTGCGTGATTGCGCTGGTCCCCCTCGGATGGCTGTTGCCGGGTGCACTGCGATCGCCATGAACGCACCACGAGTGATGCTGTGCCATCCGGGACCGGATGCGCTCAGCATCAGCTTTCTCGGCCATGCCAGCTCCTGATCGAGACGCGGGGCGGCGTGCGCGCAGTGACCGACTACAACGACATCGACGTGCCGGTGGAACCGCCCGACATCGGCACGATGAACCAGTTGGTGCTGCCGATGCATTAACATCACGTGGGCCGAGGTGGAGCGGTCCGTGGCGCCGATGCGGGATCGGTGTGCGGTGCGGTTCAGAATCTCGCCGGCGCTGACGGTGTCACGCAAGGCGTTGCCGGAGCGGGGATCGGTGGTGGTGCCGGCGATAGGTACCTGAAAACGTAAGTTTTGCTTCGCGTCCAACGCAGTCGATGCGGGATTAACTCGGCGTTAACCGACGCTATGTTCGGCTTAGCCGGGACCCCGAAGCTCGCGGAGCGGCAAAATAGTTTGCCTGGGTATCGGGGCAGGCAACGGCTTACGCGAAAGCGAGACAGCGAGTTGACGTCAGACGATCCGGTTATCGAGTACCTTCGTCAGGCAGTCACCCGTGCGACGAGGCAGATCGCACAGCCGAATGATATCCTGGCTTTGGCCACTCTTCGCCTGCGTGAGCAAAGTCCGGAAGCGGCCGAGCTCTTCGTTTCTGTCGCCCGTAAATACAATATCAGGGACGCTTGGCTGGGAGCGGCGATCGCTTACCACCGTCAGCACAGGACGTCTGAAGCGCGCTCGGCTCTATTGCAAGCCTTGTCGAAGTACGCCCACCGATCGCTTCCTGCTTTTGTCGACGATGTTGCCACGACGGCCGGCGCGCATGGCTGGGCTGGACTCTACTCCTCCGGCAGAATTATAGTTCGGTTGCTACGATCGCGGCCGGAGCGCCGACCGCCAGTGGTGACACTGGACGGCCGTCCGGTTAGGCTTCGCGTCGCAGTGCCTCCGCTGACCTTCGCTACCAAATTGCCGCCAAGCTGGCGCCACGGCGTCGAACTACGAACCACTGCCGATGGCAGGGAGATTTTGGGCGGTGTAATCTGGCTCGAGGAGATCTCGCGGATCGAAGGTTTTGCTGATAGCGTGAACGGCGATCTTCGAGGCTGGGCGTGGTGCCCGAACGATCCTGATTACGACCCTGTCCTGTCGATTGTTCCCCCCTCTGGCAAGCCGGGTTTTCTCGTCACTGCGACCGATTCGGCAACGGATATTGATACCAATTTCCCCCTGGCGCGTCCCCGCCGCTTCCAGGTTCCAGCAAACCGGCTTCGGCCATTTGACGGGTTGGTCAAAGTCCAAGGCGAAAACGGGCAAGAACTGCGAGGCAGTCCGGTCGATCCCTCCATGGAGCGGCGCACCGCGGAAGTAGCAGCGACGATGGTGGCCAGGCTGTTCCCGGCACCGGGCTGCGAGCCGGACACACCGACAGCGCCATCCATGTTGGCCGCCCCGGCCCACGTTATTGGCAGGCCCGCGGTGGGCTCGTCTGGAAAGCGGGACGTTGAGATTGTCATCCCCGTATATGGGGCGATGGACTTCACGCTGGCGTGCATTGACTCGGTACTGGCGGATCTTCCTGCCTGGGCATGTGTGCACGTTGTTGATGACGCTTCGCCCGATCCAGCCTTGGGCGCCTCGCTTCGTCGTCTGGCCGCGGCGAACCGGATTAAACTGAGCACGAACTCTCGCAACAGAGGCTTCCCCGCGACCGCAAATCTCGGCATGCGCAATGATCCGTCACGTGACGTGGTACTGCTGAACAGCGACACCCTGGTGCCGCCTGGCTGGCTTGAAAGCCTGCGGGCCGCCGCGTACTCGGCGCCGAGTATCGGCACGGTGACGCCGCTGTCCAATAACGCCACCATCGCCAGTTATCCGAGCAATGAGCACGAGAACCAGATTCCCGACCTGGACGAGACCATCCGGTTGAGCGCACTTTGCCACTCTGTCAACGCCGGATGCCTCGTCAATATTCCGACTGCAGTGGGGTTTTGCGTCTACATTAAGCGCGACTGTCTCAACGCCACCGGCCTGCTGCGGGAGGACATCTTTGCGCAAGGCTATGGCGAGGAAAATGACTTCTGCATCCGCGCTCGGCACTTAGGCTGGCGCCATGTCGCCGCGACCGGGGTGTTCGTGGCGCATGTGGGCGCCCGGTCGTTCGGTGCTGCCAAGCGTTATCTCATAGAATGCAACATGCGTAAGATGAACCAGTTGCACCCCGGTTACGACGAGTTGATTGCAGAGTTCCAACGCACCGACCCGTTAGCCGAGCCACGACGGCGCATCGACTTGGCACGATGGATGACTTTTCGGAGCGGCGCCGCATCCGTGCTCCTTATCACGCATGGGCGAGATGGCGGGGTGAAGCGCCACGTCGCTGAAAAGTCTGTCGCATTGCGGCGCGAGGGGTTGCGCCCCATCATGTTATGGCCGGTGGCGAGCCGCGGTGGCGAGGGGCGAGATTGCGTGCTGGGGGACGGTCCGGAAGGTGGAACGCCCAACCTGCGCTTCTCGATTCCGACAGAACTAGGCCTGCTGACGGAGTTGCTGGCCGGCGATTTGCCGACGCGCGCAGAAGTTCACAGCCTGATTGGCCACGACAAGCGGGTGCTGCGACTCTTGGAGGGGCTTCGCATCCCGTATGAGCTCGTGGTGCACGACTATTCGTTGATATGCCCCCGCATCACGCTAGTCGGAACCGGTGGCCGCTATTGCGGCGAGCCCGATAGCGCTGGGTGCGATGCCTGTGTCGCAGATCTGGGGACTCGGATCGACGAGGCAATCTCGGCGACCGCCCTTCGAAGGCGGTCCGCGGGCATCATCCGAAAGGCGTCGCGCATCGTTGTGCCGTCGGCCGACGTTGCAACCCGCATCCGGCGCTATTTTCCGCAGGCATGCCCGGAAGTTGTGAACTGGGAGGACGATGGTCGCATTCCGATTCTCGGACCAGTTGCCTTGGCCGGTACGCGACGGATTTGCATCGTCGGTGCGATCGGCATCGAGAAGGGCTTCGAGATGGTGCTGGCCTGCGCGCGCGACACTGCCAGGCGGAGGTTAGACCTAGAGTTCGTCCTGGTCGGTGAGAGTTGCGATGACGATCGGCTGATCGCCACCGGGTGCGTCCGGATCACCGGCCCTTATGAGCATTATGAGGCGGTCGAGCTGATCCTGCGTCAGCAGGCGTCGATGGCCTGGCTCCCGTCGATCTGGCCCGAGAGCTGGTGCTACACGCTGACCGAGGCGTGGCAGGCAGGCCTGAATGTGCTAGCATTCGATATTGGAGCTCCGGCAGAGCGCATCCGCCGGAGCGGCCGGGGCTGGGTCTGTCCGCTGGGTATCAGCGCAACCGCTCTGAACAACCGGTTGCTCACTTGGTTCGCCTGCCCCACCTGCAATCGTTGGCCAGGCGGCCTAAGTGGCAGCAAAGTCCCTGAACAGGAGTCTATATGTTCGTCCCGCCGCTTCATCTAATCGAGAAGCACACCAAGAGCCTCCGTGCAACGCACGAAGACGCCGACCAAGTGGTCATCCACGCCGAGCTGTTTCATTTCCTGCTTCGCTGTGCCCTTGAGCATTGCGAGTTCGACGAGGCGCAGTATCAGCGTTGCAACCCCGATGTGGCGGACGCCGTGGATAGAAGAGAATTCGAGAATGGCCGCGAGCATTTCTTAACGAAGGGCTACCTCGAGGGCCGTGTCGGCGCCGTGCCTGTCCATGAGGCATGGTACCTATCGCATAACCCTGACGTGGAGGTGGCGAAGCAAGCGGGCTTAATAGAGTCAGCCGAGGCTCATTACCGCGGGATAGGCGCCGTTGAGTGGCGTGAGCCGAACCCCGAGGTGGCCAGTATCGTGAGGGCTTGGAAACGTCTGATGACCTGTTTGCGGGCGACCGAATGCGCGGACAGCAGCATTTCAATCTAGGCCATCGTCGACTCCATCGTAGCTCGAAACCACGAACGAATCACAGGTCACTGAAATCACTCAATTTACCTTTCGGTCAGCCTATCAGCTACACTAAGACGAGTATCTCGTAATCCAGCAACGGTTGCTTGATCCACGATACGTCCGTCGCCAGACGGTGCCGATATCGCTTGCTCTGTTCATAGATTGTGTCCGCGGCCGCAAAGGTTTCGAGTTTAGACTTGTACGCGGCGACACAGAGTTGGCTGCAGAGGAGCAATTTTCCCGACACGAAGGCAAACGGCGCACATGCTCGAGGTTGCGTCTGGAAGAACCGAAACGTCGCCTCCAAGACGCCAACGCACTCGACATTGAGCCAATCATCAACGGCGATCACGGAATTTGGCGTAATAACCGAGTCGGCGAGAGCTAGATCCCAGAGAACGTCGTCACGCTTGTGGGACCCATCAATATGCACGAAGCGGCTGCGCTCCCCCAGTGCGGCAAGCAGACGGTCCGAAGTCCAGTTGGCGCTGAAGTCCTGAAGCAAGGTGATACGTGGCGAAGCCGCGCCTGTCACACCGGGCGCATGCTTCGCTGCGTTCAGAAGGCGGTCATGAACTTCCCTGACGGAGAAATGTCGGAATGGGTCCAGCCCCACAAGGTGGGATGCCGTGCGGGCGGCCTCGCGCGCGAGGATCGAACATAGCCGACCGCCATACACCCCAATCTCTAACAACGACCCCTTCCAATTCTGCTCGTCCTGCATGTCGAGAAGGTCCATTAGACAGGCGGCGGTGAACTCGTTCAGCCAGCCGGGAATTCTCTGGACCACGTTGGCAAGGAATGCAGTGTTAACCTTCTGATTCTTTACTTCACCGCGGAGCGCTCCATCGCCCAAGACCCGTACCTCCAGTTGCACGCACCTGAACCGTAGTTTACGATACACGCTCCACCGGCGCCAGAGCAGACAGCGACGCTTGGCTCGGGCAGTCGAGAGAAGGCATTGCTGTCAGTCCTTCGTCGAATCAGCAGCGTGTCGATGGGAGATATGGTCGAACCGCAGCCCTCAGACCGTGCCAGCGATCACGAACGTGGGCGCAAGTGGCATCATCGTCTCTCCAACCTCCTAGTCAGACCAGCGCGTCTTTATCGACGACCCGTTGTCTGGCGGCACTTGGCTTGTCTCGTGCGCACCGATTTGGCAGGGTGCCGCTTGCCTAGCATAACTGTACCAGTATAACTGCAGAAGTGGTGCAGGGAATGATCCCTTCCTCATTCATGCAGGCCATGCGATTTTACCGGACGAAGCGTGCGACCAGCCGAAAGTGCCGACGGCATATCCTCGCGCTCAGTTCAGCGGTGGCGCTTGCAAATATGGCTGGCGGTGCATTCGGCCAGTCCCTTCCTGATTCTGGAGTGTCGTCGAGTCAGTATGTGTTTCCAGACCCCGGCCTCACTATTCC
This sequence comes from uncultured Alphaproteobacteria bacterium, assembly GCA_963819855.1. Taxonomy (GTDB): domain Bacteria; phylum Pseudomonadota; class Alphaproteobacteria; order Acetobacterales; family Acetobacteraceae; genus JAMXLO01. Next base: position 851,311 of record CAWFYC010000021.1, read on the forward strand.
CCGCCTCCGTTTCGGAACGGGCCAGGTTCTGGCAAATCAACCGGTTCTTTCGCCGTCTCTGCCAGACATTCCCGGACCAGTATCTCAGTGGCGCGTGATTATGTGGAACCGCGACCAGTTCCTCCAGCCCGACCGAATGACAACAGACGATCCCTCAACGTCTGATACCCTTCTTGGACGAGCTGCATATGCTTTCACGACACCCGATCGGACCGCCCATCTGAGGGTATATCGCAACCGGGCGCGGGAAACATGGGTCTATGAGTTATTTGAGCAAGGGGGAAATCTTAATAGCGGCGGCGCCAATCTGTTTCTGTCGGCCACGACTGTTGTCAGCGACCTGTCAATGGACCAGCAGATTGTCTATTCGTTTCTTGGCAAGTTGTCCGCTGCTTCAGTGACCTATGACACAGCGGAGGCCGAACGCAACGGTGCTGTGGGAGCGACAGCATTCTCTGGCTTCGTGCTGCAATTGAGGGAGCCAGAAACCAACCAGACTGCGACGATATTTCTTCAGATCCCAATTACCACGTCCCGCGGCGGATCAACCTACTACCGTGGCGGTTGCAGGCTCGATGGCGATATGGCGTCCTTCACCGCTAACCAGAATGTACCCGGCGACGAAATGCTACCCTTTCGCCCGGACCCGGACCCGCCGCATGAGTTTCGCTATGTCCTCAACCGCTATCTCTGCGCGTTGATGGTCAATCCGTTTTCGTGCAGCGGTCACGGCGAGAGGCAGCAGTTCTCGATGCCGACCGCTTCGCGGGATTTTAGAAACTGGAGGCTCAAGAGCATGTATGTTGGTTTAGAAACACGATCGCACGATCTGCGACCCGGTAGCCGCACACCGGGCTTTCGTGGAACTGTTGCCTTGGGTCTTCAGGTTAGCGATCTTAAGGTGGTGCGTCTACCAACAACGATGTCGCACCAATCGGTATGCGGCGATGGCGGATAGGAGCGGTGCTAGTTGATGCCTAATGGCACCGGCCTAAGTGCGTTTGACTCGCGTCAACGCAGTCTCACTTCGAAATAGATTAGAGACCTGTCTTCGTTCCCGATGGAATTCCTGCAATGGAACATAAGGCCGTAAAACTGGTCCAGCCAGCGAATGAGGACCTCATTCTGTCTCTGGAGTCGCCTGGGTTCTCAATGCGCTACCCCACGTTATTCAACAAAGAGTTGATGCAGCCCCAGATGTTGGCGATGCTTGAAGCGACGTGGAAGCGTGAGCATTTTCCGGCGCGGCAGATCCAATTCCATCGGGTGCGAAATGTCGCCGTGGTAGAGGAAGGGCTTGTCTTCGATGAGCGGGGCGCCCTCTATCGAACATCGATTACGCAACACGCGGAGGCGGGCATTAGAAAGGGCCTGGCTGCCGCGCAGACTGCCTACCGTTCGGGGGCGGTTTCAGTCCACAAGGGTGTCCATCTTCTGTGTAAGAAACGGGGCGCTGGCAATTATGGTCATTGGTTGATGGAAATGCTCCCGCGCGCGTATCTCGGTTCACGACACGTTGGCGCTCTACGCTATGTCGTCCCGAAGGCCGAGCCACAACTTGAGTCGGTGATATCGACATCGCTTGATCTCCTTGGCATCACACCCGACGCTATCTTATGCGTTGGGCACGAGCCCCATTTGTTCGAGGAGCTCATCCTTGTCGATGGCCTGACCGAGCACGGGGTCTATATGGCTCCTCTGGTCGTAGACTGCGCTCGGGCGTTATCGGCTTTGGTATCGTCGCGCCGGACAGAGCGTCTGTACGTGACGAGGTCCGCAACCGGCTTCCGAGATTTTGTCAACGAACCTGAAATCCGCGAGCTTCTGGAAAGTCATGGCTATCTCACGGTCGACACGGGCACCCTTCCATTGGTCGAGCAGATCGGTTTGTTCAAGGCAGCGCGGCGCGTGGTAGGCATCATGGGAGCGGCGATGACCAATATCGCATTTTGTCCAGCAAACGCGTGCATTCTAAACATTGCGCCGGCCGGCATGCCGGACACCTTCTTCTGGTTCATTGCGGGCCTGAAGGGCCTACACTACTTTGAAGCTAGATGCCGCCAGGTGGGTCCGGTTCGAGGCGTCATGCGATGGGACACGAATATCGAATTCGATCACTCCGTTCTGTTGGATAATGTCTTTCTGTGACATATGCTTGGCCGTGTCGTGAGGGATCTGCCTCACCAGTTCCTGGGTGGTCGCCGCGGGGAGTGTCGGAAACTATCGCGTTTACTATACAGTAGGCGACACCGCACTCTGAATTGCAACAGAAGGATAGGATTCTCGAGTCCGCAGGCTCTGAAGTTGCACGAGCTCTTGATGCATTGGCGCAATTAGCTGTTCAAACCCCATGAATGCGGCAACGTAATTGCTCAGTTCGGTAGAGAAACGGCACCCGGGAACCGACTGCAAGATAGCATCGTGCAATGAACGCGCGGTATGTCCCATGTTTGGAGCGCCTGAATCATGTCTGAGCTTCGGATCGATGATCTCGTCTGCCAACGCTTTGACCATAATGTCATCCGCCTCCCACTGCAGATCGATATGCCGGATCAGCCGCGCAAGCGTCGCGTATCGCAATTCGAACCAGTCTTCGTAGCGAATGATACAGACATGGCGGTGGGCAATCCCTGCTATTGCCCGCGCGTTATAGACGACCCACCGGTACTCAGCGTCGGACGTCTCCATCTCTTCCCGTGTTGCAAGTGATCGGGTCACCTGGTCCGGCGCACGGACGCAAAAGATGAAATTCGGGTCGATTTCCAATTCTGAAATGATCTCGTTCCAAACAGGCAGCAGAAGTGCGATGCGCGGGTCTTTCAATCCAAAATTGCTCCGCTCCGCCAGCTGACCACGTAACCAGGCAATCATCTCGTTGCGGACTGCCCGCACGCGTGGCATCGCCCACCACCCTGCGGGCAAACTCAGCGCATGGTTCGGGCTGTGCCAGGCGCGACCGAGCAGGCCGAGAATCTTGTCGTGGTACCTTACCACCTCAGCTCGCTCCCAATGGCCCTTGGGGTTGTCGGGCGCGGGGCCTGTCGCGGTTGTCATGTCGACGCCCAGACCGCTGAGGAGATGGGCACAAAGCGAAGTACCGCTACGATGCATCCCGACGACAATAAAGATTCGGTGCTTCCTGGAAATTTGACCATGAGAGTCAATTTGTCTCATCGGAGCATTCCGCATTTTCTCTGACTGAGCGAACTTGTGCACACCAACGCGATTGGTCCGTCAAGACCCACCCGATAGTTTGGCATGATGAGCGCCAACAGAGAATTCATTTGGGCGTCTGCAGTAAACCGGATACGCGACAGTACCTCGGGTCGGCGCACGGCTTATCGCAAGGCAGCACCGGCGCTGTCAGCCTACGATTGTCGGCAGAATACCTATCCGATCGAGGCTGAACGAAAGGCTAACAGCCCACTCGACGGCCCTCGCTAAGCCAGCATCCCCATCCGCACGTCGCCTATCCCCGCAAAGTCTACATGCACGTGATCGCCGGCCGCAATCGGGAACTGCCGCGTGAACGACCCGCTCATGACAATCTGCCCCGCCTCGATCCGACGTCCGAACTCGCCGAGCTTTTGCGCCAGCCAGATCACCGAATTCAGCGGATTGCCGAGCACCGCGTCGCCCCGTCCGCTCGCCACGGTCTGGCCGTTGATCCGTACGGTCGCCGCGACTTCATCCAGTGCCAGATCTCCAAGCGCCACAGGTTCGCCCAGCACCACGGTTTTCTGCTGCGCATTGTCCGCCATCGCCACAGCAATCTGCGCGGAAAGGTCACCGCGGGTCTCGATGATCTCCAGTGACGGATACACCGCATCGATCGCACCGCGCACCGTCGCTACATCGACCTCGCCGCTCAGTGCCTTGCCAACACGCAGACACAGTTCCGGCTCGAAGCCGGGCCGGATCAGTTCGTCACGCCCAAACACATGGCCAGAAGTCCTGCTGTCCAAGATGCAGCCGAACACTGGTTCATGGAACCCGAATTGCTGCTGGATCGGTTCCGCGGTAAGCCCCACTTTCCAGCCGATCTGCCGCTCGCCCGCGGCAACGCGGCGGGCGATGATGCCGAGCTGTATGCGGTACGCCTGATCCAGTGTCAGTCGATCGAACCACTGCGCCAGGAAGTGTTCTCCCCGCGAACGCGCGTCCCAGAACTCACTGATCGCGGCCTGTTCGTCGAACGGCATTGCTGTCCCCCCGAGCACCACCGATGCAGGCTAGAGCCATCCCGCAACGGTTGCCAAGGCTGGGCCGCCGTGCATGCTGGCATGCCAGAACGAACCGCAACCTTGGGAGGCCGTCACATGCGGATCGCCATCATTGGCCAGCAGGATTTCGGCAAGGCAACGCTCGAGGCGTTCCTCAATCGCGGGGATACGGTGGCGGCCGTATTCTGCGCCCCCGAGAAGGGCCGCCCCGATCCGCTGCGTGTCGCCGCCGAGGAACGCGGCGTGCCGGTGCATCAGTTCCCCAGGCTGACGGATCCCGCTGCGCTCGAGGCAATGCGGCAGGCCAACGTCGAGATCGGCGTGATGGCCTATGTCACCCAGTTCGTACCGCAGGATTTCTGCAGCATACCCAAGTTCGGCACCATCCAGTTCCATCCCAGCCTGCTGCCGCTGCATCGTGGCGCCTCGTCGATGAGCTGGGCGATCATCTGCGGACGGACGGAGACCGGGTTCTCGATCTTCCGCCCGACCGATGGGCTGGACGAAGGCCCGGTGATCCTGATGCGCGCCGTGCCGATCGAGCCGGAGGACACGCTGGGATCGCTCTACTTCGGCAAGATCTTTCCGATGGGTGTCGCGGCGCTGGTCGAAGTGGCCGAGCAGGTGGTGGCCGGCAAGGCACCGGCGCTCGCGCAATACGAGCCGAACGCGGGCTACGAAGGCATCGTGCGCGAGGCGGAAACGCGCATCAACTGGGCGAACCATGTCGACATCATCTTCAACCTGATCCGCGGCTGCGATCCCGCCCCCGGTGCCTGGACCACGGCCGATGGCAAGAAGTTGTTCGTGTACAATGCAACGAAACGCATCGCGCGGACCTTCTCCGAGGTGAAGGGCAGGAAGCTTGGTGAGGTGGTGGCCATCAACAACGGTGCGCTTGTCGTGCACGGCCAGGGCGGCTTTATCGAGATCGCGCGCGTCCGTCCTGAGGGCGGCCGGAAGGGTGTTGCAGCCGATGCCGGTGTCGCGGTGGGGACAATCGTCGGAGGATGATGATCAGTTTCCATTGTTAAAATCCAACAAGCAACGAAGAAGGACCTCACGCGGCAGAACGTGTTGGGCGTGGACGGCGGCACGCAGGTAATCGGCATCAGCGGCGGCGGCACCACCGTCGGCTTCTCGATCACGAAAGGTGTCACCAGCGGATTCGCGCAGAACGGTGGCTCGTTCACCACTGTCAATCAGTCCGGCATTGCATTCAACCGGCTTCTCGGTATCAACAAGTCAGGTACCGTCGCGGCCGGGCACTCCTCCATCCAGGCAGACGGCGCCACGTTGCAGAAGGCGTACACAGTGTCTGGCGGTCCATTCCTCACGAACTCTCACTTCACCGATATCAACGCGTTGCTGCCGGCCAATTTCAACAGCTAGGCGACCGGCGTGAACGGTGCTGGCACCGTCGTCGGATTCTATGAGACGGATGGCGCGGGAGACTTCCGTTCATTTGCGGACGTCAACGGCACCGTGGACGTCGTTACGGCTGTTTGGGTCAACCTCCAGTCAGGCACTTGGCATCAACGATCTTGGTGACATTGTGGGCGACTATGTCGACGGGACCGGGGCAATGCACGGCTATCTCGATGTCGGCAATGTATTCACCTCGTTCGATCCGACGGGATCGACCGCTACCACCGCCAACGACATCAACGACCTCGGCCAGATCGTCGGCCTCCACATGGACGCGAACCAGAATACGAGCGGCTTCCTGGGGCAGGTCCCTGAACCGGCGACGCTGGTGCTGTTCGGGAGCGGTCTCGCAGGTCTCGCGCTCGCCCCCCGGCCGGAAGCACCTGCTCGCCGCCGCCTGAGGTCATTGCGCGCGCCAAGCCGATCCAGTTAGCCTTCGCGGATAACACGGCGCGGGACGGGACGCACGGACTCCTCCGGCGTGCCGTGCCGCGCTGAACGCAAGGGAAGAGCGCCGTGCTGGAGCATCTGGAACGCCAGACCTCGCTGACCAACAATCAGCGCAAGATCGTGCTCGCCGCCATCCTGGGCGACATGCTCGATTTCTTCGATTTCTACCTGATCGGCTTCGTGCTGGCGTTCATCGTGAGCTCGTGGCAGCTCACCTACGGCCAGTCGGCAATGATCCTGCTATCCTCGGGTCTTGGCGCTGTTCCAGGTGCGCTGTTCTGGGGCTGGCTCGCCGACCGCATCGGCCGGCGCAAGGTGTTCATCATGACTGCGCTGAATTTTTCCCTCGCCACCGGTGTAATGGCGCTGACGCCGGAACAGGGTGGTTGGATCTTCCTCAGCTTCTTCCGCTTCCTGGTGGGCTTTGGCGTGTCCGGCCTGTTCGCGGTGGACCTGCCACTGGTGCAGGAGTTCGTGCCGACATCAAAGCGGGGCCTGGTGGGCGGTCTTGTCACCTCGTGCCTGCCGCTCGGCAGCATGCTGGGTGCCATCCTCGGCGCCTATCTCGCGCCAGTGGTTGGCTGGCGCGGTCTGTTCGTCGTCGGATTGACGCCGGCGCTGATCACCCTGCTGATCCGCGCTTGGGTACCGGAATCGCCGCGTTGGCTCATCCGCATGGGCCGCGTAGAGGAAGCGCGTCAGGCACTCGCCTGGGCACTACAGACGGATCCAAGCAACATCGCACTGCCGACCAGCGTGCCGGCGCCGCGGCACACGCCGTGGCGTGAATTGTTTCGGTATCCGCGTAGCATGATCCTGTCCACACTCACCAGTCTCGGCGTGCAGACCACGGGCATCGGCCTCGTGCTGTGGGCGCCGACCCTGTTCGCTCAGACACTGGCGATCTCGCCGGCACAGGCCTCGTTCCTGATGATCTGGGTCGCTTTGGCGGGGTTGATCGGCCGGTTTCTGTTCTCGTGGCTATCGGAAGCGATCGGCCGGCGCCCCTCCGGCGTTCTGTTGAGCTTCGGCGCGGCGATCTTCTGTTGGCTTGCGGGCGTGTTTCACGCTGACTTCATCGGCGGAGTTTCACTGCTGTTTCTAGGCATCATGTTATCCCGCTTCTTCGGCGATGGCGGCTATGCCGTGGTCGGTCCATACGCCGCCGAAGTATGGCCGGCCGGATTGCGCGCGAGTGGCATGGGGTTTGGCTACGGTCTGGGAAATTTCGGCAAGGTGCTCGGACCGCTTGGGCTGGCGCTGATCGCGGGATCGTCCAACTATGTCAATCCGAAGGCGGATCTTGCGGCCCTTGGGCCGGCGATGAATTATCTCGCGGCATGGAGCGTGATGGCGGGCTTCGTGTTCCTGTTTCTTGGCTTTGAAACCAGGGGACGCTCGCTCGAGGAAATCGACGACGCGTTGTTGCAGCCGGAGACCGCAAAGGTACGGACGGTTTAGTCTCTTATCGCCGATTGTCGTCGTGGCGACCGCAGCCACGCCATGACGACGGTACTGGCGCTATGGGTCAGCGATGTCCCGCTCTGGCTTACTTCTTCTCGATGTTCCAGTAGCTGATAACGTATCCGCCCAGCACCCCCGAGATATTCTTGCCATATGCATTCTGCTGGTCGAACTGGCCCGCCGGGACAAGCGGGATGAACTGCCACATATGTTTTTGGAATGTCTCGAACGCCGCCTTCCGCGTCGCCTCGTCCGGCGCCGCGAGCACCGCCCGACGCAGCTCTTCGCCCTCGGCATCGCAGGGAAAGCCCATCCGGCTGCTGGAGGTCGGGCCGCACGACGTATCCAGCACCGAATTGGTCAGCGGATTGAACGCCGTGCCGCCCAAGGAATAAGTAGCAGTCACGTTCCAGCCGCCCTTGCCACGCGTGGTAAGGCGTTGGAACACAGTCGTCCAATCGCCCATCTGCAGATCAACGTTCACGCCGGCATCGCGCAGCCGCTGCGCCAGCAGTTGCGACATCACATTGATGATCGGCAGCTGCGGCGTTCCGAGCACGATCACCGGCTCCCCCTTGTAGCCAGCCTCGGCCAGCAGTTGTTTGGCTTTGACGACATCGGTCTTGCGGTACGGCTCCGATCCGACTTCGGTTCCTAGCAACGAACCGCACACACTGAACGAATAACAGGTGGACCAGGGCGTATCGCCGGCGACCGCCTGCATGAATTCCTTCTGGTCGATGAGCAGGGCGAGCGCCTGGCGAGCGCGGGCATCGTTGAACGGCGGCAGTTCGAAATTCGGCCGGACCCAGGCGACCGAGGGCAGCGAGGCAGTGCGACGCACCGTGATGCCGTGCTGTTTCAGGAACTGCACCATGTCGGATGGTACCGTGTCCCAGAAATCGACCTCGCCGGTGGCGAGCGCGTTCGCTGCCGTGGCCGGATCGGGGATGATCTGCCACACGACCCGATCGACCTTGACGATACGTGCGCCGGCCGCGCCATCCGGCGGTTCCGTACGCGGAATGTAGTCGGGGTTGCGCTCGAACACCACGCGATGGCCGCTCTCCCGTTCGCTGGCGACGTAGCGGAACGGGCCAGAGCCGATCGGAGTGGTCATCGGCGCCGCGGGATCACGTTTGGCGTCTGCCTCGCGCATGATTCCGGCAATCGGTGCACCCGCGCCCGCCAGCAGAAACTCCAGCAGGCCGAACGGTTGTTTCAGCGCCAGCGTGAAGGTCTGGGGATCGACGATGTTCATCGCCGCGAGCCTGGATTTCAGCTCGCCCCCTGTCGCACTGCCGTCCATCCAATGCTGCAGCGACGCTGTCACGTCGCGCGTGGTGACAGGACTGCCGTCGTGGAACTTCAGTCCCGGGCGCACGGTGAAGCTGTAGGTCAACCGGTCGGGGCTGATGACTTCCTTGTCCACCATCATCGGCCTTGGCGACAACGACTGGTCGAGTGCGAACAGCGTGTCGAACACCATCTGCGAGTAGATGCGCCCGATCTGATTGGCGGCGCGTGCGGGATCAAGTTCGGCCACATCCGCACTCGGCACCACCTCGAGGACATTGGTCGGGCTCTGCCCGTATGCGGGCGCTCCGGCGATGCAGAGCGGGCCGCAAAGGAACAGCGCGGCGACGAACGCTTTCGGCGACATATGATTCCTCCTGCATTGCGCGCCAGCCTGTCGATTGCTCGATAGCGGCGAGAGCATGCCAGTCACGCAAGACTGCCGTCCATTCTCAAGGCGGTCGAGCCCCTCCAGCTGTAGCTGCTATAGAGATTGTCCCTCCGGGACGCCGACTCTCCCATCGAAGTCCGGCGCGCTGCCGCAATGACATCATGGCTTGACGAACAGTCGCCGGGGGACGTTCGCCAGGCATTCCACGCCAGATTCCGTGATCGCGATGCTTTCCGTGATCTCCAGCCCCATCGTCTCCAGCCACAGGCCGGTCATGAAGTGGAACGTCATACCCGGTTGCAGTTCGGTCCGGTCGCCGGGCCGCAGGCTCATGGTGCGCTCGCCCCAGTCGGGTGGATAGCTGAGGCCGATCGAATAGCCGGTGCGACTGTCCTTGAGGATTCCGTATTTCCTGAGCACGGCGAAGAACGCATTGGCTATGTCTTCGCAGACATTTCCGGGCTTTGCGGCGGCGAGCCCCGCTTCCATCCCCTCCAGCGTAGCCTTCTCCGCGTCGAGGAACTGTTGCGTGGGCTTGCCGAGAAACACCGTGCGCGACAGCGGGCAGTGATATCTCCGATAACACCCGGCGAGCTCGAAGAACGTGCCTTCGCCCGCGAGCATAGGATGGTCGTCCCAGGTCAGATGCGGGGCGGAGGCTGCGCTGCCGGACGGCAGCAATGGCACGATCGCGGGATAGTCACCGCCGAAGCCGTCCACACCGCGGATGCCGGCATCGTAGATCTCCGCGACCAGATCGCACTTGCGCATTCCCGGCTCGACCATATCCACGATGCGCCGATGCATCCCCGCGACGATGCGGCCCGCACGGCGCATGTAGTCGAGTTCTGTGGGGCTCTTCACTGCGCGCTGCCAATTCACCAGCGAGCGCGAGTCAGTGAAGCGTGCGTGCGGGAGATGTGTGACCAGCGACGCATAAGCGGCGGCGGTGAACCAGTAATTGTCCATCTCCAGGCCGATGGATACGCGCTCCCATCCGCGGTCCTTGATGATGCCCGATAGAAAATCCATCGGGTGGCGCTCGTCGGACTGCACGTAGTGGTCGGGGTAACTCACGATGCTGTCGTGCCGCAGCCACGTGGTGCGTCGCGCACCGTTCGCATCCTGCGCGCGCCCATACCAGATCGGCTCGCCGTCGGCTGGCACCAGCACGCACTGATGCACATAGAACGACCAGCCGTCATATCCGGTCAGCCAGTGCATGTTGGACGGATCGGTGACGATCAGGAGATCGATGCCCGAATGCGCCATGGCGGTCCGCGTCTTGGCCAGGCGTGCGTCATATTCCAAACGGGTGAAGTTGAGTGTTGGCGTGGTCATGGTGTACTCACTGTCGTTTCGATTGTCGGCCGGTCGTCTACTCGTCCGGTTGAATGCTATATCTTCCCGATCGCCGCGAGGACTCCACCCCCCGGAAGGTCACCAGCAGATATGATGGATGCTACCAAGCAAGCCCTCCTCCAGCGGATCGAAGCCGACAAGGCAACGCTGATCGACTTCCTGCGCGAATTCATCCGTCGCAAATCACCCAACCCGCCGGGCGATACGCGCGATGCGGCCGCCTTCGTCCGCGGGTTCCTCGACCGCCATGCGCTCGATTATCGCGTCATCGCGCCGCATGAGCTCATGCCGAACATCGTCGCGAGCTTCGATGCGGCTGCGCCTGGCCGCCATCTCGCGCTGAACGGCCACATGGACGTGTTTCCGGTGGACGGCACCAGCTGGACCGTCGATCCCTGGGGCGGCGATCTGATCGACGGCAGGATCTACGGCCGCGGCGCCTGCGACATGAAATGCGGCACGACCGCCGCGCTGTTCACGTTCCTTTATCTGCACGAACTGCGGCAGTCCCTGCATGGCAGGCTGACGCTCAGCGCCGTCTCGGACGAGGAGACGTTCGGTCCCTGGGGCACGCGCTATCTGGTCGAGCACCATCCCGAGATCCTTGGCGATTGCTGCCTGAGCGGGGAACCGAGCAGCCGCCACACGCTGCGCTTCGGCGAGAAGGGCCCACTCTGGCTGCGCTTCCACGTGCGCACGCCGGGGGCGCACGGCGCCTATACGCACGCCAGCCCCAGCGCCATCGCGATCACCGCACGGATTATCGCCGAACTGCAACGCCTGGAGGACATCGAGCCGCCGCACATCAGCAATCTGTCGGCGGCACTGGAGCAGGCGGCCGAAGTGCTGGACCAGGCGTATGGGCCGGGGGCCGCTCGCATCATCCAGCGCGTGACAGTCAACCCGGGCCTGATCCAGGGCGGGCTGAAGGTGAACATGGTGGCAGCGGACTGCACATTCGAAGTCGATATCCGGTTGCCGAACGGACTCGACGAAGCGCCGATCCTGCGCGAGGTCGATCGCATCGTCGCCGCCCAGCCGGAAGCGAGCTACGAGAAGATCCTGTACAATCCGCCAAGCTGGTGTCCGCCCGATGCAGAGATGGCAGGTTACATCCGCGCCAACGCCAAGACGGTCGCCGGCATCGACCCGGTGCCCGTCATCAGCCTCGGGGGCACCGACGCGCGGCTGTGGCGCTATGCGGAGATTCCCGCGATTGTCTATGGACCGGCGCCCACCGGGATGGGCAGTTTCGATGAGCACGTCACGGTCGACGACTTCCTCCATACGGTCCGCTGCCACGTGCTCTCAGCATACGACTACATGGCGCGATCAGGACCAGCAGGCTAAGACGCGTTGCCGGTTGAACTTGGAGTGCAGCTATGAACGCCGAACAGCTTCGCGCCATGCAGGCGCCGATCAAGCAGCGCTATCGCGACACGCCGGACGCCGCCCGCGTACCGGCGCGCGCCGAAGCGCGGCTGGACGCCGACGGCATCGCCTGCAGCGTGCCGTCCTGGCACGGCGAGACGACCGCGGGTCTGCACCCGTCGACCGGCGGTTCGGGCGAGCTGGCCTGCTCCGCCGACATGCTGCTGGAGGCGGTCGTCGCCTGTGCCGGGGTTACCCTGCGCGCGGTCGCCACCGCGTCGGGCGTGACCATCCGCGGCGGCCGCGTGATCGCGGAAGGCACCTGGGACGCGCGCGGCACTCTCGGCATCGATCGCAGCGTGCCGGTGGGCCTGACCGACATCGCGCTGCGTTTCGAGATCGACAGCGACGCCGATCCGGCGAAGCTGGAGCGCATGATCCAGACCACCGAGCGCTACTGCGTAATCCTCCAGACGCTGCGCAATCCGCCGAAGATCACAGTGGCCTGAGCGCGAACTCTGCGGCCCGCTCGCCCGCGATACGTCCGAACACCACGCCGGCGACCAGTCCGGTACCGCTGCCGTAATTATGGAAATAGAGTCCGCCCAGGATCTCGCCCGCGGCAAACAGCGCGGGGATCGGCGCGCCTGACGCGTCCTCGACCTCGGCCGATGTCGTGGTCTTCAGCCCGCCGAAGGTGAATGTCACACCGGCGGTAACGCCGTAGGCATGGAACGGCGGGGTATCGAGTTTCTGCGCCCAGTTGGTCTTGTCGATCGCCAGCCCGGACGTGCCTAGCCCGTCGTGGGTGTTCGGGTTGAACGTCACGTCAGGGCGCGGCGCCGCATTGTACTGACGCAGAGTCTCCAGCACTGCTCCGGGGTCCACTCCGGTCAGCCTCGGCGCCAGTTCCTCGAGCGTGTTCGCCTGCTCCTTGGTGATTCGCGCGATCCGATACTCCTCGCGCAGCAGATGCACGATCTTCGCGTCGAAGATCTGCCAGGCGAACAGGCCAGGCTGCTTCATTACCTCATGTCCGTACCTGGCATAGGTGTAGCTGTGAAAATCCAGCCCTTCGTCCAGGAACCGTTCGCCGCGCGCGTTCACCAGCACGCCGAACGGATAGTTGTGCTTCTGGAAGCGGTCGCCGACGGTGAGATCGCCGTAGGGCGGTGCATTCATGTCCCACTGCACGGCGTGCGCGCCCGACCAGTGGCCGGCGACGGCGGCGCCGATGTCGATCGCCATCCGATGGCCGATGCCGGTGTTGTATTTGGTGCCGCGCACCTTCGCGAGGTCCCAGTTCGGCCCGAGATAACGGGCGCGCATCTCGGCATTCGATTCGAACCCGCCGCACGCCATCACCACCGCGCCGGCGCGCAGGTCGTATTCCCGGAAACGGTGGCGGACGCGCACGCCGTCGATCTGCATATCGCCCCGCAGCAGCGCAGTGGCGGTGGTGTCGTACAGCACCGGTATACCTACCTCCTCAAGCCGCGCGTGCAATCGCGCGACGAGGTGCTGCCCACCGCCCAGGATGTGGCACGCCAGCCCACCCCAGAACTTGAACCTGCCATCCACCTTGAACGCCTGTCGGCCGAGCGCCGGCTGGAACCGCACGCCATGCTTGCGCAGCCACAGGCCCGCCGCGAAGCTGTTGCCGATCAGCACCTCGGTAAGGTCGGGATCGCAGCGATACTCGGTGAGCCGGCCCATGTCGTCGAAATACTGGCCTTCGGTGTAGCTGCCGAAGTCGATGCTCGCGAGATCGAGGTCGGCGATATCAGGTGCCAGCCGAAGCAGGTCCTCGACGCTGGAATAGGTGAAGCGGAATGCCCCGCCGGTGAATGCCGAATTGCCGCCGCGCGCTTCCTTCGGCGCCGTCTCGATCATGGCGACCGATGCGCCCGCCTCGTGCGCCGACAACGCGGCATTGGCCGCTGCGTTGCCGGCGCCGATCACCAGGACGTCGACGTTACCGAGTTCAGCCGGTGTCATCCGTCGCTCCCCGATTGCGCACTGTCGAGTCTCGCATATCGCTTGACATCGAAGCAAAGCGTGAAATGCTGGCGCCACACCGGGGTGCCCTCACACGAGGGCTGAGATCATACCCGCGAACCTGCTCTGGATCATGCCAGCGGAGGGAGTTGTCATGCATGTCGTAGTGGTCGGTGCCGGCATCCTTGGTTCGAGCACCGCTCTTCACCTGGCGCGTGCGGGCGCGCAGGTCACAATCGTCGATCAGGCGCACGACGGACGTGCCACCGCCGCGGGTGCGGGCATCATCTGCCCGTGGGTCTCCGGCGCCGACGATGCGGCGTTCTACCGTCTCTATGTCGAGGGCGCGCGCTATTACGGCGAACTGGTTCCGGCACTGGCCGAGCTCGGCGAAACCGATCTCGGGTTTCGCCGTGTCGGTGCCCTCGTCGTGTCGGACGATGCCGATGAACTTGAGGCATTCAACAAACTTCTGTCGGTCCGGCGCGCCGACGCGCCGGAGATGGGTGTTACCAGCCTGCTGTCACCGCGCGAGACCAGGGCGCTGTTCCCACCGCTGCGCGCCGATCTCGCGGGCCTGCATGTCGCCAATGGCGCCCGCGTCGATGGACGTCGAATGGCGGCCGGCCTGCTGCGTGCTGCGCAAGGGCTTGGCGCCAGGATTGTCGAGGGGCATGCCGAACTGATCGCCAGCGGCAACCGTGTCACCGGCATCCGGCTGCGCGACGCGACGATCGCGGCAGACTGCGTGGTTGTCACTGCCGGTGCCTGGGCGGCCTCGCTCCTGTTGCCTTTGGGCATCGCATTGCCGGTCGAACCGCAGCGGGGACAGATCGTGCACCTTCACCTTCCAGGGCAGCAGACGCGCGACTGGCCGGTCGTACTGCCGCCAGGCAGCCACTACCTGCTCGCGTTCGACGACTCGCGCGTGGTCGCCGGTGCGACACGTGAGAGCGGCGTCGGCTTCGACTATCGTGTCACCGCGTCCGGTCAGGCCGAGGTGCTGGCGGAAGCGCTGCGCGTGGCGCCAGGTCTCGCGACGGCGACGGTCGTCGAGACGCGGGTTGGGTTCCGCCCCGTGGGGCCGGGTGGCAGGCCGTTGTTGGGGCCGGTGCAAGGCATGGAAGGGCTGCTGGTCGGCAACGGTCTTGGCGCGGCCGGGTTGACGATAGGCCCCTTCGCCGGACGGCTGTTGGCCGATGCCGCGCTGGGGGGCGAGTCAACACTCGATCTGGCGCCGTTCGATCCGACGCGCAGCACGCGATCCGGGTCGCGCGTTCCGCCGCTACGATAGATTCGTTGTCGGCTGGATCGGCCTATTTGTTCGCGTCCGTGTAAGGGTAGATCACATCGCCGGTCTTCAGCGCCGGCGGCCACAGGATCACCTCGGTCTTCGGATCCTTGAACTGCTCGATGTCGTTCGCCTTCACGTTCTGGAACTGCACCTCGTTCACGCGTGACTCAGCCCATTCGCCATTCGACCCGAACTTCACGTCACCGACGATTGTCTTGAATGTGTGCGTACGGAGGTAGTCCGCCAGCTTGTCCTGATCGAGGCTCTTTGTCCCCTCCACGGCCTGCTGCAGCACCTGCATATAGCCGAAGGCGAACGGGGGCAGATAGTAACCGAGCTGGTCAACGCCAGCCGATGCTGCCTGGGACTGGTATTTCTTGAGAAATTCCTTGCTTTCCTCGCTCGACAGACGAGACCACGGCAGCCAGTAGTCGTAGTCGACGATGCCGTTCAGCAGCGGCCCGAGCTGCATCTTGATGGCGGTCGACTGCAGGCCGACCATGCCACCGCCGAACAGTTTGGCCTTCAGTCCGACTTCATGCGCGGCACGCACCATTCCGACCGAATCGGGTGGATAGGAGCAAACCAGCACAAGGTCAGGATTGGTTGCCTGAATCGCGCGGATGATCGGTGTGTAATCTGTCGTGGTGGGTGGATAGGTCTTGTCATAGACTATCTTCAGCCCTGCCTGCTTGGCCAGTACGCGCGCACCGTCCATCGCGTTATGCGGAAACTCCGCATCGGCACCGACCATCGCCAGCGTCTGCGGCTTCGGATTCTGCGCCATCGCTGTGGCGAAGAAGCCTTCGGCAAAACTCTGCTTCGGCTCCGGTCCGCCGGTGGGCGTGAACGAGAAGTATTTCGGATACTTGAACTCGCTGTTCACCGCGAGGCCGAACAGGCTGAGAAAGGTGCGGTCGTGCTGCATGACGATCGGCATTGCCGGCGCGATCATGTTGGTGGCATAGCCGCTGATGATCAGGTCCACCTTGTCGACATCGAGCAGCTTGGTGTAGATGCCGGGGATCGTTGCCGGATTGGACTGATCGTCGTAGTAGACCAACTTCACCGGTCGGCCGAGCAGGCCCCCCTTCGCGTTGACGTCACCCTCCCAGATCTGCATCGCCAGCAGCGCGGCCTTGCCGTTGGGCGCGAGCCCGCCGGTCAGCGCCATGCCGAAACCTACGGTGATCGGGGCCTGCGCCTGCGCGGACGCGATGCACACAAGAGCCGTTGCGGCGGCGATAGCTAGACGCCTGGGCAGCATCAAGAATCCTCCCGGTTGATTGCTTGGCTGCATCCTATGGCGCAGCGGAGTGGCACGCCAGGGGGGATGCGCTATGCTGCCCGATCGAGCCAGAGGAGCGTTCCATGCAGGACCTTGACGAAAACACCGTCACCGAAGCCGCCCTCGCGCAGATGGCGAACACGTCGGACCCGCGACTGAAGGAGATCATGGACGCGGCGGTGCGCCACCTGCACGCCTTCGCCCGCGATGTCCGTCTGACGCCGGCGGAATGGCTGACCGGCATACAATTCCTCACCGCGGTCGGCCAGGCGTGCACGCCATTCCGCCAGGAGTTCATTCTGCTCGCCGACGTGTTGGGCGTCAGCGCGCTGGTCAATGCGATGCACGACAAGAAGGCGCGCGAGCTCGGCACGCAGAGCAGCCTGCTCGGCCCGTTCTATCGCGAGGGCGCGCCGGAGCTGGCACTCGGCGCCAGCATCGTGGCGAAGCCGTCGATGCCGGAGATCGTGCTGTACGGCCGCGTCACCGACAACGACGGCAAGCCGATCCCTAATGCGCTGGTGCAGGTGTGGCAGACCAGCGAGCACGGGCTCTACGACCTGCAGGCGGAGAATGCCGCCGAGGTGATGGATCTGCGCGCGAACTTCCGTACCGATGCGGATGGCCGTTATCACTTCCGTACGGTACGCCCGCTCGGCTATTCGATCCCGATGGACGGACCGGTGGGCGAGATGGTGATGGCACAAAAGCGCCATGGCTTCCGGCCGTCGCATATTCACTTCCTGATCGGCGGCGACGGGTATCGCGAGCTGGTCACCGCGCTGTATTTCGGCGACGACGAGCATATCTATTCGGATACCGTGTTCGGCGTATCGGGTTCGCTGGTGGTGGCCGCGAAGGACGATCCTGCATCGCCGATCCCGGGATTGAAGGCGGTGCGCTACGACTTCCGCCTCGCGCACGCTGAAGCGGGCGACACCGGACGCGTCGGCGCCGATCCGTCGAAGCTGATGAAGGCGGCGGAATAATGCCGCGGCGGCTGATCGACATCTCGGTGCCGCTGAAGGCGGGGATCAAGAGCGATCCGCCGCATTCGCTGCCGCAGATCGAGTACATGGACCACCATATGACCGCGCCGGCGATGGCAGAGTACATGGGGGTGCGGGTCGATCAGTTGCCGGACGGCGAATACGCCGCAGTCGAGCGCTGCAACATCAGTACGCACAACGGCACGCATCTGGACGCGCCGTATCACTACTTCTCGTCGATGAACCATCGGTTGAAGCCGGGTGGCGAGCCGTCGTGGCGGATCGACGAGGTGCCGCTGGAGTGGTGCTTCCAGCCGGCAGTGAAGCTCGACTTCCGCCATCTGCCGGATGGCTATGTCGTCGCGCTGGGCGACGTGGAGGGGGAGCTGAAGCGTATCGGCCACACGCTGAAGCCACTGGAGATTGTGGTGGTGAATACCGCGGCGGGGGCGAAATACGGCGACGACGACTACGTCGATTCCGGCTGCGGAATGGGCAAGGCGGCGACGCTGTGGATGCTGGAGCGCGGCGTGCGCCTGGTCGGCACCGACGGCTGGAGCTGGGACGCGCCGTTCGTGCACACACGCCGCAAGGTGGCGGAGACTGGCGACGCCGGACTGATCTGGGAAGGCCATCGCGCCGGCCGCGAGATCGGTTACTCGCATCTCGAGAAGCTGCACAATCTGGAACTGCTGCCGGCAGATGGATTCGATGTGGTGTGCTTCCCGGTAAAGGTGCATCGTGCGTCCGCGGGATGGACACGTGCGGTTGCGATTGTGCAGGAGTAGTTCTCCCGTCATCGCGAGGAGCGAAGGAAACGCAATGAACTGGTTGCGCTCGGTAATCGCGGCCTTGGCCGCTCTACTGCTTGCGTCCCCGGCCTGGGCCGCGGCATGCGACAGTCCGCGTCAAATGGATGGTTTCAAGACCTGCGCCGATCTCGAGGCGGCGGAAAAGGAAGGCCAGTTCATTCTCTACAGCACCGATCCTGAAACCAACATGGCGCAGTATCTCGGCGAATTCCACAAGATGTTCCCGAAGATCGCCACCAACTATGTTCGCCTCCAGGCAGGTGCGTTGTACGCGAAGGTGAACGCCGAACGTCAGGCGAAGCAGTATCTCGCCGACGTAATGCAGATCACCGACATGAGCTTCGTGCTCGATTTCCAGAAGCGCAAAGGCTACGTCCCCTACGCATCTCCCGAGCTCGTCGCCTATAAGCCGGAGTACAAAAGCAATCCGGAAGGCCTGTGGGCCTGGGGCGTGATCATCGTCGCCGGAATCGCCTATAACCCGACCCTCGTGCCTGCCGACCAGGCACCGAAGAGCTGGAAGGACCTGCTCGATCCCAAGTGGAAGGACGTGATCAACGTCAAGGTCTCCACCTCCGGTCTGCAGCACGTGACCTGGTACATGATTAGGCAGATTTATGGCGACGACTACTGGAAGAAGTTCGCTGAGCTGAATCCGCGCGCCTTCAACTCCTATGTGCAGCAGTTCGACCGCACGGTGAACGGCCAGGACAAGGTGATCTCCACTGCCCAGTACTCGGGCTATTTGCAGTTCAAGGCAAAAGGCGCGCCGATTGCCTTCGTCAATGCGCCGGAGGGCCTGACGGCGACACCCGGCGTCTACGGCATCCTGGAGAACCCGCCGCATCCGCAGGCGGCACGCCTGTTCATGGATTGGATCCTGGGCGTGCCGGGACAGAAGGCGCTATCCGACGCGACCGCACTCTATTCGCCGCGCACCGACGTGCCGCCGCCGGCGGGAGGCATCCCCATCTCTGAATTCAAGGTGCTCGCGCCCACCGACTGGGACGCGTTCCTCAAGACGCATACCCAGTTCGTGCGCGAGTGGGACAAGATGACCGGCCTGCGCTGATCGCGGCGTTACCGCGCCGTTCGGATCAGCGAAATCACCTCGCTGACGGCCGCGTCGAACGCCGCGAACGTGGCGAATCGACCGCCGGCGGTCTATCTAGCTAACCGGTCGCCGTTCTCATTGCCAGCAGCGGCACGCCGATCGCCAGCAGCGCGACGAGGAAGATCAGCCCGAAGATCGTTCCCAGCCGCCAGAAATCGGCCGGCGTGATATAGCCGCTGTTGTAGAAGGCCAGGCCGGGTCCGGTGGCGTACGGCGTGATGACCCCCATGATGCCGGTTGTCATCGCGAGCGCCAACGCCAGAGTTGGCGCCGGCAAACCCTCGATGCCCATCCCCGCTGCCAGCATCAACGGCATCATCGCCGTGGTGTGCGCGGTGAGGCTGGCGAACATGTAGTGCGAGAAGAAGTAGATCGCGACAAGCAGCACAAGGATCAGCGTCGGCGAAAAGCCACCGACATGCGCGGCGACGAATTCGGCGAACCACTTGACGAAACCGGCGCGCGACAGCCCGTCGGCCAGCGTCACCAGGGTCGCCAGCAGCATCAGCGTGGTCCAGGCGGAATGGTTCTTCGCCATGTCGTCCCACGAGACCACACCGCACACCAGCATCAGCGCGATCGCCACCAGCGCGGTCAGCGTCGCGTCGACGAAGCTGCCGCCGATCACCCAGAGCACGATGGCGCCGGTGACCAGCACCGCCAGGATGATTTCGCGCGGCGAGATCATGCCCATCTTGCGCAGCTCGCTACTCGCCCAGGCAGTCACCTCGGTGCTGCGTTTCACCTCGGGCGGATACAGCACATAGGCCAGCAGCGGCAGCGCCAACAGCAATGGCAGCGCGAACGGCAGCGATGCTTGCATCCATTGCAGGTAGCTGATGTGCACGTGCACGATCTTGTCGATGAACTCGATCGCCAGGAAGTTGGGCGCGCAGGCGGTCATGAACAGCGAGCTGGTCACACAGCCGGCCGCAAACGTGGTCCACATGATATAGCCGCCGAACCGCCGCGCCGACGGATCGTTCGGCTTCGAGTCATATAATGGTGGCAGGTTGCTGACGATCGGGAACAGGATGCCGGCGCTGCGCGCCGTGTTGGACGGCGTGAACGGCGCCAGCACGGCGTCCGCCAGCGTTGTGGCGTAGCCCACCAGCAGTGTGCTGCGACCCAGCGCGCGCACCAGGAGCAGTGCGATGCGCCGGCCTAGTCCGCTCTTCTGGTAGCCCAGCGCGAACATGAAGGCGCCGCCGACCAGCCACACCGTGGTGCTGGAGAAGCCGGACAGCGCCCAGTTGATGGTCTGGGTGGTGAGCTTGAAGCCGGGCTTGGCGAGGTCGGCCGGTGCGAACAGTACATAGGGCGACAACAGCGCGGTGAGCGACAGTCCGATCAGACCCACCGCCGGATTGGGCAGCGGCTCGGTCACCAGTGCGGCGATCACGCCGGCGAACAGCGCGAAGTAGAGCCAAGAGTGCTGCGCCAGGCCCGGGGGCGGCGGCAGGACGGCCAAGGCCAGCGTGATCAGCACGGGTATCGCCACGCGCCACCAGTGGAAGGTGGGCCCGACCGATTGCTGTGGCGTGGCGAGCGTGGTGGAGCTGTGGCTCATGGATGCATGCCCGTTAACGATTTCATTACCGGTGTTGGCTGAGGTTTAGCGAGAAAATTGCGCCATGGCGCAAAACGCGCATTGAGCTAGATCAAGGCTTGTGTGAGTTTGCCGAGGCATATGTCGGCGTAACCGATGAAGGTTATGGTCTGATGAACGACCACGCGGTGGCTGTGATCACGCACGAAGGACTTGCTGGCCTCATCGCGGGTCTCCGCGCCGAGGGGTTCCGGGTGATTGGTCCGCGGCTGCGCGATCAGGCAATCGTTTACGACGATATCGAATCCGTCGCGGATCTGCCGGCCGGCTGGACCGACGAACAGGACGGTGGCCACTATCGCGTCCGGCGACGCGAGGATGCGGCGCTGTTCGGCTACAACGTCGGCCCGCATGCTTGGAAGCGCTTCCTGCACCCGCCGTTGCTGCGGCTGTGGCGGGCCGAGCGCACCGCCGACGGTCTGGCGGTGACCGCGACGGCGGAGCCGGCGGAACGTTACGCCTTCCTGGCAGTACGCTCGTGCGAGCTGCATGCCATCGCCATTCAGGACCGCGTGTTTCTGCATGGTCCCTATGTCGATCCGCACTACCAGGCGCGGCGCGAGGGGGCATTCATCGTCGCGGTGAACTGTGGCCAGGCGGGCGGTACGTGCTTCTGCACGTCGATGAACACCGGCCCGAAGGCGCACGAAGGCTATGATCTCGCGCTCACCGAATTGCTCGGCGATCAGCACGAATTCCTGGTTGAGGTCGGTAGCGGGCGTGGCGCCGCACTGCTCGCTAAGGTCCCGCATCGCCCCGCCGATCCACGGCACACTGCCCAGGCCGACAATGCGATAGCGCGGGCGGAAGGCAATATGGGAAGGCATATGCGCTCTGACGACGTGCGCGAACTGCTGCTGGCCAACCTGGAGCACCCGCGCTGGGACGATGTGGCGGAGCGGTGCCTGACCTGCGGCAACTGCACGATGGTGTGCCCGACCTGCTTCTGCACTGCGGTCGAGGACGAGAACGCTCTATCCGGCGACGCGGCCGAGCGCAAGCGGCGTTGGGATTCCTGCTTCACCATGGATTTCTCTTACATTCACGGAGGATCGGTGCGCAGTTCGGGCCGTTCGCGCTATCGTCAGTGGATGACGCACAAACTGGCGAACTGGGTCGACCAGTTCGGCACTTCGGGCTGCGTCGGCTGCGGCCGCTGCATCACCTGGTGCCCGGTCGGCATCGACATCACCGAGGAGGTTCGTGCCATCCGTGGCGAAGGAGGCAGCGATGGAAGGTCTTGAACGCATCGTCGCCGAGCACCGTCTGTTCCAGGGGCTCGGTGCAGACTTCATCAATCTGGCGGCGGGCTGTGCGAAAAATGTGCGGTTCAATGCCGACCAGTACCTGTTCCACGCCGAGGAGCCGGCGGACTGGATCTATCTGATCCGCCATGGCCAGGTGGCCCTGGAGGTCGCTGCCCCGGGCCGCGGCGCCGCACAGTTCGAGACGCTTGGCGAGGGCGACATTGTCGGTCTGACCTGGCTGCTGCCGCCGTACCGCTGGGGCTACGACGCGCGCGCGACCGAACTGGTGCGCGCCATCGCGCTGGATGCGAAGTGCCTGCGTGACAAGTGCGAGGTGGACCACGATCTCGGCTACGCGCTGCTGAAGCGTTTCCTTCCCGTGCTGGTGCAACGGCTGCAGGCGATGCGACTGCAGCTTCTGGACGTCTATGGATCGCCTCGCTGAACGCGCGCCGGTGATGGCACCGGACGCGATGGTGCCGCGGATCGCGCGGGTGGTGCGGCGCGTGCGCGATTTGCCGGACACCTGGACGCTCGATCTTGTGGCGACAGACGGCGGGCCGCTGATGCGTTACGCGCCGGGCCAGTTCACCATGATGTACGTGTTCGGGGTCGGCGAGATTCCGATCAGCATCAGCGGCGACGCCTCGGATTCGACGCGACTGGTGCAGACGGTGCGCGCGGTGGGCAAGGTGAGCGAAGCCGTCACGAAGCTTGCCGTCGGCGACACGCTGGGCCTGCGCGGCCCATATGGCACGGCCTGGCCGGTGGCCGATGGCTATGGCCACGATGTCGTTGTGGTGGCGGGCGGGCTGGGCCTCGCGCCGCTTCGGCCGGCGCTCTACCAGCTTCAGGCGGAGCGCAAGCGGTTCGGCAAGCTGGTGCTGCTGTATGGCACGCGCCGGCCCGAAGATATTCTGTTCCGCCGCCAGCTCGCGACGTGGCGGCGGCAACTCGATATGGAGATCGAGGTCACCGTGGATCACGCCGGCTCCGATTGGCGCGGCCATGTCGGCGTGGTGACCAGGCTGATCCCGCGTCTCGGCATCGATGCCGACAACGCGATGGCGTTGGTTTGCGGGCCGGAGGTGATGATGCGGTTCGCGGCCAGCGCATTGAATGACATCGGCATGGCCGAGGACACAATTCACCTCTCGCTGGAGCGCAATATGAAGTGCGCGGTCGGCCTGTGCGGTCACTGCCAGTTCGCCGGCAGCTTCGTCTGCAAGGACGGTGCGGTGATGCGCTACGACAAGGTGCGCCGGCTGCTGGGGCTGAAGGAGATATGACGGCGATGAAGAAACCCAAGCTCGCCGTCTGGAAGTTCGCGTCCTGCGACGGCTGTCAGCTGTCGCTGCTCGATTGCGAGGACGAACTGCTCGCGGTCGCCGGCGCGATCGACATCGCTTATTTCCCGGAAGCAACGCGCGCCGTGGTGCGCGGCCCGTATGACGTGTCCCTGGTGGAAGGCTCGGTCACCACGCCGCACGACGCGGAACGCCTGCACGCAGTGCGGCGGCAGTCGCGCACGCTGATCACTATCGGCGCCTGCGCCACCGCCGGTGGCATCCAGGCGCTGCGCAACTTCAAAGATGTGCGCGAGTTCACCCAGGCGGTGTACGCGCGGCCCGATTTCATCGACACGCTCGCCACCTCGACGCCGATCAAGGCGCACGTCAACGTCGATTTCGAACTGCATGGCTGCCCGATCAACAAGCACCAGCTGCTCGAGGTGTTGGCGGCGTTGCTGAACGGCCGCAAGCCGAACACGCCGTCGCACAGCGTGTGCGTCGAATGCAAGCTGCGCGGCACCGCTTGCGTGCTGGTGCGCGGGATCCCGTGCCTTGGCCCGGTGACGCATGCCGGCTGCGGCGCTATCTGTCCGGCGTACAACCGCGGCTGCTATGGCTGCTTTGGCCCGATGGAAACGCCGAACGCGCCGGCGCTGAGCCGCAAGCTCGCCGCCTGCGGCATGGGGGAACGCGACATCCAGCGGGTCTACAGCACGTTCAACGTCGGCGAACTGCCGTTCCGCGAGGAGTCGGCGCGGCATGGCTCGTAAGACCATCAACGTCGACTATCTCGCCCGTGTGGAGGGCGAGGGCGGTGTGAAGATTACCTTCGACGGCAGCACCGTTCGCGACGTCGAACTGCGCATCTTTGAGCCGCCGCGCTTCTTCGAGGCATTTCTGCGTGGCCGCGCCTACACCGAAGCGCCCGACATCACCGCGCGCATCTGCGGCATCTGTCCCGTCGCGTACCAGATGAGCGCGGTGCACGCGATGGAGGACGCTCTTGGTGTTAAGGTGACGCCGGAGGTGCGCGAGTTGCGCCGGCTGCTGTATTGCGGCGAGTGGATCGAGAGCCACACGCTGCACATCTACATGCTGCACGCACCCGACTTCCTCGGTTACCAGGGCGCGATCGAGATGGCGCAGGACCATGGCGACATCGTGCGCCAGGGTCTTGAGTTGAAAAAGACCGGCAACGAAATTCTGGAGCTGCTTGGTGGTCGCGCGATCCATCCCGTGAACGTGCGGGTAGGCGGGTTTTATCGCGCGCCGTCGCGACGCGAGCTGCGCACGCTGGTCGATCCGCTGCAGCGCGCGCGCGACATCGCGCTGTCGGCGGTGCGCTGGGTGTCCGGCTTCGATTTTCCCGATTGCGAGCGGGATTACGAGTTCGTGTCGCTGGGCGCGGCCGGCGAGTATCCTTTCAATGCCGGACATGTGGTGTCGAACAAGGGGCTGGACATCACGGCGCACGAGTACGACGCGCATTTCGAGGAGTCGCATGTGAAGCGCTCCAACGCGCTGCACTCGCATCTGCGTGGGCGGCCTTACCTGACCGGCCCGATTGCGCGCTACAGCCTGAATTCTGCGTTGCTGTCGCCGCTGGCGCGCGACGCGGCGAAGCAGGCGGGGCTCGGTGACACTTGTACCAATCCGTTCCGCAGCATCGTGGTGCGCGCGGTGGAGGTGCTGTACGCCTGCGACGAGGCACTGCGGATCATCGACGCGTATCGGGAGCCGGAGCAGCCGCATCTCGATATCACGCCGCGTGCTGGTGTCGGCTATGCGTGTACCGAGGCGCCGCGCGGCATGCTGTATCACCGTTACCGGCTGGATGCGGACGGCACCATCCTTGATGCCAAGATCGTGCCGCCGACGTCACAGAATCAGCCAAGCATCGAGGATGACCTGAAGGCGTTCGCCGGCGGCTGGCTGGACATGCCGGAGGAGGCGCTGCGGGTGCGCTGCGAGCAGGCGGTGCGGAACCATGATCCCTGCATCTCGTGCGCGACGCATTTCCTGAAGCTGGAAGTGGTGCGTGGCTGACCGCCTGGTCGTCGGCATCGGCAATCCCGATCGCGGCGACGATGCGCTCGGCCGGATGATCGCGCGCATGCTGCGACCGCGCGTGCCAGGCGATGTGCGGGTCGTTGAGCTGGACGGCGAAGCATCCACGCTGCTTGCGGAACTGCAGCAGGCTCGGCGGGCGTGGCTGATCGATGCCGCGCAGGCCGGAACGATCCCCGGCACGATCCACCGCCTCGACTGTTCCAGCGCCGATTTGCCCATGCCGGCGGGCACCGTCTCGTCGCATGGCTTCGGGGTTGCCGAGGCCATCGCGCTGGCACGCGCGCTCGACGTGCTGCCATCGCAATGCATTGTTTATGCTGTCGGGATGGCGGACCTGACGATCGGCGCGGCTCCGTCGCCGGAAGTGACGGCGGCGCTCGATGACGTTGTCGCGCAAGTTTTAGCGGAGCTGTGATGGGTATCGCTGCGCTCAACCCATCCTACGTGGTCGATCGTAGCCGTAGGATGGGTGGAGCGCAGCGATACCCATCGTTCATTCACACGGCGCCGTTATTCCGCCGCCGCCTTCAACCCGCCACCGGCTGCATCCAGCGCCTGCGCCAGATCGCCGATGATGTCGTCGATGTGTTCGATGCCCACCGACAACCGGATATAGCCAGGTGTTACGCCGGTCGCGAGCTGCTCCTCGGCCGAGAGCTGCGAGTGTGTCGTGCTGGCCGGATGGATCGCCAAGCTGCGCGAGTCGCCAATGTTTGCCACATGGTAGAACATCTGCAGCGCGTTGATGAACGCTCGCCCCGCCTCGATGCCGCCGGCCAACTCGAACCCGAGCAGCCCACCGTGCCCGTTCGGCAGATACTTCGCCGTCCGCTCGGCCGCGACACCGCTGTGGAACGCCGGATGGATCACCCGCGTCACCTCCTTGCGCCTGGACAGATACTGCGCCACCGCCAGCGTGTTCTTGCAGTGCTCGCGCATGCGCAGCGGCATGCTCTCCAGCCCTTGCAGGAACAGGAACGCATTGAATGGACTCATCGACGCACCGAGGTCGCGCAGCAGCACGACGCGCATACGCAGTATGTAGGCGATCGGTCCGAGCGGTTTGGCGGCTTCCGCCCAGACCGCGCCGTGATAGCTGGGATCCGGCGTGTTGAGCAGCGGCTGGCGTTCCTTGTGCTGATCCCACGGAAAGTTGCCACCGTCGATCACCACGCCGCCGATCGAATTGCCGTGCCCGCCGATGTACTTGGTGGTCGAATACATCGTCACCGCCGCGCCATGGTCAAATGGCCGCACCAACACGGGGGCTGCGGTGTTGTCCATGATCAGCGGGATGCAGAACTTGCGGCCGATGGCGGCCACCTCGGCGATCGGGAATGCAATCAGCTTCGGATTGGGCAGTGTCTCGGCGTAGTAGGCGCGGGTGCGGTCATCGGTGGCGCGTGCGAACGCCTCAGGGTCGGCGGGATCGACGAAGCGCGCCTCGATGCCCTGATCCTTCAGAGTGTTGGCGAACAGGTTCCAGGTGCCGCCGTACAGGTCGGTGGAACTCACGATGTTGTCGCCGACGCGCGCCAGGTTCTGCACCGAGAACGCCGACGCAGCCTGGCCGGAACCAAGCGCCAGCGCCGCCACGCCGCCCTCCACCGCCGCGATGCGCTTCTCGAACGCGTCCTGCGTCGGGTTCATGATGCGGGTGTAAATGTTGCCGAGTTCCTTCAGGCCGAACAAATTCGCCGCGTGCTCGGCGCTGTCGAACTGGTAGGACGTGGTCTGGTAGATCGGCACGGCGACGGCATTGGTCGCCGGATCCCGCCGCCAGCCGGCGTGCAGCACCAGTGTTTCCGGATGCTTCGTCTCGTTGGACATGGTTTGCTCCCGCTGCGATCCGGCGGACTATAGCCGAGGACGGCCCAGGGTGAAGCGCGACGGTCAGGCGGCGCGCTGGCGCAGGATGTGGCGGCCCTTGCGCAGCGCCTCGGCCATGGTCTCGGCCGGCATCGCGCCGGAATACAGCCCGTAGCCGTCGAGGAAGAACGACGGCACGCCGTTCACGCCAGCCTCGCGCGCGGCGCGGTCGGCGGCCAGCATCTCCTGCGCAGCCACGTCTCCGGCAAGGAAGTCGGCCACCGCGGCACGGTCCATGCCGCCCAACGCGGCACAGTCGGCCAGCGCGTCGCGATCGCCAATGTCGCGGCCCTGGGTGAAATAGGCGGCGAACACAGCCTCCATCACCGCATCCTGCTTCGCCTCGCGGCCGGCCAGCCAGATCAGCCGGTGCGCATCCAACGTGTTCGGCGTGCGCAGCATCAGGTCCTGGCGGAAGCTCAGGCCGACGTTTGCGGCTGCGGTCGCCACCCGCTCATCCAGTTCGCGTGCCTTCTCGGCACTGCCGAATTTCTGCGCGCGATATGCCACACGGTCGCGGCCCTCCTTTGGCATGTCCGGGTTGAGCTGGAACGGGTTCCAATGGACCGAGAAATGCAACCCTTCCTGCGCCAGCGTGGCCAACGCCCGCTCGAGCTGGCGCTTGCCGATGTAGCACCACGGGCAGATCGCATCCGAGACGATGTCGATGCGCAATCCTGCCGGCGATTCGTCCATTGTCGCTGCTCCTGTGCGTTGCCCGCAACATGGGCACGAACCGGCCGGCCGGCAACCCGATGCCGTCTGGGTTCGCCGGCCGGCTAATGGTCGAAATGTAGGCGCACCACGGTCTGCCCGGAATCACCGACCGCACCCATCCGATCCGCGGAGCGCCTGATCAGAAAGCCGGCGAGCCGCCGGTGACCGTCCTCGGCCTCGATGATCTCCACATGGGTCGGCGGCTGCGTGGGGAATTCCAACGGCGCACCGTCATAGGTCACGACCACATCGATAACGAATTCGTCGTAGCTGATGTCGATCCGGATCGGACCCCTGGCGTCGCAAAACGCGATGACAGCGTCGATCATTTGCTGGACCGCGAATTCAACCCGGTTGATCACATCCCTGCGCGCGCCCCAGATGCCGGCGTTGCGTTCGATGAATTTAGTGATCTCGTCTGCGTCGGGGGTACCCGGATCGATCGTTACCGCCACCGTCCTGCGAATACCTATCCGGAACAGAAGATTGAGCAAGAGCGCGACCAGCGTTGCAAGGACGAGCGGCGAGGTCACCAACGGCTGCGCCCATTCCGGTGCATTGGTGAATACCATCGGATAAACCGAGACGACGAAGAACGACAGCATTCCCATGCCGATGACCAGCGTGCGGCGCCCATCCAGCACCCGGGTCGAGATGATCTGCACGCCGCTGATCATTATGAAGACAGCGGTGAAGAGCATCGCGGCCGCCATCACCGGACGGGGCATGATCGTAAGCATCCCGATGAGCGTTGGTTGCAGGGCTGCAACGGCGAGGATCGCGGCAATCGCAAATGCGATCACCCTGCTGGCAACCCCGGTCGCAGCAACGAGGCCGACATTCGCGCTGGACACCGTGACACCATAGGTCCCGCATAATCCCGCGATCGTGGTCGCGATCCCGTCGCCGAGTACGCCGCGTCCGATCGAAGTCATGTGGGGCCGCGCCCATTCGATATCGGTCAGCCGTTGGTAAGTCGTTACCACCGCGGTCGTGTTCATTGCCGCTGCGAGCCCGCTGACGGCGAACGGGACCGCCAGTGACCAATCGAACGCCCAGGAGATGCGGGAGACGGTCGGCAACGTGAGCAGCGGACGGTTCAACACATTGCTCAGATCATGCAGCGTCAGAAGACCGACCGTGACGGCAGCAATATAACCAACGAGCATTCCGATCAGGATGCAGAACAGCTTCAGTCGGCCTTTGTTCCAGATATTGAGCGCAACCATGACGGCGAGTGCGCATCCTGTAACGGTGCCGTCTTGCACGGGGAGCGTGCCGGTGGGGCTGTCCTCGAGCAACACACGAAATGCGGCGAGCCCGATGATGGTTCCCACGAGAAAGACCACGAGACCGGCCGATTCCGGCGGGATGAAGGGGCGAAGGCGGGACCACGCCCGTGACAGCGCCATCTCCACGAGTCCTGCGAAGATTGTCATGCCCCACACCAGCGGCAGTCCGCCGGCCTTCATTGCCAGTATGGAAGGGGCGAGATACACGCCGGTGAAGATCGAAGGCGCCAGGAAGCGGCTACCTACCGGGCCACGCGGCAGGGCTTGCAGGAATGCAGCGACCGCCAGGACCAGGAACCCAAGTTGCAGGATGTTGGTGATCTGATCCGCCGGCAGTCTTGCCTGGTGCGCAATGATGAGGGGATAGATCGAAAATATCGCGCACACGCCGACGTGCTGGACCGCGCTGATCCAGGTGACCGCCGCGGGCGGTGACTCCTCGTGTCCATAGGTGAGTGCGGCTGGCTTCTTGGTGACGGCATCGCCGGACGCCGTCACCAGCAGCGTGCCGACTTTCGCTCGAAGGCCGCGGAGGCCTGCGATTGGCGCGGGCTTGCTTGGCATCGGTGCAATTCCTGGCACGCGGCAACACATGCTGCCAAATACTTGAGCCACTTGCCAACATCGGATGGAGGTGCGCCAATCACATGAATGACAAGAAACGGCGGGTCCCAGTTTCCGCCGACCGGAGGAGACATGGCCGTCTCGCCTATCTCGCCGCGGATGCGGCGGATGCAGTGGATCGCTATCGGGCTCGCCACTGCGGCCATTGCACTGAACTACGTCGATCGCTCCACGCTCGCCGTCGGCAACATCAAGATCCGCGAGGAGTTTGGCATCAGTGCCACCGCGATCGGTGCGCTGCAGTCGGCGTGGTCGATCACCTACGCGCTGTGCCAGGTGCCGATCGGCTATTTCCTCGATCGGCTCGGGCCACGCTGGCTGGTCGGCGTGGCGCTGGTACTGTGGTCGCTGGCGCAGGCGGCCGGCGGCTTCGCGGTGTCCTATGTGCAGTTGCTGTGGGCGCGCGTCGCTCTCGGCGCTGCCGAGTGTCCAGCGTTTCCCGCCGCGGTGCGTGTCACCAGCGACTGGTTCCACGTGAAGGACCGTGGCCGTCCGACCGGGGTGTACAATTCGGGCGGCAGCATCGGTCCGTTCATCGCGCCCCCGCTGCTAACCGGTCTGATGCTGGCATTCGGCTGGCGCACCATGTTCATTACCATGGGCCTGGTCGGAGTGCTGGGCGCAGTGGTGTGGTTCAAGCTGTACCGCGACCCGGCTACAGCACCGCTTGAGCCACAGGATCAGGCGTATCTCGCCGCCAACCGAGCGGGCGAGGGCAAGGTGGAGGCGCGCAACTGGGGCCGGCTGTTCCGATTCCAGTCGATGTGGGGACTGATGTTGGGTGCGTTCTGCACCGGCTATGCGGTATGGATGTACCAGACTTGGTTGCCGGCCTATCTGGAAATGCAGCAGCACATCAGTATCGCCAAGACCGGCTTTTTGGCATCGATCCCGCTGTTCTGCTCGATCCTCGGCGCTTGGAGCGGTGGCTGGTTCACCGACCGGCTGAACGCACGCGGCATGGACCTGGTGGCGAGCCGCAGGCTTCCCTCCATCATCGGGCTGCTGTTGTCGGGGCTGTTCACCGTGATCGCGACCACGGCGGCAAGCCCGACCCAGGCGATCGTGTTCATCTCGCTGGCGATGTACTTCCTGGCGCTGGGCATCGCAGGCAAGTGGACGCTGATCACCGCGGTGGCGCCGCAGTCCTATTGCACGTCGGTCGCCAGCATCCAGAATTTCGGCGGCTACATCGGCGGCACCGTGTCGCCGCTGGTCACCGGGTTCGTGGTCGACGTCACCGGATCGTTCGTCATCGCCCTGGCGATCGGCGCGGCTATCACCGTGCTCGGCGCGGTCATCCTACAGTTGTTCGTTCGCACGCAGATCACCTCGGCCGATCTGGAGGGAAGCCTGGCGCCGGCGCTGGCGGAGTGAGCGGCGAGGCGGAATAAGCGGCTTCTACCAGTTCCATCGCCTCCGCCATGTCGGCAAGGTCGGCGATCGGCGGTTCGCCACGCGAGACACGGCGCAGCGTGTCGGTGACGAAGGTGGGATAGAAGAACGAGTTGGTCAGCGGCATCGAACGCACCTTACGCCGGCGGTTGTTGTCGAGAATCTCCAGCGTCCGGTTGTCACGCGCGGCGAAGTGGTGGCCGTCGGTGCGAATCGAGTAGTGCAGATCGAACACCGAATTGGGCGCAGGATAGAGATAGCCCGTCTCCACCGCGCACGTCGCGCCGCCGCCACGCATCAGCACGACGGCATGGTCCTCGATGTCGAGATGGGCGAGGTGGTTCGATATGGCCGAGCCGACGACATGCAGCTTTGCGCCGGGAAGCAGTACACGGCAAAGGTCGAGAAAGTGCACACCGAGATTGAGCAACGGGCCGCCGCCGGCGGTGGCACGATGCAGCATCCATTCCACGCGCTGCTCGTGGTAGCGGTCCACCATGCCGCCGACGAACTTGAACACGATGTAGTGCAATGCTTCACCGGCGGCGATCTCGCGGATCGTGTCGATCAGGGGGCTGTAGCGGATCACGAACGGCACCGCCGCGAACAGTTTTTTCCGTGCGGCACGGGCGGCTATGTCGTGCGCGTCGGCCGCAGTGATGGCGCACGGCTTTTCCAACGCGAAGGGAATGCGTTCCGCGATCAGGAAGCGCGCCTCGTCCGCCATGTCGCAATGGCGGCCGAGGGCGAAGACGAAATCGGGCTTCAGCCGCGCGCACATTTCGCGGTAGTCGTCGAAGGCCGGGCAGCGAGCCTTCGCTGCGACTTCCTCGGCACGTGCCACGTCGGGGTCGCTGACGGCGATCACTGTCATGTCGGGCATGGTCAGCAGCGGGTCCAGGTAGAACGGTGTATGCCAGTGCGACACACCGATCAGAGCGATGCGCATGTATGGCTCCTCGCGATGACAGGATGGTTGGACTCATTCTAGCATATGCGATCCCGAATACGCGGAGGCGACCGATGCCCATCCGGCTGTCCGAGAACTTTCGCGCGCTGTTCTACGCGCCGTTCTATGCCGCGCATGCCATCGGCGCCTATCGCGCGGAAGGCGTCGAGGTGGAGTTGGTCGAGTCGTCCGATCCCGCGCGCACCGCGACTGCGCTGCGCAGCGGGGAGATCGATGCGATGTGGGGCGGCCCGTTGCGCGTCATGCTGGCGCACGCGCGGGACCCGACCGCCGACAGCGTGTGCTTCTGTGACGTGATCGCGCGCGACCCGTTCTTCATCATCGGTCGTGAACCTCGACCGGATTTTCATATCGCCGATCTGGCCGACGTCCGCTTTGCCTCGGTGGCCGAGGTGCCCACGCCATGGCTCTGCCTGCAAGACGATCTGCGCGAAGTCGGCATCGATCCCGCGATGTTGCGCCGCATCAATGGTCCGAGCATGGCGGAGAACGCCGCCGCGTTGCGCGCGGGTTCGCTGGACGCCGTGCAGCTTTTCCAGCCGTATGCCGAGGAACTGATCGCAACGGGTGCCGGCCATGTCTGGTATGCGGCGGCGGATCGCGGCCTCACCGCGTACACCACGCTGGTGACGCGCCGCGCGCTCCTGGTATCACGGCGCGACGAACTGTTGCGCATGACCCGTGCCATCGCGCGCGCACTGCGCTGGATCGCCGCGACGCCAGGCGGCGACATCGCCCGCGCACTGGCCGACTTCTTCCCCACCGTTGCGCACGACATTTTTGCCGCCGCGATCGACCGCTATCGCGCGTTGCGTCTGTTCGCCGTGGACCCCGTGCTGCGGCGCGAGGGCTTCGATCGGTTGCAGGCGGCCATGCGGTCCGGCGGCGCGCTCGATCGCGCCATTCCGTTCGAACAGTGCGTCGATAATTCGCTGGCGGAGCGGGCCCTTGCCGATTCGTCCATCGAGCGATAAGGCATTTTCCAGCACCCGCCGACAAAGGGATGGCACTGGGAGGTACGACGATGAATCGCCGGCAGATGCTGACGGGACTTGGCGGCGCAGCGTTCGCGTCGGGACCTGCGCTCGCGGTCGAGAAGCCGGGCTGGATGAGTTCGCAATTGCCTGACGGCACGCGTGAGGCAGCCACCCTCGAAGCTCTTCCCGGCAAGCAGAAACTGATCCGGCTGACCGATCGACCGCCGAACTACGAGTCGCCGATCGAGACCTTCCGCACTCCGGTCACGCCCAATGACCAGTTCTTCGTCCGCTATCACCTGGCCGGCATTCCACCGATGGCCGACCTGGGCAAATGGTCGCTCACCGTCGGCGGCGAGGCGGCAGATCGGCAGGTCACCCTTAACCTCGACGATCTGCGGGGTTTGCCGCAGGTGGAGGTGGCGGCTGTCTGCCAGTGCTCCGGCAATCGTCGCGGCTTGTCGTCGCCGCACGTCGCCGGCGTGGAGTGGGGCTATGGCGCGATGGGCTGCGCGACCTGGCGCGGGCCGCGGCTGAAGGACCTGCTCGGCAAGGCCGGCGTCAAGGCGGGCGCGGTGGAGGTCTGGCTGGACGGTGCGGATGGACCGGTACTGCCGACCACGCCCGACTTCCACAAGAGCCTGCCGATCGACAAGGCGATGTCGGATGACGTGATCATCGCCATCGACGATGAACGGCCAGTCATTGCCGCACCTCAATGGCTATCCAGCACGCATCATCGTGCCAGGCTGGACTGCAACCTACTGGATGAAGCACCTCACCAACATTCAGCTCAGCGTCAGGCCGCTCGACAGCTTCTGGATGCAGAAGGCATATCGCGTGCCGACGGGGATGTTTCCGGTGGATCATCCGTTCCCCAGTCAGGATAATGCGACCACCTGGCCGATCACCGACATCGTGGTGAACTCGCTGGTCGCCGATCCGCTCGACGGCGCCCACCAGTCGCAAGCGGGGTTCGCCGTGCAGGGCGTGGCGTGGGATCGCGGGCACGGCATCAAGCAGGTCGAGGTCTCGCTGGATGGCGGCAAGACCTGGCAGCCGGCAAGCCTCGGCAACGACACCGGCCGCTTCGCCTTCCGTGCGTTCAACTTGCACACGGGCAAGCTTTCGCCGGGCGGGTATGTGGTGTCATCGCGCGCCACCAACAATGCCGGCGAGACCCAGGCGGACAAGCTGAAGTTCAATCCCGCCGGTTACCACAACAACGTGCCGCAGCAGATCGCCGTGACGGTGGCGTAGGGAGATGCCGATGTCCCGCCATCTGCTGGCTGTCGTACTGTTCGCTGCAACGCCCGCACTGGCGCAGGAACAGGTGACGCTCAAACCCGGTCCAGGGCTGGACTCCGTGACCACAAGCTGCTCGGTCTGCCACACGCTCAACTACATCAGGATGAACTCGGCCTTCCTGACGCCCGATGCCTGGAAGGCGGAGGTGGCCAAGATGCGCGATGCCCTTGGCGCGCCGATCGACGACGACACCGCGAACACCATCGTCAAGTATCTGTCGGCGACCTACGCGGTGCAGCCGAAATCATAACAACTGCCCGCCATCCACCACGATGGTCTGTCCGGTGATCCACGACGCCAGTGGCGAGGCGAGGAACAGCACCACGTTCGCCACCTCCTCCGGATGTCCCAGCCGCCCGAACGGGATGGAGCGCAGAATCGCATTGTAGAGGTTCGGGTTGTCGCTCTTGCGTCGGTCCCATACGCCGCCCGGGAACTCGATCGAGCCGGGAGCGACGCCGTTCACCCGGACGCCGTCCTTCGCGTACATCGCCGCCTGCGTCGCGGTGTAGTGGATCACCGCCGCCTTGATCGCACCGTACGGCGGCTGCCGCGCAGCCGTGCGCAGCGCCGAGGTCGAGGACGTGTTCACCACATTGCCTTTGTCCTGCTTGAGGAACGGCAACGCTGCCTGCGTCGCGTGCACGATCGCCATCATGTCGACCGCGACGCTCACCGCCCAGCCCGCCTCGTCATCGCTTGAACCGAAGCCCG
The DNA here is from genome assembly GCA_963819855.1 of uncultured Alphaproteobacteria bacterium. Classification (GTDB taxonomy): domain Bacteria; phylum Pseudomonadota; class Alphaproteobacteria; order Acetobacterales; family Acetobacteraceae; genus JAMXLO01. Next base: position 886,875 of record CAWFYC010000021.1, read on the forward strand.
ACGCGTTGTTGACCAGGATGTCGATGCCGCCCAGCGCCTGCGCGGCATCGGCGATGTAGCGGCGGATCGCGGCGCCATCGGCAAGGTCGCAGATGCCGGCATGGGCGGCATGGCCGAATTCCGCGATCTCGCCGCGCGTCGCCTCCAACGTCTCGGCGCCGCGAGCGCAGATCGATACGGCGGCGCCGGCCTGCGCCAGGCCGAGTGCGATCGAACGGCCGATGCCGCGGCTGCCGCCGCATACCACGGCACGCCTGGAACCGAAGTCGAATACCATGACACTACTCCCGTTACTGGCTCAGGTGAGCAAACGCGTTCTGCATTGGCGTAGCCGAGACCACGATGAATCCGCTGAACGGCGCGAACATCTCCAGGATCAGAAAGATCGCGGCGCCGATCGACAGGGCGCACAGCAGAAACGTCACTACCACGGTGGCATTGCGTGGCGCACTCAGGCCAAAGCTGGCGAAGATGATGAAGATCCACGCTATCATGATGCCGAGCAGAACCGGACTGATCGCGCCTGCCTCACTGACCAGCACGAGCCAGCGCGTGTGGATCAGATTGGCCGCGACGCCGAGTGCCTGGTTGCGCAGCCACAGTTGTCCGTCGCTCGTCGGCACCAGTGCCAGGATCGCGCGCATCGTCTGGTCGAGCAGGGTGCCGAACTCCTTGCTTTCGAGCGGCTCGACCTCCGTCGGCGTTTTATCGGGCCAGGTGGTGCGCAGCACTTCTTCGGTGTACTGAAGCAGCATCCCGCGTATCGGGTCGGCATCGGTGCCGTAGTCGCGCAGCGTCTGGTCGAGCAGGATCAGATCGGCGGCGAATGAGCGCACCTGCTGATCGGCGCGATCGAGCGTCCCTTTCGCCGATGCGATCAGCAGGCCCAGCACCAGTGTCGTCAGGATGGAAACCATGCCGATGCCAACCCTGACCGCATCGCGCGTCTCGCTGGTCAGGTGATGTGACGGCAGCAACGGATAGAGCAGCAGACTGCCCATGCCACCTGCGAACACAAAGCCAGCTACCAGCAGGCCGACGACTGCGTCACTCATCGCGTGACGGTTCCATTGCGGATCGCGCGGGAGTTTGCCGGGACGAGCGCTCGGATGACAGAGCTAGGCGATGCCAATGAGCTGCCTTATTGAGCAAATGGCAATGCCTCCGGGTTCAGGCTGTCGTTCGTGAGCTTTATCACCGATTTTGCTGATCAGGCACTGATCCTGCCGCTGGTTCTCGCGGTCGCGGTGTCGCTGCTGCTGCAAGGCTGGCGTCGCGGTGCCGGCGCGTGGCTGTTGGCGGTGTTCATGACCTTCGCCGTGATGGTGGGGCTGAAGCTGGTATTTCTCGCTTGTGCTCCAAGCCTCGGCATCGGCGATCTCCGGACGCCGAGCGGTCATGTTGCCGCCGCAACCGTGGTTGCCGGCGGTCTGGCCGCACTGGTACCTCGGCGACGCGTGATCGTGCTGGCGCTTGCCGCCGGTGCGGCGATGGTGATCGGCGCATCGCGGCTTGCGCTCGGGTTCCATTCGCTGCCTGAAGTGGTGCTTGGCGCAGTCGTCGGATTGGGCGGTGCCTGGGCACTGCTGATGCTTGCCGGCCGCCCGCCATCGGGCCTCAATGCACGGCGCATCGCGGTGGTCGTGGCGGCGGTCGCGGTGATCTTTCACGGTCTGCACCTACCGGCCGAGGCACATATCCGGTCAACCGCGTGGCGGTTCGCGCAGATCCTGGCGGTGTGTCAGTCAGACGAGGCGCGATTGTAGACGTCGTCCAGGCGGACGATGTCGTCCTCGCCGAGATACGCGCCGGACTGCACCTCGATCAGCGTCAACGGGATCTTACCGGGGTTCTCCAGCCGGTGCACGCAGCCCAGCGGCAGGTAGACACTCTCGTTCTCGCGCACCAGCAACGTCTCGTCGTCGCGCGTCACCAGCGCGCTGCCGTTCACCACCACCCAGTGCTCGGCGCGGTGGAAGTGCTTCTGCAACGACAGCTTGCGGCCCGGCGTGACCACGATGCGCTTGACCTGGAACCGATCGCCCAGGATCAGGGTCTCGAAGAAGCCCCAGGGCCGATACACACGGTTGTGCGCGACCGCCTCGTGGCGGCCGGCGGCCTTTAGCCGGTCCACCACCTTCTTCACGTCCTGGGCATGGTCGCGGTGCATTGCCAGCACGGCGTCCTCGGTGACCACGACCACCGCGTCGTCCAGCCCGACCACGGCGGCCACCATGCCGTCGCTGCGGACATAGCAGTTGCGCGCGGCCTCCAGTAGCACGTCGCCGACCGCGACGTTGCCCTGTGGATCCTTACAGCCGAGCTCCCATAGCGCGTTCCAGCTCCCGACATCCGACCAGCCGATGTCGGCCGGCACCACGGCGGCGCGGCTAGTGCGCTCGGCCACCGCGTAGTCGAGGCTGATCGAGGCACATGCGGTGAACGCCTCGACGCCGAGACGGATGAAGTCGAGGTCGGTCGTGCGTTCGGCGACCGCACGGCGCACTCCGCGCAGCACGTCGGGGGCGTGGGTTTCCAGTTCCTCGAGCAGGGTGCGGGCGGTGAACACGAACATGCCCGAGTTCCACAGGTGCTTGCCATCCGTCGCGAGGCGGGCCGCGTTCGCCGCGTTCGGCTTCTCCACGAACTGCGCGACTGCGTAAGCGCCTGGCGCGTCGTCGAGCGCCGCCCCGACGGCGATATAGCCGTAGCCGGTCTCCGGTGCGGTCGGGCGCATGCCGAAGGTGACGATGCGGCCGTTGCGCGCCGCCGCGGCCGCGATGGCAAGGCTGTGGTGCAGTGCCGCCGTGTCGGCGATCGCGTGGTCGGCGGCGAGCAGCCACAGCACAGCGTCGGGGTCGGTCTCGGCGACCAGCACGGCGGCGGCGGCGATGGCGGGCGCGGAATTGCGGCCGACCGGCTCCAGCAGGATACTTGGAGAGAGGATGCCAGCGGCGCGGAGCTGCTCGGCGATCAGAAACCGGTGTTCCTGGTTGCAGACAACAACCGGCGCGGCGAAGCGCTCGCCTCGGGCACGGAGCGCGGTTTCCTGGAGCAGGGTGCGGTCGGATATCAGCGGCCAGAGCTGCTTGGGGAAGGACTCTCGCGAGACCGGCCAGAGCCGGGTGCCGGAGCCGCCGGACAGGATAACTGGAATGATGGGGCTGGTGCTCATGATCGGGCAATGTGCCCGAACCGGGCGGGGAGTGGCCAGGGTATCGTGCACAGGCGTCTCACGGGTGTCTCGATATCCTGTGGGTGAGACTGCTGGTACGAAAAGAAGAATGGGCTCCGCGGATGAGCGGCATGAGAGGTGCTTCTCGGACCCCGGTGCGAACCCCTTGCCTCAGGGTGCATGGAGTTCTGCGACGGAATCGCGCATGGCCCCGGTGAGACCTGCAGAGCATACACAGCGGCGTCTCACAGCCGTCTCAACAAACATGTGGGTGAGACTGCTGGTCCGAAAGGACGAACGGAACCCGCGGATGAGCGGCATGAGCGTGACGTTGTGCGGAGCCTCGGCGCGGGCCTGGAGCAAGGGGTTCGCCGCAGGGACGGCGATTGACCACGGCTCCAGGACACGGACTGGCGCCATCAGGGCTAGCGGACGGCAATGCATGCGGAGCAGGCTGGCTGTCGGTCATCGCGCACGAACATTGTTGCAACATCGGGGCTCCCGAGCGGGAATCAAGCAGCAACTGGTGCGGCCGCTCGGTAGGTTTGGGAGAGTTGGTTTGCGGCCCTGCGTGAGGGAACATCGCGGTCTATAGTAAGGCGGGGTCTGGCAGGTTGATCTGCATTTGCGGTTCGACATCCGAAGGGAGCTCTCCATGGTCAAAGTGGCGAGGGCCCGCGCTGCAAAGCGCGGCACGAGGCGAACAGGCGTCGTCGCGAAAGCCTCGGCCACGAAGGAGCTGATTGGAGGGGGGCCGGCGGCGGAGGCCGTTGGTCCAGTTCCGACCACCCCGGAGTGGATTATTCGGGACGTCTCCTTCGCTACATACAAGAAACAGGATGAGACCAACGCTCGACGGCTCACAGAGTTGCTTACTTTGCTCGAAGGCGGTGTTGAGAAGTGGAATCTCTGGCGCGCCGCCCATCCGCGGTTTCGTCCGTATCTGTCGAACGCGAATCTAAGCTGGACCAACAAGCACATCGCCGATCTTGAGGGCATCGACCTGTCCAATGCGGACCTGGAGGATGCCGACTTCGAGGGTAGGTGCCTCGACAATGCGAATTTGACCGGTGCGCTCCTGGACAGAGCCGACTTCACCGACGCCGGATTGAGCGGCGCAGACCTCACCCAGGCACACCTGAGCCGGACGAACTTCACCGAGGCACATCTCGGGTTTGCCACGCTTGACGATGCCGACATGACCGGTGCGAACCTGTGCGACGCCGAGCTTTGGAATGCCAGCCTGCAGAGTACGAACCTGACGGCGGCGATCCTCGAGCGCGTTGAAGCCTCCGGTATCCACGCCATGGGCGCCAATCTGACGTTTGCACGATTGCTCGATGCGGACCTCAGCGACGCCGATCTTTCGGACGCAAATCTGAGTTATGCAACGCTGGTCCGAACCAACCTGGAGGGTGCCACGCTAACCGGTTGTAACGTGTACGGCATATCGGTGTGGGACGTTAACCTCGACAACGCCCAGCAGTCTCGCCTTGTCATCGTCGGCCACGGCAACGAGTCGCCAGTGATGGTTGACGACATCGAAGTCGCACAATTCGTCCATCTTCTGCTGAACCATCGTAAGCTGCGCAAGGCGATTGATGCCGTGGCCGAGCGCGGCGTGCTGATCCTGGGTCGTTTCTCCGCGGGCGGTCTGGAGGTCCTGGAGTTGCTGGCGGCCAGTTTGCGCGAGCTGAACTATCTTCCCATCATATTCGACTTCGATCGCCCAAGTGACCGGAACTATACGGAAACCATCATGACGCTCGCCGGCCTGTCGCGTTTCGTCGTCGCGGACCTGAGCGGATCATCGGTTCCGCAGGAGCTGCAGGCCACTGTGCCGCACTTCAAGATACCGTTCGTGCCCATCCTGCAGGCCGGCTCCACGTCATATGCAATGTTCGCGGACATCCTGGAATATCCTTGGGTGATCAAGCCGGTGGTAGGGTTCAAGGACAAGGAGCACCTAAAGCACATCGTGAAGGAGAAAATTGCCGCGCCGGCCGAAAAGAAACACCGCGACCGCCAGGCGAGACTGAAGAAATTGTTCCAACCTAGGACATGAGACTTTTCGGCCCCGCACAGCAACCGCACTGTCCTGCCGCAACACTCCTTCACCCGCGCACCAGCATCGCCATAAACTCGCCCATGTTCCCCGATTCGTCTAAAGACGCCCTCCTTCGACTGTTCCAGCTCAAGCATCTGACACTGCGCAATCGGGCGATGAGCACGGCTCACAGCGACGTGGTCGATCGGCGATCCGTCGGGCTTTGGCACGTCGCGGTTTCGCCATGACCCACGCCCCCATCCGCGCCAGAGCGCACGCCGTCCTGGCGGCGCGCATCGCCCGCTATCGCGCCCCTCGCGCCGCCGACCACAAGAGCCTGCTCGCCCGGCTCGGTCCCGGCCTGATCACCGGCGCCTCCGACGACGATCCCAGCGGTATCGCCACCTACTCGCAGGCGGGCGCGCAATTCGGCTACGCGATGTGTTGGGTGATGCTGTTCTGCTTCCCGCTGATGGCGGCGATCCAGGAGATCAGCGCGCGCATCGGCCGGGTGACCGGTCACGGCATCGCCGGCAGCATCCGCATGCACTACCCGCGTTGGCTGCTCTACGCGATCGTCGCGCTGCTGCTGGCGGCGAACATCATCAACCTGGGTGCCGATCTCGGCGCGATGGCCGCGGCGCTCAAGCTGATCATCGGCGGCCCGATTCATCTCTACGTGGTCGGCTTCGCCGTTTTCTGCACCTGGCTCGAAGTGTTCTCCCGCTACGAGCGCTATGTCGCCATCTTGAAGTGGATCAGCTTCGTGCTGCTGTCTTACGTGGTGGTGGCGCTGGTGGTGCACGTGCCGTGGGGCGAAGTCCTGTATCGCACCTTCGTACCGAATTTCTCGCTGGGCACCGACTACGTCGTCACCGTGGTCGCGGTGCTGGGCACGACGATCACGCCGTACTGCTTCTTCTGGCAATCGTCGGAAGAAGCCGAGGAGGAGGAAATCGACCCCGCGGCGCACCCGCTGATCGAGGCACCGGAAGAGGCGCCTGCACAATTCAGGCGGATGCGCTTCGACACTTATATCGGAATGGGCTATTCGAACGTGATCAGCCTGTTCATTATCGTGAGCACCGCGGCGACGCTGAACGCGAGCGGCATCACCGACATTCAGACCTCCGCGCAGGCGGCCGAAGCGCTGCGGCCAATCGCCGGGGTGTTCACCTTCGCGCTGTTCGCCATCGGCATCATCGGCATCGGCCTGCTCGCGGTGCCGGTGCTCGCCGGCTCCGGCGCCTACGCTCTCGGCGAGGCACTGGGCTGGACCACCGGCCTCGACCGCAAGCCGCTTGACGCCAAGGGGTTCTACGCCACCATCGCGGTGTCCACCCTGATCGGCATCGGCATCAATTTCATCGGCCTCGACCCGATCAAGGCGTTGTTCTGGTCGGCGGTGATCAACGGCGTCGTCGCGGTGCCGCTGATGGTGATCATCATGCTGATGGCGATGCGCCCCGACGTGATGGGCCGGTTCGTGCTGCCGCGCCCGCTGTGGGCGATGGGGTGGCTGTGCACGGTGGCGATGGCGGTCGCGGTGGGCGTCATGTTCGTGACCTGGTGAGCGCGATACGGTTCACTCCCGCGCCAGATAAACGGTGTGGCTGGCCACGAACAGCACAATTCCGGCCGACAGGATCAGCTCGGCACGCACGCTCTTGGCGAAATGCTCCTCAGGCGAGTCGAGCGACTTTGTTGCGCAAACGAGGCGAGCTATCGCGAGCACGATCAGGCGACCCCTCCAAAGGTCCCGATCGTGCTTCGAATTGGGATCGGTGCACCGCGTCGCCAAGGGGCGGGGTATGCTATCGTCGTCACGAAGATGTTGCACTTCTCGACGACGAACCCGAATGCGATCACCGCGACGCCGGTGCATACCCAGGCAAGGAATGTCAGCTCGTTGGCCGCATGGTCGCCGTAACCGTGAATCATAACCACCCCCCGCCTATCATGCTAAAGGTCCCATACGCACCATCCGAGAGCACACTATGCGCACCGTGAACGTCCTTGGCATCCATCGCCTGAGCGCCGCCGATCACGCCAGGATCGAAGCCGTCGATCCGGCGATCCATCTGACCGACGCCGGCGGCCGGTTCGACGGCGAGATCCGCGACACCTGGTCGGCCTACGCCGGATCGCGCTATCTCGCCCCCGGGTCCAACGGCGTTGGCACGCGCGGCGAGCGCGACCGACTGCTCGCTGATGCTGAGGTGATCCTCGGCAGCTTTCCGTTCCCGCTCGATCTGCGCGCGCGGGCGCCGCGACTGAAATGGTTCCATCAGCGTCCGGCGGGTGCCAGCAACCTGCGCATCGGCGATCTGTGGGGCAGCGACGTCGTGGTGACGACAACGCGCGGCATGGGCAGCGTGCTGGCGATGGCGGAATACGCGATCGCCGGCATCCTGTACTTCGCCAAGGAGCTGAACCGAGCGGTGGACGATCGTGCGGCCGACGCGTTCGACCATCGCGCCTACCGGCCGCTGCTGCTGGAGGGGAAGACCGTGTGCGTGGTCGGCGCCGGCGGCATCGGCAGAGAGGTCGGCCGTCTGGCCGCCGCCCTCGGCATGCGCGTCATCGGCACGCGGCGCCGGCCGGAGCCGGGCACGCCGCTGCCGACGGGGTTTTCCGTGCTTGGCGGCACCGATGATCTCGACCGGTTTCTGGCTGAGAGCGACTTCGTGGCGGTCTGCTGTCAGTGGACGCCGGAGACTACCAACCTGATCAACGCGGAGCGTCTGGCGGCGATGAAGCGCGGCGTCGTGCTGGTCAACGTCGCGCGCGGCGAGATCGTGGACGAGACCGCGTTGGCCCAGGCGTTGGCGCAGGGGCATCTGCGCGGGGTGGTACTGGATGTCTATGTCGGCGAGTTCGAGCACCTGCCCCCGGAGACGCTGTGGCGCGATCCGCGAGTGCTGATCACACCGCACGTTTCCGGTGCCAGCGACGAGAACCGGCATGGTGCGATCGACCTGTTCTGCGAGAACCTGCGAGCGTACCTGGATGGGACGCCGCTGCGCAACGTGATCGACTGGGACCGGGGCTATTGACCGTGCCGTCACGCCCCCTCCACCGCGCGGCGGGTGAGGGTAGGGAAGGGGTGCTGGTCCTGGTGGTCGGGCCCAGCGGCGCTGGCAAGGACACTCTGCTGGAGGCTGCCCGGCAGGTACTGACGGATGATCCGCGTTTCCGCTTCGTCCGCCGTGTGATCACGCGTCCCGCCTATGCCGGTGGTGAGGTCCATGAAGCCGTGACCGAAGCAGAATTCGCTGCAAGTGACTTCACGTTGCAGTGGCAGGCGCACGGTCTGCGCTACGGCATTACTATCGACGCGATCGGACACGGGATCGTCGCGGTGGCGAATGTCTCGCGCACGGTCATTGCCGAAGCGGCACGGCGCTTTCCCGTTCGGGCGATCGAAATTACAGCGTCGCCCGACATCCTCGCTGCACGGCTGGTGTCGCGCGGACGCGAGGCTGCGGCCGATGTCGCGGCCCGACTCGCGCGCAACGTTACAGTGCCAGACCATGTGCCGGTTGATACGGTGTTGAACGACGGCGCGCTGGAGGATGGCGTGGCGCGCTTTATCGCGGCGCTGAACCGCGCAGCGTCAGCCGTTTCCGAATGACAAACGGCGCGCTGGGCGAGGGCTGCACGAACAGGCAGATGTCGCTGACGCGACGTGGTGTAGCGATCGCGCGTGCGAAGTACTCCTCGGCGACCGGAATGTACACCTGCTTTTCTTCCGCGCTCAGCCGGCGCGTCAGCGTCAGGTGGAAGAACCAAGTGTCGAGCACGTAAGGATAACCCCAGCGCACCAGCATTTCGTCCTGCCGCGGGGTCAGCTGTCCGCGCCGCCGGCGTGCCAGCTCGGCCTCGGACGGCGGCGCGCGGAATGTATCGAGCTGTTCGACGCAGGCATCGGCCAGTGCCTGCAACTGGGCACAGTGCGCAGTTTCGCGCAGCGCGAGGAAGCCGTGCAGATCCTGCACCTCGAGCGCCGGCAGATCGAACGGCATGATGCGATCCGCGAGCGCCGCCGCGGCTGCCACGACGTCGTTCCATCGTTGTCCGCTGGTCAGTCGCATCGGCGGTTTCAGCGTCGCGTGAAAGCCATATAGCCGCGGTTCCGCGGTGACCTCGGCGATGTCGGCAATGTCCGGCTGCGACACCATCGCACCGCTCGCCGGATCGCGGCCGAGCCAAGCCGCTGCATCGGCGAACAGGACATCGTCAGGCAACGGGGCGTAATAAACCCCGACGCGTGCTTCAGGCGACACGCTCGCCCATCCGCCAGACCTGCCGCACCACCGGCAATCCGTCATGTAGCCGGACCCGCACCAGATCGGCGTGCTGTCCCGATTCCAACCGGCCACGATCGTCGAGGCCGGCCATTCGCGCCGGACGTTCGGTCACCATGGCAATCGCCTGCGGCAGGCCAACGAGTTGCGCACATTGGAACGCCGCTTCCACCAGGCTGTTCGGCACATAGTCGGAAGCGAACGCATCGACCGCATCTGTCGCCAGCAGATCGGCGGCGGCGACGTTGCCGGAATGCGAACCACCGCGGACGATGTTGGGCGCGCCGGCAATCACCTGCATGCCGGCAGCCTTCGCCGCCTTCGCTGCCGCCATCGTGACCGGGAATTCGCTGATGTTGATGCCGTCGGCGGCGTTCTCGGCAACCTCCGCCTCGGTGCGGTCGTCGTGGCTCGCCAGCGCGATGTCGCGGTCGGCGACGCGGTCGAGCAGCGCGCGGCGATGCGGAACCCGGGTCCGCTGCCGTTGTTCCTGCAATTCCAGAATGCGGCGATCGATATCGTCGTCATCCATCCCGCCGCGACGCCGCAGTGCGCGATAAAAATCGAGATCGGCGTACTGACCGACGCCGGGGCTGTGGTCCATCAGGCTGACGATGCGCACCAGCGCATGATCGGCGACGCTGTCGAACAACGCCAGCATGTCCATCGCCGGCACCTCACAGCGCAGGTGCAGGAAGTGTTCGGCCTTCAGCAGGTCGGCGTCGTTCAGCGAATCGAGATCGACCACGCCGTCGCGGAACGTGCGGATGCGCTCTTTGTCGAAGCCGAGATCGCCGAGGCAGAGCGCGTCGAACACCGTGGTGACCCCGGCGCCGGCGCACTGAGCGTCGTGCGCCACCATGGCGGAGCGCGACGGCCAGCGTGCCAGCGAGCGCGGTTGCACCTGACGTTCCAGATTGTCGGTGTGGGTATCGACGATGCCCGGGATCAGGTAGTCGCCGTCGAGGTCGTGGGCGGCAAGCGAGGTCGAGCGGCCCGGCTGCGCGTCGGCGACGCAGCCGCCGCGCACCACCAGCGTACCGCGCAGCGTCGCATCGGGCAGCACCAGGATGGCGTTGGTGAGGATCATCTCGCCGGTCATGCGGCGTCCTGCAACGGCGTCAATGCGAACAGGCGGTCGGCGATGGCATCGCGTACTTCGGCATCGTGGCAGATCGCGATGATGGCAGTGCCGCGTCCCTTCGCCTCGTTGATCATCGCCACAACCACAGCGCGGTTCTCGGCGTCGAGCGAAGCCGTCGGCTCGTCGAGCAGCAGCACGGGATGGTTGCCGATGAAACCACGCGCGAGGTTTACCCGCTGCTGCTCGCCACCCGAGAACGTGGCCGGCGGCAGTCCGTGCAGGCGGCGAGGGATATTCAGCCGCAGCAGCAGATCTCTGGCGATCCGTCGTGCTTCGTCATGAGTTCGCGCCGCGGCCGATCGGCACCTCGGCAACGACATCGACTGCCGCCACGCGCGGCACCACGCGGAGGAACTGGCTGACATAGCCGAGTGTCTCGTGGCGGATTGCGAGGATGGTGCGCGGATCGGCTGTCGCAAGATCGACCATCGCGCCACGATGGCGGATCAGGACGTGGCCGGACTCGGCACGGTAGTTGCCGTACAGGCTGCGTATCAGCGTTGACTTGCCGACGCCGGATGGCCCGGACAGCACGACGCATTCTCCCGCGTGCAGTTCCAACCCGATGCCCGCCAGCACAGGGATGCGGACGCCGCCTTGCAAATGCAGAGTGAAGCTCTTTGCCAGCGCATCGGTGTGCAACATCACCTGGTTCATTTGGGAGCTCCAACCGCACACCGTCATGGCGGAGCTGGCCTCGCCATCCACGTCTTTGCTGGTGGCATGAACCAATTCATGCCTGCAACACTGAACTGACCAGCAACTGCGTGTAGGGATGTTGCGGATCGTCCAGCACCTGATCGGTCAGCCCTGTCTCCACCACCCGCCCGCGCTGCATCACCATGATCCGGTGTGCCAGCAACCGCGCCACCCCGATGTCGTGCGTCACCAGCACCACGGCAATCTTCAGCCGAGTCACCAGCGAGCGGATCAGATCAAGCAGTCTTGCCTGCACCGACACGTCCAGCGCCCCGGTCGGCTCGTCCATGAATACCAGTCGCGGATGGGTCACCAGCGTACGCGCGATCTGCAGCCGTTGCAGCATGCCGCCGGAGAAGGTGCGCGGCATGTGGTCGATGCGTTCGGCGTCGATCTCCACCTGTGTCAGCCAGTCGAGCGCCTGTTCGCGGATGTTGCCATAGTGACGCGCGCCCTGCGCCATCAGCCGCTCGCCGACGTTGCCGCCGGCGGTGACGTTCATGCGCAGGTTCTGCCGCGGGTCCTGATGCACGAAACCCCAGTCTGAGCGGTGCAAAGTGCGCAAAGCCGGTGCCGGCATCGCGTGCACGTCGTGCAGGTGGCCAGCGGGATCGCGGTACCAGACGGCGCCGGCGTCAGGCCTGAGACGGCCGGACAGCACGTTCAGTAGCGTCGTCTTGCCGGATCCCGACTCGCCAACCACCGCAAGCATTTCGCCCGGCCAGAGATCGACATCCACATCGGCCAGTGCGGCGAGTGCGCCGTACGATAATGAGAGACCGCGGGCCGACAGCAGCGTATCTTCACTCATTCAGCGGCCTCCTTGAGACCTTGGCTGCCGACATGGCCGGCAGCGCGCCGCTCCGCGCAATGATCGGTGTCCGAACACACGAACAGCCGCCCGCCGCAATCGTCGATCACCACCTCGTCCAGGTACGAGTTGGTGGCGCCGCACAATCCGCAGGAATGCGGCGCGCGGATCGGCCGAAACGGATGATCGTCGAAATCGAGCGAGCGCACTTCGGTCCATGGCGGGATCGCGTAGATGCGCTTCTCGCGGCCGGCACCGAACAATTGTAGCGCCGGCATACGATGCATCTTGGGATTGTCGAACGCCGGGATCGGGCTCGGTGACATCAGGTGGCGGTGGTTTACCAGCACCGGATAATCGTAGCTGATCGAGATCTGGCCGAAGCGCGCGATGTCCTCGTACAGCTTCACATGCATCAAGCCGTAATCAGCCAGGGAATGCATGCGGCGGGTCTCGATGCGTGATGGCTCCAGGCGGAACAGCGGTTCCGGCTGCGGCACCTGATACACGATAATCTGGTCGTCGCGCAGCGTCTGCTCCGGGATGCGATGCCGCGTCTGAACCACCGTCGCATCCACGGTGCGCGTCGTGGTGCGCACGCCCGCGGTGCGGGCGAAGAAGCGACGGATCGACACCGCGTTGGTGGTGTCATCCGCGCCCTGGTCGATCACCTTCAGCACATCATCGGCGCCCAGTATCGACGCGGTGACCTGGATGCCGCCGGTGCCCCAGCCATACGGGAGCGGCATCTCGCGCGAGCCGAACGGCACCTGATGACCCGGGATCGCCACTGCCTTCAGCAGCGATCGACGGATCATCCGCTTGGTCTGCTCGTCCAGATAGGCGAAGTTGTAGCCCTTCATTCCGCCGCCTCCGCGCGTTCCGCGGTCCGTGCGACCTCGCGTTGCAATCGGCGTACATTCTGCAGTTCGCTCTGGAAATCGACGTAATGCGGCAGCTTCAGATGTTCGACGAAGCCCGTCGCTTCAATATTGTCCGAGTGGTACAGCACAAACTCCACGTTCTGTGCCGGCGCAGTCGCCTCCTCGCCCAGCTCCTCGGCGCGCATGGCGCGATCGACCAACGCCATCGCCATCGCCTTGCGCTCGGAAAAGCCGAACACCAAACCGTAGCCACGGCTGAACTGCGGCGGCGTGGTCTTCGAACCTTTGAACTGGTTCACCATCTGGCACTCAGTGACGGTGATGTCGCCGATGTCGATGGCGAACCCAAGCTCGGGCGGTTCGATCTCCACCGATACCTCACCCATGCGAATTTCGCCGGCGAACGGATGCGTGCCGCCGTAGCCGCGTTGCGTCGAGTAGCCGAGGGCCAGCAGGAAGCCTTCGTCGCCGCGCGCCAAAGCCTGCAACCGAACGTCGCGCGTCGCGGGAAAGGTCAGCGGCTGGCGCGTCAGGTCGCCAGGTTCCGCCGTTCCTTCGCCGTCCGGTTCGATCAGCCCCTCGCGCCCGAGGATATCGGGCACGCGCGGCATCGCCGCCATCGCCTCGTCAGCGAGCGGCGCGGCGACATCAGCGGCACCGTCGGCGAGACCGAAGTCCAGCAGCCGATGCGTGTAGTCGTGGGTGGGACCAAGCACCTGCCCGCCCGGCAGGTCCTTGAACACCCCCGAGATCCGCCGCCTGATCCGCATCGCCGCAGTATCGGTCGGCAGCGAGTGCGCGAAGCGTGGCAATGTCGTGCGGTAGGCGCGCAGCAGGAAGGCCGCCTCTGTCAGATCGCCCTGCGCCTGCTTCACTGCCAGCGCGGCAAGTTCCCTGTCGTACAGCGAGCCTTCGCCCATCGCGCGATCCACCGCGCGTCCGAGTTGCTGCTCGATCTGCGCCAGCGACAGTTCCGGCACCGTCCGATCGCCGCGCCGCGCCTCGGCCAGCCAGGCATGCGCATTGTCGATCGCCTGCTCGCCACCCTTGACCGCGACATAGGCCATCGCTCAGGCCTTCTCGATCGACACGCTGCGCGGCAGTGCCGTGAGCCTCGTGCCGGCGCACAGGATGATGTCCACGCCGCGCGGATACTGCGCATGGTTGCGCTGCCAAATGGTAGCGAAGTCCACCGGCAGGCCGTTAGCCACAAGCAACGTGGGTTCGCGCAAGCCTGGCCCGGACAGACGGTAGCGCGCGCCGGTTCCCAGCGCGGTGATCTGCAGGACCAGCGTGGCCGACTCCTCCGGCGCTTCGTGCGTGCCCGCCGGCAACGCGGCGAGGTCGGGCAGCGACAGCGCCACGGCGAACGCGGCCTTATCCGGTGTGTCGACGATCGCGGCGCCACAGTGAAACGCCAGCCAATCGCGCGCCGCCGCAGCGTCGGAATCGAGCCACAGCGGGGTCTCGTTATCGACGAGCGTGAGCAGCACCGCCGCCGTCGCTGGATCGAGCGGCGGTGGCGCTGCGAGTCGCCCGCCCACCTCACGCAATTTCCCTGGCCGCGCCATCGCATCCAGCACGGCACGGAATGTCGCCTGTGCCTCACCCATGGGATCGGCAAAACCGGGCAGCGTGATCGTCGTGCTCATGTGCGCATGTTCCGCATGGCGAAGAACTGCACGCGTGTCGCGGCCGCCTTCGCTGCGACAGTGTCGCGCCGCGCCTGCTGGGTCACGGCCAGCGGCTCGATCATCTCCGCCAGCAACGCGGCCTGCCGCAGCGGGTCTTGCAGCAGCGCATCGGCGAGTGCCGCCAATTCCGCCTGACGTTCGTTGCGACCGGCGACATAGGCGTGGCCCACCAAACCCGCCTCGGTTCGCACGGTGCAGCGCGTCGCGGTCATTTCGCCGAGATTGAACGGCGCCCCGCCACCGCCGGTGCGGCCGCGCACCATCACCAGCCCGGCTTCCGGTCCCCGCAGCACGCGATAGGCCGGCAGCGTCCCGAGGCGTTCGCTGAGTTCATCGGCATCGGCACGGGCCAGGACCGCCATCCAGCGCTGACGCGGGGCGTATGGCTGTTCCGGCGGCAATGCATCGGGCATTGGTGAAACCTGGGCTTGTTCGGATGTCTAGACAGCTAGCCCGAGACCCGGTTATCGTCAAGCCAGCAGTTGCACGAATGGGCGTTCACGTGGATGACATTGCGATGAAGCCGCCGGAACCGGTGTCGCGTCAGGAGGGCGTCGCGTTGTGGCGTCAGATCGCAAGCCGGTTGCAGCAGGACATCGGCGCCGGCCGTTATCCACCGGGAGGACGCCTGCCGACCGAGGCGGAGCTGTCGCAACAATTCCGGGTCAATCGTCACACGGTGCGCCGCGCGCTCGAGGAACTGTCGCGCGGCGGGATGGTGCGGGTGGAGCAGGGCCGCGGTTCGTTCGTCGCCGAGGACGTGTTGGAGTATGCGGTCGAGGCGCGCACACGATTCTCCGAATGGATTCGCCGGCACAACATGGACCCGTCCGGGCGTGTGCTGGAGCTTAAGGAGACTGCCGCCGATTCGCATGTTGCTGCCGGCCTCGGTATCCGGGCAGGCGGCCGCGTCGTGCTGCTGGAGCGGCTGGGTTTCGCCGACGACAGGCCGGTCTGCCTGTCGCAGCATTATTTCCCCGCTGGCAGGCTGCGTGGCGTACTCGACGCACTGCACGACGCACCGACGATCACCGAAGCCCTGAAGGCGGTAGGCGTCTCGGACTATCTGAGGCAGATGACCCGCGTCACGGCGCGGCTGCCGAACGCGGAGGAGGCGGAACTGCTGCGCATGCCGCGCAACCGGCCGCTGCTGGTCACCGAGAACATCAACGTCGATCGCGACGGCATGGTGGTAGAGTTCGGCGTCTCGCGCTATCCAACGCCGCGCGTGCAGATCGTCTTCGAACCCTGAAAGCGAGCGCGATGAACAAGCTGCGGATTACCGGCGGGCGGGTGCTGCTGCGCTCGGACGGCGAGCAGATGGTGGACGTGACGCTGGAGGATGGACACATCGCCGGCATCGGACGCGGTGGACAAGGTGCGGAATTCGACGCCCGCGATCTGCTCGTGCTGCCGGGCATCGTCGATATCCACGGCGACGCGTTCGAACGGCAGTTGCAGCCGCGTCCAGGGGTTGGTTTCGCCGCCGACATCGCACTGCAAGACACTGAAGCGCAGTTGCTGGCGAACGGCATCACGACTGCATTTCATGGCGTGACGCTGTCGTGGGAACCCGGTTTGCGCAGCCTCACTGCGTGGCAGGCGTTGCTCGATGCCCTGGAGGCACGGCGCTGGACCTGCGACATGCGCGTGCATCTGCGCTGGGAGGCGTTCAATCTCGAGGCGCTCGACATCGCGCTCGCCGACATCGCTGCGGGACGTGTCCACTTGTTGGCATTCAATGATCACACGCCGCCGATCCTAAACAAGATCAAGGATCCGGTGGCGGGAGCGAAGTACAGCGATCGTGCCGGGATGAAACTGGATGATTTTCGCGCGCTCGCCGAGCAGATCGGTGCGTGTGCGCCTGCGGTACCTGATGCTTTGGAACGGATCGCAGCGGCGGCGCGTGCAGCCGGATTGCCGATGGCGAGCCACGACGACGAGACCGTTGCCACGCGTCAGGCGTTTCGCGCGCGCGGTGCCCGCATCTGCGAGTTCCCGATGGCCGAGGTGGTGGGACAGGAGGCACGCGCCGCCGGCGACTGGGTGGTGATGGGCTGCCCGAACGTAGTGCGTGGCGGTTCGCATCTCGGTTGGACGTCCGCGGCGCGGATGGCTGAAGCGGGAATCTGCAACGTACTGTCGTCTGACTATTTCTATCCGGCGATGCTGCGCGCGGCGATGGTGCTGGCGGGGCGGGGTGGGCTCGACCGACCAGCCGCATGGGGATTGATCTCCGCAAACCCGGCGGCTGCAGCGGGGCTCGCCGATCGCGGTGCGATCGCTGAGGGATTGCGCGCGGACCTGGTGCTGATCGATCCGATGGTTCCCCAAGTCGTTGCCACCATCGCGGGCGGGCGCATCGCCTATCTGACCGCCGAAGGTGCCGAGCGACTTGCAGGCGCCACGCCGGCGCGACACACACATCGGTGATCGCGGGCCGATCCGAATTATTTGCGGGCGCGTTAAGCTGAAATTGGCGATTGTCAGTCTATCCTGGCATCGGATTGAGCGAATGGTGTTTCGCGGATTCGCAGTTCTGCGATAGCGCCGTCGATCCCGTTGGATCGACTGAAGGACCGGGAGACCATACATCATGCAGTCCCAGACGGCCTCCGGCTGGAGGCTGCTCGTGGTGTCGTCGCTGCTGGTGCTGGCGGCGTGCACCAACTTCCAGTCGTCTGCTGCGGGCAACAGCACCGCCGGCGCGACGCAGGTGGCAGGGACGGATCCCGTGACAGCAGTGTCAGATGCCCTGGGGCAGCGTCTGGACACCATGTTGCGTGCGCCGCAAGTGAGCCACTGACGAAGGCCGGCAATCCAATCGCCTCTCCTGCAAGCAGGAGAGGCGAATCGTCGCGTTACTCCAGCCGGTCGAGATACTGCTGCACGAAGTCGCAGCCGACCTCCTTGGTGTAGGCCGCGGTCAGCCGCACTGTCACCGGACCGGGGATTTTGCCGTCGGCGACCTTGCCGCCGTTGAAGCTGCGCACCGGCATAATGCACATGCTGGTCGAGGTGAGGAACATCTCGTCGGCGGTCTCGGCATCGAACAGGTCGAGGTCCTGCTCCTTGCAGGGAATTCCCAGTTTCGCCGCGAGATCGATCGTCATCTGTCGGCTGACGCCCGGCAGCACATATTTCTGCCGCGGCGTCAGCAGTCCGCCATCACGCACGATGAAGATATTGCTGCCCATGCCCTCGGCCAGGTTGCCGTTCTCATCCAGCAGGATCGCCCAGGCGTCAGGATCGGCCGCCTTTACCGGCATCTCAGCCACGATCATGTTCAGGTAGTTGTGCATCTTCGCACGTGGGCTGAGCATGCTGGGCGAGGTGCGGCGCAGCGCCGTCACCATTACATCGGCGCCATCGCGATAATACTTCGCGCGCTTCTTCAGCGGCAGCGGCAGCACCTCGATCACGACGTTGGGCCCGGTATGCGTCCAGCCCTCGTCGCCTACCGCGTCGACGCCTCGGCTGACACGCTGGCCGACCCACCAGTCGCCGACGCTCTGCCGCAGATGCTCGTTGCGCGCAACGACCTCCTCGGACAGTTCGACCATCTTCGCAGGCGACACGCCAGGGTCGATGCGTAGATAGCGCAGCGAGTTGTAAAAGCGGTCGATGTGCTCCTTCAGGCGGAATGGCATGCCCTCAAAGGTGCGCGTCATGTCGAACGCGCCGTCGCCGTATTTCCAGCTCCGGTCGCGGAATGGGATCATCACCTGCCCCTCCGGCATGAATTCGCCGTTGAACCAGGCGATGCGGCTGTTCGAGAGCCCAGACATGGCGATCCTCCGAGGGTTGCTGCTGCGCGAGCGTTCACCGATTGCCCGGGCGTGGTCAATGGTCGGGCCGGGCTGTAGGGTGTAATCGCGTTGACCTTGAGGGACATGGTCCGGGATGAATTTCGATTTTTCCGATGACCTGAAGCAATTGCGCGATCAGGCGCGGCGGTTTCTCGCCGAACAATCGCCACCAAAGCTGGTACGGCACGTACTTGAGGGTGGCGAATTGTATGCCGCCGCGTTGTGGCGCGGGATGGCGGAGATGGGTTGGCTCGGTGCCGCCATACCCGAGCAGTACGGCGGCGCCGGCCTGGGCTATGAAGGCCTGTGCGTGCTGGCCGAGGAACTCGGCCGTGCGCTGGCGCCGGTGCCGTTCGCTTCGTCCGCCTATCTCGCCACCGAGGCGCTGTTGCTCGCTGGCAGCGACGCGCAGAAGCGACGGCTGTTGCCGAAGCTGGCGGACGGTTCGGCAATCGGCTGCTTGGCGCTGGCCGAGGGCACGGGAAATCCCGATCCAGCCGGTGTGCGCACGCGCGCGATCGGCGGCAGGCTGAGCGGCAGCAAATGGCCGGTGATGGATGGCGGCATTGCCGATTTCGCGATCGTCGTTGCGCGAGACGAAGCAGGCGAGATCGCGTTGTTCCTGAGCGATCTCACCGTGGTCGCCCGCCGCGATCTCACCACCGTCGATCCCAGCCGCAATCACGCGCGCATCGACTTTGCCGGAGCCGAGGTGGAACGGCTCGGCTCACAGACGGGCTGGCCGCTGGTGCAGCGTCTGCTCGAGCGAGCGGCGATCATGGTGGCGTTCGAACAGGTGGGCGGCGCCGATGCCTCGCTCGAAATGGCGCGCAACTATGCACAGGAGCGCTATGCGTTCGGCCGGCCGATAGGTTCGTTCCAGGCGATCAAGCACAAGCTCGCTGATGTGTATGTCGCGAACGAACTGGCGCGGTCGAATGCGTATTACGGCGCCTGGGCACTGTCGGCGGATGCGGCCGAACTGCCGCTGGCCGCGACGACCGCGCGGGTGTCGGCGACAGAGGCGTTCCACCTGGCCTCCAAGGAGAACATCCAGACGCACGGCGGCATCGGCTTCACCTGGGATGTGGACTGCCATCTGTACTATCGGCGCTCGAAGCAGCTTGCGTTGGCGCTCGGGTCGCCGCCGTGGTGGAAGCACCGCCTGGTTGAACTGCTCGAAATGCGCAACGCGGCGTAGGGGGCGCACATGGACTTCAACGATACACCGGACGAGGCCGCGTTCCGCGCCGAGGCGCGCGCGTTCCTGGCGGTCAACGCGGAACCCAAGAGCCGGGCGCGGCCGGTGCTGCGGCTGGGCGATCTCGGGGGCGATGGGGTGCAGCGCTGCAAGGAATGGCAGGCGAAGAAGGCGGATGCAGGCTTCGCCGCCATCACCTGGCCGAAGCAATACGGCGGGCGCGAGGCGTCGCCGATCCTCCAGGTGATCTACCACCAGGAGGAAGACAACTACGCGGTGCCGCGCGGCCTGTTCGAGATCGGTCTCGGCATGTGCATCCCGACTATGATGGCGTATGCGAAGCCGGAACAGCTCGATCGCCACGTGCGTCCGGCGCTGCGCGGCGAGGAGGTGTGGTGCCAGTTGTTCTCCGAACCCGCGGGCGGGTCGGACCTGGCCGCACTGCGCACGCGGGCGGAGCGCGACGGCGATGACTGGATCATCAACGGTCAGAAGATCTGGACCTCGGGCGCACACCTGTCGGACTTCGGCATCATCGTCGTGCGGACCGATCCGAACGTGCCGAAGCACGAGGGGCTGACGTTCTTCTTCCTCGACATGCGCTCGCCGGGGATCGAGATCAGGCCGATCCACCAGATGTCGGGCGCGTCGCACTTCAACGAGGTCTTCTTCACCGATGTGCATGTGCCCGATGCGCAGCGGCTCGGTACGGTGGGGCAGGGGTGGAAGGTCTCGCTCACCACGCTGATGAACGAGCGCCTGGCGGTGGGCGAGGTGCATCGCCCGGATGTCGAGGATTTGCTGGAGCTTGCGCGGTCGTTGATGGTGCTGAGCGACGGTGCGGTGCGCGAGCGCATCGCGGAATGGTACGCGCGCACGCAGGGACTGAAGTTCACCCGCTTCCGCACCATGACAGCGCTGTCGCGCGGCCAGACGCCGGGGCCGGAGAATTCGATTCACAAGCTGGTGAACGCGAGCAAGCTGCAGGACATCGCGTCCTACGGGATGGACCTGATAGGCATGGCCGGGCTGGTGATGGATGACGACCTGACGGAGGCATACGCGATGTTCCAGCAGGCGCTGTTGTCGGCGCCGAGCGCGCGGATCGCCGGCGGATCGGATGAGATTCTCCGAAATATCATCGCCGAACGCGTGCTCGGGCTGCCCGCCGACATCCGCGTCGACAAGAACCGGCCGTTCAATCAGGTGCCGACGGGGCGGCGGTAGCGGACGCTAATCCTCCAGGCGGAAGCCCAGCTTCAGCGTCACCTGATAATGCTTCACCTTGCCGTTCTCGATGTGGCCGCGCACCTGTTCGACCTCGAACCAGCCGATGTTGCGCAGCGTTTCCGCGGCCTTCGCAATCGCGCGATCGATCGCCTTGCTGACGCTCTCCTCGGATGAGCCGACGATTTGGACAACCTTGTAGACATGCTCTGGCATAGCGGACTCCTCCCTGCTCTGGCGGGTAACGCGATCGCCGTCCGGAGGATGGGCGTTCCTGTCGGAAGTGTGAAGCAGAGAAGAAGGTCGCCTTGGGTCAGGCTGTCGGGGCAGCCGGACCCAAGGCAACGCGACCGCCGCTTCGGGAGGCGGGCGCTAGCGCGGGTGGCAGTCCCTCGGCCGCCGGCGCAATACGGCAAGGCCGGCGATGCCGCTGCCGAGCAGCAGCAGCGAGGCCGGCTCGGGGACAAGAAGGCTAATGACCGCGCTGTCGGGCTCGCCGTTCAGCACGCTGATCACACGGGTTGGGCTGGAGTGATCACGAGGTTCCCTGGAAAGGTCGTATCGATCAGCTGGATCATCTCGTATGGCGAGACCGGGTTTACGAAGAACCCGCCTGCGGCAGCCGCTGGCTGGAAGGTCTGCACGAAGTCTCCGATGCTGACGATCCCCTGTGCCGGGGCAGCCGAAAAGTGCCCGGAAACCAGTGTGCCGGTGGCAAGCGTGATGTCGTCGGCCGCACCGGTCGGCCCGGTGTTGGCAAATGTCAGCCCCGACGGGGTCGAACTCGCGGCACCATTGTTGTTGCCGGGGTCCAACATCAGCGCCGCCTGCCCGCTGAGGTATTGATAGATGTTCGGCGGACCGACAAATTTAGTCTGGTTCTGCATTGTCAAATACAGGCCGTAAGAGCCTGCCGCGCCTGGCGTTCCGCTGAGGCCTAGCGTGTCGACTGATGCACTGTTGAGCGTGAAACCCGTTATCTGCTCAAGGAAATTCACGGTGTAGACGTTCTGCATCGAGCCAATGTCGTACAGATAGTGTGTCCCGAGGGCCGTGTCGGCCGTGAAGGATGAGCCCGTACCGGTCAGTGCCCCCGGGTCCCACGTAAAGACCGAGTTGGCTCTTGCGCCGATTGGGGTGGTAATTCCAGCGACGATCAATCCCAGCATGACGCCGCCGGCGCAGCGCGCGTTCCAGCGGCTTTCCCATTTACTCATGACATGCTCCCCCTGGCCAATGTACCAAGCCAGACGAGAAGCGTGTGCCGAAAATCGCGCTACGTGGCGGTTCCAAATTCTTCCAAAGATTTTCTTAATGCAGGTTTTTCAGCAGGTTGCGGCCATCTGGTGTAATAGGGGCAAAACCTCGGGCGCGAGCTGATATTTTGCTTGCGTCGACGCGCGGCGGCTTGATTCAAGCTGGACGTGACCATCCCACCAGAGATGTCTGGTCTGTCGCATGGCGAACTACAGCAGCTTGTGTTGAAGCTGCTGGGTGAGGTTGCGGATCTCAAGCGGATGGTTGCCGAGCAGCGCGAGGAGATCGCGCGGCTGAGGGGCCTGAAGGGCCGACCGGATATCAAACCCAGCGGGATGGACAAGGGAACCACACCGAAGCTGCCGCGAGGTGGCAAGGATCGGGGACGCGGCAGGTCGTCGCCCCGGGTCAGCGTCGAGGACCAGGTTGTTCGGGCCCAGGTTCCGCCTGGTTCGCGCTTCAAGGGATACGAAGACTTCGTGGTGCAGGATCTTGTGCTGCGGGCTCGGACGATCCGCTATCGCCGCGAGCGCTGGGTGACGCCGGAGGGGCGAACGGTGGTGGCGGCATTGCCATCTGGCGTGGCGAGCCACTTCGGGCCAGAGTTACGGCGCTTCGTGTTGGCGCAATACCACCAAGGTCAGGTTACGGTGCCACGACTGGTGGAGCAGCTGCGGGCGATCGGTGTCAGCATTTCGAAGCGGCAAGTGATGCGGCTGCTGATTGCCGGGCAGGACGTATTCCTCGCCGAAGCGCGTGACGTGTTGCGTGCCGGGTTGCGGAGCGCCAGCTGGATCACGGTGGACGACACTGGGGCCACATAAAGCCGCCAACGGCTTTTGCACCCAGATCGGTAATGAAAACTTTGCCTGGTTCGGCACGACCGATAGCAAGTGCCGCTGGAACTTCCTCGATCTGCTGCGCGCCGGATATACCGATTACGTGATCAATGATGTGGCACTGAGCTACATGCGCGAGCGTGCGCTCGCCGGACCCATCATCACTCGCCTGGCGGAACACGCGGACAAGCAGTTTGCCGATCCTGCGGCCTGGCGGGCGCATCTGGAGCAGCTTGGGATCACCGCGCTGACGGTAACACCCAACCCGGTGCAGATCGCCACCGAGGGGGCGCTGTGGGGCAGCATCCAAGCGCATGACTTTCTGCGTGAGGGGGTGATTGTCAGTGACGACGCCGGACAGTTTGCCGTCGGTCAGCACGCACTCTGTTGGGTACACGCCGAGCGGCTGGTGCACAAACTCGACACCTTCACCGACCAACAGCGTGCCGCACAGCAGCAGGTCCGCGCGCTGATTTGGCAGCTTTACGCCGATCTGAAGGACTACCGCACCACGCCGACACCATGGCGGCGCGACCAGTTCCGCGCGCGGTTCGACTACGTCTTCTGTCGCCACACCGGCTTCGTCAGTCTGGATCGCTTGCTACAGCGGTTGCACGCCAACAAGGCCGAACTGCTGGCCGTGCTCGACCATCCAGACATCCCGCTCCATACCAACGGTTCGGAAAATGACATCCGATGCCAGGTGACCAAACGCAAAGTCAGCGGTCGCACCCGCAGCGATCTCGGCCGCGACTGCCGAGACGCTTTCCTCGGCCTGGCCAAGACTTGCGCCAAATTGGGCGTCGCTTTCTGGGACTATCTCGGCAGCAGGCTTGCCATCCCCGGACAGCCCGCACTACCGCCGCTCCCTGACCTCATCCACTGCCGCAGTCAGCCAGCGTAACAACCGCCCGTGGTTTTGCCCCTATTACCGTCTGGCTGGCCCAGGGAATGACCGCTACACAGCCTCGGCGGGAGGATTACACTGTCGTCCGGACGGCAGGTAGCGGGGGGGAACCGCAGTCATGGACGCACTCAGTTCGTGCGACATGTTGCTATTCGGCCGGTTCCGCTTCGACCGCCGCGGCGGGTTCCTGTTCCGCCGCAACGAAGACGGTCGTTACCTGCCCGTCAGCGTTGGATCTCGCGCACTCGCGGTCCTCGGGGCGCTCACCGAGCGACCAGGCGATCTGGTGACGAAGGACGAGATCATGCGTGCCGCTTGGGCGGGCACGGTGGTCGAGGAAGGCAACCTCACAGTGCAGATCTCGACGCTGCGCCGCGTCCTCGACGCCGGATCGGAGGGAGGCAGCTGCATCCAGACTGTGTCGGGGAAAGGCTACCGGTTCGTCCATTCCGTGACCGGCCCTGACGAGATTTCGCCCACCCCCGAGCCGGAGCCGGACGATGAGGCCGAAGCCGGTGCCGCTGCGACCGCATCCCACGGGCGCTGGTCATGGCGCTGGCTGGCCGCAGGCTCGGGCGCCGCCACAATCCTTGCAGTGGTGGTGACCACACTATGGCTCGGCCTCCGTCCGGAAAGGACTACGGTGCCGCCGCGCCTGTCACTGGTCGTGCTGCCATTCCAGAACCTGGGCACCGACCACAAGGACGACCACGTTGCCGACGGCATCACAGATGACCTGACAAGCGACCTCTCGCAAATCGAGGGAGCCTTGGTCATTGCGCGAGAGTCCGCCTACCAGTTCAATGGCAAAGCCGTGGACGTTCGACAGATCGGACAGGCACTGGGCGTGCGCTACGCGCTCAAGGCAGCGTAAGGCGGATCGAGGACACGCTGCGGGTCAGTGTTCAGCTCATCTCGGCTGAAACGGGCGTGCATCTTTGGTCGGACCGCTTCGATGAGCCGACGGCTGCCCAAAGCAGCGGGCAGGAACAGATCGTCACCCGAGCGCGCGACGAAGTCGGCCCCCGCCTGGTCGAGATCGAGGCCGCCCGCAGCCTGCTCGAGCGCCCGACCAATCCCGATGCGTTCGATTTGATCCTGCGCGCCCGCTCGATCTGGAGCCTGCCGCCTACGCCGGAACGCGATGGGCAGGTGCAGGCGCTGCTCGAGCAAGCCCTGTTGCTAGACCCCGGGTCGGTCTTCGCCATGACCAAAATCGTCTCCTATCTTGCGGATGATGCGATTGATCATGGCTGGGGCACGTTCGAGAAACTGCAGCGTGCCGAGCGTTTGATTACGAAGGCGCGCGCGCTCGCACCTGGTTCGGAGCTGGTCCTCAACACCTACGTGGAATGGCTGCGCGCCGTCGGTCGGTGTCCGCAGGCGGTCGAAATCGCGGAGCGGGCCATTCAAACGGACCCCAACCGGACGCGGGTGATGACCGGGATCTACAACGAGCTTGCCCGATGCGAGATGATGCTGGGCGACTCGGAAGCGGCTCTTTCCCTGCACGAGCAGGCGGATCGGCTCAATCCGCGGAGCCCCTACAAGTTCCAGCGCTATGCCCAGATGGGTCTGGCCATGCTGCTGCTGGGCAGAAACCAGGAGGCGGTCGCGTATCTCGAACGCTCGCTCGCGATGCACCCTTTCGACAGTGCCGGTTTGCGACACCGAAGGCTTGCGGCGGCGTATGCCCTGTTAGGCCAGGAGTCGCAGGCGAAACATGCTCTCGAGGAGGCAGACCGGCTGTGGCCCTACGGCACTGTGCGCAGCAACTTCCCGGAATATCCCTCGACCGTTTACGCCAAGCAGATGCGACATTTTCAGGATGGATTGCGGCTTGCGGGTGAACGCGATCACGCCGATGAGGACGCGGATTTCGGCGTGCCGGCGGATGGCGCTTTGCACAGCGAGGCATACGCCGATGTCGGCGCCAGGTACGACGACGATCCAAACGCCCGAGCTGGTGCGGTTGCTTGCAGACGCCCGACCGGTCGTCATCGACGCGGTCGGGTGCTCGTGTGGGGCGTCGATCCCAGGTGCCGTCGGGCTGGAATTCGCTGGACTGGGCGGCAGCTTCACCGACGAGGCGCAGGACCGTCTGCGCAGCAAGCTCCATGACCTGACCGGCGGCGATCTCAACCGGCCGATCGTGGCAGTCGGGTGGAATTCGGAACGCTTCGCCGGACGGAACCTGGCGTTGCGCCTCTTCGCACTTGGCTACACGCGGGTCTATTGGTACCGTGGCGGGCGCGAGGCTTGGGAAGTTGCGGGGCTGCCCGAATCCCAAATCGACGTGCAGGAGTGGTAGAGTGGCGGGAAGGGCATCTATGCCGCGAGACCGATACAAGAGGCCGCGCATTGCCGATGCCTGGTTTGCCACCCTGGTAGTAGAGCATGCGTGCACCTGGATCAGCCACGATCGCGACTACGCCGGCTTTCCCGATTCGGACTGGCAAGTGCCGGCTTATGAGGTGAGCGCCGTAGATTACAGGTAATCCGCCAGCCGCGGTCGGAACCATTCCAGCGTGCGCTTGATTCCCTCCTCCAGCGGCACCTTTGCGGTCCACCCCGAGGCGGCACGGAACGCGCTGTCGTCGGCATGGTAGCTGCCGATGTCGATCGTCGCGCGATCGGCGGGGAACTCGCGCGTCGTATAATGCGCCGCCGCGCCTGCAACTCGCACCAGGAGTTCGGCGATGTCGTGCAGCGAAGCCGGTGGCGGGCCGCCGAGGTTGAAGATGCGCCCGTGGCAATCGGGCGTCTCAGCCGCTAGCAGGAATGCCTCGGTTACATCATCCACGTAGGTCAGGTCGCGCAACTGCGAGCCGCCCCAGACCTCGAACGGCCGCTCCTCCAGCACGCAGCGGAGCCAGATACCGAGAAAGGTCTGCCGCGCGTCGCGGATGCGCAATCGCGGGCCGTAGCAGTTGGTCAGCCGCAGCGAGACCACTGGCCGGCCGCGCACGCGGTGTTCCAGCAGCCAGTACTGCTCGCCGGCGAATTTCGACACGCCGTTGGCATCAGGTGGCGCCACCGGTTGGTTCTCGTCCACCGGCAGCTTCTGCACCCTGCCGTAGAACTGCCGCGTCGAGGCGTGCACCACGACTGCATCCGGTGCCGCCTCGCGCGCGGCCTGGATCAGCCGCACTTGTGCCACCGCGTTCACCGCGATGTCGGCCAGCGGATCGTTCTGGCCACCCATGTGGCTGGTCTGAGCGGCGAGGTTGAAAATCACCGACGCGCCTTCGCACACGTTGCGCAGGTCGATCTCGCGGATGTCGCCGCGCACCAGTTCCACCGGCGCATCGGCCAAGTTCGCTGCGTTGGCGCCTCCGCCGAACAGGAAGCCGTCCAGCGCGACCACGCGAGCGCCGCGTTGCGCCAGAGTGTGGCAGAGATTGGCGCCGAGAAATCCCGCCCCGCCGGTGACCAAAACCCTACGACCGTTCCAGGTCATGCTTTTGCTTCCCTCAAACGCTAAGTGGAATCGTGCGGCGGCCGCCGTTCACCGCCGGCACTGCGCATGATCTCGCTGAAGCCGAACAGCAGCATCAGTATACCGGATATAACCTCGACCCCGGTGATCGCCCGCACCAGGTTGGACGCCGGCGCGATATCGCCGAACCCCAGCGTGGTGATCGTGGCCACACTGAAATACAGCGCATCGACGAAACTGATCCGCGCCGCGCCGCCGTGCAGCGAGAACTGCGGCACCCTCGTGGTGAGATCGGCGATGCGATACAGACACGCGAATACGACGATCAGCAGCGCGTAGAACGTGACGAATGCCATCAGCGGCCGTACCAGACGGTCTAGCCGCGCCCCCACGCCCTCGAACACCATGGCGATGTCGATCATCGCCAGGATCACATCGCGCACCGAGGCGACGACGAACAGCGTGACCAGCGCCATCGCCGCCAGCAGCGCAAACCCCTGGGCCTGCGTGTCCAGTTCCAGTCGCGGCAGCGCGAAAGATGCGGCCCCCACGCCCAGCGCACCGAGCAGCCAGCCCGTCACCCGCGGCAAGTGCTGGAGCTCGCGAATACGGCGTGCGTGGATAATCGACAACACCTGCCGCCGCCGCACGATGCAGCCGCCGAGGAACCCCAGCACCGGCAATGCCACCGCGATCAGCGCCGCTTCCCTCGAGGCGGCGGGAAAATTGGCGTCGCGGAAGAATTCGAACATGCAGGCGTAGATCGCCAGGAAGTTGGCGACGGTCATGCCGAAATGCGCGCCGCCAGGGAACAACACATAGAAGAAGCCGAAGCCGACTGCGCAGGTGACCAGCGAAGACAGCGTCGCGGTCCAGTCAGCCCCGATCGCGGCGGCGACGAGGCCGACCAGCAGCAGCGTAAAAGCGGTCGAGCGCAGCCAGTGCCGGTCCAGGCCAAGCGTCCGCTCGCGCGAGCGGACGCGGACCGGCGGCCGGGTCACGGCAGCGCGGCGATGGCAGTGATCTCCACCCGCCAGTGCGGATCGACCAGCTTTGCTTCCACGGTGGCCCGGGCCGGCGGGTTGGCGCGGTCGAGCCAGACGTCCCAGGCACGATTCATCGCCGCCACGTCCGCCATGTCGGCGAGGAACACCTGGCAGGACAGCAGGCGCGATTTGTCGGTGCCGGCCTCGGCCAGCAGCGCGTCGATCTGGCGCAGGATGTCCGCCGTCTGACCCTCCGTATCCAGCGACGGATCGTCCGCCACCTGGCCGGCGAGATAGACGGTGCTGCCGTGGATGACGGCGCCGGAAAGCCGGCCCTCGGGTTGCACACGGCGGATCGGCATGGCGGGTGCTCCGTAGCGGTAGGTGGAGAGGATGCATGGGAGGAGGGGGCGAGGCCAGACGGTTTACCGGCTGATTGACCGCCACCCGCCGGCCAGGCGCTGCGGCATCCGCAGCTTGACTATGCGTATCGATCCCGACAACAGTCGTAATCATTTCGCTTGTCCGGCACGCGGGAGAGCGCGCGGGCCATGGGCATCGGCGGGTAACGGCACTCGCGGTCTTGCCGCCGCCGGCGAACATTGGTGGGGCGCATGCATGCAATCGGCAATTCGGCGACGGCCGGCGCGGTGATTTACCGATGATGCGGATCCGTGCCGGGGTAATCGCCGGCTCGCTCGCAACGCTGATCGGCGCTGCCTACGCACAGACAGCGCCCAATTCACCGCCGAACATCGTGCAGAACTCGACCGGCAACGGCGCCACCAATATCGGTGTCATCAACGGACAGGTTACGATCAACAGCGCGGATCCGGCCGGGTTGGCGGCGATCGCGAAAACCTTTGCCAATGAGATGGCGGCGACCGCGATGGCGCGGGCGCAGGCAGAGGCGAGGGCGGCAGAGCTGGCGACGCAACTGGGGTTCACCTCGGCCGCCGTGGGTGAGTTCTTCCGGATCCTTGGCAAGGACGATGTGCCTTTGGAGAAGGTGCCGGAACGGTTGACCGAGATCGCCAACCATTTCGCGCGGACACGCGACACGTTGGCGGCGCTTGACCCGGATGACCCGCGTACTGTCGAACTCGTCGGGCAGGCCACCCAGGCGCTGGAAGCCGGGCGGTTGTCCGATGCGGACAAGCTCCTGGATCAGGCCCAGGAATTCGAGCTGATGGCGCTTCGTCAGGCGCAGGAACTCAAGAGGAAGGCGCAGGAAGCGGAAGATCGCCACGCCTTGAGCGCGGCAAAGATGCTGGCCAGCCGCGGCGGCATCGCGCGAACGGAGCTGCACTACCAGGAGGCCGCGGGCCATTTCGCGCAGGCGGCAAGTTTGGTCCCCGCAGGACACCCGCACGAGCTCGGTTTGTATCTGTCGCGGCAGGCCGATGCCCTGTCCGACCTGGGAGATCGCAAAGGCGACAATGCAGCCCTGCAATCGGCCATCGCCATCTACCGTAAGGCGCTGGAGCAGTTTCCACCCGACTCCGCCGCGTCCGACTGGGCGCAGGTGCAGTATGATCTCGGGACCGCATTGACCAACCTGGGGTACCGGGAAAGCGGGACCACGCATCTCAACGAGGCGGTGGCGGCGTTTCGGCTCGCGCTGACCGAGCGACACCGCGAGGCCACACCGCTTGACTGGGCGCGGACCGAGCGCAGCCTCGGTGCCGCGCTGTTTCGGATCGGCGAGCGGGAGAGCGCGACGACCCGGCTGGAAGAGGCGATCGCTGCCTACCGGCTGGCATTGCAGGGGGAGCCGCGCGAGCTGGTGCCGCTCGATTGGGGACTGACCCAGAACGACCTTGGACTGGCCTTGTGGAGGGTTGGGGAACGCGAGAGCGGAACTGCCGATCTGGTGGAGGCCGCGCGCGATCTCCGACTGGCTCTCGAGGAGCAGACGCGCGATCGCGCCCCACGTAGCTGGGCAGAGACCGAGAACAATCTCGGTATCGTGCTGTGGCGGCTCGGCGAGCGCGAGACCGGGATCGACCGGTTGGCGGAATCGGTGGTCGCATACAGGCTGGCGCTTGAGGAGCGAACCCGCGATCGGGTGCCGCTCGAGTGGGCACAAACCCAAAACAATCTCAGCGTTGTGCTTCGGAGCATGGGGCAACGGGAACCTGGCACGGTGCGACTTGAGGAAGCCGTCGCCACGGCCCGCCTCGCGCTTGAGGAAAGAACCCGGGATCGGGTGCCGCTGTTGTGGGCCTTGGCGCAGAACAACCTTGGCAATGCACTGCGGACGCTCGGCGAGCGTGAGAGCGGCACCGCGCATCTCGAGGAAGCGGAGGCAGCCTACCGGCTGGCGCTGGAAGAGGCGCGACGCGATCGAACGCCGCCGCAATGGGCTACGACGCAATCCAACCTGGGCGCCGTGCTTACCTCCCTGGGCGTGCACAACAACGATACGGCAATGCTGCAGGACGCAGTGGCGATCTTACGTGCGGCGCTGGAAGAGCGGTCGCGGAATCGGGTACCGCTCTTGTGGGCCGAAACACAGGGCCGGATCGGCGATGCGCTTCGACTGCTTGGCGAGCGCGAGACCGGTACGGCTCGGCTCGAGGAAGCGATGGCGACTTACCGGCTGGCACTGGAGGAACAAACACGCGATCGGGTACCGCTCGACTGGGCGGTGACGCAGAATGGTCTCGGCGACGCACTACGGCTGCTTGGAGAGCGCGAAAGCAATCCCGCGCGGGTGGAGGAGGCGGTGGTGGCCTATAATTCTGCCATCGCGGTTTATGCCGCTTTCGGATTGGATCACAGTATATCCGTTTGTAGCGGCAAGCGGGACGAGGCGAGCGCCCTGCTGGCGGAGCGACGCTAGGGCAGCTTGACTGTCGTGCAACCGCCGCCGCGACAGCGGCGCCGGCGCAGCAGGCCGAGCCAGGCAGCACCGGTCACCATCAACGTCAGTGACGCTGGTTCGGGCACCGAAGTATTGATAATGGCGATCTCGCTGATGACCGTGCCCCACCGCCCGGCGCTGACGGGGTATTCCTGGAACAGCCAGAAATCCAGCGGGTCGAGCGGATCGACCACGGTCCAACTATAGTCGCCCCAGCGGATGACGCCGTCTGCATCGGTGAGGGAATAGCCGCCGACGAGACCGGCGAAGTCGAGTTGCGGAGCTGCGCATGTGACGCTCAATCCAATCGTGCTGCATACGTCGAAATAATCGCTGATGTTTGTCGTCGGCCCCGATCCATTGAACCCGATGACGAACGTGCCGTCGGGATTGGCCGAGATGGATGGGTAGAGCAGATCCTCATCGGGGAGGGCGATCAGGCCCTGCGCCGTGACCTTGCCGCTGGTGACATCCATGATCCCCCACTGGATGACGTCGTTGCTTCCCTGAAGGACGCTCTGGGCGAAATAGATATTGTTTCCGACTTCGAATGGTCCCGAACTGATCCGGTTGTCGCCCGAGTCGATGGGCGGCGCGCTTGGCTGCTGACCATCTTTCGGCTGTGCCGCGACGTTCATGGTGCTGTCGATCACCGGCCCCAACATGGCACCGGCACCACCGCCCCCGGTGATCTGGGAGCTGGTGGTTTTGAGACCGGTGCTGTCATTGACGACGCCGAGCACCGTCGCGGTGCCGGGAGAGCAGGGAGTTGCATTGTTCGAGGGACAGAAATTCGTCGCTGTCTGTGGTGCCCAACCTTGGGAGAACGGTAGGTTGTCGAAGCTTGTCATGTTGTTGGTGGTCGGTGTCGCAGCGAGCAGGCTGCTCTTCGGCAGCGAAAAGATCGAGACGCCGGTCGCACCGTCAAGCCCCTCCTCGCCGCTGTTGCTGGCGAAGTTGTTGGTGCCGATTACCACGGAATTCGGAGTAACGCCCAAAGTCGGGAAATCGCCGAAGCTACCGCTGGTGCTGTTGATGACAACCGACGAGAAGCCTTGTAGCGGGTCCGACGTCTTGGAAACAGCGAGCAGGATCTCGTTGAGGTTGGCAGTCCCGCTGGGGGTCCCGATGCTGATCTCGGATGCGAACCACCGCTGGGAGTTAGGGTCGTATATGATGCGCGGATCGCTCAGACCGGTGTTGACGATGCTCGACGACACGCCGGCACTGAGCCAGAAGTCCGAATCAGTCGTATGAACCTGCTGAAAACCTGCTCGGGTAAACACCGTGTATGAACCGTTGAGGATTTGCGCGAGTTGGTTCGGCCCAACGGCACCTCCCATATCGGGCGGGGTTTCGCCGAGACCTGACCCCAGGTCGTGGCTGAGGCTGGGACCCTGAATCTGGCTGGCGATTTCCCCCGCGTCCCCACCCTCGGCCAGGGATGGTGCGGTTGCGAACAGCATCAGCAGACCTGCCCACAAAAAAACCCAAGATATCGAGTTTCGGAGCATCCGAGTCATCTCCTTGCAATGGGCACCCATCGCGACCTCGCTCCGACATGCGCGGCTGCTCGAAATGTCGCAATTTTTCGACATGCGAGAACGTTTCTATCAAACATTCTATCGTTTGTCACCGAAGCTATCGTTTGTCACCGAAGCGTCGCGGCGGGCCGCGGCCCGCTTCGTCGCGCTGAAATGTGCTCCGAATTTGCGCCTGGCTGTTACGGCGGCTGCATCAGCCCTGCGACTTCCGCTCCTAGTTGAAAAGAAGAAGTAGCCGACGCACACGTTGCCGATTGCACCAGGATACGTGCAGCCGCAACGAAGTCGCCCATCCAGATCCCGGCCGTCCAAGCCAGAATGAGAGAGCAGCAGCGTTCGTGGGCTCGGCGCGCGCCAGGCACGCCAGTACGCGGATGCCGATCAGCGCGGCCAATTCGTCAGGCGGTCAAAGCGCGACCGTAGACAATGGGTTCAGGTCATGACCCATTGCACAACCGCGCGACGAAACGTCCGCCGAGGTCGAGCCTGGCTTTCGTTCCGTCACGCATTTGCAGGCTGGACAGATCGCGTCAGCCGTTGCCACTCGTCGGCCTATAGATGGGTATCTTGACGCCCTTGCAGGCAACTCCCTGGCCATTGATGTCCGCGGTGAGCCACCCATCGGTTGCGGCCTGCCCGGTGATGGTGGCAGTTCTCGTCCCACCGGTCACTTCCTTCGCATTCATTGTGAAGGTTCTGTTCGCGGTCATGCTGCCGGTCACCTGAGCCATCGACTTCATGGCGTCCCACGAGATCATGCCGGTAATTTGTCCGCCCTCGCCGACGACGATATGCCAATCAAGCGCGGGGCACGCACCCTGAGGCTGCGAGTGGAAGACGTAGAGAGTGCCCGGCGGCACCTGGGCGTGAGCCGTGTTCATTATGGCTCCGCCGCACAGTGCGCCAGCAGCCATGGTGGCGAGAAGCATCCTTGTCTTCATACCAGTGTTTCCCCTATTTAAGAGACTGACGCACGGAACCGAATCGACACAAGCGGAGCCTATCCGGCTTTTTGCCGATCGCACAAGCCACACCCGACCGACCTGAATCGATGACAACACGTCGAGGGCGGAGCACAACCGAAGGTAGAGCGCGGCGACTGTATCGATCTAGAACAAGCCGCTTCACGACGCAAGGGCGCGTGCGCCGACGCAGTCCGCGCGTCGCAGGCCGTGGCCATGCGAAAGTTGTGGGACGCGCCGATCCTCGATTAACCTACGTTCGCCAATGTCAAATGCGATCGAGCGGCTCGTAACGTAAGCATCATGTGACCACGGTGTTATCGCGAGGCACAGGATGCCTTCCCGCAGAACTGCCATGCGATGGAGGTTCGATGTGAACACGAGGTCCAGGTTATCCCACGCGGTCGGTGCGCTCGCTGTCGGCCTGCCGCTGTCGGCCCTGCTGCTGATTTCTCCCGGTGCGCAGGCGCAAAAACGTCCGAACATAGTCATGCTGATGACTGACGACACGGGCTGGAACGACTTCGGCGCCTATTCAGGCGGCGGCGCGGGCCTCGGCCATCCGACGCCGAACGTCGACCAGATCGCCAACGAGGGCGCCACCTTCACCAACTGGTACGGCCAGGCGAGCTGCACGGCCGGCCGCGCCTCGTTCCTGACCGGGCGCCTGCCGATCCGCTCGGCGCTGTCGATCGTGGTGGCGCCGGGCGACGAGAACCACCTTCAGAAGCAGACGCCGACGATCGCCGAATTTTTCCAGAAGAACGGCTACACGACGTATTTCTCCGGAAAGTGGCATATGGGCGACAAGCCGGACGCCTACCCGACCGAGCATGGCTTCGATGAGATGCGGCAATTCGCCGCCTACTATGCCGGTGTCTATGCCTACAACAACACCGACAAGTGGTTTCATCCCTGGTTCCCATCGTACAATCCGGAATACAACAAGATGTACGACGACATCGTGAACCTTGGTGAGTGGGAAGGCGAGGCCGGTCAGCCAGCCAGGATGGTCGGCACCATCACCTATGACTCCCTGGCGACGTTCGACGTCCGGCAGACCAACTCCGCGGTGGCTTACATCCACCAACACGCGCGAGGCGACAAGCCGTTCTTCATGGACGTGAACTTCATCAAGATGCACAACCCGACCAATGCGGCGCCGGAGTTCCGAGGGAAGTCGCATCTCGGCGACTATTCGGACTCGCTGATGGAGCTGGATACCGACATCGGCCGGATCATGGAAGCCATTCGTGCCGAGGCGCCCAATACCATCGTCATCGTGACGGCCGACAACGGTGCCTGGCTTGATGCCTATCCCGACGCCGGGACCACGCCGTTCCGCGGCGAGAAGGGATCGCCGTTCGAGGGCGGCTGGCGGGTCCCCGGAATCATGTGGTGGCCGAACCACATTCCGGCCCGCGTACAGTACAACGAGATGATGTCGCATATCGACGCCTGGGCCACGCTTGCCACCATGGTAGGCCTGACCCCTCCACCGCATGATTGGGTCGGCAATGACGGCAAGCCGATCTACTTCGACAGCATCGACAACAGCGCCTACATCCTGGGGAAGTCGCCGCACTCGGCACGGAACTCCTGGATTTATATCGATGGTGAGGTATTCCAGGGAGCGCGCTCCGATATCGGCGGCGATCCAGCCGAGCCGTGGGTACACATCGCGTGGAAATACCTCTACACTGCGAAGGACTCCTGGCTCGGTTCGGAGGCAAACTTGGGTTCGATCGGTGCGACGTACAACCTCACCATGGATCCGTACGAGAAATACGACATGACCTTCAACGGGGCCGCACCGACCCGGACGCTGACATCATCGCCAGGTCGATATTCCGGTCAGGATAACGGCTGGGTGTTGTCGCTGATTGAGCCGGTGATCATCGAGTTCGACAAGACGCTCGTGAAGTATCCGAACATCAAGCGGTCTCCGGGTGGCGCCTCGAACGACGTGGTGCCGAATCTTCAGAACTCCTGACAACCCGGTTCCCTTGCTGAAGGACCAACTCGACAAGCTACATGTTGGCGGCGGCGGCGGCTGAAGGGGACGCCGGGTAGACGACGAGAGGGGTGGCTTTCGGCCGCCCCTCCACTGCCCGGCACGGCAGTTGACCGGCGGTTCAAGGTGGGCGTTCGTGGAACGCACAGATCAGACCAGGATCGACGCACATGAGGCGCTGCGTCGGAATCGTGCTGGCGGTCGCGCTCATTGTAGGGGCTGTTTTGGTCGCGTTCAGCAACCCGGCGCCGCAGGCCAGCGCACGGTCAGAGGAGAGCGTGAAGGCGCTTGCGCTGCAATGGTTCGCCGAGATGGAGGCGGGCCAGATCGATCGCTCGCAATTGGAATCCAAATACAGCGCCCAGTTGACGGACGATGCGGTGCAGGCAATGTCCCGCCAACTGAAGCGGTATGGGGCTTCGCCGACGAGCGCCCAAATTTTGCGAACCCGCTCGTTCAATGACCAGACAATATACCTGGTGAAGCTGGTGTTCCCGCGCGGCGATGCCGCCGCGATGCTGGTGGGCTTCGATACCGACGGCAAGATCACAGGCATCGATTTCGTCAGCATGGCGGGAGACTGACAGGACAAAGGATCACGAATACCAGACTGCGCGGGAGATGTGGATCATTGCCAACCGGTTATATCGTTACAATGGTCCTTCGACGCCGGCCTGCGCAGACTTCACCGATGTCGGCGCCTGGTACCAGCCGATGTTCAGCGGTAGTGGCGTCACCTATCAGGTCGTCGCGAACCCGACCTAGGAAGCGGCAACCCGGGAGGTTTCGATGTCGATCGTCACCCGCCGTTCAGCGATCGTCGGTCTGGCCGCACTGGGCGGCCTGCCCGCGCATCTTGCGCTCGGCGCCGACGATGTGCTGCCGTCATGGAACGACAGCGCCGCCAAACAGGCGATCATCAAGTTTGTGCAGGAGACCACCGACACCTCGAGTGCGAAGTTCGTGCCGCCGGCGGAGCGGATTGCCACCTTCGACCAGGATGGCACGCTGTGGGCCGAGCAT
Source organism: uncultured Alphaproteobacteria bacterium (assembly GCA_963819855.1). Lineage (GTDB taxonomy): Bacteria > Pseudomonadota > Alphaproteobacteria > Acetobacterales > Acetobacteraceae > JAMXLO01. Next base: position 923,713 of record CAWFYC010000021.1, read on the forward strand.
CCGATGTACACCCAGGTTGTCTACTGTCTGGACCGCGTGCCGGCGGTGGTGAAGGCGAAGCCGGAGCTTGCGAACGTTGAACCGTTCAAGACCGTATTGTCGGGCAATCGCACGGCAATCGCGAAGCTCTCGATCAGCGAGCTGTTCAAGATCCTCGCCGCCGCGCTCACCGGCATGAGTGTCGACGAGTTCGGATCTCAGGTGAAGGCGTGGCTCGGTACCGCCAGGGAACCTGCGATGGAAGCGACCTTATACCGAGCTAACCTACTTACCGATGATCGAGTTGCTGAAATATCTGCGCGCCAGCGGTTACAAGACCTATATCGTCACCGGCGGCGGCCAGGATTTCGTGCAGGTGTACTCCGAGCAGGTACGGTATTCCACCCGAGCAGGTGGTCGGCACCGCCGGCGGAACCAGCTTCGGCTGCGACAAGAGCGGACGGCCAATTCTCACCAAGGAATCGAAGCTGCTGTTGAACGACGACAATGCCGGCAAGCCGGAGGGCATCCACCTGATGATAGGACGGCGACCCTACGCCGCGGTCGGGAACCCGATAGGCGACCGGCTTGCAATGCTTGTCCAGCATGCGCGTCAGCCCGGGCCTGGTCCACCCGGACGCCAGATCGGGATCGTGACGTGCTTGCAATTGACACCCGGGCCACTGATGTTCGCGACCAGCCAGCCATCCTTTCGCGCCTGACCGCTGACCGTGGCGGTCCGCCCCGCGCCGCCTACCTCGGTGGCCGTCATCTTGAAATTCCTGCTCGCGTCGATGGTTCCCGTAGCATGGGCCATCGACTTCATGTCGTTCCACGCGATCATGCCATCCAACGTCCCACCGTCGCCGGCAACAACATGCCAATCAAGCGAAGGGCAGCCGCCCATCGCCCTGGAGTGGAACACGTAGACGGCACCAGGCGCGGCCTGCGCGTGGACTTTGTTTAACGTGGCCACGCCGCAGAGAGCGCCAGCGGCCATTGTGACGACGAGCATCTTTGCTTTCATAACGGTGTTGACCTGTACGAGACCTTCACGCGCGGAACCTGATCACGACGCACACTGAGCCTAGCCCAATTCTCGCCAGTCGAACAAGCGCGTTCAACGTATCGGGGGTGCGGGCAACGAACGCCAATCAGCTGCTTAGTTGAGCGGAAACGACATCCAGCGGAGTCACGCGGGTTCCGACAGCAACATCAGCACGAACGACCGCTTCTGCCCGCGTTCGTTGCTCACTCTCGTCAGGACATCGTCGGGCGTGGGACCGCCGTGTCGCGCACCTGCATGATCACCGTTCCGGCATTGATGTTGTTGTCGGCTGCCACGCTGTAGCGACCACACCCTGCTGCTGCGCATCAGATTGTACCTGGCGCGCATCTCAGGGGTGACCGGCGCCATCTCCAGCCCGAAGTTGACGAACGCCTCCGGAGGAAGATCCGGCTTGGCCGCACCCGTTCAATCGAGGAAAATTCCGTATGCCTTATCGTCGGTCAAAGTGACGGGTACCTGTATCGCCTTCCCATCGCGCCAGACACCCAGCGCCACCGTGGTTCCAGGTGACGACTCTATGATGGCACGCAGCAGAGCGCGCCTTCATGTCCCTGCCGTCCAGCAATGTGATGATGTCGCCAGCGCGAAGCTTCGCCGGCGCGGCCGCTGTGCCGTCCGGTACCTTCACGACGATGGATCCCCACGGTCCCGGAAGCCCGTACGCAGCGGCCAGGTCGGGTGTGAGCGACAGGACCTGTGCGCCCATGTATGCCAGCACCCCTTTGCCTGACCGTACTTCCTTCATCTGGTTCATGACCATCTTTGCATCGTTGATCGGGATCACCAGTCCGATGCCGACGTTGCCGGTATCGGAGCCGGTCGTGTAGATCGCGGAGTTGACGCCGACCAGCAGTATGGGACGCAGAGCTGAGAGACGCATGTACCTGATTTCCCCAACCGGGCGAGGTAGTTACGCTGGTAGGGCCGCGCCGAAAGTGGAAGCGGTACGGTCGTCAGCCATGAGCATCGCCTCGGGTCGGCGCACCGCGTGACCGAAGACGAACGCGCGAGCGCTCGACGCCAAGATCTCTCCTACAAATCAGAATACCGGGCTTGCGAAACGCCGCCATAGCCAGTGGAATCCCGACCATCCCATGACTCACCCAGACCCCGACGCCGAAGCCCGGCGCACACTGCGCCGGCATCGGGTCTTTGCCACCGCGTTGCTCGTCCTGATGGCCGCCCTTACCCTCGGCAGCTACGCGCTCCCCGGCTCGACTGCCACCGACCTGCTGCAGGCGGCCGCCAAAGCCGGCTTCGTCGGTGGCATTGCCGATTGGTTCGCGATCACCGCGCTGTTCCGCCACCCTCTCGGCATCCCGATACCCCATACCGCAATCATCCCAAACCAAAAGGAGCGTCTCGGCGCCGCACTTGGTCGCTTCGTCGCCACCCACGTGTTCACCGTCGAGGAGGTCGCCGGCGTCCTGTCCCGCCTCGACCTGCCGGGGATCCTGCACCGCTTTCTCGCCGATCCCGCCTCGGCACGCCCCACGGCGGTTGCGCTCGCCGCCGCGCTGCCGCGCATCCTCTCCAGCGTCGAGGACGGCCGCGCCCGTCGCCTCGTCGCTCGCATCGTGCCGCGCATCCTGGGCGGCCCCGGCGCCGGCCAGGTTGTGGCACGCGCGCTGAACAGTCTTGTCGAGGGCGGCCGCCATCAAGAAGTATTCGGTTTCGTACTCGGCCAGCTCCGCAGCCTGCTGGCCAGCAAGGAGGAGACGCTGCGCACCCAGATCGAGGAGCGGGTGCGCGAGCAGGGCGGCAGGCTGGTCGGCTGGGCACTTGGTGCCTCGATCGCGCGGCGCGTGCTGGCGACCGTGAATGCCGAGCTCGACAAAATGAGCCCCGACGGCTCGGAACTGCGCGCCGCGTTCGACGAGTGGGTGCGCCGCGAGATCGTCCGGCTGGAGCAGGACCCGGCGCGTACCGCCGAACTGGGCGCCGCGATCCGCCGACTGGTGGCGCATGAAACGGTCCAAGCCTGGCTTTGGGACGTCTGGGCGCGGCTGCGCCTGGCGCTGGAGGCCGATGCGGCGCGGCCCAACGGACGCACCGCGGCCACCATCGAGGGCGCGCTCGCCAATGTCGGTGCCATGCTGGAAGCCGATCCGGCTGCGCGCGTGCGGGTGCATGGCGCTGCACAGGCGGTGGTCGCCAGCCTGCTCCCCACGGCGCAGACGCAGCTGGCGGACTTCATCGGCAAGGTGGTGGCCAACTGGGACACCGGCACCATTGTCGAGCGGCTGGAACTGCGCGTCGGCAAGGACCTGCAATACGTGCGGGTGAACGGTACGCTGGTTGGCTTCCTGGTCGGCGGGCTGCTCTACTGGCTACTGCGCGCGAGCTTTGGACATGTGAGCTTCTGAGCATGGCATCAGTCGCATGATCGACCACCTTGACGGCCTGAATGCCGAGCAGCGCGAGGCAGTGGTCACTGTCGACGGACCATTGCTGGTGCTGGCTGGCGCAGGCACCGGCAAGACCCGGGTGCTGACCACCCGTTTTGCGCACATCCTCATGACCGGTCGTGCCTATCCCAACCAGGTGCTGGCGGTGACCTTCACCAACAAGGCAGCGCGCGAAATGCGGGGACGCGTCGGCGCCATCCTCGGCCGGCCACTCGAGGGGCTTTGGCTCGGCACCTTCCACTCGGTGTGCGCCCGCATGCTGCGCCGCCATTCCGAGCGCGTCGGACTGGCGCCGAACTTTACCATTTTGGACGCTGACGATCAGCTTCGCCTGCTCACGCAGGTGATGAACTCCGAGCGTGTCGATACCAAGCGATGGACGCCGCCAGCCCTGATGGCCGTGATCCATCGGTGGAAGGATCGTGGTCTGACGCCTGAACGCGTAACCGGGGCCGACGACACGGACTTTGCCGCCGGCCGCGCGCGGGAACTGTATGCCGCCTACCAGAGCCGGCTTCGCGCGGTGAACGCCGCGGACTTCGGCGATCTGTTATTGTACATGACGGAGCTGCTGCGCGAGCAGCCGGACGTCCTGGCGCAGTATCATCGCATGTTTCGTTACATTATGGTGGACGAATACCAGGACACGAACCTGGTCCAGTATCTGTGGCTGCGGCTGCTGGCACAAGGCCATCACAACATCTGCTGCGTTGGAGATGATGACCAATCGATCTATTCCTGGCGTGGCGCGGAGATCGAGAACATCCTGCGCTTCGAGCACGATTTTCCAGGCGCCAAGATCATCCGGCTTGAAGCCAACTATCGATCCACCGCGCCCATCCTGGCAGCGGCTTCGGGGCTGATAGCACACAACGAGGGACGATTGGGCAAGACGCTGCGTCCGAGCCAGCACATGGCTGCCGGCGAGCGTGTCACAGTGGCCAGCTTGTGGGACTCGGATGAAGAGGCACGCATGGTCACCGACCGAATTGAAAGCCTCCGTCGCGACGGTGAGAAGCTGGCCGAAATGGCGATACTGGTGCGCGCCGGCTTTCAGACCCGTGCCTTCGAGGAACGTCTCATCACCTTGGGCATTCCCTATCGTGTCGTTGGCGGCCTGCGTTTCTACGAACGTCAGGAAATCCGCGACGCCATTGCCTACATTCGGCTGGTCGTGCAGCCGGCGAGTGACCTCGCATTCGAGCGCATCGTCAATGTGCCGCGACGTGGTGTGGGCCAGGTTGCGCTGCGGACGCTGCACGAAACCGCGCGAGCCGGTGGCGTGCCTTTGATGGAGGCAGCCGCGAATCTGGTGGTCAGCGGCGGCCTGAAGGGACGGGTCAAGGAACAGATTGACACCTTGTTGCGCGGCTTTCTCCGCTGGCGGGCGATGCTCGAAACGGACGGCCATGTGGTGACGGTCGCAGCGATGCTCGACGAGAGCGGCTATACCGAGATGTGGCAGCAGGACAAGTCGCCGGAAGCGCCGGGACGGCTCGAGAATCTCAAGGAACTGGTCCGCGCCTTGGCCGATTTCGACACATTGGCGGGTTTCCTCGACCACATATCGCTGGTCATGGAGAACGACGAGTCCGCGGACGGCGACCGGGTCAGCCTGATGACGCTGCATGGCGCGAAAGGCCTGGAGTTCGACACCGTCTTTCTGCCGGGCTGGGAAGAGGGGTTGTTCCCAAACCAGCGAGCGTTGGACGAGGGCGGGGTGAAGTCGCTGGAGGAGGAACGCAGGCTCGCCTATGTCGGGCTGACGCGTGCACGGCGGCGGGTCATCATTTCGCACGCGGCGAACCGACGGATTTACGCGAACTGGCAGAGCAGCATCCCCAGCCGGTTCCTCGAAGAACTGCCTGATGCCGATGTGGAGCGCACCGGTTCGGCCGTGCTTGCGCGCGACGCAAGGATGTTGGCAGCGACCAGCTTTGTCGGCCAGTTCCCGCTGGTGGCGGGCAGAACGCGCACGATCGAGGCATGGGAGCAGCCGGCCCGCCCGGCGCGCGCCGACGCCATTCCGGTCGGAGCGCGCGTGTTTCACGAAAAGTTCGGCTACGGCACGGTCAAGGCGAGCGAGCAGGATCGGCTGGACGTGGAATTCGACAAGGCCGGTGAGAAGCGCGTGCTCGACCGGTTCGTGGCAAAGGCGTGAACAGCCGGCGCGCTCTGACGGCTCTCGAGACGATCTCGGTGAACGTTCCGGAGGCGGCACTTGAGTTCTACGAGGCTGCCTTGGCGAGTGCCTGCGCCACCGTCGGCTTCTTCCGGGACCATGTTACGGGTGACTGGCGCGTAGAGGGCGTCAAACAGGTCGGCAGCAGCGAGCAAATTCTCGCGGCGGCACTTGCACTGGCCGGGAACCTGTCGGGCACAGCGGTCGAGGTGCAGCGGACCCTGACGCCAGCGGATGGATGGCTGGCACGATCATACGCAGACTTCCCCGAACAGCGCATCGGACAGCGCTTTGCGGTACGTGGCACCCATCTGCGTGCGCCTTGGCTCCCTGGGCGTATTACCCTGACGCTCGATGCCGGCCTTGCCTTCGGGTCCGGCGAGCATGGCTCCACCCGGGGTTGCCTTCGCGCTCTCGAGCAGGTCAGCCGCCGACGACCGAGGCATATTCTCGATCTTGGTACGGGTTCCGGAATACTGGCAATGGCTGCGGCGCGGCTGCTGCGCAGGCCAGTGCTGGCGACCGACATCGATCCGTGGTCGGTGCGCGTGGCGCAGCAGAATGCGAAACGGAATGGCTTGGGCAGGCTGACACGTTTCCGGTTGGCAAACGGCTGGCACGATCGCACCATTCGCCGTCGCGCGCCTTATGACCTGGTATTCGCCAACATCCTCGCTCGTCCGCTGTGTCTGATGGCCAGGCAGCTTGCCATCCACTTGAAGCCCGGCGGGGTGGCTATCCTGTCCGGCCTGCTCCGAGGCCAGGCGCGAGGCGTCATCGCTGCCCATATGCGCTGCGGCCTCCGTGTGGAGTCCAGCGTCCAGGTTGGGCCGTGGACAACGCTTACCATGCGCCGGCCGGATTGGCGCAAGCGCTGACTGTCGGGATAGGATGCGCAGCTGAGAGTTGGGGAGAGACCGCACATGGCGACCACTTACAAGGAACTGCTGGCAGCGGCTCATGCCGCGGTTCCCAAGATCACGGCCGCCGAGGCGGCCGGTCTGGTTGAGCAGGCAGGCGCACTGATCGTCGACGTGCGCGACGGCACAGAGGTCGCGGCGAGCGGCAAGGCGAAGGGCGCAGTGGCAGTGCCGCGTGGCTCGCTCGAATCGCGCGCCGATCCGGACTCGCCGAACCACAATCCGGCATTCCGCAGGGACCGCCCTATCATCCTGTATTGCGCCGGCGGCGGACGCGCCGCGCTGGCCGGCAAGACGCTGCGCGACATGGGCTTCTCCGATGTCCGCAACCTTGGCGGCTTCAAGGACTGGGTGGCCGGCGGCGGCGCGGTTGAACCGGGCTAGAGCGTTTTCGGCTTGACCGATAACCTCGTGCGATCGCTTCGTTCGATGGGTTTCGCTGCGCTCTACCCATCCTTCCGTCGCGATTCCACTTGGCCTGAAACCGCCCTAACATTGACCGCGGCGGACAATCATCGGGGAGAAGAACATGGGACGCAGGTTCGCCAACATCCTTGAGACGGTCGGCAACACGCCGGTCGTGCGTATCAACAAGCTGGCGCCGGACGGCGTGAACCTGTTCGTCAAGATCGAGGCATTCAATCCGCTGGGTTCGGTGAAGGACCGTCTTGCCCTCGGCGTAATCGAGGCGGCGGAGAAGGACGGCACGCTGAAGCCGGGCCAGACCGTGATCGAGGCCACCAGCGGCAACACCGGCATTGGCCTCGCCATGGTCTGCGCGGCGAAGGGCTATCCGCTGGTCGTCACCATGGCCGAACCCTTCAGCGTCGAGCGGCGCCGACTGATGCGCTTTCTCGGCGCCAAGGTGATCATCACGCCCGCCGCGCTGCGCGGCATGGGCATGGTGACCAAGGCCAATGAACTGGCCGCGACGCATGGCTGGTTCCTCACCCGCCAGTTCGAGAACGAGGCCAATGCCGATATGCACTCGCGCACGACGGCGCGCGAGATCGTCGAAGACTTCAAGGACACGCAGCTCGACTACTGGGTCACCGGCTACGGCACCGGGGGCACGCTGAAGGGGGTAGCCCGCGTGCTGGCGAAGGAGTTGCCGAACACCAAGATCGTCGTTTGCGAGCCGACGGACGCGTCGATGCTCAGCAGCGGCGAGGGCCAACAGCGGAATCCGGATGGTTCTCCAGCGACGGCGCATCCTGCGTTCAAGCCGCATCCGATGCAGGGCTGGGCGCCGGACTTCATCCCGAAGCTGACCGCCGATGCGGTGGACAGCGGCGCGCTGCACAAGATCCTCCGGATTGCCGGGCCGGACGCTTTGCGCTGCAGCAAGGACCTGGCGCAGAAAGAGGGCATCTTCGTAGGCATCACCGCCGGCGCCACGCTCGCCGGTGCGTTGCAGGTCTGCGCCGAAGCACCGAAGGGCGCGAACGTTCTGGCGATGCTGCCGGATACCGGCGAACGCTATCTCAGTACGCCGCTGTTCGCCGACATTCCCGTGGACATGACCGATGAGGAGGTGGGGATCTCCAGGTCGACGCCGACGGCACAGATGCCGCCTCCGGCGTAACCGGTCAGGCGGGATCCGCCCCCACCCGCACCAGCAGCTTGCCGAAATTGCGCCCGCCGAGCATGCCAGCCAGCGCGTCGGGCGCATTCTCGAGCCCGTCGTGCACATCCTCGCGATAGACCAGGTTGCCATCGGCCACCCAGGGCGCGGCCAGCTTGCGCCATTCCGCCAGCTTCTCCGGCTTGTCGGAAACGATGAACCCCTGGATCGTCACGCGTTTGCCGACAACGAAGCCCAGGTTGGGACCTGGCGGGAACTCGGCTTCGTTGTACTGCGAGACCATCCCGCACATCGCCACGCGCGCGAACGGGTTGAGCAGATCGAACACCGCCGCCTGCACGTCGCCGCCGACATTCTCGAAATACGCGTCGATGCCATTCGGGCAGGACGCCGCCAGCTCGCGCCGCAGATCGAGCGAGCGATGGTCGACGCAATCATCGAACCCCAGGCTGTCCTGTACCCAAAGGCACTTCTCAGCCCCACCGGCCACCCCGACAACCCGCGCACCCGCCCGCTTGGCCAGTTGACCGGCCACCGATCCCACGGCGCCGGAAGCGGCGGAGATCACCACGGTCTCGCCCTTTTGCGGCTGGCAGATTTCGGTCACGCCGCGATATGCCGTTGCTCCCGGCATGCCGAGCACGCCGAGGTATGCCGATAGCGGCGCGCCGTGGCGGCTCAGCTTGTTCAGTCGCTCGCCTGACGTCACACAATGGGTCTGCCAGCCGCGCGCACCCACCGCCACGTCGCCGGCCACATAGTCCGCATGTGCCGAGGCGATTACCTCTCCCACGGTCTCACCGGTCATCACCTCGCCGGGGTTGATCGGTTGCGCGTAGGTCTGCTGTTCGCGCAGTCGGCCGCGCATATACGGATCGATCGACAGCCAGATCGTGCGGGTAACCACTTCGCCGGCGGCTGGCTGCGGGACGACATCCTCACGGAGCTCGAAATCCTCGCGGCTTGGGGCGCCGTCCGGGCGGCGTTTCAGTACCACCGAGCGGCAGATTGGCGCATTCTGGCTCATCGCAGGCTCCATAATCCTGATGGGCAATGCGCGATATTGCGCCATGCGGGCGTGCGCGTCGATTTCCGTACGGAGATTTCCGAATTTCGCCGGACGCACAGCGTGTGCTTCATTGCCGTGGTGCCCCCGATCGGAGTTCGCACGATGCGTCAGTTCAATGCTACTCGCTCCGTCGCAATCGCCCGCCGGTCCGATGACATTCAGCCGACGGCGGTCTTCGGCGCGATCGGCATGATCGCAACGTTGATGCTGATGTGGATCGGCCTGATCCTATAGGCCGTCAGGCCGCCTCGGATCGCAGCACCAACCGCCCTGTCACCTTGCCATCGCGCAGCCGCATCAGCGCGTCGTTGGCCTGGCTTTGCGGCACCGTCGCGACAGGCAACGCCGGCAGTGTTCCATCCTGCGCCAGCTTCACCAGCTCGCGCAGTTCCTTCGGATTGCCGACATAGGTTCCCTGCACCGTTAACGCGCGGATCGCCATCAGCGGCAGCGGCAGCGTAAGCTCGCCACCGAACAGGCCGACCTGGATCAGCTTGCCGCCCTTGCGCAGCGCTTCGAAGGCAAAGCGCGCGGTCTGCGTGCCGTTCACAAGATCGATTACTGCCAGCACGGGACCGCCGGCCGCATCGATGATGCGCTTCGTCACTCCGTCGCCGCTGCCATCGACCACCTTGTGTGCGCCGGCCTTCACTGCGGCCTCGCGCTTCTCGGCGCTGATGTCGACCACCACGATGTGCCGGTGCTTCATCGCGCACAGTACGGCGATCGCGTTCAGTCCGAGACCGCCGGCGCCGACCACGACGATGGCTTCGTCCGGCGGAATCGGCATCACTTTGCGAATCGCGGAATATACCGTGATGCCGGAACAGGCATAGGTGGCCGCCACAGCCGGATCCAGTGTGCCGGGATCCACCAGATGACGTGGATGCGGCGCGATCACGTGGGTGCCGTAACCGCCGTTGGCATAGACGCCGAGACTGCGCGGCGTGAGGCACATGTTGTCCTCCTCGGCCAGACATTTCTCGCAGGTGCCGCAACCGAGCCAGGGGAACACGATGCGCAGGTCGCCGACCTTCACGCCCTCGGCATTGGGTCCGAGCCTGGCGACACGGCCGACGATTTCGTGGCCCATGGCAAGTGGAAGCACGACGCCGCGATCCTTCAACGACATCCGCTTGCCGCCGCCGATATCGTAATAGCCTTCCCAGATATGCAGGTCAGAGTGACAGACGCCGCAATGCGTCACTTCGACCAACACCTCGGTACCCTTGGGTTCGGGCGTCGGCAGTTCGAGTTCCTGCAACGGCTTGCCATTCTCGATCACGGCCCAGGCGCGCATGTAGGGATCTCCTGTATCGGCTGAGGGATGGAATAAGCCGGCAGTGCAGCGTGGTCAGTTCGCCTCCCTGGCAGCGTCCCACCAAGGGCAGACCCCCCGCATTGGCTGATAGTTGCCGGCGATCACCTGCACGGGTTCGCGCATGCCGTCGCGCGCCGCCTTCAGCCGCATCTCACGCGCCTGCGCGCGCTGTTCGTCCGGCAGCCAGGTGCGGTCGTGGCCCCACAGGCTCGGGCCGACGGTCACTTCGGTTGCCTGCCAACTTCCGGGTGTCACGTTCTTCCCGCCCCAACCGTATTCCAGCATAAAGCCGGACGGCGACTTCAGATAATACGACGTCACGCAGTCGTTCGGATGTCGACCCAGCGTGGTGGCAATCCGCTCAAACTCGCGCAGCGCAATGTCGTAGCCCTGCCCCACATCGTCCAACGAATACAGTTCCACCATCAGATGATGCAGGTCCTGCTTTCCGGTCTCGATCAGGGCCACGGTATGATGGCGCGAATTGACGTGCAGGAAGTAGGCGCGGAACGGCGTCAGGATGTAGTCGCTCACGCCGAAGCCCAGCACGTCGCGATAGAAGCCGAGCAGGTCGTCGATGTTCTTCACGTGGAACACGGCGTGGCCCATGCCCAGCGGCCCGGTGCGAAAGCCGGAGATCGAACGACCAGGCCGGAATGGTGCGTCGGCGACCGCGGCACCCCAGAACGCCTCCAGCCGATTGCCACCTGGATCGGCGAAGCTGATCAGCGCACGTACGCAACGCTGATCCGCCAACGCCGCCGGCTCCTGCCGCACCAGCACGGCGTGCGCCTCCAGCCGTGCCGCCAGCCCATCGAGCGCTGCCGCGTCCGCCACCTCGAAGCCGAAATAGCGTTCCCCGTCGGCCAGGGAGCGATCGACCACCAGCCGCTGGCTGCGGTCGTCCATGCGGAAGGCACGGCAGGCGTTGCCGCGTTCGACCATCTGCATGCCGAGCCAGTTGGTGGCGAAATCCGTCCAGTCGGTCAGGTCAGACGCGCCGATCCCGACATAGCCGAGTGCCTGCACTTCCATCTTGGTGCCCTCCAGGTCGGCCCGTAGCATAGCTGAAGGGTACGGCAGCCAGGAATATGGCAAGGCGCGACGCGGCGCACCGTGCCCGCCATCAGCGCGGTCAGCTGCCCCGCAGCATATCGATGCGATCCTCCCGCCGGTTCATCCAGTGGCAGACGATGGCATCCGTGGCCTGTTCCGTGGCCCCACCCGCCCACGCGGTGTTTCGAGGAGCTTTTTCAGCAGCAGCGACGCACCTTCCGGCTGGTGCCCCGCTGCGACCAGCCCGCCCTCGACGTCCGGTGCACCGCCATGCACGAGGCTGCGCACAGCCTGACACCCGTGACGCTTTGCCAGACCGTCCAGTTCCTCGACCAGTGCGGCCAGGACGGCCGCCGGCTCGAGCAGGTCAACGGCGACAAAATGGTCCGCGATCAGCACCTTGCCCAGTTTCAGATCGCTCTCGACTCGATAGCAGAACAATCCGCATGGGAATGCCCTGCCTTCGCGACGCGCCGCAACGATCCCGCATTGCCCGCTGCGGCGAAGGCCGGTGAGCTGCCGGGAGAAGCGGAGCCAAGTGTACAGGTCAAGTGTGGGGAATGCCTCCCGCACCAGCGGATAGACCGACCGGATCTGATCGCGTGACAGCACCTCAATGATGAAATCCGCCATGATGCGCCTGCCATGTCCGTGAGATGGCGAGCTTGCCTCAAGGTGTGGTCGCGGATCGTTGACCTAGATCAATGCGCGTGCAGGCAGCTCGACTTTTAACGCTTGGTGGCGAACATGGCACCATGACGGTCTTCCGAATGATGTGTGTCGGGGCCGCGCGGATGGAGTAGATGATGGCATCGCAGTTTGCACGTCCGCATCTTCTCGATCCGCGCAGTGCCGTCGATCCATGCACTGTTTGCGAGGCGCGCCCGCTCAGCGTGTGCAACGCCATCCCCGATGCGGACCTCGCCCGGCTCGCGACCATCGCGGTGGTGACGGAGGTGTCCGCCGGGCAATGCTTCATCGGCGAGGGTGAACCGGCCAACAGCTTCTTCAATGTCACCGCCGGCACCGCCAAGTTGTTCAAGCTGCTGCCCGACGGGCGACGGCAGATCACTGGATTCGTCACCACTGGCCATTTTCTCGGCCTCGCGGTCTCCGATACCTACGCCTTCGGCGCCGAGGCGATCGAGCGTGTGCGTTACTGCCGGTTCCCACGCGCGAAGCTGCGCGCCCTGCTGGATGACTTCCCGTTGATGGAGAAGCGCCTGCTCGAGGTCGCCGCCAATGAGCTGGTGGCGGCGCAGGAGCAGATGCTGTTGCTGGGACGCAAGACGGCGCGCGAACGGCTGGCTTCGTTCCTGGTGACGCAGAGCCGCCAAGGGATGTCATGCGGCCATTTGCGCCAGCGGTTCAGGCTGCCGATGACGCGCAGCGACATCGCCGACTACCTCGGACTGACGATTGAGACGGTCAGCCGCACGCTCACGCGGCTGCGCGCCGAGGGGTTGATCACCATCATGTCGCAGAGCGAGCTGGCGCTCCGTGACCCTGTCGCGCTGGAGGGGCTGGCGGGCGGCCTGCGCTGAGCAGCGAGGCCGGGTCTGCGCGAGGCCGGACTCGAACCGGCAAGGAGTTGCCTCCGGGGGTTTTTGAGACCCCTGCGGTTACCATTTCGCCACTCGCGCGTCGCGGCGGAACCTAGGCCATCGGCACGACCGGCCGCAACCGGCTCGGCACGAAGCTGGAGGACTCGGCGAATGGCGCGCCCTTGGGCACCGTACAGCCTGCATAGGCGCCATCCGCGTCGTGGTACAGCTCGCGGTGCGCCGCCAGCGAGGTCCATTCCAGGCCGACCTGATGGTAGTGGAACTGGAGCGCCCGGCGGCGGCGGTCAGAACGGTTGGCCGCGGTGTAGTGGTGGGTCAGGCTGTGGAAGACCAATACATCGCCCGGATCCATCGGCACGGCCACGCGGTCCTCCAGCCGAACCAGGTCGGGTCGGATGGTGCAAAGGTTGATATCCTCGGCCGGTACGTGTGGGACGGGCCCGCCGAGATGAGAACCCGGGATCACCTCCATGCAGCCATTTTCGCGTGTCGCCGGATCGAGCGCGATCCAGACCCCGAACATCAGGTTGGGGTCGCTGCCCCGAAAATAGGCAGCGTCCTGGTGCCAGGGCTTCTCGCCGCTGATTTTCGGCGGTTTCACCAGCGCCATCTCCTGCATCAGCACCCGCCCCTGTCCCATCAGTGCGTCGAGCACCGTATGCAGACGCGCCGACATCGCTGCGCGGAGCAGCGCTGGCGAGGTGTCTGTGAAGTCACCGAACTTGCGGATCAGGTCGGCGCGGGTCGCGCCGGTGGCAGTGGCAGTATCGGCGGCCGGTTCCAGTGCGATGAAGGCGCCGCTGCCCGGGCGCTGATCTGGCGCCAGCCCAGGATCGGCGGCGAGACGTGCCAGGGCAGCTAAACAGGCCTCGACGTGATCTTGCGACAAAACCTGACGCAGCACCAAATAGCCCTCGCGGCGGTATCGGCCCATGGGGTCCAGATCAACGCCCGCTGCCACTTCCTGCTCCACATGGGCGTCCATCCGTTCTGTCCTTCCGAGCCGAGAGAACAGGATGCCATGACGGTCCGAATGCGCCCAGGGCAGATCGTGGTCCGTGCAGTTGCGTTGACCCATCCATGCCAGCCGACTAGATACGCGCTCTGTCACTGGTCGGGCGTAGCTCAGCGGTAGAGCAATCGGCTGTTAACCGATTGGTCGTAGGTTCGAATCCTACCGCCCGAGCCACATTTGCAATCACCCCACGTTAGGCTGGTCGGGGTCGTTTCAGCCGGCTTGGAAGCCGTAACGCACAGATTTGCGCAGCTAGACCGGTAAGGCGCGAAAATTGCTTGCGGCTATCGGCTGGCAGAATATGTCGCCGGAATGCAGGCAGGCAATCAACGTCACGCGGACGGGGATTGCAGCATGTCGCCCTGGCGGCCTTCGGGGAAGTGCTGGATGGTTGCAGTTTGGTGGCTGGTGCTAATCGTTGGACTTGCAATGGCAATCCCAACTTCAGCGAGCCCGTGCAACTTCGCGGGTAAGGCCGATCGTATGATCGATGGAGTGCCACAGCTCGCGCCTGACCAGTTCGCCGGCTGGCTCCCGGCAGAAGATGGTGTGCAGCATGGTTCCGGGCTGGACGGAATTGGCCTTCTGTCCGCGTCACCGGGCTTGTTCATCGCTATCCCAGCCATTCCACCTCCGGAGGGTGAGGAGGACTTCCTTAATTGGCTCAACGATGACTGGCTCCCGTAGGGTGTGGGCAACCATCCGTGAGCGTTTCGATCCGGGTTAACACACGAGCCGCCAATCTGGTGGCGCCTACCATACCGAAGGGGTGAAATGGAAAAGGCCGGCGCGGGCCGGCCTTCTCCGTGTCAATCACTGATGATCAGCCGTTGCCATTCTGGGCGGGCGCGAACAGCTGCGTCTGCGCAGCTTGTGCCGCGGGGCTCAGTGCGGCCCCGCCGGTTGCGATGCCAAGGACAGCTGCCAGGGCAAGGATCATGGTCTTCATTTTCTCTCTCTCCTCGTGTTCGGCCTCACCCGAGTGGGCCTGTTTTGCAACGGCGCGGAGATGGAGCTTCTCGGCTGGAACGATAATTCGGCGCTCTCGCATATGATTTATGCACTGCCTGCTGGAATAAATGTGACCTTGTTCATCGACAGCCACGCGGCACGGCCCGGAGCGGCCTGATGGCGGAGCGTCGTGACGGAGTGCCAACGCCAAGCCATGCCGTTGTTATTTTGAACGTGAAGCCTCGACGGTATCGATTTTTCGTCAAATACCTGCTGCGGGGTCAGTCGTCACAGGTCCGCGGACACCTCGTAGTTTGTGTCGGTGTCGATGGTTGCCCGGACTCCCTGTCGCCTTGTAGGGTGCCACCAGCAAGGCAAGAACACAGCATGAACGATCTGTTCGATGGGAAAGGCTCGGAGGGCTACTCCGCCAAGGACATCGAGGTCCTGGAGGGGCTTGAGCCGGTTCGGCGCCGGCCCGGCATGTACATCGGCGGCACCGACGAGACCGCGCTGCACCATCTGGCGGCGGAGCTATTGGACAACGCGATGGACGAGGCGGTGGCCGGCCATGCCAGCTTCATCGAGGTTACGCTGGAGCCGGACAACTGGCTGACCGTACGGGACAATGGCCGTGGGATTCCGGTGGACCCGCACCCGAAATTCAAGCATCTCAGCGCGTTGGAGGTCATTCTCACCACCCTGCATTCGGGTGGCAAGTTCGGCGGCAAGGTCTATTCGACATCCGGCGGCCTGCACGGCGTCGGCAGCTCCGTGGTGAACGCACTGTCCGCGGCGATGCAAATAGAGGTGGCGCGCGACCGTGTGCTGTGGAAGCAGAGCTATGCCCGCGGCAAGCCGACCACCAAACTGCTCAACGCCGGGCCGGTGCACAACCGCCGCGGCACCTCGGTCCGCTTTACTCCGGACCGCAGCGTGTTCGGGGCGGTCGGGTTCAGCCCGGCTCGGCTGTATCGGCTGTGCCGCTCCAAGGCGTATCTGTTTCGTGGCGTGAATATCCGCTGGTCGTGCGATCCGTCGCTGCTGCGTGGCACCAAGGAGGACACCCCGGCGGAGGCGGTACTGCATTTCCCCGGCGGCCTGCGCGACAGCCTGGCATCCGAGATCGGCGAGCAGGCGGTGGTGTTGCCGCAGCCCTGGGCTGGCGAAGCGGGCTTGCCTTCCGATGCCGGTCGGGTTGAATGGGCGGCGTCGTGGCTGGACGAAGGCGAGGGGTTTACCCACTCCTACTGCAACACCATTCCCACGACCTTGGGCGGCACGCACGAGGCCGGTTTCCGTGCTGCGCTGCTGAAGGGTCTGCGCGCCTGGGGCGAGCAGCGTGGCAACCGTCGCGCCGCGCAGGTGGTTCCAGAAGACCTGCTGGCGCCGATCGCCGCCAAGCTGTCCGTGTTCCTGCGCGAGCCGCAGTTTCAGGGGCAGACCAAGGAAAAGCTCACCAGCACCGAGGCGACGCGGCTGGTCGAGACCGCGCTGCGCGATCGCTTCGACCACTGGCTGGCCGGTGATCCGACCCAGGCGGACAATCTGCTCGCCTTCGTGATCGAGCGGGCCGAGGAGCGGCTGCGCCGGCGCGAGAACAAGGACACCGCGCGGAAATCCGCCACGAGGCGGCTGCGCCTGCCCGGCAAGCTGACTGACTGCACGCGGGAGAACGCGGCCGAGACCGAGATCTTCCTGGTCGAAGGCGACTCCGCTGGCGGCTCGGCCAAACAAGCGCGCAACCGCGAGACCCAGGCCGTGCTGCCGCTGCGCGGCAAGATCCTCAACGTCGCCAGTGCCTCGGCCGACAAGTTGCGACAGAACCAGGAGCTGAAGGACCTGATCGAGGCACTGGGCTGCGGTGTCGGCGATCGTTTCGATCGCGCCAAGCTGCGCTACGGCCGGGTCATCATCATGACGGACGCCGACGTGGACGGCGCGCACATCGCCTCGCTGCTGATGACGTTCTTCTACCGCGAGCTGCCGGAGCTGGTGCGGCACGGTCACGTATATCTGGCGCAGCCGCCGCTGTATCGGCTGACCCAGGGGGCCAAGTCGGTCTACGCGATGGATGATGCGGACCGCGAGGCGAAGACCAAGCGGGAGTTTAAGGCCGGGGCGAAGGTGGAGGTGAGCCGGTTCAAGGGCCTGGGCGAGATGCCGCCGTCGCAGTTGAAGGAGACCACGATGGACCCGGCGAAGCGCACGCTGCTGAAGGTGGTGGCGCTGCCGGAGGAACGGGCGGCGACCGCTGAGCTGGTGGAGAGCCTGATGGGGCGGCGCCCCGAGCTGCGGTTCCAGTTCATCCAGGAGCGGGCGCGGACGGTGGAAGAGGTGGATGTTTGACGTTAGGTTGTTAACATAATGATTTTGTGTTGCCAACCTCTGGTCTCTCCGCCATAATACCTTGTTCCAAGCCGAGCGAGGGCGCGTCATGGCTCTGACCGCGATAGTCACATTCACGGCGCGGCCGATTGATGAGATCCTGGAGCAGCGGGGTTCCGGGGACTGGCGACTCGATGCCGCACGTGCGCGATACTTCAACTACCTCGTGTGCACGCAGAACCGCAGCAATCCCAGTGTCCGCACGCCAACCGCTCCACACCGCGCAGCCTTCCTGATCGGCCGGGTATCCGAGGTGGTCGAATCCCCGGAGCGTCCCGATCGTTGGCTGATAAAAATCAGCGCTTATATAGAATGTAACCTTCCGAACATCTGGGGAAAACATGGAAACCTCCGCTACCCGGTCTGGTATACCACCCTGGAGCAACTAGGCATCGATCTCGACGCGCTGCCGCCCTTCACGCCCCTGCCGTCCCCCTATGCTCCGGCCGCGAGTGCCGCTGGCATGAATGAAATAGCAATGCGGCCAGTCATTCCGCCGACCGTCTGGACGCAGCCGTCTGCCGGCCACGCCGCGCGACCGTCAATGACCAGCGACGGACCCGAGGCGTGGCGGCGGCTGGATGCGATCCTGGCGCAGTTGGATCGGGTTCCGGATCTGCCCACACCGGCCGATCCGCTCCAATGGGACCAGCATGGCCTGGCGCGATGATCGCGGTGGACACCTCCGCGCTCGTCGCCATAGTTTTCGGTGAACCGGAGCGGGCGGCGTTCCGCCAGGCGATCCTGCGAGCGCGAAAGGCACTCATCAGCACAGCCTCCGTGCTCGAGCTGAAGATGGTCGCCTATGGCCGTCGCGGGCCACGCGCGGTGGTTCTGGTGGATGATCTTCTCCGGCTGCCGATGTTCGAAACCACCGCGCCCGGACCTGCCGACCTCGAGGCGGCCTTCGGCGCCTTCGTGGCCTTCGGCAAGGGTAGCGGTCACCCGGCTGCGCTGAACTTCGGCGATCTGTTCGTGTATGCTCTGGCGAAGGTCCGGAACCTTCCCCTGCTGTACAAGGGCGCCGACTTCGCCGAGACCGATATCCTTGCCGCAGACGTCGATCTCGGCTGAGGTTCGCATCAATGAACGACGAGCAGTCGGCTATCGGAGAATGCGGTCGCGCAAGTGCTGAACGGTCGTCACTCTCGTTCGGATCAGCCTCCAACCGAGCGACGATATAGCGCGTTGATATGCACTTCGGCGCAGTCGATCACCGGAAACCCGCAATCCCGTCCGGCAAACGCCAGAAACAGATCGGTGCCGCCGAGGAGGACGGCCTCGGCGCCTCGTTCCTGGCACAGATGCTGTCCGATTGAGAAGAATAAGTGGCGCTGTGCGTCGGTGACTTGGGCCGCCATCGCCATCGCGACGTAAGCATTGTGGATCTGATCGAGCGCGTCGCCCTCGGGCAACACGATCCGCGCCGAGGCAATGCCGCCGTAGAGCCCGGTCTCCATGACCGTCCGCGTGCCAATAATGGCGACCGTTTTCAGGTTCCTCTGACCGATCGCGGCATCGACCTCCGGGATGGCGTCGAGGAGCGGCAGTGGCGACATCGCTTCAAGCTCGCGGATGCAGAAGTGGCCGCCCATCGAGGTGACGGCGGCAAGCTCCGCACCTGCTGCCGCCAGACGCCGGATCAGCCGCGCGAAGATGACCGCCTGCTTCTGCGCTGCATTGTCCGCGAGGTTCCGGGCCATTTCACGCACATCAGCGTGCGCGATCGTCAGGTCGAGGACGGTGCCACCACGGGCGTGGCGTTCGATCAGACCGCGGTAGTAGTACTCGGTTGCGGCTGGACCGATGCCGCCGATAAGTCCGATGTGCATGGAAATACCCTCGCCGTGCGATGACTACTGCCGCCAGCTCGCTATCGTCATGGCCAGGGACGGTCTCCGCAACCGCGAACCGCTCTACGACCACAAATTTAGTCCTCGACGATAGCGCTCGCGCCATCTGGACCTTCCCAAAGCGCTGGCGCATAGGGGCGCGACGCCCGGAGGAAGCGCCGACCGCCCATGATGTACTTCACCCCCCTCAAGACCGCGGTCATCCTCGGCCTCTGTCTGCTCGGGACGATCCTGTGCATCCCCAACCTGTTCCCTGCCCCGGCGCCATGGCTGCCCTGGCGCCAGGTGCATCTCGGCCTCGATCTGCGTGGCGGCTCCTACCTGCTGCTCGAAGTCGACATGAAGGCGGTGGTCAAGGAGCGGCTGGACAGCATGGTGGACGGGGTGCGCCAGGCGCTGCGGCCGGGGGCGATCTTTTACCAGACGCTGGAGGCGCAGCCCGACCAGAACCGGATGCTGCTCAAGCTGCGCGATGCCACCAAGCTGGATGCGGCGCTGGCGGCGATCCGTCCGCTGATCGCCGCCGAGGGCCCCACCGGCACGCCGGAGTTCGACGTGGCCTCCAGTCCCGACGGCACGATCGTGCTGACCCTGTCGCCGGTGGCGCTGAATGCGCGTGCCCGCGGGGCGGTGCAGCAGTCGATCGAGATCGTCCGCCGTCGCATCGATGAGACCGGCGTGGTCGATCCGCAGATCACCCAGCAGGGCGAGACCCGGATCGTAGTGCAATTGCCCGGCATCAGCGATCCCAATCGGATCAAGGAACTGCTGGGCAAGACCGCGCACATGACTTTCCAGTTGGTCGATGAGACGGCGAACCCGAACGGCGGCGGGGTGCCGCCGCCGGGGGTGGATTTCCTGCCGATGCAGGACAATGCGAGCCAGAAGGTCGCGGTGCGGCGGCGGGTGGACGTCGATGGCGGCGATCTGACCGACGCGCGCGCCGGCAACAACCCGCAGACCGGCGAGTGGGTGGTCAATTTTACCTTTAACTCCATAGGGGCGCGACGTTTTGCGGATGTGACGCGGGCGAACGTCAACCACCGCTTCGCCATCGTGCTGGACGGCAAGGCGATCAGCGCCCCGGTGATTCGCGAACCGATCACCGGTGGCAGGGGTCAGATCAGCGGTTCGTTCACCGCGGCCTCGGCCAACGACCTGGCGGTGCTGTTGCGGGCGGGTGCACTACCGGCGCCGCTCACCGTGGTCGAGGAGCGCAGCGTCGGTCCCGAACTCGGTGCCGACTCTATCCGGGCGGGTGCGATGTCGCTGGCGGTCGGGTTCATCCTCGTCATCGGGTTCATGGCGACGTTCTACGGACTGTTCGGCTGGTTCGCGAATGTATGTCTGGTGGTGAACCTGGTCCTGATGCTTGGCATCATGTCGCTGCTGCAGGCGACGCTGACGCTTCCCGGCATGGCGGGGATCCTGCTGACGCTGGGCATGGCGGTTGACGCCAACATCCTGATCAATGAGCGGATCCGCGAGGAGCAACGCCTCGGCCGCCCGCCGCTATCGGCGCTGGAGCACGGCTTCACAAGGGCTTACAATACGATCTTCGATTCCAACGTCGCGGCATTCCTGGCCCACGTCATGCTGTTCATTTTCGGCTCTGGTCCAGTGCGAGGCTTCGCCGTAACCATCACGGTCGGCATCGCTACCTCGATGTTCACCGCCTGGATGTTGACGCGCCTTTTGGTGTCGCGATGGTACACCGCGCGTCGCCCACAGCTTTTGCCGGTCTGACCGCCATGTTCATGCGCCCCTCGTTCCGCCTGGTGCCGGACAACACCAAGATCCGGTTCATGCGGGGCCGCATCATGGGCCTCGTTGTTTCGGCAATATTGTCAACTGCTTCGGTGGTGATGTTCTTCTATCCGGGGCTCAATCTGGGCATCGACTTCTCGGGCGGCATCGTAATGGAGGTACGAACCCCAGGTCCTGCCGACTTCGCCCAGATCCGTGCCGCATTGGCCACCGAGCACATCCCGCAACAAGGCGTGCAGCAGTTCGGCGATGCCTCCGAAGTGCTGATCCGCCTGGGCGCCCAGCCCACCGAGGCCGCGGTACAGCAGGCGGTCACCCGGGTCCGCACCGCCCTGGAAAGCGCGGTGCCCGGCGTCAAGGTGCTACGCACCGATGCCGTGGGTGCCTCGGTGTCGGCGGAACTGTTCCGCAACGGGCTGCTGGCGCTCGGGATCAGTCTGGTGATGATCCTGATCTATATCTGGTTCCGCTTCGAGTGGCAGTTCGCCGTGGGCGCCGTCGTCACCCTTATTCTCGATATCACCAAGGCAATCGGGTTCCTGGCCCTCACCCGGATCGAATTCGACCTGGTCATGGTGGCCGCCATCCTGACCATCCTCGGCTATTCCACCAACGACAAGGTGGTGGTCTACGACCGGGTTCGCGAGAACCTCCGCAAGTACAAGAGCTTGCCGCTGCGGGATCTGATCGACCTGTCGATCAACGAGACCCTGAACCGCACCCTCGGCACGTCGATGACGGTGTTCCTGGCCAGCCTGCCGCTGGCGCTGTTCGGCGGCGAATCGATCTCGGGATTCGCCTGGGTGATGCTGTTCGGCATTGTCGTCGGGACCTCGTCGTCGATTTTTATCGCGGCCCCGATCCTGCTGTTCCTAGGAGAGAATCGCTTGCGACGCGAGGCCGCGCCCGCCTCGGTGCCGGTAGCGCGCTCGTGATCCGCCGGCGCATTTTGCTGGCAGGAACCGGGGCGCTGGCGCTCGCCGCTTCAGCCCATGCGACCGAGACCATAACCCTGCTGGTCGGTGCCAAGGCAGGCTCGCCAGTGGATGCTCTCGCTCGCGCCTTCATCCCCTTTTTCGCCCGCCACCTGTCCGCGCCGGCCATCGCAATCAGCAACGCCGATGGTGGCGCCGGTCTCGCGGCGCTCAAGGCGCTCGCTCAATCGGAACCGACCGGCACCACGCTCGGCTGGGTCGCCACACCGACGCTGCCGGCCCGTATGGTGGACCGAGGGGCCGATGACCTGCTGCGGCAGATAAGCTTGCTGGGGGCGATCGAGAAGGAACCGATTGCAATCGTGTCTCCGGCCGCCACGCCGCTCGGTTCCGTTCAGGATATCATCGCCCGCGCGGCCGAGGACGCCGAGGCGGTTCCGCTGGGCACCCCGCCGCCCGGCAGCCCTGCTAACCTGGCTGCGTTGCGGCTACAGGCGCTCGCCGGGACACGGCTCAATATTGTCGCCTTCCCCTCGGCGGCAGCAGCCCGCCAGGCTGCCGTCGCCGGGAACGTTGCGGCGGCCGCTCTCGGCCTGTCCAGCGCAATCGGCGATCTGCGCGAGGGGCGTCTCGTGGGTCTCGGTATCGCCGCCGCGAACCGCGCCGATGCTTTTCCGGACATGCCGCCTTTGCGTGATTCCGGGCTCGATCTGTCAGCAGTGATCCGGCGGGGCCTGGCCGCCCCTGTGGGTATGCCCGAGCCGGTCGCCGCACGCCTTGCCGCTGCCCTTGAAGCGGTGGTCGAGGACGTGGAGTTCCACGACCACGCCGATACCAACGGCTTCGTCGCCGCCTGGCGCGACGGCGGCAGCTGGACGGCCGAGGCACAGGACGAGCGGGCGGACCTGGCGAAGCTCTGGTCGACGGAGCCCTGGTTGCAGGAGGGGGCGGAGCAGCCCTAGCCCGAGCTTCCGGCGGGCGATTGCGATAAGCGGTTGAAAAAACTCGCGATGGTTGTTGGGGGCGTCTCATATGTAGCCATGTAACGCCCTATTTGAGACTTGTACTTCCTCGCCGGATGTGCGCATCATCCGGCATGTACATCGAAGCCGTTCCGAATCGGAACTCACCGCCTGCCATCCTGCTGCGCGAGAGCTATCGCCAGGACGGCAAGGTCTGTAAGCGCACGCTGTGCAACCTCTCCGACTGGCCGACCGCCCACATCGAGGGCCTGCGCGGCGTGCTCAAAGGCGGCACGGTGATACCCGCCGAGCGCGACGCCTTCACGGTCGTCCGCAGCCTGCCGCACGGCCACGTCGCCGCGGCGCTGGGCACCGCGCGACGGATCGGCCTCGATCGTATCCTCGGCGCTGATGGCGACCGCCGTCGCGATCTCGTTCTTGCCCTGCTGGTCAGCCGGATCCTCGATCCCGCCTCCAAGCTCGCGGTCGCGCGTGCGCTTTCGCCTGCCACCGCCGCATCAAGCCTTGGCGAAGCGCTCGGGCTCGGTTGCGTCGATGAGGACGAACTCTACGCCGCATTGGACTGGCTGCTGGAACGCCAGCCGGCGATCGAGGCCACACTGGCCAAACGCCACCTCACTCACGGCACGCTGGTGCTGTACGACGTGTCGTCCAGCTACATGGAGGGACACTGCTGCCCGCTCGCCAAGCGTGGCTACAGCCGCGACGGCAAGAAAGGCACGCTACAGATCATCTACGGTCTGCTCTGCGCGCCCGACGGCTGTCCGGTCGCCATCGAGGTATTCGATGGCAACACCGCCGATCCGATGACGCTGGCCGTGCAGATCGCAAAGCTCAAGCAGAGGTTCCAGCTCGACCACGTGGTCCTGGTCGGTGACCGCGGCATGATCACCCAGGCACGTATCACCGAGGACATAAAGTCGGCTGGCCTCGACTGGATCACGGCGCTGCGTGCGCCGGCAATCAAGGCGCTGGTGGACAGCGGCGCCTTGCAGCTCTCGCTGTTCGATCAGCGCGATCTAGCCAGCATCACCGCGCCTGACTTTCCCGCCGAGCGCCTGGTGATCTGCGGCAACCCCGATCTTGCGGCCGAACGGTCTCGCAAGCGTGAGGAACTGCTCACCGCCACCGAGCGCGACCTCGCCCGCATCCAGGCCGCTGTCGTCCGCAGACGCAACCCGCTGCGTGGCACCGCCGAGATCGGTCTCGCCGTCGGCGCGGTGATCAACAAGCACAAGATGGCCAAGCATTTCGATCTCGCTATTACCGATGCCGCCTTTGCCTTCGCACGCAAGACCGAAGAGATCGCCGCCGAGGCCGCCACCGACGGCGTCTATGTGATACGCACCAGCCTGCCGGCGGACACCTTCGACGACGCGACCACGGTGCGCAGCTACAAATCCCTCGCTCTGGTAGAACGCGCTTTCCGGTGCATCAAAACCGTCGATCTCCACGTCCGGCCAGTCTATCACCGGCTGGCTGATCGCGTGCGCGCGCATGTCTTGCTCTGCATGCTGGCCTATTATCTCGAATGGCACATGCGTCAGCGCCTGGCACCGATGCTGTTCGACGACACCGACAAGGCCGCTGCCGAAGCGCTCCGCACAAGCGTGGTGGCACAGGCCCGACGCTCACCCGCCGCTGTCACCAAGCAGGCCACTCGACTGACCGAGGATGGCCTGCCCGTGCACAGCTTCCACTCACTGATGGCGGACCTCGCGACAGTGACACGCAACACCATCATCACCGCTATTACGCCAAATTATCCACTCGCCGTGGTGACCAGGCCGACAAACATCCAGCACAAGGCATTCACCTTGCTCGGCGTCACAGTGTAGCCAGTAAAACACCCAGTGGACGAGCCATTCCATCGCCAATTCAATGGGTTGCGCGTCTACCACTCAGGAAGCTCGGGCTAGACGAGCACAGCGCCTCGTCG
This sequence comes from uncultured Alphaproteobacteria bacterium, assembly GCA_963819855.1. GTDB lineage: Bacteria > Pseudomonadota > Alphaproteobacteria > Acetobacterales > Acetobacteraceae > JAMXLO01. The sequence continues at coordinate 948,698 of CAWFYC010000021.1, forward strand.
CAGCCCACGAACGGCTGATTTGCAACCCCTCGCGAAAACACTCATGAGTCGCGACCCGCTGACGGCAGTCGGCCTCACCGCTCGATGACCGGGATGGACATGCTGACATACTTCCTTGGAGCCTTGGTGGTGGCCGCGCTGGCCGGCTTCACCGGCCGGATGCCGATTCAGGTGGTGCGAAGCATCGGTTCTGAATCCACCGACGATGCCGACAGCGCAGACGCCGCGTCAGCAGCGTCTGGCGAGTGTGATGAACGCAACCTGCCATCCGAAATCCTAAATGCGCTTGCGGAAGTCGCGCACCCGAACCTGGGAATTCAGACAGCCAGGCAAGTTGTCGCTGCCGCAGACCCGAACGATCCGAGCCGCGTCGTGATGATACCCCGGCACCGCCGGCTGCTTGCCGAGATCGTCGACAGCCTGATGGAGGGAACGCAGTTTGTCGTCCTGACCGGCGCGCGCGGAGTGGGAAAGACTGCCGTGGCGCAGGCGATTTATGAAGAATTGACCCAGCGCTGGGTGAGGGTGAAATGGGTGGATGGCGGCGAGGGCAGGGGAATTCGTCTGCGGACGATCATGTCCCAGTTACTTGGCAAGCGGGAAGCCGATGTGGACACGGCGGACGTCGAACGGGTGTTCGACGCCATGACCGAGAGAGAAGACCCCGGTGAGAGGTTGGTACTCATCATCGACGATGCAGAGCAATTGCTACCGGACGCCCTCGGCTATCTACGCCTGCTGGCGAGCGTGGCGATCGAGCGCATGCCGCAGGTCCTCTTCGTTGGCGATCCGTCGTTCTGGAACATTGCCGACCGGGCGGCTCAGGCCGGGTTCGCGGACCTGATCGAGGCTCGGTTCGAACTCGGGACATCGACCCCGGAGGAGGCCGGCGCGGTGGCCGCGCGTGTCGCGGCAAGCCATGGCAGGTTGCTGGCTGCCGGTGTGCGCGACGCGCCGGCGCAGCAAAGTGAGGGGTTGCCTGGTCGCCTCATCTACGGCACGCCCGAGCACGGCATCGTCGGACAGGCGCACACAGCGAATGAACTGGTCCCGATGGTGCTTCCTCCGGGTCGCAACAGGCGCATCGCGCAAATGGCAGGTTTGGCGGCGGTTGCCGCCGGTAGCCTCGGATCGATAGCCTATTGGGAGCGCCCTCCCAGCTTTGACCGATTCTGGGCGGCAGGGCGAAGCGGCTCGCCGTCCGGCGACGCAACGCCGAACCCGCCTGTCGCTGTAGCGACCGTCGTACCATTGCCGCCCGCCACGCAGACGACGCTCGCTCTCCTGGACGGGCCCGCTCCCACCGATGCGGTCAAGCCGCAGCTTACCCCACCGCTCGCGCCAATCGAGGTGATCGCCTCGAACCCGCCCGTGGCCCCACACGGTGTCGTTGCGCCCGGCGGGCAATGGCCCGCTCCAAAAGCCGCGGTGCGCAGACGGGCAACGTTCAACGGCTACGTCGCCCGTCCGACGCAGGGCACATGGCTGTTCCCACCTGGGACCAACGGCGGCGGCTAGCAGTCCTAACTCGGGACGTAGATGCGGCCTTCGAACAGACGCCGCGCCGTCCGATAGAACGCTCCGCTGTGAGCCACCCACTGGCCGGCGCTGTCCTGCGCGACCTCAGCGCCCACAGTCAGGATGCCGGACGGCATTCCGATCCGCACCTGCGCGCCGGCTCCCGGCGCCAATGCCTCCGCCACGAGCGTGCCCGCGATATTGGCCGCCACCGCGGTGCAGAGCGAGGCCGTCAGAGGCAGTGCCCGGTGCGGTTGGCCGTTCGACAGGAACCGAGCGGTCAGATCGACCTGCCCCATCGCGATTGGATCGCCCGACAGGGTGGGCGCATCCATTGGCGGCGCAACAAATCCGATAATCGGGACAGCGCCGCCGGTCCGCGCCTCGGTATCGTCGCGTGCGATGCCCATGGCGATGGAGGCCAGTCGACGGATTGACTGCAGCCGGTCCAGCAGCGCCGGGTCGCGCTCCAGCTCCTCGGGCAGCTCGCTACCCTTGAGCCCCAAATCTTGCGCACGCACGAAAACGCAGGCGTTGGCAGCGTCAATCATGGAGACATCGATCGGTCCGATTCCGGCTACGTCCAGACGATCGATAGGCTTGCCTGTTGGCAGCAGCTTTCCCGTGGTCGCACCGCCCGGCGCCAGGAAGTCCAGCCTCACCGGCGCTCCGGTGCCGGCGACACCGGGGATTGCCAGATCGCCATCGGTCGCCGAGTGGCCATCCTCCAGCGGAAATGTGGACCGGATGATCTTCCGCGTGTTGGTGTTGAAGATCCGCACCACGGCAGTGTCGCCGTTCGGCCGTACGATGCCTTCATCGACCGCGAACGGCCCAACCGCGGAGCTCATGTTGCCGCAGTTGCTGCGGTAGTCCACGCGCGGTTCGCGAATCTGCACCTGTGCGAAGGTGTAGTCGATGTCGGCGTCGGCGCGATCCGACGGCGCCAGGATGCACACCTTGGACAGCGAAGAGATGCCGCCGCCCATGCCGTTGAGCTGGCGTCCGTTCGGATCCGGGCTGCCCATGGCGGCGAGGAAGATCGGGTCCCATTCGTCGCGGTCCGGCAGGTCGCGCGAATGAAACATCACCGCGCGGCTGGTGCCGCCGCGCATGAATACGGCGGGGTAAGAAATCAGTGGCATGGTCGCCTCCTCGGCCGGCGGGAGGATCGCCAGTGAGCAACCAACGGGTCAAGCGTTGCACCATCTGGACGCTACCTGACGTCCGCTCCACAGTGGTCGGATGTCGAAGCGACCGAGCATCGTTTTCATTATGGCCGACGACCTGGGCTATGCCGATGTGGGCTGCTACGGACGGCCCGAGCTATCGACACCGAACATCGACCGGATCGCCACAAGTGGCGTGCGCCTGACGCAGGGTTATGCCAACTCGGCGGTCTGTTCCGCTACGCGCCTCGCACTGATCACCGGACGCTACCAGTATCGTCTGCCACTCGGCCTCGAGGAGCCGCTGGCGGGCAAGACCGATGTCGGACTGCCGCCGGAGCATCCGGCGCTGCCATCGCTGCTGCTGCAAGCCGGCTACGGCACGACGTTGGTCGGCAAGTGGCACCTCGGTGTGCCGCCGCGCTTCGGACCGATGAAGAGCGGCTATCAGCATTTCTTCGGCATCCGCAGCGGAGCCGCGGATTATTACTCGCACCAGAACACGCGTGGCGCCCACGATCTGTGGGACGGTGACGAACCGGTCCATCGGAGCGGCTACATGACCGATCTGCTGGGCGATCGCGCCGTCACGACGATCGATGACTACGCAAGACGCGGCCAACCTTTCCTGCTCAGCCTGCATTTCAACGCGCCGCACTGGCCCTGGGAGGCGCCAGGCGATCGCGCGGAATCCGATCGCCTCCGCGGCAGCAACCTTCGGCACTACGACGGCGGCACGCAGCAGACATATTTCCGCATGATCCACGCAATGGATTTGCAGATCGGCCGCGTGTTGCAGGCGCTCGAAGCAAACGGGCTTGCCGACGAGACGATCGTGATCTTCACCAGCGACAATGGCGGCGAACGCTTCTCCGACACCTGGCCGTTCACCGGGATCAAGACGGAATTGCTGGAGGGCGGGCTGCGCGTTCCGACGCTGATACGCTGGCCGGCGCGAATTCCCGCCGGACGGGTGAGCGACCAGGTGGCGATCACCATGGACTGGTTCCCGACCTTGCTGGAAGCGGCGGGTACGGCGGCCATCGCGAACTATCCACCGGATGGCATCAGCCTGTTGCCGATGTTGACAGGCCAGCACGCGACGGTGCCGCGCAAGCTGTTCTGGCGCTACAAGACCAATGCGCAGCGGGCGCTCCGCGATGGCGACTACAAATATCTGAAGATCCGCGATAACAACTTCCTGTTCAATGTCGTGGCGGATCCACGTGAACGCGCCAATCTGTGGGACCGCCAGCCGGACTTGGCGGAACATCTGGTCGCTGAATGGCAGGCATGGAACGCCACTATGCTGCCGGAGATTCCGGACAGTGCCGCCGAGACGTATACGGCCGCTCAACTGGCCGACCATATTGGACTCGCGTAGCTACGGAGCATGACATGACACTGCAATTTGGCTGGTGGGACCATTTCGAGCAGCGCTCCGACATGCCGCTGTGGCAGCAATACGACGAGCGCATCGAGCTGATCCGGCACGCCGAGGAGCTGGGGTTTTACGGCTACCACATTGCTGAGCACCACTTCACCACGCTGGACATGGCGCCGTCGCCGATCGTGTTCCTGGCGGCGGCCTCGCGCCGGACCACGAAGATACGCCTGGGAACGATGGTGCTGTGCCTGCCGCTGTACCATCCGACCCGGCTGATCCAGGAGTTCTGCATGATCGACCAGCTCTCGCACGGCCGGTTCATGCCGGGCGTCGGCCGCGGCGTCCGCGACCCTGAGCACGAGCTGTTCGGCAGCGAACTCGCGACCATGCGGGAGACGTACGAAGAGGTGCTGGCGATCCTGCAACAGGGTCTCGGCACCGGGCGCATCAAGCATCACGGCAAGCGGTTCCAGGACGATGACGAGCCGGTGCATTTCGATATGGTGCAAAAGCCGTATCCGCGCTTCTGGTATGCCGGGAACCTGCAACGCGCGGCGGAGCAGGGGATGAACGGGCTCGGCCGGGCGACACGCGAAATGATCGAGGAATACTGGCGGGTCTGGGAGGCCGGGCGCGCGCGCAACGATCCCCGCTTCCTGGGTGAGGATCCGATGGTGGGCTCCACACGGCACATGGTCATTGCCGAAAGCGACGCGGAAGCGGTGTCGCTCGCCCGGCGCGCGTTCGTCGCCTATGCCGAGCATTTCCACTGCACCGATCCGCGGTTGGGTCCGCACGCCAGTCCCGCCGCGCTGCCGATGCCCGGCGGCGCCAATTTCGAGACCATGCGCGAGGCGGGGCAGGTGTTGGCAGGCTCCGCCGCCACGGTGCGCGACACATTGCGGCGCTACCTGGCAACGGTCGGGCCGAAGCACAACTACCTGTGCGGCGCCTTCCAGTGGGGTGATCTGACCACGGACGAAGCGCGCCGATCGCTCGACCTGTTCGCCGCGGATGTTAAGCCTGCACTGACGTGAGGAGGTGTGCGATGGCGAATGTCGCTCCTGCCTACCAGGCCGGCAAAGGCTCGCCGCTCGACGTGGATCGCGCGTTCTATCAGCGGATCGCACAAGAACCGCGTGCGCGCCGGCTGGTCGAGCAACTGGTCGTGCCGATCCGCTCCGGGCGCGCCTGGCGCGTTCCGGCGGGTCACGTGTTCCGTATCCTGACCATCGACGGCCCGCAGGTCGGCGATTTGAACATCTGGAACCTGCACAATCCCCGGGAGCGGATGTGGGCGTCGCGGTCGCGGCAGCTTCAAGCGGCCCATGTCAGCACGTTCGACCGGCTGTGGTCGAATTTGCCGTATCTACGGCCGCTGGTAACGATCACCGCCGATACCCTCGCGGACTACGGGGTCGATGAGATGGGCGGACGCGTGCACGACCTGCTCGGCACGCGCTGCGATCCCTATGTGAACCGGATGCTCATGGGCGTCGACTTCGACTTCCATTGCCATTCCAACCTGGTGCGCGCGGTTGCTCCGTACGGGCTGACCGAGTTCGACGTGCACGACGTGCTGAACGTCTTCCAGGTCACTGGGCTCAATTCCGATGATCAGTACTTCATGCGCTCGTGTCCGGCGAAGCCCGGCGACTATCTGGAGTTTTTCGCCGAGATCGATTTGTTGTGCGCAATATCCGCGTGTCCGGGAGGCGATCTTTCGGTGCCGTTATGGGGACCGGACGCGCGCGATCCGATCGATGTGTGCCGGCCGCTGGGGGTGGAAATTTACGCGCTGGACACACGATTGCTTGAAGGTTGGCAGTCGCCTGGGGTGGCGGTGTACAACGGCGCACATGGTATGCGTGCCGTGAAGGGCACGTGGGAGAGGTAACACCTCTCCCACATTCCGGTCCCGCGTTATCGGATCGGCGAGAACGACGCCGGCATCACGAACGCATTCTCCTGCTTCACCACCACGCCGGGCGGATTGCGTGCCGGCCACTGACCGGTCGCTGCGGCAGCGGCGCGCACCGAGGTGCGCTCGTTGGCGTCCTTGTAGGCCCAGATGTGCACCCACTTGTTCAGTGCGCCGAATTCCGAATACATGCCGGCGATCAATGGCGAGAATTTTTGCCGCCCCTCGATCTTGTCCGACCAGCGCTCGATCAGGCCGGGAATGGCGCCGGGCACCAGCGTGTACTGGCGGATCTCGAACAGCGGCCCGACCTGGCGCGGCTCGAGCGGCGGGCAAAATGGCGCCGGATGGAACACCTCGTTCTGCATTTCGGTGATGAACTCGCCAAGCGCCGGCGGCCAGCCCGGGCCCTTCATCGCCGCAGTGCGCACCGCGTTGCGGTGTTCGAAATTGTCATAGCACCAGAGATGGATGATTTGGTTCAGCGGGCCAACCTCGGTGTGCCAGAACGCGGCAAGCTTGCCGTGCTTCTCGCGGTTCGGCAGCGCCTCGCCGAACCGCTTCTCTGCCTCGGCCAGCGTGCCGGGCCGCAATGTGTAGGTGCGCATTTCGATGATCATCGACGTTCTCCCGTTCCACTCGAGCAGCCCACACTATGTGAAGCACGGTATCCTGGGAACCTACCTGAGCCGGTCCGCCACCTTGTCGATGCCCGCCTGCACACAGGGTTCGTCCACGCCGGGCGAGCCTGACACGCCGACACCGCCGATCACGTCGTCGCCGACCTTCACGGGAAGGCCCCCGGGTATCGCGATCACGCTCGGCAGCGTCACCTGCTGGTGTACCACTGGATTGTTGTCGGCGTAGCGCTTTGCGTACTCCGAGGTTGCCGTGCGGAAGCTGAGAGCGGTGTAGGCCTTGCGGCGCGCATTCTCCATGGTGTGCGGGCCGGCATTGTCGGCGCGCATCGCCACCATCACCTCGCCGGCGCGATCCACCACCACCGCCGACACCGCGTAGCCTTTGGCACCGCAGCTCTCGATCGCCGCCTCGGCGATGGTGCGTGCCATCGGATAGGAGAGGTCGCGGTGGGTCAGGAGTTGCGCTCGTGCCGGGACCGCGAGAGCGGCGACGGCAATAGCGACGCGGGCAGCGAGTGACGACGGCATGACTGTATCTCCCTGGCAGCTGCTATCGGCTGACAGCCTGCCAGCCGTGATCGGTCATGCAGGAAGCCGCCTTTGCTTCATCCACTTTGACCTCCGTTACGTCGGTGTATCCACCAGGATGGGTGTACACCTGGGAATTCTGAGTGCGACACTGGGTCAAATCCCGTTTGTATTCCGTATCGCCGTAATCGGGATGCGCCACATTCTTGTATTGCGTCGACTGGCAGCCGCCCAGCGCGCCGAGCAGCAACGCCAAACTGAACGAAACGCAGGATTGCCGACAGGGACGCATTTCCACCTCCGTTGACTGCCAGCGTGCCGCTTTCGTAGGTCACGCTGGCATATTGCACGTTCCGCGCCAACATATATCACTATGATCGCGTTCGCCGAACTGCTGGAGCGCCTGGTGTTCACACCGTCGCGCAACGCCAAGGTCGCGCTGCTGCGGCGCTATTTCGCCACGCAGCCGGATCCGGACCGCGGGGTCGGCTTGGCGGCGATCACCGGCGAGTTGTCGTTCACCTCTGCCAAGCCGGGTCTGATTCGCGAACTTGCCGCCGCGCGCACCGATCCGGTACTGTTTGCGTGGTCCTACGACTATGTCGGTGATCTGGCCGAGACAGTCGCGCTGATGTGGCCGGCTGCGCCGACCGATGCGGCGACGCCGCGTCTCGCCGAGGTGGTTGAGGTGTTGGAAACCGCACCCAGGGCTGCGCTGCCAGGGATCGTCACGAGCTGGCTGGATGCGTCCGATGCATCCGTGCGGCTGGCACTGCTCAAACTTATCACGGGCGGCTTGCGTGTCGGCGTCTCGGCGCGGCTGGCGAAGATCGCATTGGCCGAGGTCGGCGGCGTCGCGGCGGATGATGTAGAAGAAGTGTGGCACGGTCTGGCGCCGCCGTATCTGCCGCTGTTCGCCTGGCTGGAGAAGCGTTCGCCGCGCCCCGATCCGGCGCAGGCACCGGTGTTCCGTCCGCCGATGCTGGCGCATCCGCTGGAGGTTGGCGATATCGCCGGGCTGCAACCGGCGGATTGGCGCGCGGAATGGAAATGGGATGGCATCCGCGTGCAGCTGGTCGCGACTGACGGCGGCAGGCGGCTGTATTCGCGCGGCGCCGAGGACATTTCCGGCGCGTTTCCCGAAATTCTCGAAGCGATGGACTTTCGCGCGGTGCTCGACGGGGAATTGCTGGTGGTGCGTGATGGCCAGGTGGCGCCGTTCGCCGATCTGCAACAGCGGCTTAACCGCAAGGTGGTCAGCGCGCGCATGATGGCGGAGTACCCCGTCAGCATCCGGCTTTACGACATCCTGTTCGAGGCGGCCGACGATGTGCGCCCGCTGCCGTTCGACGCGCGGCGAGATCGACTGGAGGCCTGGCATGCGCGGACGCGTCCCGCGCGGATGGATCTGTCGGAACTGATCCGGTTCTCCTCGCTCGATGAGCTGGTGGCGCTGCGCGACGGCGCGCGGGCCGCGTCGATCGAAGGGCTGATGTTGAAACGTGGCGATGCGGCGTATGTGCCGGGCCGGGTGAAGGGGCTGTGGTGGAAGTGGAAGCGAGATCCGCTGACCATCGACGCTGTGCTGATGTACGCGCAGCGGGGGCACGGCAAGCGCAGCAGTTACTATTCCGATTACACATTTGGCGTGTGGCGTGATGACGAACTGGTCCCGGTGGGGAAGGCGTATTTTGGCTTCACCGACCAGGAGCTGGCGTTCCTCGATCGCTGGATCCGCAATCACACCGTGGCGCGGTTCGGGCCGGTGCGCGAGGTGGAGAAGTCACTGGTGCTGGAGGTTGCGTTCGACGCGGCGCAACTTTCCAATCGCCATAAGTCCGGCGTGGCACTGCGGTTTCCACGAATTGCACGGATCCGCACCGACAAACCCGCTGCGGAGGCGGATCGGCTGGAGAGCCTGATGGCGCTGGTCGAGAACAAATGCGTGGTCGCCACCGCGGATTGACCGAACCCCCGCCTGCGTGCTGCGCTCCCGCCACAAACCGAGGGGGAGGCTGAGTGATGCCGCTGGTGCCGAACAACACCAGGCGCAAGATGCAGGCGGGCGAAGTTGCGCTGGGATTCGGCGTGCACCACCTGCGCAGCGCTGCCGCACCGGCGCTTGCCGCCGCTACCGGCCACGATTGGCTATTCCTCGACAACGAGCATGGCTCGTTCTCGGTCAACGAAATTGCCCAGCTCTGTATTGCATCTTTGCCAACCGGGGTGACGCCTCTGGTGCGGGTCTGCGCCAATGCGATCGACGAAGCGACGCGCGCGCTGGACAATGGTGCGCTTGGCATTGTCATGCCGCATGTCGATACCGCGAAGGAGGCGCGACGCATCGCCGAGGCGTTCCGCTATCCCCCACAAGGGAAGCGAAGCTGGGGTGGGCCACCTGCGGTGTACGGCTTTCGTCCGCCTGCCATGGCGGAGGCGCAAAAGGCGATCAACGATGAGATTCTGACCGTGGTGATGATCGAGAGCCCAATGGCGGTTAAGAACGCTGCCGACATCGCCGCGGTGGACGGAATCGACGTGCTGCTGATCGGAACGTCGGATCTGTCGTCCGAGTTGGGTATCGCCGGGCAGATGGGTCATCCAAAGCTGATCAGCGCCTACGCCACAGTGGGCGCGGCCTGCAAGAAGCACGGCAAGGTGTTGGGCATGGGCGGCGTTTACGACGAGGAGAATGCGTCGCGCTACGTCGGCATGGGGGCGCGGTTCGTGCTGACCGGTTCCGATCACAACTATATCCTGATGGGCGCGAATGCGCGGAGTGGCTTCTTCGCAAACCTGCCGCGCGCGGCGGCGATATCGGGCAAGAATAATAAGCGAACCAAGCGCTAAGGAGAACGTCATGACAATCGTGCATAATGTCGCGAAGCGGAAGCTGCAGGAGGGCGACATCGCGCTTGGCTTCGGGCTGCATCATCTACGTAGCAGCGCCGCACCGATGCTGGCGGGCGCCGCACAGCACGACTATGTGTCCATGGATATGGAGCACGGTGCGTTCACCGTTCAGGAGGCGACGCAGATCTGCATCGCTTGTTTGGCCGCCGGCATCCCGGCTATCGTGCGCGTCTGTTCCGGCGCCCTCGATGAAGCTACGCGGCTGCTGGACAACGGCGCGTTGGGCATTGTGGTGCCGCATGTGGACACCAAGAAGCAGGCGCAGCGCGTCGCGGACGCGTTCCACTATCCACCGATGGGGCACCGGAGCTGGGGTGGCCCGCCGCCGGTTTACGGGTACATGCCACCGCACGTGTCGGAGGCGCAGAAGGCGATCAACGACGAAGTGTTGACGGTGGTGATGATCGAGAGCCCGGAGGGGGTCAAGAATGCCGACCAGATCGCCGCGGTGGACGGCATCGATGTGTTGCTGATCGGCAGTTTCGATCTGACATCAGAATTGGGCGTTCCCGGGCAGATGGGTCATCAGAAGTTGATCGATGCCTATCAGATGGTCGGCGATGCCTGTCGCAAGCACGGCAAGGCGCTGGGTATGGGCGGGATCAACGATGACGAGAACGCGCGGCGCTACATCGCGATGGGGTCGCGTTACCTCTCGTCTGGCACCGATCACAGCTTCATCGTATCGGGCTCGATAGAGCGTGCGAAGTTCTTTCGCGACCTGGCGGCGGAGGTTGGCGGGCAGAAGGACGCCAGGAAGAAACGCCAGGGCTAGCCGTAGCTGAACTTCGCCCGCCAGCCGGCGGCACCTTCGGGCAGCAGGTCGAACAGGTGCCACAGTGCGCAGAAATCATCGCTGGGCTCGAACCCGGTATCGGCGGCGCGCACGATCTTGTTTCCGTCGCGCCGGAACACTGACACGCCCGGCAGCCAGCCGTTGGTCGCTGAGCAGGGTGACGTCTCGATGGGCCAGATGGACGTCAATGCCGTTGAGGTTGTCTGCCCAGAACGAGCAGCTCTTGCAGCCCTCCTCCCAGTCGGGGCCGAGCATGAAGTGATAGACAACGAGCTGCGAGCGGCCGGCGAACAGATCGGCCAGTGTTTCGCGACCATTGGTACCTTCGAGTACATAGGAATTGTCCACCCGTTCCCAGGGTAGCGCGCGCCGCTCCGCGCTCAGCTCGTCACGCAGGCGGTTGAACTCCTTCTCCTTGGCGAGGAGCTGCTTGCGTGCCGCGATCCAGGCGTCGTGCGATACCACCGGGTGGTTGTCGATCACCGCTCATCCTCCTTTCTACGACGCTTGCGCGGTCGGGGTTCATCGATTTCCAGGATCGAGGCGGCGAGCAGATCGAACTGCCGCTGCCAGTAGGTGCTGTATCGGTTAAGCCAGAGCGCGGCCGAAAAGATAGGACCGGCATCGAGGGTGCAGCGGCTGATGCGTCCGGAGCGTTCCTGGCGCACCAGCCCGGCGCGGACCAACACGTGGATGTGGCGCGACACTGCCTGCAGCGAGATGTCGAACGGGGCCGCCAATTCAGAAACCAGCAATACCTCCTCACCGAGCCGGAGCAAGATGGTGCGGCGTACCGGGTCGGAAAGCGCGAAGAACACCCGATCCAGCAGCGCCTCTGCGGCGTTCTCCTCCTGCTCGACAGTGCGCAGCACGTGGACGGACACGGGGTCAGCCTATTATCAACGTTGCGGTTGATAGTCAACAGACCTGTTGACGGTAGGCGAGTGTGTGCGTTCGTTCTACCATCGGGCAATTCGTTGCAGGGAACGAGAGATGGCCAGCAAGACTCAGCGCTTCCGCCAATTGATCGAAGCCGATGAGATTCTGATCCAGCCGGGCATCTATGATGGGGGCAGTGCGCGGTTGGTGCAGCAGATAGGCTTCAAGTCCGCCGCGATCTCCAGGGCGGGCCTCGGCGAGAAGAACATTGGCTGGGCCGTTGTCGGTCTGATGGGATATGAGGAGAATTTGCACGCCTCGCGCGCCTACGCCGCCTGCGCCGACATTCCGGTGTCCGCCGATGCCGACGCTGGCTACGGCAACGCGGTATTTCACCGTGCGCGGATTTGAGGCCTCAGGCGTCGAGGAGGACCAGCTCTGGCCGAAGCGCTGCGGTCACATGACAGGCAAGGAGGGGATCTCTGCTGAGGAGGCCGCGGAGACGATCCGCGCCGCGATAGAGACCCGGCGAGATCCTGATTTCATCATCAAGGCGCGCACCGACGCCACCGTGACACACGGGGTGAGGGAGGCGATACGCCGCCTTAAGCTGTATGCCGAAGCCGGTGCAGATTTGCTGTTCGCCGAAGTGCTGCTCTCGCGCGACGACATCGCTCTGGTGGCGCGCGAGGTGGACAAACCACTTGCGGTGAACGTGGGCTTCGGTATCCGGTCGGGTCCCACCACACCGCTGCTGTCAGCGCGCGAACTGCAGGAACACGGCGTGGCAGTGGTGGGTTATCCGCGCCTGCTGACCGGCGCGGCAATTCAGGGCATGAAGAATGCGCTGGCGGTCCTGCTGCAGTCTGTGGCGGAAGGCCAAGTGATTGAGCCGGATCTTGCGGTCGCCTTCCAGGAACTGAATGAGCTGATAGGTTTTGCCACGATCCGCGACATGGAGCAGCGCCTTCTGACCGTGGCCCAGCGCGGGGCAAAGTACGGCACGACGCGATGACTTTGCAGCCTAGCGCTCGGACCAAGCTGGCCGTCGATATCGGCGGCACCTTCACCGATCTCGTGCTCGCACTGCCCGATCGGACGCTCACCGCGAAACTGCTGACGACCCACGCCGCACCGGATGAGGCAGTGATCGTGGGAACTCAGTCGATTCTGCACGAGGCCGGCATTGAAGCATCGTCACTGGACCTGGTGATCCACGGTACCACGCTAGCGACCAATGCACTCATCGAACGCAAGGGAGCAAGGTGCGCGCTGGTCACCACTGCCGGCTTTCGCGATTCGCTGGAGATCGCCTACGAGCACCGTTTCGAGCAGTACGACCTCTATATGGAACGGCCGGAGCCGTTGATCTCGCGCGATCTGCGGCTCGAAGTGGCCGAACGCCTGGCTGCCGATGGCTCCGTGCTGCTGCCGTTCGATGCGACATCGCTGGAGCGCCTGATTCCGACCTTGCAGCAACAGCGCATCGAGGCGGTGGCAGTCAGCTTTCTGCACTCCTATGTCAATCCCATGCACGAGGAACTGGCGCGGGACCTGATCGCGCGTTTGTTGCCGGATGTGGCCATCACAATCTCATCGGACGTCTGCCGCGAGATCCGTGAATACGAACGAACATCGACCGTGGTGGCAAACGCCTACGTACTGCCCATGATGGATCGCTATCTCGCCGGAATGCAGGATGGATTGCGTCGGATCGGCGCGACCTGCCCATTGCTGCTGATGATGTCCTCGGGTGGCATCTGCACGGTAGAGACCGCGCGGCGCTTCCCGGTGCGGCTGGTGGAGAGCGGCCCGGCCGGAGGCGCCATTCTCGCGCGTCACGTCGCCGCGCGTGGTGGCTACGAGCGGGCGATTTCGTTTGATATGGGCGGCACGACGGCGAAGATCACCATGATCGATGATTATACGCCGCAGCAGTCGCGGCATTTCGAAGTCGCGCGCGCCTATCGCTTCGCCAAGGGCAGCGGGTTTCCCGTGCGCATCCCGGTGATCGACATGGTGGAGATCGGAGCTGGTGGCGGCTCGATCGCGCGTGTCGATCCGCTGCGACGTATCGTCGTGGGACCCGACAGCGCGGGCGCGGACCCGGGTCCTGCCTGCTATGCGCGAGGCGGCCACCAGCCGACGGTGACAGATGCCGATGTAGTGCTCGGTCGCGTCGATCCGACCCGCTTTGCCGGGGGCAAGATCGCACTCGATCCCGCGCGAGCGCTTCAGGCGGTGACTGAAACGGTCGGCGCGAAGCTGTCGATGTCGGTGCAGGAGGCGGCACGTGGTATCGCCGAGATCGTCGATGAGACAATGGCGAGCGCGGCCCGCGTGCATGCGGTTGAGAACGGCAAGGAGACATCTGACCGGACGCTGATAGCCTTTGGCGGCGCGGCACCTCTGCATGCCGTGCGGCTGGCCCAGAAACTTGGCATTCGTCGCGTGGTCGTGCCGCCAGACGCCGGCGTCGGTTCCGCGCTAGGCTTTCTCGATGCACCGATCGCCTATGAAGTGGTGCGCACGCTTCTGGTGCGGCTCGACGCCCAGGAGCAGAGCACGATCGATATGCTGTTCGCCGACATGCGTACCGAGGCGGAAGCAGTGGTGCGGCTGGGTGTGCCACTGGGGTCGCTGGTGGAAACGCGCACCGGCTTCATGCGGTATCGCGGCCAAGGGCACGAGGTCGCGGTGCCGCTGCCGAACGACAAACTCGATCCCGCTGCATTGTGCGCTGCGTTCGATGCGACGTATGCGCGCGTCTATGGCCGCGTCATTCCCCACCTGGAAGTGGAAGCCGTGACTTGGACACTGTCACTTGCCGAACCGCATGAACTGCCGCAGCGACTGCCGCTCCCGGCGGATGCCGGTGCCGCAGTGCTGTCAGGGAAATGCCGTATCGTCGAAACCACCAGTGGCGAGACAGTCGATACCGCGATGTTCCTGCGGGCCGGGTTGCCGAGGGGCGCCCGAGTTACCGGCCCCGCGGTAATCGTCGAAGATGGCACCTCGACCATCGTGCCCAGCGGCTACACCGCGCGCATCAGCGCGGGCGATGACATCGTGATCGAGGAGATCGAGGCGTGACACGCAGGAACACCTCGGAGATCGAACTGCAGATCATGTGGAACCGGCTGCTCTCGGTGGTGGAGGAACAGGCGCAGACCCTGGTCCGCACCGCATTCAGCACGTCGGCGCGTGAAGCCGGCGATATCTCCGCCGGCGTGTTCGATCTGGCCGGCCGCATGCTCGCTCAGGCGGTCACGGGCACGCCAGGCCACATCAACACCATGGCGCGCTCGGTCGGGCATTTCCTGGATGTGTTCCCGATCGGACAGATGAAGGAAGGCGACGTCTATATCACGAACGATCCGTGGAAGGGCACAGGTCACCTCTACGATCTTGTCGTCGTGTCGCCGACCTTCATGGACGGGCGCATCGTTGCACTGTTCGCCTGCACGACGCATCTGGTGGATATGGGCGGCGTCGGCCAGACGCCGGAAGGTCGGCAAATCTATCACGAGGGCCTGTTCATCCCGCTGCTGCGGCTCGCACGTGCCGGCGAGATGAATGAGGATCTGCTGGCGATGATCCGCGCCAATGTGCGCGAGCCGGTGCAGGTGATCGGCGACGTGTATGCGCTGATCGCGTGCAACGAAATCGGCGGTCGCCGCCTGATTGCCATGATGCGCGAATTCGCGCTGCGCGATCTGGAGATGCTGGGCGAGGCTATCATCAGCCGCAGCCGTCAGGGCATGACGGAGGCGATCGGCAACCTGCCGCAAGGTACCTGGTCCGCGTCGATGCGCATCGACGGCTATGAGGCGCCGATTGACCTGGTTGGCACTTTGACCATTGGACGTGACACGATCCATGTCGATTACACCGGCACGTCGGGGATGTCGTCGTACGCGATCAACTGCCCGCTGTGCTATACGGAGGCCTACACGACGTTCGGCGTGAATTGCGTGGTGGCACCGCATATACCGAACAACACCGGCACGCTCGATGCGGTGCGGGTCACCGCACCGGAAGGCACGATCCTCAGTGCCACCCATCCGGCGGCAGTGTACGCGCGCTCAGTGATGGGGCATATGCTGCCGGACGTGGTTTATGGCTGCCTCGACCAGGCGCTGCCGGGACGCGTGCCGGCAGAGGGAACGTCGAACCTGTGGACTCTCAACCTGATCGCCGGGCACGGGCTCACCGGCATCGGCGCCGCGGCCGGGACGCCGTTCATGGTGAATAGCTTCCATTCGGGTGGCGCCGGAGCGCGGCCGAAACAAGACGGGTTGTCCGCCACACCATTCCCGTCCGGCGTGCGCAACGTACCGGTGGAGGCCACCGAGGCGATCACGCCGTTGGTGATCTGGCGGAAAGAGTTGCGCCAGGACTCAGGGGGCGCCGGACGGCAGCGCGGCGGGCTCGGCCAGATCATGGAAATTGGCTCGCGGGAGGATGCGGCATTCGGCATCTTCGCGCGCTTCGAGCGAGTAAAATATCCGGCAAGAGGCCGGCACGGCGGCGGTTCGGGACAGTCCGGACGGCTGTCGCTCAAATCGGGAGCCGAACTCAAGCCGAAGGGCCTTGGCGTCGTGCCGCGCGGCGACCGACTTGTCGTGGAGATGCCCGGCGGCGGCGGCATGGGCGCACCGCGCGAACGCGACCCAGATGCGGTACGCCGCGACCTGCAGATGCAATATATCAGCCGTGACGCAGCGCAGACTGAATACGGCGTGACGATTATGGAAGCAGGCGAGGACTGATCAGCCTGGCGCTCGGCGATGGCATCGGCTGAGACCAAGCCCCGGTCGTGGGGAGACAAGAAACAAGTCAGGCAGGAAGACATCAAGATGCAAACCACCAGACGAAGATATCTGATTTATATCCTGTTGCTCGTGTTCAGCGGGATTGCCTACGTCGACCGCGTGAACATGTCGGTCGCGGGAAAGTCCATCGCACAGGAACTCGGTCTGTCGCCGGTCGCACTCGGCTACCTGTTCTCTTCGTTCCTGTGGGCTTATGTACTCATGATGCTGCCGGGCGGCCGATTGATCGACCGCTGGGGCGCACATGTAATGGCAACCGTAGCCACAGTCGTGTGGTCGGTCGCGCAGATGGCGACCGGCGCCGCCGTGGGCGTCGTGACGATGCTGCTCGCCCGGCTAGGTCTGGGTGTGGGCGAGGCGCCGTTCTCGCCAGTGGTATATCGCAGCGTCCGTGCATGGGCGCCTTATTCCGAGCGCGGCACGGCCACCGCTTTCATTGGAGCAGGCGGCAGCCTGGGTCCGGCAATCGGCGCACCGCTTGTCGCTTGGCTCATCCAAACCTTGTCGTGGCGTTGGTCCTTCGTTATCACGGGCGCTCTCGGCTTCGTCTGGGTTGCGGTCTGGCTGGCCCTGGTATCGACACCGGAGAAGACGAAATGGCTGCCGGAGCCGGAACGGCGGCACATCTTGGCCGAGCGCGAGGCCGGCATCGCGGTACCCGACCACGACGGTGTCGGCTATCTCGCGCTGCTGCGCTGCCCGGCAATGTGGGGCCTGTTCGTCTCGCAGGGTTGCCTGGTCTATTCACTCTATCTGTACCTGAGCTGGCTGCCGAATTACCTGCAGACGTCGCGAGGGCTGTCCCTGGTTGATGCCGGGCTCTACACGTCCGTGCCGTTCTTCATCGCAACGGCGGTGAATATCGTCATCAACTGGATTGGCGACCGGGCGCTGAGCGTTCACGCCGTGCGAAGCGGCATGCGTCGTTATCTCGTGGCGCTGTGCCTGTTCCTGACCGCCGCAGGCCTGATCATTCCGTACGTCCAGTCCTTGACTGCCGTCATCATCCTGGTGTCGATTACAGTTTCATTTGCAAATACCGGTCCTGCAACCAACGCCACGCTGACCAGCGATCTGCTGCGATCACCGGCGGATGCCGGACGTGCATTCGCATTCCTGGTGCTTGGTGGCAATGTCTTCGGCCTGCTGGCGCCGATCGTCACCGGATATCTCGTGGCGGCAAGCGGCAGCTTCAGCAGCGCGTTCATCGCGGCCGGTGTCCTGGCGCTGATCGGAGGGACCGTAACGCTGGTGCTGTCGCGCGGCGCGATCGGTGAGGTCTCGTTAGGCGCCAAGCCGTTGGAAGCGACAGGGTGATTGCGGGCGGCGCGCCACGGGTAAGGTATCAGAGATCCACTCGGCGCGCGCTCAACGCTGCTTCGTTGACCCGCAACCCCAACCCCGGCGCTTCCGGCAGGTGGAACAGCCCATCGACCGGCTGCGGCGGGTTCTCGAACACCGCGTGCGTGCGCGTTGACGGATCGTTCCACTCGATCGGCTTGCTCGCCTGCAATTGCGCGGCCACAACATGCATGTTGGCTAGGTGGCCGATCATCGGCTGGGTCTGATGTGACACCAGCTCCACGCCATGCGCGTGCGCCAGTGCCGCGCAACGCACCAGGCCGGTGATGCCGCCCATCTTTACGATGTCGGGTTGCACCATGCGCACGCCGGCATCGATCAGATCGGCGAGCGCCGCAAGCGTGTAAGTTTGCTCGCCGGCTGACACTGTGATGTCCAGTGCTCGCGCCACCTCGCCCATTGCCTTGATGTGGTAGTGCTGGACCGGTTCTTCGAACCACCAATACCCAAGCTCTTCCAACATGCGGCCGACGCGGATCGCGCCGCCGGTGGTAAAGCCGTTGTTGGCATCGAAGGCGAGCGGGAAGTCGTCACCCACCAGCTTGCGCACGGCCCGCGCCTTCGAGATGTCGCCGGGAATGTCGCGGTCAAGCAGCGTGCGCGGATTGTCGAAGCGGATCTTGATCGCAGCCGGCTGGTCCTTCAGCCGTGTCTCCACCACGCGCAGCACGTCGTCCAGGCTGCGGTCGCCGTTGCCGCCGATCGAGGCATAGAACGGCAGCGCGGTGCGCCACGCGCCGCCGAGCAGCTTGGTGATTGGCAGGCCGGTCAGCTTGCCCTTGATGTCCCACATCGCGATGTCGAGCGCGGCCAGTGCGCCGGTCAGCGCACCCTCCGGCCCGAGCTTCACGCAGGTGTGCAGCAACGTGTCCAGCAGCACCGCGTGGTCCAGCGGATCTTTGCCGATCAGCGCCGGTGCCAGGTCGTGGCGGATGATACCCAGCGATGCGACGCCGCCCTGCATCGGGGACGCCTCGCCGATCCCGTCGATACCGTCGTCGGTGTGGACCCGCACGAAGGCGCTGTGCTGTGTCGGCTTCTCGTCCGGCGTCCAGCGCACCTGGAACGCGTCGATGCGGGCGATCTTCATGGCGGCTGCTCCCTCGCTCAGTCCTCAATCAACACCGGGACCAGCGAGGCGACAAGCAGCAACGCCATGGCGACGTTGAATGCGCGCAAGCGTGCCGGCGAATGCAGCAGCCGGCCAGCGCCGCTACCGAGCAGCGCCCACACGAGCAGGCACGGCATGCCGACGGCGAGGAAGACCGTGAAGATGCGCGCGAGCTGCAGCAGCAGCGGGTGGTTCGGCGAAAGGTACTCGCCGGCGGCACCGGCCGCGATCAGCCAGGCTTTGGGATTGACCCACTGGAATGCCGCCGCGCCGAGGAAGCCGAGTACACGGCCGCGGCCGCCTTGGCCTGGTGCCGGCGCGATGGCGATCCGCCAAGCGAGGAAAGCAAGCCAGGCCGCGCCGATCCAGCGGAACACCGGCAGCAGCAACGGCCAGTTCACCAGCGCCGAGCCAAGGCCCGCGCACACCAGGGTCAACATCACCGAAAAGCCGACCGCGATACCAAACATATGCGGCACGGTCGCGCGGATGCCGTGATTGGCGGCCGAGGCCGCCACCATTACGTTGTTCGGGCCGGGCGTGATGTACATCGCGACCGAGAAGCCGAACAGGGAAAGCAGCGCGCTGTCCATGCCGATAGGACAACATAGCTGACGCTTTCCTGCAACGGGCCGCGTGACGGGTCAGCCGCGAAGTCGTGTCGTGGCCCCAACATCGATCGTTCCGTCCTGCGCGACAACGACCTTATAGAGCGTGCGGGCATTTTCCGCGGATACGATGCCGTCGCGCACATCGCGCGCCACCGGTAGGGGATCGCGCATCGTCGGATCGCCCATGCCCGCGCCGCCAGGCAACTTCAGGATCAGACGGTCCCCGTCGGGGACCACCTGAAAGCCCTTGGTGCGCAGCGTCTTGCCGGACTTCAGCGCGACCACGCCGGGTGCGCCGTTCAGGCCACCTTCACGTCCCTTTGGCGCGTTGGCGATGCGATCGAAGATCGCGTTGACGGCGAATTCAAGGTCGCCCTTGGCGCCGATCTCCATGGTTTGCCCGGTGCCGCCACGCGTGCGTCCGGCGCCGCCCGAATCGGACCGCAGTTCCTTGGTCCAGAAGATGATCGGGGCGACGTTTTCGGTTGCCTCGACCGGCATGGTGCGGACGCCGGACGGAAAGGCGGTGGCATTGAGGCCGTCGCTGGTCGGGCGTGCGCCGGTTCCTCCGGAGTTGAAGGTGATGACCTCGAAGTCGGGCACCACCGGCCGGTTGCCGCGCGCCTGACCGGACACCGACGAGCCGCCGCGCAATGGCGGGTTCCATAGTGCCGAGGCGCCTTCCGCGGTGACGCGCTCGGGCACAGCCTGATGCAGGCAACCCATCATCAGGTCGGGCAGCAGATGGCCGATCACGTGGCGCACCGACACCGGATAGGGGTGCGGCGCATTGAGGATACAGCCTTCGGGGATCTTCATGCGGAATGGTGCAAGGCTCGCCCAATTGTTGGGGATCTCGGGCGCCACGACGCACTTGATGCCGAAGCAGGAATAGGCACGGCAATAGGCGGGCGGCACGTTGATGCCGCGCGACGAGAGACCTGACGTGCCGGCGTAGTCAACCTCGATGCCGTCATCCAGGATCGTCAACTCAGCCTTCAGCGTGACCGGTTCCTCGTAGCCGTCAGAACAGATCTCCGCGCGATAAGTGCCCTTGGGAATGCGGGCGATCTCGGCCAGCGTGGCGCGGTGGGAGCTATCGAAGATGAAGTCGGCGAGTGGGTCCAGGCTGTCCATCTCGAACTCGTCCATCATCTCGACCAGGCGGTGCGCGCCGGCGTCGTTGCACGCGCACAGCGAGTAAATGTCGCCTTCCAGCTCGACCGGCAGGCGCGAGCCGGCACGCATGAAGTCGAAGAAGGTCTCGTTGGCACGGCCCTGATCGAAGCATTTGACGATCGGGACGTACATGCCTTCCTCGAACACCGAGCGGCCTTCCGGGCCCATCCCCAGGCCGCCGACATCGATCACGTGCGCGGTGTTGGCGAACAGGCCGACGATCCGGCCATTGTGAAAGGCCGGCGTCACCACGGTGAGGTCGTGCAGGTGGCCGGTGCCGAGCCAGGGATCGTTGGTGATGTAGTGATCGCCTGGCTGCATGGTGTCGGCAGGGAACTTGCGCAGGAAGTGGCCGACGCTTTCGGCCATCGAGTTGACGTGTCCGGGCGTGCCGGTGACCGCCTGCGCCATCATGCGTCCGCGCAGATCGAAGATGCCGGCGGACAGGTCGCCGGCCTCGCGCACCGTGGTCGAGAAGGCGGTGCGGATCATGGTCTGCGCCTGCTCCTCCACCACCGCGATCAGGCGGTTCCACATGATCTGGCGATGGATCTGCGCGAGCGCGTTGGTTTCATGCGACATCAGGTGATCTCCCGCGTCAGGTCGATATAGCCCAGCCCGTTCACTGTCGCGCTCCAGCCCGGGCAGACCAGGGTTGATGTTTCGTCCTCGGCGACGATCGCTGGACCAATGATATGCACGCCCGGCGCGAGTGCACCGCGGTCATACACCGACCATGGCGCGACCTCGCCCGTGATCGTGTTGCACACAGGCTGCGTACGCGCCGGCCCCGCGTCCGGAGCGAACACGGCATCATCACCGACCAGCGGTGTGCCGGGATCGTCCTCCGGTACGGTCGCCACCAGCACGGCATAGCTCATGATCTCGACGTCGGAGCCGGGCACCGGCCGATCGTAGAACCGTGTGTATTCGCCATCATAGGCAGCTCGAATCTGCGGCACGTCTTCGTCGCCCAGCGGGCGCGCGGGCAACGGCACGGGGATTTCATGCCCCTGACCGACATAACGCATATAGGCGATGCGGCTCTGCGTGATGGGGGCTCCGAAACTGCCTTGCGCCACCACTTCCATTGCCTCGGCCTCCATGTCGGCCAGCAGCGTGTTCACCGCAACGACATCGAAGGTGGAAAAGCGCTGATACAGACTGCGAACAACCTCATAGCCGACCGGTGCCCGCAGGAAGCCGATCGCACTGCCGACGCCGGCGCCTGACGGGATCAGCACGTGCCGGATGCCGATCTTCTCCGCGACGCGGCAGGCGTGGACCGGGCCGCCGCCGCCGAACGCGATCAGCGTGCGTCCCTCGTAGGTCTTGCCGGACTCGATCGCATGCACGCGCGCTGCGTTCGCCATGTTCTCATCCACCATCTCGATGACCCCGAGTGCCGCCATCTCCGTGGTGAGGCCCAGCTTACCGCCGACGTGCGCCGCCAATGCATCGTGTGCCGCGGCGGTATGCAAGCGCATCGTGCCGCCGGCGAAACGCACTGGGTCGTAACGACCGAGCACCAGATTGGCATCGGTCACCGCGGGTTCCACCCCGCCGCGGCCGTAACAGGCGGGGCCAGGGTCAGCGCCGGCGCTCTCTGGCCCCACGGCGATACGACCCATCGTATCGACATGCGCGATCGAACCGCCGCCGGCGCCGATCTCCACCATCTCGATCACCGGAATCCGCAGCGGCAGACCCGAGCCTTTGCGAAACCTTCCCACCCGCGCGATCTCGAATGCACGTGCACTTTGCGGTTTGCCATCGTCGATCAGACAGATTTTCGCGGTGGTGCCGCCCATGTCGAACGACAGCACATTGGCGATGTCGCATCGGCGGGCGATGGTGGCGGAGAAGATCGCGCCGCCGGCCGGTCCGCTTTCCACCAAGCGGATCGGAAAGCGGCAGGCGGTGTCGATCGTGGTCAGGCCGCCGCCAGACAGCATGAGGAATACCGGGCCGGCAACACCGATGCCGTGCAGCCCGTCCGCCAGTTCGCGCAGATAACGCGCCATCAGCGGTTGCACGTAGGCATTGGCGACGGTGGTGGAGAAGCGCTCCCACTCGCGCATTTCCGGTGAGACTTCGCTGGACAACGAAACCGGAACGTCCGGCAGTTCTTCGGCGAGGATGTCGCGCACACGGCGTTCATGCGCCGGATTGACGAAGGCGTGCAGCAGTCCGACCGCGATGCTTTCCACTTGCTCACGCTGCAGCGTTGGGATCAGGGCACGCACGGCGGCAATGTCGAGCGGCAGCAGCACGTTGCCTTCGTTGTCGAGCCGTTCGGGCAACGGCAGGCGCAGGTGGCGCGGCACCAGCGGTTCGGGCAGGACAATGTTGAGGTCGTACTGGTCGTAACGGCTCTCGTTGCCCATCGCGATCACATCGCGAAAGCCCTGCGTGGTGAGCAGCGCGGTGCGCGCGCCCTTACGCTCGATCACCGCGTTGGTGGCAAGCGTGGTGCCATGGATCACGATGCCAATGTCGGCGGCCGCAACGCCGGATGACTGCAGGATGTCGCGAACTCCTGCCATGACGCCTTGTTCGGGGGCGGTCGGCGTGGTGAGGACCTTAATGGTGGTAAGCCTGCCGTCGTGCTCGAGTGCAAGATCGGTAAAGGTGCCGCCGATATCGACGGCCAGTCGAGCAGAAGGCATTCAGTCCTCGGTCCTGTGCGGGAGGGCAGTCAAGCCGGTTGTCGGAAGCGTTGCAAGCATTGACCCTTAAATCAGAGATGATCGTAGTCCCGTGAGACTGATGGCGTGGAATAATGCGCAGATCGTCGTGCAGGATCAGTTGCCGTGCCGCCGCACAAACGGGACTTCGCTCAGTAGACCACGTTCTCCGGCATCGGACGATTGTCGCGCACACGCTCATATCCAAAGGGTGTGAGATCCAGCGTGCGGTAGCCATCGAAGCGGATCAACTCAGCGACAGCACGGCCGGTCGCTGGGCCATGCTGCACGCCATGGCCGGAAAAGCCCGATGCGACAATCAGATTGGGAATGTTGGGAAACGGTCCGATCACCGCGTTGTGGTCAAGCAGGCACATGTCGTAGTGGCCGGCCCAAGCGCGCTGCAGGCGCAACTGCTCCAGCGCCGGAATGCGATGCGCCAGCAGCGGCCATAGCGGGTCGTCCAACAGATGCAGATCGGGATCGAAGTCACCCTCGGGATTGTGGTCGGCGTCTCCCGGCGGCGATATTCCGCAGATAAAGCCGTCGCCCTCGGGGCGGATCCACATGCCGGAGGTGTCGAACACCAGCGGCATGTCCGGCACCGTCAAGTGGCGCGCGGATCATGAACACCGTGCGCTTGCGCGGCTCGATCGGCAGTGCGATGCCGGCGAGTGAAGCAAGCCGGCCTGACGCGGGGCCGGCAGCGATCACTACATGTTCGGCGCTGATCCGTTCGCCGTTCGCGGTCTGCACCGCTGTCGCCCGGCCCGCGGCGACGTCGATCGCTACTGCTTCGTTGTGCAGATATCGGGCGCCGCGCTCGATCGCATCGGCGCGCACCGCGCGCAGCAGGCTATAGGCGTCGAACCAGCCCTCATGCTTCCGGCCCAGCGTGGCGCAGGCAACGTCCCGCGCGTTCAACCAGGGAAATTGCGCGGCGATCTGCCCGCCCTCGAACAGCGCGACATCGGCGCCCTCGGCAAGCTGCATTTCGCGGTTGGCACGCAACGTCGCCTCGCCCTCGGCGCTTGCCAACACGAGATAGGCACGGCGGACCAAGCCGGCGCGATCCGCCATCGCCTCGAGAAACGCGGCTCCGAACAGTGACATCCGCACATTTAGCGGGAGGGAGAACTGGGTGCGGATCGAGGCGGCCGACAGCGTGGTTGACGCATACTGGTAGGAGGGGTCTTTCTCAATTACGACCACCTCGCCGTGGCCGGCGAGAAAATAGGCTGTGCATGAGCCGACGATACCGCCGCCGATGATGATGGTGCGCGCCATAATCCCAACCTGGCGCGCGGCCGCCCCTTTCGCAACCCGCCGTGGTTGGCGATAAAGGCGCAACCGAATTGGGAGCCGCTCATGCCGCCACGCCTCGTGCTTGCTGCCCTTATGCCGCGCGACGTGGTGGCCCGTGCGCGCGAGGAATTCGACGCCGTCGTGGTCGAGGGCAAGGACGACATGACCGCGGCGCAGGTGATCGAGGCCGCCGTCGCGCACCAGGCTGATGCGATCATGTTCACCAACACGCTGCCGCTATCCGCCGATGCCATCGCGCGCCTGCCGACGAGCGTGCGCGTCGGTGCCACCTGCAGCGTCGGTTACGACCACATAAACGTGGCGGCGGCGAAGGCGCGCGGCCTGATCGTGACCAACACGCCGGACGTGCTGACCGAATGCACGGCTGACTTCGCGTTCATGATGCTGCTGGCGGCGGCGCGGCGGGCCTACCACTACGACAAGATCATGCGCGCGGGGTGGCGCTTTCGCATCGGGCAGGGCGAACTCCTGGGGGTGCGGGTGACCGGCAGAACACTCGGTATTCTCGGAATGGGGCGCATCGGGCGGGCAGTGGCGCAGCGGGCGCGCGGCTTCGACATGACGGTAGTGTATCATTCGCGCAACCGGTTGCCCACGGAGTTCGAGCAAGGGGCGCGATATTTCGCCTCGTTCCACGACATGCTGTCGCACTGCGATTTCCTGTCGCTGCACGCACCCGCCGGTCCCGCGACGGACAAGATCGTCAATGCCGAGGCGTTGGCGAAGCTGAAACCTGGCGCAGTGCTGGTAAACGTCTCTCGCGGCGGGCTGGTGGACGAGGACGCGCTGCTCGACGCGCTGACGTCCGGGCAGTTGTTTGCGGCGGGGCTGGATGTGTTCCGCTCTGAACCCGACTACGACATGCGGTTTGCCGCGTTGGACAACGTGATCCTGTCGCCGCATATCGGCAGCGGTTCGGTGGAAACGCGCAACGCCATGGGGTTCCGGGCGCTGGACAACATCGCGGCGGTGCTGGAGGGGAGGGGACCGATCGATCCGCTGTGGATCTGACGGGCGCTACTTGATCAGACCCGCACTGCGCGGCAGGAACAGCGACAGCTCCGGAATACAGATGATCAGCATCAGGCCGACGCAGAGCGCCAGCATGTAAGGCCAGTAGCTCCGCGCATGCTGGATCACGGATACGTCAGCGAAACGTAACGCCATCAGCAGGCCGACACCCATCGGCGGCGTGAACAGGCCGATGCCGACGGCGGCGGTCTGCACGATGTCGAAGTGCACCGGGTGGATGCCGATCCTTGTGGCGACCGGGAACACCACCGGAATTAACACCACCGCTGCTGGCAGGCCTTCCAGCAGCATGCCGAACAGCAGCGTCATGACCGCCACGCCGGTCAGGAACAGCCAATGTTGCGACTGCAACGGTTCCAGCAATCGGCCCAGCAGTTCCGGCACGCCGGACAGGCCCATCAGGTACTGGAACACCGTCGCCACCGCGAGCAGGAAGATCACCACGCCGGTCAGCACGCCGCTGTCGTAGGCGATGTGCAGGACCTGCATCCAGGACACGTTCCGGTAGTAGAATTTCGCCGCGATCAGCGAATAGAATGCGACGATGGCGCCGGCCTCGGTTGCGGTGAAGGCGCCGAGATAGAAGCCGCCGAGGATCACGACTGGGATCACCATCGGCACCGCCGCGTCCTTTGAAGCGTGTAGCAGGCGGCGCCAAGAGGTTTCGGTGTCTTTCGGCCAGCCGAGAACGTGAGCCTGGATCAGCACCAGGATGCACAGACACAGGCCGACGACGGCGGCGGGAATAAACCCAGCGAGGAACAGCGCGACCGCCGATTGGTTGGTGACCGCAGCGATTACGATCATGAAGATTGCCGGCGGCACCAGCATGCCCATCGCGGTGCCGGACGCGATCAGTGATGCGGAGTCCTCCGGCCGATAGCCGGCGCGGCGCAGCGAAGGCATCAGGGCCGAACCGAGCGCGGAGACTTCGGCCATTTTCGAACCGCAGATGTCGGAGAAGAAATACGACACCACGATCACCGACATGCCGAGCCCGCCGCGCAGCCAGCCGACCAGCGCGCGCGCCAGTTCCACCAGTGAACGCGACATGCCGGCGCGCTCCATCAGGCTGCCGGCGAACACGAACGAGGGAATTGCGAGCAGCACCCAACTCTGGGACGCGGCGATCATGCTGGAGCCGAGTTGCTGCATCGGAAACCCGCCGAGCCAGAGGCCGGTGACGCCGGCTGCACCGAGGCAGAACACGATCGGTAGTGACAGCAGCAAAAGCCCGACGAAGACGACACCCGTTACGGCGAGCAGCACGCGCTATTCCCTCACATCCATGATGTCGTGTTCGGGTCCGGCCGGATTGCCGGCGGCGCGCAAGGCGTAGAGCGCCATGAGGATGCCGCCGACGGTGGCGGCGCTGTACAGCCACGCCAGGCTGAATTCCAGCGCCGGCGAGGTGAGCATCGCGTTCAGGATCGCCAGCTTGACTCCGACCCAGGCGACCAGACCGCCGAATGCCGCGATCAGCAGGTTGTTGCCAATGTGGATCACGTGCTGCATGCGCGGGGAGAAACGGTGCGACAGCAGCGTCAACGTGAAGTGGCTCCGCTCGGCCACCCCGACCGCGGCGCCGATCATCGTTAGCCAGGCGAGTGTGGTCTCCCCCACTTCCTCGACCCAGAAGAAGTTTATCGGATCGACGTCCAACCAGTCGGTGATCGGCAGCATCACGTAGCGCATGAACACGCCATAGAGCATCACGCCGATCGCCAGCAGCACCAGTCCGCCGGTGACGATCTTCGGGATCGCGAGGACTGCGTTGACCGCCCTCGCGCCGGATGGATGCACGAGATCAGACCGTGGTGGCGGTGATCAGGTCCCAGAGCTCGCCATACTGCTTCTGGTACTGCGGCCAGACCTTCTCCTGCGCCAACTTCCTGAACGGCGCGCGGTCCGGCATGTTCACCGTCATGCCGAGAGGCTCGAGCATCTCCTTCGCTTTGGCGAGCGAATCGATGCTTTCGGTGTTCTTGCGCATGATCGCCTGCGCTTCGCTGGCGCCGTCCAGCATCAGCTTCTGCTGGTCAGGACGCAGCGCATGCCACATGCCGAGGTTCATCGCCACCAGTGTCGAGCCGTAGTTGTGGCCGGTCATCGAATAGTATTTGGAAACCTCGTAGGCTTTCAGCGGGATCATGTTGACGACCGGCAGGTCGGCGCCGTCGATGACACCCTGCTGGGCGGCGGTGATTACTTCGGCCCAGCCCAGCGGTACCGCGACTGCGCCGATGCCGTTCACCGTGTCGGTGAAAACCTTCGACGGCTGGGTGCGGATCTTCAGCCCGCGCAGGTCGCGCGGTTCGTTGATCGCGCGTTTGGCGTTCCAGAAATGGCGGAAGCCGTAGTCGAAATAATACAGCACCTTGACGCCGTATTTCTCCTGGAACGTCTTGTCGAGCTGATCGCCGACCTTGCCATTGAGGATCTTGTAGGCTTGGTCGTAGGAACTGATCAGGTAGCCGACCAGGAACACGCCCATCTCAGGAAAGATCGTGGCGGCGGCGCCGGACGGTGTGCCGATGGCGACGCTGCCGGTCTTCACGCCGTTCATCACGTCGAGTTCCTTGGTCAGCAATGTGCCGCCATGGAACTCGACCTGCAGCTCGCCCTTGGAGCGCTCGGTCATCGCCTTGGCGAACCAGTCGAGCGCGACTGCGCCGGATTCCGGGACGGGCGTGATATGGGCGATGATCAGCTTGGTGGGCTGCGTCTGCGCGATGGCCGGCGCCTTGCCCAGCGCCAGGATGCCAGCGAGGCCGCCCGCACCTTGAATGATTGTGCGGCGGCGCACTGCGAGCTTTGCGGTCATCTGACGACCTCCCTGATCGTTTCATTGCGGACCGATCATAACCGAACCGCGCGGCAGCTCCAACCGCCGCGCGTCGGTTGCGTCGCTATTGCAGCGCGGTGATCTGCCGCGCCGACATCGATTGGATCGCCGAAAGACGCTTGAACAGCACATCGGCCGGGATGTCGGAGGCGCCGACATCCAGGCAGTCGGCGAATTTTTCGAAGATCTGCGCCTCGGTCAGCGGCCGCGACGCATGGCCGGTGGCGCGCTTCACCGGCTCGCCGGCGATGGTGTTGCCGTTGGCCAGTTCCACGATCACCTGGTCGTGCGGCGCGGCGCCGGAAAGTTCGGGGTCGTGCTCGGTGGTGGTGACAATCTCGACCTTGCGCATCAGCGCCTGGATGTCGGGGCGCTGGACGAACTCATCGGTCAGTTCGCGCAGGCCGACGCGCTTGGCGACGACACCGCTCGCCATGGCGAACTCCATGCTAAACTTGGCGGCAAGTCCGGTGTCCGGCTGGTGGTTGCGCAGTATGGTCGCGAAATAGTCACTGATGTTGACGGTGATCTTCTTCACCTCGTCGGCCTTGATCGGCGTTGCATTCACCAGATCGAGCACGCAGTCGATTGCACGATGCGTGCAGTAGCATGTGGGATACTTCTTGATGCCGAGGCCTTGGCTCAGGATGGCCCAGTTCTCGCCTGGTTTTGCCTCGCTGGTGCGGTCCTCGGTGCCGGTGGGCGAGATCGCATGCAGGAAGCCTTGCGGATGTTCCAGTGCGTCGGTGCTGGCGGTGAAGCCTGCCTCGGCCAGGCGGGCCGCCATGATGCCGGCGTGCGCTGCCTTGCCGGCATGGAACGGTTTCGTCATCGTGCCGAAATTCGCCATCAGGCCGGAACTTTGCGAAGCGCCGAGAGCGATCGCCTGCGCGGACTTGTCGGCATCGAGCCCGCGCAGCGACGCGCACGCCGCGGCCGCGCCGACCGCACCGTACAGCCCGGTCGGGTGCCAGCCTTTCTGGTGCAACAGTCCGGAGTCGCGACGGAAGAGTTCCGCCCAGGTCTCATAACCCGCCACGTAGGCAACGATCATGTCTGCGCCCGTCGAGCCGAGCGTTTCCGCCTCGGCCAGAATTGCGGGCACCAGCACCGTGCTAGGATGGCCACGCAGACCGACATCGTCGTAGTCGAGCGCGTGCGCCGCGGTGCCGTTGATCCACGCGGCTTCCGGCGCGGTGCTCTTCTCCATGCCGAAGGTGAGCGTGGCGGGGCCGTCGGCGGGCGCCAGCACCTGTTTCATGATGCGCACGCAGTCCTCGCGACGGCCGGCGATCATGGTGCCGATGCAGTCTATGAAGCCCAGGCGAGCAATGCGCTCCGCGCCTTCGGGCAGACGGTTGGGTGACAGGTCGGCGATGAACTGGCCGAGGGTCTTGGTGAGGGACATGGCGGTTCTCCGGGAATGGTCAGTGCAGCTTCTCGCGCAGCGCCTTCAGGCTGCCGCCCATCTTGACGGAGCCCGGTAGTGGATGGCCGACGATATCCTCGGCAAGACGAGCGA
Source organism: uncultured Alphaproteobacteria bacterium (assembly GCA_963819855.1). Taxonomy (GTDB): domain Bacteria; phylum Pseudomonadota; class Alphaproteobacteria; order Acetobacterales; family Acetobacteraceae; genus JAMXLO01. Next base: position 978,960 of record CAWFYC010000021.1, read on the forward strand.
CCTCGATTAGCTTGTCGAGATCGATGCCGGTCTCGATGCCCATTTCGTCGAGCATGAACACCAGGTCCTCGGTGCACACGTTGCCAGCGGCGCCCTTGTGCGCGGCGAACGGGCAGCCGCCCAATCCCGCGACGGTGGTGTCGAAGATCGAAATCCCCATCTCCAGCCCGGCATAGGCGTTCGCGACACCCATGCCGCGCGTGTCGTGCAGATGCAGCGACAGCGTAAGTTCCGGGAAGCGTTCCCGCACCTTGCCGACCAGCGCCCGGATCGACTTCGGAGTCGCCCAGGCCATCGTGTCCGCCAGCGAGAACACCTGCGGCTTCACGCCGTGTTCGGCCGCGATGTCGAGCAGCTGCTGCATCAGGTCGAGCACCCGCTGATGCGGGATCTCGCCTTCGAAGTTGCAGCCGAATGCAGCCATGATGCTGGCGCGCTTCAGCGGGATGTTGTGGTGCTTGTACATCTTGATCGTTTCGTGCGCCTGCTGGATGTTGTCCTCCATCGAGCGCTGCTGGTTCTGCGCCAGGAAGGTCGGCGATGCGGTCAGCGAGAACGAGCCTTCGATGTCCAGTCGATTGGCCGCAAGCGCGCGCTGCAGGCCTTTGATGTTCAGCCACAGTGCGGTGTAGTGGACGCCCGACTTGCGCTGGTAGCGCTGCACCACCTCGTCCGCATCGGCCCAGCCCGGCACTCGGTTCGGATTGACGAAGGAGGCGACCTGGATGTGATTGAGACCGGTTTCCGACAGCGCGTCGATCAGTTCGAGCTTGCGATCGGTGGAGATCGGACCTTTTTCGAACTGGAAGCCCTCACGTGGGCCTTCCTCGTTGATTTGCACGAATTTCGGGAAGTCGGACATGCGGGCGCTCCTGTATTTTGCGGCGATTGAATACCTGCCCGCGGCAGATGCCAAGTCCGCACGATTTCCGCCAGCCCGAAAAATGGCTTAAGATCTGCCACGCAATAACTGTTTCGGTCGTAGCTGCGCATGTCAACTTCGTCGTCGTCCCCGCGAAAGCGGGGACCCAGGCGGCATCTGGGTCCCCGCTTTCGCGGGGATGACGAGTTGGGGGTACCCTCGCAGCTGCACCTGCAAATGAGGGAGGATGCGATGAGTGGTGCCAGTGGACTGCGCGCGCTGTTGCGAGGCGAGGCTATGGTGATTGCGCCGGGTGCCTATGACGGGCTGACGGCCAAGCTGGTGGCGCAGGCGGGATTTTCGGCAGTCTACATGACCGGCGCGGGCACCTCGGTGTCGCACGGCTATCCGGATTTCGGCCTGCTGACGATGAGCGAAATGGTGGAGAACGCGGCGCGCATCGTACGCTCGGTCGATGTGCCGGTAATTGCGGATGCCGATACCGGTTATGGCAATGAGCTCAACGTGTTTCGCACCGTGCAGGAATATGAACGGCGCGGCGTTGCGGGAATCCATATCGAAGATCAGGCGTCACCGAAGAAATGCGGTCACCTCGACGATAAGGAGATCGTGCCGCGCGACGATTACATCGCGAAGGTCCGTGCCGCCGTCGCCGCCAGGCGTGACGGCGATTTCATGATTATCGCGCGGACTGATGCACGTGCGGTCGCGGGACTGGAAGAGGCGCTGGCACGCGCCAATGCGTCGCTGGCGGCGGGCGCCGACATGGCGTTCGTCGAGGCCCCGCAGACGATGGACGAACTGGCCGCGGTGCCGAAGCGTGTCGCTGGGCCGTGCCTGCTGAACGTGGTGCGAGGCGGCAAGACGCCGGAGATCGATCTGCGGCAGGCGCAACAGATGGGCTATCGGCTGGCGATCGTGCCGGGACTGCTGCTGAAGGCGGTGATTGGCGCCTGCGACGAAATGCTCGCTGAACTGAAGGCGACCCATGTGCACCCGGTGCCGCGCAGCGATATGACGGTGCGCGCGGCGTTCAATCGCGTTGGCGCGGAAGAGTGGGACGCGCTGCGCACGCGCTTCCGCGATGCCGAGGAGCGCCGCGCGGCCGAGTAGCGCCCGCGAGGGCTTCGTGACAGGCTGAACCAGGGATCGAGAGGGGGAGACGATCATGGCGACGGTAGGCAGCGGCGATTACGTGTACGAACCGGTGGTGGACTGGGCGAAGTTGCCGTCCGGCTGGTCGTTCAAGGAGATCGGTTCGGTCGGCGTCGACAAGAACGACAACGTCTATGTGTTCAATCGCGGCGAACACCCGATGATCGTGTTCGACCGCAACGGCGATTTCCTGCGCTCCTGGGGCGAGGGCATCTTCCCGCGCGCGCACGGCGTGTTCATGGCGCCCGACGACACGATCTGGTTGACCGACGACGGCGACCACACCGTCCGGCAGTGCACGCTGGAGGGCAAGGTGCTGCTCACTCTCGGGATTCCCGGCAAGCCGGCGCCCTACATGAGCGGCGAGCCGTTCCATCGCTGCACACACACCGCGATGTCGCCGCAGGGCGATATTTATGTGTCCGACGGCTATGGCAATTCGCGCGTGCACAAATACTCGCCGAACGGCAGGCTGCTGCTGTCATGGGGTGGTCCCGGCACCGATCCTGGCGAGTTCAACATCGCGCACAACATCACCTGCGACGCCGACGGCTGGGTGTATGTGGCCGATCGCGAGAACCACCGCGTGCAGGTATTCGACGGCAACGGCCAGTACGAGACGCAGTGGAACAATCTGCACCGGCCGTGCGGGCTATTCATGCCGCCCGGTAAATGCCCGATCTGCTATATTGGCGAGCTCGGCGCGGTACAGCCGGTCAGCCGCAATGTGCCCAACCTCGGACCGCGCGTGACGATCGTCGATCACACCGGGAAGCGCATCGCGCGGCTGGGCGGGGTGGGCCCCGGCATCGGCCCGACCGAGTTTCTCGCGCCGCACGGGCTGACAGTGGATTCGCGCGGCGATCTGTATGTCGGCGAGGTGTCGTGGACCAATTGGCCGCAGACCTTCAAGGACCAGCCGCGGCCCGATGACCTGCGCTCGCTCCACAAGTTCAGGAAGGTGTAAATCCGGCAGCGCAACGAGGCACCACACAAAAGGTAATTTGTGCGGTGCAGCACAAGTCTGCCAAGCTTCGCTCTGCGTGGCCAGCAAAGGAGGGACGCACGCCATGAGCTTGAAAGGCAAGGCAGCTCTGATCACCGGTTCCACCAGTGGCATCGGACACGGCATCGCGCTGGCCCTCGCCGCCGACGGGGCCGATATCATGCTGAACGGCTTCGGCGATGCGGCACAGATCGAGGCGTTGCGCGCCGACATGGCGGCCGAGCACGGCGTACGGGTGGCCTACTCCGGGGCGGATATCTCCAAGCCAGAGCAGATCGCCGCAATGGTGGCGGAGACCGAGACCAAGCTCGGATCGCTCGACGTGCTGGTTAACAACGCCGGCATCCAATTCATCGCCAATGTCGAGGATTTTCCCGCCGAGCGCTGGGACGCGATCATCGCGATCAACATGTCGGGCGTATTCCACGGCATGAAGGCGGCGATTCCGGGGATGAAGCGGCGCGGCTGGGGCCGCATCATCAACATCGCCTCGGCGC
>CAWFYC010000021.1:987500-1084421 GCA_963819855.1 uncultured Alphaproteobacteria bacterium
GCGGGGCACGTGAAACCCTGTCTGAACATGGGGGGACCACCCTCCAAGCCTAAATACTCCCTGGTGACCGATAGTGAACAAGTACCGTGAGGGAAAGGTGAAAAGCACCCCGACGAGGGGAGTGAAAGAGACCTGAAACCGAATGCCTACAAGCAGTCGGAGCGGTCGTGCACGCAAGTGCTGGTACCGTGACGGCGTACCTTTTGTATAATGGGTCAGCGAGTTTCTGTTCGCGGCAAGCTTAAGCCGATAGGCGTAGGCGGAGCGAAAGCGAGTTTGAACAGGGCGTTCAGTCGCGGGCAGAAGACCCGAAACCGAGTGATCTAGCCATGGCCAGGCTGAAGGTGGGGTAACACCCACTGGAGGGCCGAACCCACGCCTGTTGAAAAAGTCGGGGATGAGCTGTGGCTAGGGGTGAAAGGCCAATCAAACTCGGAAATAGCTGGTTCTCCGCGAAATCTATTTAGGTAGATCGTCGTGTGTTTACCTTCGGGGGTAGAGCACTGGATGGGCTAGGGGGTCCCAAAGACTTACCAAACCTAACCAAACTCCGAATACCGAAGAGTATAGCGCGGCAGACAGACGGCGGGTGCTAAGGTCCGTCGTCGAGAGGGAAACAGCCCAGACCGCCAGCTAAGGTCCCCAAATCGTGGCTAAGTGGGAAAGGATGTGGGAATTCCAAAACAACCAGGAGGTTGGCTTAGAAGCAGCCATCCTTTAAAGAAAGCGTAATAGCTCACTGGTCTAATAGAAATCCTGCGCCGAAGATGTAACGGGGCTAAAGCCACGTACCGAAGCTGCGGGTGCATATGTCTGAGCAATCGGGCAATGTGCGCGGTAGCGGAGCGTTCCGTAAGCCTGCGAAGCCGTATCCGTGAGGGGCGCGTGGAGGTATCGGAAGTGCGAATGCTGACATGAGTAGCGACAAACAGAGCGAGAAACTCTGTCGCCGAAAGTCCAAGGGTTCCTGCGCAAGGTTAATCCGCGCAGGGTGAGCCGGCCCCTAAGGCGAGGGCGAAAGCCGTAGTCGATGGGAACCAGGTCAATATTCCTGGGCCTGCCAGAAGTGACGAACGTGAAGTCTTGTCTGGGCTTATCGGATTGCCCAGGCTTCGTGGATCGTTCCGGGAAACAGCTCTGGCGACGAGACCGTACCCGAAACCGACACAGGTGGACTGGTAGAGAATACCAAGGCGCTTGAGAGAACGATACCGAAGGAACTAGGCAAATTGCTCGCGTAACTTCGGGATAAGCGAGACCTGTCGCCGGGCAACCGGTGGCGGGTGGCACAGAGCAGGGGGTGGCGACTGTTTAGTAAAAACACAGGGCTCTGCGAAGTCGAGAGACGACGTATAGGGTCTGACGCCTGCCCGGTGCCGGAAGGTTAAGGGGAGGGGTGCAAGCTCCGAACCGAAGCCCCGGTAAACGGCGGCCGTAACTATAACGGTCCTAAGGTAGCGAAATTCCTTGTCGGGTAAGTTCCGACCTGCACGAATGGCGTAACGACTTCCCCACTGTCTCCGGTATCGGCTCAGCGAAATTGAATTCCCCGTGAAGATGCGGGGTACCCGCGGTCAGACGGAAAGACCCTATGAACCTTTACTGCAACTTTGCAGTGGCGCCAGGAACATTCTGTGTAGGATAGGTGGGAGGCTTTGAAGCCGGGGCGCTAGCTTCGGTGGAGCCAACCTTGAAATACCACCCTGAGTTTTCCTGGCGTCTAACCGAGACCGGTCAGCCCGGTCCGGGACCCTGCATGGTGGGCAGTTTGACTGGGGCGGTCGCCTCCCAAAATGTAACGGAGGCGCGCGATGGTGGGCTCAGGCCGGTCGGACATCGGCTGTTGAGTGCAATGGCACAAGCCCGCCTGACTGCGAGAGTGACAGCTCGAGCAGAGACGAAAGTCGGCCATAGTGATCCGGTGGTCCCGCGTGGAAGGGCCATCGCTCAACGGATAAAAGGTACTCTAGGGATAACAGGCTGATCTCCCCCAAGAGTCCACATCGACGGGGAGGTTTGGCACCTCGATGTCGGCTCATCACATCCTGGGGCTGGAGCAGGTCCCAAGGGTTCGGCTGTTCGCCGATTAAAGTGGTACGTGAGCTGGGTTTAGAACGTCGTGAGACAGTTCGGTCCCTATCTGCCGTGGGTGAAGGAGACTTGAGAGGATCTGTCCCTAGTACGAGAGGACCGGGATGGACGCACCTCTGGTGCACCGGTTGTCGCGCCAGCGGCACGGCCGGGTAGCTATGTGCGGACGGGATAACCGCTGAAAGCATCTAAGCGGGAAACCCACCTCGAAACGAGGTCTCCCTGAGGGCCGTGATAGACCATCACGTCGATAGGCCAGGTGTGTAAGGGCGGCAACGCTCTGAGCTGACTGGTCCTAATCGCCCGATAGAGCTCAAGACTGCACCATGCATGGAAATCATCCTCAGACTTTCAGCACACAACTCACCAGAACCTAGATTCAGCCCGACTGCGGATGGGCTGGACGACCTGGTGGCTTTGGCGGGGGGCCTGCACCCGATCCCATCCCGAACTCGGCCGTGAAAACCCCCAGCGCCCATGGTACTGCGTCCTAAGGCGCGGGAGAGTAGGTCGCTGCCAGGTCTTCCAACCCATCCGCCCATTCTATCCAACGCGGGGTGGAGCAGCCCGGTAGCTCGTCAGGCTCATAACCTGAAGGTCATAGGTTCAAATCCTATCCCCGCAACCACCAAGATACATGATCAGCCGCAATCGAGTGGTTCGCCCATCCGGCTCTTCACCGTCGTGCGGCTGCCTGCCGTAAGCGTTGCGGGCAGGGGAATCGGGTGAAGGAGCTATGCGGTGAGCAGGCTGGCGAGGAAGTTGTCATCCCAGCCGGCGGACTTGCGCTTGAGCCGCAATGAGGTTTTGCCGGGGGCGTTTCGGATCAGATTGTGTGCCATGTGCTTGATGGTGGTGAAGTTGGCTGGTGCGTGATCGGTTCGCAACCGGGCTTCATCGTCGCGAAAGATCATGTCCATGACCCAATGTAGGCTGTTCTCGATCGCCCAGTGGCTGCGGATGATCGGGCCCACCAGATGCGCCAATAGCATCAGCGATGTGATGTAGAAGCGCGTCTCCTGCTCGATCTTGTCTCCGGTCTCGCGAACGCTGTCGACGACCACCACGGCGTTCAGTCCGGGCCAATCGTGGCGCTGCTGCAGCCATGCGACATCGTGTATGACGGTGGTGGTCCTGGTCTCGATGCGGCCGTGATCGCCATCGATCGTCTGGTCCCGGCTGATCTCGGTGTCCTTGAAGCCGGCCGCCTTCTGCTCAGCCACGAACAGTTCGACATCGTCGCGCAGCGAACCCTGATTGCCCTTCAGCGCCAGCATGTAGTCAGCCTTCTTGTCGACGATCTTCTGGGCGATGTCGCGCTGGCAGCCCATCGCGTCGATGGTCACGATCGCCCCCTCGATGGCCAACATCTCCAATAGCTTGGGGATGGCGATGATCTCGTTGGACTTTTCCGCCACCTTGACCTGGCCGAGCACTAGCCGCTGGCGTGCCGCGAACGCCGAGACCATGTGGATTGGCGGCTGGCTGCGGTTCTTGCGGCCAGACCGTCGCGCGGTCTTGCCGTCGATCGCAACCACCCCCTCTGGCACCCCGGTCGTCGCCGCCACCCAGGCAACAAAGCAGCGCTGGAACTGCTCGGCGTCGAGCGCGGCAAGGATGTCGCCCAGATGGTCATGGGCCGGTGTGCCGTCTCGGAAGCGGCGGAACCGGCGCAGCAGCGCCAGCTTCTTGTCGCCGAACAAGGCGATATCGACAGGCAGAGCAGCAGAACCTCGTCGAGCGGGTAGGTGATCTTGCCTTGCTGGCGAGGGTCTTTCAGGTCCTTGAAATGACTCAGAAAAACCACCGTCTCGTGCCAAGCAGCACAATCCGCTGTTACCTCGTTCATGGCTGTCCCCCGGGTCGTGTCCCGCAAGCGAATCGAGGGGTGCCATCGATTCAGCACTTTATCGGTTTGTCACCTAATTCTTCACCCGATTGCCCTGGCGTTGCGGGGCAGCCACATTGCTTCCTCGGCGCGGTGTATGATCCTGTCCTGGCGGGATGAGAGATATCGGATCGACCTGTGAGTATGGCTTGCTACGCGCTGTTGGGCGCTTCGATGGTGTCGGTGTGTTCCGGTTCCACGGCAGCAACGTGTGCAATTCGTGCTGCTTGGTGGTTCCCGCCACGATGCGTTGCAGCACATCGGTCAGCCAGGCCAGTGGATTGTCTGCCAGTGTGACGTCCTGATGTAAGCGGTGTGGAAGAGACCTCTTGACTAGGGGCTGGGAGGTCAGGCCGGGCGACCTGGGCTCCCACTTCCCTCACGAGCAGTATGCGGCCAGCCAACGGGATCGACGTGCGCCGGCTTGGCATCGCGGAGCCGCCGGTGCTTAGGGTGGCACGCCCTTGCCTTCGGTCCACAACTGTATTGACATGGCAGCACCCGCCAGGAGCCACCGATATGCCGACGATCCGTCCCGCCGTTTATTTGGCCAGAAGATTTGTGCGCGCATTGGGGTGCGGCGCCGGATCGTGCTGGCTGGCGGCGATAGCGGTTCTGCCGGCGCAAGACGCGATGGCGGCGCCTGCGATCACCATCATGACCCAGAACATGGACGAGGGGACCAACTACCTGGCGCTCACCACCGCGACCGACCCGACCTCCTTCGTCGCGGCCGTCAGCCAGACCTATAATGAGATCGCCGCAACCACGCCGGGCGTCCGCGCGGGCGCCATCGCACAGGAGATCGCCACCCAGCATCCCGATCTCGTGGCGCTGCAGGAAGCATCGATCGTGCGAACCGGGCCCCTCGGTGCTCCCGCTCCCCCCACCGCTGTCACATCGGATCTGCTGCAATCGCTGCTTGCCAGCCTGAGTACGCTGGGCCAGCACTACGCGCCGGTGGTGATCGGCACCGAACTGGATGCGACGGCACCCAGCACACTGGGCTTCAACGTCAGACTGACGACCCAGGATGTCATCCTCGCGCGGACCGATCTGCCGGCATCGCAATTCAGCATCACAAACCCGCAGGCACAGCACTTCGCAACCCAGCTCAACGTACCGACGCCGGTGGGGACTGTTCCATTCACCCGCGGCTGGGTCTCGGTCGATGCGACGGTGGACGGGCAATCGTTTCGGTTTGTCGACACGCACCTGGACACTGGGCAACTCCTCCCGGGCGCCATCCAGTTGGCGCAGGCACAGGAACTGCTCGCTACCGCCGGTGCCACCTCGCTGCCGGTAATCTACACCGGCGATTTCAACAGTTCGGCCGATGATCCCTCGGATCCGACCTTCCCGACCTACCAGGCGCTGATCGGCTCGGGTCTGGGCGACGCCTGGGCGACGCTGCACCCCGGCGACCCGGGGTTCACGTGCTGCGAGTCCGATCTGCTCAGCCAAGATCCGACGCTGACCCAGCGGATCGACCTCGCGCTGTTCACCGCGCCGTTCGGCGTCGAGGACATCCACCGCATCGGGATTTCGCCCTCCGACAAGACCGACACCGGCCTGTGGCCATCGGATCATTCCGGGCTCGTCGCGACCTTCGTGCTGCCGGCACCGGAGCCGGCGGCGGCCGGTCTGTTCGGTGTCGGGCTCGCGGTCCTCGGCGCCATCCACCGACGCCGGCGTGTCGCAGCGATCCTGACCGCAATGGCATTGACCATGCCGGCAGCCTTGCCCGCCTCGGCAGCGACCTACTCGTCGCTGTTTGCATTCGGCGACAGCCTGTCCGATGCCGGCAACGCATTCGTCGCGACCGGCGGCTTAGTACCGGCAGCGCCCTATTCCGGCGGTCGCTTCAGCAACGGGCCGGTCTGGGTGCAGGACCTTGCTGCCAAACTAGGGCTTGGTTCGCTGGGGCCCAGCCTGCTCGGCGGTAACGACTATGCAGTCGGTGGGGCGCAGACCGGGACGTCGCCGGTTCATACCGCCGGTCCTGGCGATCTGCCGGCGGAATTCGCCGCATTCGCCACGATGCATCCGACTGCCCCGAGCGGCGCGCTCTACACGCTGGCGATTGGCGCCAACGATCTATTCGCGGTGTTGCAATCCGCCAATCCGCTCGCCGCCGCCCCTGCCACAATCGCGGCGGCAATCGACAACATCGATACCGTCGTAGGGGACCTCGCGGCGGCAGGCGCGCGCGACTTCCTCATCATGACGGTGCCGGACCTCGGTGTCACGCCCAGCGTTACCGCGTTCGGTTCCGCCGCCAGCACGCTCGCGACGACCCTTACCGCATCCTTCAATTCGGACCTGGTGGCCTCGATCGATGCCTTGGCGGCCGCGGACGGCCTCGATATCCGGATGCTCGACGCCTTCGGCCTGTTGGACGAGGAGGTTGCGAAACCATCAGCCTTCGGCTTCACTGACGGGACCACTCCATGCTGGACCGGGACCTACTTCGGCACCGGCGGCACGCTTTGCACGACTTCGCCGAGCGGCCAGGACGCGCATCTATTCTGGGACGCCGTTCACCCGACCGAGGCCGGACATGCGGCCCTGGCGGATGCCGCACTGCGGGCAATTCCTGAGCCGCCCGGAGCGCTTCTGTTGCTCGGCGCGTTGGGTGCGTTGGCTGTCGTCCAAGCATCCGCTGCGCGGCGCGCAAGCGGCCGATAGGCTACTCTGCCGCTACCGCGCGACCCACGTCGAGTGCAAAGCTTTCCTCGATATGCGCCGCCAGCGCATCGGTCACCGGCTGCATTGGACGCTTGGCCTTCAGCAGCAGGATGCCGAACTCGGGCAACGCCGGCAGACCCTCTTCCGGGCGCATCGCGCGCAAGCCCTCCGGCAGCCACGACAGTGTCGAGACGGTAACCGCCAGCCCCGCGAGCACCGGCGCATGGGTGCCGATCTGCGACGCCGAGGTATAGGCGATGCGATAGCGCCGCCCGGCCTGCTCCAGCGCGCGCACCGCCGCACCCGCCCAATCGCAATCCTGCCCACGGGCGAGGAAAGGTTCGCGGTCGGCCAGCGCCAGAGGCAGCGGATCCTGCCGGTGCGGCGCGAACCGCGTCGAGGTCACCCAGACCAGCGGCGCGCGCCACAGCGGTACCGTCGGCCAATCCGCCGGCTGGTGGCCATTGGAGATCAGGGTCAGGTCGAGCTCGCCTGCCTTGATCCGGTGCATCAGCTCGTGTGACGGCGAACAGACCACGTCCACCTGCACCGCCGGATGTGTCTCCGCGAAGCGCTTCAGGATCGGCGGCAGATAGGCGAACGCGTAGTCATCGGGCGTGCCGAGGCGCACCGTGCCGGCGATCTGCGGCGTGCGGAAGGTCGTCAGCACCTCGTCGTTCAGCGCCAGGATCTGCCTGGCGCGGGTCAGCAGGTACTGGCCGTGCGGCGTCAGTTCCACGCTGCCGCCCTTACTGCGGCTCAGCACCGGCTGGCCGAGCGCATCCTCAAGCCGCTTGACCTGCATGGAGACCGCGGACTGCGTCCGTCCGATCCGGGCAGCGGCCTGGGTGAAACTGTGGCCCTCCGCGATCAGCACGAAGGCGCGCAGCAGATCAGTGTCCAGGGCGTGGGGAAGCGACATGCCCATCAATGTAGCTTATGTCAGCCATCAGGGCAATTCGTTTTACTGATTGCGGTCCAGGGGCAATCTAATTCCCAACGCAAGGAGACCAAGATGTCCAATCGTTTGTTATTCGGCGCTTTTGCCGAGCCAGCGCCACGGCACCTGCTCTCACCGCCGCACCTGCCGTCCTGGGCGGCGGTCCGTGCGGGCTGGCGGCGTTACCGTTCGCGCCAGCGCATCACCGAGCTTGACGGCCACCTGTTGAAGGACATCGGCGTCAGTTTTGCCGATGCGGAGGCCGAGGCCAACAAGCCGTTCTGGCGCCGCTAGCCTGCGCGGCTCGAGTCGCCGCTACCGGATACCGAAGCGCAGCATGTAGCCGCGGAATTTCTTCTGCTCCGCGCTGGCATCGAGGCCATGATCCTCGAACCGGTAGTCCCGCGGGCCATAGCCGCCGTTTGGCCGCTCGCGGGCGTACCGATCCACCGCCGCGGCCACGCCAGGCAGCAGCGAAACGCCGAAATGCCGGTACAGCGCCGCCACCGTGCCCACCGGGTCCGCCACCAGTGATGAGTGGTGCACGTGGTGGACTGGTTCCGGCAGACCGGCATCATCGCCAACCGCCACCATTTGCTGCGTGCCCTCGAGCCAGCGCGCGCTCTCCTGCCGGCCGATCTCGCGCCGATCCAACCGGCGCGTGAACGGGCGGCGTACCACCTCGGTCAGCTTGGCGACCGACAGCAGCACCTTCACCGGATCGCGATGCACGAACACCAGCCGGGCATCGGGATACACGCTGCGGATCGCGTCGAGCGCGAACAGATGGTCGGGGCACTTGACCAGCCAGCGGCCGCCTTGTGCCTGATGCTGCAGATGTTGCAGGAAACGTCGGTGGAAACGATAGGCAGGAACATGGCCGGCGCGATCCAGCCAGTGCCGATAGGTTGGAATTCGGTAGGTCGTGTCGAACCGAAGACTGCGAAAGACATGGGCGGTGATCTCGCTGCACTCCTGCGGCGACGTCGCGTCGAGCGGATGCAGTGCGCGAAATTCCGGGGCCAGCCGCTCGAAGGCACGCAACTGCCGCGCCACACGCGCCGGACGCGTGTCCCGCCCACGCTTCGGCGGATAGGGATAGATGGTCTGCCAGACGCGTGGGGCCCGGTTGTCCGGATCTTCCAGCAGCAGCCGGTGCAGAAAGGTGGTGCCGCTGCGCGGCAGCCCGGTGATGAAGATCGGACGGTCAATCGGCTCGCGCAGGATGCGGGGATTGCGCGCCTCGGCGTCCTGGAAGCGCAGCAGGTTGGTGAGGAAGCGCACCACGTCCCACCGCGTCGCCATACGTCCGATCAGGCTGAGCGAGGCCTCGTCCGTGCACGCCGTCAGCAGCCGACGCAGCGGGTCGATGAACTCGGTGTCGCCGAAATCGCCGAGCCCGCTGCGCCGGCGGGCGAGTGCCAACAGCGCATCCACCTGCAACGGGCGCCGCAGCAACCCGAGCGCGTCCGCCATGCCGTCGGCGAGGGTGAGCAGCGAACCTTGCAATGACAAACACGAACTCCTTGCGACACGGCCGGGCAGAGGATTGTGACGCGATTGAACTCCGATCAGAGTGCATTCGCTGCTGCCGGTAACACATTTTTTGCTAGCGGTCTGGCTAGGTTGACCGCGGCGTTCCCCGGAGGATAGGCGTTGTGGATCGCCGCTGGCATCACGGACGCGGTTCGCACCAATATGAGGAACACATCAATGTCGCTTGCCTCGATTGGCCGTCGGCGATGGCTGCGGACAACCCTGGGCGCGGCCATCGCGGTGCTAGTGGCGCCGGGGGTGATCGCCGACCCCGCGGCGATCGCGCCGATCCGGGAGCTCTGCGACAGCTTGCTGGGAATCATGCGGGCAGGCCGCACCACACCGTTCGGGCAGCGCTTCACCATGCTCGCGCCGGCCGTCGAACGTGCCTTCGATCTGCCTGCTATCCTGCAACTGTCGGTCGGACCATCCTGGTCCGGCCTCCCCCCCGACCAGCAGACGACCCTGTTGACCGCGTTCCGTCGCTACACGATCGCCAACTACGTCAACAGCTTCGACAACTATAGCGGCCAGCACTTCGACGTGCTGCCGGACACCAAGGCGCTGCCGAACGGGGAGCAGGTGGCGCAGACGCGGATAATCTCGTCATCGGGCGAAACGCACGAACTGGACTATGTGATGCGCCAGGAGGCTGACACCTGGAAGGCGGTGGACGTGCTGGCCGATGGCTCGATCAGCCGCGTGGCAGTACAGCGCTCCGATTTCCGCCGGCTGGTCGCGCGCGGCGGCGCGCAGGCGCTGATCGAGAGCCTGAACCAGAAGACCACCGACCTGTCGGGCGGCGCGCTGTCGTAGCGGTCAGACCGTGGCCACCGGTGTGGCCGGCGAGCCGACCGCGCCGGGCAGGCGCAGCGGCGGGCCGGTGAACAGGAAGCGGCTGCGCTGGTTGGCGCGCAGCCAGTCGGCGAGCTCGGTCAGGTAGAACATCTCGCCGAGATAGCAGCCCAGCTTGAACAGGCAGTGCTCGTGCAGCGGCAGCGTGGCGCAGACATCGTCCATGCAGGGCCGCGCGGGCATGCTCTCGACCGCAAAGTTGTCGGAGATCAGTGCCACGGCGTCGCTGTCGGTCACCCATTGCAGCAGCTTCGGGTCGCGGCCGTCGAGGCCCACCGTGCCCGCCATCAGCTTCTCGCGGTGGGGTTGCTTGTTCATTTCCAGCAGCATCTCGGCGAAGCCGGTGCGGAACAGCACGAAGTCGCCGGCTTCGATGACGACGTTGTCCTTGCGCATGACCTCCATCAGTTCGTCGTAGCTGACGATGTGGCCGGTGCGGCCGAAATGGGCCTCCAGGTCGATCAGCACGCCGCGGCCCTGCATGCAGGCTTCCGCCATGTTCTGCACGCCGAGGTGGCGCGCGCCCTGCGGCTCGTCGCACGGCGTCATGTTGCCCTGTGCGTCGTAGTAGGCAGGGCCGATGATGTCGCGGCCGGCGCGGTAGCCGTTGTAGAACACGTCCTCCGGCTTGCCGTCGCCATCGGCGTCGAACATTTGCCCGACATGGGCGAGACTGTCCCATTGCGTCGAGTACTGCAGCGTAAGGAGCACCTGGTCGTCGCAGACGATGTCGGTGGCGGTGGGATCGTCGCAGCGCAGCGGGTAGTTCATGTTGGGCCTGTCGCCGCGCATGGTGGGCTTCAGCACCGGCGGATGCCGTCGCTGCGACAGGATCGCGCCGCCGGGATAATCAAGCGGCAGCGACAGGCAGAACGTCTTGCCGACCTTCACCTCGGCAATGCCTTGCAACACCTTCTGCGGGGTGAGGAGATTGAGGCGGCCGCGTTCGTCATCGGCGCCAAAGTCGCCCCAGGTGGAACCGGCGGGGCGGTTGGTCCAGCGTGGGTTGTCTGCCATGGCGTCTTCCTCCGTGGGGTCGGGGTGGTTAGGTTTTCAGCAATTTGCTCTCGGCACAATCGGCGGATGGTTTGCACTGATCCACCAAATCTCGCCTATGACGACGGTCTGACGGAGCGGATCATCGGACTTGCCATCAAGGTGCATCGACACTTCGGGCCGGGATTGATGGAGTCGGTTTATGAGGCCTGTCTGTGCCTTGAGCTGAAGCGCAGTGGGCTCGCCGTCGCGCGGCAGGTGTCGCTGCCGATTTTCTATGACGGGATCAAGTTGGATAATGGCTATCGTGCCGACGCGATTGTGGAGAAAAGCGTCATCCTGGAAATCAAGTCGGTCGAGCGGCTTGCGCCGCTGCACGAGTCGCAATTGTTGACATATCTGCGCGTCAGTGGGTGCCGAGTTGGTTTGCTGATGAATTTCAATTGTGTGAGGCTCAAGGATGGTTTGCGGCGGTTTGTTATGTGACCGGTGGGCCGGCGCGGCGTCCGGCGGACTCAATTCCATCACGAAGAAGCAGGAAGGTTTTCACGAAGAAGCAGGAAGGATGATTCGGGCGCTGCGCGCCGGCCGTGGTTCAGTTCCGCGCGAAGCGCCGAATTTTCTTCTGCTTCGTGAGCTTCGTGAAATCCTTCCTGCTTCTTCGTGAAAAGAATGATGCGATCGCCCGCGCAGACGATCGGCCAAGCATCGCAAGCCGCCTGCTCGGGTGGCAATTCCCGGATCGGCGGAAAGTCGTCGGCGGTCGGCCGCAACACGTGGGATGCGCACTGCCTGAAATAGGGTATTGCCGCAGTTCCCTGTCGTTACGCCGCCCGGTTGCCGCTGCCCTTCCATCGCCGCGCGATGTCGCCCAGACAGGAAGCCATCGCCGGACCCAGGCGTGATGTCACCTCCTCCAGCCGCGCGACCAGCACATCGGCGCGTGAACGGTCGTTGCGTTTCACCGCATCGGCGACGTCCTCCAGTGCCTCGCCGAGACCGACCGCCCCACAGGTTTCCGCGAGGCCGCGGATCTCTGTGCAGGTCCTTACGATGGCGCCTGCCTCCCACCCAGGCAGCAATTCGCCCAGACGCATGCAGCGCGCCGTCGCATCCACCACGAACTCGTCGATGCAGGCCCGCGCCCGTTCCATGCCGACCACTGCCACCATCTCCTCCAGGAATACGCGCGAGATGTCCGCATCGTAATCCTCGAGCACGCCCAGCGAGTCCGTCACCGACGCCGGATCGCGCGGCGTCGGCGCCGATGCTCCGCCCGGCAGCCACCGGCGCAGCGTCGCCCCCAGCCGGTCGAGATTGATCGGCTTCTCCAACACCGCGGTGAAGCCGGCCTCAGCGCACTGCTTGTGCATCACCGGTCCTTTCAGGCCGGTCAGTCCGATGATCGGAATCGTTGCCGCACGTCCGCTCAGGCCGCGGATCTTTCGCGTCGCCTCGAAGCCGTCGCGGCGCGGCATTTGGATATCCATTAGAATCGCATCGAAGCTGTCGTGGCTGGCGAGCCGCACCGCTTCGTCGCCATCATTGGCAACGAACGCCGAAAAGCCTCGGCGCGACAAGGCCGCGACCAGTAGAGACTGGTTCACCTTGTCGTCTTCCACCACCAGGATGCGGCCACCACGTGCGGTCGGCACCATCGGCCGCAGCCCCTCCGATGGCGAGCGCTGCGCGAGCAGTTGCTGCGCCATTGACGCCACCTGATATGGGTCGGCCGCCGCGGGAACGATGGCATCGACCTTCGCGGTCTCGCCGCCATCACCGAGCCAGATCACCAGGGTCCGCCGTCCGAAGGCGGTATCGCGCAGGCGAAGCACGAATGCCTCGGTTGCCAGGCCGATCAGCCCAGCCTGAACGATCACCAGATCGAGCGCGCCTCGCTGTGCCTCTATGCGCTCCGCCAGCGCCAGCCCGAGATAGCCGTCGAGCGCGGTCTCCACCATGATGCCGGCATCGCCGAACTGACCCGCGATGGCGCGGGTCCTGGCATTCTCATCACCCACCAGCAAGGCGGTCCGACCAGCGAAGCGCTGACTGGCGAGCGACCGTGCGACGTGTTCGGCGGGGAATTCGAAGGTGAACTCGCTGCCCACGCCGAGCGCGCTCTCCACGGTCAGCGTGCCGCCCATCATGACAGCGTTCTCGCGGCACAGCGCCAGGCCGAGCCCAAGTCCCGCATGGCCGGACTCCGCCTGATCGCTGCCACGCCTGAAGCGTTCAAAAATGTGGCCGCGGTCCTCCGGCGCGATGCCGGGACCGGAGTCCGACACAGCGAGCTTGATCGACATGGCGCCTGCCGAGTCGGCAGCCACCGATCCGCGGACCTCCACATGACCGCCGCCGGTGAACTTGATGGCGTTGCCGACCAGGTTGAACAGCACCTGGCGCAGCCTGGTCGAATCGACCAGCCAGTGGCCGCGCAACAGGTCGTCGTAGCGGGTCCTCAGCTCCAGGCCCTTGTCGCGCGCCTGCGGCCGGAGCGTCTCGGTGACCTCTTGCACCAAACCGATCACATCGAGTTCGTCGATCTGAAGTCCGCCGCCGCCTACCTCGCCGCTGGCGATCTCCAGCAGGCCGTTCAGCATGGCAAGCAGCGCATCGCAGCTCGCCCGGATGCGCTCGAGCCACAGTCGCTGTTCCTGCTCCAGTTCACTGTCGAGCAACAGCGAGCAGATTCCCATGATCGAGTTCATCGGGGTGCGGACGTCGTGACCGAGCGCGGCAAGGACACGATCGCGGTCGCGTGCGACGGTGGCAGCCTCCTCGTGCGCTTCCTGACTGGCGGCCGATACCGCATCCAGCTTTGCGGCCAGACGAACCTCGTAGGTGACGTCGCGGCCGACGCACCTGGTGCCACCGCCCGGCAATGGATCGATGTTGATACGGTGTACCCGGTCGTGGCCATCCCTGCTCGCTATCGTCACCTGTACGTTGTCCCGCCGCGACCGTGCTTCCAGAGCCTCGACGACCGCATGCGGGGACGCATCCGCGCGATCCAAACCCAGCGCCGATGACAATGACTGGCCGATTGCATCGCGCAACCGATCCGGGGCATGACCGTGCACCGCCGCCAGACGCCCGTGGCGGTCCAGATCCACCTGCCAGTCGGCGCCGAATCCGATGGGCGCCGGTTCCGGGCGCTGTCGGCCGGACCGGCTCGATAATGCAAGCACCACGCAGGTCAGCCAGACCGCACTGAGATAAGCGCCAAGAACACCGACCGCGTGCATGTCCAGCCAGGAACTGTTCAGGGCGGCGACGGTATCCATGCGTGCTGTCACAGCCGCATCGACCGTGTGGAGCGGCGCCGAAACCGACAGCTGTGGCGGGACGCCAAGCAGCCGGTTCGCTATGGGCCTAAGCTGCACGATCCATTCCGAGCCGCCCTCGGTGACGGCGGGGAGGGCCGTCGCTGTGGCCCGGTCCAACAACACCAGCACGCTGCCCACGCCGGCCAGTTCGATCGTGGCCCCTGGTCGGATCGAGGTGCGCCCGATCAGGCGGCTTAGATCCTCGGATCGCAGCACGGCGCCAACCAGCCCGGTGAGCTTGCCGGAGGCGTCCCGCACGGCCCTGGTCAGCACCACCGATGGTCCGCCGCGCAGCCAGGAATCGGCGCGCTGCAAGGCCAGCGGCATGGCATTATCGGCCGAGGCGCGGCGGAACCAATCGGCATCGGACACCGAGGCGTCGGCGGTGGCGAATGGCGACGATGAAGCCAGCAACTGGCCGGCCGCGCTTATCGCAAAAGTAGCGCCGACGGGCGGTAGAGCGCCCTGCAACCTCAGTAGCCGGCTGGTCAGCGCGACCTTATCGGCCTGTAGATCGGTCGCTCGAAAAGCGTCGGTCAGGTCGACGAACTGCTGGAGCGGCACGTCGATCGAGGCGGCCACCGCGCTGGCGGAGATAGCCAGGCTGCCGAGCGCGTCCTTCGCGCTCTGTGTGGTCTGCAGGTACAAGGCGACGCCCCACGTTCCAAGCAGCAGCAAGGCGGCCGCCAGCAACGCAACCGAGCGCGATATCAGCCGCAGCGGTACCGCAGCCGCCTGGACGACGCGCTTCACCGGAACCTCCGTCAGGATGGCGCAAACAGGCAAGGTGTTGCGCTATAGCATCTTCCCGCGCGCGCAGTCGAACCAGGCCTGTCCCTGAGCATCCGACGAACTGATGACCAGTGAAGCGATCAGCTGTGCCGGCGATCCTGCCTCGAGCAGGCCGCCGCTGAGCAGCACGAGGACATGGCTGAGCGCGGATTCGTCCGAGCCCAGCACAACCGAGATCTGATGCGCCGTCGTCTGGTGGGCGACGACCTGCCAGGCTCCCGCCGGTCCAGTAAAACGCAGCGGGACGCTGGGCGGTCCGTGCGCCGGCGAGGCCATTGAGATGGCCAGGCGAATCGGCATATCACGGCGGACGGTGACGGTAAGCGATGTCGCGGCCGCCGCGGCGACCGCGACACATTCTTCAACGCCAGTATTGAAGGTCCAACTGGTGCGGATCGCCTGGTGCGGCGCGGGCCGAATCAGCGGCGGCACCGCCGGCGCCGATGCCTCGCGCCTTCCCTCGTCGCCCGGTGGTGGCAGAGGCGTGCAGCCGACCATAACCAGAAACGGGAGCAGGCTTCCGATACAGACGACCGAAATCCTCGCCACCAAGGGCGGCGTTCCCTCAGCGGATGATGATCTCAACCCGACGGTTCTGCGGCTCGCGAACGCCCGGGCCGGTCGGCACCAGCAGATGCGTATCGCCGAAACCCTGGATGGTGATGGCGGCCTGCGGTACGCCATCCTTGATCAGTTCGATCTGCACCGCGTGGGCACGGCGCACCGAGAGGTCTTGGTTGTACTTTGGCGTGCCGGAGGTGTCGGTGTAGCCGTTCACTTCGATGCGCGTGTATTGGACGCGGGTGGAGTTGTCGGCGGCCTCCTTGACGATCTGCCGCGCGCGATCGGTGAGCGTGGCCTTGTCCCAGTCGAAGAACACCAGATAGGAGCGCGACTCCGCAGGGGCAGGAGCGGGCTGCGCCACCGGCGCGGTCACCGGCGCGGCGACATTGAAGGCGTACCGCACGCCGAGCAGGAAGCTGTGATTGTACTGGTTCTCGATCTTGAGAGCAGCCGGCGCCAGCGAACCCGCCACGACCCGAGTGGCGGCGAAGCTCTCGCTGCCCGGTACGCCGAAGAAGCGATATTCGGTCGTGAGGGACAGGCCTGGTACGCCGGGGATTGGGAACGACAAGCCGCCGATCACCTGGAACGCGAAGCTTCCCTGGGTCTGGCCGATATTGCCGCTGATCGACGGGAAGCCGACCGGCGTCAAGCCGGCTTGGCGCGACAAGTGGGTCCACGCATAGCCGACGCCGCCACCGATATACGGGTAAATCCAAGGAGAACCGACGTCGATGTCGAACAATGCGTTGGCAAGGACACCATACGTCTTGATCGACCCGCTGGCACCGGCGGCAAACGTTGTCCTGCCGAGATCGGACTGGCGGTAGTTGCCCTCGAGTTCGAATCTGAACCCGTTCCCCAGCGCGTAGCCGACGCTGCCGAGCCCGACGAATCCGCCGTGCGGCTCCAACTGCCCCCCGCCCGAAAGAGGGTAGTCTTCCGGCAGATTATAGCCCGCCCCAGCGCCGACGTACAGGCCGTGGAACGGCTGCGCCTCAGCTACGCAGGGCGTGCCAAGCAGAGCGATCACCAGCAACAGACTGCGGAATTGCATACCTCGTGTCCTCCTCCGACCCGGACGAAAAGGGGCGCCTCGCGGCGCCCCGATCCGTTGTCGTCGGCGTAAGCCCGCGGAAGATCAGCGGATGATGATCTCGACGCGGCGGTTCTGCGGCTCACGCACGCCAGGCCCGGTCGGCACCAGGAGGTGAGCGGGGTCGTCGCCGAACCCGTGCGTGGTAATCGCGTTCGCCGGGACGCCGTCCTTGATCAGCTCGGCCTTGACGGCGTTGGCACGGCGGATCGACAGACCAAGGTTGTACTTGGGCGTGCCGGAAGTGTCGGTGTAGCCGTTCACCTCGATCCGAGTGTACTGCACCTTGGTCGAGTTGTCGGCCGCTTCCCTGATGATCTGGCGCGCGCGATCTGTCAGTGCGTACTTGTCCCAATCGAAGAACACCAGATACGAACGGGCCGGAGCCGCTGCCGGTATCGGCGCCGGCGCGGGCGGTGGCGGCGGCGCGACACCGAAGTTGTAGCGCAGGCCCACCATGATGGTGTGGTTATAGGTCGATCCGAGACCGACCGAGGTCGGAAACACCGCGGTCGAGACCGGTGACGAGGCGACCGCAAGGGTCTTCCCGTTGTAGGTGCGGGTCCCGGTGGTACCAAAGAAGCGATACTCGAGTGTCGCCGCCAGGCCCGGTATCACCTGAGGCAGCGGGAACGCGGCACCGACAATCGCCTGGTAGGCGAACGATCCCTCCGTGCTCTGGCCGGAGGTGCGCAGCCCACCCGGAGCGAACGATGTCGCCGGTGTTGTCAACGTCGTCGTCACCGGCAACTGGTTGGTGAAGCTCCACTTCTCGTTGATGCCAGCATAGCCGACGCCGACACCGAGGTAAGGTACGAACCAGGGCGCGATGCCATTGAAGTCGTACAGCACGTTGACCATCCCACCGAACTTCTGCTCGGTGGTGCCGCCGTTGAAGCCGCCGATGGAGGCGTTGCCGCCGCCGCCCGGGACACCGAGGAAGGCGCCCGACAAGCCGCTCAGGTGGTTGTTGCGGTAGTTGCCTTCAATTTCGGCGCGGAGCCCGTTGCCGAAGCCCCAACCAAGTGAGACCACACCGCCAAATCCGGTGCTGCCGTTCAGGTGAGAGGTGCTCGACAGTCCGCCGATGCCCAAGAGATTCGGTCCGACACTGATACTCTTGACGTTCTCTTGCGACATGATGTTCACGCCGACGCCGGCCCCGATATATAGCCCGGTAACCGGCTGCGCACTCGCCGCAAAGGGCGTGGCCAGTACGGTCGCCGCCAGGAGTGCACTCCGAAGCTGCATTTGCCTTCTCCTCGTTCTGCCGGCGCCAGCTATGCGCGCGGGGATCCTCGTAGGCGCGTACAACGCCCTTTCGCTCAACTAACCTTAGCCCAATGCGCGTTGATAACGCGAGGGGGTGCGGAGGTTTTTGGGCACAGTGTGGCGCTTTGGCAACAGGGGCGGCACGCGCGCCACAGAGCGGCGGAAGAGAGCAGGAGTTGAACCTACCCGGAGCCGCCGAGCAGCCCCAACCGGCTTTGAAGGCCGGCCGGCCCACCGGAGCCGCTTCTCCTCCGTCATCGAGTATCCGCCGGCGCGCGCAACTGAGCAAGGAATGCCGCCTCGTCGGCCGGTTCCAGGCAACGACAGTCCAGCCACAGCCGGCCCTCGGCCAGCCGGCCGATCACCGGCCTCGGCAGCGCGCGCAGCCATGCAGACAGCGAATCCAGCGCCTTTCCACCGACCGTGACGGCATAAGACGGCAGCAGGTCAACCGGCAGGGCTCCCGAGCCGATCTGGCTGCGGCACGGTTCCACGGCGACAGGTCGATCCGGCCACAGCGCGCGCATCTGCATGGCCATTCGTTCGGCCGTGGCCCGAGTCGCCGATACCGGCCGTGTCAACAGCCGCAGGGTGGGCAACTCTTCTGCCAAGCGGTCCGGGTTCAGATACAACAGCAGAACCTGTTCCAGCGCTGCCAGCCGCGCCTTGTCCAGACGCAGCGCCCGCTTCAGCGGATTCCCATTCATCCGCTTTATCAACTCCGCGCGACCGACAACCAGTCCGGCCTGCGGACCGCCCAGCAGCTTGTCGCCGGAAAAGCTCACCAGGTCCGCTCCTGCCGCCAGCGATTCTTGTGGTGTGGGCTCATGCGGCAGTCCCCAGGCGGCCAGGTCGACCAGGCTGCCGCTGCCGAGGTCCTCCACCATGGGCACACCCGCCGTATGGGCGATGGCCGCCAGTTCGGCCGGCGTAACGGCGGCGGTGAAACCGGCGATCGCATAGTTCGCCTGGTGCACCCGCATCAGCAGCGCCGTCTCGGGTCCGATCGCGGCGCGGAAGTCGCGCGGGTGGGTGCGGTTGGTGGTGCCGACCTCCCGCAGCACCGCTCCCGCTCGGGCCATGATCTCCGGGATGCGGAAGGCGCCGCCGATCTCGATCAGTTCGCCGCGGGATACCGGCACCTCGCGCCCAAGTGCCAGGGTATTCAGGATCAGCAGCACCGCCGCGGCATTGTTGTTCACCACGGTGGCCGCCTCGGCGCCGGTGATATCGCGCAACAGGCGAGCGACATGTTCGTCGCGGTCGCCGCGCTGGCCGGTGGCGAGGTCGAATTCCAGCGTAGTGGGAGTGGCGAGCGCTTCGGCGGCGGCGGCGGCGGCGGCTTTCGGCAGCAACGCGCGGCCGAGGTTGGTGTGCAGCACTGTGCCGGTCAGGTTGAACACCGGACGCTGCGAGACGGCAAAGCGGCGCGCCAGGGCGTCTCCGGCGGCATCCAGGATGGCGGCCGCCGGCGTCGGGAGTGCCCGTGCCATCCGGCAGGCTGCCAACTCGGCACGCAGCGCGGCGGCGGTGGCCGTACGGCCGAACCGCGCGATCAGTGTCTCGGCCACCGGTGTGCGCAGCAGCGTGTCGAGCGATGGCAGCGGACTGGCGGAGTGAGGCATGACGGCGTCATGCTAGGGCGCATGAGCACGACATTCGAGATACCGACTCTCTGCACCGACCGCTTGACGCTGCGGGCCTTCCGGGCGACCGATCTCGATGCGCTCGCCGGCATGCAGGCGAATCCGGAGGTACGTCGGTTCCTCGGCGGAAACCTGCTGAGCCGCGCTGAATCGTGGTCGATGATGGAACGGAACCTGGGTCAATGGGCGTTGCGCGGCTACGGCATGTTCGCAGTCGAGGTCGAGGGTCACTACGCCGGTTGGACCGGGGTATTGCATCCGCTGGAATGGCAGGAACCGGAACTGGCCTATTCGCTCGACCAGCCGTTCTGGGGTCGCGGCATCGCTACCGAAGCGGTTCGCGCGGCGCGGACGTGGGCATTCTCCCGGCTCGACGTTACACGACTGGCCAGCTTCATCATGCCGGAAAATCAGCGATCGGCTCGCGTGGTGCAGAAACTTGGCGCGGTGCGCGATGGCACGACTACCATACGCGGCTTCACTGTTGATTGGTGGGTGCATCGGAAATGACCGACCTGCTGACGCCCGACGAACCCTTACCGGTGCGTGTGCTGCGCGAGAGCGGACATTCGACGCTGTTCCTCACCGCCGATCATGCCGGACGAGCAATCCCGCGCTCGCTCGGCCGGCTTGGCCTGCCGGATCGCGAGCTGGACCGGCACATCGCCTGGGACATCGGCATCGCGGGGGTTACCGAGCGCCTGTCGGCCACACTGGATGCCACCGCGGTGCTGCAAACCTATTCGCGTCTCGTCATCGACTGCAATCGCGATCCGGAGGTGCCGAGTTCGATCCCCGAGGTAAGCGAGACGACGGAGATTCCGGGCAACGCGGGGCTGTCGGCCGAGCAGCGTGCAGCGCGGCGGCAGGCGATCTTCGAGCCATATCACGCGCGGATCGAGGCCCTGCTGGATGCGCGCCAGGCAGCCGCCAGGGCCACCGTGTTCGTCGCGATGCACAGCTTCACGCCGGTATTCAAGGGTGAGTCGCGGGCGATGCAGGTCGGCGTGCTGTACAATCGCGACGTGCGACTGGCGGCGATCATGCTGGACCTGCTGCGCGCCGAAGGCGATCTGACGGTTGGCGACAATGCGCCCTATGCGGTGAGCGATGTCACCGACTACGGCGTGCCGGTACACGCCGAGCGTCGCGGTCTGGCGCACGTCGAGATCGAAATCCGCCAGGACCTGATCGCGGATGAGACGGGTCAGATTGCCTGGGCGGCGCGCTTCGAGCGACTGCTGTCGGCGGCGGTGGGGCGCCTGTCATGATGAGCCGCGAAGTGCCGATCGATCCGGCGCACGCAGCGCTGCTGTTCGTCGATGTGCAGAACTATAACGCGCGACCCGACGGCGGCGAATATGCCGCGATGACCGAGGCGGAGCGCGACGCGCGGTACGGGTATTTCTTCCGCGTGCTGCGCGAGACGGCGCTGCCCAATATGCAGCGGTTACAAGCGGCATGTCGGCGGACGGGCATCGAGGTGATGTACACAGTGATCGAGGCGCTGACGCGCGACGGGCGCGATCTCAGCCTCGACTACAAGATCAGCGGGTTGTTCGTGCCACGCGGCTCGTGGGACGCAAAGGTGCTCGACGCGATTGCGCCGGCCGAGGACGAGATCGTGTTGCCGAAGACATCGTCGTCGGTGTTCATCTCGACCAACATCGACTACGTGCTGCGCAACCTGGGCGTTCGGTCGTTGATGATCGCGGGTGCGCTGACCGATCAGTGCATCGACTCGGCGGTGCGGGATGCATGCGATCTCGGCTATCTGGTGACGGTGGCCACCGACGCGTGTGCCACGCTGAGCGCGGAGCGGCACGAATGGGCGCTGCGCAACAACCGCGGTTACTGTCGACAGATCACGACAGACGAACTGGTCAATGAGATCGATGGCTTCCGGCAGAGGCAATGACAATGGGGGTCACGTCGCGTCGAATGTCTGCTTTGCCAGATCGATCAGCGCGCGTAGATAGGCTTCGCCATTCTCGGGCGACCGATCGACCCCGATCCTGGCGCGGTAATCGTTCGCCATATCCATGAAATCCGCGATCCCATCGGATTCACTCAGCCAGTTACGGATTGCCGCGTATTCGCGAAACACTGGCGCACCCGACAGCCGCCGCACGTCCTCTGCCAGCTTCTCCAGCAGCGCGGCGGCGTCTCGGCTGGTCACATCCGATGGATCAGCATCGACCTTCCGCATCCGCCATTCGGCCGCGCGCTCCAGATCGTCGGCTTCCTCCATCACGCCTCCCGCCGCGAGAACGCCGTCTCCTGGCTGGTGACGAACTCGAGCAGGCACGCTCGGCCCTCCTCCGTCTGCCGCCGCGCACGCAGGATCGCATCGGCGATTTGCGACGGATCCTCCACCCGCTCGCTCCAGCCTCCCAGGTCGCGCGCCAGGTTGGCGTAACTGCCGCCGAGATCGCGCGACCGATAGCGTTCGTGCGACAACTTCATGTGCGGGATTTCGATCGCCATCGCCGAGTTGTTCAGCACGATCGTGCAGATGGGGATGCCACAGCGCACCGCGGTCTCGAAGTCGAGCCCCGTCATGCCGAACGCTGCATCACCCATGAAGTTGACGCAGAATTTGTCAGGCGCGGCGACCTTGGCACCGATCGTCAGACCGAGACCGGTACCAAGCTGATGCGACTTGCCCCAACCGAGATATCCGCGCGGCCGCGTCGCACGATAGAACGGCAGCAACTGCTCGCGCGGGCTGCCGGAATCATGCGTGACGATCGCTTCGGCCGGGTCCACCACCCGCATGAACTCGTTGATCACGCGGTACGGTGTGATCGGCGTCTCGGCCGAAGTCAGCTTCGCCTGCCACTTCGCCAGCCAGGCGTCGCGCCTGGTCGCGATCTCCTCTGCCGGCGAGCGGTTCAGCAGACGCCCGCCGAGCCGGTCCTTCACCGCATCCGTCAGCGCCGCCAGCGTCAACTTCGCATCGCCGAGCAACGCCACCTCGGTCGCGTAGCTTTTGTGCAGGTCACGCGTGTCATTGGTGGCATGAATGATGCGCACACCCGCCGGCAACGGCGGCGTGGTCAGCGGATGGCGGTTCAGCCCGGTGCCGATCGCCAGGATCAGATCCGCCCGCGAATACAGAAAATGCGCGCCGTGGGCGGTGAAGCCGTTGCCGCCTGAACCGAGCGCCAGCGCGTGGTCCTCGGGGAACGCGCTCTTGCCGTCCACCGTGGTCATCACCGGGCTTTGCAGCAGTTCCGCCAGCTTCACCAGGTCGTCGCTCGCCTCGGCGTAGAGCACGCCCTGGCCAGCGAGGATCACCGGACACGATGCGTCCACCAGCAGACGCGCGGCGTCCTCGACATCGCCCGCATCCGGTGCTGACCGCGTCCTTCGCACCGAGTTGTGCTCCAACGTCTCGCTGCCGATGTCGAGTTCGAGCAGATCGCGCGGCAACTCCACCATCACCGGTCCCGGCCGTCCGTTCTTCAACTGGCTGAACGCACGGCGCATCGCTGCCGGTACCTGTTGCGGCACGAGAATATGCTCGGCCTGCTTGGTGACGGACGCATAGGTGCGGCTGGAATGGAACATCGGGAACACCTGCGCCTGCTCGCGCGCGTGACCGAGCGGCAGGAACAGCACCGGTACTGAATCGGAGAATGTCGTGGCGATGCCGGGGAACGCGTTCTCCGCTCCCGGTCCGTACTGCATCGCGAACACACCGGGCGGGCGACCGTTGGTGACACGGGCGTAACCGTCCGCCATATCGACGCCGACGCGTTCCTGCCGACAGATGATCGGACGCAGGCCGCCCGCCACGGCGGTCTCGATCACCGACGTGGTGGGAAAACAGAACAACGTGGTCACGCCTTCGCGTTTCAGGATTTCCACGACAGCCTGGTCTGCGCGCATCTGTTCCTCCCTTGCGGCGTTTGAGAAAGCCTATGGCGTGATCAGCCTGACTGGCAATCCGACCTGGCGTAGCAGCCCGGTGTTGCCACCGACTGCCGCGCGCGATACGTCCTCGGCAAGAGCGGGAAAACAACCATGCGTGAATATCGTATCGCTTCTATTCCAGCCGACGGCATCGGCCCCGAGGTCATCAGCGCCGGCCTCGAGGTGCTGGATGCCGTGGCAGCGCGCGACGGCGAGTTCAAGCTGATCGTCGACCACTACGACTGGGGCTCTGACCGGTATCGCAAGCACGGCAGCTTCATGCCAGCCGATGCGCTCGCCTGGCTGCGCACCGCGGACGCGATCTATTTCGGTGCGGTCGGCGATCCGGACATCCCGGACCACATCACGCTGTGGGGGTTGCGGCTGCCGATCTGTCAGGGCCTCGATCAGTACGCCAACGTCCGTCCGACGCGTATCCTGCCGGGCATCACCTCGCCGCTGCGCGACGTGGCACCCGGTGATCTCGATTGGGTGATCGTGCGCGAGAACAGCGAAGGTGAGTACCTCAGGCCATGGTGGGCGCGTGCATCGCGGCCTGCCCGAAGAGGTCGCCACCGAAACCGCGATCTTCACCCGCCGCGGCGTCGAGCGGATCATGCGCTTCGCCTTCGAGACCGCGCGCAGCCGGCCGCGCAAGCAGCTTACCGTGGTCACCAAGTCGAATGCGCAGCGCCACGGCATGGTGTTCTGGGACGAGATCGCCGGCCTGGTGTCACACGATTACCGCGACGTGACCTGGGACAAGGAACTGGTCGATGCGATGACCATGCGCATGGTGCGCAAACCGCAGACCATCGACACTGTGGTGGCGACCAACCTGCACGCCGACATCCTATCCGATCTCGCCGCAGCACTCGCCGGGTCGCTTGGCATCGCACCCACCGGCAATGTCGATCCGGAGCGGCGCAGTCCGTCAATGTTCGAGCCGATCCACGGTTCGGCGTTCGACATCACCGGCAAGGGTATCGCCAATCCGGTCGCCAGCTTCTGGACCGCGGCGATGATGCTGGAACACCTGGGCGAGAAGCCTGCGGCCGATCTGCTGATGCGCGCGGTGGAACAGGTGTGTGCGGCCGGCATCATGACGCCCGATCTCGACGGCAAAGCGACGACCGCGGAGGTGACCCGCGCGGTGTGCGAGGCGGTGCGTGGCATCAACCGCTGATGGACGCCGATGAGCAGCGCCTGCTGGATGACGCACGCGCGCTGATCCCTGCACTCGCCGATCGTGCCGCGGCGACCAACGCCAATCGCGACGTGCCCCCGGAGACGATTGCAGACTTCCATCGCACCGGCATCCTGCGCATCATCCAGCCGCGTCGGTTCGGCGGATTGCAGCTTCGCTTTTCGCTGTTCTCCCGCATCGTCGAACTCATCACCGAAGGCTGCGCCTCCTCGGGATGGGTCTATGCCGTGCTTGGCGAACACCAGTGGCTGCTCGCATCGTTCCCGTTGCAGGCACAGATCGACGTGTGGGGCGACGATCCACAGGCGCTGGCGTCGTCCTCGCTGGCACCCCGTGCCGTGGCCGAACCTGTCGGCGGCGGCTGGCGACTAAGCGGACTCTACTCATTCTCGAGCGGCAGCACACACGCAAGCTGGGCGATCATCGGCGCATTCCTCGGAACACGAGGCGATCCAGCCGGCATCGGCTATCTGCTGGTGCCGTTCTCCGACATCGAGATCGTGGATGATTGGCAGGTGCTCGGTCTGGCCGGCACCGGCAGTCGTTCGCTGCAACTGCGCGACGTGTTCGTGCCCGAGCATCGCTGCGTGCTGCTTAGCGAGTTGCTCGCTGGCACGCCGCCCGGCGCGCAGGTGCATGCGGACTATCCGCTGATACGTGCGCCGCGTGGGCTGATGGTGAACTACTCCTTGCCGCCGGTCGCGATCTCGCTGGGCAACCGAGCGCTTACCGTTGCGTTGGCGAGCCTGCGCGAACGCGTGTCGCGCGGCGTCATGCGGATGGCGGCGAGCGAGTTCGTGCAGATGACGGTCGCGGAAGCAGCAGCAGCGATCGACGCGGCCACGCTGACCATGCACAGCGGGCGGGCGGCAGCCGAGGCGCTGATCGCGAAAGGCGGGCCGATTCCACAGGACGTTGTGCTGCGCACGCGCCGCGACATGACGTACGTACAGCATCAGGTGCAGTGGGCAGTCGAAAGGCTGGTTGAGGTGTGTGGCGCGCGATCCGTGTACCGATGCGGATGCGCTGGCCTCGATCCGGCGCGATATGCTGACGGTGCTGACCCACAATATCGCCAGCCGCCAGGCAGCGATGGGCGCATGGGGGAAGTGGGCGCTGGACGGGCAGCCTTAGCTGATGAACGCTCTGATCAGGCGGTTCACCTCGCCGGCCTTTTCCATGTGCGGCAGATGACCGACATCGTTCAGCACATGCACCCGCTCCGAAGCAGTGACAATATCGGCGTGTGCGACCGGGATGATCCTGTCGTCGCGGCCCCAGATCACCTGCACCGGCACCGCGACCGCACGCAACGCGGCAACCAGGTCAACGGCCTGCCGCCCCTGCGGGAACCACGAGCGCGCAACGGTCTCCAACGCCTGCGCCACACCGTCAAGACGCTTGTAGCGCAACAACTCCTCGACCATCGCGCGGCTGATCAGCGATGGGTCGTGCACCAGGAATTGCAGTGCGTCCACCGCCTCCTTGCGCCGCGATGCCCGCACCAACGCGTCGATGAAGGTTCCGTTGATTTCAGACCCAAGACCTGCCGGCGCCAGCAGGCTCAGCGTCGCAACAGCGCCCGGACGCCGTGCGGCAAGTGAGATCGCCAGCGCCCCACCCATCGAATGCCCGACCACATGCACCCGATCGACAGCCAGCACAGCAAGCGCGGCTTCGATGGCATCTGTGAAGCCGGCGACATCGCCGGCACCGACGTCCTTGCTGGAGAGCCCGTGACCCGGCAGCTCGAGCGCCAACGTCCGGCGGCCTTCGCACAACGCCGGCTGATTGAACATCCAACTGTTCAGGTCGGCGCCGAAACCATGCAGCAGCAGCACCGGCACGGCATCGCCGCTGCCCATTTCCAGACAACGCAGCGTCCGATCGCCTACTTGGACGTCGCGTGGCACCAACGCAGCGGCATCGTCCGCTGCCACGTCCTGCGGTTCTGCAACCACAAACTGCGCCACGAACGCATCGACGTCCCCCGCCGGCGTGTCGGGCGATGCGATCACCGCCAGCAACGCGCCGATCGGCAGCGTCGATCCCTCGGGCGCCACGATGCGCGTCAGCGTGCCCGCGGCGTCGGCCTCCACCACGTTGGTGATCTTGCTGGTCTCGATCTCCAGCAGCTCCTCACCCGGCGCGAATGATGCACCTGGGGGCTTCAGCCATTGCACCACCTTGCCTTCGGTCATCGTGAGGCCCCATTTGGGCATGGTGACCGCGGTGATCATCGTGCGTACCTGTGCACCTCGCGCACCGCCGTGGCAATTCGTTCCGGATCAGGGATATAGAGTTTTTCCAGTGACGGCGCGAACGGCACCGGCGTGTGTGGCGCCGTCACCCGCTTGACGGGAGCTTTCAGCGCGGCGAACGCCTTGTCGGCGACCAGTGCCGCGATGTCGGTCGCCATGCTGCACCGAGGCGTCGCCTCATCGACAACCACCAGTCGTCCGGTGCGTTCGACGCTGTCGAGGATCGTGTCCTCGTCCAGCGGCGACGTCGTGCGGGGATCGATGACCTCGCATTCGATTCCTTCCGCTTCCAGCTTCTCGGCAGCCTCCATCGCGTAGTGGACCATGCGCGCCAGCGCCACCACCGTGACATCGTCGCCGTCGCGCACCACGTTGGCCTCGCCAAACGGAATCGTATAGGCCTCGTCAGGCACTTCGGTACGCAGGTCGTACATCAGCTTGTGCTCGCAGAATACGACGGGATCGTCGTCGCGGATCGCCTGGATCAGCAGCCCCTTCGCATCATAGGCGTTCGACGGCACCACCACCTTCAGCCCGGGCACGCTGGTAAAAATGTGGTACGGACTTTGCGAATGCTGTGCAGCCGCGCTTCGGCCGGCGCCGACCATGGTGCGGATCACCAGCGGCGTGCGCGCCTTGCCGCCGAACATATAGCGGAACTTCGCCGCCTGATTGAAGATCTGGTCGAAGCAGACACCGAGGAAGTCGGAGAACATCAGCTCCGCCACCGGCCGCAAGCCGGTCACCGCGGCACCGGCGGCCGCGCCCATGATCGCGGACTCGGTGATCGGCGTGTCGATAATCCGGCTCTCGCCGAACTCCTTGATCAATCCCTTGGTGACACCGAGCACGCCGCCGGCGGCATCGCGCCCGCCTTCGGTGCCGGCACCACCCGATACGTCCTCGCCGATCACCACCACACGCGGATCGCGGCGCATCTCGTGGATCAGCGCTTCCTGCAGTGCCTGACGGATGGTTTTCACTGGCATGGTCGCGTCTCCTCCATATTCGTCATTCCCGCGAAAGCGGGGACTCCAGGCTAGCGGCACCGGTTCTGCGGGCCTGGGTTCCCGCTTTCGCGCGAATGACGATGTGATCAGTACGATACGTAGACATCGGTCAGCAGCGCTGATGAGTCCGGCGGTTCCGCCGCGCGCGCCATCACCACCGCTTGCTCGATCAGGTTGGCAACCTCACCGTCCACTGCATCCAGTTCGTGCGTCTCCAGCAGGCCCGCCTCGGTGACGCGCCGGCGGAAATGCTTCAGGCAGTCGCGCTCATCGCGTAGCCGCTTCACCTCGTCCTTGCCGCGGTAGAGTTGCGCATCGCCTGAGTGATGGCCATAGAACCGGCAGGTATCCACTTCGATCGCACTCGGCCCGCCTCCGCCGCGCGCACGCTCCACTGCCTCGCGCGCGGCCTCGTGCACTTCAAAGAAATCGTCGCCGTTCACCTTTACCGCCGGCAGTCCGAACCCGGCGGCGCGACCAGCGATGTCGCGGCTGCCCACGGCGTAAGCGGCGCCGGTGTATTCGCCATAGCCGTTGTTCTCGAACACGAAGATCGCCGGCAATTGCAGCACCACCGCCATGTTCATCGCCTCGAACGTGGTGCCCTGGTTGGAGCCGCCGTCGCCGGTGAACGACACCGCGACGTTGCCCGTGTTCAACGTCTTCGCGGTCAGCGCTGCGCCCACCACCAGCGGCGGTCCGCCGCCGACAATACCGTTCGCGCCGAGCATGCCCTGGTCGAGATCGGCGATGTGCATCGAACCGCCCTTGCCGCCGCACAAACCGTCCTGCTTGGCGAACAGCTCCATCATCATGCCGGTTACGTCGCAGCCCTTGGCGATGCTGTGGCCATGGCCGCGATGTGTGCTGGCGATCCGGTCGCCGGGTCCGAGATGCGAGCAGACGCCCACAGCGGACGCCTCCTGTCCGGCATAGAGATGCACGAAGCCGGGGATACTGCCCTTGGAGAACTCCTCCTGCACGCGTTCCTCGAACCGGCGGATCGTCGCCATGTCGCGATACGCCTTGATAAGCGATTCGTGGCTGAGTTGCACCGCTGCCTCCCACGCTGACCGGTATGCCGGTATTGCCTGGCGGCAAGTATGGCTGCCACGCGGTCGAATGCAACAAAGCGCCGCATGCCGCCGTCACATCCCGACGCGCAGCGTCAACAGCCCCATGCTGCGTGTGTAGTTGCCGGTGGTCAGCAGCGTCGGACTGGTGGTTCCCCTCTGATCGGTGAAATCGTAGGTCGCCGACAGCCGCAGGTTATGGTTCAGCAGCCAGGTGACGCCGCCGCCCAGCGAGAAACGGCTGTCGTGTCCGCCACCTTGCAAATAGTCGTCATACTGCGCGCCAGCATAACCCTTGAGCAGCACGTTGCGCAGGTACTCATGATCCACCACCACGCGCGCGGCAGTATAGGTGTAGCCGGCGATGCCCTCCTGTGCCGCATCCTCGATGCCCCGGGCCAGCGTGGCCGTAACAGTGGTGAGGCCACTCGGGCTCCAGATCACCGCCGCCTCGGCGATCGGTGCCTGGTGCATGCTGTATTGCGGCGCTCGGAAGGCGCGCACTT
The DNA here is from genome assembly GCA_963819855.1 of uncultured Alphaproteobacteria bacterium. Lineage (GTDB taxonomy): Bacteria > Pseudomonadota > Alphaproteobacteria > Acetobacterales > Acetobacteraceae > JAMXLO01. The sequence continues at coordinate 1,017,169 of CAWFYC010000021.1, forward strand.
CCCAGCCCAACAGCACGCGATAGCGCCAGACTGCATCGCCGTCGTCAGCCAGCCCGACCAGCACCTGATACCCGGTGGAATCGCGCGTCGGCGTGCCTGCCTGCGGTGCGACGTAGTGCACGTCCAGCGCCCGCGTCACCAACAGCAGGTCACGTTTCGGCGACAGCTCATACCGCGTGATGATCGCTCCCTGCACGACATTGCGGTCGCGATACGCCTGCGCTGCCGGCAACCCCCGGATCGTCGTGGCATCATAGCGATACGTGGTGAACGTCAGACTCGGCGTCACCGACGCCCGGTTCAGCGCGATCGTGTAACCGGCCCGCACGTCGTTCACCTGGTAGGCGACCGGCGTATCCGATGGCACCGCATCGAGTTCGGTGCGCGGCTGATGCAGATTGAAATGTGCGACGGAAATCGTGAGCTGGTCGCGCCCGACGGACAATCCACCGCCTAGGGCCGCCGTCCAGTTGGTGAAGCTCTGGCTTGGCTGATCCAGATAGCGCAGGTCGTCCGCCCCCAGATAGCCGCCCAGGCTGTCGCGCGACCAATCGGAGCCCACCAGTAACGACGGGTGCGAGCCGACCAGCCAGCTTCCGCGCTGGCCGGTGCCGCTGCCGAACACGTTGTTGTCGTAGCCCAGCCCCTCTTCCCATTGCGGACGCAGCAGGAAGCTGTCCGCCCGGACCCCAAAGGGGTCGAAGTCCGGCCGCTCGCGCGAGGCGACGGTAACGCCTGGCGCCGTGCCGTAACCTGGAACGCCAACCGGGAAGTAGCTCGACAGCAGTTCCGCCCGCACGCCGCCGTATGCCGCGACACAGGCGAGAGCCGCCACGGCTGTCGCATGTCGCACCCAACCAGACCGCACGTCCGATGCCGCCATGGCGCGCAACCATGACAGGCGTGACCTACGATCGCGTTAACGGCCGGCTATAGGTGCGGCGCACCGATCGGGCTCAGATCGTCGTTCGCCGCTGGCATCTGCGTTTCCCAGCCGCCGCCCAGCGCCTTGTACAGCGCCACCAGGTTGGCGGAGACGTTGGTGGTGGCGAGTGCAAGCTGCTGCTGCGTGGACAGCAGGTTCTGTTGCGCGGTCAGTACCTGAAGGAAGTCGGCGACACCATCCTGATAGCGGCTCTGCGCCAGTCCGAGCGCGCGCTCGTTCTGCGCCACGGCCTGGATGAGCTGGTCACGCCGCGACTGCTCGGTTTGATAGGCCGTCAGCGCATTGTCCACTTCGTGCCACGCACCCAGCACTGTCCTTTGGTAATCGATTGCCGCCTCTTGCTGCTGCGCCTGGCGTAGCGCCAGCGTGGCCTTGAGCCGGCCTCCCTCGAAGATCGGTATCGTGATACCTGGGCCCGCGGCATAGTTCCCGGCGTCGAGGTTGAACATCCGCCACGGCTGCACCGACTGGAGCCCGATGCTGCCGGTCAGCTTCACCGACGGATAGAAGTCCGCCACCGCAACGCCGATATCCGCGGTGGCGGCGTGCAGTTGCGCCTCCGCCTGACGAATATCGGGCCGGCGCCGCGCCAGCTCGGACGGCAGTCCGACCGGGACGCGGGGCGGCACCGGCGGCACCGGCTTCGGCCTGATCAGCTCCGCCTGCAATGCGTTCGGCGGTTGCCCGAGCAGCAGGCTGATCGCATTGATGAACTCCGACTCCTGCTGCTCGAGCCGCGGTATCTCCGCGGCGGTGGTGCGCAGCTGCGCCGCGGCGTTCGCCACGTCGAGATCGGTGGTAACGCCGCCGGCCGCACGCTGTTGCGTGAGGTCCAGGTTCTGCTGTGCTGTCCGAACGTTGTCGTGCGCGATCTTCAGCAGGTCCTGGGTGCCGCGCAACTGGATGTAGTCGCGCGCGAGCTCGGCCAGACTGCTGAGCAGGGTGGCGCGACGCGCCTCGGCCGATGCCTCCACCGAGGCCGAGGCCGACTCCACCGAACGCCGCACCCTGCCCCAAAGGTCGACTTCCCATGACGCATCGAACCCGACCTGGTATACGTCGAACGGATTGAGGTGGGTACCCTGGAGACCCCCCGTACTGCTGCCGGAGGCGCCACTGGCGCCGAGGGCATTCGGTGCATTGGCGAATACCCCGACATCGCTCGCTTTCTGGCGCGTGTAGGAGCCATTGCCGTTCAAATTGGGGAACTGCACCGAACCGACAACGCCAAGCTGGGCGCGTGATTCGGTAAGCCGGGCGGTGGCCACCTGCACGTCCAGGTTCTCGCCGGCGACGCGGCGTTCCAGCGCGGTCAGCTCGGGATCATTGAACAGGTTCCACCAGTTGGGGTCGATCGGTTCGGCAACCGGAATACTGGGAGCCCGCGTGATCGGCTCCGCCTTCTTGGCGAACCAGGATGCGGGAGACAGCCATTCGGGCGGCGCGAAATTCGGCCCCACGGTGCAGGCGCCAAGCGCCAGCAACAGGGCAGCGGCAGAAAGACGTTTCAACATTACCCTCATCCCGGCCACGCCCGGGGCGCCGCCTGTCGGCCGGTTCTAACGCGGGAATCGTCCGCGAGGCCAGAGCCGCTTGTGCCGACCGCGGGGAGGTAACGTCATGGCCGGTATCCGGTTCCGGAACTGTCGTGCATGGCACGGCTCAGGTGCGATGGCCTATCCGGACGATCTGCTGGTGGAGGGCGGGCGCATCCGGGCCGCGTCGCGCTAATGCGGGCAGCCGAATGTGGCACGGTATCGGGGCTCGGTGCAGCAGGTTTGAGACGTTCGGCGAGAGCTACTTGTCATTCGTCATCCCAGGCGGCGCGGCAATGCCGTTTCACGCCGGCGCGAATACGTCCTCGTGCGCCGGCGTGACTTGCGCAGCCGGCGGCGGCGCGAACAGCGCGTCGCGTTGCAGCACGGGCACCACGCGGTTGGCGAATAGCCGCATGTTCAGCTCGCCTTCCTCGTGCGGCATGCCGCCATACGAGAAGTCGGCGATCATATGGTCGGTGCCGGTGAGTGCACGCAACTCGGCCATCTGCTGGATACAGTCGTCCGGGGTGCCGACGATCTGGATCTTCACGTAGAACTCGGTCGCCTTCTGCCGCGCCGCATCTTCCTTCATCTTGGCGTAGGTCTTGGTCATCTTGCCGTACGCCTCATAGCCCTTCACGGTCGCCAGATGCCCATCGGAGAAATGGTAATGATTGTCGATCGAATCCCATTTCCGTCCCAGATATTGCATCGCGCGCTCATGCGCCTCGTCGCGACTCTCGGCGCACGAGACATTGGTGAGAATGATCGGCGGCGGCGGCACGTGACCCACCGCCGCGGCGATCTCGCGGAAGCGGTCGATATCGGCCGCCGCCTTCGGCCATTCGTTCTGCATGATTACCATCATCCCGAAGCCGAGTTTCGCCATGATCTCGGCTGACTCGGGCGTGACCGCGGATACGAAGAAGCGGCGCTCGGGGTTGGAGATCGGGCGCGGCCGGATCGAGGTGCGCGGGATCTGGTAGTATTCGCCTTGCCATTCGAATTCGGGCTGGCTGATCGCCATGCGGATGAGTTGCGCCGCTTCGACGAAGCGTGGACGTGCCTCCTCCATCGGGATGCGGAAACCTTCGTATTCCACCGAGGCCGCTCCGCGTCCGAAACCGAATAGACACCGCCCGCCGCACAGAACATCCAGCAGCGCGATGCTTTCGGCGACGCGGATCGGATCGTGCCACGGCAGCACTATGACCGCGGTGCCGAGGGCGACGCGCCTGGTGCGGCCGGCGAAGTAGCTCAACAGTTGCACCGGTGCCGGGGACATCGAGTAGCCGGTGAAGTGATGCTCCAGCGCGAAGATGGAATCGAAGCCGAGCGGTTCGGCAAGATCGCCGAGTTCGAGGTGATCCTTGTAGACCGCGACATCCGAGCGTCCCGCCTGGGCCAGGATGCTGAGCGATACGCCGATCTTCATTGACGCCTCCTACACGATTGTGCGGAGTGTGTCAGGATAGGTGTCCAGGGTCGAGAGGTCGCCTTGCCGCGTGCAACTGTGTCGAACGTGAAGGACACGCTCCCGGATCTGCTGCGGGACGCATTGGATGTGGTGTTCATCGGCATCAATCCGTCACTGTTCTCGGCTGCGCACGGCCACTACTTTGCCAGGCGTTCCAACCGCTTCTGGCCCTGCTTCTCGCGCTCAGTCCTGAGCGACGCCCCACGGCACGCACTTGGCGTCGAGCGATTGGAGCCCGAGCATGACCGCGCCCTTCCCTCGTTCGGCTTCGGTTTTACCGATCTGGTCAAGCGCCCTACTGCGCGCGCCGGCGATCTACTGACCCAGGAGCTGGTATCCGGTGTCGCCAGCCTGTCATCCAAGCTCGAGCGCTACCGGCCGCGCATCGCCTGTTTCCATGGGGTGACCGGTTATCAATATGTGGTGCGCGAACTTGCCCCCTTTGCGGACAAACCTGTGTTGGGTTTGCAGCCAATGCGCATCGGCGCGACGCTCTGCTTTGTCATTCCCAATCCAAGTGGCGCCAATGCGCACTTCACGCCAGCCGATCAGACGCATTGGTACGATCGGCTGGCCAACGAACTGACCGGATCGGCCATGCTCTGAGTTTGCCTGTCCGATGTATGATGCCTAACCTCGAAGCAGAGGGAAGGTCCGACGATGGCCGCACACGTGAATGCAGCAGCACGGCTGGATCGCCTGCCGCTGGGCCCATTCCACCGGCGCGTATTGCGGCTGGTCGGCATGGGCATGTTCTTCGATTCGTTCGACAACTCGATGATGGCAGGCGTGCTCGCCACGTTGGTCAGCAGCGGCGTTTCGACCATGGCGCTGAACGCGACCTTCATCTCTGCCACCTTCGCCGGCCTGACGATCGGTGCGGCCACCGCCGGACTGATCGGCGACCGGATGGGACGCCGTTTCGCCTATCAGTTCAATCTGCTGATCTTCGGCAGCATGTGCCTGGTCGCCAGCATCGCACCCTCGATGGAGTGGCTGATCGTGATCCGCTGCATCATGGGTATCGGTCTCGGCGCCGAATTCGTGGTCGGCTATGGCATGATCTCGGAGTTCGTGCCGCCACGGAACCGCGGGCGCTATACGGCACTGCTCAATCTCATTTCCAGTTCCGGGGTGTTCGCGGTATCGCTCACCGGTTTCGCGATCATCCCGTGGCTGGGCTGGCGCGCAATGTTCGTGATCGGTGGCGTGGGTGCGCTGTGGGTGTGGTGGCTGCGTCGCAGCCTGCCGGAGTCACCGCGCTGGCTCGAGACCGTTGGTCGCAACGACGAAGCCGAACGCATCCTGCAACGCATCGAACACGAGGCGGCGCCCAGCGGCAACTTGCGGCCTGCTGTCGTCTACCAGTCCGTTCTACCGGGCCGCGTGCCGATCTCGGTACTGTTCTCGCGACCCGTCGTGCGGCGCACGCTGCTGGCGATCGCGGTCAACGTCACCTGCCTGGTTGGGTCCTACAGCTTCACCGCGTGGATCCCGTCGTTCTTCGTCAAGCAGGGTTTCAGCGTTACGCGCTCACTCGGCTTCACCGCCGCCATGACCGCCGGCACGCTGGCCGGACCTGCACTCGCCGTATTGCTTGCGGACCGGATCGGTCGGCGACGCGGCATCATGCTGGCTGGCGTGGCTTGCGCGGCAATCGGCTCGATCTATCCGTTCCTGGCCACGCCGGTGCCGATCATGCTGTGTGGCTTCCTGCTGGTGTCCGCAATGTCACTGTTTTTGGCGCTCGGTCTCGGCGGCTATACGCCTGAGCTGTTTCCCACCGAGTACCGCTTTCGGGGCAGCGGCATCGCGCAGATGGCCGGACGCGCCGCCTTGATTGCCACGCCGTACGCCGTGGTTCCGCTGTTCGCGACCTATGGCATCGGCGGCGTGGTCGGCACGATCGCCGGCATGTATCTCACGCTGGTCGTCATCATCGCATTCGCCGGCATCGAGACCAATCAGCGATCGCTGGAATCGCTGGCACCGGGTGCGGGACCGCTGCCCGCGACGGTCGCAACAGCAATCCGTGACGAAGCAGCTTTGTAGGACACACAAAAATGGCCAACACACCATTCGAACGCATCTGGGATGGGCACGTGATCAAGGACTACGGCGATGGTCGCGCGCTGATCCACATCGATCGCCACTTCGCGCAGGAAGGCACCAGCGGCCGCGCGTTCGACGGATTGCGTCAGCGCGGTCTGCCGGTGCGGCGGCCCGATCTAACGTTGGCCACGATCGATCACGGCATATCCACGCTGCCGGGCCGCACGCTGGAAAGCTGGGCGGCGAGCCGGCCGCGCAATCTCGCAATGCAGCGCAACTGCCAGGAATTCGGTGTGACGCTGTTCAGCATCGACCACGTCAATCACGGCATCGTGCACGTGGTGGGGCCGCATCTCGGCTTCGCACTGCCCGGCTGCACCTACGTCTGTGGCGACAGCCATACCGCAAGCTGTGGCGGCGTCGGTGCCTGGGCCTGGGGCATCGGCACCTCCGAGGTGATGCAGGTATTCGCCACGCAATCGTTGATCATGCGCAAGCCGCGCACGCTGCGCGCCGAATTCAATGGCACGCCGGGCAAGGGCATTTATGCCAAGGACATGATCCTGGCACTGATCGGGCGGTACGGCGTCGATGCCGGTGTCGGTCATGTGGTGCAGTATGCCGGGCCGGCGGTCCGCGCGATGCCGATCGAAGGACGGCTGACGATCAGCAACATGTCGATCGAGTTCGGCGCCCGCGGGGGCCTCATCGCGGCCGATGACACGACGTTTGCATATCTGCACGGCAGGCCGATGGTGCCGAAGGCCGCGCTATGGGATGAGGCAGTCACGGCATGGCGGGCGCTGTATGACGAATCCGATGCCGCCTACGATCGGGTGATCGACGTCGATTGCACGACGCTGAAGCCACAGGTCACCTGGGGAAATTCGCCCCAGGATGTGGTGGCGATCGACGAGGTGATCCCGGCGCCGTCCGCCTTCGCCGATCCTGGCCGGCGCAGCATGGCCGAGCGCGCGCTTGGCTACATGGACCTGCAGCCTGGCCAGAAGATTGCCGGCACCAAGATCGACATCGCGTTCATCGGCTCCTGCACCAACGGCCGGTTGTCCGATCTCGAGGCGGCGGCTGATGTGGTGCGCGGACGCAAGGTGGCGCCCGGCGTCAAGGCCCTCGCCGTGCCGGGCGCGGCACATGTCAAGGCGGCGGCGGAATCCGCCGGCCTGCACAAGGTTTTTCTGGAAGCCGGGTTCGAGTGGCGAGAGGCGGGATGCTCGATGTGCGTCGGTGCCGGCGGCGACATCGTGGCGCCTGGCCAGCGTTCTATCTCGACCTCTAATCGAAATTTCGAGGGACGTCAGGGACCGGGGAGCCGTACGCATCTGGCCAGCCCGGCGATGGTCGCCGCCGCTGCGATCGCCGGCTGCATCACCGATGTCCGCACGATGCTGACATAGCGGAGGCAGACGATGGAAAAATTCACCGTTCTCACCGGCGTCGCGGCACCGATGCTGATGACCAACATCAATACCGACCTGATCGCGCCGTCGCTGATGCCAGGACGCACACCGGAGGAAGCCGCCACGCTGCCGTTGCAGGCGAAGCTGTTCGCCAATCTGCGCTACGACAAGGACGGCGTGCCGCGACCGGACTTCGTGCTGGATCAGCCGCGCTATCGCGAGGCAAGTATTTTGCTGGCGGGCCCGAATTTCGGTTGCGGCAGCTCGCGTGAGACAGCGGTGTGGTCATTGATGGAGGCGGGCATAAGCTGCGTTATCGCGCCAGGTTTTGGCGACATTTTCCATGACAACGCGTTCCAGAATGGTCTGTTGCCAATCCGGCTGGAGATGGCCGAGATCGAACGCATCGCGTCGGCATTGGCGCGTTCGAACGCCTCGACCATGTCCGTGGACCTTGAGCGCTGCGTGATCGAAGTGCCGGGACTTGCGCCGATCCGGTTCGCGATCGCCGATGACCGGCGGCTGCCGCTGTTGGAAGGGCTTGACCAGCTCGGCTTCATGCTGCGCAGCGCGGCCGCGATCGACGAGTTCGAAACCAAGGACGCGGCTGAGCGTCCATGGGCCTATGGAAGCGCGTCATGAACCATCATTTCGGCGTTCTGATTCCATCGACCAACACGACGGTGGAAATCGAATACAGCCGGCTGCTCCCGCCGACCTTGCAGGCACATGTCGGGCGGCTGAAGAGCAGCGGCACGGGTCCATTCGCGCCCAGTCTCGATGCCGATGTCGATTATCAGGCGCTGCTGCTCGGCACGGCGAAAGTGGAGGCGATAAGCCTCGCGCAGACCTCGGCCAGTCTGTTCGCGGACGACTACGATGCGAGCGTGACGCAGCGGATGAGTGCGGGGGCTGGTGCGCCGGCGGTCACATCGGCCCAGGCGATCGGCCAGGCCGTGCAGGCGCTGGGCGCGCGGCGGATTGCACTGGTATCGCCTTATTCGCCGCCGGTCATCGAGCGGGCGAAGCGTTACTATGAACGGAACTTCGGATTGGAGGTGGTGGCGCTGGAGGGATTCGCTGCCACCGATTCCTACATGATCGGCAAGCTGGGCCCGGATAACGCGCGCGACGCGTTTGCGCGGATCGATCGACCCGAGATCGAGGTTCTCGTAGTGCCCGGCGGGAATTTTCCGACCATGTCGTTTGTCGCTGCATGGGAACGAGAGTTCGGCAAGCCGGTGATCACCACCAATCAGGCGGCACTGTGGGCGATGATGCGGATTATGGGCGTGCGCGATCCGCTGCCCGGGCTGGGGCGACTGCTGGAGGAGATGCCGCAGCGCTGAGCCCCCCATTACCCCAGGTTGTCATCCCCGCGACAGCGGGGACCCAGGGTTACCGCGGACCTCGCCCTGGGTTCCCGCTTGCGCGGGAATGACGCTTGGGACCGTCGTCGGGCTGCACGGCCGGTGTTGAACTCGTAACGACAGGGGCCCCAGGCGTCAGGCCGTGATGTACCGATGGAAGAACGCCGCCGCTGGCGCGAACGAGCCGGCGCCCGCCTTCTTTGCGTTGTCGACATACAGCAGATCGATCTCGCCGCCTGCCTTGCGATAGTTGGTGACGAAACGCTGCGGCTCATTCCCCTCGATCGGCGCATCCGGATCGCGATAGTCGTGCACGATATCGGGCTGGCCCTGAATCCAGATCGCCGGCGGCGTCAGCACTTTCTCGCCCTGCTCCAGGATCAGCATCGGATTGCCCTCGGCCATGTTCGCCTCGGTCTTCCAATACGTATCATGCCGTTGGGGAATACTGCCCACCCATGCCGGAGGATTGGCCGAATCGCGCGCCCGCAGCGCATGGCGATAACGCGACAGCGGATTGATCACCGGCCACAGCATCGCCACCGCACGAACCGTCCCATCGACCGTCGGTGCCGACGACGGCAACTGGATCGCTGTATAGCGCGGGTCATGCGGCCGCATTGCCGCCAGCATGCCGAGATGCCCGCCGCTCGACTGCCCCGCGATGCCGACCAGATCGGCGCGCGTGTTCAGTTCGGATGCATGCGCCTTTACCCAGCGGATCGCGTAGTTGATGTCGGCAAGCGACGTCGGATAGCCATCGCCGGCATGGCGAAAGTCGATCGCCGCCACCGCCAGTCCGGCGCGCGCGAAGCCTTCGGCGTAGATCTGGCACTCGTTCAGGTCGCCGTTGCACCAGGCGCCGCCGTGCACCTCGACGACCGCAGGAAACGGCCCCTTACCCTGCGGCTTGAACAGCCGCGCCATGAACTTGCGGTCGCCATGGCGGAGATACTCAACGTCCTGGGTGGTGTATTCATAGGTTGGCATTGGACTTTCTCCCGTTACGTGGTCTTAGCCTGCGGCAGATCGAGCCGGACCGCAACGGCGGCGCTGGCGATCACGGCAACGTCGCTCGACGTCTCGTCCGGCACGTCGAGCCCGCCCTTGACCACCGTCACGGTCACCTCGCCGTGCGGCAGCGACGCCTTCACCGCGGCCGCATCCACTTTCGCCGGGTGCTGCACGCCGATCGTCACCTCAACCTGCATGCGCCGGGAATCCAGACCGAAGCTGCGAATGAAGCTCAGCGAACTGTGGTGCAGGGCATCCTGAACCGCGCGCAACGCCGCCTTGGTGTAGTCACCGCCATGCAGGTCGTTGCCGCTGCCCAGCTCCAGGATGATGCGCTTTGCCATGGCTCGAACCCCTCAGACGTCCAGCCGCACGACGGCGGCCGCATTGGCGATCACCGTGGAATTGGTGCCGGCGTCATTGCGGATTTCCAGCCCGCCCTCCACCACGTTCACCGTCCCTGTGCCATGCGGCAGCACTGCGAGCACCTCCGCCTTGTCCACCAGTTCGGGCTTCGGCACGCCGATGGTGACTTCGACCCGCATGGAATTGACGTGTAACCCGACAGCGTCGGCGACACTGAGAGAATTGTGCCATAGCGCATCGCGTAACGCGCGCACGGCCGCCTTGGTGTAATCGGCGCCGCGGATGTCGGTGCCCATGCCGATCTGCAGCACCATGCGTTTCCAGGCCATTCGCTTCCTCCCGAAATCAGACTGACGTTGGCGCCACACCCGGGCGCGCCGTCAAGGCCTCGCGCGCCGCGTCGGCGAACGCCGCGTCGTGCGGCAGCACTACCGCCGCCGAACGCACCCGATGCGTCGCGGGGTCCGTACCAGGTGGCGGCTCGCCGTTTTCGAGCGCGCGTGCCGCGCGCAGCAGCCGCTGCCGAGCCATGATGATGCCGTTGTCGGTCGAAAGCAGATGCTCGCGCGAACGATCCATGATCGGCCCCATGCTCTCCTGCAGCGAGGCATCCTGCATGGCGATGCCGGCAACGCCGCTATACGTCGCGCCCGCCTTCTGTGCCGCGCGATCCATCAGGTAGTTGTTGTCACGGTTCGCCATCGGAATGTAGCTGCCGGGAATGGTGCGCGTGTGGATGCCCTTGCCGTCTTGCATCGCCTGCACCTCAACCACGGTCAGTGCGCGCGTCGGATGATAATCGAAGCTCCACGCCCAACAGTTTTCATCGTCAATCGGAATCCAGAAATGCCCGTGCACCGGATGATTGCCGCGCGGCGGGATCATGGTGAACGACGGCATGCACCACGGCGTGATGCGCCAGTAATAGCCGTCCTCGGCGTTGCGCCGCGCGCCGATGAACAGGCCGGCCGGCTGATCGACCACCTCGAACACCGGCATCGCATCGCCCATGTTGTACTGGTTGCCGCGCGAACCCACCATCAGGGGATCGGTCCGCAGTGCATCGCGATGCAGCCATGACACGTGGCTGGAATCGATGCCGCCTTCCAACGCCTGCAGCCAGTTGCAGTATTGCAGCCGCTTGGAGGTGTAGGTCTGCTCCGGCGGCACCGTGGCAAATTCGAATTCCGGCAGTTCCGGCTGGTGTTCCGGTGGCCCCATGTAGGTCCACAGCACCCCGCCGCGTTCGACCAGCGGGTAGGATCGCAGCTTGATCATCGCGCGGAACCCGCTCCGCTCCGGTTCCGACGGGATTTCCACGCATTGGCCGGTCACATCATATTTCCAGCCGTGGTAAGGGCAGCGGAGCCCGCATTCCTCATTGCGGCCGAACCACAGGGACACACCACGGTGGGCACAGAATTCATCCAACAGGCCGTAGCGACCCTGCGTATCTCGGAAGGCGACCAGCTTCTCCGACAATAGCTGCAAGCGCACCGGCGGACAGTCGTTCTCCGGCAGTTCCTCCGTCAGCAGGGCGGGCATCCAGTAGCGGCGGAACATCTCGCCCATCGGCGTGCCGGCCGCCGTGCGGGTCAGCAGGTCGTTCTGTTCCTTGCGAAGCATGGCTGTTTCCTCCGCGTCGTCGCCCGAGGCTAGCCCCGACCTTCGCGACCGCCTAGCGTGCGGGCTGAACCACTGAGGTATCTATGCTCCACTCTGGCGGCTGTCACTGCGGCAACATGACTTTGCGTCTGCGGCTGTCGCGCGCCCCTGAGCAAATGCCGCTGCGATCTTGCAGCTGTTCATTTTGTCGGTCGCACGGCACCCGCACTGTCTCGGACAGGGAAGGCTGCGTGGAGATCACCGTAGCCGACGCGTCGCTGCTCGAGCGCTACCGCTTCGGCTCACGCACTGCGGATTATCTGGTGTGCCGCCGTTGCGGCGTCTATGTCGGTGCAGTGTGCGAGACAAGCGACGGCATGCGCGCGGTGGTGAATGTGAACTGCCTGGACGATCGCGCCGCCTTCACGCAGACCCCCGCCGCACCCGACTACGACGGCGAAGCCACCGACGCCCGTCTTGCTCGCCGTGCGACAAACTGGATGCCGGCTGTCCAGCATTCCCTCTGACGGCAATTGTAATAGGCCTGTCAAATTTCCGCCGCCAAACTGGGCCAGGCTGCCGGGCATCCAGGCAATGCAACGCATCGGCGACAAAGGCCCGCGGCGCGGAGCAACCGCGCGCGGACGGTTTGTCCTCGGCGCTGCGATTCCGTGCTGCCGACGGACAGCAAGACTGGGAGTGGCAGCACTTCGATCTTGTGCATGCGCATGCCAGGCTGACCATCGAGGCTCACCCCGAACCGCCAGCCTTCGCCCGACAACTGCTGCTCGGCACTGATGACGAGAGCCCACGCATCGTCACCGACGGCAGCGTCGTTGCCGGAGTGCTGCCGGCCTAGCCCGCACCGGCGACGCGCGCGCATTCGAGCTTACCGCCTGGCACTTTGCGGGCGCCTCGCCGTGACCGGCTACTTTGGCATGAACACCGGTGGTCTTCCGTGGGGTGGTGACGCGGCACCTCTGGGCACGCTGTACGCCACATTGCTTTGCGCCTTGGCCGTGCTCGCCACACTTCTGTTGCTGCGCCGGAAGCGGTTGCTCTGATCGCCGCTCAGTGCCGGCCCTGATTGAACAGGTGACAGGCAACAATGCGATCGTCTACCTGCTTCAGCGCCGGCTCTTGCTGCCCGCACATTGGCATCGCATGCGGGCAACGCGGGTGAAAGCGACAGCCTGACGGGGGGTTCAGCGGACTCGGCACCTCGCCCGCCAGGATGATCTCCTCACGCCGCTCATCCGGATGGCTCGGCAGCGCCGCCGAGAACAGCGCCGCGGTATAGGGATGTTTCGGTGCCCCCGCGAGCGTCTGCGCGTCACCCACTTCGACGATCTTGCCGAGATACATCACCACAATCGTGTGGCTCATATGTGCCACCGCGGCCAGGTCGTGGGCAATAAACAGATATGACAGCCCCAACTGGTCCTGCAGGTCCCGCAGCAGATTTAAAATCTGCGCCCGGATCGACACGTCGAGCGCGGATACCGGTTCGTCCAGTACGATCAGCCTTGGTGACAGCGCCAGCGCTCGCGCGATCGCGATGCGCTGGCGCTGGCCGCCGGAGAATTCGTGCGGAAACAGATCGGCCGAGCGCTCCGGCAGCCCCACCAGATCGAGCAACTCGAGCACGCGCTTGCGTACTTCACCCGATGTGACGGTTTCGTTGGTGACCAGCGGCTCGGCGATGATGTCGCTGATGCGCATGCGCGGACTCAGCGATGCGAACGGATCCTGGAATACCGCCTGCACCGACTTCCGATAGTGCCGCCGCGCCGCGGTATCCAGCTCCTGAAGATCGTGTCCCTCGAAGCGGATGCTGCCGCCAGTAGGTTCCTCCAGCCCGAGCACGAGCTTTGCAGTCGTCGTCTTGCCGCAGCCGGACTCACCCACCACGCCAAGCGTGCGCCCGCTCTCGATTGTGAACGAGATGTCGTCGACCGCGCGCACCACTCCGCGAGCGCCGCCAAACAGGCCGCGTCGCGCCTGGAAATGCTTGGTCAGTCCTGACGCTTCGATTACGAACGTCACGTTGCCCCGCTCTGCATGGCGACGCCGGCCAGCCAGCAGCGCGCGGTTCGTCCGCCATCCAGGTTGGACTCCGGCGGCGCCTCAGTGTGGCAACGATCGAATGCAGCCGGGCAGCGCGCGGCGAAGGCGCAGCCGCGCGGCAATGCCGACAGGTCGGGGGGTTGTCCCTCGATCGCTGTCAACCGTCGGCGACTGTCGCTCATGCGCGGGATCGAGTTGAGCAGCGCCCGCGTATAGGGATGCGCCGGCGCGCTGAAGATGCGCGAGACCGGCCCGGATTCCACCACTCGGCCTGCATACATGACCACGAGTTTGTCGCACATCTTGGCGACAATGCCGAGGTTGTGAGTGATGAAGATCAGAGCCAGACCGTGCTCGCGCTGCAGCTCGCGCAGCAGGTTCAGGTACTGTGCCTGTATCGTCAGATCGAGACTGGTAGTCGGCTCGTCGGCGATCAGCAACCGCGGTTCGCAGGATATACCGATGGCGCCAACGATGCGCTGACGCATGCCACCCGACATTTCGTGAGGAAACTGCGTCACGCGGGTTTCCGGCGACGGGATGTGCACCGACTTCAACAGGGCGCGCGCCCGTCTCCAGGCCTCGGCGCGGTGTGCTCCCTCATGCACGCGGATTGGCTCGCCGACCTGATTGCCGATGGTGAACAGCGGATTCAGCGACGCCATCGGGTCTTGCAGGATCATCGCGATCCGCTTGCCGCGCACGTGCCGCATCTCGGCGTCGGACTTGCGGACCAGGTCCTCCCCCTCGAACCACATCTGGCCACTGACGATCTGCGCGGCGGTCGGCAGCACGCGCAGGATGCTCAACGCCAATGTGCTTTTTCCCGACCCTGATTCGCCGACGATGCCTAGCGTTTCGCCGGCTTTGATGCGCAGCGACACATCGTCGACCGCACGCACCACGCGGCTGCCTCGCGCGGATATATAGTGAGTGGACAGATTGTCGATCTCGAGCAGCGGGCGCGCGGTAAGCGCCGCCGCGCTGCCGGCCGGATCAGAGCTGACGGAGCTGAGGGTCGAGTTTGACACGAAGCCAGTCCCCGAGAAGGTTGGCGGAAAGTACCATCAGCATGATGCAGCAGCCGGGCAGCACGGTGAGCCACCAGTAGCCCACCATCAGCCCTTGCTTGCCGTCGGACAGCATCAGTCCCCAGGCGGGCTGCGGCGGCGGCACACCGACTCCCAGAAAGGACAGCGACGCCTCCGTGACGATAACGACGCCGAGCATCAGCGTTGCCAGCACGATCGCGGAGTTCACCACGTTGGGCAGGATGTGCCGTCGCATGATGGTCATTTTCGAACAGCCGGCGACGATGGCGAGGCGGACGAACTCACGTTCCTTCAGCGACAGTACCTCCCCGCGCACGACGCGCGCGTAGCGGGTCCAATAGACCAGGCCGAGAATGATGACGATGTTCCACATGCTCGGCCCGACGATGGCGGCGAGGAAGATCGCGAAGGTCAGTGCCGGCAGCGCCAGCCAGGCGTCGGTGATGCGCATGATAAGCTGGTCCACCCAGCCACCGAGATAGCCGGCCAGGATGCCGAGCACCGTGCCGACGACGCCCGCGAAGATCACCGCGGTGAAGCCCACCACCATCGATACCCTGGCGCCGAAGATCAGGCGCGACAGCACATCGCGTCCCAACTGGTCGGTGCCGAGAAGATGGTCCATGTTGCCGCCAGCCTGCCAGAACGGCGGATGGAACCGTGCGGTGAGGCTGCCGACTTCAGGATTATGCGGCGCCAGAACATCGGCGAAGATCGCCATGAAGGCGATGATAGCCAGTATGATGACCGGAATGATCGGCAGATCGCCCAGCCGCATCGCGGCGGACCGCGACGACACCGATGGCGGAAGGACGATGGTCTCACTCGACATGCTCATGGCCGTCATTTCTCCAGTCGGATGCGAGGATCGATCACGGCATAGACGACATCGACCACAAGGTTCACCACCACGATCATGGTGCCGCCCATGATCACGATGCCCTGCACCACGGGGAAATCGCGGAAGCTGATGCCTTCGTAGAGCAGCCTCCCAACCCCAGGCCATGCGAACACGGTCTCCACCACGACGGCGACGTTGATCATCAGCACCAGGTTGATCCCGGCCAGCGTCACCACCGGGATCAGTGCGTTCTTGAACGCATGCTTGCCGATCACCCACGACTGCGGCAGGCCCTTCAGCCGCGCCAGCTTCACGTACTCCGAGCCCAGGACCTCCAGCATGGACGATCGCGTCAGGCGCATATGCGCGGCGGCAAAATACCATCCCAGCGCAAAGGCCGGCATCAGGATGTGCAACACCCCACCGGATCCGGAGGACGGCAACCAGCCAAGATACACCGAGAACACCAGGATCAGCACCAGGCCCACGAAGAACGAAGGCAGAGATAGGCCTAGCAGCGCAAACAGCTTCCCCGCGCTGTCCCAGAACCGGCCGACGCGCACCGCGGCGAGAATGCCGGTCGGGATACCCACCAGCAACGAGAACGCCATTGCCACCAATGCCAGCAACAGCGAATTCGGCAGGCGGTCAAAGTAGAGCTCGAGCACTGGCGTTTGGTAATAGAACGACTGGCCGAAGTCGCCTCGCAGCAGACTCATCATAAATAGGCCGTACTGCGCCCAGAGCGGCTGATCGAGGCCGAACTGGTGGTGGATCGCCGCGATGTCCTCCTCGCTGGCGCCAGGTTCCACCAGCAGCGCCGCCGGATCGCCGGTGACACGGACGAAGAAGAAGATAGTCAGCGACAGCACCAGCAGCGAGAGCAGCGAATAGCCGAGCCGCCGTGCAACAAACTGCCTCATGGCGACGTCCTTATGCGCTTTTCAGCGTGATGTCTTCATAGGGCGCGGTATAGACGAAGCCCTTGATCAGGCCGAAACCGGATTCCGCCAGCCGTGGTCCGACGCCGCTGATGAACGCAAGCTGCCAGATGCCCACGTACATCGTCCGGTCATCGAGCAGATGCTGCATCTTGGTCAGAATCGCGGCGCGCTTGGCGCGGTCCAGTTCGACCGCCTGCAATGGGAACAGTTCGTCGATCTCCGGATAGCTGCCATAGGCGTAGTTGCCGCCCTTGACCACGAACTCCTCGAGCCGCGTCGCGGCATTGCCGAACGCGCCCGAGGCACCCTGGATGATGTTCTTGAACTTCTTGTCGGCGTAGCCCTTGAAGAACGCCGCGCGTTCCAGCGGCCGCAGTTTCGCGCGGATGCCGATCTCGCCCAGATAATTGAGCACAGCCTCGCCCAGATTCGCGTAGGCCGCATCGCAGGTATAGAAGCCGGCATCGAAGCCGCCGGCATGGCCCGCGTCCGCCAAAAGCTGCTTCGCCTTGTCCGGATCGTACACCGGCGGCGCCAGCTTCTCGTAGAACTCGAAGTTCTCCGGAATGACGCTGCCGGTGATATGCGAATAGCCCAACGTCAGCGCCTTGTTGATCGTATTGTAGTCGAGCGCGTATTTCGTGGCCAACCGCACCCGTCGGTCGTACCACGGCGACTTCGGATCCCACTGCTCGGGGAAATACATGTAATAAGGCGCCGAACCGACCGTCGGCCGCAGCGTCAACCCTGGCGTGCGCTGCAACTCCTCCGCCAGCTCGGCGCGGATCGAATAGGCGATATCCACCTCGCCGTTCTTGAGGGCGGCAAGCCGCGTCGATTCATCGGGGATCACCCGCAGCACGATCCGCTTCACACTCGGGGTCTTGCGCCAGTACTGGTCGAACGCCTCCATGACCAACTCGATGCCTGGCGTGAATGAGACGAACTTGTAAGGTCCCGCGCCGATCGGTGCCTTCTTGAACCCGTCCTCGCCGACCTTCTCCACATATTTTCGTGGCACAACCCAGCCGGCGCCGGAAGCAACAGTGTAGAAGGTGATGAAGTCCGGCCAGGGATTCTTCAGCCTGAATACGACGTGTTGCGGATCCGGCGTCTCCACCGACGCCACCCGCTCCTTCAGCAGACCATGCGCCGCGCCGCGATAGCGCTCGAAGGAGAACTTCACGTCATCGGCGGTGACCGGTTCGCCGTTGTGAAATTTTGCTCCGTCGCGCAGTACGAACTCGTAGCTCAGGCCGTCCTCGCCGGCCGACCAGGATTCCGCCAGCGACGGCGACGGATTGCCCTGCGGCATCGGTTTCGCCACCGCGTCGTGCAGCGCGTACAACACCATGAACGGCGTAATGATTCCGGCTGTCTCCGCCGGATCGAGCCAGGTGGGCGCCAGCGTGATATGCACGCCGACGGTAAGTTGGCCCGACGGCGCGGCCGCCTTCGCAGGGTGTACCGCACCGGCAGCCATGCCTAATGCCGCAAGCGCCAGCACATCGCGTCGTGTCGTCATCTGCGGTGCTCCGTCAACTGCTCTTCAACGTCAGGTCTTCGTACGGCGCGGTGTAGGGGAATCCCGCAATCCGGTCGAAATTGGATTCGCCGACCCGAGGCCCGACGCCATTGATGAACGCGAGCTGCCAGAGATGCGTGCCGATCACCCGCTCATAAAGGATCTGTTGCATCCTGGTCAGGATGTCGGCACGCTTGCCGTGGTCCAGCTCGACTGCCTGCTGCTCGAACATCGCATCGAGGTCAGGGTAACTGCCATAGACATAGGCACCGCCCTTCACCACAAAGGTCTCGAACCGAGTCGCAGCGTTGCCGAACGAGCCGCTGCCCGCCTGAATGATATTCTTCAGCTTCTTGTCCATAAACTGTTGATTGAACGAGACGCGTTCCAGCGGACGCAGCTTCGCGCGGATGCCGACCGCGCCGAGGTAATCGTTCGTCGCCTCGGCCAGGTTCGCGTACGAGCTGTCGCAATTGTAGAAGCCGGCGTCGAATCCATTCGGATAGCCGGCTACGCTCAGGAGCTGCTTCGCCTTGTCAGGATCGTACACCGGCTCCGGCGGCTTCCAGAAGAATTCGAAGTTGTCCGGAATCAGGCTGCCGTGGACACGCGAATAGCCGGCGGTCAACGCCTGGTTGATCGTCTTCAGATCGAGCGCCAGTCGCGCCGCTTGCCGCACGCGCACATCGTGCCAGGGCGATTTCGGATCCCATTGTTCCGGGAAATACAGCCAGAACGGCGACTGGATGACCACCGGCTTCAGCGTCAGTCCCGGTGTCTGCCGCAGCTCCAAAGCCAACTCGCCGCGGATGGAGTAGGCGATGTCGATCTCGCCACCCTTCAGTGCGGCCAGCCGCGTCGCCTCTTCGGGAATCACCTTCAGCACCAGCCGTTTGACGCCGGGCACCTTCCGCCAGTAGCCCTCGTAGGCTTCCAGCACCAGTTCCACACCCGGCGTGAATGAGACGAACCGGTACGGCCCGGCGCCGATCGGCGCTTTCTTGAACCCGTCATCGCCGACCTTCTCGACATACTTCTTCGGCACGATCCAGCCGGCACCGGTGGTTGCGGCATAGAAGGTGAGGAAGTCCGGCCATGGGTTCTTGAGCTTGAACGTGATGTGCCTTGCATCCGGGGTCTCCACCGATGCAACCCGATCATGCAACGGTGTCTTGGCGGCGCCGCGGTAGCGCTCGAAGGAGAACTTCACATCCTCCGCGGTCACGTTCACTCCATTGTGGAACGTCACGCCATCGCGCAGCACGAAGCTGTAGTTCATGCCGTCTTCGGTAGCCGACCAGGATTCCGCCAGGCTATGCGCCATCAGCTCGCCCGGCATCGGCTTCAGCACCGCATCATGCAGCGCATAGTAGATCATATAGGGCGTGACGAGCGATGGCGTCTCGGCCGGATCGAACCAGGTCGGCGCCAGCGAGATGTGCACGCCATAGACAAGCTGCCCCGCCGGACCCGCCGCTCGAGCGATGTCCGGTACGCCGCCGACAGCGGCGGAAGCAGCGAGTGCCAGCACGTCACGACGGCTGATGCGAATGTTGTTACCGCCGGGCGCGGGTCCTGAAGTTCCCATGTCGCCTCCCTGTTGGCTTCCTTGTTGTGGAGCCTTGCGTTCAGTGTAGGCGAGCCATGTGCCTACGTCACGCCCTTTTCGTGCCGGCCAATACGATCCGCGCAATTGTCAGCATGATGCGCCAGCCGGCGCGGATGCTGCCGCCAAGCGTGCCGGCCACCTTCGAACTGCCGCCGGCGCGGCATCGGTACGGCACCGGGAGTTCAAGGATGCGGAGGCCGGCGCGGGCCGCCTTCATTTGCATCTCGATGTTCCAGCCGTAGCTGGTCTCGCGCATGCCCAGTCGCGCCAATGCCTCGCGCCTGATGGCGCGGAACGCGCACATGTCGGTGTAGCGGACGCCGTACAGCCGCGACATCAGCCATCCCGCCTGCCGTCCGGCCAGGACCTGGTGCCAGCTCATCGAGCCCGCTTCGCGTTCGCCCCGCACGCGCGAGCCGATGACGAAATCATGCGTGCCGGCACGGATCGGCGCCACCAGCATGTCCGCGAGATCGGCACGGTCAGCGCCGTCCCCGTCGAGGAACAGGATGATGCCGCATCCCTCGCCCGCTGCCGCCACACCGGCGGCGCAGGCGCGGCCATAGCCTCGTTCGATCAGCGTCACCACGCGCGCGCCGGCGGCATGCGCGATCGCTGCGGTACCGTCGCGGCTGGAACTGTCGGCAACGATGATCTCGTCCACCACATCGCGGGGCAGAGACGCGATCGTGCCGGCGATGGTCTCCGCCTCGTTCAGCGTCGGAATAACGGCCGCGACACGGTCCACCGCGAGGCGAAACCTAGAGGCTCCAACGCATGCCGCACCCCGCACACGGGCGCGGCGGCGTGTCGCTCAGCAGCGCGGCGCGGAAGTCCTGATACGCAGCGCCATTCCAGATCTCGCGCAAAGTCTGCTGTGTCGCATCGCCCAGCGTATAGCTGTCGTAACCCCGCGCGGAGAATGGCGCCATGCAGCACGGCAGCGCTCGGCCATGCGCGGTAAAATACATCAGCGACCACGGGCGCCGACACGCCGACCAGGGCTGCGACTCATCCTGCCGCTTCAGGCTCAGGCCAGGCTCGGTGGCACCGGAGGCATCCAGCGTGATCCCCAGATCGCGGGCCAGCGCAGCGGCATCCTCGATCGCGCGCGACTCATCGGCGCGCAGCGTCTCGAACAGCGATGACTCCGGCCGCGCCATGCCATAGCCGGCTTCGTCGTACACCAGCCGCTGCAGATACACCTCCCGCACGCCCATCGAAGCCGCAAGACGGACGAACGCGGGAAGCTGCTCGATCGTCTCCTTCAGCCCGGTAAGCCACAGCGACACGCGTGGCGAGATGGCACCAGTCGCGTGCTGCAAGTCGGTGAAGCCGCGTACATTATGCACGATGCGCGCGAAGAAATTCTTGCCGCGCACAGCAAGAAACGTCTTGGCGTCCGCGGCATCGAGCGAAACGCGCAGTTCGTCCAGTCCGGTGTCGATCATCGCCTGATGCTTCTTCGGCGACAGCAGCGTGCCGTTGGTGTTGAACAGCACATAGACGCCGCGGTCCTTCAGATAGCGGATCATGCGCGGCAGTGCCTTCACCAGCATCGGCTCGCCGACGCCGTGCAGCACCACGCGTGACACATTGGGGACCTGCTCGACAATCGAGGTGAACAATTCCCAGCTCATGTCCGCCGGTGGCTCGAGCGCCTCGAAGGTGCGCGGGCAGGTCTCACACAGCAGGTTGCAGCGATTGGTCACCTCCAGGTACAGACACACCGGCGGCGCCGTCGCCTCCGTCGCGCGCGTCTGTACGGCCTCGAAGTAGCGGCGCGGATCCTTGACCACGGTCATTGTACGCTCCGTACGGCTTGAGGTGGTGCCGGTAGGCGGCGGAACAGATCGATCGTCGCGAGGATCGCAGCCGGAACATAGACCGCAGCGGGCACCGCGAGGTACTCGAATGCGCCGTGCGCCAGAATGGGTGCGGCGGCCAGCATCCACAGCACACCAGGCAATGGGGCAAGACAGGCGAGCGGTGCAAGCCAGCCAAGATACCACGGATAGTGTGGCGACAATGCGACCAGCAGCACGGCACCTAGCACCACCGCCTGACGCGACTGGAGCAACACGCGCGCGCCCGCTGCCGCGGGAAGTACGGTCGCGAACGCAAAACGCGCGCCCAGAAAGCCAAGCACGGCCAGAACCAGGGCGAAATAGGCCGTGGACGCCCAGGCCGGCAGCGTCACGGCGGTACCGAGTAAATCAAGCAGGAAAATGCTGTGACCGTCGCTAACTCCCTCCTCGGAGAGATAGCCGGTGAGGAAACCGAGCACCCGCCAGCCGATTAAAGCGTAAGGCAGATAAAGCACGAGCAGCGTCACCGCAAACGCGATCGGCAAACGCCGGTCGCGCGGCCGCCAGAAGGCCGGCAGCACCACCGCCGGCAGGAACTTCGTCAGTGTTGCCACGGCCAGCAGGATGCCGGTCCAGATCGAACGCCCGCGCACCGCAACCAGCAATGCGAGAGCCAGCAGGCCGGCAGCGGCGCCATCGATATGCGCGTTGCCGGCGAACTCCCAGACCGGCAGGGGCAACCACGCATAGATCAGCAGTTCCGCCGGATCACGGCCGGCCATACGCAACAGCAGGATAAGCGCGACGATCGCGAGCGCGTCGAACGCCGCGATCATCAGCTTCATGCCGAACACGCCGGGCGTCATCGCCGCGGCCAGTGCGAAGATCGCCTGCGCCGCGGGCGGATACACGGTGTGCGCATAGTCGCCGCGATTGATGTGCGAATAGACCGCGTCATCGCGCAGGAACGCGAGTTCATCGGCGGACGGCAGGTAGCGGTACGGATTGACACCGGCAAGCTGAACGCGGCCATCCCATACATAGCGGTAGATGTCCGACGAAAGTACAGGTGGCGCGGTCAGAGTCAGCAGCCGCATCGCCAAGGCGATGCCGAGCACCAGCCAGAGGCTCCGTGGCGGCAGACGACCGCGGCGAACGATCGAGACGGCAAGCAGCCATAACGCGCCAGCTAGGCAAAGACTGGCGACGAACGCCGTCAGCCGCATTTCAGAGGCCAGGCCGACGGGTTGCCAATCCAGCAGCGCCAATCCGCCCGCGACCAGCAAAACGAGCAGCGTCCCGATCGCGGCCAACACCGCCAGACGACGCATGGGATCGGTCATTGCGCAGCGAAACTCATGTGTCCGCGCAATCCGTTGCTTTCGATCCATGCGTTGGTGGCTGGGGCAGCGTAGCCGTCGTCCACGCCGGCGACGAGTCGGTCCAATGACGCCGCATCATCCACGTCGTACCATGTGGGCAACATGACCGTGTCGAGGCCGAGCGCAGATGCCCTCGCCTGCGTCGCGGCCGCCACACTGCTCGTGCTCCAGGCGATATCGGCGAACAGGCGCGGGTGGGGTTGTTTCATCCCCAGTAGGTAGTAGCCGCCATCGTCCGCCGGGCCAAGCGCGATCCGGTCGCCCGGCGCCAGCAGTGCGCGTGCCGCCGCGATCAGACATGCGGTCGGCAACGTCGGGCTGTCCGAGTTCACCAGGCACACCGCGCCGAACCCGGCCGCAAACAGCGACCGCGCTGCATGCAGCAGACATCGGCCGAAGCCCTGAACGTCTGGCGGCATCTGCGGCGATCCGTCGGCGAGTACAAAGCCCGTGCCATCGGCCAGATGTCCGGAGAACGAGACTTCCTCGCCAGCCGGCGCATAGGCGACGAAGCCTTCGATCGGCACCGCACGCGCGGCGAGTGCGATGTTCTCGGTGATATCGCGCAGAAACGCCGCGCTGAGCGTCGCGGCTTGCGTTGGATGCAGCGGCGGGCAGAGGCGGGTCTTCGCCCGCCCAGGACGCGGGGCCTTCGCCATCACACCCATCGCGCATGTCCGCTGCCGCTCCATGCTCAGATGCCGCTGAACCAATTGTAGCCGCGATCGGTCCAGTAGCCGCGCGGCTGCTTGTCGGTCACGTAGATCGCGGTGACGAATTTCGGGTTTTTGAAACCCAGCTTGGTGGGGATGCGGATCTTGAACGGATAGCCATACTTGGTCGGCAGTATCTCGTCGGACAGCCGGAACGCCATCAGCGTCTGCGGATGCAGCGCGGTCGGCATATCGATGCCTTCGTAATAGCCGTCGGCACATTCGAAGCCGACATAGCGCGCGGTAGTGTCGGCGCCGATACGTTCCAGGAACGTGCGCAGCGGAGTGCCACTCCACTTGCCGATCATGCTCCAGCCCTCGACGCAGACATGGCGCGTCACCTGGCTCACCTGCGGCAGTGCGTAAAGCTCATCGATGGTCCAGGGCCGCTTGTTGTCGATCCGACCCGCAAGTTGCAGCCGATAATCGGCAGGATTAAGGCGCGGCGCGTTGTCGGGCCCGTACCACGCGTTGTAGCGGAAATCCTTCACCGCCATCGCTTCTGGGAACGTCGGCGCCAGACGATCGCGGCCGAAGATCGCCGCCTGAACCCTGTCGTTCCAGCGAGAGAAGCCTGCCAGCACGCGCTGCACCGAATCATGATCGCTGAGGTCGCAGCCGGTCAGCAGCGTCAGCGCGCCCAGCGACAAGCCGCCGCGCAGCATGGGGCGTCTGGCAAGTGTCATCGAAGCTTCTCCGAAGTGTCGGCGTGGCGAAGTTCGGTGGCACGACCCACCACCATGGCGAGCAGCGTGCGCGGTACCACAAGGGTAAGGCCGACATGGATCAGCAGGAAGAACACGATGCCGGCCATCACGAGGAAGTGCACCACGCGCGCGCCCTGGAAACCCCCGAACAACAGCTCCAGCGGCCAGGTCTGCACTGGCTTCCAGATCGCGATGCCGGACAGGATCATCACCGCGACCGCGGCGAGCGCTCCCCAATAGGCGGCCTTCTGCACTGCGTTGTATTCGCCCAGCCGATGCTCGAGCCGAAAGCTCAGCGCCGCAATCATGTCGCGCGCGATCGTACGCGGACCGACCGGCAGGAAGTCGCGGCGGAAGTGGCCGGTGACGATCCCCCACAGCAAGAACAGGACATAGGCGATCACCAGCGTCCACATCGCGGCGAAATGCCACGCGATCGCGGTGGCGACGCCGGGATCGCCGTGACGGGCAAGCGAGGCCTCGACATCGCCACCGAGCGTCGCCCATTCCGGGAAGGTAAGAAAATCGAAGATCGGACTGGCGTTGTAGATACGCCAGCCGCTGCCGATCATGATCAGGATCGACAGCGCCATCACCCAATGCAGGATGCGGCGCGACAGCGGATGACGCTGTTCGTCGTAGCTGGGGGTCATGTCGGTGTCTCCAATCCCGCCGTGGCAAGAATGGCGGTCCCTTCGGGCGCGGCGAGGAAGGCAACGAAGCCCTCCGGGTTCGGCCGCCGCGCCAGACGCGTGACCGATGCGGCATAAAGCAGCGGAGGCTGCGTCTCGGCGGGCACCGGACGGATCACCGCGAGGCGTTCGTCCGCCCGCACGTCCGTCATGTGCAGCAGCCCGGCCTGCGCCGCACCGGTGGTCAGCAGGAATGCAACCTCGTCGGTGTCGACGGCGCCGAGTATGCGGCTCGGTGTAAGGCCGAGACGTGCCAGCAGGGCAGGTCCATCGATATCCGACGCCGGCGATGGATCGGGTGCGGCGAACGTGCGGTCGGTCGTCGCAACGCCCCGCGCCCCGGCTATCACCAAGGGGTTGCGCCACTGTGCGCGGACAGCCGAGGCGACGACGCCGGCCTGCACTGCCTGATCCAGGATGGTCGTCTGGGTGACCACGATGTCGTTCTGAATGCCGCGGACAAGCTGCGGCAGGATCAGGCCAGGGCCGGTGGCGAACACGAACACCCGGACGCCGGTTCGCGCCTTGTAGGCGGCGGCGGCCTGACGCAGCGCGGGCGCCAGCGTGGTGTCGCAGTTGACGGCGAGGTCCACTGTGTCCGCACGCGCCGGCGCGGTGGCACCTGCCAGAGCCAGGAGCGGCAGCGCGCGGCGGCCGATCGGTATCGCATCGGGCATTCAGTTCACCCAGGACAGGATCACGGAGGAACGGGCGACGCCGCGATGGCGCAGCAGCACATCGGCACCCAGCACGCGACCCGGCGGATCGATGACGAACCACGTCTGGATCATGACCAGGAACATGTAGGTCCACGGCCACTCACCGTCCGCGGAATAAAGCCCGAGCCAGAGATTGAGCCCCATCAACAGGCCCAGCAGGGCACCGGCGCGAGAGAACAGACCAAGCAGCAACGAGACGGCGATCGACAGCTCCACCAGATAAACCAATGGGCCGAACACGCCGAGGTTGGGCAGCACGATGTCGCGTACCAGTTCGCCTTGCAGGGCGATCGCGGCGTGATCCGCCTCCTTCTGCATCCAGAAACTCAGGCCACCGTAGTTGGGCGGGATCTTCCACAGCGTCTGCTGCCACCACATCGCGCCCATCAGCAGCCGAAGTCCCCAGATGCCGATGTTGCGCGGGGTGCGCTGCGCGGGGTCGCGGCGCCACACCAGGGCCGCGATGACAATGCTGGCCAACAGCAGCAGCCAGAACACCAGGGTGAACCAAGCGGACTGGGTGAGGAAGCGGGCGGCATCGTGCAATGGATTTGGCCGCATGACATCTATCCCCTCATTCTGGCCGGGCCACCTGAATGGTGGTCTCGCGATGCCCCGAGACGTTACAACCCTGGCCGGCGGCCCGACAGGAGATGGCATGGGCGACAGAGACGCGGCACCGAGCATCCTGGCGGCGAAGACGTATGGCGCGCCATCGGTATTCCGGCCGGAGAACCTGCTGCGCGAGGCGCGTCGCCAGCGCGGGCTGCCCGATGCAGCGGTGCCGGCGGTGTGCGCGCTCGACCCGGACGGCGACATCGTGCGGGCGTTGCGGGCGAGCGGACGGTCGCGGCGCGCGCCGGCCTGGGCCTGCTATCACACCGAGATGGACGTGACGGAGCACGCCGCGGTCACGATCGGGATCGTCGGGCTGGCGGTGGGAGCGCCGTTCGCCGTTCTGGTGGCGGAGCAACTGTTCGTGTCCGGTTGCCGGCTGCTGATCAGCGTGACGTCGGCCGGGCAGATCACTCCCGTGGGACCGACGCCGTATTTTGTGCTGATCGACCGTGCGCTGCGCGACGAGGGCACCAGCCACCACTACCTGCCGCCGGCGATGTTCGCCGACGCGGATGGCGTGCTGGTGGACCGCGCCTGGCCAGCGCTCGAGGCATTGCGGACCCCAGTGCATCGCGGCACGGCGTGGACCACCGATGCGCCGTATCGCGAAACCGAGGACGCGATCGCCGCGGCCCGAGCGCATGGCGCGTTGGCGGTGGAGATGGAGGCTGCGGCGCTTTACTCATTCGCGCGGGCGCGAGGACGCGACGTGCTGTGTTTCGCGCATGTCACCAACCAGATGGCCGTCGCCGAGGGTGACTTCGAGAAGGGCGAACTAAGTGGAGCGAGGGATTCGCTCGATGTCATCGCCGCGGCGGCAGGCGGGTGCGGCTTCAGATGATCGGCCCGCTGGCCAAGGTTCAGTAATGCGTAACCCATGGGCTGTTCAAGGCTGCCTCGATGCGACGGTGGCGGGCCTTGATGACATCGGCGGGCACGGCGCTGACAAAGGCGTAGAAGGTCTTGGTGCGGATCGCGTCCACGACGCGCTCGCCCACCTTGTTCGGATCAAGGCCGGTCGCGGCCAGGCGCTCGGCCAGCGCCGCTTCTTCACTGGCACGAACCTGTGGTCCGCCCATGTGGTCGGGGCGATTGCGGGCGCCGCGCGCGATATTCGTGGCGATCGGGCCTGGGCATAGCACCGAGACGCCGACGTTGGTCCCTTCCAGTTCGTGCTCCAACGCCTCCGACAGCGACAGGGCGGCGTATTTGCTCATCGAATACGGTCCCTGGTCGGTCCCGCGACGATTCTGGAAACCGGCAACCGAGGCGGTGTTGACCACGTGGCCCTCCTCGCCATGCCGGAGGATGGCCGGAACGAAGTGACGGATGCCGTGGATGATCCCCCAGATGTTCACGCCGATCACGAACTCCCAGTCGCTTTGCGGCACGTCGATCATCCTGGTGCCGTGCATCGGCACGCCCGCGTTGTTGCAGGCGATGTGCAGCTTGCCGAAGTTGCGTTCGGCTTCCGCCAGGGCAGCGAGAACAGATTGCTCCTGTGTCACATCGATCCGCACCGGCATGACGCGCTTGTTGGTACCGGAGAGGCCATGGGCCGCCTGCTCGACCGCGTCCTTCTGGATATCGGCCATGACCACATTGGCGCCGGCCTCGGCCAGCGCGGTCGCAATGCCGAGACCGATGCCGGAGGCGGCGCCGGTGACGATGGCAGTCTTGCCGGAGATGTCCATGTACGGGGGCCTCTTCTATGTGGGCGGATCGCTTTGTTCCATCAGCGCCAGGCCTTCCATCGCCAGCCCGTAGCCAAGCAGGTCCTGCATGCGCTTTTTCAGATATTCGGTGAACATCAACCGCGTATAGCGCAGCAGCAGGGTTGGCCTCTTGGTCAGGGCCTCGGCATGTTCCCAGGCACGCGCCAGCACTTTGTCCGGCGGTAGGATTTCTGCGACCAGACCAAGATCTTTTGCTTCCTGGGCCGACAAGGTCTGGCCGGTGAGCAGGAAGTAGCGGCCGCGATTCAGGCCCAACAGCAGCGGCATGACGATATGCATGCCGTCACCCGGTACCAGGCCGTTCGGGAAATGTGCGGAGTCCTGAAACGCCGCCGTATCCGCGGCGAGCACGATGTCCGACAGCAAAGGAATTTCACCATGCCGCCATGCCGGACCATTGATCGCCGAAATGACCGGTACCTCGATATTGAGCAGGTTCATCAGCAGGGCACGGCCTTCCCAGTGCACGCGGTCGAACGCATTGGCGGTCAGTCCCGGGCCGATCGCACTCTGGCCGGGGGTCGCGCGGACCCCGGACCATTCGTCGCCGGTACCGGTCAGGATCACCACCCGGTTGTCGCGATCGCGCGCGACATCGGCGAAGGCGTCCGGCAGCTCGCCGTGCGGACCGAGCCCCCAGCGCAGCGGGCCGTTGTCGGTGTGGAACCGCATCTCCAGAATGCCGTTCTCGCGGCGCATGTGGATGCACGCGTATTTCGTCGCATAGCTGTCGAACCGGCTCATGGCACCGTCAGCCGATAGACCTTCGCCGCGGTGCCGCTGTAGAGCGCCTGCTTCTCGCTCGCCGACGCATTGGCGGTGATGTGCTTGAACGCGTTCCACAGCTCGGTGTAGCCGCACGACTGCTTGTCCGGCGGGAAGTTGCTCTCGAACATGCAGCGATCGACGCCGAATGCCTCAATGCAAGGTTCGACGTATTGCCGCCACGCTGCCGCGAGATCCTCCGACGAGGGCGGAACGTCGCGTTCGTGGAAGTCGAACCCGAACGACACCATGCCGATGCCACCAAGCTTGCAATACACATTCGGGCATTTAGCGAGTTCGTTGATGTCCTTGCGCCAACCGGCGAGGATCTCCTGACGATGGCCGTTATACGGCCCAACCCCGAGGATGCCCCCGACATGATTGAGGATGATGGTGGTATCGGGGAAGCTGCGCGCGAGATCGATCGTATCCGGTAGTTGCGGATGATACTGCCATGACTCGAAGCTGAGGCCGAGTGGTGCGAGCTGGGCCAGGCCCTCTCGGAACTTCGGGTCCATTACCTGGTGCAGGGGCACGGTACGGGACGCGTATTTGTAAACGGCCTCGTGCGTATCCCACGCAACACCGTGCCGGAGACCGCGCAGGCGCCCGCCCGCGGCGGTGATCTCGGCTTCCAGCAATTCGCGCACACGCGCACCGACCGAGAGGTCGCCGCCGCCGACGATGCCCTCGGCGACGCGGCACGGTCCGTAGCCACCCGAAGCGCTCATCGCGGCGATGCCGGTGACGAACTCGACTTCTCCCAGCGCGGCCATCTCGCGCGGGCCGTCCTTGCGGTACATCGCGCGACATTCAAGGAAGACGGTCGAGACAATGTTGTGCCCGCTGCCGATATCGGCGAGCAGTTCCGGCAGCAGGTAGTGGCCGCGATGCGGCATATCCCAGAAGTGATGATGCGGATCGATGATCGGCAATCCGGGCTCCAGCGCCGCTTCGGTGGGGCGCTTCGCCAGCCATGCCTGCAACGCAGCGTCCTCACGATAAACGCCACCGCGGAATTCGCCTTTCGAGTCCCCGAACTGGGGCATGCTTGTTTCCTCCGTTGGTGTTGAGGCGTCGTTCGCTACTCAGGGTGCATCCCGCCACATCTTCGGCCGCTTCCGCACCGGGTCGAGCAGAGACCAATCTCCCTGCTCCAGCGTGTGCCCTTTCGGGAACGGCGGCCGCGGCTCCAGTCCGAGCGAGCGCACCACTCGATCGTCGCGATAGTAGCATTGCAGGATCGACCGCGAGAGCGCGGCCGACCTCCGCCCCACCGCGTTCCCGGAATGACGCCGCAACCGCATCTTGTCGGGATGGTTCCAGGTCCGCGAAGGCGCAGCCACCGAGCGTTGCCAGGGTGCCGATCGCTGCCTTCACATCCCGCAGGTCGCGGCCGAGCGACTTCACGATGTCGGCGAAGATCGTCGCATCGTCGGCGCCGGGCACATCGTATTCAGTGCTCGCAGGAACCATCATCCCGGCGACGCAACGCAGGTCCCGGAGTTCCGGCGTCGTCAGGTCGCTTTCACTGTCATGTTCATGTCTGCCTCAATCGAACAGGGTTGCCAGACGCTGCTTCATGCTGTCGGCGATGTAGAGCGCCAGCGCCTGGATGGTGCAGGTTGGGTTCACGCCGCCGGAGGTGACAAAGATACTGCCGTCGACGATGAACAGGTTCTTCACGTCGTGACAACGGCCCCATTCGTTCACCACCGACCGTTCCGGGTCCGTCCCCATGCGCGCGGTGCCGAGCAGGTGCCAGCCGCCATTCACGATCGGACATTGCACGCCGACATTCGTCGCACCCGCCGCCGCCAGCACATCCTTCGCGCGTGCGATGCCGTGGTCCATCATGCGCCACGAGTTTGCGCTGATCGTGTAATCGACCTTCGGCGCGGGGATGCCGTGCCCGTCCTTCAGCACGGGATCGAGCGTCACCCGGTTGTGTTCCTCCGGCAGGTCCTCGCCGATCGACGGCCATACCGATACGCCGTCCGACCAGCTTGCGAAAGACGCGATGATGGTCCTCGCCCCAGGGCAGGCGTCCGTCCGCATCGCTGAAGATCGCCTCGGTGACCGGTCCGATGCCACGGCCGAACTGGAAGGCGTAGCCTCGCACGAAGTCACGGCGTGGATCGGTTTCATAGAACTCCATGCTCCACAGGCACAGCGGTGGCGCACGGTTGCTGTCCAGTGGTTCGTCGACATAGCCGAAGACCTGCGCGTATGGATGGAACATCAGGTTCTTGCCGACCAGGCCGCTGGAATTGGCCAGCCCGTCGGGGAAGCGACCCGACACCGAATTGAGCAGCATGCGCGGCGTGCCGACGCCGTTGCAGGCCATGATGACGACTTCGGCCGGCTGGAACTGCTCCTTGCCGTCGGCGTCGTAGTAGATCGCGCCCGACGCCATGCCGCGCTCGTTGACGGTGATCTCGCGCACCCGGCAGCGCGTGCGCAGTTCTACCCCGGCGCGGATCGCCGACGGCCAGTAGGTGATGTCGGTGCTCGCCTTGGCGCCTTGCGTGCAGGCGGGCGTGCAGTGCCCCAGATTGATGCACGGCGCACGGCCTTCGTACTCGGTGGTGGCGACGGCGGTGTCCGACGGCCACCAGTGCCAGCCGAGTTGGTTCATCGCCTTGGCGAACCGGGCGCCGCTCTTGCCCAGCGGCAACGGCGGCATCGGCGGTTGCTTCGGCGGATAGGCCGGATCGCCGGCCAGACCGGAGACCCCGGTCATGCGGTCGTTCTCGGCGAAGAACGGCTCCAGCGTCGCGTAGTCGATCGGCCAGTCATCGGCGACACCATCGAGCGACCGCACCCGGAAGTCCGACGGATGCAGGCGCGGATAGTGCGCGGCGTACACGATCGTGCTGCCGCCGACGCCGTTGAAGTTCAGCACCTTGATCGGCGAGTTGTCGTCGTTGACCGGATAGTCGGTCGGCCGCGCCCGCCGGTTCGGGCTGGTGGCGAAGTCGCTGAACTGCCGCGCTTCCCAGTCCCGCCCGTTGCTCGGGTAGTCCGATTGCTTCATCCAGTCGCCCTGTTCCAGGCAAAGGATGCGCATCCTGGTCTCGGCCAGGCTCCACGCCACTGCGGCGCCCGATGCGCCGGCGCCGATGATCAGCACGTCCACCGTATCGTTCATCGGTAACTCCTTGGACCGCGCATGGCCTATCACACCGCGCGGGTTCGCGGCAGTATGCCCGCCTCGCACTGGGGAGTAACCGCAATGATCGACCTCTACTTCTGGCCCACCGGCAACGGCAAGAAAGTCGTGATCCTGCTCGAGGAACTCGGCCTCCCGTATACCTTCAAGCCGATCAACATCGGCCGCGGCGACCAGCTCACTCCGGCGTTTCTGAAGGTCTCCCCCAACGGCCGCATGCCGGCGATCGTCGATCACGAGCCGATGGGCGGTGGTGAGCCGATCTCGATCTTCGAGTCCGGCGCCATCATGACCTACCTGGCGGAGAAGACCGGAAAATTCTGCCCCACCGACCCGCGCGGCAAATACGATGTGGCCCAGTGGGTAGCCTGGCAAATGGCGAATCAAGGCCCGAAGCTGGGCGAACAAGGCCATTTCCGGCGCGCCCTCGCCAGCGGCAAAAACGGCGACCTGACCTACGCGCTGCGCCGCTTCGACAACGAGGCGCATCGCATCTTCGGCGTGATGAATCTCGGTCTGTTCAACAAGCGCTATCTTGCCGCCGGCGAATACACGATCGCCGACATGATCTGCTATCCGTGGGCCTCGAGCTGGGCCACGCGCGATATCGACCTCGAGGAATTCCCCAACGTGAAGCGCTGGCTGGAAGAGATCGGCGAACGACCGGCGGTGAAGAAGGCGATGGCGCTGGGACCGGAGTTCCGCGAGGACCCGGCCTCGATCAGCGCCGAGGAGCAGGCGCGCCGGCAGAAACTGGTTGGGGACCAGCGGGCGCAGGCGGTCCCGGCGGAATGGATCAACGCCGCGGCCGAATAGGCGAACCAGGGCCGGGCACACGCGATGGCGGACGAGACCGTTAGGCTCGCGGACTATGCGGCGGCTTTGCGCTACGACGACCTGCCGCCGGACGTCGTGCAGCGCGCCAAGGACTGCATCACCGATACGGTCGCAGTGATCGTGCAGGGAAGCAGCCTGCCCTGGAGCCGCATCGTGGTCCGCTACGCGCAACGGAATGGTGCGGGCGGACGGAGCCGTATCCTTGGCGCCGACGGCGCCAGTGTTCAGGCTCCTGCCGCCGCACTGGCCAACGGTACGCTGGCCCATGCCTTTGAGTCGGACAATCTGACCAGGCCAGGTGCCGGCGTGCATCCTGGTGCGACGTTGCTGCCGCCTGCGCTTGCGGTCGCGCAGGAACTTGGCAGCGGCGGCCGTGACCTGATCACCGCCATCGTCGCCGGCTTCGAGGTGATGTACCGCATCGGCCGCGCGACGAAACACAGCAATGAGCGGCGCGGCTTTCATGCCCCCGGTACCACCGGTCCGTTCGGTGCTGCGGTCGCCGCGGGCAAGCTGATGCGGCTTGACGCGGCGGAGATGACCAATGCGCTCGGCATAGCCGGCTCGCTGGCCTGCGGGCTGATGGAGTTCGCGCGATCCGGCACCGGCGCCATGGTGAAGCGGTTGCATTTAGGGCGCGCCGCCGAAAGCGGCGTGCTCGCTGCCAGCCTGGCCGCCGATGGGTTCACTGGTCCGCGCAGCGTGCTCGAAGGCGAGGCCGGATTTCTCAAGGTGTTCTGCACCGAATGGGATGTCGCCGATCTGACACGTGGCCTTGGCAACGAGTTCGCAATGCTGAACCTCTGTCTGAAGCGCTTCCCTGTTCACATGACGGCGCAGACCGCGGTGCAGGCGATCATGGAGGTGAGGACCGAGCATGGATTCGACGGCTCGCTGGTAGATCGGGTGGTTGTTGCCGGCAATGAACGGATGGCGACAGTCAACAACATCCGCGATCCGACCGACATCATGATGGCGCAATATTCCATCCCGTTCTGCGTGGCGCTGGCGCTGTTCCGCGATCCACGCAATCCGTCGTCGTTCGATGAATTGGCGCTCGCCGACGCGGATATCCGCGCCATGTGCCGGAATGTTGCGATCACCGTGGCGGATCCGCCGACCAGAATCGCCGGTGCGAGCATGGTCAAGATCTGGCTGAAGGATGGCCGATGCATCGGCCGCGAGGTCGAGGAGTTCGATGGGACGCCGGCTCGACCTCTTAATCGCGACCAGTTGCGTGACAAGTTCATGATGTTGATGGGTACGGCCAACGCCACGCGGGTGATGCAGGTATTCGAGCGTTTGCAGAACCTGGAGAACGCAACCGACGTCGGCTGGGTGGTCTGAGCCGTCAAGGGGTCGGCGCGTCTGGTCGCAACAGTCCCTCGTGTTTCAGTTCGGCCCAGAAGTCCGCCGGGATCGCGTGGCGGAATGTGGCGACGTTCCGGATGACGTGGTCCGACAGCAGGGCGCCCGGGATCACCGAAGCGACCGATGGATGCCCGAGCGGGAATTGCAGCGCGGCGGCGGCGAGCGGAACGTTGTGTCGCGCGCAGACCGTCTCGATCCGCTTCACCTTGGCGAGTATCTCCGGCGTCGCATCGGCATAGCGGTAGCGCGCGCCCGGCACCGCGCCGGTGGCAAGGATGCCTGAAGCGAACGGGGCACCGATAACGAAGCCCACACCACGAGCGACGCAGCGTGGAAACTCGCTGTCCAACACATCAGTATGCAGCAGCGTGTAGGGCATCGCAACGAGAAAGAAGTCGATGTCCAGCAGGTCGAGGAAGCGCGGCATCATCCCGAGCTCGTTGATGCCCGCGCCAATGCCGGCTATCAGCCCGGCCTGCTTCAGCTCTGTCAGCGCGCGAAAGCCGCCGTTATGCAGCTCGGTCAGATAGGCCGTCAGCTTCGCATCGGTCGTGTGGTGAGAGATGTCCAGGTCATGGATCAGCAACAGATCGACGCGCGGCAGGCCGAGGCGTTGCAGGCTGTCCTCGAAGCTGCGCATCACCCCGTCGTAGCTGTAGTCGAAGCGGTGCTGAAACTTCAGGCCGCCGCGCCAGAAGCCGTGCTCGAATTTTTCCTCGTCATGGAAGGCGCGAAACAACCGGCCGACCTTGGTGGACAGCACATAGTCGGCGCGCGGGCGGCGATACAGCGCACGCCCGAAGCGGTGCTCGCTCTGCCCACGGCCGTACCACGGCGACGTGTCGTAGTAGCGGATGCCGGCGTCCCATGCGGCCAGCAACGTGGCGCCGGCGTCGGCGTCCTCCACCACATCGAACAGATCACCCAGCCCGGCACCGCCGAGGCCGAGTTGCGTCAGCTCGATGTTGGTGCGGCCAAGCTTGCGGCGGACCATCGGCTCCATGGGCGAAAGTCCGCTAACCGGTGATCCCGGCTCGGCGGGTCCAGTA
Organism: uncultured Alphaproteobacteria bacterium; assembly: GCA_963819855.1. GTDB lineage: Bacteria > Pseudomonadota > Alphaproteobacteria > Acetobacterales > Acetobacteraceae > JAMXLO01. The sequence goes on from CAWFYC010000021.1 coordinate 1,052,562, forward strand.
TTCCCATGCGCGAGCGTGGCCCGCACTCGACTTCTGCATCTCGGTGATCTCGCCTTCGCTGAGGTAGACAATGTCGCCGCCCAGTCGCATCGCTTCGGCCTGAAGCTGCGCATTGACCTTCAGATAGACCGATGTGTGCACCGCGTTCTGGATCGATACTCCGGCGACTGCGGCGCCGTGCCCGCGCATCAGCACGACACGGTTCGCGCCGAGTCCTGCCGCAAGATCGTCGCCTTGCGCCGATGTCGTTACCAGGAGGTTGGTGTCGCCAAACTTCTTGCGGATGTCCCAAATCGGGATTTCCGTCCCGAGCCCCGCCGCCAAATGGAGGAGCGGCTTAAGCTTGACGCTCGGCGCGACAGTGAACGGGATGACCTCATACGCGTGGTTATGCACCACGGACATCACATCGGGACGCTTGCGGTAGATCGAGCCGTGAATCGGACGCTCGGTGTATTGTGCGCGCCCGCGCAAATCGATCGGGTTGCAGTCGAGATCGTATTCGATGATGTCGTCGAGCGTCACCAGCTCCGGACTGCGCGAGCCCGACAGGAAAAACCGATCGGAACGCTCCGGATGGCGCACGCTGATATGGCCATAGGCATCGACCACGCCCTCATGGGCCAGAATGCGGTTCGCGATGACGAGGTCGCGCAGCAGGTCGGCAGTACTCATGGCAGCACTCCTCTCGCCTCACCAGTCAGAAGAAGATGCTCAGGTTCTTGGCGGTCAGGACATTCTGGTCAAGAACCATTTGACGGTTGGCGATTTTCCACGCGCCATTGACACGGCGCAGCCTGTCCTGGCGGGCTCCGACATAGAAATCCTGCTCGGTCTCGCCTCTGCTGCGATAGACAATGAAATTGCAGTGAACCGTGAGCTCCGTTTCCGAAGCATCGGGCGCAACCTCGATATTCGTGATCAGATGCCGTGTCCGCGACGGTGGGTCCTCCGCCCAGGCCATGCCGGTATCAAGGCGCGCGACGCGCGCGGTCAGGGTCTTGATGTCCTCATCGAACAGGCCAAGCTCGTCTGCCCCGTCCAGGTCCGCCTCGGCGAAACGATCCGCGTCGAGGACCGCGATCGCCTTGCTCGACGCGGGATAGCGGTTGGCCCGCGCGGCCATCCAATAGTGGACATCGTCGGTGAACAGTCGGAGCCAATCGTGAAAACGCCTCTCGTCAAGCAGACGGGCCTCGCGATAGAGGAATTGCTCGACACTCCGGATCATGTCGCTGTCAGGCATATTCCGCATCCCTCGCGGTCGCGCATGCCAGAGCGCCCCAATTCTCCGCGTCGATCAACTCAGCCCACCGCCGATAGAACTGGCGGTGGTTGCTCTCACTAAACCGGTAGTCGCTGACCCAGGCGCCGAGCGCCGGATCGAACCGGTCGTGCCCGAGCCCCATCCGGTTGTTGAGCGGCATACGCCGCGACATCACGCCGCGACATGTCTGGGTGCATTCCTGCCAGTTGTCCATGTCGTCCTGCTCGAATGAGCCGGACGGACTGAAGCCGCGGATTCCCGCCTGCCGGATCGCTCGCTTGACCTCCGGAGGCGCCGCCTTGTCCATGAAAACGAATGAACGGACCTCGGTCTTTTCCGGGCCGCGTGGCTGCCAGACGCGGAAAGTACGAGAGGTGCCACGCAACAACGAAAAATTCGGAAACACCGTGCCGACGATCGGATTGATCAGATTGGCACGGGGCCCAAGGCGTTGCCTGACCTCCGCGGCGATTTCACGTTCATAAGCTTCGATTTCCGGCATCGGCGGATCGCCGACATCATCAGGGCCGACGCAGATCAGTGCATGGCCGTTGCCCGGGGATGCCATCCTCTGCGTGCTGTGGGTATTCGCCGTGACACCGCGGCTGAAGCCGATCTTGACGGCGGACAAATGGTTCCACTGCACATGGTATGCGTCGCCGCCAAAATTCTCGGCGGGAAACTTCCAGTTGCAGGGCATGATCCATTTGTGTGTGGCGACGATCTCGATGCCGCCTTCGCGCCGGTCGACGAAGGTATCGATGTACCAGGCCATCTCGCCGAGATACTCGCGCAGCGGCGGCGCCTCGGGATCGAAGGTGGCGAACCAGAGCCCCTTGTAACTCTCCAGTTGCGCCACCGGAATCAGGCCCAGGCTCGTGCGGTCCAGATCGCCGTGATAGGCTTCGCGCAGGTTCGGCACACCCGTCAGCCGCCCGTCATTGCCGAACGTCCAGCCATGATAGGCGCAGATGAAGCTCGCGGCATTGCCATCGTCGGCACGACACAGCCGGTTGCCGCGATGGCGGCAGACATTGAGAAACGCGCCCACTTCGCCCGCAGTGTTGCGCACCACCAGCACCGGGTCCTCGCCCATATACGTGGTCAGGAAATCGCCCGGACGCGCGATCTGGCTGTCGTGACACAGGAACAGCCAGCAACGCGCGAAGATCCGCTGCAGCTCCGCCTGGTAGATTTCCGGCTCGATGAAGATCCGGCGGCTGATCATGCCGTTCCGAGTGTCGACGAGTCCCGCAATCTCCGTTGTCATGATAGCCTCCGTGATGCGCGTGGGGGCGACCGGCTGGTCGAAGCCTAGACGCGCCGCATGCCAGTGACCAGCCTCAGGAGGGAGAGACAACTCCATGAAGATCACGAAACTGGTGCCGTGGCTGGTGAAGGCGGCGGGTACCTACTGGGGCGAATACTTCTTCGTGGAGGTCCGCACCGACGAAGGCGTCACCGGCTGGGGCGAGATCACAACCACCACAAAGATCGCCAACCGCGCCGTCGCCGGCATCATCCGTGAGCTCAACGGGCTCCTCGTCGGCGACGATCCGTCGCAGATCGAGCGGCTCTGGCACAAGACGTTCCGATCCTTCACCTACACCGGTTCGCGCGGCGCTACCACCAACGTCATCAGCGGCATCGACATCGCGCTATGGGACATCCGCGGCAAGGTGTTGGGCCAGCCGATATACCAGCTGCTCGGTGGCAAGGTGCGCGATGATATCCTGCTGTACACCCACCCGAACAGCCGCAACTTCACCACCGACGAAGGCGTCGTGCAGGAGATCCGCGCCATCGTCAACTCGGGGCATACCGCCCTGAAATTCGACCCGTTCCCGCATCCCAGTGGCGTCGGTGCCGCGGACGACGTCTACATCGACGGCGGAATGAGCAAGCAAGGCGAGAAGTTGGCCGCCAGGCTCACCGCCCGGATCAGGGAAATCGCCGGGCCGGACATCGAAATCCTGATCGACGCCCACGGTCGCTTCAATGTGCCGACCGCGATACGGCTGTGCCGCAGCCTGGAGGACGCCGGCCAAATCGACTGGTTCGAGGAACCGGTGCCGGTCGAGAGCTATCACGCGCTCCACCAGGTGCGCGAAAAGGTCAGTGCCCATATCAGCGTCGGCGAGCGGCTGCACACGCGCTGGGAAATTCTGCCGATCCTGGAGAATCGGCTCACCGATTACCTGATGCCGGACGTGACGTGGACCGGCGGAATCACCGAACTGAAGAAGATCGCCACGCTGGCGGAGACGTTCTACATCCCGGTTTCGCCGCACGACGCGAGCGGCCCGATCAACGTCGTCGCGGGCGCGCATGTCATGATGTCCACGCCGAACTTCTATCGGCTGGAAACATCGCGGTGGGATCTATCCAACTACAACGCGTTCATCACGACGCCGCTGGACAACAGCGGCGGGCGGCTGAAGGTGCCCACGCAGCCGGGACTCGGGATCGAGATGAACATGGAGTTCTTGCGTGGCAATGTGGTGGACGGCTTCGGAGGCTCATAGATGCGTCGATGGTTCGCAGCCTGGGTGGCGATTGCTCTGTTGCTGGGCTCGCCCGCGTTCGGTGACGGGGCCCCAAAGCGCGGCGGCGCGCTGACGTTCATGATCCCGGCGGATTCGCCGCCCAGTTTCGACGGCCATCGTGAGAACACGTTCGCGACGATTCACGCGGTGGCCCCGTTTTACAGCGTGCTGATCCGGGCAAACCCGGAGAACCCAGCCGACACGACATCATTTGTCTGCGATGTCTGCACCGGAATTCCCACCCCGACGGATGACGGCAGGACCTACGCGTTCCAGATTCGTGATGATGTCAGGTTTCAGGACGGCGCGGTCATGACCTCCTACGACGTGGCGGCGAGCTGGAACAAGATCGTCGATCCGCCGGAAGGGGTGATCAGCGTGCGCCGCGGCTACTACTCGATGATCGAACGGATCGAGGCGCCCGACGCCAGAACCGTGGTCTTCCATCTCAAATTCGCAACCGCCGCGTTCCTGCCGGCGCTCGCCGATCCGTATGCCTTTATTTACAAGAAGGACATCCTCGACCGCGATCCGCATTGGTTCGAGAAGAACATCATGGGCTCCGGCCCGTTCCGCTTCAAGGAATACCAGGCGGGACAGTCGATTTCGGGTGTGCGCAATCCCGACTACTACCGGCCGGGATTGCCCTATCTGGACGGCTTCATCGGCATCTTTGCCGACAAGCAGGCGGTGCGGGTCGCCGCGATCAAATCCGACCGGGCGGCGATCGAATTCCGCGGCTTGCCGCCAGCGACGCGCGACGAACTTGTTGCTGCGCTGGGCGACAAGATAACCGTGCAGGAGAGCGACTGGAATTGCGGGGCGCTGGTCACGCCGAACCACGCGAGGAAGCCGTTCGACGATGCCAGGGTGCGCCGTGCCTTGACCCTGGCGATCGACCGCTGGCATGGCGCGGCGCCGATGTCGCGCATCACGGTGTCGAAGACGGTCGGCGGCATCGTGTTTCCCGGTTCGCCTCTGGCCGCCAGCAAGGAGGAACTGGAACAACTGGCCGGCTATTGGCCGGACATCGAGAAGTCGCGCGCCGAGGCGAGGCGGTTGCTGAAGGAGGCCGGCGCCGAGGGGCTGACGTTCGAATTGCTCAATCGCAACGTCGACCAGCCGTACAAGTTCAATGGAATCTGGGTCATCGATGAATGGCGCAAGATCGGCGTGCAGGCAACGCAGCGCGTGTTGCCGACCGGACCCTATGAAGAGGCGCTGCGCCGAGGCGATTTCGCGGTGGCGATCGACGCCGAGTGCCAGAACATCGTCAATCCGCTACTCGACGGCACCAAGTACCTGCCGCACTCGGTGTCTGACGAGAACTACGGCAACTACGACGATGCGACGGAAATCGACATTTACGACCGTATGCTGCGGGAACCCGATTTCGCGCGGCAGCGTGATCTGATGCGGCAGTTCGAGAAGCTGGTGCTCGACACTCAGGCGCACGAAGCCTTCCTGCTCTGGCGCTATCGCATCGTGCCATACCGGAGCTACGTCAAGGGTTTCAAGATCAGCCCGAGCCATTACGTCAACCAGGACCTGGCGACGATCTGGCTCGACCGATAGCGCGAGTCAGCCCGGCAACCGCAGCAACCGGTCCGCGTTGCCATGGGCGATCTTCGCGCGGTCGGCGGGTGAGACCGGGAGTGCGTCTAGGAACGCGCGGGCGCGCGCATTCGACGCAAACGGGTAGTCGACCGAGAACATGATACGGTCAACGCCGAACGACAGCAGCGCTGCCACGAACGGGACCATGGTGAAGAACCCGCTGGTCGTGATCCACACCTGGTCGAGGATCGTCTGTCGCACCGAGCGCTTCAGCCGCGTCTTTGCCTCGGCAGCGGTGGTTTCATCGATGCGGTCCAGCATGAACGGCAGCGCCTCGCCCATGTGACCGATGACGATCTTCAGGCCGGGATGACGGTCGAGGGCCCCGCTGAGCACGAGGCGGAGCACGTGGATCGCGGTGTCGGCGTGCCAACCCCAGGCAGACAGCGCCATGGTGAAGCTGAAATTGCCTGGCAGGTCGTCGTAATAGGCGTTGCGCACCGCCTGCGTCGGAATACCGGGGTGGAGGTAGATCGGCATGTCGAGCGCCTCGGCGCAAGCCAGGATCGGCTCGAACGCCGGATCGTCAAGGAAGCGCCCTTCGGTGGCGCCATTCACCAGAGCGCCGTGGAAGCCAAGGTCCGTGACGGCGCGCTCCAGTTCAATCGCCGCTGCTTCGGGAGCGAGCATCGGCAGGTGAGCGAAGCCGTGATAGCGGGCGGGATGATGGGCGCAGGCCTCGGCCAGCGCGTCGTTGTAGGCGCGTGCCAGATCGATGCCGGGCTGGCCAGGCACGAGGTCGGCGCCGGGGCCGGCGACCGAAAGCACCTGCACGGTGATCCCGTTGGCGTCCATATCGGCAAGCCGCGCGTCGCCGAGATCGGCGAGTTCATTGCGCTTGGTGGTCTGCGCCCAGACGAAGTCAGGGCCTGGAAAGCCGCGGCGCGTGACCACTTCGGGAGAGATGCCGGCGACGATGCGGGGGACGGTATAGTGTTCTTCCAGGGCAACAATGCGCATGTGGTCTTCTCCCGTGCGGTTGCACGCGATGGTCGCATGGCCGCGGCAGGGGCGCCACGCAGCAAGCATCAGGCTCGACAAAGGTGCTCTGAATGACTTTATATGACAGTGACTGGAGGCCATCTTGGCTGACAGCACTGACGGTGGATCATATGGCGCAGTCACCTCCGCCCCCGAATCGTCTCAAAGGTGGCTCCAAGGCCACCCTGAGTTCGTCCAATCCTGCGCATAAGCGCGCCACCAAGGCAGCCGCGGCATCGCGACCAAAGGCGGAACTGACGATGGCAGGCAGGATATTGCGGGATATCCGCGAGAGTTCACACGACCTGTCCAGGCGTGCAGACCGGTTGCTACGGCGCGTCTCCTGAATTGTGCCCCGGACGCCGATCAGCGATCTGCTGGAGGCCCTCAAGGCCCTGAAGAGCCTGCAGGAAACGGTTCGAAAGCATGACGAGGTGCTGTCCCGGATCCTGGACCGGCTCGACCAAATCGACCAACGGCCTGTTGCCCGCAAGAAGGCCAGGAGATCATGACGGGGGACAGGCCGGCCGGCTGGCCGGCTGACGTTGATCCGATCTCGCTGGAAGATCTCGGGCGCCTCGGGATCAATCAGCAGCAGGAGCTGTTTTGGGACGGCCACCGTGTTGAAGTCCGCCGGCGGCTGATACTGACCGGGTTCCAGACATTCATCGCATTCGTTGTTAGCGTCTGTGCCATCCTCGGCGCCCTGGGAGGCTTTGCGTCCGGGCTTAACAACGCGTCGGCCTTCCTTTGTGCGCGGAGCATAGCGATCCTGGGTTGCCCAACGTCACCCTCTGCACCCCTGCCCGCGCCGAAGTGAGGTTACGCCGCCCGCGGTCGTGGCCCGGCTCACAGCGCGATGCGCGGCAACACCTTGTCGGTCAACAGCCGGAATGAGCGTCCGCTGAGCGGAGCCGCCATCAGGTAGGTCATGCCGATCTCCTCGCCGAACGACTGGATCTGGTCAACCACGCTCTCCGCGGTGCCGTGGATCATCACGTCGTCCAGATAGAAATTGATCGGGTCCTTGCCGCCGAAATCCCGCGGCGGACCCTGGCGCACATTGCCGGTGTGCTGCGGGCCGACATAAGCGCCGATCGTCCATTCGGCCGCGCGCTTCGCCACCGCGCGTGCCTTGTCTTCTGTCTCATCGACGGCGACAAGCCGTGCCATCGGGATGCTGCGGCCGGCGTCGCTGTGGCCGGCCTCAGCGAGCCTCGCCGCGTAGTGCCTGCGCTTCCTGCTGAGATCGGCACGAGACGCATGCGGGTCCATCAGGATCGAATGGCCCTGGCTTGCCGCCCAGTCGATGGCGGGCAGCGATGACGCCGCCATCCACACCGGCGGATGCGGCGCCTGAAGCGGTTTAGGAAGCACCTCGACGCCGTCATACTGGTAGAACCTGCCTTGGTGGGTGACCCGCTGGTTGGTCCAGGCCTTCAGGACAACGTCGACCGTCTCGTGGAAGCGGGCTGCGCTCTCCTCGCCGGGGATGCCGAAGGCGGCGAACTCGCTGCGCTCGAAGCCGCGCCCCGCCCCCCAGTTGACCCGGCCGCCCGAGAGGATGTCCAGCAGCGCAACCTCCTCGGCGAGTCGCAGCGGATTGTAGAACGGCGCCAGCGAAACCGCCGTGCCGATCCGCAGTCGCCTGGTGCGTGCCGCGGCCATGGTGCCCATCATGTGCACCGACGGACACACGGAGAAGCTCGAGAAGTGATGTTCAGCGAGCCAGACGGCGTCGTAGCCCGCCTCGTCCATGATGGAAAACCGCTCCAGCGCCGTTTCGTAGACGGAAGTGAGAGGCACCGACCGATCGCGCCAGCCGAAGAACTGCAAAATTCCGACTTTCATGTTTCCCTTCCGCCTCGCGCATGTCGGCTGTTCTGCCCTGCGGATGGTGTGTCCGCGGGCAGCGAAAGTCCAATCCGGCTAGCGACGAGCAGGGCAGAGCGACGGCGGCGGCGACGATCCCGCACGTGATGGGTGCGGGTACGTGATGGTATGCGGCCGGACAGGCGGAGACCGCCCTCTACTCGGGGTGACTTTTCCCGCTTCGGCGGCCGTAATGCGTACCTCCAACACCAGACTGGTCGAGAATGATCGAGTTACAGGCGGCACTGATATGCGCGATTCTGCTGATGAGCGCCTTCGCTGGAGCATGGGTTCAGAAGGTGCTTCCCACCCAGCATCAGACCACCGACACCGTCGACTCGGTTCGATTGGTGATGACCATGCTGCTGACTGTCTCGGCTGTCGTGCTGGGCCTGCTCACCTCATCCGCAAAGGCGCGTCACGACGACCAGGTCTCAAATCTCGAGCGATATTCGGTGGACCTGATCGAGCTCGACCAGAGGCTTCGTCAATACGGCCCTGGAGCGTTCGAGATTCGCTCCAGGTTGCGCGCTTACACAGCCGCTGCCATCGCCGACACCTGGCCGAACGAACCGCATCCTCCTGGGCGCTACCCGCAGGGTCGTGAAATCGGTGCAACCAGTGGGGTGGAAAGCTTCACGCTCGGTGAATACCTTGCCGTGATCGATCGGATGATCGAAGAGTTGGTGCCGAAGGACGTGTTTCACCAGCAGACGGCGGAGCGTCTGCGCGCGCGCGTGGCCGACGTCCTGCAGCAGCGTTGGCGGCTCATCGCGTCCACTCACTCGACGATTTCGTGGCCGTTTCTGACCGTGCTCCTGTTCTGGCTCGTCATCATATTCGCGATCTTCGGATTGACCTCGCCGCGAAATGTGCTGGTCCATGTCGTAATTGTGCTGGGCGCGTTGTCGGTCTCGTCATCGGTTTACCTGATCCTGGAGTTCGATGCGCCACAGGCGGGACTTCTGAGAGTACCAAGTCAGTCACTGCGGGACGCTCTGTCGCACATGGATAGACCGGAGGGGCCGGAGCCAGGCGACCCTCGGCCGTGAATGCACACGGGCCTTTGCACCGACCTGGCCTGCTTGCCTGCTCGGCGGATCAGGTAACAAACTGGCTGTGGCTCGGGGAGGCGCCGTCAGGCAACCGCCCCACACGAGGAGAGAGTTCATGGATCTCAGGGGTGCGGTCGCTCTGGTGACGGGCGGCAACGGCGGGCTTGGGCAACGCATTTGCCACGCGCTTGCGAAGGAAGGTGTGCATATCGCCGTCATGTATGCGCAGAGCCAAGACCAGGCAGAGGGCGTCGCCCGTGAGTTGACCTCTCGCTATCAGATCAATGCCGCGGCCTTCGCCTGCGACATCACCGATGGCGCGGCGGTACAGCAACTGGTCGGCGACGTGGCCAGGCGCCTCGGCCGCATCGACATCCTGATCAACGACGCCGCCTACAACAAGGCGATCCCGTTCGCCGACCTCGACAACCTCACGCAGGACGTGTGGGACAAGATCATGGACGTCAACCTGACGGGGCCAATGCGCCTCACCAAGGCGGTGGCGCCCGTGATGAAGGCGCAGGGGCGGGGGCGCATCGTCAACATCGCGTCCGTCGCGGGTCTTCAGCCGACCGGCTCATCCATCGCCTATGCGGTGTCGAAGGCGGGCCTCATCCATCTCACGCGCTGCATCGCGGTGGCGCTGGCGCCCGAGACGCTGGTCAACTGCGTGGCGCCGGGACTGCTGGAAGGCACGCGCGCAACTGCCAATCTCCTGCCCGAGATGGTCACGCGCAATGCGGCCGGATCGTTATTGAAGAAGGCCGCCGACAAGGACGACTGCGCCGACATGGTGGTCACCATGTGCCGTACCGAGACCATGACCGGCCAGACCATCGTCATCGACGCAGGACGTGTGTTCCATTGAGAAACTCCTCGTAACGGCCAGAAGATCACCGGGTGCGAAGGGCATGATCGCATGACGCAGGCGATGAACTTTGGTTGGCTCACCCTGGCACTGTCACCGTCGCCAGATCAGGACTCAGCCCGTATCGACGAGCAGATCGAGCAGGTCTGTGCCGCCGAATCCTTGGGATTCAACGATGTGTGGCTGACCGAGCATTATTTCACTGGCGAAAGTGTCTATAACGATGCTCTGCTGTTCGCGTCGGCGTTGACCATGCGTACGACCCGGATTCGTATCGGGTTCGCGGTCCTTCAGATGCCGTTCCATCATCCGATCCGCCTGGCGGTGCAACTCGCGTTGCTCGACAATTTGAGCAAGGGCCGGATCGACGTCGGCATCGGCAAAGGAACAGTGTACAACGAATACGAATTCGTCGGCCATGGCATGCGCAGTGACGACAGCCGCGCACGCATGGCCGAAGCGATCGAGGTGCTGGAGCGTGCATGGCGCGAGACGCCCCTGATATACCAAGGGAAGTATTTCAACCTGCGAGTACCGGAACTGCGGCCCAGACCGGTGCAACAGCCCGGCCCGCCGATCTGGCGCAGCGTCATCTCGCCCGGCTCGTTCATGGAATGCGGTCGGCTTGGAATCCCGATCCTCACCGCGCGACTTCCGGTCGAGCGTATCAAGGAACGGTGGGAGCTCTATCAGACGGGCCTCGCGGAGGGCGGTCATGACGAGAGCACGCGTGAACGGCTGCTAGCGCAGGCCGCGCTCTGGCGGAACGTCTATGTCGCGGAGTCCGATGCCCAGGCGGAAGACGAGCTATCGACGCTGCTGCTGCGCACCCGCCGGCATATGATGCACGTCCGTCACGAGTACAACCCGGCCGATTTCCACATCGACCCCGTCATGCTGAACCCCTGGACCAATCCCGCTGTCGGCGACTCCGAGGCGCTCGCGTTCGTACTGGCCACTGGTTCGCTGTTCGGTTCACCCGCACGGGTCCGCGGCCAGGTCGCAGCGCTGCGCGACGCAGGCGTACGGCATTTGCTGTGCCAGACGGGCTTCGGCGACATGAGCCACGAGCAGAACCTGCTCTCCATGCGCCGCTTCGGCGAACAGGTCATGCCCGCGTTCCGGTCATGAACCCGGCGTCATTTCAATACGCGGCTTCGAGCAGCCGCATCGCGTCCTCGACCTGATCCGAGGGCGAGCGCTCGCCCGCGTTGGCGTTGAAGTTTTTTACCGTATCGTTGGCGATGGCCCGAAAGTCCTCGCGCGGGATTTGCAGCTGGCGCAACAGTGTCGGCACCCCGACGCGGGTGTAGTGGGCCTCGAGCACATCGGCCACCGCGAGTGCGGCCTGTCGTGGGTCCATCCCGTCACGCCAGACCTCCAGCGCCGCCGCAACCTGCCGAGCCGATCGCGCACCGACCGCTTCCGAAATCCGTATCCTCGCGGCATGGACGACAGAGGTCGACTCACCCTGCCCGACATGCGGATAGCGCACATGCAGCGCCGTCGAGACCGCGTAGTTGCCGGAGAACGCGCCGCCCCGGAACCTGCGGGACCCGTCGTCCTCGACGCGGTTCTGCAGGAACGCCGCGATGCAGAGGTCGATGCGCAGGGCAGGGTTGTCGAGCTCATCGACCAACCGCGGATAGGCGCGGTACGCCAACCGGAATGCCTGGTTCCGGTCGCCCTCTGCCAACGGATTGATGTCGAGTTGCGCCATCGCACCGACCAGGCTGGCAAACACCGTTGTTGCAGTGGAACGGATAAGCTCGGGCGGAGCGCTGAGCAACGCTTCCTCATCAAGGAAGATCGCCTGGGGACGCGTCTTGGGATCGAAATACTCCATCCGGTGATCCAGGTCCGGATTCTTCAGGCCCGTGCCGGCGCGGTTCATCGCGCTGGTTGGCGTGGTCGGAACGTTGATGATCGGCGGTTTCGGTGCGCGCAGCCGAGGGCTGTAGGCCGGTTTGCCTTCCGGATACTGGGTCATGAGCTGGAACGGATCGCCCGGTTCCGCCATGAAGATCGCCACCGCGCGCACAGCTACGATGACGCTGCCGCCACCGACGGCGATCAGCAGATCGGCCGCGGCCTTGGCCGCCGCGAGTCTGGCTGCGCATACCGAGGCATAGGTGGAATCCTTCTCGATACCGTCAAAGACGCCTGCGTAACGCTCTCCGAGGCAAGCCGCGATGCGCTGGACGGTATCGGTGCGCCGGTTGACGGATGGGGAGCAGACCACAAAGGCACGCTTCGCACCCGCCCGATCCACCGCGTCCCGCAGGCCTTGCTCGATTGCCTGTCGACCGCAGTGAAGCCGCCACGCATAGCCCGCGGCCCTGAACGCACTTTCGCTCATCGCTCGTCCGTCCATCCTGGTGTCGGCGGTGTGCCGTCAGTATTGACGCCCGCTGACGCACTACCCCATGTGGAGTTTCCATGCGAACTCAGCGCCATTGCCATCGGCCGAAGCGCGCACCCTGATCGTGGCGGCGATCGAACGTGAGAAGTAACACCAGGCACGCTGACGGAGCGCTGTCATTGCGACCGCAATGAAGCAATCTCGGACGGGCTCGTGTCTGTATCGACAATGTTGACACATATGCCCGGCAGGTCCATCATGCGACGTCCGCCACCCGGGAGCGCGTGATGAAGGTCATGGTGAAGAAATGGGGCAACAGCGCCTCGGTGCGCATTCCGGCTTCGGTCATGGCCGCCGCCGCCCTGTCCCTCGACCAGGCCGTCGATGTGCGGGAGGAAGCCGGCCGGATCGTAATTGAACCGATTCGCGAGGAGACATTCGACCTAAACGATCTGGTAGCCGGCATCACCGATGAGAACCGGCATGACCCGGTGGATACTGGTGCCCCGCGGGGACGGGAATTCTGGTGAGGCGGCCTGCTTTCGTGCCGGATGCCGGGGATGTGGTGTGGCTGGAATTCGATCCCCAGGCGGGCCATGAACAGGCCGGTCATCGGCCCGCGGTAGTCCTGAGCCCTGCGAATTACAACGGCAAGACCGGACTGATGGTCTGCTGTCCGTTGACCACACGGATCAAGGGGTATCCGTTCGAGGTCCTTCTCGCCAGCCAGCCGGGCAGCGCCGTGCTGTCAGACCAGGTGAAGAACCTCGACTGGCGCGCGCGGCGGGCCACCCGCAAGGGCAAGGTTACGGAGCCGGAATTGCGGCAGGTCAAGGCGAAGCTGCGCGCGCTGATCGGTTGATGGGCTGGCGCGGTCTGGCCTCTTCGCGTCCGGCGGTCACGTACCGGGCAGCCGCCGCGCGAGGCTCGGTGCCAAGCATCGTCTTCCCTCTGGCCTCCGCCTGTTGGAGTTTTCGTGTCAGACACCACGCCGATCGCGCCCGTCCCGGATGAAATCGAGTGCCTCCCGTTGATTCAGAATGCCTGATCCCAAGGCTCGGGCAACATCAGATAACTGTCGCCGTGTTTCGTTACGTGTGCAAAGCCTGGGTAATGCATGTGCATGCCGGCAACCAGTTGTCGATCGGTCGCCACCATATCGAGCAGCCGCTTGCGGGTTGCCGCGGCAGCGTGCGGATCCGTATCGAATTCTATCGTCACCTCGGGGCGCGGGATCTGGATGTCCGGCACATGCACTATGTCACCCCAGATCAGCAGCGAGTCCTTGCCGGACGATATCATGTAGCCGCTATGCCCAGGCGTGTGTCCGTGCAACGAAACCGAGCTGACGCCTGGGAATACCTCGACGCCGCCGCTGAACGTATGCATCACGTTGTGATACGGGGCCATCTGTTCGCGCGCACATTGGAAGTACAGCTTCCTTGCCCGTTCGCCGGCCTTCGCCATCGCCACATCGTCGTTCCAGTGGCGCGGTTCGTTTTCATGGACAACCAGTTCGGCGTTGGGGAACAGCTTTCGGCCGGTGTTCGGATCAGTCAGCCCTGCCGAGTGATCCGGATGCATGTGCGTCAGCAGCACCTTTTCGATCGCGTCGGGATCGATGCCGGCGGCAGCCAGGTTCTGCTGCAGCTTTCCCGCGGTGGGCAGCAGATAATCGCCCGAGCCGGTTTCGATCAGCGCGAGACGCCCGGCCGAGAACACCGCATAGCAGTTCACCGAGGTACGCCGGCCAGGACGGAAATTCTCCGCCAGGATGCGCGTGGCATCGTCGGACGTGATGTTCTGCAAGACGTCAACCGTGCCGTCGAGGTAGCCGTCCGACAGTGCGGTGACGATGATATCACCGATGCGACGGTGGTACACGCCCGGGATCTGGTGTGTCGGTATCTGGACCATGGTCTGCCTTGTATCAGTGCGCGATGTAGCCGCCATCGATCACCAGCTCTGCGCCGGTGACGAACGAGGCCTCGTCTGACGCCAGGAACAGCACGCCGTACGCGACCTCGATCGGTTTGCCCAGGCGGCGCAACGGCGTCTGCGCGATCTTTGCCTCGCGTCCGGCCGCGTTGGTGGCGTTCAGCATTGGCGGCATGTAGCCCGGATGCACCGAGTTCACCCGTACGCCCTGCGGACCGTAACGACACGCAGCCGCCTTGGTATAATTGCGTACCGCCGCCTTCGAGGCGGGATAGCCGGGATGGCTCTCGTCGCTGGCGACAATGCCCATGATCGACGAGATGTTCACAATCGATCCGCCGCCGGTCTTTGCCATCTCCGCCGCCGCCAGCTTGGTGCCGAGAAACACGCTGGTGGCATTCACCGCCAACAGCCGCTGCCAGCCCTCCAGGCCGTCGGCATCACCCGCTGAACTGCCGCTGATGCCGGCGTTGTTCACCAGGATGTCGAGCCTGCCATAGGCAGCAATCGCCGCGGCGATGAGCTTCTTCCAGTCGTCCTCCGACGTCACATCGGTCCGCACGAAGCGCGCCTGGCGCTGGCCGGCGGAGATGTCGGCGGCAACGGCCTCGCCCTCATTCACCAGCACGTCGGCGATGATGACCTTCGCACCTTCCTCGGCGAAGAGCCGCGCCTCCGCTTCGCCCATGCCGTGTGCCGCGCCGGTGATGATCGCCACCTTGTCCTTGAGCCGCATGATGACCCCGAAGCATGTTCTGCCCGATCTTCCGATGCCGATGGGCGGGGCGCAATCCGCTCACATGCCCCCGGTCGCCACCTGAGGGCGTGTTTCCTATTCTGGCGCAATGCCGATCAAGGACCGAACCGCGATGACCGAACCCACCGGGCCGCTCAAGGGCTTCCGCATTCTCGATCTGACCACAGTGCTGTTCGGCCCGTTCGGAACGCAAACCCTTGGCGACTGGGGCGCCGAGGTCATCAAGGTGGAGAGCCTGACCGGCGACACCTGGCGCACTTCGGGCCAGTTCCGCAACCGCGGCATGAGCGGCCAGTTCATGGCGACGAACCGCAACAAGCGCAGCATCGCGCTTGACCTGAAGCACCCCGACGGCAAGGCCGTGCTCCGCCGGCTGATCCCGACCGTGGACGCGCTGGTCAGCAACATCCGCCCCGCCGGGTTGGCGCGGCTTGGCTTCAGCTACGAGACCTGCAAGGCGCTCAACCCGAAGCTGGTCTATGCGGTAGCCACCGGCTTCGGCCAGGACGGCCCCTGGCGGGCGCGGCCGGCGTTCGACGAGATCATCCAGGCAGCGTCCGGGTTCGCCTCCGCGATGGGCACCGATGAGGAGCCGGTCTTCGTCCCCAGCCTGATCGGCGACAAGATCTGCGGCATGGCGCTGACGTCTGCCGTGACGGCCGCGCTGTTGCACCGCGAACGCTCCGGCGAGGGCCAGATGGTGGAGGTGCCGATGCTGGAAACGTTGGCGGCGTTCAACAGCATCGAGATGTTCGGTGGCATGGCGTTCGTCCCGCCGATCGGACCGTCGGGCTACAAGCGGATGAAGGCGCGGCGACCGGTGCGGACCAAGGACGGCTGGCTGACCATGCTGCCCTATTCGGGTGCCAACTGGTGCGCGTTCTTCGAAGCGGTGGGGCATCCGGAGTGTATCGAGGAGTTCTCGGTGCGCGATCCGGTAGCGCGGGCGCGCAACATCGACCGTATCTACGATCGTATGCGCGATATTGCTCCGAGCAGGACGACGGCGGAATGGGAGGAACTGCTACTGTCGATCGACGTGCCGCACACGGGGTTTGCGAAGCTGTCCGAAGTGATGGAACAGCAGCATCTGAAGGCGGTGGGGTTGTTCCAGGAGTTGGATCATCCGACGGAGGGCAAGATCCGCCAGGCGCGACCACCTGCGCGGTTCTCCGCCAGCCCGGCTGGGGTGCATCGGCTGGCGCCACGGTTGGGGGAGCATACGCGTGAGGTGCTGCGGGAGGTTGGGTATGGGAAGGCGGAGATCGATGGGTTAATTGGGAAGAATGCCGTTGGGGCTGGGTGAGATGCGTCCGTTCAGCGGTTTTCCACCGCGCGCTGCCTCCCTGTTCCGGTTTAGTGGCACGATCATGAGGCAACAGCGGTTTGACCTCAATCGGCAAGCTCCAGCTCTGCTGCTCTGGAGATCTTCTCGACTACCACCATCCGGGGCCTTCCATCGACCACAAACTCAACCTCGTCCTCGAGACCATTGCCCTATCGGTTGATTGATATGCACCACACCGTCTTCCGGCCGGTGGGTGTCGGCGCTCAGGCGGAATCGCCGGATACGGTTGTCATCAAAGCGCACGATAACCGTGTCGCCTGGCTCGACCACCAACTCAGGCACACTATCGGGGATAGCGATTCGGGGAGCCGATGTGGGCACTTCAGTCGGGAAAATGAACAGGTCAGGGGTCTCCGCCAAACCTTCTGTCACTCGCTCCGGCAATACCAGCTCTGCCGTGGCCGGCAGTTCCGTGGGCGCCCTTCCTGGCCCGTCCTCCCTTGGCACCATTCGCGCGAGCGGCCAATTCACTTGCGCAGGACGTCTTGCGTCCGGCGATGCGTGCCAGCTCTCGCGCCATCCAGGCCCGCGTGCCAAAGATCCCAGACACCAGAGCGGGGACATAGAGATCGACCCTCACGCCGGCAAAGACCACGATGTCCAGGATCAACTGACGTCGTTCGACCGAGACGAAGCGATCGAACTTCGGACGGAAGACCACCTCCCGGTATTCGTCTTCGACCTCTTGCGACAGGATCAGCCGATTTAGCTCGGTCACCGCATGGAGAAGTGCACATTCCGAGATGCTGTCCGCTTTGAGCGCAGCTGATACGAGTGTCGACGCGCCGAAGACAACAATCAAGCGCTACGCTCTGCGCGCCAGGCTTTCAGTTCGGCGTCGATGTCCTCGTCCGTCAGGCCGTTTCCACGAGCCTCCCGTTTGGCGTCGGCGATTGCCTCGGCGAGGACATTGGCCAAGCGATTGCCCTTCAGCAAGCTGCTCAGGTACCTCCCAATCGCCTCACCCCGCGCCTGGTTTTCCAGGGCCTTGGCGGCTTCTGGCTTCAACGGGATAGTCACGTCGACCAAGTATCCATACGAAGCTCTGTCAACTTCAGCATAAGGGACCGGGAGGCGGCTTGCACACGGCACGTCCCTGTGCGGCGCCGAAATCCCCTCAGTACGGCTCCCGCACAAAGATGAACGTCGTCCCCGTCACGATCGGCGCGCTCGCCCCGACAAACGACACGTTAGCGTCCTTCACCTGCCGCGATCCCGCCCGCCCCGATGCCTGCAGCGCGCCTTCGATGATGTGCCACAGCCCGTGGATGCGCCCGGTGCCAAGACTGCCGCCAAAGGTGTTGAGTGGCAGCTCGCCGTCGAGCTCAATGCGCCCGTCCTGGATGAAGTCGAGCGCCTCGCCCTCCTTGCAGAACCCGTAGGATTCCAGCCCGTAGATCACCGACGCCGAAAACCCGTCGTAGATCTGCGCCACGTCAACATCCTTCGGACTGAACCCCGACCGCTCCCACGTCAACTTGGCGGAACTGCTGCCCCCCTCCATGTAGCTGCTCAGGCTGCCGATGCGTCCCGCCACCTCGAAATGCAGCCGCTGTCCATAGCCTGCCAGATACGCCGGCCGCGGCTTCAGGTCCCGCGCCCGCTCCGCCAACGTGAGCACGATGGCGACCGCGCCTTGCACCGGAATGTCGCAATCGAACAGGCAGAACGGATAGGCGACCATCCGCGATGCGAAATAGTCCTCGCGCGTCAGCTCTGTGCCGTAGAAGTAGGCGTGCGGATTGTGCTGCGTGTGGCGGCGCTGCGTCACCGCCAGCGTCGCCATCTTCTCGCGGCTCTGTCCGTTGCGTTCCAGCCAGCGTGTATACGCGACCGCCATGCCCTGCCCCGGACCGCCGAAGCCGTAGGGCGCGGTGAACTGCCCGCGCCGGAAGCATACGCCCCAGGCAGGTTCTGGTAGGTGCCGCGCGGGTTATGCATTGCCCGCCACACCACCGCGTATTTGCACACCCCGGCGAGCAATGCGTTGACCGCCTGCTGCACGGCGCCGCCGATGTTGGTGGTTCCCACCTGGATGTGCCACGTCAGGTTGGGCAGCTTGAGCATCGCCATCATGCAGTTGACCGAAACGACGGAGATACCGTCTACCTCCGCGTGCCCGGTCGCCGGCAGTTCCGGATAGGTCGCCAGGCCGTCGATGTCCTCCATCCGCAGCCCCGAGTCCGCGACCGCCTCCTTCACGGCGGTCAACGCATGCGCCGCGAGCGGTATCTCGGCGGTCCTGGAGACCTTGGAAAAGCCCACACCGCTGACCGCCACCTTGCACCGGTTGTCCCACATGCGTTCGGCTCCCTTCAGCGCGCGAGACGGAACTGCGGCAGCGTGATGTCGTCGTTCATCTGCTCGAAGATGACCTCGACGCGCCGCCCTACCTTCGCCTCGGTGTACGGCGCCTCGAGCAGGTTGCCGGCGAGCAGCGCGCCCGGAGCATCGTCCAGCTCCACGATGATGCTGGCGTACGGCACGACGGGGGCAAACCGCTTGTCACCGGTGTGATACATGATGGTGTAGGCGTAGATCGCGCCGGCCCCGCGCACCGGTTCGAACTTCAGCTCCGTGCCGATGCATTGGACGCAGGTCGCGTACGGCGGATGCTGGAAATGCCCGCAACTCTGGCAGCGTTGCAGCGCCAGTTCGCCGCGCTTCGCCGCATCCCAGAACGGCCTGGTCCACTCGTTCGGAACCGGGATCGGCCGCGTCACCTTGCTCCAGTCGCTCATTCCATTCGCCCTGTCCGCCAATCACGCGATCGTCCAATTCATCGTCATCCCCGCGCAAGCGGGGACCCAGGCTCGCGTGACGTGTCTGCTTGCCTGGGTTCCCGCTTACGCGGGAATGACGAGCTCGAGAGATCGCTCTTATCGCACAGGATCCAGCACCACGACCGGAATCTCGCGCTCGGTCTTCTTCTGGTAGTCGGCGTACGGCGGCCAGAATTCCAGCGACTTCTCCCACAGCCGAGCGCGCTCCTCGCCGGTGGCGGTCCGCGCCCGCGCCTTCACCTTCGCTGTCCCCGCCTGAACCTCGACGCCCGGATCGGCGAGGATATTGCGATACCAGCCGGGGTGCTCCGGCGCGCCACCTTTCGAAGCGATCACGAAGTAGCTGTCGCCGGACTTCCCGTAGAACAGCGGAAACACGTATTTCTCGCCGGACTTCCGGCCCGTCGTCGTCAACAGCAAGGACGGCACCGTGATCTCCGGACGGCCCGGCTGAGCCATCTTGTACATGTGCCCATCGGTGCCGCCGCTGGCGAGGTAGCGGTTCGCATGGTCCACCATCCACCCCGGCAGGTTGGGAGCGAGCTTCGCCTCGGTCATACTCGGAACTCCTCTCTGATCCAGAAGGAGCATAGCGATGGACGCGAATGAGGCCCAGCGGCGCTATTGGAACGAGGTCGCCGGCCCGCGCTGGGTCGCCGGCCAGGGGTTCCGGGAACGGCGCAATCTGGAAAGCCTCGCGCTATTGCTGGACTGCCTGCGGCTCGCCGGCGGCGAGAGCGTGCTCGAAATCGGCTGCGGCACCGGCGCGGTCACGCTGCCGCTGGCGCAGGCGGTCGGCGTTCATGGCCGCGTGGTTGCGGTCGACATTTCGGAACCGATGCTCGGGGTCGCCCGGCAGCGCATCGCCGAGAGTGGGATGCACAATGTCACGCTGCTGCAAGGCGACGCACAGGTGTTCGCGCTCGAGCCGGCCGCGTTCGATGTCGCGACCTCGCGCATGGGCGTCATGTTCTTCGCTGATCCCGTCGCGGCGTTCCGCAACGTCGGCAGTGCGCTGAAGCCGGATGGGCGCCTGGTGTTCGCCTGCTGGGCGCCGCTGGCGGAGAACCGGCACTGGCTGATTTCCTACGAGATCGCGGTGCGCCATCTGGGGCCGCCGGCGCCGTCGACCAATCCGGAGCCGGGTCCGCTCGCCTTCGGCAACCCCGACTACGTGCGCCGGGTTCTCACCGCGGCCGGGTTCACCGAGATCACGGTTGAGCGGGCGCACCCGACCATCACCGGCGGCAGCCCCGAGGAAGAGGCACGGCAGGCGCTGATGATGGGACCGACGGCACGGCTGATCGAAGCGAAACAGCCCGACGGAACGACCCGACAGGTGATCGCCGAGGAGATCGCAGCGGCGTTCACTGCCGCCGCGAGCGCCGGCCCGATCCGCCTACCGGCCACGATCTTTCTGGTCACAGCCCACAAATAGCGGGAGGGAAACATGACCTTGGAAGTGCGCCGGATCGTCACCGGCCATGATGCGGCCGGAAAGGCCATCATCGCATCGGATGAACGAATGATCGGCCACCACGCGGCCAGGACGCGCGCGCTGCGAGATCTGGTCTACCGACCGGATGCCGGTGGACAACTCCGATGCCGCTGCGGCCGCGCAGCGGCAGGGCTTCGTGGTCCGGCACAATTACGTCGGGTCGGGTCAGGGGACCGTGGTGCGGATCGTCGAATTCACGCCGGGTTCACCGAAGTTCATGCACCGAACCGAAACGCTGGATTACGCCATCGTGCTGTCCGGCGAGTGTGATCTGGAGTTGGATGACGGCAAGACGGTGCACCTCGCGCAAGGCGACGTTGTGGTGCAGCGCGGCACCATGCATGCGTGGGTCAACACCGGCACACAGCCCTGCGTGTTTGCCTTCGTGCTGATCGACGCCAGCCCGGCAGAGGCCGGCGGGCAGAGCCTGCGCACGCACTATCCCGGGTAGCCGCGGACGCTGAGATCGCGATGATCGGCGAGCTTGCATGGCTGGCGGCGAGCGTCATGGTCGCCGGTGTGGTGACCGGCATCCTCGCCGGGCTGTTCGGTATCGGTGGCGGCGCCGTCATCGTGCCGGTGCTGTTCGAGGTGTTCCGCCTGCTCGGCGTACCCGAGGCGGTGCGCATGCAACTGTGCATCGGCACCTCGCTTGCGATCATCGTGCCGACTGCGATGCGCTCATACCGCGCGCACAAGGCGCGCGGGTTCGCGCTTCCCGAGGTCGTGCGCCGCTGGGCGTTGCCGTCCATGGCAGGGGTCGCCGTCGGTTCGGCGCTCGCGTCGGTGGCGCCGCCTGACGTGTTCAAGGCAGCGTTCGTGCTCATCGCCTGCCTGATCGCAGCAAGATTGCTGGCCGGAGCCGACGGATGGGTCCTGGGCAGCGAGCTGCCGGGCGCCGCGGCGATGACCGGCTACGGGTTCGCGATCGGCCTCTGTTCCTCGCTGATGGGGATCGCCGGCGGCTCCTTGGTGACGATGGTGCTGGTGCTTTACGGCAGGCCGATCCATAGCGCATTGGCGACCGCGGCGGGCCTCGGCGTCCCGATCACGCTCGCCGGCACGATCGGCTACGTGCTTGCCGGCCTGCCGCATCAGGCACTGTTGCCGCCGCTGTCGCTCGGTTTCGTCTCGGTGATCGGCGTCGTCCTGGTCGCACCGCTGTCGAGCTGGGTTGCGCCGTTCGGCGCCCGCCTGGCGCACCGCCTGCCGAAGCGCCAGCTCGAAGTTGGGTTCGGCCTGTTCCTGCTGCTTGTCGCCTCGCGTTTCCTGGTGAGCCTCGTAATCTCCGCAATCTGATACCAACAGCCTCGTTCGTTCAGTGACTGCTAGAGCAATTTCAGACTGACTGGAAACCCGCATAGTCATCTGGCTCGATGGGTTTCGCTGCGCTCTACCCATCCTACGAGTTGCTGCGCGCTCGTTGCGGTAGGATGGGTAGAGCGCAGCGAAACCCATCATCCCGTCGCGATTCCGCTCTGCCTGAAGCCGCTCTAATGGTGGAAACCGGTCGTTCGCCCTTAAGACCTATGGGTTGCGCGGCAGCCGTATCGTGAACTCGCTGTAGTCGCCGACCTTGCTGTCCACAGCGATGCTGCCGCCATGCTGCTGCGTCACAATGTCGTAGGTGATCGACAGGCCGAGGCCGGTGCCCTCGCCGGTCGGCTTGGTAGTGAAGAACGGCTGAAACAGCTTGTCCCTGATGTCGGCCGGAATGCCGGTGCCGTTGTCCCGCACACGGATCTCCACCGCTTCGCCGGCATCCCGCGTGGTGACCTTCAGCGTCGGCATGAAGGCGCCGTCCTCTCCGCTGCGCGCCCGCTTGTTGGCGGCGTAGAAGCCATTGCTGAAGATGTTCAGGAACACCCGTGTGATGTCCTGTGGGTTGACCTCAATCGGGGCGATGCCTGCGCTGAAATCGCGTTCCAGCGTGACGTTGAAACTCTGATCCTGCGCGCGGGCGCCGTGGTAGGCGAGGTTCAGCGCCTCATCGATCAGCGTGTTCAGATCGACCATGCGCCGTTCGCCCGAAGACCCGCGCGAGTGTTCCAGCATCGCCTTGACGATGCCGTCGGCGCGTTTGCCGTGCTCGGTGATCTTCTCCAGGTTGCTGGTCAGCATGGCGGACAGGTCATCGATCTCTCCGCGCTGCTTCTCGGACAGTGCAGCGAAGCCCGGCGCAGCGGTCTCCTTCAGTTCGCTCAGCAGGTCCACCGACAGCGCAGCAAAATTGTTGACGAAGTTCAACGGGTTCTTGATCTCGTGCGCGATACCGGCGGTGAGCTGGCCGAGTGATGCCATCTTCTCCGCCTGAATCAGGTTGGCCTGCGCGGCCTTCAGGTCGCGGTAGGCAGCTTCAGCGGCATCACGCGCGGCTCTGATCTCAGCTTCCGACCGTTTCCGCTCGGTGATGTCGCTGTAGATCAGCACAAAACCGCCGTCGGGCACCGCGTTGCGGCGAACCTCGATGACCCGGCCATCGGGGCGCGTGCGTTCTAGGCGCAGCTCCCGGTCGGTATCCCCCAGGCGGCGGGCAAGCTCAGCTTCCACATCCTCGGCACCGAACTCACCACGCTCAGCCAATAGGCGCAGGTAGTCAGCATAGTCCAGGCGTTCGGCTAGTATCGCATCAGAAATGTCGAGCAGCTCCTGAAAGTTGCGGTTCCATGCTGCCAGTCGGTGCTCAGCGTCAAACATCACAACGCCATCGCCCATATTGTCGAACGTTGCTCTGAGCTCTGCCTGACGTTGGCGAATTTGATCTAGCAGCCGCGCATTCTCCATTGCGATGACTGCCTGCGCAGCAAAATTCTGCAATAGCGTGACGTGTTTGTTACCGAATGCTCGGACCTCAGGACTAGTCGCGACAACGTATCCGAGGAGGGCTTTGTCTTTTCGAAGCGCCACAAATAGCGCGCTGCGCATACCCGCGAGCTTGAGTACCTTCTGTACAATTGGATCATCGATCGTGGAGGCATCGTGCACCTCCGCGAAGGGTGCGCCGGCGACCAACCGCTGAACAGGGTGGTTCGGGCCCGGACGAAACGGGTTCCTTATCAGGTCTGCGAGCGCATCCGACATGCCACGAATGGCCACTGCCCGAAAAACCTCTCCCTCGCCTATATACAAGCTTCCATGATAGGCGCTGCAAAGGTGATGCGCCTTTTCCAGTATAGCGTCGAACACCGGCGCGAGATCGCCGGGGGACGAATTGATGACCTGCAATACCTCGGCGGTCGCGGTCTGCTGCTCCAGTGCTTCGCGTTGTTCGGTGATGAGTCGCGCGTTCTCCATCGCGATCACCGCCTGGGCCGCAAAGCTTTCGAGCAGGGCGATCTGCTTGTCAGAAAAAGCACACACCTCCTGGCGATAGACAGAAATGCATCCGAGCAGAGCATCGTCCTTGAGCAACGGAACAATTAGCGACGTGCGGACGCCGCCGAGTTCGACCATCGCACGGACGCCGGACTGCCCGGCCCGGTAATGCTCGTGCGTCGCCAAGTCGAGGCCATGCACGGGCTTTCTCGTCTCGACCAGCGTTGCGATGCCGCCGCCTCGTGCCCGCGTCGGTGGGTGCCGTGCTCTGAACGCTGCATACGCCGGGGGCAAACCACGTTGCGCCGCGGTGAGGAAGCGCGCACCATCGTAAGTGTAGAGCGAGCCGAACGCGGCCCCGCACAGCTGCATCGCCTTTTCCAGTATCGCATCGAACACCGGGGTCAAGTTGCCAGGCGAGGAGTTGATGACTTGCAGCACCTCAGCAGTCGCGGTCTGCTGCTCCAACGCCTCGCGCGTCTCGGTCAACAGCCGCGCGTTTTCCATCGCGATCACCGCCTGCGCGGCGAAATTCTGCAACAACGCGATCTGCTTGTCCGAGAACGGCCGAACATCTTTGTGGCTGGCAGCAATATAGCCAAGTAGCGAGTGGTCCTTGCGCATCGCGACGTATAGGACAGTTCGGACGCCGGCGAGCTCAAAGCCGCGCTGAGCTGTCGGGTCGTCGACATCCCCAGCGTCAGAGATATGAACAAAAGGCTCTCCATTGAGCAGTTTGTCCTGCGGGCTACCCAAGCGAGGTCGAAACCCTTCTCGCAATACTGATGCGAAATCTCCGAGGCCGCGCGTGGCACTGGCGCGGAAGATTTCGCCGTCAAACATAACCAATGCGCCTTGAGCAACGCCACACAATGTATGTGCCTTCTCCAAAATCGCGTCGAACACCGGCGCAAGATCGCCCGGCGAGGCGTTGATGACCCCCAAGACCTCGGCGGTCGCGGTCTGCTGCTCCAGCGCCTCGCGCTGCTCGGTCAGCAGCCGCGCGTTTTCGATGGCGATGACCGCCTGATCGGCGAATGTGGCGACCAGTTCCACCTGCCGGTTTGAGAAAGGCTGCACTCGACTTCGGATCAGGACGATCACCCCGGCGACGTTGCCTTCGCGCAGTAGCGGTACGCCGAGCGCCGTCTCGCCGCGTTTGACGACTTGGGTCAAGGCGAAATCCGGGTCGGACATGAGATCGGCAATATGAATGATGCGCCCCTCGATCGCAGTTCGTCCGGTAATCGACCCCCGGTCCGCGGGCAGCAGCCGGCCGCGGAAGAATGCGTTGTATTCCGGGGACAGCGAGCTGGTCGCAGCGACGCGGAAAGCATCGCCCTCCCGGACAGAGATCGTTCCAAGGTCTGCCCTGCAGAGCCGCACTGCGGTCGCCAGGAGCGTCTCCAGCACAGGTTGCAGATCGACGGTCGAGCGGCTGATGACCTGCAGCACGTCGCTGGTCGCGGTCTGGTATTCCAGCGTTTCCTGAAGATCGCTCGTGCGGGCTTGCAACGCGCGATACATCTCGGCGCTGGTGATGGCGATCACCGCCTGCTCGGCGAAGGTCTGAAGCAACTCGATCTGGCTCCCGGAGAAGCCGCCGCGTTCGCGGCTGCCGATACCGACAGTCCCGATCACCACCTCGCCACGCATCAGCGGCACGACCACCGTCGATTTCGCCGTGATACCCCGATAGAATGGGTTAAGACCTTGGTCGGCCTCCAGATCATCGATGCGAATGGTCCGGCGGTCCAGGATCGCGCGGCCCTGAGGCATGTCGCGGGTTGGCGGCCTCGGGTACATTGCCGCGAATGCTTCCCGAGTTTCGGCATCGTCGCTGACGCCGTTCGCCGCGCGATAATGCAACAGCCCGCCATCGAATTCGAGCACGGTCACGCCATAGGCGTCGCACAGATCGCGCGCTCGTTCGACAATTAAATCAAACACCGGCTGTGGATCGCCGGGCGAGGCCGACATCGCTTTCAGCACGTCGATGGTCGCGGCCTGATACTCGATCCGCTCGCCGAACTCGCTGTTGCGTGCGGCCAATGCCTCGGCCAGCTCGGCCTTCTCTGACAGTGCCGCGTCGCGTTCTGCCCGCAATGCGGCGATGATGGCGCCTGTGTCGGCTGAGGTATCATCCGGTGGCGCGGTCATCCGTTTCCCCCCGTCGCTTCAGCCCTCACCGCCGTGATGTCCTGCTTCAGTTTCGGGAAATCCACCGGCTTGGTGAGGAACTCATCAGCGCCGCGCGCCAGCGCCGTGGCCACCGTATCCGCATCGCCATAAGCCGAGATCATAAACACCGGCAGGTCTGGCCGCCGCACCTTCACCTCCGGGATGAGGTCGAGACCGCTCATCCCGGGCGTGTTGATGTCCGACACCAGTAGGATGATCTCCTCGCCGACGGCGTCGTCCAATATTGCCAATGCAGCCAAGGCCGAGAGCGCAAAGTCGAGCGTGTAAAGCCCCTCGCGCACTTCCCGACGGAACTGCTGCCGGAACAGCACCTCGACATCTGGCTCGTCATCGACAACCAACACCCGCACGGTCATGGCACGGGTCCGTCTGAGATTTGGCGCCATGCTCGGGCATTCGGCTTCGCGGCCATGTTTCCCCCTGACCGGCCAGGACCGGTCGTGCCGGTTACCGGCGGGTTCGGATGCTAAGCCCAGCCGACACTGCGATCCAAACCTCCCGGGGAGCAGCGCGGCTGACCGCCACCGACGGTCCACAATGTCGCATGGCCGCAAAGGGTCCAGGCTGTGTGAAAACGCAAATCACGACGGGCGATGCGCAACATCGCGTCGGCACGAAGGCCCCGAGAGACCGAAGGATTCAAAGGGACGTCGCGCTGAATAAGGAAACTGCTCACTGCCGTTACGGTTCGACGTTTTCACACAGCCTCGGTCGAGACCGGTCATTGGATTGGGCGGCTGGTATAACTCATCCCACCGACGCTTGAAGCTCGGCCGGGTCGTGACCGTACAGCCAACGCATGGTGTCGGGCGCGCGGTCGCCGGCGCGTGACCATTCGGCGTCGCGTTCCTGTTGCGCCGGACCATCCGCCATATGGAAGCGCGACTTGTTGGCGCGCGACATCGCCTGCAACCGGCTGACGCGCGGAATGCGAAACTGCTCGTAGCGCCGAAGGGCGGCGGCAGGATCGCTGCCGCAGGCGGCGAGACAGGCAGCGAGGGCGGCGCCGTCCTCGATCGCCTGCGCCGCACCCTGGCCCATGAACGGATACATCGGGTGGCACGCATCGCCAAGCAAGGTCGTGCGGTCGACCGACCAGCGCGGCAGCGGGTCGCGGTCGAACAACGCCCAGATGAAACAGGTCTCCGCGGCGCCGATGATCCGGCCGATCTGTGGATGCCACCCGGCAAACGCGGCGAGCGCGCGATCGATCGTCGCACGATCGGTCCAATCCTCGCGGTTCCAGGTGTCGTGCTCGGTCCAGCCGACGAAATTCAACAGCCGTCCGCGTGACACGAAGTAATGCACGAAATGGGCGCCGGGCCCGACCCAGGATTGGTTGCTGTGATCGAGACCGAGATCGGCGATGCGCTCCACCTGGACAAGCCCGCGATAGGCGACACAGCCGGCAAACACCGGTGCCTCGTCACCGAACAGTCGAGTGCGCACAGCCGAATGGATGCCATCGGCGCCGACCAGCACATCGACCTTGATGCGCACACCGTTGTCGAACCAGGCCGCGACGCTGTCTCCCTGGTCGGTCAAGCCGGCAAGCCGGTGGTCGAGATGGATACACTCACTCGGCAGCCCCGAAGCGATCGCCGCCAACAGATCGCGACGGTGGATCGTCATATGCGGAGCACCGTAGAGCCGCTCGCATAACGGATTGAGCGGCGCCTGCTGCAGTGTGCGCCCGTCCGCCCAGCGACGCTGATGCGTGAGCAGCGGGCGCACGCCGTCGCGGTCGAGCCCCGGGCCAAGGCCAAGACGGCGCAGGACGCGCATCGCATTCGGGGCCATGTTGATGCCGCCGCCGACCTCGGTCAGTTCGGGCGCCTGTTCGTAGACATCCACCTCGAAGCCCGCGTAGCGCAGTGCGAGTGCCGCGCTGAGGCCGCCAATTCCGGCGCCGATGATGCCGATGCGGAGCACAATGACCCGCTCAGATCACATGACTTTCCGCCAGCATCGAAAGCTCACCGCGCGATAGCCCGAGTTCGTCGCAGAAGATTTCCGCGTTGTGCTCGCCGATCAGCGGCGCCCGCCTCGAAATCCGCCAGGGCGAGCCGTTGTAGATGGCCGCCTCGCCCGGATAGACGAAGCTGCGACCGAGTTCCTCGTGTTCCACCTGCTTCCAGAACCCGCGATCATGCAGATGCGGGTCATCGAGCAATGCCTCCGGGGGACGCACCGCTCCCCAGGTGAAGCCGCGCTCCTGGGCGGCGTGGTACACTTCCTCTGCCGGCATGCTGGCGATGAAGTTCGCGACGAGATCACCAATGATATGAGGTGTGTTCGCCGTGATAACCGCCTGGTCCTGGTATTTGGGGTCCTTGAGATCGCCGGCCATGCCGTAGCTGTCGAGCAGCTCTGCCAGCTCCTTGATGAACTTGGGATTGAGCCGTCCCCCCACCAGCGCGCAGACATACGTCCCGTCCTTGGCGCGAAACTGAGTACGCGGCGTCGGACCAGCGGCATGATGGCGACCGGTCTGGCGTCGCAGCACCTCACCCCGGTAGACGTAGTTGGCGATCGCCAACTCGGTGGTCAGCGCGCAGGCCTCGTGTATGGACACATCGATATACTGACCTTGCCCCGAAACCGTGCGATGGACCAGCGCGGCCATGATTGCCATATATGCGTAATGACAGCCCATATGCCAGGCGTTGCCGCCACCGGGCGCGATGGGAGGCGCATTCGGCACATCTGCCTCGTCATAGCCGCAGGACGCCATCTCGCCACCCGCCGCAAGGTGCAGCAGATCACTGGAAAGATAATCCCGCCAGGGGCCGGTCTGACCGAACGGGGTAAGCGAGCATATGATCAGCCGCGCGTTTCGTTCGCGTAGACACTCATGATCGAGTCCCAGCGACGCCAGATAGCCCGGGCGGAACGTTTCCAGAATGACGTCCGACGTCGCGGCAAGACGACCGAAAAGCCGGCGGCCATCCGCCGCGCGCAGGTTAAGGGTAACGCCGCGCTTGGACGTATTATAGTACCAGAACGACAGACTGCGTTCCGGATGCGGGATGTCGTCGAGGAATGGCCCGACGTGACGGTTTCGCTCCCCGCCGGGGGGTTCGACCTTGACCACATCAGCCCCCAGGTCGCCGAGCAGCTTGCCGCAGAACTGGCCCGTTGCCTCCGTCAGCTCCAGTACTCTCAGGCCTGTCAGCGGGCCTGGAGGGGTCTTGGCATCCGTCACTGAAGCAGTTCCTCCATATAGGGAAGACGCTCCCGCTTGGTGGGCCAGAACGTGCCGTCAGCGAAGCCCGCGCGAAGCTCTTCGCGGCTATAGCCCAGCAGGTCTTCAACGATCTCGCGCGTGTGTTGACCGATCAAGGGCGCGGGGAGTTGGTTCGACGCTGGGGTTTCCGAGAGTTTGAACGGGGCATTCTGCACTTTGTGTCGTCCGAGCGCCGGATGCTCCATCGCCAGATACATCTCCCGGTGCCGCAACTGGGGGTCATGTTCGACCCGGTCTTCGGCGCTTTGCACTGGCAAGGCAGGCACGCCGGCTTCCTGGCAGCGCTCCGTCAACTCGTACTTCCCCAGCCTCATGCTCCACGCTTCGATGTGTTCGTCCAATTCCTCCTGGTGCTGCAAGCGTCCGGCGATGCTGACAAATTTTTCCGAACTGGCCCACGACGGGGCGTCCATTACCTGCACCAGTTGCTGCCATTCCTCGTCCGAGCGGCAGACGATCACGCACCAGTCGTTATAGCCGCCAGGATGCGTGCGATAGGCATTATGCGGCGCGACCGTAGGCCCCCGGTAATTGTTGACCAGAGGCGTGCCGGGCCAGTGCGCACGGTTTCCGGGCGGAAACCCGGTGCGGCGCGACCCGCGCCCGTTCACCGAACAATCCAGCAGCGCCGGTCCGTTGAGGGGAACGCTGGAGACCATCTGAGACAGGTCGATATGCTGGCCTTGCCCTGTCATGTTGCGATGATACAGCCCGGTGAGCGCACACATCGCGCCGTACATTCCGCCGGTATCGTCCATATACGACCAGCCCCAGCCGGCCGGCGGCTTGTCGGGCAGGCCAGACAGATATGTCAGCCCCGAGACCGCCTGGGCGACTGGACCGAATGTGGTGTAGTGGTGATTGCGTCCGGTATGGCCGTAGCCCGACATCGACACATAGACGATATCCGGTTTGATCCGGCACAACTCGTCGTAGCCCAGGCCCCAGTTCCGCAGCACGCGCGAGGAAAAATTCTCGATCACGAGGTCGGAGACGGCGATCAACCGTTTCACGATCTCCAGGCCCTTGGCGCTGCGTACGTTCAGGCTGAGGCTCTTCTTGTTGACATTGGTGTCAGCGAAGTTTCCCGAGGTGTTCAGATTGACCGCGAGATCCTGCGGGGTGGTGGTACTCGGCAGCCTGCCGCGCTCGCTCTCCGGCCACTCGATCTTTATCACCTCGGCCCCGAGCGCACCCAGCCAGCGCGTGGCCCATGGCCCGGCCCGCACCCAACTGAAGTCCACCACGCGAATGTTTTCCAGCGCTCGTGGCCGCGGCATCGTGGCTATCCCCACGTGGTCTGGCCGCCAACGAGCGTAATGGTGATATGCCCCATCGTTGTATCGGCCTTGGCGCCATGCCAGTGTCGTTCACCGGCCTTGATATGCGCGACATCACCGACATTGATCGCGTGCTGCTCATGCTCCGTCGCCACCATGCCGGAGCCTGATGTCACGACCAGGATCTGATCGCAGTCGTGCGTGTGCCAACCCGTCGTGCAGCCTTGGCTGAAATTCACCACACTGCAGTTGTAGTTCGCGGAATCCCCGGGTTCGACGATGGTCTGGCGCGATCGGGAAACCGGACCCGTCCATCCTGCGATCCGATCAGCGCCTTCCACCGGGACATCGGGTATGTCTCGAAGCGTGACTACCTTCATGACGTTCTCTCCTCGTCGCTACGAACTGACAGTATCCGAAATCCGGACTTCAGCAACCCGGGTCGTCCGTGTTCCGCCGTCACGCTGCGATCGTGGCAGAAATTCCGTCCTTGCTGGCGGCATGCCTCCTGCTCTAAGTGTCGAGGGCTGCATCAAACTCATCTGTCACCATCGCGGTGATGGTAGAAAGTCGGCGGCGGCGAGGTCAACAGCTTCAGTGATTCCCGTCGTGAGCCTCGTTGATTCTCCCGGCTTGGCGGTCACGTCGTGGCGCTTGGGATAGAAGACAAGAATAGCCACCCGCGGAAGGCGCCGGAAAAACTTGAGTGGCGGCTTCGGTGAAGGGTGCCGCCAGTATACGTTTTCCCAGTAGAGCCGCGCGGAGGCGATCGCGGTGTTCGTCAACCAGTCAAGTGTAATGTCGTTCAGCATCGCGTCTTTGGTGAGTAAGCAATCGGGCTCGCAGCAGTTGCAGTGATTTATCCAGGCTGCAAGGCCGAGAGGTGAGCCCGTTAGGCCGTAACCCAAGGTGGCGGGAACAGGC